>NZ_JBHJYN010000001.1:0-578576 GCF_042270185.1 Streptomyces sp. NPDC055962
ACCGGGGCCCTCCGGGCGCTTCCCTTCGTTCTTGCGTTTCCGACTCTATCAGACTCTTTCGTGTCCGATTCCCGGCCGAAGCGGGTTACTGCTTGTTTCGCTTTCCAGTTCTTCGCTTTCGCGTTTCCCTTTCCGGCGAGTCCGACTTTACCAGACTCTTTTCCGTTCCGTTTCCGGTCCGAATCTGAATCCAGCGGCCTGCGGAGTGGCCTTTGCCTTTCGGCGGATCCGACTTTATCAGAGATTCTGAGCCGGTTTTCCCGCCCCTTCGGGGTCTGTCCCGGCGCACAGGTGCGCGGGGTGCTTCCCGTTCAGGCGGAATGGCAAACGTACTGGAGCGGGGCACCCCGATGCAAATCGGGGTGCCCCGCTCCTGGTTGGCGACCTGCCGGTCCCCGTCGGGTCAGACCTCGACGACGACCGGAAGGATCATCGGGCGCCGGCGGTAGGTGTCCGACACCCACTTGCCCACCGTGCGCCTGACCAGCTGCTGGAGCTGGTGGGGCTCCATCACGCCGTCCTGGGCCGACTTGTTGAGGGCGTCCTCGACCTTCGGCACCACGGCACTGAACGCGGAGTCTTCGATGCCGGAACCGCGGGCCTGGATGTGGGGACCGCCCACGATCTTGCCGGACGAGCTGTCGACCACGATGAAGACCGAGATGATCCCCTCGTCGCCGAGGATGCGGCGGTCCTTGAGGGACGTCTCCGTGACGTCGCCGACCGAAAGGCCGTCGACGTAGACGTAGCCCGCCTGGACCTTGCCGACGATCTTCGCCTTGCCGTCGACGAGGTCGACGACGACGCCGTCCTCCGCGATGACGATGTGGTCCTTGGGAACGCCGGTCAGCGCACCCAGCTCGGCATTGGCCCGGAGGTGGCGCCATTCACCGTGCACCGGCATCAGGTTCTTCGGCTTGCAGATGTTGTAGAAGTACAGCAGCTCGCCGGCCGAGGCGTGGCCCGAGACGTGGACCTTGGCGTTGCCCTTGTGGACGACGTTCGCGCCCCAGCGGGTGAGGCCGTTGATCACGCGGTAGACCGCGTTCTCGTTGCCCGGGATCAGCGAGGACGCCAGGATCACGGTGTCGCCCGGGACGATCCGGATCTGGTGGTCGCGGTTGGCCATGCGGGAGAGCGCGGCCATGGGCTCGCCCTGCGACCCCGTGCAGACGAGCACGACCTCGTCGTCGGGCAGGTCGTCGAGGCTCTTGACGTCCACGACCAGGCCGGCGGGCACCTTGAGATAGCCCAGGTCACGGGCGATGCCCATGTTGCGGACCATGGAACGTCCGACGAAGGCGACCCTGCGGCCGTACTCGTGGGCGGCGTCCAGGATCTGCTGGATGCGGTGCACGTGGCTTGCGAAGCTGGCCACGATGATGCGCTTCTGCGCGTTGGCGAACACCGTGCGCAGGACGTTGGAGATGTCCCGCTCCGGCGGAACGAATCCGGGGACCTCCGCGTTCGTCGAGTCGGAGAGGAGAAGGTCGATGCCTTCCTCACTCAGCCTCGCGAAGGCGTGCAGGTCGGTGAGACGGCCGTCCAGCGGGAGCTGGTCCATCTTGAAGTCACCGGTCACGACGGCCATGCCCGCAGGGGTGCGGATGGCGACCGCGAGGGCGTCCGGGATGGAGTGGTTGACCGCGACGAACTCGCAGTCGAAGATCCCGATGCGCTCACGCTGTCCCTCGGACACCTCGAGGGTGTAGGGACGGATGCGGTGTTCCTGGAGCTTGGCCTCGATGAGTGCGAGGGTCAGCTTGGAGCCGATGAGCGGGATGTCCGGCTTCAGCCGGAGCAGGTACGGGACGGCACCGATGTGGTCCTCGTGGCCGTGCGTGAGGACGATGCCCTCGATGTCGTCCAGGCGGTCCCTGATGGTGGTGAAGTCCGGCAGGATCAGGTCGATGCCGGGCTGCTCCTCCTCGGGGAAGAGCACGCCGCAGTCGACGATGAGCAGGCGGCCGCCGTACTCGAAGACCGTCATGTTGCGGCCGATCTCGCCCAGGCCGCCCAGCGGGGTGACCCGCAGGCCGCCCTTGGGGAGCTTCGGCGGCGTACCGAGTTCAGGATGCGGATGACTCAAAAGACTCTCCTTACCACGCGCGCCACGTACCGCTGAGGGCACGTGGCGCGCATGTCATTCGTGCACTTGCTGTTGTCAGGTGGTGTTTCCGCCGCGAGTGTCCTCGCGTATTCAGTTGTGAAGTCCGTGGTTAGAGCTGTACCCCACCGGCAGCCAGATCGATCTTGAGCTGGGCCGTCTCCTGTGCGGTGAGTTCCACCAGAGGGAGGCGCAGCGGGCCGGCGGGCAGGCCCTGCAGGGTGAGCGCGGCCTTGGTGGTGATCACGCCCTGGGTGCGGAACATCCCGGTGAAGACCGGGAGGAGCTTCTGGTGGATCTCCGTGGCCTTCTGCACGTCGCCGCCGAGGTGCGCCTCGATGAGTGCGCGGAGCTCCGGGGTGACGACGTGGCCGACGACGGAGACGAAACCGATGGCGCCGACCGAGAGCAGGGGAAGGTTGAGCATGTCGTCGCCGGAGTACCAGGCGAGGCCGGACTGGGCGATGGCCCAGCTGGCACGGCCCAGGTCTCCCTTGGCGTCCTTGTTGGCGACGATCCTGGGGTGCTCGGCGAGGCGTACGAGCGTCTCTGTGTCGATCGGCACACCGCTGCGGCCGGGAATGTCGTACAGCATCACCGGGAGCTCGGTCGAGTCCGCGATGGCGCCGAAGTGGCGGAGGAGGCCCTCCTGCGGCGGCTTGTTGTAGTACGGCGTGACCGCGAGGAGGCCGTGGGCGCCGGTGCGCTCGGCGGTGCGTGCCAGCTCGATGCTGTGCCGTGTGTCGTTGGTGCCGACGCCTGCGACGACGTGGGCGCGGTCTCCTACCGCTTCCAGCACAGCCCTCACGAGCTGGTCTTTCTCCGCGTCGCTGGTGGTCGGGGACTCGCCCGTGGTGCCGTTGACGACGAGGCCGTCGTTGCCTGCGTCCACCAGATGGGCGGCGAGCCGCTGGGCGCCGTCGAGGTCGATTGCGCCGTCCGCCGTGAAGGGCGTGACCATAGCGGTGAGGACCCTCCCGAAGGGGGTCTGCGGAGTGGAGATCGGAGCCATGGGTAACACGCTACTCGTTGCTCGGAGCGTCGTGCCCCCTCGGGGGGACGAGGAAGAGGAGCCCGGCACTGCCTGCTCGGGGGTTCAAGCAGTGCCGGGTCCGTTTGATCAGCCTAGATGAACTTCTCGAAACGCCGCAATACGGACACCGCCTACGGGGCGACCCGTCCGTTTTTGTTGAAGGCGGCATGAGTGAGCGGCATTAGGGTCTGCCAGTGCTGTTCCATCTGCTCCCCGACCATCTCGATCTCGCGCTGCGGGAAGGACGGCACCTTGGCCAGCTCGTGCTGCGTGCGCAGACCGAGGAAGTGCATGAGCGACCGGGCGTTGCAGGTGGCGTACATCGTGGAGAAGAGTCCGACGGGGAGCACGGCGCGGGCGACCTCACGGGCGACTCCGGCGGCGAGCATCTCCTGGTAGGCGTCGTACGCCTGCCGGTACGACTCCTCCATGGCCCGGCTGGTGAGCTCGTGCTGCTCCGGGGTCCCCTCGACGAATTCGTACTTGCCGGGGCGGCCCTGCTGGATGAGCTTGCGGGACTCCCCCGGGACGTAGAAGACCGGCTCGAGCTCCCTGTAGCGGCCCGATTCCTCGTTGTACGACCACCCCACGCGGTGCCGCATGAACTCACGGAACACGAAGATCGGGGCGCTGATGAAGAAGGTCATCGAGTTGTGCTCGAACGGGCTGCCGTGCCGGTCCCGCATCAGGTAGTTGATGAGTCCCTTGGAGCGCTCGGGGTCCTTCGTGACCTCTTCCAGGGACTGCTCCCCGGCCGTGGAGACACGGGCTGCGAACAGCACGTCGGAGTCGCTGGCCGCCGATTTCACCAGGTCAACGGTGACATCGCTGCGGAAGTGGGCCTTCGTGGGCTCGGGGGTGTCGCTCACCGGCGGGGGTCCTTCCAATTGCTTCGCTCGGGCGGCGTCCACTCTACGGGCCGTGGAGAGGCGATCCGTCAGCGGGAAATTCTGGATGCTTCGGCGATTCGGGGCACCGATCGGGCCTCTCGTACGTCTGACTCATTAGCAGCACCCTTCACAGCGTTCAAGGAGAGTTTCCTCATGTTCCGCCGGCGTGAATCCGTCCCGTTCTCGTTCGTTGCCGAGGCCGACCGGTTCCGCAGTAATGTCACTCCGCCTCCCCGCCGGCGAGCCAGTCGCTCCCAGCTGGCCGCTCGATCCCTCGTAGGGCTCACACTGATCGCCGGTTTCGCCGGGTCGCTGCTCTTCGGTCTGCCCGCTCTCGACACCGCCCCGACGCCGTCCCACGGTCAGACCTCCGAGGCCTCCCAGCACCGCTGACCCGTACGGGCCCCCTGGAGTGGTCGGCCGGGGGGCCGCTCGGTAGCCTCACCGGGCACAGCAATCGAGCGTGCTTGTGAGTGAGGATCAGTCGTGCCCCTGCCCTTCCTGACGGCCGACCGCGTATTCGACGCGGACGCAGAGGACATCGCGCTGCCGTTCGACGACCACGACAGCTGGCGGCGTCCCTACCGTCCCGGCCCGTGGCGGGTCGCGGCGGCGGCCACCCTGCTGCTGCTGGCGTCCTTCGTCCTGCTCGCCGCGATGATCATCGCGTTCGCCGGATCGGTGGCCAGCGCCGGCCTCTGCTTCTCCCTCGCCGCCGTGGTGATCGTCTGCGCCCTGCGGCTCCTGCGGGTCGGCGCCTGGGTGAGCCGCCACGGCGTGCGCCGGGTGGGCTTCTTCCGCACGACGACCGTGCAGTGGCGGGACGCCGCTGCGGTCCGCACGGTGCAGCAGCCGGTGAAGTGGCTCGGATTCCCGCGCACGGTCCAGGGACAGGCTCTGGTCGTGGTGCGCAAGGGGGGCCAGCCGCTGGCTCCGCTGGTCACCGACCACAACGCGGACTTCCTGGCCCGCGCGGAGGCCTTCGAGCGTGCCACGGACTCCATCGAGGCCTGGGGCGACGAGTACCGCACCGGCTGACCCGCCGGGGCCCCAGGCCGCAGGGACCCGCACAGGCCGGTACGGCGCCGATCAGGCGCGTACCGGCTTGTCCATGTGCAGGGCGATGGCGCGCTGCATCGCCTTACGTGCCCGTGGGGTGTCCCTGGCGTCCTGGTAGGCGACCGCCAGCCGGAACCAGCAGCGCCAGTCGTCCGGGCTGTCCTCGGCCTCCTCACGCCGCCGCGCGAAGACGGCGTCGGCGGAGTCGCGGTCGATGCGGCCCGAAGGCGTGCGCACCAGCTCGTCGACGGGCAGGCCGCCCTCCGCGTCGAGTACGGCGGCCAGGGCGTTGGCCCTGCGGACGAACTGGGTGTTCTTCCAGAGGAACCAGATGCCGATCACCGGCAGGATCAGCACGGCCACCCCGAAGGTGACCGTGAGAAGTGTGCCGTGCCGGATGAGCAGCACGCCCCGGCTGCCGGCCAGGACGAAGTAGAAGACCAGGACGGCAGCGGTGACGGCGTAGGTGAGCTTTGCGCGCATGGGGGTGGGCCCAGTCAGTTCAGGTCGAGGAAGTGTTCCAGGCCGAAGGTGAGGCCGGGAGTGGTCACCACGCGGCGGGTGCCGAGCAGGATGCCCGGCATGAAGCTGCTGTGGTGCAGCGAGTCGTGCCGCAGGGTGAGTGTCTCGCCCTCGCCGCCGAGCAGGACCTCCTGGTGGGCGAGGAGGCCGCGGAGCCGGACCGAGTGGACCGGGACCCCGTCGACGTCCGCGCCGCGGGCCCCGTCGAGCGCCGTGGCGGTGGCGTCGGGCTGCGGCCCCACTCCGGCCTTGTCGCGTGCCGCCGCGATGAGCTGTGCGGTGTGGGTGGCCGTGCCGGAGGGGGCGTCCGCCTTGTTCGGGTGGTGGAGCTCGATGACCTCGACGGACTCGAAGTAGCGGGCGGCCTGCTCCGCGAACTTCATCGTGAGGACGGCGCCGATGGAGAAGTTCGGCGCGATGAGCACACCGGTCTCCGGGGAGCCGGCGAGCCAGGTGTTCAGCTGCGCGAGCCGTTCGTCGGTCCAGCCGGTGGTGCCGACGACGGCGTGGATCCCGTGCCGGACGCAGAAGTCGAGGTTGTCCATCACCGACGAGGGTGTGGTCAGCTCGACGACCGCCTGGGCCCCGCTGTCCGTGAGGGCCTCCAGCCCGTCGCCGCGGCCGAGCGCGGCGACGAGCTCCATGTCGTCGGCGGCCTCCACGGCTCGTACCGCCTCGGAACCGATGCGTCCCTTGGCGCCGAGAACGGCCACGCGCAACTTGCTCATGTGCTCTTTCCTTACGGAGTGATTAGGAGACCGCTTCGTGGAGACGGTCCGCCTGCTTGTCCTTCAGAGGGCCGATGACCGAGAGCGAGGGCCGCTGTCCGAGGACGTCGGCCGCCACGGCCCGGACCTCGTCGGGGGTGACCGCCGCGATCTTGGCCAGCATGTCATCGACGGACATCTGTTCGCCCCAGCAGAGCTCGCTCTTGCCGATGCGGTTCATGAGCGCGCCCGTGTCCTCCAGGCCGAGGACGGTGGAACCGGCGAGCTGGCCGACGGCGCGGCTGATCTCCTCGTCGCCGAGGCCGTCCGCCGCGACGCGGTCGAGCTCGTCGCGGCAGATCCTGAGGACGTCGTGCACCTGGCTGGGACGGCAGCCGGCGTAGACGCCGAAGAGCCCGCAGTCGGCGAAGCCCGAGGTGTACGAGTACACGCTGTAGGCGAGGCCGCGCTTCTCCCGGACCTCCTGGAAGAGGCGGGAGCTCATCCCGCCGCCGAGCGCGGTGTTCAGGACGCCGAGCGCCCAGCGGCGCTCGTCGGTCCTGGCCAGGCCCGGCATGCCGAGGACGACGTGGGCCTGCTCGGTCTTGCGGTTGAGCAGCTCGACACGCCCTGTGGCGCGCAGGGTGCGGGAGCCCTGGCGCGGCGCCGTGGGGACGGCGTCGGTGCGGGTCAGGGCGCCCGCGCGCTCGAACGCCTTGCGGACCTGGCGTACGACCGTGGCGTGGTCGACGTTGCCCGCGGCGGCGACGACCAGGTGCGTGGGGTCGTAGTGCTTCTTGTAGAAGCGGGCGATCTGGCCGCGGTTCAGCGCGTTGATCGTGTCCACGGTCCCCAGCACGGGGCGGCCGAGCGGGGTGTCGCCGAGCATGGTGTGCGCGAACAGGTCGTGCACGCAGTCGCCCGGGTCGTCCTCCGTCATCGCGATCTCCTCGAGGATGACGCCGCGCTCGGCGTCGACGTCCTCGGGGTCGATCAGGGAGCCGGTCAGCATGTCGCAGACGACATCGATGGCCAGCGGGAGATCGGTGTCCAGGACCCGCGCGTAGTAGCAGGTGTACTCCTTCGCCGTGAAGGCGTTCATCTCGCCGCCGACCGCGTCGATCGCGGACGAGATGTCGAGGGCGCTGCGCTTGGCCGTGCCCTTGAAGAGGAGGTGTTCGAGGTAGTGCGTCGCGCCGTTCAGGGTGGGCGTCTCGTCGCGCGAACCGACGTTGGCCCAGATGCCGAAGG
Organism: Streptomyces sp. NPDC055962; assembly: GCF_042270185.1. Classification (NCBI taxonomy): domain Bacteria; kingdom Bacillati; phylum Actinomycetota; class Actinomycetes; order Kitasatosporales; family Streptomycetaceae; genus Streptomyces; species Streptomyces sp. NPDC055962. Next base: position 7,570 of record NZ_JBHJYN010000001.1, read on the forward strand.
TGGCGGAGCGGACGGAGGGCAGCGTCTCGGTGACGACCCGGAGACCGCCCGGGAGGACGGTGCGGCGGACGGTACCGATGCCGTTGCTGCCCTTGAGAAGGGTTTGGGTACGGGCGACGGCCCGCCCCTCCGAGGAGGGGCGGGCCGTCGTCACGGAACTACGGGACGTCACTTGTCGGTGTCGTCCTTCTTCTCGTCCTCTTCGCCCTCGATGACGGGGATGAGGGAGAGCTTGCCGCGGGAGTCGATCTCCGCGATCTCGACCTGGACCTTGGCGCCGACGCCGAGCACGTCCTCGACGTTCTCCACGCGCTTGCCACCGGCGAGCTTGCGGATCTGCGAGATGTGCAGCAGACCGTCCTTGCCGGGCATCAGGGAGACGAAGGCACCGAAGGTGGTGGTCTTGACGACCGTACCCAGGTAGCGCTCGCCGACCTCCGGCATGGTCGGGTTGGCGATGGCGTTGATCGTGGCGCGGGCGGCCTCGGCCTGCGAGCCCTGCTGGGCACCGATGTAGATGGTGCCGTCGTCCTCGATCGTGATGTCGGCGCCGGTGTCCTCCTGGATCTGGTTGATCATCTTGCCCTTGGGGCCGATGACCTCACCGATCTTGTCCACCGGGATCTTGACGGTGATGATCCGCGGGGCGTTCGGGGACATCTCGTCCGGGACGTCGATGGCCTCGTTCATGACGTCCAGGATGTGCAGACGCGCGTCACGGGCCTGCTTCAGCGCGGCGGCCAGGACCGAGGCGGGGATGCCGTCGAGCTTGGTGTCGAGCTGGAGCGCGGTCACGAACTGCTTCGTACCGGCGACCTTGAAGTCCATGTCACCGAAGGCGTCCTCCGCACCGAGGATGTCGGTGAGGGCGACGTAGTGGGTCTTGCCGTCGATCTCCTGCGAGATCAGCCCCATGGCGATACCGGCGACGGCGGCCTTGAGGGGCACACCGGCGTTCAGCAGGGACATGGTGGAGGCGCAGACCGAGCCCATGGACGTCGAGCCGTTGGAGCCCAGCGCCTCGGAGACCTGGCGGATCGCGTAGGGGAACTCCTCGCGCGACGGCAGCACCGGCACGATGGCGCGCTCGGCGAGCGCGCCGTGGCCGATCTCGCGGCGCTTGGGCGAGCCCACGCGGCCGGTCTCACCGACGGAGTACGGCGGGAAGTTGTAGTTGTGCATGTAGCGCTTGCGGGTCACCGGGGAGAGGGTGTCCAGCTGCTGCTCCATGCGGAGCATGTTGAGGGTGGTGACGCCCAGGATCTGGGTCTCGCCACGCTCGAACAGCGCCGAGCCGTGCACGCGCGGGATGGCCTCGACCTCGGCGGCGAGCGTACGGATGTCCGTGACGCCGCGGCCGTCGATGCGGACCTTGTCCTTGATGACGCGCTCGCGGACCAGCTTCTTGGTCAGCGCGCGGTAGGCACCGGAGATCTCCTTCTCGCGGCCCTCGAAGGCCGGGAGGAGCTTCTCGCCCGCGATCTCCTTGATGCGGTCCAGCTCGGCCTCGCGCTCCTGCTTGCCGGCGATGGTGAGCGCCTTGGCGAGCTCGGTGCTGACGGCCTTGCTGAGCGCCTCCAGGACGTCGTCCTGGTAGTCGAGGAAGACCGGGAACTCGCCGGTGGGCTTGGCAGCCTTGGAGGCGAGGTCCGACTGGGCCTTGCAGAGCGTCTTGATGAAGGGCTTCGCGGCCTCGAGGCCCGCGGCGACGACCTCTTCGGTCGGGGCCTCGGCGCCGTCCTTCACGAGCTGGATGGTCTTCTCGGTGGCCTCGGCCTCGACCATCATGATCGCGACGTCGCCGTCCTCGAGGACGCGACCGGCGACGACCATGTCGAAGACGGCGTCCTCGAGCTCGGTGTGCGTCGGGAACGCGACCCACTGGCCCTTGATCAGGGCGACGCGGGTGGCGCCGATCGGGCCGGAGAAGGGCAGGCCCGCCAGGATCGTCGAGGCGGAGGCGGCGTTGATCGCGACCACGTCGTACAGGTGGTCGGGGTTGAGCGCCATGATCGTCTCGACGATCTGGATCTCGTTGCGCAGGCCCTTCTTGAAGGAGGGGCGCAGCGGGCGGTCGATCAGGCGGCAGGTGAGGATCGCGTCCTCGGAGGGCCTGCCCTCACGGCGGAAGAAGGAGCCGGGGATCTTGCCGGCCGCGTACTGCCGCTCCTCGACGTCCACCGTGAGGGGGAAGAAGTCGAGCTGGTCCTTGGGCCGCTTGGAAGCGGTGGTGGCCGACAGCACCATGGTGTCGTCGTCCAGGTACGCGACGGCGGAGCCTGCGGCCTGCTTGGCCAGGCGGCCCGTCTCGAAGCGGATGGTGCGGGTGCCGAAGGTTCCGTTGTCGATAACGGCCTCGGCGTAGTGGGTCTCGTTCTCCACTAGTGATTTCTCCATACTCGTCGTCTTTCGTCCTGACGCCCGTGTGGCTCAGGACGGTGCGGAGAAGCGCACCGTGTGTGCGGGGCCGGTCTTCGATCGAAGCTCCCGGGCGTTGTCCCGGGGGCCACTACCGAGGACCGGCGGCGGCCGTGGCGCGCCTCTCCTCGTCCTTAGTCGTACGTCCAGGTTACTGAGGTTCCCCCCGGTACCGCACGTACGGCAAAGGGAGCGGCCCCCTAGAAGTGGGAACCGCTCCCTTTCACAGCGTCCTTACTTGGCGCCGCCGGCCGCGCCACGGCGGATGCCGAGGCGGTCGACGAGCGCACGGAAGCGCTGGATGTCCTTCTTGGCCAGGTACTGCAGGAGGCGGCGACGCTGGCCGACCAGGATCAGCAGACCACGACGGGAGTGGTGGTCGTGCTTGTGCGTCTTGAGGTGCTCCGTCAGGTCCGAGATGCGGCGCGAGAGCATGGCGACCTGGACCTCGGGGGATCCCGTGTCGCCCTCCTTCTGCGCGAACTCGGACATGATCTGCTTCTTCGTAGCGGCGTCGAGCGGCACGCGTACTCCTCTTGGTGTTCGATGCGCCCACGAGTGCCCCTGGTCTTGATCTCAGGGGAGCTTCCATGACTCGGAGGCGGAGGTCCGATGAGCGCAGCCCTCAGGATGATCCCGGAGGCGCGTACACAAACGGCCGTCACACAGCGTACCAGCCGCCGTGGACCCGGCCGTCCCTGCCGCCGGTGCGCGGCAGGAGGGTCAGCTGGTGAGCGCCCGGATCGAGTGGTAGACGTCGAAGACGGCGAGGCACAGGGGCAGCAGCGTCAGGAGTACGCACGCCTCGGCGACCTCCAGGAAGCGCCCCCAGAACGGGGTGACCCCCTTGCGCGGCACGATCAGCCCGATGGCGGTGATCAGGGCCGCGACACCGGCGACGGCGGCGGTGAGCCAGATCGTACGGATGTCGAGACCGGCGCCGTCCCCGCGGAGGGCCTCGGCGGTCAGTTCGACCGGCGGGTTGAGCGACAGCCCGAGGCCGAGGAGCACGAGGGCGGCGAGGCCGGCCCCCAGGGCGCAGCCGACCTGGGCGGTGTAACGGAACAGATGGGCGCGCATCAGCATGGCCACGCCCGTGGCGAGCGCCAGCAGCTGGCCCCAGACGCCGTCCGAGAAGCCGAGCACCGCGGCGGCGCCGACGGCCACGAGCGCGCATCCCCCGACCAGGCCGACGAGCAGCTCGTGGCCGCGCCGCGCCTGGGCGGCGATCCGGCCGGCGTCGACCGGGCCCTGCGGTGCGGGGTCGGCCGTGCCGTAGTCGCCGACGGTGGTCCGGGGCGGTTCGAAGCCGATCGGGAGGCGGGCGAAGCGGGTCGAGAGCCCGGGAAGGAACGCGAGGAGCCCGACGGACAGGGGGGAGCAGACGGCCGCGGTCTCGGCCGGCGTCATGCCGGTCATGATCGCGACGAAGGTCACCAGCGCCCCGATCGCGGAGGCGAAGACGAACGCGACGAAGGTCCCGTCGCCCTCGGGGGCGGCGATCATGAGGATCACCGACGCCACGAGCACGGCGGCGCAGGCGAGCAGGAACTGGAGCCTTCCGACACCCTGGCCCGCGCTGAGCGGCAGGAGCCCGGCACCGGCGACCGCGGCATTGGCGAGCACACCGATGCCCAGGGCGATGGACGAGCCGCGGTCCGCGTAGACACGCGCGCGCACGCAGGCCAGCGCGAGCAGGAGTACGGCGGTGACGGCGGCCAGGATGCCCGGCAGGCCGTGCATGTCGTGCCGGATGTCGGAGGTCCACAGGACGAAGCCGAGCAGGACCAGCAGGACGGAGCCGCCGAAGAGCCCGGCGGTGCGCATGAGGGCGTCACCCCAGAGCGTCCGGTCCCGGGCCACCGCGGTGGCCACGGCGTCGGAGACGTCGTCGAAGACCGCCGGGGGCAGCGATTCCGAGAAGGGCCGCAGGGACAGCAGCTCGCCGTCGAGGATGCGCTGGCCGGCCAGCGTGCGCCCGCCGTCGAGGACGGTGCCGTCACGCCGCACCAGGTGGTAGCCGACCGGGGCGCCCTGGGTGGGGCTCTGCCCCGACAGCCGGAGGATCTCCGGGTAGAGGTCGGCGACGGCGACGTCCTCGGGCAGCGCCACGTCGACGCGGCTGTCGGGCGCGACGACCGTGACCCGGCAGAAGCCGGTTCCGTTGCCGGACGGAACTCCGGGACCGGGCCGACCGGATCCGGTGGCCGCCGTTTGCGCCGTCGTAGTCACGTGCTGCTCCCCCTCATGCCTCTCCTGGATCTCCTGCGGCGCACCCCTGGATCACGGTTTCCGAGTCCGTCCCGAATGACCCATTTTTTTGCGGTAGTTAGCGGATGCGTACACGCGTCGCGACACCCTACCGCCCTCGGGTCACCGGGTACGCCAGTAGGATCCTCCCGCGGACGGAACCCGTCGCCACGGGGGCGCCGATAGGAACAGTTCCGTCCGGCAAGGGAATTGGTGAGCTGTGAGCCAGATCGTCGTCAAGCGCCCACCGCGGGCCCTCCCCTCCGAAGTTCCGGGCGAGCAGGTGCAGTTGCAACCTCCGCCGGAGTTGCCTCGTGGGCAGCAGGAGGGGGTGATGATGCAGCTGCTGCCGATGCTCGGTATGGGTGGTTCCGTCGTCTTCTTCTTCATGACGCCGAACCCGATCATGCGGATCATGGGCATGATCATGATTGCGTCGACCGTCGCGATGGCCGTCGCCATGATCGTCCGCTTCCGGCGGGGCACCCAGGGCCAGCTCGCCGACATGCGGCGCGACTATCTGAAGTATCTGACGCAGACCCGTCGCGCCGTGCTCAGGACCGCCCGGGAGCAGCGCGACGCACAGTTCTACCTGCATCCCTCCCCCGAGCAGCTGTGGGCGCTCGTCGCCGAGGGCAGCCGGGTGTGGGAGCGCCGCGTCGGGGACGGGGACTTCGCACACGTACGCATCGGCCTGGGCAGCCAGGAACTCGCCACCCCGCTGATCGCACCCGACACGGCACCGGTCGACGAGCTGGAGCCGCTGACCGCCGGGGCGATGCAGCAGTTCCTGACGACGCACAGCACGCTGGACGGCCTGCCGATGGCCGTCTCCCTGCGCGCCTTCTACCACCTGACGATCAGCGGCGAGGCCGAGTCCGCGCGTGGCACGGCCCGCGCGATGGTAGGGGCGCTCGCCTCGCTCCACTCCCCCGAGGACCTGATCATCGCCGTCGCGGCCGGCCGCGAGGCCGCTCCACGCTGGGACTGGACGAAGTGGCTTCCGCACGTCCAGGTGCGGGGCGCCATCGACGGTGCCGGCAGCCGCCGTCTGATCAGCACCAGCGTCGCGGAGCTCGAGGAGATGCTCGCGGGCCGCCTCGACGGCCGGCCCCGCTTCCAGCCGGGCGGTCAGCCGCTCATGGACCAGCCGCACGTCGTCGTCGTGCTCGACGGCGAGTCCGTGCCCGCGACGTCCGCGCTCGCGTCCGCCGAGGGCCTCCAGGGCGTGACGGTCGTCGAGATCGTCACGGGCCAGGTCAACGGAGCGCGCGGCGGGCTCTCGATCGTGGTGGATCCCCACGCGCTCCAGCTGGAGTCGGGGCACGGCCTGGTGTACGACGGCGTCCCCGATCTGCTGAGCCAGGAGGCCGCCGAGGCGCTGGCCCGTCAGCTCGCCCCCCTGCACGTGGCCTCGGGCGGCGACGACGACGAACCCCTGCTCGCCAACCTGGAGTTCACCGATCTGCTGAATCTCGGTGACGCCGCCTCGGTCGACGTGAGCCGGACCTGGCGCCCCCGCTCGCAGGCGGAGCGCCTCAGGGTGCCGATCGGCGTCGGCGAGGACGGCGCCCCGGTGATGCTGGACCTCAAGGAGGCCGCGCAGGAGGGCATGGGGCCGCACGGCCTCTGCGTCGGCGCCACCGGCTCCGGCAAGTCCGAGCTGCTCCGTACGCTCGTCCTGGGCCTGGCCGTCACCCACACCTCGGAGACGCTCAACTTCGTCCTCGCGGACTTCAAGGGCGGTGCCACCTTCGCCGGTATGGCGCAGATGCCCCATGTCGCAGCGGTGATCACCAACCTGGCGGACGACCTGACGCTGGTGGACCGCATGGGCGACTCCATCAGCGGCGAGCTCAACCGCCGCCAGGAGATGCTGCGCGACGCCGGCAACTACGCCAACATCCACGACTACGAGAAGGCGCGGGCCGCGGGTGCGCCGCTGCAGCCCATCCCCTCCCTCGTCCTGGTCATCGACGAGTTCAGCGAGCTGCTGACGGCCAAGCCGGACTTCATCGAGATGTTCGTGCAGATCGGGCGCATCGGCCGTTCGCTGGGCGTCCACCTCCTGCTGGCCTCGCAGCGCCTCGAGGAGGGGCGGCTCCGCGGCCTGGAGACCTACCTGTCGTACCGGATCGGGCTGCGGACGTTCTCCGCGGGCGAGTCCCGGGCCGCGCTGGGCGTCCCCGACGCCTACCACCTGCCCAATGTCCCCGGTTCGGGCTATCTGAAGTACGGCACGGACGAGATGGTGCGCTTCAAGGCTGCGTACGTCTCCGGCGTGTACCGCTCGGGCTCCGAGCCGGCGGCGTCCTCCGGTCCGCTGCCGGTGGACCGCAGGCCCGTGCTCTTCACCGCCGCCCCGGTGCCGGTGCGTTACGTGCAGCCGACGGCTCAGCCCGGGGTGCCCGAGGCGCGCAAGGCCGAGGACGACGCGCTGGCCGACACCGTGCTCGACGTGATCGTGCGCCGGCTGGAGGGCCGGGGCGCCTCGGCGCACCAGGTGTGGCTGCCCCCGCTGGACAATCCGCCGTCGCTGGACGAGCTCCTGCCGGGACTCTCCGCGGTCGAGGGCCGAGGGCTCACCCAGCCCGGGTTCGAGGGCTCGGGGCGCCTGGTCGTGCCGCTCGGCGTGGTCGACAAGCCGTACGAGCAGCGCCGCGACACGCTCTACCGGGACTTCTCCGGCGCGGCCGGCCACATGCAGATCACCGGTGGTCCGCAGTCGGGCAAGTCCACTCTGCTCCGCACGCTCATCGCGGGCTTCGCCCTCACGCACACGCCTCACGAGGTGCAGTTCTACGGTCTCGACTTCGGTGGCGGCGGCATGGCCTCCGTCTCCGGGCTGCCCCACGTGGGCGGGATCGCGTCGCGGCTCGACCCGGAGCGCGTGCGCCGTACGGTCGCCGAGGTGTACGGGATCATGGCGCGCCGCGAGGAGTACTTCCGCAGCGCGGGCATCGACTCCATCGCCACCTTCCGCAGGCTGCGGGCGCGCGGTGAGATCTCGGTGACGGACCAGCCGTGGGGCGACGTCTTCCTCCTCATCGACGGCTGGGGCAACTTCCGCACGGACTACGAGGCCCTCGAAGCCGCAGCCATCGACATCGCGCAGCGCGGCCTCGGCTACGGCATCCACCTGATCGTCACGGCGTCGCGTTCCATGGAGGTCCGGGCCAACCTGAAGGACCACCTGATGAACCGGCTCGAACTGCGGCTCGGTGACGTCATGGACTCCGAACTCGACCGCAAGGCCGCGGTCAACGTGCCCTCCGGTGTGCCCGGCCGCGGCCTGACCCCCGAGAAGCTGCACTTCATGGCCGCGGTGCCGCGGATCGACGGCATCAACTCCGACAGCGACCTCTCCGAGGCCACGGCGGCCATGAACCAGGAGGTCGCCCGTCACTGGACGGCGGCTCCCGCCCCGGCGGTCCGGCTGCTCCCGCGCGAACTCCCTGCGCGCGAGCTGCCCGCGGGGTACGCGCAGCCGGAGCGGGGCATCGCGTTCGGCATCGACGAGAACAACCTGGAGCCGGTCTTCCTCGACTTCGAGCGGGACCCGTTCTTCCTGGTGTTCGGCGAGAGCGAGTCCGGCAAGTCCAACCTGTTGCGCCTGCTCATCAAGCAGCTGACCGAGCGGTACGAGGGGAACGCCGCCAAGTTCTTCGTCATCGACAACCGGCGGGCACTGCTCGACGTGACCCCCGCGACGCACCTCGCGGAGTACGTGCCCATGTCCAACAACATGGAGCACCACACGGACGCGCTGTACGACCTGATGAAGCGTCGTACGCCGTCCCCCGACGTCACGGCCCAGGAGCTGCGTGAGCGCAGCTGGTGGAGCGGCCCGACGGTCTACGTCGTCGTCGACGACTACGACCTGGTCTCCACGTCCAGCGGGAACCCGCTGGGCAAGCTCGCCGAGATGCTGCCGTTCTCCCGGGACGTCGGCGTCCGGTTCATCATCGCCCGCAGCACGGCCGGCGCCGGACGCTCCCTGTATGAGCCCTTCATGCAGCGGATGCTGGAGCTGGGGGCCCAGGGCCTGATGCTCTCCGGCGACCCCATCGAGGGCGACATCCTCGGCAACGTACGGCCGCGCCCGATGCCCCCGGGGCGAGGCGTCTTCGTCACCCGGCGCCGCGGGAACCCGCTGGTGCAGTCCGGGCTGATGGACGTCGAGCGGTAGGCCCCGTGGCGTCGGCGGAGCGCCGGCGGTGACGGAGCGGGCGGTGACAGCAGGCGGTGACTCGCCGGTGTCACCGCCCGCTGCCGTGTCCGGGCGGTGACAGCGCGACACAGCGATTCCGGACGTCCACTTCTTCCATGTACCGGCCGAACGGGTCCCGCACACGGCAGGGACCGCGTGGGAGCAGCCGACGGGGTGCGGCCGACAGCTCGACCCGGTCACGCTGCCCAGGTGCCCTTCGGGTCCTCTTGCAGACCGAGAGCAGCTCTGCGACTCGACCGAGAGCAGCTCTGCGGCTCGGAGGAGGCGGCAGTCGAACGGCGGTCACGCCCGGTCGCCTCCGGGGGACGGCCTGTGCGTACGGTGCCACGTCAGCCGCAGCACTCGGTCGCAGCGCGCAGGGTATGGACGGAATCTGGTGCTCCACCGCTGGGTCTGTGAAAGCTGAACTGACAAGAGGCACTTTCGGGCCAACGACACGCCCGGATCGCGCACCGGCGAACGTGGCGTGATCCACCACTTTCGCACGTCTCATGGACGCCGGACAGGCAGCTCGACATGCGATGCACGGCTGGAAAGCACAGCTGCTCGCCAGCCAACCAGGCCTGAAAAGGCCGTACCCGTTCCTCATGCACCTTGCTAACTTCCGGGGCTCAGAGGCATTGAAAAGCACATGTGAAAGGGCGGTACATGACCTCCCCAGCTCCAGCGCCGAAGATTCCTCAGCTGTGGGTTCCGCTTCCGTCGGGGATCCACCCGAGTTGGCGTCAGATCGACCAGGCATCGGCCGCCTGGCTCGATCGCTACGGCCTCTACTCCGACGGGGCTCAGCGTGAACGGCTCACGCGTATCGCCGTGGGCGAGATCACCAGCCGTGGCGCACCCACCGGGCGCCTTGCCGCCCTGCAGTGGACGTCGGACTTCCTCATGTGGCTCTTCGCGTTCGACGACGAGTTCTGCGACGAAGGGCCGTCGGCCTCCTCCCCGGACGCCACACTGCTCATCATCACCAAGCTGCAGCGCGTCGTCGAAGTCCCCTGGGCCGCCCCTGCCGACGACACCTACAGCGCCGCCCTCCTGGAGTTACGCCTGCGGCTCGACGAGCTGACGACTCCGGTGCAGACAGCTCGTTGGGCAGCCAGTTTCCGTGCCTACCTCCAGGGCCAGATCTGGATGGCGGCCAACGGCGCCCACGGGCGGATCCCCAGCCTCTCCGACCATCTGGCGGTCCGTCTCGACTCGTCGGGCGTCAAGATCTTCTCGACGCTGAGCGAGATCATCCACGGGTACGACCTCCCGGCAGCCGATTACGAGCGCCACGAGGTCCGCGGGTTCGTCGAGGTCTTCGCTTCGATCATCGGGTGGTCCAACGACCTCGTCTCGTACCACAAGGAACGCCAGCGCAGCCAGGACGGATACGGGAACATCGTCGACCTGATCGCGCACGAACGGGGGTGCTCCCTCGAAGAAGCGGTGAACGAGACCGCCATGATGCACACCCGCGCCATGGCCCTGTACCTCCGACTCCGCGACCAGATCCTCAGCGACGCGGGCCCCGAACTCCGTCGGTGGATCACGGACTGCGACTCCTGGATCCGTGCCGACTACGACTGGTCGCTCACCACGAATCGCTACGTCAATCCGGAGAACCCTGCCGACCTCCCAGCCGGCAGCGCGGCCGCGCCCTTCGAGGAACGGGGGGCCGACCAGCCCCTGCCCATCGCCAGCATCGCTTGGTGGTGGTCCCTGTTGAACAGCTGAAGTGCTGAATGCCCCAGCTCGGACGCTTCCCCTGAAGGTTGTTGCAGAACGCCTGGGACAAGGCATTCCTCGTGTATCGGTGGGGTGTTGCGGGCCGAGCCGTTGTGGGTGGAGACGTTCACCGGCTTGCGCATGGGCCGGTTCGAGAAGTCGGTGAAGGTAGTACGGGAGCGGGGAGGAAACGGTCCCGGTGGAGGGCGCCCGTGGTGCCTGCCGCTGGCGGACCGGGTCCTCCTGGTGGCCGGCTACCACCGGTCCAACCTCACGATGCGCCGCCGGCTCGCCTCGCTCTTCGGGATCTCCCCGGCCACCGTCTGCCGGGTCATCCATCGCCTGCGGCCGCTCCTCGCGATCGAGCCGGCACCGCGGCCCGTCGCGGACGTCGAACGGTTGTGCATCGTGGACGGAACCCCGGTCCCGGTCCGCGACCGCAAGGTCGCCGCGTCCTCCCGCACCTATCGGTTCTCGGCGAACGCGCAGGTCATCATCGATGCGGACAGCCGCCTGGTGATCGCCTCAGCCCACCCCGTCCCCGGGAACAAGGCCGACGCCCACCCTGGCGAGAACCGGACCTGCCCGCCGTCGCGGCCGGGACAACAGTCATCGCAGACGGCGCCTACCTGGAAACCGGCCTGATCGTCCCGCACCGCAGAAGAGCCGGACGCCCACTCCTGCGCGGCCGAGAGGCCGAGAGGAGGACAACGCCGAACACCGATGCGCCCGCTATTTACGAGACAGCCCTTGGGGGGATGCGCGATTCGTGTGTGCCCAGCGAGAAAACCTGGAAGCGGTGGACGCCTCTACGCGGACACGGCATCGTCATCCCCATGCGCAACATGGGATCGGGACGCTGGTTTCGGACGCGACTTGGGGGGACGGTACTTCTGGTCATCTGCTCGACTGCGATCGCTTACACGGCAGATCGTCTCGGGTGGATTGACGCTTTGATGACTGACAAGGATGTAGATATTGGCCTCTTCGGCTCTCTCGTCCTCGGACTCATCCTAGGGGTGACGAGTGCAGCGACATTAGCGGTCATACCAATCGTGCTCAAGGATCATGACCGAGAGAGGATCGGCGAGAGTCGAGCTCGATTGAACGCTGCGGAGGTTGCGCTGGAGTCTGCGCTGCGTGGGGTAGGTTCCGTCGGCGTCGCCCCAGCTGGGCGCGATCTTCATGTCTCCCCCCAGCGGCGGCCTCAGGAAGGCCAGCCGCAGCCGTCGGACCAGGTCGAAGAGGATACGTCGGAGGAGCCCCGGCACGGCGCCTTGGGATTGCCGGAGTTGTGGACGACTACGCACGCGCGTCTGAGCCTGTATCACGAGATTGCCACCGGTCAGGCGAAAAAGTCCTTCAAGAGCGCGCAGCGGGCGATGTGGACCGGCTTCGTTCTCCTGGTGCTGTTTACCATTCTGGCGTTGGTCGCCAGCACGACGGCCGGCGCCATTGTTGTTGGAGGTCTAGGGGCGGTGTCCGCTGCGCTGGCCGCGTTCGTGAGCAAGACGTTCGTACGGTCGCAGGAGGCGGCGGCGACGCACCTGCGGTCCTACTTCGACCAGCCGCTGGAATTGTCGCGCTACCTTGCTGCCGAGCGTTTGATTGCTGATGGCGATCTGTCCCAGGAGCAACGCGGCGAGGTGCTGTCGGCACTCGTGCAGGCGATGGTGGCCGGACCGCCCCAGCCTCCGGGGCAGCAGGGGTCGGTGGTTGTGGCCTCCGTCCCGCAGCAGGGTGCTTGAGCCCTGACTGTCGAGGGCGACACGAGCCGCTCCTGCCGACGCAATCCAGGGACAGAAGGGCTCGATCCACTTGGGATCACCCGCTGAGATCACCCCACCTGTGCCCGACCAACCCACCAAGCGTGCCACCAGTTACGGGACACCCTTTAGTCTTTGGGCGCCCACGGGGCCTCTGAAGGCTCGGGCCCGTCCAGAACGTGCTTGACCTTCTGCTTGAAGGACTTGGGCGGAGCCAGCGTCTCCTCCTGCGTGTGCATCAGGCGCGCCGTCGTCACACGTATGTGGCAATCCCGGTGGTGCTGTTGGAGCCGGACCAGCCAGGCGCCGTCGGAGGTGAGGAAAGCGCGGCGGGCGGGGGTGTCACCCGGTCGGGCATGGCGTGCCAGGACGGCCGGCAGGTAGTGCAGGGCCGCGTCCTCGGCCGCCGCGAGCGCTTGTTCCTCCGTGCCACGGACGGGGTGACTGGCCGCCAGGGTCCAGCGGTGGAGTTTCAGGTCGACGCCGTCGGCTCGTCGACTCACACGGGTGTCCTCCTCGATGAGGACGTACCACTGAGCAGTCATGGCCGGAGCCTAGCGATCCGGTGCCTGCCGCGGAGGCACGGCCGTACACGCGACAACCGGACAGGGAAATGCAGCGCGGCCTCACGACACGGGTCAGGGTGGGCACCTCCCGTGCGTGCCCACCCTGACCTGGTCCGTTCTTGAGCTGTGCCTACTCGAAGTTGGCCCGCGCCCGCTTGTCACCGGCCTGGTAGGCCGTGCCGGCGTCGCGCACCTTGCGGGAGATCTCCGACAGGGCGGTGTGGATACCCGTGGCGTCGCGGTCCCAGCCGGCCTGAGCGGCGTCGTACGCCGTCTTGGCCTCGCCCACCCAGAGCTCGGAGACATTGGCGACCATGCGCTTGATCGCTGCCAGGTCCTCCTGGAGCTGCCTGCTCTGCCGGTCGATGTCCCCGGCGGCCTGGTCCAGGCTTGAATAAGTGACAACCATCGTGCCGTCGTTGCTGGGCATGTGGTCCTCCAGTTCGATCTAGTTCGGTGAGACGGTTCTCGTACGTCGTACGAGAACGGATGAGGTCAGAGCGCGTTGATGGCCGACGTCTTGGCCTCGGAGCCCGTCGAGTAACCGCCGACGACGTCGACGCCCTGGAGGGCCTGCCTGATCTCGTCCTCGGTGTTGCCCGAGATGGTCCGGGCCGCCTTGATCGCTTCCTGGAAGTTGACCAGGCGGGTGGCGATGTTGCCCATCCTCCGGTTGATGTCGTCCTGCTTGGCGTTGAAGGCGTTGGCGCCGACGCCCTTCCATGCGCCTTCCAGGCTGTCGATCGTGGCCTGGAGCGTCTTCAGCTGGCCCTTCACGGACTCGAAGCGCTTGGTGAGCTCGCCCTCGAGCTTGAGCAGCATTTCATCTGAAAGCTTCTGATCTGCCATGGTGCTGGCGTCCTTCCTGGTGCTCTTTTCCGATCCGGCGTGACCGCCGGGGGCATATATGAGGAACTACGGTCGATCAGGCTGCGCGGCGCTTGCGGGCGAGCGCGAAAGCGGCGCCGCCGAGCACGAGCACGACTGCCACTCCGCCGATGATCAGGCCGAGTTGGCTGTTGTCGTCCCTCTCCGCGCTGGAGCCTGCCATGGCTGCGTCCTCAGCCTTCTCGTTCTTCCCAGGCTGTGACGAGGCTGATGCAGATGGGGCGGCTGAGCCTGCGGAGCCGGACGTCTTCTCCTTGGTGAGAGGGCTGATGTCCGGGTCGCCGGGTTCGCCCTTGCCCTTCAGGATGTTCATGGAAGGGCGAATCAGACCGTGGCCGAGATACTTGCTGAGCGTGTCGTCTTTCCAGTCCCGGCTGGCAGTGTCGAAGAGGACGTTGAGGACTTGGTTCGCGGTCCAGTCCGGGTGAGCGGACCATACGAGGGCGGCGGAGGCGGAGGCGATGGCGGTGGCTGCACTCGTTCCTCCGTCGCCATCACAGTAAGTTTGGAAGGTCTCGTCACACCAGTAGGGAATATCGTTACCGGGAGATGCGATATCAACCGTGCTCCCGTTCTGCGAGTACTCGGCCACCTTTCCCTCGCGATCTGCCGAAGAGACGCCTACAACCTCGGGATACGCTGCGGGATAACTGACCGGGTTACCCTTCTTTGCCTCGTTCCCTACGGCCGCAAAGAAGAGCTTCCCTTTACTCTGAGCATATTTAACCGCTTCGAGTTCTTCATCCAAAGCGAAGTCGTTACCGAACGACATACTAATAATCTTAGCGTCGGTGTCGGCGGCAGCCCGAATCGCGTCCGTGGTATCGAGGGAATTCACGGAGCCCTTCGGGTGCCAGTCGGAACTCGCAACTCGCATCGGGATAATCTTCACCCCTGGAGCCAGCCCCTTCAAGCCTCCGCCCTTGCCTGTGCCTGCGATCAACTCGGCCATTGTGGTGCCATGACCCTCGTAGTCGTCGGTCTCGTCGCCCTCGACGCCCGTAGCGTCAAACCCCTTGAGGACCTGCCCTTCCAGGGACGACGTGGACGAATTGACTCCGGTGTCGATGACAGCGACCTTGATGCCCTCGCCCGTGGTCGTCTTCCACATGTCCTCGGCCTGCATGGCACTGAGATACCACTGCTTGGACTGCACGTCTGCAGCTAGCGCGGAGGGAACAACTCCCACGAAACCCACACTCCAGGCAGTGGCCACAGCCATCGTGCCGAGCAGGCGTCCTCTCATTCCAAGAGGCATACGGCGCTTCCGAGTCTGGCTCATTCCTGCTGTCATCCCGACTTCTGAACCTTCCGTGTACCTACTCGATCACCGGCGGCGCGACCCCGCGTCGGCCGGCTTCCCACGTTTCCCTGTCTTCCGTCAGGTAGTCCGGGCGCGGCAGGCCGTCATCCTCTTCCTCGCCCCGGGAATCCTTCCGGCCTGCCGGGCCACGCACGAGACCCGCACCGCCTGCGGTGAAGCCCTTCGCACCTGCCCCGGGGCGTGCTGGACCACCACGGGGCGTACCGACGACTCCGTTGGTACTGGGGGTACCCCGCCCTGCAGGACGAGGTGCGTTGCCGCTCTTGGTGCCGACGACGCCACTCTGTCCGACCCCGCCGACCGGTCCTCCCGGCCGTGCCGCACCGCCGGCTCCGATGACCGTGCCGCGCAGGGCACCGCGCGTACCTCCGGCCGTCCCGGGGGCGGAGCGCTGGGGTGTACCCCCGACGATGCCGCTTCGGCCTGCACGCGGGGCGGAAGTGCCGGACGTGCCCGCGTGACCCATTGATGTCGGCCTGCCACCCGTGACACCGGACCGACCAACGGTCGGGGACTGCGGACCGGCGACCCCACGTGCGGGCGGCGTGCCTCCGTTCATGGGAGAGGGGCGCCCCACCTGAGGTCCGGTGGTGTGGCTGTTGGACGCCGGGCCGCTACCTGTCCGGGTATCACCACCGGCCCGGCCGAAGGCTCGGGGAGTACCCGTGGGTGTCTGGGGCCCCCGCGAACTGTTCGTCAATGGGTTCACGAAGCCATTCGCAAGGGGCAGATTCTGGCCGCCCCCTGGGCCCGCAGGGCTCGTGGTCGGCGCAGGAGGTGTCGTAGCTGGAGTGGTCACCGGTGCCGGCGGCGTGGCGACGCTGTCGATCTCTGTCGAGACGCCCCTTTCCGGAACAGGTGCCACTGCGGCGGGTGTTCCAAAGCCTTGGCCACTCTCTGAAGACCCGGGCCTGCCGGTCACCACATTCCCTGCGATGCTGCCGGAGTCAACGTTGCTGGGCGACTCGGAGCCTTCCGACGATGCGCCAGGCTCGACCGGTCGGCGACCGCCACCCTGCGGCCGCGGCATCGCCACATCGAGCTTCTTCTCGAACCGAGGCGGCTCCTGGGCCGCCAGCGTCTCCTCCGAGACCGCGTAGTAGGACGCCAGCCGGTTGGCCTGGTTGATGGCCTCCTGGCGGTCCTTCTCGACCTTCACCGCCGCGGCGTACTCCGGGTTGCCGTCGATGCGCGCCGGCGACTCGATGTCGTCCGGGGACTTGCGGATCAGACGGGTGTCGCGCGGCGGCAGGGAACTGCGGACCGAGGCGAGGCCCGTGCCCGCGACCGTGATCTGGGTGCCGGCCGTCTGCGCGAACTCGCCCAGCTTGTAGGCGTGCGCGACCAGACCGCTGCCCCAGTCACGGAATGCCGTTCCGGACTCGCCTTCCCAGTCGACGCCCTCGATGAAGCCGCCCAGTTCCTTCGCCGCTTCGTTGAGCGAGGTTCTGGCCTTCAGAAGAGCCTGGCCCGCCTCTTCGAGGTGCTCCGGATTGGAGTTCTCGATCAGGTCGATCATCGCGTTGAGCTCGTGCCCCTCGAAGGACGTCCGGCCCGAGGAGCCTGAGCCCCCGAAGCCGAACACCTCCATCACGCCCTGCATCTGGCGGGTGACGTCCGTGACGACCAACTGTCCCTGGACGCGCTCCTGGTCCTGCTCCTGCTGCTCCTTGGGGGTCAGCTGCGGGGGAGCCTCGGAACCCTGTTCCGGCTTGTTCGCTTCACTCATTCGGCTGCCCACCCCGCGTCACTCTGCTTGTCGGCGTTCTGCTCCGGCGCAGGCTTCTTCTCCGCCTGTGCCTTCTCCCGCTGCTCGTCCAGATCCGCCTGGATCTCGTAGAACCGGCGCCGCGTGTCGTCGTCCACGTTGTCGAAGCCGACCGCCGCCGCGTGCACGCCGAGGCTCAGGTATTCGATCTGGTCGCCCAGGGACTTGGAGAGGGTGACGAGCGACTCGTGGACGCGGTTGTACTGGGTGTAAAGCCCATCGGCTTCCGCGAAGCATGCGTTCTGGCCGCTCAAGGAGGAACGCGACACCGCTTGTGCCGCGACCTTCGACTTGCCGGCCGGCGAGCTCTCGAGTTCCGCCAGCAGCGCGTTCACGCTCTTCTGGAACTTCTCCAGGGCGCCTACGCCCTTACGGAGATCCCCTTTGCCTCTGGTCACGTCGCTGCCCTTCCCCGTTTCCCCGTTTGCACAGTCCGTTTCGCGTTGCTATCGCACCCACGTGAACACCACTGGCACCATCGCATCACTCTAGCCAATGGCACTGACAGGACCAACTGTCTTGTCCATCACGTGACTTCCCCGACGCACCCTGTCGTCCGGGGTCACGCACCGCCCGGTCGCCCCTGCCGCCGGCGTCTGTCGCGCATGGCCACGGCCGCGCCCGCTATGGCGGCGACCAGGACTCCACCGCCCACCACGACATAGGTCGCGAGTCGCGCGTTGCGTTCGTCGGCGGTCTCACCCAGGTGGAACGCGGCGGGCATCGGTGCTTCGCCCTTGCTCACGCCCTCGTGCGCCACCGGCTTCTCGATGGGCTTGTCGTCCTCGGTCAGAGCGCGCACCGGGTCGACGACGCCCCAGCCGACCAGGTGGTCATGGCCCGCGACCGAGCGTTCCGCCGTCTGCTCGATCTGCGCGACGATTTGCTCCTGCGTCCAGTCCGTGTGCTTGGCCTTGATGAGGGCCGCGACTCCCGCGACGTACGGGGCCGAGAAGCTGGTGCCGTTGTCGGAGCAGTGTCCCCCGCCGGGAACCGTGGAGATCATGTCGACGCCGGGGGCGGCGACACCCACGAAGTCCCCGGACTGGGAGAAGGCCGCCCGTTCGTTGTTCCGGTCCGACGCGGCCACAGCGAGGACACCGTCGTACGAGGCGGGGTAGGTCTTCTTGACGTTTCCGCCCAGGCCGTCGTTGCCGGCCGAGGCGACGACCACGACGTCCTCGGCCAGGGCGGCGTTCACCGCCTGCTGCAGAAGTGCCGTGGGCTCCACCGCGTTGGCCGTGTCCTGGGAGATGTTGATGACGTCCGCGTCCGCCTGTTCCACGGCGTACCTGATGGCGGTGGCGAGCGACTCCGCCGTGCCGTGGCCCTCGGCGTCGTTCTGCTGGATCGGGATGATCGTCGCGTCGGGGGCCAGGCCGGTGAAGCCGGTGCCCTTCGCCTCGCGCGCGGCGATGATGCCGGCGACCTTGGTCCCGTGGCCGACCAGGTCGGTGGTGCCGTTCTCCTTGCCGCGCTCCAGCTTGTTGCCGTTCTCGTCCTTGAGGTCCCTGTCGAGGAAGTTGCGGCCGCTCCCGGTGTCCACCGCCTTGGTGAGCTGCGGGTTCTTGACGTCGACACCGGTGTCGATGACCGCCACGCGTACGCCCTTGCCCGTGGACTCCTCCCACAGTTCGTCCATCAGCACGCGTTGCAGCGCCCAGGGGCGGCCCACGTACTTCTTCGAGGGGAAGGTGCACTGGGTGGAGTCCTCGGCGGCCGCGGGCAGCGCCGGGAGGGTGACGAGGATGACGGCCGTGGCGGCACCGGCCGTCAGGAGGCGTCGGCGGGAGGAGGGGTGCGTGGTCACGTGGTCGCTCCTCACGAACCCTGCGGCTGGCGTGCGGCACCGGTCGACAGGCGTGGCCCGGTCGGCAGGAAGGCGGACCAGGCGGCGGGGACGGCCGCGGGGGTGACGTCCTTGTACCCGAGCTGGTTCTGCGCCTGCTGTGCCTCCTGCTGCCTCTGCTCCCTCTCCTCCTTCGTGCCGGACTCACCGATTCCGGAGTCGCCCTGGACGCTGTCGCCGTTGGACTGCATGGCGTAGCGCAGACCGGTGTCGGTCACCAGGAAGAGAGGACCGGACTCCGGGCTGGATCCCTTGAACTGCCGGAAGAGCTGGCCGGATCCGGGAGTGACGTAGGCGCTGCTGGAGCCGGTGGGCAGGGTGGCGGGGAAGCCCGCGCCCGCCCAGGTGCTGAGCGTCGTGGCACCGTCCTTGTCCGCGACGTCGCGCAGGACGTTGCACACGGTGTTGCGGCTTCCGCTCGTCGTGGCCGCGGAGTTGACGGGCTTCGGCTCGCTCGTGGGCCAGTCCCACTGCTGCCCGAACGCCTCGCCGGGCCGGAACGCTCCGGCGCTGACGTGCTTCACCTTGCCGTCGGGGTTCAGGTTGACCAGGGCGCGGCTGTTGAGCAGGAGTTTGGCGACGAAGTCGGAGACCGGGGCGACCCGGCCCGGCAGGACCACGTACTGCTGGGTCCTGGTGCCGGCGGTCGCCGCGAGGACCATCCCCACCTTGTTGTCGCCGGGCTGAAGCCGGCCCGGAACACCGGCGTCGCTGCCGGGAGTTCCGTCGATGGAGGGGAAGGAGACGGCGTCCCCCATGTGCAGGGTGGCGAGCCAGTCGGCGGACACCCGCTGGGCGCGGCCCTCGTCGACCAGGGTGCGCAGGAGCAGTTCGTCGTTCTTCACCGGGTAGGCCTTGCCCGTGGCGTCGACGAGGTAACGGGTCCTCTCCGGCCCGGGGCCCTCGACGTACATGACCTCGCCGCCCCGCAGCTTGGCGGCGCCGTCGGTCTTCTTCTGCTCGCGCTCCGCGAAGACGAACGCCGCCTTCTGGATGGCCCTGCCGCCCTCACCGGGCCGTTCGCAGACCGCCCAGCGCTTCGTGGAACCGGCTTCGCTCTTGTCGGGCAGGCGGTCCGGGGCGTACGGGATGCCGAGAGTCGCCCCGTGGGGGATCTTGCCGCTGTCGAGGACCGACTCGTCGACGTTGACGACCGTGCCCTTGTCGGGGGCGAGGAGGAGCTTGGCGCTGGACATGTTGAGCACCGGGTGGAGCTGCGTCTTGCCGTCGGTCTTCAACACCACGTACCGGGTGGTGGACTTGCTGGCGATGATGACGTTCTCGTACGGGGTGTCCCACTTCTGCGGGGCCACGGGCTTGAACATCCCCCAGGCCCCGAACACCGCCAGGACGACCGCGCCGACGACGACTCCGGGCACCACCGCGCGAAGAGGGCGCGGCGCGCCCTCTTCCGAGCCGGACGGGTGGGGCTGCAGGAACTGTGCGACCAACCTCCGCTTCGCGAAGGTGTAGGCATTGAGTTCGTCCCGCCGTGATGCCATGTGCGCGCTGCCCCTTCTCCCCAGTGGGCGACCAGGTTCCCACACCCGCCGTGGACCGGCGCCTCCGACCGGGACCCCTACTATGCCTGTTGGCACTTGGCTCTCACCGCTCAGGTAGGGTGATCGCCCGATCAACGCCCGTGCAAAAAACGGTGAATACGGACACGAGGGGGCAACGCGGCGATGGGTGCAGCGACGGGGGAGCGCACGAGGCGGTCTGCCCACCGAACGCCCGGCCCTTCCCGACGGCAACGCAGCAACGGGCCGGACGGCGCAGCCCCCCGCCCGTCTGCCGACGCCCCTGCGGCGACCACGCTCCACTCGATCTCCAGGACCGGCCGCGTCGGTCCCGCGCTGCGCCGGCTGGTGCTGGTCGAGGCGGCTCTGGCCGTCGCCGTGGTGGGTGCCGCCGCGGGTGGTGCCTGGGTGATCCCCGCCGGTGTCGTCGCCTGTCTGTTGGTTCTCCTCGCGGTGGTACGCCGCCGGGGCCGGGCCGTGCAGGACTGGCTGTCGACCGTGTCCTCCCTGCGCAGCCGCAGGAACACCGCCGCGGCACCTCCCCCGGAGACGGAACCTCAGCTGGCGCCCGTCGCGGAGAGCGTGCCGGGATTCGCCCCTTACATCTACGTGGACGGCGCACGCCGCACGGTGGGGATGGTCGGCGACGGCACGTTCCTGACCGCGGTGGTGCGGGTCGAGGCGAGCGGTGAGTCGCTGCGCCAGGCCATGGGCGCCCGGGCGCTTCCGCTGTCCCTCCTGGGTGACGCGCTCGCGGTGGACGACATCGTGCTGGAGTCCGCACAGCTGGTGCAGCAGGTGCGTCCCGCTCCGGCGCCGCACCTGCCGGAGCGGTCGGTCGCCCGGCTCTCGTACGGGCCCCTCCAGGACAGGACCGGAGCGCCCGCGCTGCGGATGACCTGGGTGGCGGTGAAGCTGGATCCGGAGCTGTGCCGGGAGGCCGTGGATGCGCGCGGCGGCGGTACGGGCGGGGCTCAGCGCTGCCTGGTGCGGGCCGCGGACCATGTGGCGAGCCGGATCACCGGTGCGGGCTTCCGGGCCTCGGTCCTGGACCAGGACGAACTGAACTCCGCGGTGGCGACGTCCGCGTGCGCCAACCCGATCCTCTCGGCCCGCGCGGGTCGCGCCGACGCCGCTCCCCAGCGGCGGACCGCCGAGACCGCCCGGGTCTGGCGCTGCGACGACCGCTGGCACACGACGTACGCGGTGGACCGCTGGCCCGAGCTGGGCAGGGGGGCGACTCCGCTTCCGCGGCTCGTCGCCCTGCTGACCTCGGTGCCGGCGTACGCGACGACGTTCAGCCTGACGGTGCGCCGAGGTACGCACCAGGGCCACGTGTCCGTGCGCGGCCACGTACGGATCACCGGCGGTTCGGACACCGAACTGGTCGGTGTACGACGGACATTGGAGCAAGCCGCACGGCATGCGGAGGTCGGCCTCGTACGGCTGGACCGCGAGCAGCTGCCGGGCGTCCTCGCCACGCTCCCGCTGGGAGGCGCGCAGTGACACAGCGACTCGTCCCGAGGCGGGGACTGCTCGGTCCCCGTCACGCGGGCCACACCCTGGCGGCGGACCACCTGGGCGCGTTGTCGCTGCCCGTCGGGGACGACGGCGTGATCATCGGCGACGACTCCGAGGGCCGCCCGCAGATGATCGGGTTCCACCGGCCGGCGCCGTACGACATCCTGCTGATCGGCGGGCTGTGGACCGCGCAGGTGCTGGCGCTGCGCGCGGCGGCCACCGGTGCGCGGGTGGCGGTCGAGACGGGGCGCACGCAGGCATGGACGACGCTGGCGCAGGCTGCGGGCGCCGGCCTCGAGTGCATCTCCCTGCATGACGTGGGCAGGGTTCCGCCGACCGGTGCCACCGTCAGCAGCCCGGTGGTGGTGGTACGCGACTGCGGCATGCGTCCTCCGCGCGGCCGGGTGGTGTCCTCGCCGTGGCAGTCGGTCCTGACGCTGCTGCCCTATCTGAGCCCTGTGGCGCCCCGGTTGATGCGCTCGGCGACGCTCGTGGGCGTCCAGCGGGTGTCTCCCGCCGAGGCTGAGCAGATCGGGCGGATCCTGAAGCTCGCCCGGACGGAGATCGAGGCGCTGCCGACCCTGGCGGACGGTGTCACGCTCTGGGTGGCCGGCCGCGACCGGCACTGGGTGATGACCAGCGCGACGGACGTCGAGACGGGATTGCTGGGCGCGGCTCGCCGGATGGACTGATTCCTGTCCCGTTCGTGCCCCTGGCGCACCGATTTTCAGGATCATGGCGGGTGGACGACTCAGTTCGACGGAAGGGGCGTGCCGTGGGCACCCAGCAGGAAAAGGACGAGCTCTACGCTCTCGACATCTCGGGTGTGGAGTGGCTCAGCGCACCCGGTACCGAGGACGTCGAGGAACGGGTCGAGATCGCCCATCTCCCGGACGGCGCGGTCGCCATGCGCTCGTCGCTGGACCCGGGGACCGTGCTGCGCTACACGGAGGCCGAGTGGCGCGCGTTCGTGCTGGGCGCGCGGGACGGCGAGTTCGACCTCAAGTAGAGGAACGCACGGTGAGGGGGCGGCTGTCGTGGACGGCCGCCCCCTCGCTGTGGGCGGTCGCGGCTGTGACACCTCTCAGCCGTGTCCGGCCGGCCTGTGTGTCCGGCCGTCCCCGGGCGTGACGTAAGGCCCGTTCCCGCACGATCCGACGTACTCGCTCCGCCCGGGGGTCGAACGTGACCTACGGGACAGTTGCTGAGCGATACGGCCTGCCGCTGTGCGCCCCATGGCGATTAGGGTGGGTGGGGGCGCGGCAGAGGAACCTGCGGACAGGCACTGCGCGTCGCAAGGGGGAGAGCCGGGCGGACCGGACAACGGGAACGGTCGCCCCCACCCACCACGGCACAAGGGTGCTCGACCACACCAGGAGGCAAAGTGAACGGCGATCGGGACGAGATCAGCGGGGGATGGAACACGCCCGTCGACGAGTCGTCCGACGCGGATCCCGCCGAGATGACGGGTGAGTTCACCATCGACTACACCCCTCCCGCCTGGTACACGCAGAACGCGCCGGGTGACTCGTCGGGTGGGGCCGGCTCGCACCTGGCACCGCCTCCGCCGCCGCAGGGGGCACCGCTGCCCGTGCCGGGGATTCCGGCCTCCGGCGGATTCGAGCCCGGCTGGCGGCCGACACCGCAAGCCGCGCCGGCCGCGTCGTCCGAGCAGCCCTCGCCCTCCTTCGAACCCGCGCCTCCGGCACCCGCGCCGGCCTCCCCGGCGCCCGCTCCCGCTTCGCCTCCGGCGCCGCCGGCTCCTTCCGAGGCGCCGGCGGCGGTGAGCGGCACGTCCGGCCCGTTCGGTGGCGGAGACGTTGAGAGCGGCGCGACCATGCGCTTCTCCCCCGCCGCGCTGAAGCGGGAGATCGCCGAGCGCGAGGCGGACAAGGCCGGGGCTGAGGCATCCGGTTCCGGCGATTCCACCGAGCCCGCGCCGTCGGGTGCGCCGTCCGAGGTCGACGGCGAGGAGCAGGCCGGTGCGGCCGACGCACAGGCCCCCACGGATGATTCTGCCGAGGCCTCGCAGACGGACGCGGCGGACGAGGCATCAGGGTCGGCCGGGACCGACGTCCCCGTGACCGGCACGGCGCAGGACTCCAACGATGCCGCCGCCGACGCCCCCGAGGCGGACGACTGGCCGGTCGACGCACGGACCTCGCGCGCCGACGCGCTCATGGACACCGCGTCCGGCGCGACGCCCCAGGACACTCCGCCGGTGGTCGCACCCGCCGCCGGGGGGTCACCGGACGAGGCGCCAGCCGGCGCCGCGCCGTCCGACGCACCCGCAGCGTGGTCCCCCGCGCCGCCCGCGCAGGGCGCCCTTCCACCGCTTCCTCCGGCCTTCCAGCCGGCGGCGCAGCAGCCGAGCGCGCCCCGGTCCGCGCCTCAGTGGCCCGCGCAGCAGCCCGCCGCTCCGGCCACCGGGGCGCCGCAGGGCGGCTACGGGTTCCCGCAGGCGCCGCAGGCGGGACACGGCTTCCCCCAGGCGTCCACGCCGCCCGCGCAGCCGTCCCCGCAGGCACCCCAGCAGCCGGTGCGGCCCGACGCGCAGGCTCCGCAGGGTGGTTACGGTTTCCCCCAGGCACCACAGCAGGGCGGCTACGGCTTCCCACAGCAGCCCCAGCAGCCCCAGCAGCAGGGAGCGCCCCAGCTGCCCCCGGGCACAATGCCTCAGGGCGGGTACGGCTTCCCGGCTCCCCAGGCAGCCCAGCCGCCGCAGTTCCCCGCGCAGGGAGCACCGCTCCCCCCGCAGATCCCTCAGCAGCCGGCCCAGGGCGCAGCGAACCTGCCCGCTCCGCAGCAGCAGCAGCAGCAGCAGCAGCCCGAGGCGTACCAGCCCCAGCCTCCCGCACCCCAGGCGCCGCCCGTCGACCCGCGCACCGGATCCGCCTGGCCGACGCCGGTCACCCATGACCAGCGCGAGCGTTCCGTCCCCGGCGCCCCGCTCGGCTACACGGCCGCGGTGGAGCTGTCGTCGGACCGTTTGGTCCGGGGCAAGCAGAAGGCCAAGAGCAGCCGCACCCCCTCCGCCGCGTCCCGCTTCAGGCTGGGCGGCAAGAAGGAGGAGATCGAGCGGCAGCGCAAGCTGGACCTGATCCGTACGCCGGTGCTGTCGTGCTACAGGATCGCGGTCATCAGCCTCAAGGGCGGCGTGGGCAAGACCACGACGACCACGGCGCTCGGATCGACGCTGGCCACCGAGCGGCAGGACAAGATCCTGGCGATCGACGCCAACCCGGACGCCGGCACGCTCGGCCGCCGGGTGCGCCGCGAGACCGGGGCGACGATCCGCGACCTGGTGGGCGCGATCCCGTACCTCAACTCCTACATGGACATCCGCCGCTTCACCTCGCAGGCGCCCTCCGGCCTGGAGATCCTCGCCAACGACGTGGACCCCGCGGTCTCCACGGCCTTCAACGACGAGGACTACCGGCGGGCCATCGACGTCCTCGGCAAGCAGTACCCGATCATCCTCACGGACTCGGGCACCGGCCTGCTCTACAGCGCGATGCGTGGCGTGCTGGACCTCGCCGACCAGCTGATCATCATCTCGACGCCGTCCGTCGACGGCGCCTCCAGCGCGTCCACCACGCTGGACTGGCTGTCGGCCCACGGTTACGCGGAACTGGTGCAGCGGTCCCTGACCGTCATCTCCGGGGTCCGCGAGACCGGAAAGATGATCAAGGTCGACGACATCGTGCAGCACTTCGAGACGCGGTGCCGCGGCGTGGTGGTCGTGCCCTTCGACGAACACCTCGCGGCGGGCGCCGAGGTCGACCTCGACATGATGCGGCCGAAGACGCGTGAGGCCTACTTCAACCTCTCCGCGCTCGTCGCGGAGGACTTCCAGCGGGCCCAGCAGCAGCAGGGGCTGTGGACGGCGGACGGCAGCAACCCGCCCCCGCAGTTCGCGCCGCCGATGCCGGGACAGCAGATGCCGGGTCAGCAGATGCCCGGCGGGCAGCAGTACGCGCCGCAGCAGCAGCCGGGGCAGCCGTACCCCGGACAGCAGCAGCCGATGCCGGGCCGGCCGTACCCCGGTCAGCCCTACCCGGGGCAGCCGCAGCAGCCGTATCCACCCCAGCAGCCCTACGGCGGGCAGCAGCCGTACGGGGGACAGCAGCCCCCGGCCCAGCAGGCGGCCGCGCCGCAGCAGCCGTACCCGCCGCACCCCGGCCAGGGCGCACAGGACAACGGCTGGCAGCAGCAGCCACCCGCCCAGGGACAGGCCGGCGGGGCACCTGCGGCACCGGCGGCGCCGCCCGCACAACACGATGGCCAGGCACATCAGTCCGGACAGCCCGAACTGCAAGGCCCCGTTCCGCCCGCGGGCTGGCAGCAGCACCCTCCGCAGCCGCCGCCGGCGCCTCAGCAGTAAGGCAGTAGAGGTCTAAACCAATGAGGGCTCGCACCGTTCACACGGTGCGAGCCCTCATTGCATTCCCGCAGACCACACGCGGTTTGGCCGACCGTTGACGCAACTCGACCGGCGCTGATAAACCTTCGCTTCACCAGCTGGCGAACCAGAGATCTGCCCGCCTTCACCATGCGAGTCATGACGCGAGGTCCACGTCCATGGTCACAAGATTCCCTCCACGCCAGGCCCGCCCACGCGGCCGCCTGCGCATCCTTCTCGCCTCCGGAGCCGCCGCCCTGGCGCTGGCCGCCGGATCGGTCGTCCCCGGAAACCCGATCGGCCCAGCCCCGCAGGAGGCGCAGGCGGCTGACAGTACGTCGACCCTCACGGTCGCGGTCGCGCAGAGCGTCGACTCCCTCAGCCCCTTCCTCGCGCAGCGGCTGCTCTCCACGAGCATCAGCCGCCTGATGTACGACTTCCTGACCAACTACGACGCCAAGGACAGCCACACGATCCCCGGCCTCGCCACCAAGTGGGAGCCGTCGCCGGACAAGCTGACGTGGACGTACACCATCCGGTCCGACTCGAAGTGGTCGGACGGCGAGAAGGCCACCGCCGAGGACGCGGCGTGGACCTTCAACACGATGATGACCGACGAGGGCGCCGCGACCTCCAACGGCAGCTTCGTCGCCAACTTCAAGAAGGTGACGGCGCCCAGCCCGGACAAGCTCGTCATCGAGCTGAAGCAGCCCCAGGCGACGATGACGGCGCTGGACGTGCCCATCGTGCCCAAGCACGTCTGGGAGAAGGTCGGCGACTTCTCCAAGTTCAACAACGACACGAAGTTCCCGATCGTGGGGAACGGGCCGTTCATCCTGACGGACTACAAGGTCGACAGCTATGTGAAGCTCAAGGCCAACAAGGACTTCTGGCGCGGAGCGCCCAAGTTCGACGAGCTCGTCTTCCGGTACTACAAGGACCAGGACGCAGCCGTCGCCGCCCTCCGAAAGGGTGAAGTTTCCTTCGTCGCCGGCAGCCCGAGCCTGACCCCGGCTCAGGCCGCTTCGCTGAAGACCGCCGACAACATCAAGGTGAACGACGCCCCCGGACGCCGCTTCTACGCACTGGCCACCAACCCGGGCGCGCAGACCAAGGACGGCAAGAAGTTCGGCGACGGGCACGCGGCGCTGCAGGACCAGAAGGTCCGCCAGGCACTGTTCATGGCCGTGGACCGTACGACGATCATCGACAAGGTCTTCCAGGGCTACGCCATAGAGGGCGAGGGTTACATCCCGCCCCGCTACGGCTCGTACTTCTGGAAGCCCGAGGGCGCTCAGAAGCTCGCCTACGACCCGGCGAAGGCCGGCGCCCTCCTCGACGAGGCGGGGTACAAGAAGAACAGCGCCGGCAAGCGGGCCGGCAAGGACGGCAAGCCGCTCGACTTCCGCATCCTGTGCCACGCCACGGACCCCAACGACAAGGCGATCGGCAAGTACCTCCAGGAGTGGTGGGGCGACCTCGGCGTCGGTCTGAAGGTGGACTGCCGCGACAACGTCTCCGACCCCTGGTACGCGGGTGAGTACGACCTCGCCTTCGACGGCTGGTCCGTCAATCCGGACCCCGACTTCGTGATGTCGATCCACACCTGCGCCGCGCTGCCGGTCAAGCCGAAGGAGACCGCGCAGACCGACAACTTCATCTGCGACAAGCAGTACGACGAGCTCTACGCGAAGCAGACGGCGGAGTACGACCCCGCCAAACGGGCCGACCTCGTGAAGCAGATGGAGTCGCGGCTGTACGACACGGGGTACATGAACGTCATGGCGTACCCGAATGCCGTCGAGGCCTACCGCACCGACCAGATCGAGTCCATCACGACGATGCCGTCGGACGCGGGCAACATCTACGGTCAGGACGGTTACTGGAGCTGGTGGTCGGCGGTCCCGGCCTCCGGTGCGTCGGACGGTTCGTCCGGCGACAGCGGCAGCTCGACCGGGGTCCTCATCGGGGTCGGTGTCGCCGTAGTAATCCTCGCCGGTGGCGGGCTGCTGTTCGCCATGCGTCGTCGTTCCACCGCGGAAGACCGTGAATAGTCCATGAGCACAGAAAGCACTCCCGCGCTCCTGAAGGGCGCGGCGGGCGTGGACGCTGTGCAGACCGACGGCCCGGCTCCGGCCGGGCCGTCGGCCCGCAGTCCACGCGCCCGCAGCACGACCGCTTATCTCCGCTACGCGGCGGGCAAGCTGGCCGGTGCGGCCGTCTCGCTGTTCGCCGTGCTCGTCACCAGCTTCTTCCTGTTCCGCCTGATCCCCGGTGACCCGGTCAAGCAGATGACCGGCGGCCGGCAGGTGTCGACCGAACAGATCGCCGCGATGCGCAAGGAATTCGGCCTGGACCTGCCGCTGTGGCAGCAGTTCACCGAGTACTGCGGCAAGGCCCTGACCGGCGACTTCGGGACGTCGTACCAGTTCCACGCCCCGGTCATGGACAAGATCTCCGAGGCGCTGCCCGCGACGCTGCTGCTCACCGGCACCGCGTTCGTGATCTACACGGCCATCGGTATCTGGCTCGGCGCCAGGTCCGCCTGGCGCAACGGCTCGGCCGGGGACCGCTTCCACACCGCGTTCGCCCTGACGCTGTACTCGGTGCCCTCGTTCTGGCTCGGCCTGCTCCTGATCGTCACCCTGTCGGTGGGCATCGGACCGATCCCGGGCCTGTTCCCGACCGGCGGCATGGAGTCCGGCAACTCCAGCGGCTTCGGATACGTCCTCGACGTCGCGCACCACCTGGTCCTGCCGGTCGTCACGCTCGTCGCCGTCGAGTACGCGCGCACCCTGCTGGTCATGCGGTCCTCGCTGCTCGACGAGATGGGCAGCGACTACCTGACGACGGCCCGTGCGAAGGGCCTCCGTGACGACCTCGTACGCCGCCGCCACGCCGTCCCGAACGCGATGCTGCCGACGGTGACGCTGCTCTTCGTCAACCTGGGCAACACGGTGGCGGGCGCCATCCTGGTCGAGACGGTGTTCTCCTGGCCCGGCCTGGGCGGGCTCTTCTACC
Source organism: Streptomyces sp. NPDC055962 (assembly GCF_042270185.1). Taxonomy (NCBI): domain Bacteria; kingdom Bacillati; phylum Actinomycetota; class Actinomycetes; order Kitasatosporales; family Streptomycetaceae; genus Streptomyces; species Streptomyces sp. NPDC055962. Next base: position 36,804 of record NZ_JBHJYN010000001.1, read on the forward strand.
AGGCGCTGAGCGTGCCCGATCTGCCACTCGTGCAGGCGCTGTTCTTCATCTTCGCCGCCGCGGTGATCCTGATGAACACGCTCGCCGATGTGATCTATCCGCTCCTCGATCCCCGGGTGGGCCGATGACGACCACGACCGACGCCACGCGTGCGCTGAGCCCGCGTGCGCTGACCTGGACCCGCAGGCGCCACGCGGCGGCCCGCTTCTGGCAGCAGTACCGCACCCACAGGGCCGGCCTGGCGGGCCTCACCGTGCTCGCGCTGATCGCGCTGGCCGCGCTGGCCGCCCCGCTGCTGGTGGGCGCGGACTCCCAGAGCGTCACCGGCGCGCCGGGAGGCCCTCTGGAGTCCCCGAGCGCGGAGTTCCCGCTCGGTACCGACCAGTTCGGCCGCAGTCTGCTCGCCCTGCTCGTGTGGGGGACGCGGGTGTCCCTGACCGTCGGGCTGCTCGCCGCGTTCCTCTCCGTGGCCATCGGGACCCTGGTGGGCATCACGGCCGGTCACTTCAAGGGGTGGTACGGCAACGTCGTCATGCGGATCACCGACTGGTTCCTGGTCATGCCGACGCTGGTGCTCGCCATCGCGCTGGCCACCGTGCTCTCGCGGTCCCTGTGGACGACGGTCCTCGCCATCGGGGTGACGACCTGGCCGACGACCGCGCGGCTCGTCCGCGCGCAGACGCTGTCCGTGGAGTCCCGTCCGTACATCGAGCGCTCCAAGGCGCTCGGCGGCGGGCACGGCCACATCATGTCCCGCCACGTGCTGCCCAACGTGATGCCCCTGGTGCTCGCGCAGACCACGCTGGTGATCTCCACCGCCATCCTCACCGAGGCGACCCTGGCCTTCCTCGGCCTCGGCGATCCCACGATCGTCTCCTGGGGCGGTCTGCTCCAGGACGCCCGTGAGGCCGGAGCGGTCAGCTCCGGGAACTGGTGGTACCTCGCTCCGCCCGGACTCGCCATCGCGGTCGTCGCCCTCGCGTTCACGCTGTGCGGCCGCACCATCGAGACCGTGCTCAACCCCAAGCTGGGGGTGTCCCGTTGACCGCCGTGAAGACCGAGAGCGTTCCGAAACCGGAGACCGGGCAGCCGTTGCTCGACGTCCGGAACCTGCATGTCACCTACGGCTCGGGGGCCTCGGCCGTCCCCGCCGTCCGGGGGGTCGACCTGCGGGTCGAGGCGGGCCAGAAGCTCGGCATCGCCGGGGAGTCCGGCTGCGGGAAGTCGACGCTGGCGCTCGCCCTGCTGCGGCTGCTGCCCCCGTCCGCGACCCTGAGCGGCGAGATCCTGCTGGACGGCGAGGACGTCCTCACCATGAAGTGGGGGCGGCTCCGGGCCGTGCGCTGGGCCGGGGCCTCGATCGTCTTCCAGGGCGCGATGCACTCGCTGAACGCCGTGCACCGCATCGGGGACCAGATCGCCGAGCCGATCCTGCTGCACCGCAGGGCCACCCCGGCGGAGGCGCGCAGGCGCGCCGGTGAGCTGCTGGAGCAGGTGGGCCTTCCGGCGGCACGCGCGGACGCCTACCCGCACGAGCTGTCGGGCGGTCAGCGCCAGCGCGTGATGATCGCCATGGCGCTGGCCTGCGACCCGCGGCTGATCATCGCCGACGAACCCACCACCGCCCTCGACGTGATGATCCAGGCCCAGATCCTGCGGCTGATCGAACAGCTCGTCAGCGACCAGGACCTCGGGCTGATCATGATCAGCCACGACCTGGCGGTGCTCTCCGACACCTGCGACCGGCTGTCGGTGATGTACGCCGGCCGGGTCGTCGAGGAGGGACCCGCCAAGCAGGTCCACGAGAGCGCCAGGCACCCGTACGGCGCCGCCCTGTCGGCCGCGTTCCCGCGGATCGGGGACCTCGCGTCCCGGCACGCGCCGCGCGGCCTGCCGGGCGATCCGCCGGACCCGTCGGCACTGCCCCCGGGCTGTACGTTCCATCCGCGGTGCCCGGTGGCGCTGGACTCCTGCGCCACCGAGGACCAGGAGCTGAGAGCCGCCGGCCCGTCGAGGCGGGCGGCGTGTGTGCTGGTGGAGCCGGGCGCCGGCGCGCCGGGCGGTCCGGCCGGCGGCGCCGAGGAAGCAAGGAGCACCTCATGACCACCACTCCCCCGTCCCCCCTGCTGAGCGCCCAGGCGCTGGAGGTCGCCTTCCCGGGCCGTCGCGGGGCGGCGACCGCGCGTGCGGTCGACGGGGTCGACCTGGACATCCGTCCCGGCGAGATCGTCGCCCTGGTCGGGGAGTCGGGCTGCGGCAAGACGACGCTGGCCCGGTCGCTGATGGGTCTGGTCGAGCCGACGGCCGGCCGGGTCACCTTCGGCGGCGAGCCCCTCGACTACGCGGGCCGGGCGCTCAAGGCGTACCGCAAGCGGGTGCAGCTGGTGCTCCAGGACCCGAGCGGCTCCCTCAACCCCCGTCACACCGTGTACGACGCGGTCGCCGAGGGCCTGCGCATCCACGGCTACGCGGGCGACGAGCACGCAGCGGTGTCCGGGGCGCTGGCGCGGGCGGGGCTGCGGCCCCCGGAGCGCTTCTTCCTGCGCTATCCGCACGAGCTGTCGGGCGGCCAGCGCCAGCGCGTCGTGATCGCGGGCGCGCTGGTCCTGGAGCCGGAGCTCATCGTGGCGGACGAGCCCGTGGCCTCGCTCGACGCGTCCGTGCGCGGCGAGATCCTCGCGCTGCTGCTGCGTCTGCGTGACGAACTGGGCCTGTCGGCACTGGTGGTGACGCACGATCTGGGGCTGGCCTGGAACATCGCGGACCGCGTCGCCGTGATGTATCTCGGCCGGATCGTGGAGATGGGTGACGTCGAGCAGATCCTCACGGCTCCCCGGCACCCCTACACCCAGGCGCTGCTGTCCGTGCTGCCGGAGGCGGACGGCGAGCCGGTGATCCTCTCGGGCGAGCCGCCGGACCCGTCGAAGGTCCCGTCCGGCTGCCGCTTCCACGTCCGGTGCCAGGTCCTCGCCTCGGGCGAGGCGGAGCGCGCGGGCGTCGCCGACGCGTGCCGCACGAAGGATCTGCCGGTGCTGGAGGGGGACGGCCGGACGCAGGTCGCCTGCCACTGGGCCGCGGCGGAGGTGGAGGCGGTCCCGTAGACCGTCGCCCGGGTGACCGCGGGAGCCGCGGTCACCCGGGAGCCGCCGTCACCCGGTGGCCGCCCCCGTGGCCCCGGGGGCGTGGTGGATCGCGCCGGTCAGCTCCCCCAGTGGACGGCCCGTGCCGCCCCAGCGGTGCTGGATGATCTCGGCGGCGATGGAGACGGCCGTCTCCTCCGGCGTACGGGCACCGAGGTCGAGGCCCACGGGTGAGGCGAGACGGGCGAGGCCCGCTTCGTCCACCCCGGTCTCCCGCAGCCGGGCGATCCGGTCGTCGTGGGTACGCCGGCTGCCCATCACACCGATGTACGCGGCGGGTGTGCGGAGCACCGCGGCGAGCAGGGGGACGTCGAACTTCGGATCGTGGGTCAGGACACAGACCACCGTGCGCGCGTCCACCTCGGTCGACTCCAGGTAGGTGTGCGGCCAGGCGCAGACGACCTCGTCGGCCGTGGGGAAGCGCTCCCGGGTGGCGAAGGCAGGGCGGGCGTCGCAGACGGTCACCCGGTAGCCGAGGAAGGACCCGATCCGCGCGGTGGCGGCCGCGTGGTCGATGGCGCCGAAGACGAGCATCCGTGGCGCGGGGGCGTACGTCTGGACGAAGACGGTGACGTCCTGCATCCGGCGCTCACCGTGCGGGCCGTACCGGCCGGTGCCGGTCGCTCCCTGGGCGAGCAGCCCGCGCGCGTCGTCGGTGACGGCGGCGTCGAGCCCCGCGTCGCCGAGCGAGCCGCTGGTGCGGCCGCCGAGAACCAGACGGCGGGCGCCCGGCGGGGCGGCTCCGGACACGACGGTGGCGAGCGCGACGGGCTCACCCGCGGCGACGAGGTCGGCCAGCTCCCGCAGCTGTTCCCGGTCGGCCGCGGTGACGCAGGGACGGATCAGGACCTCGATGGTCCCGCCGCAGGTCAGACCGGCCCCGAAGGCCTCCTCGTCGCTGATGCCGTACGTCATCAGCCGTGTCTCACCCGTGGTGAGCGTCTCGGTGGCGACCTCGTACACGTCGCTCTCGACACAGCCGCCGGAGACACTGCCCGCCACCGTGCCGGCGGCGGTCACCGCCATCGCGGCGCCGGGGGCCCGCGGCGCGCTGCCCCGGACCGCGACGACGGTGGCCAGCGCGAAGGGCGTACCGGCGGCCTGCCAGGCACGCAGTTCCGACAGCAGTTCACGCACGGGCGGACGCCCTTCCGGATCGACGGCTCCTGCCCCCGACGATGCCCCGGTCCCGGCGTCCGCACCACAGGAACGGGTCAGGCGCGGAAGGGGTCAGGCGCGCTCGTACGCCGCGACCAGTTCGCTCGACCGCTTCACGTCGGCGGCCATCGCCACGAGCAGGTCCTCGATCGAGTCGAACTTCAGCATGCCGCGCACGTAGGCGAGGAAGTCCACCGCGACGTGCAGCCCGTACAGGTCGAGGCCGACGCGGTCGATCGCGTACGCCTCGACGGTCCGCTCCGTGCCGTCGAACTGCGGGTTGGTGCCCACGGAGATCGCGGCGGGCATCGCCTCGCCGGCCACCGTCAGCCAGCCCGCGTAGACGCCGTCGGCGGGGATCGCCGTGTGCGGCAGGGTCTCCACGTTCGCGGTGGGGAAGCCGAGCTCGCGGCCGCGCTGGGCCCCGCGTACGACGACGCCCTCGACCCGGTGCGGGCGGCCGAGGATCTCGGCGGCCCCCGCCATGTCGCCCTCCGCGACCAGACGGCGGGTGAGCGTGGAGGAGAACGGCTCGCCGCCGCCGGCGTCACCGCTCACGTAGAGGTCGATGACCTCGACGCCGTAGCCGTGGGTGGGACCGAGCTCCGCGAGGTAGGCGACGTTGCCCGCGGCCCGGTGGCCGAAGCGGAAGTTGGGACCTTCGATGACCAGTTCGGCGTGCAGCTTGTCGACGAGCACCTTCACGATGAAGTCGGCCGGTGAGAGCTGCGAGAACTCGGTGGTGAAGGGCAGGATCAGCACCGCGTCCACACCCAGTCCGGCCATGAGCTCGGCACGCCGGTGGTGCGGTGCGAGCAGCGGCGGGTGCGTGCCGGGGCGGACGACCTCGCTGGGGTGAGGGTCGAAGGTGACGACGACGGAGGGAATGCCCAGCTCCCGCGCCCGCTCCACGGCACGGCCGATGATCAGCTGGTGTCCGCGGTGCACCCCGTCGTAGGAGCCGATGGTGACGACGCTGCGTCCCCAGCCCTCAGGGATGTCCTCCAAGCCACGCCAGCAGTGCACTGTGACCGCTCCTCGCCCGAACCCGTGTACGTGTGTATGTCCATTACGCAGGTCTAAGACTGCCATGCTCACGTCCCGCGGCCTGCATCGGCATCGGGATGCCGGACCGCGCCCCCTCCAGCGACTCCATCGTCCGCCGGGCCCCGGGGCCCACGACGGCGGCCCACTCCTGCGGGGCGTCGGTCAGCCACCGGACGACGAGCGCCGCGAATCCGGGTACGTCGCGGGCGATCTCGACCAGCCCGCGGTCGAAGCGGGCCGCGCCCTCGGGTGTGCGGACGAGGAGCATCCCGGTGCGGTGCACCAGGGCCCGGGTGCGGGCCTCGGGGCGGCGGCCGGAACCCGCCGCGGCCGCCCGGAGCAGGGCGTCGAGGACCTCGGGGTCCCTCCCTGTGTCCTGCTCGAACTCCAGCAGCACCTCCAGCAGCTCGGCCCGCAGCGGCCGGGAGTCGGCGGTCCCGGGGGAGGCGAGCACCCGGGCCAGCGCAGCACGCACAGGCGGTGGGGCGGGCCGGTCCCTCAGCAGCGCGGTCATCATGGGCAGGAGCAGGGCCCGGGCCGCCGGGCTGTGCTCCAGCCGGAGGTCCACGTAGACGGCGGCCTGCGCCGCGGCCTCCTCGGCGGACCGGCTGTCGATGTAGCAGCGTACGAGCCCGGGGGCGTGCAGCGCCAGGGCGGGGGTGTCCAGGGAGGCCAGTTCCCGCAGGACGTCGTCCGCGGCCTGCCCGGGCAGCGACAGACGGGCGCGGAGCGCGGCGAGGACCGGCTCCGGGTACTTCGGGAACACCTCCGTCAGCAGCGGGAGCGGCAGCCGGGGGTCACCCGCGGCAAAGAACCGGAGGGCCTGCGGAAGGTGGCGGCCCCCGGTCCTCGGATCCCGGACGAGGACGGTGAGCGCCTGGGCGTGCAGGGCGGTGTCGTCCGGCCTGGCCAGCAGGGTGAGCGCCGCGCCGCGCAGCAGGGCCCGGTCGGCCTCGGTCCGGGCGGGACCGGCGGCCAGCGTGGCGTGGAACGCGGCGGCGGCTCGCCGGGCGGGCCGGTCCTCGTCGCGCGCCCACCGGTCGACGGCCCGGCACAGCGCGGTCGGTTCGTCCTCGGCGAGGGTGGCGAGGAGTTCCGCGGCACGCGGGTGGTCGGTGTCGACGAGCGCCTCGGTCAGGTCGTCGACGGCGAGGTCCCTGCGGGCGTAGAGGAGGGCTTGCGCGGCGGAGGCCACGGTGAGCCGCATCGGCAGCCCGTCCCCGGCCGACAGCGGGCTCTCGTCGTCGAACCAGCGGCACAGCAGCGGCTGGACGGTCGTGGGGTGGGCTGCCAGCCGCCGGGCCACGGCGTCCAGATACCGTTCGCCACCGTCCGTGCGAGGAGTTCCGTCGGCGGGCAGGAGACGGCGCAGGAGGTCGATCCGGGCGTCCTCGGGGAGCCGGATGCGGCGCCAGAACCACGGCCCGAACTCGGCGTACGGACCGAGCGCGGCCCGGCCGCCGGACAGGGAGCGCCGGGCGATTCGGCCGGCGAGCACCCGCAGCACCCCGAGGCAGGGCCGGGCGTCGGGCACCCTGAGCAGGCTCTCCCGGAGCAGGTGGGCCGCCCACCAGGCGGCGTCGGGGAGCCGCTCCCGCGTGCCGGGCGCGGGAGCGGGCGCCAGGCGGTCCATGGCCTCGATCAGGTCGGCCATGCGGTGGGCGAGCGCGGCGTGCCCCTGGCGCCGCTCCAGCAGGAGCATCGCCTGGAGCACCGGGCCGATGCGGTGGCGCGGCACCGGGAGGTTGCGGGGTTCCCCGGCGCCCTGCGGGGGCGGCGCGGGAGCCGCCCCGTCCGTGTGCCAGCGGTGGACCAGCGCGTACAGGGCGGAGTCCAGGTCGAGGTGGGCGCCCTGCACCCAGTCGCCCAGCTCCTCGTGGGCGAAGCGGTATCCCGCGCCCGCCGGGACCAGCAGCCCCTCGGTGAGGACCGCCGACGCCCAGCCCGTGCGCCAGGGGAAGATCTCCTCGAACGCCACCCGGTCGAGCTCGCCCTGCCCCGGGCCGAGGCAGCGTCTGGCGGCCTCGTGGACCTGGCCCGCCACCTTCGCCGCCAGTCTGCGGACCGCCGCACCCCGCAGCCGGGGTTCGGCCTCGGCGCCGATACGGACGGCGATGCGGAGACAGGCGAGGTCCAGACGGGCCGCGAAGACCTCCTCCGTGCCGGGCCTGCCCGGGACGTCGGGAGGCAGTGCCTCCCGCACCTCGGCGAGCAGCCGCAGGGTGAGGGGATGCCGGTCGTCGCCCGGCGCGAGCATGCCGGGTGGGATGCCGTACCGGTCCCGTGCCCGCTCGGCCTGCTCCGGCGTGAGGTCGCCGAGCCTGACGGCGGGGGGCAGCCCTCCGGCGGACCGTTCCGGCCGGTGCAGGGCGCCCGGCGGGTAGAGCGCGCCGGCGGTCTCCCAGTGCTCGGGTCGGCAGGCGACGACCATGCGGACCTCGTGGGCGAGGAGCCATTCGGCCGTCGCGCCCGCCCAGGCGGCGAACCGGTGGGCCAGCAGGGGCGGCATCTCCTCCGGGCCGTCGACGACGACGAGCAGCGGGTTCCCGGTGCCGGCGGCGAGGGCGGCCACGCGCTCCGCGCCGGCCGCCTCCATGTCCCCCAGGGCCCCGGCGGCGCTGATGATCCTCCCGGAGCGCCGCAGCGCCCGGGTCATCGCGTCGGCGACCGAGGTGTCGTCGGCCAGCAGGTCCGCTCCGCGCAGCCAGAGCGTGAGGGCGGGCACGGGTCCGCGCGTGCGGCGGGCGGCCAGCGCGGCGAGCTCCGTGGTGCGGCCGGTCCCTGGCGCGCCGACCAGGCCGAGGACGGGCCCCGTGCCGGTCTCGAAGGCGGTGAACTCGGCACTGATGTGCGGGCGTTCGGCGGTCTCCGTGCCACCGGGGCGGCCGTCGGCATGGCCGAGCGAGGTGGCGGTCAGCTGCAGCGCGCCCGCGAGGTTGAGGTCGCGGCCGTACCCCGGTACGCCGTTCGCGTTGCGCCGCAGCACCTCTGCCAGCGGCTCCGGGGCGTCCTCGGGGGTCAGCGGGAGGGCCAGCCCGGCGGTCTCCCGTCCGGCGCTCAGCGCGGTCGAGAGCACCCCGAGGACGGCTCCGGTGCACGGGTCGGTGACGGGCCCTCCGACGGCGGCCCCGCCGGAGCGCAGCGCGTCGCGTCCGTCCGTGCCGAGGGCGAGCTCCAGCGCGTCGCCCACCGGGTGGTCGCGCCCTCCCTCGGTGTACGTCGCCGGGGTCGTCCCGAGCACCCGCGCCTCGCGCCAGCCGTGGGCGGCGATCCGCACGTAGGTGCCGGGCACGAACTCCTCGCGTACGGCGATGGGGAGCGGCTCCGCGCCCAGGGTTCCGGGGCCGCCGGTGCGCAGCAGGGCGAGCCCCAGGGCGGGCATGGCGACGATGTCGTCGGGGCCGACGGCGCAGCTCCGGCCGTCCGCGCCGTGCAGCGTCAGGAGCTCGGACCGTGCGACGGCCTGGTGGCCGGTGACGACCGTGCCCCGGTCGTCCGCCACGAATCCGGTCCCCCGCGGCCGGCCGGCCTGATCGCAGATTCTCACCAGTGTCGACCGGTCCCCGCTGCCCATGGTCCGACCGTAGGTCCAGGGTGATCGGCACACGAAACCCGAGGGGCGTGAGCGCCCCCCTCACACCCCCCGGTCACTCCGAGCGCCCGTCCATTGGGGTGAATCGCCGGGTCCCCGTGGACAGGAATGATCGCGGGAGGGGGATCGTGGAGCGGGCACGCACCGGGGGGACTGCCCGCTCCACGATGGGCCCAGCCCTCGTGGATCCCTTGAGACCCTCGTCAGGCGAAGACGGCGAGGCTCCTGGCCTTGCCCTTCTGCTCCTCGACGAGCACCAGGAAGGCCCCGTCGGGTCCGAAGACACCGACCGGCCCCGGCGGATACGCCGGCATGTCCAGCCGCACGCCGTTGAGCAGCAGCTTGGCGCGCTTCTCGTCCACGTCCCAGCGGGGGAAGGCCGACGCGGCAGCCTCGGCGACCGGCATCACGGTCAGCTCCTGCTGGTGCTGGTCGAGCGTGCGCGCCGCGTCCAGGCCGTACGGACCGACGCGGGTGCGCCGCAGAGCCGTCAGGTGTCCGCCCACACCGAGGCCGGCACCGAGGTCGCGGGCCAGGGCGCGGATGTACGTGCCCGAGGAGCACACGACCGAGACGACGAGGTCGACGACCGGGGTGCCGTCCTCGGCGACCGCCTCGCGGACGTCGTAGACGCGGAAGGACGAGATGGTCACCGGGCGGGCCGGGATCTCGAACTCCTCGCCGCCACGCACCCGGGCGTAGGACCGCTTGCCGTCGATCTTGATGGCACTGACCTTGGACGGCACCTGCATGATCGCGCCGGTCAGGGCGGCGACCCCGGCGTCGATGCCCTCCCTGGTCACTCCCGAGGCGTCGGTGGACGAGGTGATCTCGCCCTCCGCGTCGTCGGTGACGGTGTCCTGGCCGAGCCGGATCGTCCCCAGGTACTCCTTCTCGGTCAGTGCGAGATGGCCGAGCAGCTTGGTCGCCCGCTCGACGCCGAGGACGAGGACGCCCGTCGCCATCGGGTCCAGCGTGCCGGCATGGCCGACCCGCCGGGTACGGGCGATGCCGCGCATCTTGGCCACGACGTCGTGCGAAGTGAAGCCGGACGGCTTGTCGACGATGACAAGGCCGTCCGGCGTTTTGTTCTGCGTCATGCGGAAGGTGAGCCCTCGCCGTTCTCGTCCTCGTCCTCCGGCTTGCGGTACGGGTCCGCTCCGCCGGCGTACGTGGCGCCCGAGGACGCCTCGCGGACCTTGGCGTCCGAGGCGCGTGCCCGGTCGAGCAGGTCCTCGATCGCCTTGGCGTTGTCCGGCAGGGCGTCCGCCACGAAGGCCAGGGTGGGGGTGAACTTGGTCCCCGCCGCAGCACCGACCGCCGAGCGCAGGATGCCCTTGGCGCTCTCCAGGCCGGCGGCCGCGCTGGCCCGCTCCTCGTCGTCGCCGTAGACCGTGTAGAAGACCGTGGCCTCCCGCAGGTCTCCGGTGACACGGGTGTCCGTGATGGTCACGTGCGTGCCCAGACGCGGGTCCTTGATACCGCGCTGCAGTTTCTCGGCGACCACCACCTGGATGAGGTCTGCCAGCTTCTTCGCCCGCGCGTTGTCGGCCACTGGTCCGTCTCCTTCTTGAACGTGCTCAATCTTCTTCGTCGTTGTGCAGCCGCCGCCGTACGGACAGCAGCTCCACCTCCGGCCGGCCCGCGATCATGCGTTCGCACCGGTCGAGTACGTCTGTGAGGTGCCCGGTGTCCCCGGAGACCACGGCAAGACCGATCTCGGCCCTGCGGTAGAGGTCCTGGTCGCCCGTCTCCGCGACGCTCACCGCGAACTTGCGGTGGAGTTCGGCGACGATCGGGCGGACGATGGAGCGTTTCTCCTTCAACGACCGTACGTCGCCGAGGAGCAGATCGAAGGACAGCGTCCCCACATACATGTATGTCCGGATGTCCCGCCGGTTCGGGTTCGGAGGCTCGGGGGTCGCCCCCCGGGGTGGCACAGCCACGCCCCGCCGTCACTCGGCGGGAACATCCGAACCGTACCGGAACGGCCGGAGCCGATCGACGGAAATACGACCCGTCGACCGGCCCCGACCGTGCAGGAGAGCCCGGGGGTCTCCCCCCGGGAATCCCTTTGATCAGCCTCGCGGCTTCTCGCGCATCTCGTACGTCGCGATGACGTCGTCGATCTTGATGTCGTTGAAGTTTCCGAGGTTGATACCGCCCTCGAAGCCTTCGCGGATCTCGGTGACGTCGTCCTTGAAGCGGCGCAGACCGGAGATGTTGAGGTTCTCCGCGATGACCTTGCCATCGCGCAGCAGGCGCGCCTTGGTGTTGCGCTTGACCTCGCCGGAGCGGACCAGCACACCGGCGATGTTGCCCAGCTTGGACGAGCGGAAGATCTCGCGGATCTCCGCCGTGCCGAGCTCGACCTCTTCGTACTCCGGCTTGAGCAGACCCTTGAGAGCCGCTTCGATCTCTTCGATCGCCTGGTAGATGACCGAGTAGTACCGGACGTCCACGCCTTCGCGCTCGGCCATCTGCTCGGCACGCCCTGCGGCGCGCACGTTGAAGCCGATCACGATGGCGTCGGAGCCGGTCGCCAGGTTGATGTCCGACTCGGTGACCGCACCCACACCGCGGTGCAGGATCCGGATGTCGACCTCTTCACCGACGTCGAGCTGGAGCAGCGAGGACTCGAGAGCCTCCACCGAACCGGACGCGTCGCCCTTGATGATGAGGTTGAGCTCCTGGACCAGACCGGCCTTGAGCGCCTCGTCCAGGTTCTCCAGGGAGAACCTGACACCCTTGCGGGCGAAGTTGGCGTTGCGCTCACGGGCGGCACGCTTCTCGGCGATCTGACGGGCCGTACGGTCCTCGTCGACCACCAGGAGGTTGTCGCCGGCGCCCGGGACGTTGGTGAGACCGAGCACCAGGACGGGGGTCGAGGGACCCGCTTCCTGGACGTTCTGACCACTGTCGTCGAGCATGGCCCGCACACGGCCGTACGCGTCGCCGACGACCACCGTGTCGCCGATGCGCAGCGTTCCGCGCTGGACCAGGACGGTCGAGACGGCACCGCGGCCGCGGTCGAGGTGGGACTCGATCGCAATACCCTGCGCGTCCTGCTCCGGGTTGGCCCGCAGGTCGAGCGAGGCGTCGGCGGTGAGGACGACGGCCTCCAGGAGGGACTCGATGTTGAGACCCTGCTTGGCGGAGATGTCGACGAACATCGTGTCGCCGCCGTACTCCTCGGCCACCAGACCGAACTCGGTGAGCTGACCGCGCACCTTGGTCGGGTCGGCACCCTCGACGTCGATCTTGTTGACCGCGACCACGATCGGCACCTCGGCCGCCTTGGCGTGGTTCAGCGCCTCGATCGTCTGGGGCATCACACCGTCGTTCGCCGCCACCACGAGGATCGCGATGTCGGTGGACTTCGCACCACGTGCACGCATGGCGGTGAACGCCTCGTGACCCGGGGTGTCGATGAAGGTGATCTTCCGGTCCTCGCCGTTGACCTCGGAGGAGACCTGGTAGGCACCGATGTGCTGCGTGATGCCGCCGGCCTCGCCCGCGACGACGTTCGTCTTGCGGATCGCGTCGAGAAGCCGGGTCTTACCGTGGTCGACGTGACCCATGACGGTCACGACCGGGGGGCGGGAGACCAGGGCCTCTTCGCCGCCCTCGTCCTCGCCGAACTCGATGTCGAAGGACTCGAGCAGCTCGCGGTCCTCCTCCTCCGGGCTGACGATCTCGAGGACGTAGTTCATCTCGTCCGCGAGGAGCTTCAGCGTCTCGTCGGAGACGGACTGCGTGGCGGTGACCATCTCGCCGAGGTTCATCATCACGGCGACGAGCGACGCCGGGTTGGCGTTGATCTTCTCCGCGAAGTCGGTCAGGGACGCACCGCGCGACAGGCGGACGGCCTGTCCGTTGCCGCGGGGCAGCATGACGCCGCCCACCGACGGGGCCTGCATGGCCTCGTACTCCTGGCGCCTCTGACGCTTCGACTTGCGGCCACGGCGCGCGGGACCACCGGGACGGCCGAACGCACCCTGTGTGCCACCACGGGCACCCGGGCCGCCGGGACGTCCACCGAAGCCGGGACGACCGCCGAAGCCGCCGCCACCACCGGGACGGCCTGCGCCGCCACCGCCGCCGGGACCACCGGGACGGCCGGCGAAGCCGCCGCCGCCACCGCCGGGACCGGCCGGACGGCCTGCGAAGCCGCCGCCACCGGGACGACCGCCGCCACCGGGACGGGCACCGCCGCCACCGGGACCACGGCCACCGCCACCGGGACCACCGCCGGGACGCGGGCCCGCAGCGGGACGCTGCGGCATCATGCCCGGGTTCGGACGGTTACCCGAGGGGGCACCGCCGGGACGGGGAGCCTGCGGACGGGGCATGCCGCCCGGGGAAGGACGTGCGCCACCCTGACCCTGCGGGCGCGGGGCGCCGCCGGGACCACCCTGCGGGCGCGGAGCGCCGGGGCGCTCCTGACCGCCACCGGGGCGCGGGGCGCCGCCGGGACGGGGCGCCTGGGGGCGCGCCATGCCGGTGGAACCGCCGGAGGTGAAGGGGTTGTTGCCCGGACGGGGACCGGCCGGACGTGCGCCGCCGGGGCGCGGTGCGCCCTGGCCGGCGGGACGTGCGGGGCGGTCTCCGCCGCGCTCGGCACCGCGCTGGCCGCCGTCACGCTGACCGCCGTCACGCTGACCGCCGGCCGGAGCCGGACGGGCGGGACGGGGGCCGGGGGTGGCGCCGGTGGGACGCGGGGCCTGCTGGGGCGCGGCCGGCTGCTGGGCCGGAGCCGGAGCCGAGAACTCCGCGGCGGGCACCGGGGTGACCGGTGCGGGCTTCGGCGCGGGCTTGGGACCCGGACGGGGTCCGCCGGACTGCGCCGGCGCGGAGGGCGCCGCGGGGGTGCTGCTCGCCGGGGTCTCCGCGGCGGCCGGCTTGGGGGCCGGGGCGCCGGGCTTCGGGGCAGCAGGACGTGCCGCGGCGGCCGGAGACGGCGCCGCGGGCTTTGCGGGGGCGGCCTTGCGAGGCGCGCCAGGCTTCGCAGCGGACTTGCCGGCGTTGCCGCCGGGCCCCTGCAGTGCGTCAGTCAATTTGCGTACAACCGGCGCCTCGATCGTCGAGGACGCCGAACGGACGAATTCACCGAGTTCTTGGAGCTTGGCCATGACGACCTTGCTCTCGACGCCGAACTCCTTGGCGAGTTCGTATACCCGGACCTTAGCCACTTCGCTCCTTTTAGGTCCGGGTTACCGCCGGACCGTCGCTACTTCATGGGCGTACTCATCGCGTACTCATCGAGTGCTCATCGCAATCTCGACCTACTTCCAACTCGCGAGGTACCTGACCGCACGGGGACCCGTGCCGTTCACTTTCTTACGGTGTCACCCGCTCGACGAACCGCTGCAGTGCCGCGGAATCGAACGGCCCCTTGGCCTTGAAGGCCCGGAGGAATGCCCGGCGGCGGACCGCCAGGTCGAGACAGACAGAGGCGGGGTGCACATACGCACCCCGGCCGGGCAGCGTACCGCGTGGATCAGGGACAACTTCACCCTTGTCCACCACGATGCGCAGCAGCTCGCTCTTGGCCGCTCGCTCCCGGCATCCCACACAGGTTCGCTCGGGGCAAGCGCGGGCGTGCGTCCGGCCAGACACGACTAAGTCTACCTCCCCGCACCGACCTCACCCCTTTGGGGCAAAAATCGAACGGATGTTGTCGTGATCTCAGCGCCGGAGCGCTGTGATCTATTCCATCGGAGGCGGCCACGACCCGACGCGCGGGCCGGACGCCGTCCGCGTTCAGCCGCGCTCGGAACGCTCCCGGGCCCGCTCGGCGCGCTCGCGGTCGGCGATGTCGCGCTCGGCGTCGGTCTCGGTGTCCGGGCGGATGTCGATGCGCCAGCCGGTGAGGCGGGCGGCCAGGCGGGCGTTCTGCCCCTCCTTGCCGATCGCGAGCGACAGCTGGTAGTCGGGCACGGTCACCCGGGCGGAGCGCGTCCCGAGGTCCACGACCTCGACCTTGCTCACCCGTGCGGGTGACAGCGCGTTGGCGACCATCTCCGCGGGGTCGTCCGACCAGTCCACGATGTCGATCTTCTCGCCGTGCAGCTCCGCCATGACGTTGCGCACCCGGCTGCCCATCGGGCCGATGCAGGCGCCCTTGGGGTTGAGTCCGGCCCGGGTGGAGCGTACGGCGATCTTGGTGCGGTGGCCGGCCTCGCGGGCGATGGCCTCGATGACGACCGAGCCGTCCGCGATCTCCGGGACCTCCAGCGCGAAGAGCTTCTTCACGAGGTTCGGGTGGGTGCGCGAGAGCGTCACGGACGGACCGCGCACACCCTTGGCCACCCGCACCACGTAGGTGCGCAGCCGCAGGCCGTGGGTGTACTCCTCGCCCGGCACCTGCTCCTGCACGGGCAGGATGGCTTCCAGCTTGCCGATGTCGACCAGGACGTTCTTCGGGTCCTTGCCCTGCTGGACGAGGCCGGTGACCACATCGCCCTCGTGGCCCGCGTACTCGCCGAACGTCCGGTCGTCCTCGGCGTCGCGCAGCCGCTGCAGGATGACCTGCTTGGCGGTGGTGGCGGCGATACGGCCGAAACCGGACGGCGTGTCGTCGAACTCCTTGGGCTCCTGGCCCTCCTCGAGCTCGGCCGGGTCGTCCTTGGCCCACACCGTGACGTGGCCGCCGGCGTCCAGCTCGACGCGCGCACGGCGGTGGCTGCCGTCGGTGCGGTGGTAGGCGATGAGGAGGGCCGACTCGATCGCCCCGACGAGCACGTCGAAGGGGATCTCCTTGTCCTGCGCCAAGCCCTTCAGAAGCTTCACATCGATGTCCACGGCTACGCCTCCTCTTCCTTCTTGTCCTTGCGGTTGAATTCGATCTCCACGCGCGCCCTGGTGATCTCGTCGAAGGCGACACGGCGCGCCGTGGGCTTGCGGCCCTTGACGCCCGGCACTTCCAGATCGAGCCCCTCGTCGTCCACCCCGAGGATGCGGGCCACGAGCTCGCCGCCCTCGCCCAGGGTGAGTGCGACCAGCCGGCCGGTGGCGCGTACGTAGTGGCGGTGCTCGGTCAACGGGCGGTCGGCGCCCGGAGAGCTCACCTCGAGGACGTACTCGCCCTCACCCATGGCGTCGGTCTCGTCCAGCGTCCCTGAGATGACGCGGCTGAGTTCCGCACAGGTGTCGAGCTCCACGCCGTCCTCGGAATCCACGATGACCCTCAGCACCCGTCGGCGGCCGGCCCGGGAGACCTCGATCTCCTCGAGATCCAGCTCCTTGGCGCTGACGAGCGGCTCCAGCAGTTCGCGCAGCCTGTCGCTCTGGGTGGTGCTCATCCGGGTGACTCCTCGGCCGCGTGTGCTGTTGTGGGGATCGTTGCGTGTCAGGTCAAAGGGTATCCGGTCCGCAGGGGTGTTGCCGTCCGCCTCCTGCCCTGCCGCGGGTACGCTCACTTCCGGTGATCACTTCACGTCAGAAACTGTCAAAAACCAGGCTGAAGGAGACAAGTGCACCGCACGGGGACGACGCGCAGGGGTGCGCTCACCGCTACGGGAGCCTTCGCCCTGGGTGCGGTACTGGCAGGCTGCGGGGGCGGCCAGGAGGCACCGGGGTCACCCGCGGGGGCCGCCGCGCGAACCGCCTCGCTCCGCGCGGCGAAGGCGCTCCGGGCGGCCGCCGCCCGTGACAGTGTCTCGCTGCTCTCCCGCTACGACCTGGTCGCGGCCGCCCACCCGGTGACGGAAGCGGGTCTCGCGCCGCTCCAGGCCGCCGTACGCGAGCACCTGGGCGCCCTGGGCGGGCCCGCGAAGGCCCCGGGCGGCTCACCCGCCCCCGCCCCTCCGGACGCCGCCCCCACGGACCCGCGCGCGGCGCTCAGGGAGCTGGCGGCGGAGGAGCGCCGGGTGTCCGACGCCCGCGCAGCCGCCCTGCTGACGGCCGAACCGGAACTGGCCAGACTGCTGGCCTCGGTCGCCGCGGCCGGTGCGGCCCACGCCTATCTGCTCACCGAACTGGCCAAGGAGACCTCGTCATGACACGGACGGCCGGAACGGACGGCACGGACGACACCGAGGAGGCCCTGCGGGCCGCCCAGGCCGCGCTCGCCGCCGAGCACGCCGCGGTGTACGGATACGGGGTGCTCGGCGGCCGGCTGGAGGGCGGCCGCCGGAGCGACGCCACGGCGGCCTGCGACGCGCACCGGTCCCGGCGCGATGCCCTGACCCGCACGGTGCGCGACCTGGGCGGTGCGCCCGTGGCCGCGCACGCGGCGTACGCTCTGCCCTTCGCCGCACGGGACCCGGCAGCCGCGATGCGGCTCGCCGCCGTGCTGGAGGACCGGGTCGCCGGCGTCTACTCCGACCTCGTACGGGCCGCCCTCGGGCCGCTGCGCCAGGACGCGGCGGGCGCGCTCCGGGAGGCCGCGGTGCGCGCGGCGCGCTGGCGCGGCACCGGCGTAGCCTTTCCTGGGCTCGCCGAGAAGGCCACCCCCGCCGACAACACGGCGGAGGCCGGCGCCACGGGTGTCACGCGCTGAGCACGCTCTGAAAGGGAACAAGGCAGGTATGGGTTTCGAACCGCCGCAGCGTCTGGTGCGAGCGCTCGGTGAGACGTGCGGGGACGCGGCCGCCGCCGAGTGGCTCGGGCAGCTCCCCGCGCTCGCCGACGACGCGCTGTCCGCGCACTCGGTCTCCCTTGACCGGGTCTGCGCCCCCGGCGGGCGGACGAGCCTCGTCCTCCTGGTGCGCCGCGCGGACGGCACACCGGCCGCGCTGAAGCTCGCGCCTTCCGCAGCCGGGCCCGAGCCCGAGCGGGCGGCGCTCGCGCACTGGAACGGCTGGGGGGCGGTCGAGCTCGTCGACGCTCCGGACGCCCCCGCTCCGGGGGAGGCGCTGCTGCTGGAGCGGCTGCACCACGAGGTGTCCCTGCGCTCCCTGCCCGAGGCCAAGGCCCTGCTGGAGGCCGCCGGCATCGTACGACGGCTGTGGGTCGACCCCCCGGCCGGCCACTCATTCGAGAGCGTCGCGGAACGCACCGCCCGCCAGGTGGAGCCGATGCGGGCCGCCGCCGCACTGGATCCCGCGCTCGAACCGCTCGTCCCGGCGGCCCTGGCGGCCCGTGAGGAACTGCTCCAGGACTCCCCCGAGGACGTCCTGCTGCACGGCAACTTCCGGCAGAGCAAGGTGCTTTCGGGCGAGCGTGCCCCGTGGCTCGCGGTCGGCCCGGAGCCGCTGACCGGCGAGCGTGCCTACGACCTCGCCCGGCTGGTGCGGGACCGGGTGGAGGACCTGATCGCCTCGCCCGGCGGCGCCGCGACGGCACGGCGCCGGGTCAAGAAGCTCGCCGAGTCGCTGGAGGTCGACCAGGCACGGCTGCGCGGCTGGACGCTGTTCCGGGCCGTCGAGTCCGGCACGCGTGCGCTGACCGCGGGACGCCGGCAGGACGGCGAGCTGTCGCTGGAGTTCGCGGGCTGGCTGTAGCCGGACGCACGGAGAGGGCCCCGCGCGGTGCGCGGGGCCCTCTCTGCTGTCCGGCCGCTCAGCCCTGGTCGGTCAGGCGGGCGATCGCCTCGTCGACGGTGAGCTCCTCGCGCTCGCCCGTGCGGCGGTCCTTCAGCTCCAGGACGCCCTCGGCCGAACGGCGGCCGGCGACGAGGATCTTCGGGACGCCGATGAGCTCGGAGTCGGTGAACTTGACGCCCGGCGAGACACCGGCGCGGTCGTCGACCAGGACGCGCAGGCCGGCGGCGCCGAGCTTCTCGGAGACGTCGAGCGCCAGCTCGGTCTGGAGCGCCTTGCCGGCGGCGACGACGTGCACGTCGGCCGGGGCGATCTCGCGGGGCCAGCACAGCCCCTTGTCGTCGGCGGTCTGCTCGGCGAGCGCGGCCACCGCGCGGGAGACGCCGATGCCGTACGAGCCCATCGTGACGCGGACCGGCTTGCCCTGCTGGCCGAGGACGTCGAGCGAGAAGATGTCGGCGTACTTGCGGCCGAGCTGGAAGATGTGGCCGATCTCGATGGCGCGGTCCACCTGGAGGCCGGTGCCGCACTTGGGGCAGGGGTCGCCCGCCTCGACGACGACCACGTCGAGCTGGTCGTCGACCTCGAAGTCACGGCCCGCGACGACGTTCCTCGCGTGCTTGCCCTCCTTGTTGGCGCCGGTGATCCAGGCGGTGCCCGGGGCGACGCGGGGGTCGGCGATGTAGCGGACCTTCTCCAGGCCCTGCGGGCCGACGTAGCCGCGCACCAGGTCGGGGCGGCCCACGAAGTCCTCGGCGGTGACGAGCTCGACGACGGCCGGGGCGAGGTGCTCGCCGAGCTTGCCGAGGTCGACCTCACGGTCGCCGGGCACACCCACGGCCACGATCTCGCCGTCGACCTTGACCAGGAGGTTCTTCAGGGTGGCGGAGGCCGGGACGCCGAGGTGGGCGGCGAGGGTCTCGATCGTCGGGGTGTCGGGGGTGTCCAGCTCCTCGACCGCGGCGGTCCCGGAGGCGTCGGCAACCGTCGTGACCTTGTACGTCACGGCCTCGGTGTTGGCCGCGTAGTCGCAGTTGGGGCAGTCGACGAAGGTGTCCTCACCGGCGGGAGCCGGGGCGAGGAACTCCTCCGAGGCGGAACCGCCCATGGCACCGGAGACCGCGGAGACCACGCGGTGGTCGAGGCCGAGGCGGTCGAAGATCCGGATGTACGCCGCGCGGTGCAGCTGGTAGGCCTCGGCCAGACCCTCGTCGGTGGTGTCGAAGGAGTACGAGTCCTTCATCTGGAACTCGCGGCCGCGCAGCACACCGGCGCGGGGACGGGCCTCGTCGCGGTACTTGGTCTGGATCTGATAGAGGATCACGGGCAGGTCCTTGTAGGACGAGCACATGTCCTTGACGACCTGGGTGAAGATCTCCTCGTGGGTGGGACCGAGAAGATAGTCGGCACCCTTGCGGTCCTTGAGGCGGAACAGCAGGTCGCCGTACTCGTCGTACCGGCCGCTCGCCTCGTACGCCTCCTTGGGCAGGAGCGCGGGGAGGAGGACCTCCTGGCCGCCGATGGCGTCCATCTCCTCGCGGACGACGCGGGTGATGTTCTCCAGGACCTTCTTGCCGAGCGGCAGCCACGACCAGATGCCGGCCGCGGTGCGGCGTACGTAACCGGCGCGGACGAGGAGCTTGTGGTTGAGCGTCTCGGCGTCCGCCGGGTCGTCGCGCAGTGTCTTGATCATCAATCGGGACATGCGCTGGACCTGGGCCATGATGAACTCCTGCTCGGAAGGGTGGTGAGCCCGAGGTTAGCCGGGGGGCCCGCGCGGGCGGAAATCCATTGTCAGCCGCGGCGCAGCGGGAGGGGCGCACCCATGACCGCGTAGGGCTTGGGCGCGCTCGGGAAGAGCACCTGCCGGGCCAGGTCCTGGTAGCCCAGGGCACGGTAGAGACCGCGGGCGGGGCTCTCGGTGTCGATCGCCGAGAGGATGGAGCGGGGCAGGTCGACGGCGTCCGTGATGGTGGTGATCAGACCGCGGCCGACGCCGCGCTGCTGGAACTCCGGGTGGACGTGGAGTTCGGTGATCACGAACGAGTCGTCGAGCCAGCCCTCGGAGCCGGTGGCGCGCAGGTAGGGCTCGACGACGGTGGACCACCAGTGCACCCGGTCGTTCGGCAGCCCGTAGACGAACCCGACGAGCCGCCCGTCGGCGGTGGTGGCGCCGAGGGCGCGTGCCTGCGGGTGGTCGAGGTGCCGCAGCACGATATGGCGGCGTACGTCGATCTCGTCCTGGGTGAGGCCGAAGGCGAGGGCCTGCACGGCGAGGGCCTCGTCGACACGGGCGGCGAGGTCGAGCGGTCCGACCACGATGTCGGGGGTCCCGGAGTCCCGGGGGGACGTGGGGGTTGCTGCTGCCATGCGGGGAACCCTACTGGCCGTACCGCCGGGTCAGAACAGCACGCTCATGAACGTGCCCGTCTCACGGAAGCCGACGCGGCTGTACGCCCTGCGCGCGGCCGTGTTGTAGTCGTTCACGTAGAGGCTGACGACCGGTGCGACGTCGCGGAGCGCGTGCTGCAGGACGGCGGCCATGCCCGACTCGGAGAGTCCTCGCCCGCGGGCCTCGGGAGCGACCCAGACGCCCTGGATCTGGCAGGCGCGGGAGGTGGCCGCGCCGATCTCCGCCTTGAAGAGGACCTTGCCGTCCTCGATCCGGGCGAAGGAGCGGCCGGTGCTGATCAGCTCGGCGACCCGTGCCTGGTAGAGGAGCCCGCCGTCGCCGGCGAGCGGCGAGATGCCGACCTCCTCGGTGAACATGGCGACGCAGGCCGGCATGAGGACGTCCATCTCCTCCTTGCGGACCCTGCGCACGAGCGGGTCGGGCTCCACCTCGGCCGAGGGGTGCTCGGTCACCATGAGCGGCTGGTTGGGCCGGACCTCGCGGGCGGGACCCCAGCTGGGTTCGAGCAGGCGCCACAGCTGTGCCGTGGGGCCCGCCGGGCCGACGATGGAGGAGCAGCGGCGGCCGGCCCTCCTGGCGCGGTCGGCGAAGGCCCGGACGGCCTCGGGGGTGGCGCAGATGGGTACGAGGTTGGCCCCGGAGTAGCAGAGGGAGCGCAGCCGGCCCTCGGCGTACCAGCCCCACATCTCTCCGCCGAGACGCCAGGGGTCGAGCCCGGCGACCTGGACGCGGGAGGTCACGAAGGCGTTCTCGACGGGGGCGCTCTCCAGGATGGCGAGCGCGGCGGGGAGCTCGCCGGGGTCGAGGACCCGGGTAGTGGTCTGCGTCAACACTGGGGCCTCACCAAACGGTCTGCTGATGTCCGCACTGTACCCAACAAGCCTGTGGGGTGCCGCCCCGCGGTGGTAATCGCAGGTGGAGGGAGGGCGGACGCACCTGTGCCCCCGCAGGACACCGCCCGCGGGGGCACCGAGCAGGACGGGGAGGTCAGCCGGCGATGGAGACCTGGGGCTCGCCCGAGGCGATGCCGTCCTTCTCCATCTGTTCCGCGATCTTCATGGCCTCCTCGATGAGGGTCTCCACGATCTTCGACTCCGGGACGGTCTTGATGACCTCGCCCTTCACGAAGATCTGGCCCTTGCCGTTGCCGGACGCCACGCCGAGGTCGGCCTCACGGGCCTCCCCCGGACCGTTCACCACGCAGCCCATCACCGCGACCCGCAGCGGGACCTCCATGCCCTCCAGGCCCGCGCTCACCTGGTCCGCCAGCTTGTAGACGTCCACCTGGGCGCGCCCGCACGACGGGCAGGACACGATCTCCAGGCGCCGCTGCTTCAGGTTCAGCGCCTCGAGGATCTGGAGGCCGACCTTGACCTCCTCCGCCGGAGGGGCCGACAGGGAGACGCGGATCGTGTCCCCGATCCCCTCGGAGAGCAGCGCGCCGAACGCCACGGCGGACTTGATCGTCCCCTGGAACGCCGGGCCCGCCTCCGTCACACCGAGGTGGAGGGGGTAGTCCGACTGCGCGGCCAGCTGACGGTAGGCGTTGACCATCACGACCGGGTCGTTGTGCTTCACCGAGATCTTGATGTCCCGGAAGCCGTGCTCCTCGAAGAGCGACGCCTCCCACAGCGCCGACTCCACGAGCGCCTCGGGCGTCGCCTTGCCGTACTTCTTCAGGAGCCGCGCGTCCAGCGAGCCGGCGTTCACACCGATGCGGATCGGAGTGCCCGCGTCGCCCGCCGCCTTCGCGATCTCCTTGACCTTGTCGTCGAACTGCTTGATGTTGCCCGGGTTCACCCGGACCGCGGCGCAGCCGGCGTCGATCGCCGCGAACACGTACTTCGGCTGGAAGTGGATGTCGGCGATGACCGGGATCTGGGACTTCCGCGCGATCGTCGCCAGCGCGTCGGCGTCGTCCTGCGTCGGGCAGGCCACGCGCACGATCTGGCAGCCCGAGGCCGTCAGCTCCGCGATCTGCTGCAGCGTCGCACCGATGTCCGACGTACGCGTGGTGGTCATCGACTGCACCGACACGGGCGCGTCCCCGCCGACCGCCACGGTGCCGACCTGGATCTGACGGCTGACGCGTCGTTCGGCGAGCTTGGTCGGAACGGCGGGCATTCCGAGAGAAATCGCAGTCATGCGCTGAGCATCCCCAAGGTGTGGATCAGTGGTGGATCGAGGTGCCGAGAACGGCGGACTCCAGGCTTCGAGGTTACGGCACCGGAGCCGAACGGGACGCACCCGTGCCGTCGAACCGCCTGTCGGTGGGCGACCGGACACCGCCTGTGTGGCCGGCCGCCACCCATGGGACAGGTGGGACGTCAGGTGATCTTCACCGGGTTCACGATGTCGGCGACCAGCACCAGCAGGGTGAAGCAGATGAAGATCCCCGCGACCACGTAGGCGACGGGCATGAGCTTCGCCACGTCGAAGGGCCCGGGGTCGGGCCGCTTGAAGACCTTGGCCACGTTGCGGCGCAGGGCTTCCCAGAGCGCGCCCGCGATGTGCCCGCCGTCCAGCGGGAGCAGCGGGAGCATGTTGAACAGGAAGAGCGAGAGGTTGAAGCCGGCCAGCAGGAACAGCATCATCGCGATCTGGTTCTGGGCCGGGACGTCGAGGTTCATCACCTCTCCGCCGATCCGGGCCGCGCCGACCACACCGACCGGCGAGTCCTCGGCACGCTCGCCGTCGCTGAACGCCGCGTTCCACAGGTCGGGGATCTTGGAGGGCAGCGCGATGATCGAATCGACGCCGTTCTCGATCATGTCGCCCATGCGGACGACCGAGTCGCCGAAGGAGAGCGGGAGGATCTCCGTCTTCGCGGCGAAGCCCAGGTAGCCCGCGCTGATGTACTGGCCGGGGACGACCTCGCCGTCGGAGTCCTTCTTGGCGACGGCGTTCTTCTTCAGCACGGCGTTCAGGGTCTGTTCCCGGCCGTCACGCTGGACGGTGAGGGTGGCGGGGCCGATGGTCTGCCGGATCCTGTCCGACAGGGTGGCCCAGTCGTCGATCTTCTGCCCGTTGAAGGCGACGATGGTGTCGCCCTCCTCCAGACCCGCCGCCTTGGCCGGCGAGACCGGGTCGGACGTCTTGCAGGTGTCGCGGTTCTCGCTCTGCGCGATCACGCACTGCTGGACGCCCGCGACCTCGGTGGTCTGGGTCTGGAAGCCGAAGGTCATCGCCACGCCCATGAAGATCGCGACGGCGAGGACCAGGTTCATGAAGGGCCCGGCGAACATCACGATCACGCGCTTCCACGGCTTGCGCGTGTAGAAGAGGCGCGTCTCGTCGCCCGGCTCGAGCTCCTCGAAGGCGGCGGACCTGGCGTCCTCGATCATGCCGCGCCAGGGCGAGGTGGATCGGGCCTCGATCCGGCCGTCCGGCCCCGGGGGGAACATGCCGATCATGCGGATGTAGCCGCCGGCGGGGATGGCCTTGATGCCGTACTCGGTGTCGCCCTTCTTGCGCGACCAGACCGTCGGCCCGAAGCCGACCATGTACTGGGGCACCCGGATGCCGAAGAGCTTGGCCGTCGACAGGTGGCCCAGTTCGTGCCAGGCGATCGAGAACAGCAGACCCACGGCGAAGATGGCGATCCCGAGGATCGTCATCAGGATCGTCGTCATGCTCATACGTGCGCCTCCGCTGTCGCTGCCGCCGAGAGTTCACGGGCCCGGGACCGGGCCCAGGTCTCCGCTTCGAGGACGTCCGCGACCGTCAGTGAAGTTCCCGTGGCGGGGGTGCCGTGTTCGGCCACCACCGTTGTGACCGTGTCCATGATGCCGTTGAACGGGAGCCGTCCGGACAGGAACGCCTCCACGCACTCCTCGTTGGCCGCGTTGAACACGGCGGGCGCCGTGCCGCCCAGGGTGCCCACGTGCCGGGCGAGCCCGACCGAGGGGAACGCCTCGGTGTCGAGCGGGAAGAACTCCCAGCTGGATGCCTTCGTCCAGTCGAAGGCGGGAGCCGCGTCCGGGACGCGCTCGGGCCAGCCGAGACCGATGGCGATGGGCCCGCGCATGTCGGGCGGGGTCGCCTGGGCGAGGGTGGAGCCGTCGGTGAACTCCACCATCGAATGCACGTACGACTGCGGGTGGACCACGACCTCGATGCGGTCGAACGGGATGTCGTAGAGCAGGTGCGCCTCGATGACCTCCAGCCCCTTGTTGACCAGGGTCGCGGAGTTGACCGTGATGACGGGGCCCATGGCCCAGGTCGGATGCGCCAGCGCCTGCTCCCGGGTCACGTCGGCGAGCTCGGCACGCGTACGGCCGCGGAACGGTCCGCCGGAGGCGGTCACCACCAGCTTGCGGACGTCGGCGCGCTTCCCCGCGGCGACGGCCTGGAAGAGTGCGGCGTGCTCGGAGTCGACCGGGATGATCTGCCCCGGGGCCGCCAGCGCCTTCACCAGGGGGCCGCCGACGATCAGCGACTCCTTGTTCGCCAGGGCGAGGGTGCGGCCCGCCTTCAGCGCGGCGAGCGTGGGGGCGAGACCGATCGAGCCGGTGATGCCGTTCAGCACGGTGTGGCAGTCGCTCGCCGCGAGATCCGCGGCCGCGTCGGGGCCGGCCAGGATCTCCGGGAGCGGCTCCCCCGCGCCGTACTCCTCGCGCAGGGCCTCGGTGAGCGCCGGCACCTTCTCCTCGTCGGCGACCGCGACCGTGCGGACGCGCAGCTGCCGCGCCTGTTCGGCGAGGAGCCGGACCCTGCCGCCCGCGGCGGAGAGCGCGGTGACGCGGAAACGGCCGGGGTTGCGCAGGACCAGCTCGATGGCCTGGGTACCGATGGAGCCGGTGGAGCCGAGGATCACCAGATCCCGGCGGCCTTCCGTCGCGTCGAAGACACGATGCGGATCGGCGAGGGGTGAGGGGCTGTCGCTCATGCCCCCCATTGTTGCCGCATCCGCTGTGCGCGCTGACAGGGCGTCCCTGCCAGCGCGTGCCTCAGGCCCGCCCGGCACGGAATTTCTTCCACTGGGCGGCCATGACGTCCTCCGGGACCCCGCCGACGTCCTCGGTGCCCAGGATCTCCGCGCGGAAGGCGAGGGTGGTCGATCCGGACCGCAGGACGGTGAGGTACTCGTACAGCTTCAGCTTCCCCTTCACGTCGAGGACGGTGAAGCGGAAGGCCTTCGCCTCGTCGGCCTCGTCCGCGAAGGCGGGCAGCGACGCGGGCTCGGCCTTCTCGTACCGGGCGCGCGCGACGGCCCGCTCCTCGGTGAAGCCGCCCGCGCAGTCCCGGCCCGCCCTGTCCAGCGACCGCATGACCTGCGCCGCCTCGCCGTCACCGTACGAGCGCAAGGTCACGTCGACGGTGACGCCGAGCATCTCCTCGGGCTCGTCCGCCTTGCGCTGCACCTGCGCGACGGGCTCGTGGTCGCTGACGTCACCGGCGAGGCTGACGAGCGGCTGGCAGACGGCGGGGGCGGCCGTGTAGGCGTCACCGAGCGGCCCGTCCAGGGCGTACTCGGACGCGGTGAGCGAGCCGGCCCGCTCCCCGTCGGTGAAGGCGAGGGCGGTGAGCTGCGCCTCGGTGAGCGCGCCGCCCGACGGCGCAGCGCCCGCCGGGTGCGAGGCGGCGGGACTCCTCCCGGCTCCGCCCTTGTCGCCGGCGTCGTCTCCACCGCATCCGGTGAGACCCGCGAGGGCCAGCACCGCGCATCCCGCAACCACGGCACCTCGCCGGCCGCCCGCCCCGTACACCCCGAACATCCCTGCCCCTGTCTCCTGTTGACGGGCCTGGACCGGTGTCCGGTCGCGGCCGAGGCTCGATTGTGCGGCATCCGGGTCAGAAACGCGTATCGATGCCGAACTTCTCCCTCAGCCGCCGCATGTCCGCCACATCGCGCTCGGCCGGTTCGTAGCCCTGGTGGAACAGGGCCTGCTGCCCAGCGGAGAGGCAGCGCACGGTCGTCGTGCCGACGGTGCCGGTGACGAAGCAGTCGGCGGGGTAGCGGAACGGCGCGGCGGGGTCCAGGGAGGACTGGACGGCCGAGCCGTCGGCGGCGAACTCCAGCGGGTGCAGGTCGATCTCGCGCCCGGTGGGGTGGGCGAGCACGAAGCGGGCCGGGCGCCAGTCCAGCGTCTCGGTGTAGCCGGCCGACTCCAGGGCCGCCACGACCACCGGTTCCTGTTCACGGACGTGCAGCAGGTCGAGGTCGCGGTGTTCCCGCGTCTCCTCGCCGAGCAGGGCGTCGATGCCCCAGCCCCCCGCGATCACCACGTCGGCACCCGCGGCACGCAGCAGGGCCAGGACGGACAGGACGTCGTTCCGGGACATCATGCGGGCGACCGTACTGCGCCCCGCGCCGGAGCGCACCGTCATTTCCCGGCGGCGCCGCCCGCCACGAACGCCGCGAACTCCTCGTGGAAGCGGGGGAAGGTCTTCCGCACGCAGCTGGGGTCGTCATAGGTCACCCCGGGTGTGCGGAGCCCGGCGACGGCGAACGACATGACGATGCGGTGGTCTCCGTGGGTGACGATCTCGGCGGGGCGCGGGGTGCCCGGGTGGATCTCGATCCAGTCGGGTCCCGTGTGGACGGTGATCCCCATGTTCCGCAGGTTCTCCGCGCAGGCCTCCAGCCGGTCGCACTCCTTCACCCGGGTGTTGGCGACGTCCTCGATCCGGACGGGCGAGGTGGCGAACGGCGCGATCGCGGCGAGGGTGGGCATCGTGTCGGAGATGTCGCGCATGTTGACGGTGAGCCCGGAGAGCCGTCCGGAGGAGCGGACGGTCGTCGAGTCCGCGGTCGTGCGGACGTCGGCGCCCATGCGCCGCAGCACGTCGGTGAAGCGCAGGTCGCCCTGGAGCGCGTCCGTGCCGAGGCCGGGGACGGTGACCTCACGGCCGGTGAGGGCCGCCGCGGCGAAGAAGTAGCTCGCGGTGGAGGCGTCGGGCTCGACGGCGTACGTGGTGGCGCGGTAGCCCCCGGGCGGGACGGTGAAGGTGTTCCCCTCCCGGACGACCTCGGCACCGAAGCTGCGCATCATCGCGAGGGTGATCTCGATGTACGGCGCCGAGACGAGCTCCGTCACGTCGATCCGGAGGCCTCCGACGGTCAGCGGGCCGAGCATGAGCAGGGCGGTGAGGTACTGCGACGACTCCCCCGCGTCCAGGGTCAGCTCGCCGCCCTTGACGCCCGACGCCTCGATGGTGAGCGGGTGGTGGCCTTCCGCTCCTTCGTGGCGCAGGTCGACGCCGAGGGCGCGCAGGGCCTCGGTGAGCGGTGCGAGGGGCCGGCGGCGCATCTGTGCGGAGGCGTCGAAGCGGTACGTGCCGGACGACGCGGCGGCGGCGAGTGTCGGCAGGAACCGCGCGGTGGTGGCACCGTCGCGGCAGTGGACCTCGGCGTCCTCGGCGGCGGGACCCGAGGGGCGCCCCTCGATGTGCCAGCGGTCCGGCTCACGGCTCACCCCGTAGCCGAGGCGGGTCAGCCCCTCGGTGAACCCCTCGGTGTCGTCCGAGTGGAGGGGCCTGAGGAGGGTGGTGGTTCCGTTCGCCGCCGCGGCCAGGAACAGGGCGCGGGCGGTGACGGACTTGGAGCCGGGGATGTTGATGACGGTCACGGGCGTCCATTTTGCCCTCCGGCGCACGTGCCCGCGGGACGCGTCCAGGCAGTGGACGCGTCCCGCGGGGAGGGCCGGGATCAGCCGATGGTGCGGTGGACGTCGTCCCCGGTCGCAGGGCCGGGGGTGGCGTCGGCGATCCAGGGGCCGTCGCCGCTGGGGTCCAGAACGCCTTCCTCCAGCCAGGTGTAGGTCCCGGAGAGGACGCCGTCGACGACACGCCTGTCGATGTCGTCGGTGTTGGACCAGAGCCTGTTGAAGAGCTCCTCGACCCGGATGCGGGACTGCCGGCAGAAGGCGTCGGCGAGCTGGTACGCCTCGCGCCCGTGGTCGTCGTCGGCCCGCAGGTGCTCGGCCCGGACGCACGCCGCGCTCATCGCGAAGAGTTCGGCGCCGATGTCGACGATCCGTCCGAGGAAGCCCTGCTTGGTCTCCATGCGCCCCTGCCAGCGGGACATCGCGTAGAACGTGGAGCGGGCCAGCTTGCGGGACGAACGCTCGACGTACCGCAGGTGCGCGGAGAGGTCGGGGTGCCCCGGGACGCGGAACTCGCCGTAGGCGTTGGGCAGCCGTCCGGGGCCGCTGACCAGCTTCGGGAGCCAGCGGGCGTAGAAACCGGCGGCGTTGGCCCCTGCCCTCGCCTTGTCGGCGAACGGCTTGTCGGGGTCGATGATGTCCCCGGCGACCTTGAGGTGGGCGTCGACGGCCTCACGGGCGATCAGCAGGTGCATGATCTCCGTGGAGCCCTCGAAGATCCGGTTGATCCGCATGTCGCGGAGCATCTGCTCGGCGGGGACGGCGCGTTCGCCGCGGGCGGCGAGCGAGGCGGCGGTCTCGAAGCCGCGTCCGCCGCGGATCTGGACGAGCTCGTCGGAGATCAGCCAGCCCATCTCGGAACCGTAGAGCTTGGCGAGGGCGGCCTCGATACGGATGTCGTTGCGGCTCTCGTCGGCCATCTGCGAGGAGAGGTCCACGACCGCTTCGAGGGCGAAGGTGGTCGCGGCGATGAAGGAGATCTTCGCTCCGACGGCCTCGTGCCGGGCGACCGCCCTGCCCCACTGCTCACGGACCGCCGACCATTCGCGGGCGATCTTCAGGGACCACTTCCCGACGCCGACGCACATGGCGGGCAGCGAGAGGCGTCCGGTGTTGAGCGTGGTGAGGGCGATCTTGAGGCCGGCGCCCTCGGGCCCGATGCGGTTGGCCGCGGGCACCCGGACCTGGTGGAAGCGGGTCACGCCGTTCTCGATGCCGCGCAGGCCCATGAAGGAGTTGCGGTGCTCCACGGTGATGCCCGGGGAGTCGGCCTCGACGACGAAGGCGGTGATGCCGCCCTTGTGGCCGTCGGACTCGGGGACCCGGGCCATGACGACGAGCAGGTCGGCGACGACCCCGTTGGTCGTCCAGAGCTTCACACCGTCGAGGACGTAGTCGTCCCCGTCGGGCACGGCCGCCGTCGCGAGCCGGGCCGGGTCGGACCCGACGTCGGGCTCGGTGAGGAGGAACGCGGAGATGTCCGTCCGTGCGAGGCGGGGCAGGAAGGTGTCCTTCTGCTCCTGCGTGCCGAACATCTTCAGCGGCTGCGGTACGCCGATGGACTGGTGGGCGGAGAGCAGCGCGCCGATCGAGGGGTTCGCCGAACCCGCCAGCGCGAGAGCCTTGTTGTAGTAGACCTGGGTCAGGCCGAGGCCGCCGTACTTGGTCTCGATCTTCATGCCGAGGGCGCCGAGTTCCTTGAGGCCGTCGATCACCTCGTCGGGGATCCTGGCCTCGCGCTCGATGAGGGCGCCGTCGACCCGCGTCTCGCAGAACTCGCGCAGCCGGGCGAGGAAGGCCTCGCCGCGCCGTACGTCGTCCGGGGCGGGCTGGGGGTGGGGGTGGATCAGGTCCAGCCGGAAGCGTCCGAGGAAGAGTTCCTTGGCGAAACTCGGCTTGCGCCAGTCCTGTTCACGGGCGGCCTCGGCCACCTGCCGGGCCTCGCGCTCGGTGACCTTGGGGGCCTGGGGGATGTCGGATGGGGCGGACATGAGGAGCTCACCTCGCCGCGAGTCGGGATATGGGTCGGGCCGTACGCGTGCCGATCGGTGTCACTTGTCCGTATCTACCCGATCCCTGCCGACCCCACCACCGTACGGCGGACTCCCGAGGGCACACGGAACCGGCCTGAGCCCCCGCACAGCGGGCTCAGGCCGGTTCGTCCCGTGGGATCCCGCTACAGGGCCAGGCCGGTGAGGACGAGGACCCGCTCGTAGGTGTAGTCGTCCATGGCGTATCGCACGCCCTCGCGGCCCACCCCGGACTGCTTTGCGCCGCCGTACGGCATCTGGTCGGCGCGGTAGGAGGGGACGTCGCCGATGATCACGCCGCCCACCTCCAGGGCCCGGTGGGCGCGGAAGGCGGTCTGCAGGTCGTGGGTGAAGACACCGGCCTGGAGTCCGTACCTGGAGGAGTTGACGGCGGCGAAGGCCTCGGCCTCGCCGTCGGTCCGCTGGATGTGCAGGACCGGGCCGAAGACCTCTTCGTCGGCGAGGGTCGCGGTGTCCGGGACGCCGGTGAGGACCGTCGGCGCGTAGGTGGCGCCGTCGCGCTTGCCGCCGGTCAGCAGCGTCGCGCCGGCGGTGACGGCCTCGTCGACCCAGGACTCGACCCGGCGGGCGGCGTCCTCGCTGACCAGCGGGCCGACGTCGGTGGCCGCGTCGGAGGGGTCTCCGGTCACCAGGGCCTCGACGGCCGCGACGATCTTCGGGACGAGCCGGTCGTACACGGTGGTGTCGGCGATCACGCGCTGCACGGAGATGCAGGACTGGCCGCCCTGGTAGTTGGAGAAGGTCGCGATGCGGGTCGCGGCCCAGTCCAGGTCCGCCTCGGAGGCGTAGTCGCCGAGCACGACGGCCGCGCCGTTGCCGCCGAGCTCCAGGGTGCAGTGCTTGCGCGGCACCGATTCCATGATCGCGTAGCCGACCGGGCCGGATCCCGTGAAGGAGATCACCGGCAGCCGCTCGTCCTGGACCAGGGCGGGCATCTTGTCGTTGGGCACGGTCAGCACGGACCAGGATCCGGCCGGGAGGTCCGTCTCGGCCAGCAGTTCGCCCAGGATCAGGGACGAGACGGGGGTGGCCGGCGCCGGCTTGAGGATGATCGGCGCGCCGACGGCGATGGCCGGGGCGACCTTGTGGGCGCTCAGGTTCAACGGGAAGTTGAAGGGTGCGATGCCGAGGACCGGGCCGCGCGGGAAGCGGCGGGTCAGTCCGAGGCGGCCGGTGCCGCCCGCGTCGGTGTCGAGCCGCTGGGCGTCGCCGCCGTTGAAGCGGCGGGCCTCCTCGGCGGCGAACCGGAAGACGGAGACGGCGCGGCCGACCTCGCCGCGGGCCCACTTGACGGGCTTGCCGTTCTCGGCGGAGATCAGCTGGGCGATCTCCTCGGTCCGCTCGGTGAGGCGGCGTACGACGTGGTCGAGCGCGGCGACCCGTACGTGCGCCGGGGTCGCGGCGAACTCCTCGCGCACCGCGTACGCGGCGGCGACGGCCTCCTCGACCTGGGCGTCGGTCGGCACGGAGACCGTGCCGACGAGGCGGCCGTCGTACGGGTTGGTGACGTCGAAGCTGTCCTCGCCGGTGGCCTGGCGGCCGGCCAGCCAGAAGGCGTGGGTGGAAGTCATGGCGGTTCCGGCCCTTCAGGGGTGGTGAACACGATCGCCGGGCACCGCGCGGGCACCCTTCGGCCCCACCGTAGGGCGAGCCGCCACGGATGAGGTTTGTCCTGTGTGGAGTGGAGCGGGAGCCCGGTGCGCCGCTTTGTCGTAGCGGGAGGGTGCTACTGCGTGCCCGACGAGGCGGCCGTCGTCTTCAGGGCCAGCCACAGCTCCATCCGTACGTCCGGGTCGTCGAGGGAGCGGCCGAGGATCTCCTCCACACGGCGCATCCGGTAGCGCAGGGTGTGGCGGTGGACTCCCAGGTCGGCGGCGGCCGCGTCCCACTGGCCGTGCCGGGAGAGCCACGCGCGCAGGGAGTCGACCAGGTCGCCGCGGCCCTTCGCGTCGTGCTCCTGGAGCGGGCGCAGCATCCCGTCGGCGAAGGCCCGTACGGCGTCGTCGGCGAGGAGCGGCAGGACGGAGCCGGCCGCGAGCTCCTCGTGCTCGACCAGGGTCCTGCCCCGGCGGCGGGCGACCGAGAGGGCCTGCTCGGCCTGCTTGTACGCGGCGGACACGGCGATCGGCCCGGACGGGGCGGACATGCCGACGACCACCTCGGTGTCGTCGGCACCGGGTTCCCGCGCCGGCCGGTCGTCCGCGGCCCTGGCGTGCGCCGCACAGGCCTCCACGGCCGCGCCGCCGTCCACGGCGAGCACCATGAGGCGTTCGCCCTCGGGCACCATCAGCAGGGTCTCGCCGGACCGGGAGGCGGCTGCCTCCATCGTCTCGGCGAGCAGCTCCGTCCCGGCGGGGGCCGGGGCCTCGGCGATCAGGAGCCGGAAGGGGGCGTCGAGCAGCCCGCCGTAGAGGTCTCCGGCGACGGCCCGGGCGTGGTCGGACTCGCCCGCGAGCAGCATGCGCAGCACGGCGGCCCCGAGGCGCTGCTCAGCGCCCTGGAGCGCGCGGGAACGGGCGGTGGTCAGCGTCAGCAGGGCGACCGCGGAGTGCACCGCGTAGCGCTCGGCCGTGCCGAGCGCCGCCCCCGTGCCCACGGCCAGCGCCCCGCGGTTGCGGCGGCCGGCGCCGAGCGACTGGAGCTCGACCCGGTCGTCGCCCTCGGTGTCGCCGACGACGGCGCTGGCCGGGGCGGGGCGTTCCCGCAGCCGCTCCACCTCGGGGGTGAGCCGGGCGGCGCGGCGGGCGGCCCAGTCGGGCGCGGCGGCGACGACGGCTCCCGAGGAGTCGTAGAGCGCGGCCCAGCCGTCGACGTGCGCGGCGAGGCGGGTGAGCAGCCCGGCGGGGCCGTCCCCGGCGACCGCGGCCCGGGTCAGCTCCCGCTGGGCCTCGAAGCCGGCCGTGACGGACCGGTACTGGTCGGCGGCGATCGCCGCCGACACGGCCTTGCTGATGGCGAGGAACGGGGTGCGCCGGGGCACCTCCAGGAGCGGCAGCCCCGTCTCCTCGGCGGCGTCCACGAGTGCCGGCGGGATCTCGTCGTAGGTGACGCCGACGCCGAACCCGATCCCGGCCACCCCCGCGCCGGCGAGCCTCTGCACGTAGCGGAGCATCGTCGCCGGGTCCTGGGCGTCCAGATTGGTGGCGGTGACGAGGAGCAGCTCGCCGCCGTCCATGTACGGGACGGGGTCGGCGAGCTCGCTGGCGTGCGCCCAGCGCACCGGGGTGGAGAGCCGGTCGGCGCCCGCCCGGACGGTGAGTTTGAGCGCCGAGTGCTGGACGAGCGAGGCGAGAGTGGGAGGCATGGGACCGCCGGACCTCTGGGTTCGGTGACGCCGTCCGTGCGGACGGCTCGATGGGGCCGCCCCGCGGACGGCTCGAATGCGCCGCCCCGTACAGACGGCCGCACTCAAGTCTGCCAGGGCGGCAGGGTCCCCGTAACCTCCCGCTCAGCTCCCCAGCTCGACCAGGAGCGGGGGCGCGTGCTCACCGTCCACCGTCGTCAGCGACAGGACCGCGTGCCCGGCGGGCAGCTCGTAGGCCAGCTCCGACGCGGACCAGCGCTCCCGCTCGACCCTCCGTACGGTCACGGCGTCCCTGGTCACGGCCTTGCCGGTGACGAGCTTGCGCAGTCCGTGCAGGGCGCGGGTGAACGGCTGGTCCGCGAAGACGGCGTGCTGGGCGACCTCGCGGGTCTCCACCCACTCCTTGCCCCACACCTCGGCGAAGCGCTTGCCGTCCCAGGTGGTGACCCCGCTGAACGCCATGCAGCAGCCGACCGCCCCGAGCAGCGCGGTGTGCAGCCCCTCGGGGACGTCGTCCACGGTCCGCAGCGTCAATACCGCCCCCGCGTTGACCGAACGCAGCCTCCGGACGCCCCGGACGGTCTCCGCGGTGACCGTCTGCGTGGCGTCGTCCAGGACCAGGCAGACGAAGAGCGACCGGTCGGCACGGGCGGCGGCGATGGCCGTGAACTGGGCGAGGACGAGCCGGCTGAGCAGCCGGGAGGCCTCGGCGTGCGCCCGTTCCGGCAGGTCGATCCTGACCCGGAGCGGCAGGTGCTCCAGGGACCTCAGCGAGAAGGGCCTGGCCCCCTGCCCGGTGGCGAAGAAGGGCGCGAAGGCGGGCCGGTCGAGCAGGGCGATCCGGTCGGCGAGCACCGGTCCGGGGTCTCCGGCGCCGCCCCTCTGCCGGGTGCGGGCCTCCAGCTCGCGCAGCATGGCCTGGTGGCCGCCGGCCGCGAGCCTCTCCCGCAGCGCGTCGAGGGCGGTGAGGTCCCCGTCCAGGAGCTCCCGCAGGGCCGGTACGCCGGGGAAGTGCCCGTGGACGGCCCGGTAGGGGCCGAGCAGCTGGGCGAGGACGGTGGCGGCGCGGCGGCTGTCGAGGTGGGTCACGTCGCCGACGAGTCCCTCGGCGAGCACGCTCGCGGCCTCGTCGGGATCGGTCGTGCCTCCGTAGAGGTCGAAGTCGTGCGCGGAGGCCGGGTCGCCGATCCTCACGACGACGTCGAACGCCTCGTCGGGACCGAGCTCTCCCCCGGCGCCGCCGACGGCGAGGACCGCCGCACGCCCGGCGAGCGCCTGCAGGGCGAGCGACTCGACGACCGGCCTGACCAGCCGGGCGGACTTGCCGGCACCGGGCGGGCCCACCGCCAGCAGCGAGGTGCCCAGCAGCGCCGGTTCCAGGGCGATGCCCGAGCCCCGGCGGGCGTACGGGTTGCGCGGGTCCTCCGCACAGCTGCCGAGCCGGACCTGGCCGGTCAGCAGGTCGTGCCGGGCGGTGCGGAGCGGCAGGTCACGGGCGCCCGAAGGGTGCAGGGCCGCGGCGCCTCCGGCGCGCAGGACCGCTTCGTCGAGGGCTTCGATGCGCTCCGGGTGCCCCCGGCCCACCGCCCAGGCGTGACGCAGGCGCGCGACATCGACGTCGTTCATCCGGCCGGTGCGCACCTCGGCGGCGAGGGCGTCGGCCGCGTCGGTCCGGCCCGCCGCGCGCAGCTCCGGCCACTGGTCGGGCGTGGGGGCCTCGGAGGGCGCCGCCGGTGCGGAGGGCGCGGTGGCGGGGCTCTTCCCCGACCGGTCGGCGAGCAGCCGGCGCCAGCGGCCGAGCAGGGCGAACGGCCAGAGGACCCCGAGGGCGATCAGGGTGTAGATCACGTTGACGACGGCCTGGCTCTGGTAGATCTCGCCGCCCGCGACCGAGGCGACGAGGATCAGGACCGGCCGGACGACCGGCACCCCGTCCTTCCAGACGAGGAGCTCGGCGAGGGCCCCGGCGGCGGCCGTGGCCAGGGCGAGGAAGGGCTGCCCCCGTCCGGCGACGTGCCGCCGGAAGAGCTCCGGCCAGTTGCCCAGGCGTCCGCAGCCGTAGACCAGGAGCCCGAAGAGGACGGCCTCGTAGACCGTGAGGGCGTCCGCGCCCTCGATGGTCCGGGGCCCGCCGAACGTGCCTGCGTACCACCAGTCACCGGGGGTGAAGAGCTTCAGCGGGACGAGCCGGTAGGGGATGTAGCCGTTGCGCCACAGCGACCACAGGAGCAGCCCGCTGAGTGCGGAGATGAGCACGCCGACCAGCAGGGAGCGGTCCGACACGCCCTCGGGTGTCTCCGGCGGGCGCGGGGTGTGCCCGAAGCGCCATACGCCCGGTTCCCGTACGGGCCGCGGGGCGCGGAGCCAAGCCTCGACACCGCCGTCCCCGGCCTGCGGGTGCCGGGGGTGCGGGGCGTGGGCGGGAGGCGGTGGCGCCGCGGGTGGTGGCCCGGCAGGGCGGGGCACCCGGTCCGCGCCCGTGCCCCGTGCGTCGTACGTGCCTTCGGTGTCCATGAACCGCTGCCCCCTGACCAGCCAGGTCCGCCTTCTGCACCGGCCAATCTAGTGCCCGTGCACGGGGAGTTCAGCCATGCAGCCCCACGGCCCGGCGCGGATGTCGTCCGGGGGCCTCTGCGGGGTATCTGTCCGCGGCGGACAAGGACACGCCGCCACCACTCCCGATCGGAGCATGACCGCCGCCCGTGCCCGCCCCTAGCCTGCAGAAACAGAAGCGTCCGAAACACCCCCAGGAGCCCCGCATGTCCGACATCCCGCAGGAGCGCCGCGTCCTCACCGCCATCCCCGGCCCGAAGTCGGCCGAGCTGCAGGCCCGCCGTGTCGCGGCCGTGGCCGCGGGCGTGGGTTCCACCCTGCCGGTCTTCACCGCTCGGGCGGGCGGCGGAATCATCGAGGACGTGGACGGCAACCGCCTGATCGACTTCGGTTCCGGCATCGCCGTGACCTCGGTGGGCGCCTCCGCCGAAGCGGTCGTACGCCGCGCCTCGGCGCAGCTCGCCGACTTCACCCACACCTGTTTCATGGTCACGCCGTACGAGGGGTACGTCGAGGTCTGCGAGCAGCTCGCCGAGCTCACGCCGGGCGACCACGCGAAGAAGTCCGCACTGTTCAACTCGGGTGCCGAGGCCGTCGAGAACGCGGTGAAGATCGCCCGTGCGTACACGAAGCGCACCGCGGTCGTCGTCTTCGACCACGGTTACCACGGCCGCACCAACCTCACCATGGGCATGACGGCGAAGAACATGCCGTACAAGCAGGGCTTCGGCCCGTTCGCGCCCGAGGTGTACCGCGTGCCGGTGGCGTACGGCTACCGCTGGCCGACCGGCCCGGAGAACGCGGGTGCCGAGGCTTCCGCGCAGGCCATCGACGAGATCACCAAGCAGATCGGCGCGGACAACGTCGCCGCGATCGTCATCGAGCCGGTCCTCGGCGAGGGCGGCTTCATCGAGCCGGCCAAGGGCTTCCTCCCGGCGATCGCCCGGTTCGCGAAGGAGAACGGCATCGTCTTCGTCGCGGACGAGATCCAGTCCGGCTTCTGCCGGACCGGCCAGTGGTTCGCCTGCGAGGACGAGGGCATCGTGCCCGACCTGATCACCACGGCCAAGGGCATCGCCGGCGGCCTGCCGCTCTCCGCGGTGACCGGCCGCGCCGAGATCATGGACGCCGCCCACGCGGGCGGCCTCGGCGGGACCTACGGCGGCAACCCGGTGGCCTGCGCGGGTGCGCTCGGCGCCATCGAGACGATGCGCGAGCTGGACCTGAACGGCAAGGCCCGGCGCATCGAGGAGGTCATGAAGGGCCGCCTCGCCGAGATGCGGTCGAAGCTGCCCAACGGCGACATCATCGGCGACATCCGCGGCCGCGGCGCCATGATCGCGATCGAGCTGGTGAAGCCGGGCTCGACGGAGCCGGACGCGGCCGCCGCCGGAGCCCTGGCCAAGGCCTGCCACGCCGAGGGCGTGCTGGTGCTGACCTGCGGCACCTACGGCAACGTGCTGCGCTTCCTGCCGCCGCTCGTCATCGGCGAGGACCTCCTGAACGAGGGCCTGGACGTCATCGAGCAGGCGTTCGCGCGCCTCTGATCCGTGCGGATCGCCCGACGCCGGCCGGCCGCTCCCGGGAGCGGTCGGCCGGCGTCTGCGTGAGCGCGTGTGAAGAAGGTGTGCGGGGGCGATGGCGGGTTACGGTTGTCACTTCCGGCGCCTCCCCCCTCTGACGTACGGTCTTCCCAGATGAGAGAAACACCCCGCCCGCAGGGGACTGCGGGTGATGCCGGACCGGGGCTCCCCCCGCACCGCTCCGGCCGTGCCATCGCGCACACCGCTGGAGCTTCGGGCTCCGGGACTCCTCACCGATCGGATGGCCGCTCGCCCCACACCCCCCGGGGCGCGCGGCAAACCGATCCGACCGGCCACCTCGGAACAATCCCCCCTGTTCCCCGGTGGCCGGTTCTTCTCGTGGTGGCGGCCCTGTCGGCGCTCTTCGCCGTGATCACCTGGCAGGTAGTGGCCGACGGCCCCCTGCTCGGTCCCGACGAGCGCCTCGGCCTGGAGCTGGCCGGCCGGGGCCCCGCCCCGCTCGCCGACCTCTTCGCCGATCTCGGCAACATGCAGGTCGCCGTTCCCGTGCTGGCGTGCGCGGTCGTCGTCGCCTGGCTCCGCGGCGCCGGACGCGCCGCACTCTGCGCCGTCCTGGCCATGGCGGCCGTCCCGGCCCTCGTCGTCCCGCTCAAGCTGTGGACGGACCGTCAGGGTCCGCTGACGGAGGCGACCGGCTACTACCCCTCGGGTCACACGACCACGGCGATGGTGGCGTACGGCGCCGCGGCCCTGCTGCTGGCCCCGTATCTGCGGCGGACATGGGTGACGCTCGTCGCCGCCGTCCTGCTGACGGCGGCGACGAGCGTCGGTCTGGTGCTGCGCGGCTACCACTGGCCGTTGGACGTGGTGGCCGCCTGGTGCCTGAGCGGGATCCTGCTGATCGCCCTGTGGGCGGGGAGCAGGAGCGGTCAGCCGCCGAAGTAGGCGTCGAAGTTCTTCGAGAACTCCCAGTTGTTGAAGCGGTCCCAGTTGATGGACCAGGTCATCAGCCCGCGCAGTCCGCTCCAGGTGCCGTGCGTCTGGTAGGTGCCGCAGTCGGTCTTCTTCGTCAGGCAGTTCAGCGCCTTGGTGACCTCGGCCGGGGAGGTGTGGCCGTTGCCCGCCTGGGTGGACGCCGGGAGGCCGAAGGCGACCTGCTCCGGGCGCAGCGCCGGGAAGACCCGGCTCTGGTCGCCGGCGACGGGGAAGCCGGTGAGCAGCATGTCCGTCATGGCGATGTGGAAGTCGGCGCCGCCCATGGAGTGGTACTGGTTGTCGAGGCCCATGATGGAGCCGGAGTTGTAGTCCTGGACGTGCAGCAGGGTGAGGTCGTCGCGCAGGGCGTGGATGACGGGCAGGTAGGCCCCGGCGCGCGGGTCCTGGCCACCCCAGGGACCGGAGCCGTAGTACTGGTAGCCGAGCTGCACGAAGAACGTCTCGGGCGCCATGGTGAGAACGAAGTCGTCACCGTACTTGGCCTTGAGCGTCTTCACCGCGGAGATCAGGTTCACGATGACCGGGGTGGTCGGGCTGCGGAAGTCGGTGTCGCCCGTGGCGAGCGAGAGCGAGTGGCCCTCGAAGTCGATGTCCAGGCCGTCGAGGCCGTAGGTGTCGATGATCTTGCTGACGGAGGTGACGAAGGTGTCGCGCGCCGCGGTCGAGGCGAGCTGCACCTGGCCGTTCTGGCCGCCGATCGAGATCAGCACCTTCTTGCCCGCGGCCTGCTTGGCCTTGATGGCCGCCTTGAACTCCGCCTCGGTCTCCACTCCCGGGCACTCGGCGACGGGGCAGAGCGAGAACCTGATGTCGCCGGAGGTCACGGAGGTGGGCTCGCCGAAGGCGAGGTTGATGACGTCCCACGAGTCGGGCACGTCGGCCATCCGCGTGTAGCCGGAGCCGTTGGCGAAGCTGGAGTGGAGGTAGCCGACGAGCGCGTGGGCCGGAAGGCCCGCGTCGCCGCCTCCCCCGCCGCCCGCCGCCGTCGTGGCGCTCACCGCACCGGACTTCGCGGACTCGCCGGCGGCGTTGACCGCCGTGACCTGGAAGCTGTACGCCGACGAGGCCGCCAGCCCGGTGGCGGTCGCCGAGGTGCCGGTGGTGTCCAGGATCTTCGTGCCGTTGCGGTACACGCGGTAGCCGGTGGCGCCGGCCGACGCCGTCCAGGACAGCGGGACGGAGGAGGCGGTGGCGGTGCCGGCCCGCAGTCCGGTGGGGGTGGCGGGCACGGTGACGGGGGCACCGCCGGGGCCGACGAGGGTGAGGTCGTCGGCGTAGTAGGCGGGGGTGCCGTACCAGCCGTGGGTGTAGACGGTCACCGACGTGGTCGAGGGGCCGGTCCTGAACGTGGTGGTGAGCTGCTTGTACGCGCCGGCCGACTGGGTCCAGGTGGAGACGTCGGTGGTCCCGGTGCCGGACGCCCCCAGATAGACGTAGCTCCCCTGCACCCAGGCGCTGAGCGTGTAGGCGGAGTCCGGCTTCACCGTGACCGTCTGGGAGCACCGGGCGTTGTCGCTCCCCGCCGGTGTCGCCTTCAGTGCCGAACTCCCGCCGTGCACGGGCGTACTGACGACGGCTCCGCTGCCGCCGGAGCAGCTCCAGCCGTCCAGCCCGGCCTCGAAGCCGCCGTTGCGGGCCAGATCGGCGTCGGCCGCTCCGGCGGCCGGGGCCGTGGCGAGAAGGGCGCCGGTGGCGAGAACCACGGCGGAGAATGCGGCAAGAAGTCCGGAAGGTCTCAGGGCTGGTCCGCTACGTTCCACAACAGCCTCCGTGCAAGGGGGGATTGAGCCGTCCGCGCACAACATGGTCCAGACCAATCAGGTTGTCAAGACCTCTGGCGGTGGTTCAGCCCCTTCCTCCCCTCGCGCCACGCGCCGCCGCGGCCTCGTGCAGGGCCAGTTCCAGGAGGGTCGCGTCGGTGAGTGTGCCCGAGCCGTCCGGCGGGATCAGCCATCGCACCCCGCCCACGGTGCTGCCCGGCCGGGGAACGACGATCCACGTCCCCCCGCCGACCCCGCGGATGCCCGTCCCGACCCAGCGGGCCGCCGTCCCCGGAGGCACGAAGAACCCCATCCTGGCGTCACCGAAGTCGGCGAGGACGGGACCGGGCCGGTCGATGAGGCGCGTGAGCACGTCGAGCGTCGGATAGCCGAGTTCCCCCGGGACGATCAGCACGTCCCAGCGCTTCCCGGCGGGAAGGAGCGCCATCCCGTGGGGATCGCGCTCCCACTCCCTCCGGCAGGCGCCCGGATCCGGTGCCACCGATGCCAGCCATGCGACCGCGGCTTTCGCCCCCGTGCCGGTCATGGACGTCCTCCCTCTCCCGTGGGCACCGGCAGGGTCCTGCCGGTGCGTTCACGGGAGAGAGCGCGCGGGGAGCGGATCATGACGCGGGTTCGGGCATCCGTCTCAAGTGACCTGCGTCACCCGGGTCAGCTGTCGAAACCCAGCCCCAGCCGGTCCATGGCCCTCAGCCACAGGTTGCGCTGCCCGCCGTTGCCGTCGGCGCGGGCGAGGGACCGCTTGGTGATCTCGATCCCGGCCCAGGCGAACGGCTCGGGCGGGAACGGCATCGGCTTGGAGCGGACCATCTCCAGACGGGTCCGTTCCGTCTCCTCGCCGGAGAGCAGATCGAGCATCACGTCCGCGCCGAAACGGGTGGACCCGACGCCCAGCCCCGTGTATCCGGCGGCGTACGCGACACGTCCCCGGTGGGCCGTGCCGAAGAACGCGGTGAATCGGGAACAGGTGTCGATCGCGCCGCCCCAGGCATGCGTGAAACGCACTCCGGAAAGCTGGGGAAAATATTCGAGGAACTGCCCCGCGAGTTTCAGGAACGTCTCCGGACGCTGGTCCAGATCGGCGCTGAGCCTGCCTCCGTACGGATAGATGGCGTCGTATCCGCCCCACAGGATCCGGTTGTCCGCGGAGAGCCGGAAGTAGTGGAACTGGTTGGCGCTGTCGCCGAGCCCCTGACGGCCCTTCCAGCCGACGGAGTCGAGCTGCTCCGGGGTGAGCGGCTCGGTCATCAGCGCGTAGTCGTAGACCGGCACGGTGAAGGGGCGCACCCGCTTGACCAGCGAGGGAAAGATGTTGGTCCCGAGCGCGACCTTACGGGCGAAGACCCGTCCGTAGGGGGTACGGACGGCCATTCCGGGGCCGGAGCGGACGAGGTCCAGGCCCCGGGTGTGCTCGTGGATCCGGACTCCGAGATCGAGGCAGACCCGCTTGAGGCCCCAGGCGAGCTTGGCCGGATGCAGCATCGCGACACCGCGCCGGTCCAGGAGCCCGCCGAGGAAGACGGGCGAGTCGACCTCGGCGCGCAGGGCGTCGCGGTCCAGGAACTCCACACCGGTGATGCCGTGCTCCTGGATCTCCCGGTGCCATTCCCGCAGCTCCTGGAGCTGGTGGGGCTCGGTGGCGACGTCGATCTCACCGGTCCGCTCGAACTCGCAGTCGATGCCGTAGCGGGCGACGGCCTCCTCGATGGCGTCGAGGTTCCGCGCGCCGAGCTCCTCCAGGGTGCCGATCTCGTCCGGCCAGCGCTCCAGGCCGTTGGACAGGCCGTGGGTCAGGGAGGCGGCGCAGAATCCGCCGTTGCGGCCCGAGGCCGCCCAGCCCACCTCGTTGCCCTCGATCAGGACGACGTCGCGGCCGGGGTCGCGCTCCTTGGCGAGCAGGGCCGTCCACAGTCCGCTGTACCCGCCGCCCACGACCAGGAGGTCGCAGTGCTCGTTCCCGGTCAGGGCCGGCTGGGCCTGCGGCTTCCCGGGGTCGTCGAGCCAGTAGGACACGGGACGTGCGTGGCGAAGCGATTCTGCGGCGGTACGCATGGCATCCGGGGCCATGGTTTCCAACTCCTTCTGGTGCTATTTTCCCGCATTGCTCTTCCGGCGGCTCGATACGAGCTGACCGCCGAGAACCATCAGTACGGCGATGGCGAACATGGCCGTGCCGATGACGTTGATCTGCACAGGTGTTCCACGCTGGGCCGATCCCCAGACGAACATGGGGAAGGT
Source organism: Streptomyces sp. NPDC055962 (assembly GCF_042270185.1). Classification (NCBI taxonomy): domain Bacteria; kingdom Bacillati; phylum Actinomycetota; class Actinomycetes; order Kitasatosporales; family Streptomycetaceae; genus Streptomyces; species Streptomyces sp. NPDC055962. The sequence continues at coordinate 79,713 of NZ_JBHJYN010000001.1, forward strand.
GACCGTGGAGCCCGCGTTGAAATTGGTGATGATGAAATCGTCGAAGGAGAGCGCGAAGGCGAGCAGCGCTCCCGCGGCGATGCCGGGCGCGGCGATGGGGAGGGTCACCCGGACGAACGTCTGGACGGGGCCCGCGTAGAGGTCGCGGGCGGCCTCCTCCAGCCGCGGGTCCATCGACATGACGCGTGCCTTGACCGCCGTCACCACGAAGCTCAGGCAGAACATGATGTGGGCGATCAGGATGGTCCAGAACCCCAGCTGGGCGCCCATGTTGAGGAAGAGCGTGAGCAGCGAGGCGGCCATGACGACCTCGGGCATGGCCATCGGCAGGAAGATCAGCGAGTTGATCGTGCCGCGTGCCCGGAACCGGTAGCGGACCAGCGCGAAGGCGATCATGGTGCCGAGCGCGGTGGCCCCCAGCGTCGCCCAGAACGCGATCTGGAGCGACAGGGAGAGCGACCCGCACATGTCGGCGACCCCGCAGGGGTCCTTCCACGCGTCCAGGGAGAACTGCTGCCAGGAGTAGTTGAAACGCCCCTTCGGCTTGTTGAAGGAGAACACCATCACGACGACGTTCGGGAGGATCATGTACGCGAGGGTCAGCACACCCGCGAGCACGACGAGATTCCGGCGTATCCATCGGAGTACGGGCATCAGACCAGGTCCTCCGTGCCGGAGCGGCGGATGTAGACGGTGACCATCAGCAGGACGATCGCCATGAGGATGAACGAGAGGGCGGCGGCCGTCGGATAGTCCAGGACCCGCAGGAACTGGCTCTGGATGACGCTGCCGACCATCTTGGTGTCGGTGGAGCCGAGGAGTTCCGCGTTGACGTAGTCGCCGCTGGCCGGGATGAAGGTCAGCAGGGTGCCCGAGACGACGCCCGGCATGGAGAGCGGGAACGTCACCTTGCGGAACGTGGTGGCGGGGGTGGCGTAGAGGTCGCCCGCCGCCTCGTGCAGCCGGCCGTCGATCCGCTCCAGAGAGGTGTAGAGCGGAAGGATCATGAACGGCAGGAAGTTGTAGGTGAGACCGCAGACGACGGCCATCGGTGTGGCCAGGACGCGGTTGTTCTCGGTCCAGCCGAGCCAGCTGGTGACGTCCAGCACGTGGAGGGTGCCGAGTACGTCCACGACCGCGCCGCCGTCGGCGAGGATGGTCTTCCAGGCGAGCGTGCGGATCAGGAAGCTGGTGAAGAACGGCGCGATGACCAGGACGAGGACCAGGTTGCGCCAGCGGCCCGCCTTGAAGGCGATCAGATACGCCAGCGGGTACCCGAGCAGCAGGCACAGGACCGTGGCGGTGCCCGCGTAGAGCAGGGACCGGACGAACTGCGGGTAGTAGTCGCGCAGGGCGTCCACGTACGTCTGGAAGTGCCAGGTGACCTCGAAGCCCTTCTCCAGCGAGCCGGTCTGCACCGAGGTCGAGGCCTGGTAGACGAGCGGCAGGGCGAAGAAGACGACCAGCCACAGGATGCCGGGGAGCAGCAGCCAGTAGGGCACGAGCCGTTTGCGCGTGGAGGGCTTGTGGAGCTTCGGCTCCTCGGGTCCGGTGGGCGGCGCGGGCGGCGCCTCGGTGAGGCTCACGCCGCGTCCTCCACGCTCGCCGCGCCCGCGTCGATGTCCTGGTCCGCGTCGAGCCCGAAGGTGTGGGCGGGGTCCCAGTGCAGGACGACCTCGGAGCCGGGAAGGAGCCCCTCGCGCCGGCCGACGTTCTGCTCGTACACCTGGAGGGTCTTTCCGGCCGGGCTCTCCACCACGTACTGGGTGGAGACCCCGATGAAGCTGGAGTCGACGACACGGCCGGTGACACGGTTGCGGCCGGCGGCTATCGCGTCCGCGTCGTCCGCGTGGGCCAGGGATATCTTCTCGGGCCGGATGCCCAGCAGGAGGCGCCCGCCGGTGGTGGCCGGCGCCTGGCACCGCTCGCTCGGCAGGGTGAGCTTCCCGCCACCCGCCGCGACGACCACCTCGCTGCCGGTGGAGACGATCTCTCCCCCGATCAGGTTGGAGGTGCCGAGGAAGTTGGCGACGAACGTGGTGCGCGGGTTCTCGTAGAGGTCGGCGGGGGCGCCGAGCTGCTCGACCCGGCCGCCGTTCATCACCGCGACGGTGTCGGCCATGGTCATGGCCTCCTCCTGGTCGTGCGTGACGTGGACGAACGTGATGCCGACCTCGGTCTGGATGCGCTTGAGCTCCAGCTGCATCTGGCGGCGCAGCTTGAGGTCGAGGGCGCCCAGGGGCTCGTCGAGGAGCAGGACCTGGGGGTGGTTGATGAGCGCGCGCGCCACGGCGACGCGCTGCTGCTGACCGCCGGAGAGCTGGTGGGGCTTGCGGTGGGCGAAGTCGCCGAGCTGGACGAGCTCCAGCATCTCGTCGACCTGCTTCTTCACGGACTTGATGCCGCGCCGCCGGAGGCCGAAGGCGACGTTCTCGCTGACGTCGAGGTGCGGGAAGAGCGCGTAGCTCTGGAAGACGGTGTTGACGGGCCTCTTGTACGGGGGGAGACCGGTGATGTCGCGGCCGCCCAGCGAGACCGTGCCGGTGGTCGCCTCCTCCAGGCCCGCGATCATGCGCAGGGTGGTGGTCTTGCCGCAGCCGGACGCGCCGAGCAGGGCGAAGAAGGAGCCCTGCGGGACGGTCAGGTCGAGGGGGTGCACGGCGGTGAAGGAGCCGTAGGTCTTGCTGATCCCGGTCAGTCGGACGTCGCCGCCCGCTGTCTGCTGCTGTGTCATGGGTCGCGGTCCCGGTGGTGTCGGAGGGAGAACGGACGGGGAGGCGGGCAGGTCAGGCGCCGATGAGCTTGGCGAACTTCTCTTCGTACGCCGTCTCTTCCGCGGAGCTGAGGGAGCGGAAGGCCCGTGACTTCGCGGCCATGGCCTTGTCCGGGAGGATCAGCGTGTTGGACGCCATGGATGCGTCGATCTTCGCGAGCTCCGCGGCGACCCCGTCCACGGGACAGACGTAGTTGATGTAGGCGGCGAGCTGCGCGGCGACCGGGGGCTCGTAGTAGTAGTCCATGAGCTTCTCGGCGTTGGTCTTGTGCCGTGCCTTGGCCGGGACCAGCATGTTGTCGCTCGAGGTGATGTAACCGGCGGCCGGGATCGCGAACTTGATGTCCGGGTTGTCGGCCTGCAACTGGATGATGTCGCCGGCCCAGGCCACGCAGGCCGCGATGTCGCCCTTGCTGAGGTCGGCGGTGTAGTCGTTGCCGGTGAAGCGGCGTATCTGCTTCTTGTCGACGCCCTTCTGGAGACGTCCGACAGCGGCGTCGTAGTCGGCGTCGGTGAACGACCCCGGGTCCTTGCCCATGTCCAGGAGGGTCATGCCGACCGAGTCGCGCATCTCGGAGAGGAAGGAGACCTTGCCCTTGAGCTTCGGGTCGTCCAGCAACTGGGTGATGGAGTCGACCTTGCGGCCGCCGGTGGCCTTCGCGTTGTAGGCGATGACGGTCGGGATGCCGGTCCAGGGATAGGAGTAGGCGCGTCCCGGGTCCCAGTCGGGGGTGCGGAACTGGGGCGACAGGTTGGCGAACGCGTGGGGCAGGTTGGCGTGGTCGAGTTTCTGCGCCCAGCCGAGCCGGATGATGCGGGCGGCCAGCCAGTCCGTCACGATGATGAGATCGCGTCCGGTTTCCTGGCCCGCCGCGAGCTGCGGTTTTATCTTCCCGAAGAACTCGACGTTGTCGTTGATGTCCTCGGTGTACTTGACCTTGATCCCGGTGCGTTTCGTGAACGCCGCCAGGGTCGGACGGCTCTTCTCGTCCTCGCTGACGTCCATGTACTCGGTCCAGTTGGAGAAGTTGATCTGCTTCTCCGCCGCGGAGTGGTCGTCGGAGGCCGCCGCGGCGTCCCCCTCCCGCCTGGCGGGAGGAATGCCGCACGCGCTCAGGGTGCCGAGGCCGCCGAGCGCGAGTGCGCCCGTGCCCGACGCCCTGAGAAGCGAACGGCGGGTGAGGGCACCCCGCCCGCCGGTGAGGCTGCGCCTCATCGCGGCGAGCTGGGGCGCGGAGAGGCGCTCGGGCTCGTACTGCTCCATACGCGTTGCCCTTCCGGGTGGGTGGGGCCGCCGGCCAGCGGCCGCTTTCTATCGGTCCCCGAAGACGGTGCGGTGCCAGTCCTTCCGGGCCACCGCGGTGTTGTCGTACATGACGTGCTTGACCTGCGTGTACTCCTCGAAGGAGTACGACGACATGTCCTTGCCGAAGCCACTGGCCTTGTATCCGCCGTGCGGCATCTCGCTGATGATCGGGATGTGGTCGTTGATCCACACGCAGCCGGCCCTGAGCTCCCGGGTCGCGCGGTTGGCCCGGTACAGACCGGTGCTCCAGGCGGAGGCGGCGAGTCCGTACGGGGTGTCGTTGGCGAGGCGGATTCCCTCGTCGTCGGTGTCGAAGGGCAGCACGACCAGGACCGGGCCGAAGATCTCCGCGCTGACGATCTCGCTGTCCTGGGCGGCTCCCGTGATCAGGGTCGGCCGGTAGTAGGCGCCGTCGGCGAGTGCGCCGCCGGGCGCCTCACCGCCGGTGACCACGGTGGCGTGGGCGCGGGCGCGCTCGACGAAGCCCGCGACACGGTCGCGCTGCTGATGGCTGATCAGCGGTCCGAGGTCGGTCGACGGGTCGAAGGGGTCGCCGAGCCGCACACGCTCCATCAGCGCGGCCGCACCGCTCACGAAGGCGTCGTACAGGGGGCGCTGCACGTAGGCCCTGGTGGCGGCCGTGCAGTCCTGGCCGGTGTTGATGAGGGATCCGGCGACGGCCCCGTTGACCGCGGCGTCGAGGTCGGCGTCGTCGAACACGAGGAACGGCGCCTTGCCTCCGAGTTCCAGGTGCAGGCGCTTGACCGTCTCCGTGGCGAGCGAGGCGACCCGCTTGCCGACGGCCGTCGAGCCGGTGAAGGAGACCATCACGACGTCCGGATGGCTCACGAGGTGCTCACCCGCGTCCCGGCCGGCCCCGGAGACGATGTTGACGACACCGTCGGGGATGCCTGCCTCCGTGGCGGCCTGCGCGAACATCAGCGAGGTCAGCGGCGTGATCTCGGCGGGCTTCAGCACGATGGTGTTGCCCGCCGCGACGGCCGGGAGGATCTTCCAGGCCGCCATCTGGAGCGGGTAGTTCCAGGGGGCCACGGACCCGATGACCCCGAGGGGCTCACGCCGTACGTAGGAGGTGTGGTCGCCGCTGTACTCCGCCGCCGCCTTCCCCTCCAGATGGCGTGCGGCGCCGGCGAAGAAGGAGGCGTTGTCGGCCGTGCCGGGCACGTCGAACTCGGTGGAGAGCTTGAGGGGCTTGCCGCACTGCAGGGATTCGGCGTACGCGAAGTCGTCGGCCTGCTCGGCGAGTACGCCGGCGAAGCGGTGCAGCGCCTCGGAGCGTTCGCCCGGGGTGAGTCCCGACCAGCCGGGGAACGCCTCGCGGGCGGCGGCCACGGCGGCGTCGACGTCGTCGGTGCCGGCCAGTTCGTAGCGCAGGACCGTACGGCCCGTGGCGGGGTCCACCACGTCCTGGTGGCGTCCCGATGTGCCGCGGCACAGCCGTCCGCCGATGTACTGCGCCCCCTCGACGAAGCGGTCCTGCACCTGGAATCCGTTGCCCATGACGCTCTCCTCCGCCGTCCCCCTGACCAGGGGCGGCGTAGCTTCTTCGCGAATTGAGTGCCGATCCTGACAGAGGGACCCTCCACCAACAAGTGATTCCGTTGTTTCCTTTTGGTTACGCGACGGAATCTGTCGACGTTGTGTCGCGTGAACACGGAAATCCCCATACCTGCTGTCAGTGGCGGATGCCAGACTCGGCTGCCATGGGACAGGAACACATGGACGGTCTGCTGGCGCGCACGGCACGCGGTGAGCGTGTGAAGTACCTGCCGTTCTGGGGACACAGGCCCCGCCCGGACGGCGGGCTCGGGGAGAGCTGCCTCAGCCAGTGGTGGCCGGCCCCGTTCACGGTGGACTCGGTGACCTATGCATCGGCCGAGCACTGGATGATGGCCGGCAAGGCGCGGCTCTTCGGCGACGCGGAGGCCGAGGCGCTGGCCGTCGCGGCGAGCAGCCCCGCGGCGGCCAAGAAAGTGGGCCGGCTGGTCAAGGGCTTCGACGACGCCACATGGGCCCGGGAGCGGTTCGCCCTGGTCGTCGAGGGCAGCGTCCACAAGTTCGGCCAGGATCCCGCGCTGCGCGCGTACTTGCTGGGCACGGGTGAGCGCGTCCTCGTCGAGGCCAGCCCGATGGACCGCATATGGGGCATCGGCCTCACCAAGGACGATCCCCGCGCCGCGGATCCGGCGTCGTGGCGCGGGCTGAATCTGCTGGGCTTCGCGCTCATGGAGGCGCGGGAGCGGCTGCGCGCCGGGTGACGCGGCCCGTGTCCGGGGCCCGGGGACACGTGCCCCGGGCCCGGAGGGTGTTCGCGCGAGGTCAGTGCGAGGTGCCGAGGACCAGTGACGTCGCGTAGGGGTCGTAGTCGTAGTCACTGCCGGACTCGTCGTTGGCGACGGCCCAGATCAGGAATCCGAGGAAGATCGCGCTGATGACGATCGAGATCGATCCCAGGATGATCCCGGCGAGCGCCATGCCGCCGTTGGTCGCCTCGCCCCGCTTGGCGCGGCCCCGGCCGATGATGCCGAAGATCAGGGCGAGGATGCCCAGGATGATGCCGAACCCCCACATGCAGAAGCCGACCACCGCGATGATCCCCAGGACCATCGCCGCGATCCCCAGCCCGTTCGCCGGCGCCGGGGCCCAGGGCTGCTGGCCCGCGTAGCCGGGGTATCCCGGGTAGCCGTAGGACGCCGAGGGTGCGGCCGGAGCGGCCGGGTAGCCGTACGACGCGGAGGGTGCGGCGGGAGCAGCCGGATAGCCGTACTGGCCGGGCTGTCCCGGGCCGTTCGGACCGACCGGCGGCGCGGGCACCGACGGCTGCTGCGGGCCGAAGGCCCCGGCGGGACCGGGTACGGGTGCGGTGCTCCCGTCGGCGCTCGGCATCGACGTCATCGTCGGCTGGTCGTGTACGGCGGGCGGAACCGCGTCCGCGGGCTGCTTGCCCAGCTCGACCCTGCTGTCCGGCGGAGCCCACGGATCGCGCGGCGCGCCCTCGCCGCCGGGCTGTTGTGTGTTGTCTGACATGGGCCTCCCCCATCGTGGTCCCGCCATGCTACGGCCCGGCCTCCGGCCGCAGGCCCCCGCCTACGATGATCGGTGCAGCCGGTACACCCGGCCTGATCCAGAGAACCGGGAGTATCCGATGAGTGATCTGCACCCCTTCATCGCGGGGCTGCCCAAGGCCGAGCTCCACGTCCACCACGTCGGGTCGGCCTCGCCCCGCATCGTGGCGGAACTCGCCTCGCACCACCCCGACTCCAAGGTCCCCACGGACCCGGAGGCGATCGCGGACTTCTTCACCTTCACCGACTTCGGGCACTTCATCGACGTCTATCTGTCGGTCGTGGACCTGGTCCGCACCCCGGAGGACGTCCGGCTGCTGACCTTCGAGATCGCCCGGGACATGGCGCGGCAGAACATCCGGTACGCGGAGCTGACCGTCACGCCGTTCAGCTCGACCCGCCGGGGGATCCCGGAGCAGGGCTTCATGGAGGCCATCGAGGACGCCCGCAAGGCCGCCGAGGCCGAGCTCGGAGTCGTCCTGCGCTGGTGCTTCGACATCCCGGGCGAGGCAGGGCTCGAGGCCGCCGAGGAGACGACCCGGCTCGCCGTCGACCTGCGCCCCGAAGGACTGGTCTCCTTCGGCCTGGGCGGGCCCGAGGTCGGGGTCGACCGCCCGCAGTTCAAGCCCTACTTCGACCGCGCGATCGCCGAGGGCCTGCACTCCGTCCCCCACGCCGGGGAGACCACGGGCCCGCAGACGGTCTGGGACGCGCTCATCGCACTGCGGGCGGAGCGCATCGGGCACGGGACCAGCTCCGTGCAGGACCCGAAGCTGCTGGCCCATCTCGCCGAGCACCGCATCGCCCTGGAGGTCTGCCCGACGTCGAACATCGCCACCCGGGCGGTCGCGGACCTCGACCGGCACCCGATCAGGGAGATGGTCGAGGCGGGTGTCCTCGTCACCGTCAACAGCGACGACCCGCCCATGTTCGGCACCGACCTCAACAACGAGTACGGGGTGGCCGCCCGTCTGCTCGGCCTGGACGAACGCGGCCTGGCGGACCTGGCGAAGAACGCGGTGGAGGCCTCCTACCTCGACCCGGCCGGCAAGCGGGCGCTGGCCGCGGAGATCGACACGTACACGACGAACTGGCTGGCGGCCCCGGGCCGGTGACCCCTGCGGTCACAATGGCCCCATGACCACCACCGTCACCGCCGTGGCCCACCGCGGCGATCCCTACCGTGCCCGCGAGAACACGCTCCCCTCGGTCCGCTCCGCGGTGGACCGGGGGGCGGACGCGGTCGAGATCGACGTCCGCGTCACCCGGGACCGGGTGCCCGTGCTGCTCCACGACTCCACGCTGAAGCGCCTGTGGGACCACGACGTCCGTCTGGACCGGCTGGACCACCGGGAGCTGACGGAGAGGACCGGCGGCGGGGTGCCGACGCTGCGCGAGGCGCTCTCCGCCGCCGGCGACCGCCGGATCATGCTCGATCTGCCCGGGGCGACCGACGCGTCCGTACGCGAGATCGTCGGCGTCGTGCGGGAGTGCGGGGCGCGGGAGCGCGTGTACTACTGCGCGGACACGCACGCGATGCTGAAGGTGCGCGCCGCCGATCCGTCCGCGGAGATCGCGCTGACCTGGACGACGCTCGCGCCGCCGCGCGCCGTACTGCTCGAAGCGGTGCGGCCCCGCTGGCTGAACTACCGTTTCGGGCTGCTGAGCCGTGCGCTCGCCGACCGCGTCCACGCCGACGGGCTGCTGGTCTCCGCGTGGACGGTCGACACCCGGCGCACGATGCGACGGCTGCTGGCGTACGGCGTCGATTCGATGACCACCAACAGGATCGACGCGCTCAGGGCCCAGCTGGCCGACTCCGTTCCGCGCGAGGCTCCTTGATCGGTCCGGCATCATTGGGCCGTCCGTACCGTCCCTGACCCCAGGAGCCGACGTGACCGAGCCCGGTCCCCGTACCGCACCCTCCCGTGTCCGTGCCGACATCGCCCACAACGCCCGGGTGTGGAACCACTGGCTGGGCGGCACCGACAACTACGCCGTGGACCGCGTGGTGGGCGACCGGGTCACCGGCATGTATCCGAGCATCGGCGAAGTGGCGCGTGCCGACAGGGCGTTCCTGGGCCGTACGGTGCGCCATCTGGCCGGTGACGCGGGGATCGGCCAGTTCCTGGACATCGGCACCGGACTGCCGACCGCGGACAACACCCACGAGGTCGCCCAGCACACCGCGCCCGACGCGCGGGTGGTCTACGTCGACAACGACCCGATCGTCCTGGCCCACGCGCGCTCCCTGCTCACCAGTTCGCCCGAGGGCGCCACCGAGTACGTCGAGGCGGACGCCCGGGACCCGGAGCGGATCCTGCGCGCGGCCGGACGGACCCTGGACCTCCGCCGCCCGGTCGCGGTGATGATGCTGGGCATCCTCAACTTCGTCCTGGACACGGACGAGGCGCGGGGCGTCGTGACGACGCTGATGGACGCCCTGCCTCCGGGCAGCCACCTGGTGCTCACCCATCCCACGCTGGAGCTGGGCGGCGAGGGCAACGAGGCCGCGATGCGCTTCTGGAACGAGAACGCGACCCCGCCGATCACCGCCCGCAGCCGGTCCGCGTTCGCGTCGTTCCTCGACGGACTGGAGATCCTCGAACCGGGCATCGTGTCCTGCTCCCGCTGGCGGTCGGGCCCCTCGCCCCGGACCCCGGAGGTCGCGCAGTTCGGCGCGGTGGGCCGGAAGCCCTGAAGCGAGGGCCTGCCTCCGGCCGGCCGGGCGGGCGGGAAGACGGGCGGCTCCCTCGGGCCGACCGGTCTCACGCCGTCACGGCGGTCGCCTCCAGGCGCTTGATCATGCGGCGGACGACGAGCAGCGGGACGACCCCGAAGACCCCGAAGGACATGTCGATGACGGTCCACCAGAAGGGGATGTCGCGGATCGGTCCGCAGATCAGGGCGAGCGGGATGATCCCGGCACAGGCGATCATCCCGAACTCGATCACCCAGATGTTGCGGACCGGGTCACGGTAGGGGCCGTAGAAGGCGACCGCGATGACGAGGTGGGCGAAGGCCAGCCAGTCGGTGCCGTACAGGACGAAGGGGTGGTTCGCATCGGCCTCGTCGAGGCCGGTCCGGACCCGGGTGATCCATTCGGTGAGGGCCGGGAAGTGCTCGGGGGCGGGGGAGGCGGAGGAGTTCAACAGCTCCTCGGCCCAGCGGAGTTCGGTGACCAGCGGGAAGGCGGTCAGCCCGCTGAGCACCAGACAGACGATGAAGACGACCAACCACACGCGTATGCGCCGCAAGAGGGCTCGCTCGCTCATGTCCGCAGCGTACGCCCATCATGAACACGTTCAAAAACAAGGGTGCCGCCCCGCTCCCGCGCCTTCCCGGCCGCGGTTCCCGCGCCTTCCCGGGCGCATGGGCCCCGCCTCGGTTCGGCGGCCGGCGCAGACGCCGGGCCGGGGTCGCGGCCGTACCCTGAGGAGGCTCGTCGCTCCACCGCCCCCAGGAGACCCCCTTTGGACACCACACCGCTGCCCTCGCTCCTGGAGGAGTATCCGGTCGTCGCCAGCGTCAAGGACGAAGCCGATCTCGACGCCGTACTCCGCTCCGACTGCCGGATCGTCTTCCTTCTCTACGGCACCGTTCTCGACCTGCCCGCGGTCGTGCAGCGGCTCAAGGACGACGGGCGGATCGTGCTCGTCAACGTGGATCTCCTCGAAGGCTTCGCCGGCAAGGAGATCGTCGTCCGGTACGTGAAGGAGAGGACGGCGGCCGACGGAATCCTCAGCTCCAAGGCGTTCATGGTGCGCGCCGCGCGCGGGCTCGGGCTCTACGCCGTCCACCGCTTCTTCCTCATCGACTCGCTCTCCTACCGCAATCTCGCCCCACAGGTCCGCATGTCGAAGGCGGACTGCGTGGAGATCCTTCCGGGGTGCATGCCACGGGTCATCTCCTGGGTCGTCGCGGACATCGACGTGCCGCTCATCGCAGGCGGTCTGGTCTGCGACCGGGACGACGTGTTCGCCGCACTGAAGGCGGGAGCGAGCGCGATCGCCTCCTCGAACCACGAGGTCTGGGCGATGTGAAATCGGGGGTTGACACGGCCGACACCCCCGATTTACTTTTGCGGAGCGGCCTGCGGAAGGGCCGCCCGCACACTGCATCCACAATCGCATATCGGCTTCCGGAGCCAGGCCTTCTGGCCTCTGTTCCGGGGCAGTTACTAGAGACCAGAGAACAGTAACTCCTTCCCGTCGGGGAGAGTTGCTGTTCTTTTTTTGTGCCCTTTTCAGGCACCGGCCTGTCCTGCATTTCCACAAAGAGGTGGTGAGCGCCGTGACCAAGTCCCAGAAGTGGGTCAGCTTCCTGATCCTGTCGATGACCTGCGGGGTCATCTATCAGGTCGCATACATTCGGTTCGTGTTCCTGGGACCCGCGGCGCAGGCGCTCGATCTCTCGGCACAGAACTACGCCAACATCATCTCGGTCTTCGGTGTCGTCGCCATGGTGATGTACTTCTTCGGCGGCTGGTTCGCGGACAAGTTCTCACCGAAGACCCTCATCGTGACCGCACTGACCGGCACCGGCATCGCCGATCTCTATCTCGGGACCGTGCCCGGATACTGGGGAATTCTCGCCGCGCACGTCCTCATGGCCGTCGTCGGAATGGGCCTCTACTGGTCCGCACTGGTGAAAGCCATCGGAATGCTGGGCGATTCCTCGGAGCAGGGCCGGCTCTTCGGTTTCCTGGAGGGCGTGCGTGGTGTCACGTCGACGGTCGTCGGCTTCGTGGGAACCGCCGTCGTCGCGGCGAGCGTCGCCGAGGCGGCGGGGGTGCTGTGGCTGATCCGCATCTACGGCGTGCTGTGCTTCGTCTACGCCGCGCTCGTGTGGCTGTTCGTGAAGGGCGACGAGCGGCGGCTCGCCGACCTGGGTTCCAGCACCGTCACCCTGCGCCAGCTCTGGCGGGCCGCGCGCAACAGGTACACATGGCTGATCGGCGGCACGGTCATGCTGATGTACTGCTTCTACACCACGCTCGGCTACTTCTCGCCGCTCCTGGAGCACCGGTACGGCATGGCGGCCTCACTCGTCGGTGTCATCGGTGTCGTACGGACCTATGTCTTCCAGTTCGTGGCGGGACCCGCCGGCGGTGTCGTCGTGGACAAGGTCACCCGGTCCACGCCGCGCTTCCTGCGCTGGATGTTCGCGGGCTGCGCCGCCGTCGCCCTGGCCTTCCTCGTCCTGCCCCGTGACTCCGCCTACACATGGGTGGCGCTGGCCCTGATGTTCGCGCTGTGCCTGCTGGTGTTCGCCAGCCGGGGCGTCTACTGGGCACAGGTCGGCGAGATGGAGATCCCCAGGAACGAGCGCGGCGGCGTCATCGGCCTCGCGTCCGGGTTCGCGTATCTGCCGGACGCGTTCCTGCCGGCCGTGAGCGCCTGGTGGATCGGCGACCCGTCGGCGGAGCCCGCGGTCCCCGAGCACGGCGGCGGCTACACCACGCTCTTCCTCTTCCTGTTCGCCATGGCACTGATCGGCGTGGGCCTGACCACGCTCACCGACCGCACCCGGCGCCGTGAGCTGTCCCGCGCCGGCCGGAACCTCCCACAGGCGGCGCCCGTGACCGCCTGAACCACCCGCCGCACTCCCCCGACCCGCACACCGCACCGCACCGCACCGCACCAGAAAGAGCGAACTCCCGATGGACATCACCGAGTTCAACCGTGACTTCTTCTCCCTCGACGGCAAGAACGCCATCGTGACCGGCGGCAACACCGGCCTGGGCGAGGCGTTCTCCCTCGCACTCGCCAAAGCCGGTGCCAATGTGTTCGTGCCGTCGGTGACCGGCGACGACGGCACGACGCGGAAGCTGATCGAGGCCGAGGGGCGCCGCATGGAGTTCCTGGAGGCCGACCTCACCGCCCCCGGAGTCCCGAGGCGGATCATCGAGGGCTGCGTGGACGCCTTCGGCTCGGTCGACATCCTGGTGAACTCGGCGGGCATCTGCAACATCGCCGACGTCGAGCAGTTCGACCGGGCCCAGTGGGACCCGATGGTGAGCGTGAACCTCACGGCCCCGTTCGAACTGAGCCACGAAGCGATCCGCTTCATGGTCCCGCAGCGCTCCGGCAAGATCGTGAACATCGCGTCGATGTTCTCGTTCCTCGGCGGCCAGTTCTCTCCCGCGTATGCCGCGACCAAGCACGGCATCGCGGGCTTCACCAAGGCGTACTGCGACGAGCTCGCACAGCACAACATCCAGGTCAACGCGATCGCACCCGGCTACTTCGCCACGAAGATCACCGAGGCCACCAGGGCCGACCCCGAGGCCGGCCGTCGCGTCCTGGACCACATCCCCGCCGGCCGGTGGGGCGAGGTCGCCGACCTGATGGGCGCGGCGGTCTTCCTGTCCTCCCGCGCGTCGGACTACGTCAACGGCCACGTGCTGCCGGTCGACGGCGGCTACCTGGTCCGCTGAGTCCTCCGCACCGCACCCCCTGTTCGTCCCACCACCCCCCACACCGAACACAACGAGGTTGATCACCATGGCCCAGTCGCTCTCCACGCTCACCCGCGACGACATCGTCGCCCGCCTCACGGCCCTGCTCACCCCGGAGCAGATCGTCACCGACCAGGAGGAACTGAAGCTCGCGAGCGTCGACCGGTTCAAGAAGTACCAGTCGGTGCACGGCATCTTCGACGGCCCGATCCCGGCCGCCATCGTCAACGCGCGCTCCACCGAGGACGTGTCGAAGGTGCTGGCCTTCGCCGACGAGCACACGATCAACGTGGTGGCCCGCACCGGCCGGACCGGCACCGAGGGAGGACTGGAGACCGCGGTCGAGGACACCATCGTGCTCGACGGCTCGGGTCTCGACGAGATCATCTCGGTCGACGTCGAGAACATGCAGGCCACCGTGCAGTGCGGCGTACCGCTCCAGGTGCTGGAGGACAGGCTGCGCGAGCAGGGACTGACCACCGGGCACTCCCCGCAGTCCAAGCCGCTGGCCCAGTACGGCGGCCTGGTCTCCACCCGGTCCATCGGCCAGTTCTCCACCCTGTACGGAGCGATCGAGGACATGGTCGTCGGCCTTGAGGCGGTCTTCCCCGACGGTTCGGTCACCCGGGTGAAGAACGTTCCGCGCCGCTCCGCGGGCCCCGACATCCGGCACATCGTCATCGGGAACGAAGGTGCGCTGTGCTACATCACCGAGGTCACCGTCAAGATCTTCCTGTACCAGCCGGAGAACAACGAGTTCCACGGCTTCCTGGTCGACGACATGGCCACCGGCATCAAGGTGATCCGCGAGGTCGTCACCAACGGCTTCAAGCCGTCGGTCGTCCGTGTCTACTCCCCCGAGGACGCCCGTCAGCACTTCTCCCACTTCTACAAGGACAAGGTCGTCGTCGTCTTCGTGGCGGAGGGTCCCAAGGGCCTCGTGCGCGCCACCAGTGAGGAGATCGAACGCGTCGTCGGCCGCTACCCGCACGAGAAGGTCGACCCGCGGCTCATCGAGGAGTGGTTCGACCACCTCAACTGGGGCGTCGACAAGATCGAGGCCGAGAAGCAGGTCATGCTGGCCAAGGCCGAACTCGGCTACACCACCGAGGTCTCCGTCGACTGGTCGCACACCGTCGAGCTGTACGAGAAGGTGATCGGCCGCATCCGCGCCGAGTTCCCGGCCGCCGACGACCTCGTGATGCTGGGTGCCCACTCCTCGCACAGCTACCAGACGGGTACCAACCTGTACTTCGTCTACGACTACAGGATCGACTGCGAGCCGCGTGAGGAGATCGAGAAGTACCACATCCCCCTCAACGCGATCATCGTCGAGGAGGCCCTGAAGGTCGGGGGCTCGATGGTCCACCACCACGGCATCGGCAAGTACCGAGCCCCCTGGACCGCCCAGGAGCACGGCAGCGCGTACGCGATCCTCGCCAGGCTGAAGGAGACCTTCGACCCGAACGGGATCATGAACAAGGGCACGATCTTCCCGATCGGCTCCTGACCGGCCGGTTCCCGTGACCCCGGGCGGTCCTCCTCCCGGGGTCACGCTCCTTTCCTCCCCGACCCGCACGACTCCCCCGGAGTGGGCATGACCAGCACCCGTCCCCGCTACTTCATCGGCATCGACAACGGCTCGCAGTCCTCCAAGGTGACCGTCTTCGACGCCCACGGCCACGCGGTCAGCGAAGGACGCGCCGCGCTGCGCCCTTACGACACCCCGCGCCCCGGCGTGGTCGAGCATCCGGACGACGACCTGTGGACGTCGATCGGGGAGGCGAGCCGGGCGGCCATGGCGGCCTTCGACGGCGACCCGGCGGACATCGTGGGCGTGGGGCTGTGCACGATCCGGTTCTGCCGTGCCGTCCTCAAGGCGGACGGCACGCTCGCCCAGCCCGTCATGAGCTGGATGGACGAGCGGGTCGGCCTGCCCTACGCGCACAGCGACCCCGAGGCGGCGTACGTCACGACGTCCTCCGGCTACATCGGCCACCGGATGACGGGCCGCTTCCGCGACACCGCCGCCAACTACGCCGGCACCTGGCCCCTGGACCCCGTCACCTGGCAGTGGACCGAGGACGACGAGCAACTGGCCGCGTCCGGTGTCCCGCGGCAGATGCTGTTCGAGCTGGTGCTGCCCGGGGACGTCCTGGGTGAGGTCACCGGGGCCGCGGCACGTCACACCGGCATCCCGGCCGGCCTGCCGGTCGTCGCGACCGCCAACGACAAGGCGGTCGAGGCCCTGGGCTGCGGCCTGCGTGCCCCCGACACGCTGCTGGTCTCCCTCGGCACGTACGTCGCCGGCATGGCGACGGGGCCGCGCGACGTCGAGGACGCCGCCGGCTTCTGGACCAACTACGCCTGCGTGCCGCACACGTACCTCTACGAATCGGGCGGGGTGCGGCGGGGCATGTGGACCGTCAGCTGGTACCGCGACCTCCTCGGCGAGGAGGCGGCGGCGGGAGCCCGGGAGGCCGGCCTGAGCATCGAGGACCACCTGAACGCCGAGGCGGCGAGGATTCCGGCCGGCTCCGACGGGCTCATGACGGTCCTCGACTGGCTCGCGCCCGGTGACGCCCCCTACCGCAAGGGCACTCTCCTGGGATTCGACGGCCGCCACGGCCGCTTCCACATCTACCGCTCCGTCCTCGAGGCGCTCGCCATGACCGTCCACGAGGCGGCGGACCGGATGGCGGACGAGCTGGGCACCGAGTACGGCGAGGTGATCGTCTCCGGCGGCGGCTCACGCTCCGACCTGATGATGCAGATCCACGCCGACGTGCACGGCGTCCCGGCCCGGCGTGCCGAGGCGACGAGCGCAGCGGGTCTGGGCTCCGCGATCTGCGCGGCGGTCGGGCTCGGTGTGTACGGAGGCTTCGACGAGGCCGTCGACGCCATGGTGCGCCCGGGCGAGGTCTTCCTGCCCCGCCGGGCCGACCACGACCTCTACCGGCGGCTCGAGGCCGTCCACCGGGAGGTTCGCGACCACACCGACGCGATCTACCGGCGGACGTACGGCATCTTCGGCTGAGCACGGCCGGCGCAGGCCCGACGGATGGCCACGCGTCGGCCGGCGCAGGCCCGACGGATGGCCACGCGTCGGCCGGCGCAGGCCCCACGGATGGCCACGCGTCGGCCGGCTCCGGCTGACGGAGACGTACGCGTCGCCCGGTCCACGCCCTCCGGCCGCTCCCCCGGGCGGGATGGAGCACCGGCACCGGCCGCCCTCAGAGCCCGACGACGGAGTTCCACCTCTTCGCGAAGCCGACGCGCTCCTCGGAGGTGATGTCGCGGGCGATGGCCAGCCGTTCACGCATGGCCCCGTCGGGGAAGATCAGCGGGTCCTCCGCGAGAGCGGCGGTCTCCTCGTCCGCCGAGGAGGCGAGGATGTCCCGGGCGGCCGGCACCGGACAGACGTAGTTGACCCAGGTGGCCAGTTCCGCGGCGACCTCCGGCTCGTAGTAGAAGTCGACGAGCTTCTCCGCGTTGCGCTTGTGCCGGGCGAGGTTGGGGATCATGAGGGACTCCGACCAGAGCTCGGCCCCCTCCTCGGGGACCACGAACTCGATGCCCGGGTTGTCGGCCTGGAGCTGGATGACGTCCCCCGAGTAGGCCTGGCAGGCCAGCACGTCCCCGTTGGCCAGGTCCTTGATGTAGTCGTTGCCGGTGAAGCGGCGGATGTGGTGCGACCTCACCCTCCGCTCCACCTGATCGCACATCTCGTGGAAGTCGTCGGCGGTCCAGCGGGTGATGTCGGCGCCGTTGCCCTGCATCAGCAGGGCGAAGGCCTCGTCGAGCCCGGACAGCAGGGTCACCCTGCCCCGCAGGTCGTCCGCCCAGAGCTCGCTCGTGTGCCGGATCTCCCGGCCGAGCCTCTCGCGGTCGTACGCGATCCCGGTGATGCCGGACTGCCAGGGCACGCTGTGCGTCCGCCCCCGGTCGAAGGCGGGCGAGCGGAGCTGGGGGTCCAGGTGTGCGGAGACGTTCGGCTGCCGCGACCGGTCCATCTCCTGCACCCAGCCGAGCCGGACGAAGCGGGCCGCCATCCAGTCGCTGATGACGACGAGGTCCCGGCCCGTGGGCTGGTGGTTCATCAGCGCCGGGCTGATCTTCCCGAAGAACTCGTCGTTGTCGTTGATCTCCTCGGAGTAGGTGACGGAGATCCCCGTACGGCGCGAGAACGCGCCGAGCGTGGGCCGCTTCGACTCGTCCTCGTCGTCGGTGTCGATGTAGAGCGGCCAGTTGGCGAAGTGCAGCGAGTGTTCGCTGTCCGACCGGTCGCGGCCCGCCCGGTCGCCGGGCTCCACGTAGGCGGCGGGCACACCGCACGCGGCCAGGACGGCAGCGGCCGGTCCGGCGCCGAGGGCTCGCAGGAGGGAACGACGGGGCATGAGGTGGTCCGGAATCGAGCGCACCCGCGCAGCATGTCGGTCCGGCGCCGCGCCGGGCAATGGACCAACCGTCCAGCCGGAGGCGCCGGTTGCGCACATCATGCCCATGTCGCCGACGCGGGGACGGGGACATGGGCACCGTCCGGGAGCTGACGTGGACGAGAGGAGCACCGGTCCGGGGCATGCGAACGGCCCCGGGCGCCGCCCGGGGCCGTTCGTCACCGCTGTGCGCCGGTCAGCCGTCGAGGGACGTCATCACGTGCTTGATGCGGGTGTAGTCCTCGAAGCCGTACGCGGAGAGGTCCTTGCCGTAGCCGGACTTCTTGAACCCGCCGTGCGGCATCTCGGCGACGAGCGGGATGTGGGTGTTGATCCACACGCATCCGAAGTCGAGCTTCTTGGACATCCGCATCGCGCGGGAGTGGTCCTTGGTCCACACCGAGGAGGCCAGTGCGTATTCGACGCCGTTGGCGTACTCGACGGCCTGGGCCTCGTCCGTGAAGGACTGGACGGTGATGACGGGCCCGAAGACCTCGTGCTGGATGATCTCGTCGTCCTGGCGGAGGCCGGAGACGACGGTCGGGGCGTAGAAGTAGCCCTTGTCGCCGACCCGGTGGCCGCCGGCCTCGACCTTGGCGTGCGCGGGGAGGCGCTCGATGAAGCCGCTGACCTGCGCCAGCTGGTCGGCGTTGTTGAGCGGGCCGTAGAGCACGTCCTCGTCGTCCGGCAGACCGGTCTTCGTGTCCGCCGCCGCCTTGGCGAGCGCGGTGACGAACTCGTCGTGGACGGACTCGTGGACCATGACGCGGGTGGCCGCGGTGCAGTCCTGGCCGGCGTTGAAGTAGCCGGCCTCGGAGATGCCCGCGACGGCCTTGGCGATGTCGGTGTCCTCGAAGACGACGACCGGGGCCTTGCCGCCGAGCTCCAGGTGGACCCGCTTGACGTCCTTCGCTGCGGATTCGGCGACCTGCATGCCGGCCCGCACCGATCCGGTGATCGAGGCCATGGCCGGCGTCGGGTGCTCGACCATCGCGCGGCCGGTGTCCCGGTCGCCGCAGATGACGTTGAAGACGCCCTTGGGCAGGATCTGTCCGATGATCTCGGCGATCAGCACGGTGGACGCCGGGGTGGTGTCGGACGGCTTGATCACGACGGTGTTGCCGGCGGCGAGAGCCGGGGCGAACTTCCAGACGGCCATCATCATGGGGTAGTTCCACGGCGCCACCTGGGCGCAGACGCCCACCGGCTCACGGCGGACGATAGAGGTGAGGCCCTCCATGTACTCGCCCGCCGAGCGTCCCTCCAGCAGCCGGGCGGCACCCGCGAAGAAGCGGATCTGGTCCACCATCGGCGGGATCTCTTCGGTACGGGTGAGTCCGAGCGGCTTGCCGGTGTTCTCCGACTCCGCGGCGACGAGGTCCTCGGCCCGCTCCTCGAACGCGTCCGCGATCTTCAGCAGGGCCTTCTGGCGCTCGGCGGGCGTCACGTCGCGCCAGGCGGGGAACGCCGCGGCTGCGGCGTCCATGGCGGCATCGACGTCGGCCTGTCCGGAGAGCGGCGAGGTCGCGTAGACCTCTTCCGTCACCGGGTTGACCACGTCGATGGTCCGCCCGTCCGCGGCGTCCCGGAACTCTCCGTTGATGTAGTTGCGCAGGCGGCGCACCTCGGTGGTCACGACCACCCCTCCTGTCGGCTGTCCGATGGATGAGACTTCCACCCTAGACCGTTCGGTGACGCTTTCGACATACCCAACCGCCGTCTCCTTCGGATTCAGTCAGATTCAGGCATGCAGACAACGAATTTCATTGATTCAGGCTTGCCAGACAGACGAGTCGCGGTGCACAGTGGGGGTGTGGCCAGCCGTAGCGCAGACTCCAGGAACGGGAGCGGATCGTCACCAGCGGTCGATGCCGTCTCCCTCGCAATCATCGAGCAGCTCCAGGAGGACGGGCGGCGTCCGTACGCCGCGATCGGCAAGGCCGTCGGCCTGTCCGAGGCCGCCGTGCGCCAGCGCGTCCAGAAGCTGCTCGACCAGGGCGTGATGCAGATCGTCGCCGTCACGGACCCGCTCACCGTGGGACTGCGGCGCCAGGCGATGGTCGGCATCAACGTCGAGGGTGACCTCGACCCGGTGGCCGAGGCCCTGTCGGCCATGGCCGAGTGCGAGTACGTGGTGATGACCGCGGGCTCCTTCGACCTCATGGTGGAAATCGTCTGCGAGGACGACGACCACCTGCTGGAGACGATCAACAAACGCATCCGGGCCATACCCGGCGTGCGCTCCACCGAGAGCTTCGTCTACCTCAAGCTCAAGAAGCAGACCTACATGTGGGGAACCCGATAGCCGTGAGCAAGGACCTCAGCCGAACCGCGTACGACCACCTGTGGATGCACTTCACCCGCATGTCGGACTACGAGAAGGCGCCCGTTCCCACCATCGTGCGTGGCGAGGGCACCTACATCTACGACGACAAGGGCAAGCGCTACCTCGACGGCCTGTCCGGACTGTTCGTCGTCAACGCCGGACACGGCCGCCACGAGCTCGCCGAGACGGCGTACAAGCAGGCGCAGGAACTGGCCTTCTTCCCGGTGTGGTCCTACGCCCACCCCAAGGCCGTCGAGCTCGCGGAGCGGCTGGCCCACCACGCCCCGGGCGACCTCAACAAGGTCTTCTTCACCACCGGTGGCGGTGAGGCGGTGGAGACCGCCTGGAAGCTGGCCAAGCAGTACTTCAAGCTCAAGGGCAAGCCGACCAAGTACAAGGTCATCTCGCGCGCGGTCGCCTACCACGGCACTCCGCAGGGCGCCCTGTCGATCACCGGACTGCCCGCGCTCAAGGCTCCGTTCGAGCCGCTGGTACCCGGCGCGCACAAGGTGCCGAACACCAACATCTACCGCGCCCCGCTCTTCGGCGACGACCCGGAGGCCTTCGGCCGCTGGGCCGCGGACCAGATCGAGCAGCAGATCCTCTTCGAGGGCCCGGACACCGTCGCCGCGGTCTTCCTGGAGCCCGTGCAGAACGCCGGGGGCTGCTTCCCGCCGCCGCCCGGATACTTCCAGCGTGTCCGGGAGATCTGCGACCGGTACGACGTGCTGCTCGTCTCCGACGAGGTCATCTGCGCGTTCGGCCGCCTCGGCACGATGTTCGCCTGCGACAAGTTCGGCTACGTACCGGACATGATCACCTGCGCCAAGGGCATGACCTCGGGTTACTCCCCCATCGGCGCCTGCATCATCTCGGACCGGCTGGCCGAGCCGTTCTACGAGGGTGACAACACCTTCCTGCACGGCTACACCTTCGGCGGTCACCCGGTGTCCGCCGCGGTCGGTCTCGCCAACCTCGACATCTTCGAGCGCGAGGGCCTCAACCAGCACGTCCTGGACAACGAGAACGCGTTCCTGACGACGCTGCAGAAGCTGCACGACCTGCCGATCGTGGGCGACGTCCGCGGCAACGGCTTCTTCTACGGCATCGAGCTGGTGAAGGACAAGGCCACCAAGGAGACCTTCACCGACGAGGAGACCGAGCGCGTCCTCTACGGCTTCCTCTCCAAGGCGCTGTACGAGAACGGCCTCTACTGCCGTGCCGACGACCGCGGCGACCCGGTCGTCCAGCTCGCGCCGCCGCTGATCTCCGACCAGTCGACGTTCGACGAGATCGAGGGGATTCTGCGGAACGTCCTGACGGAGGCCTGGACGAAGCTCTGACCGTCGCCACCGGCCGCCGGCAGCACGGCTTCCGGCGGCCGCCCTCTGCGGACCACACGGCCCGGATGCACCCGTTCGAGTGAGAAGGGGAGCGTCCGGGCCGCGTACTGTCCCGACACCTCGCTTCGGCTGCCTAGCGTGCCGAGTGACCGATCGGCCTCTTTTTCGTTGTATTCGTTCCCCCGTAGGGGGGAACAGAAAAACTGATCCGAACCGAGGTGTACGCCATGGTGGCCCCGCCCGACAACGACGTGATCTGGGCACGTTCCCTGCACCACTCCCACAACGGATCGCCGGGGCTCGGTGGTGTCTCCCTCGGCGTACGTGACGGCGAGATCCTCGCCGTGGCCGGGCCCCGCGGGTGCGGGAAGACGACCCTGCTGCACTGCCTCTCCGGCCAGCTGGTGCCCCAGCAGGGCGAGGTCTGGTTCAACAGCGTGCCCGTGCACACCATGGGCCCACGGCTGCGCGAGCAGCTCCGCCGGGACAGATTCGGCTGGATCGCGGCCGAGCCGCAGCTCGTGCCCGAGCTCAGCACCTGGGAGAACGCCGCGCTTCCGCTGCTGCTGCGGGGCGTCTCGCACCGGGCGGCGAAGAAGGCCGCCACCGAGTGGCTGGAGCGCCTGGACATCGGCCCCCTTGCCAAGAAGCGGCCCCACACCCTGCTCCAGTCGCAGCGCCAGCGGATCTCCGTGGCCCGCGCGCTGGCCGCGTCGCCGTCCGTGATCTTCGCGGACGAGCCGACCGCGTCCCTGCACCACGCCGAGCGGGCGCAGCTCCTCCGGACGCTCACCACCGCGGCACGGTCCCACGGGATCACCGTCGTGCTCGCCACCCACGACGCGGAGGTCGCCGCACTCGCCGACCGTGTGGTCGGCATGCTGGACGGCCGCCGCGTCAACACCGTCTCCCTGCCTGCCGCGCCCGATACGGAAGGCCGCTCGGCGTGCTCGCTCTCCGTCTGACCCGTGGCTCGCACCCTCTCGTCCTGATGCGCCGGCTGATGCTCGCCGCCGCGTCGGCGGGGGTCGGCTTCCTGCTCCTGTGCACCCTGGGGTACGCCTCGGGGCATCCGGCGAACGCGTCGAGTTCCGTCCTGCGGCTGCTGTGGTGCGTCGTACCACTCGCCGCGACCGTCCAGTTCGCGGTCGCTGTCGCGCGCACGGACCCGAGCACCCGCCCGCGGCCCGCGCTCTTCGCCGCCGGACTGGGCCCGGCCCGTCTCGCGGTGCTGGCGGCGATCTCGACGGCGGTGTCCACCACGCTGGGCTCGGTGGTGGCGCTGCTCCTCTTCCTGCATCTGCGCGGTGACCTGACCGGGCTGCCCTTCGACGGCGGTGCGGCGGAGTTCCTGGGCGCGGGCACCCCGCTGCCGCTCGCCGCGGCGCTGACGCTGCTCGCCGTCGTACCGCTGGCCGCGTCTGCGGCCGGCGGTCTCGCCCTTCGCTCCAGGCCGGTCGCGCCGTCCGAGGCCCAGGAGGCCGAGGCGGATCTCGCCCCGTCCCCGACACCGACGGGGCTGCCCTGGGGGGTCGCACTCACCGCGGCCGGACTCGCCGTCGAGGCGTACGCGAGCCGCGGCTCGGCGGGCAGCGCGTTCCCCCTGCCGGGGCGGCTCAACGCCACCCCGACGGCCGTTCTCGTGGGCTGGACGCTCACCGCGATCGGTCTGGCCATGGCCGGACCCGGCCTGACCCATCTGTGCGGACGGCTCCTCCAGGCGGTGCGCCCGGGTGCCGTACGGCTGCTGGCGGGCAGGGTCCTGATGGACGAGGCCTCCCGCATCGGCCGGCCGCTGGGCATCGTCTGCGCCGTGGTGTCCGGGGTGATCGCCGCCTCCGTGCTGTACACCGGCGGGCCGCGGCCCTTCGGTCCGCTCACCGCGCTCGGTGCCGTGCTCGTCATCGGCTGCACCCTGGCCACCCTGCTGACCACCGCGCTGGAAGCCAAGCAGGCCCGCGCCCGCACGGCCGCGACCTTGCTGCGGCTCGGCGCCCCGGCCTCCGCGCTCCGCACCGCCGCAGCCTTGCGGGCGCTGGTGCTGCTGGCCGTCTTCGCGCCGCTGACCTGGGCGATCGCGGAGCTCGCGGCGCTGCCTCTGACGGAGTGACCCCCTCCGCCGGGGCGGTACGTAGCATGGCGGCGTGGAGAATCCGGACGAGAACACGTACCCGCCGGGCGTCGAGATCGAGACGCTCACCGCATTCGACCGGGCAGTCGCGGCCGGGACCCTCGCGGGCCACCGCGTCCAGTCCGTCGACCTGACCGACCGGGGCGACGCGCTCCTCGCGACCGACACCCGGGGCGCCGTCTTCCTCGGCTGCCGCATGGAGCCCCGCGCCGACGCCAAGATACGCGGCGACGGGGCCTTCGTCTTCCCGCCGGTGCCCGGCCTGCCCTTCGACCCGTACCGCGGGCTGCTCTACACCCCGGAGGCGCTGTACGAGGGGCTGTCGGAGGGCGGTTACGGGGCGACCCCGGACGCGCGGGCGTACGGCTGGTTCCAGCTCACCAAGGCGAACGGCGACGTCTTCGCCTCGATGCTGCGGGCCCTGCACGACGACGCGGTCTCCGATGCCCTGGACGAACACCTCGCCGGGGCGCGCGTGGTGGGTGTGATGGGCGGCCACGCGATGGCCCGGGGCTCCGAGGAGTACCGCGGCGCCGCCGTACTCGGCAGGGATCTGGCGCGCAGCGGTCTGACCGTGGCGACCGGCGGTGGCCCGGGTGCCATGGAGGCGGCCAACCTCGGCGCCTACGCGGCGCCGCACTCCGACGCCATGCTCCTCAAGGCCTGCGAACTCCTCGCCTCCGCACCGTCGTTCAGCCCCTCGGTCACCGACTGGGCGAAGGCCGCGTTCGCCGTGCGGGAACGCTGGCCCGACGGGGGTTCCTCGGTCGCGATCCCCACGTGGTTCTACGGTCACGAGCCGCCGAACGCCTTCGCGGACAACATCGCCAAGTACTTCGCCAACGCCGTGCGCGAGGACGGGCTGCTGGCGCGCTCCACCGCCGGTGTCATCTTCCTCCCGGGCGCCGCCGGGACCGTGCAGGAGATCTTCGACAACGCGACTCCGAACTACTACGAGTCGCGTTCCGCCCCCACGCCGATGGTGCTGGTGAACCGCGCGCACTGGACAGAGAAGCTGCCCGCCTGGCCACTGCTGAGCGCACTGGCGGAAGGCCGGGCGATGGAGTCCCGGATCGCACTCGTCGACACGGTGGAGGAGGCGGCCGGGGCGCTCGCCCGGCTGACGGGCTGACGGCCCGGCCGGGTTCAGCGGGCGGCGAGCCAGGCGTCGAGGGCGTCGAAGAACGCCTCCCAGCCGTCCTCGGCCGCGGCGTACTGCTCGGGCGTGAGGTGGCCGCCGCGCTGCCGGAAGACCATCTCGGTGGACTTCCGGCTCAGCTCGGTCAGGGTGACCGTCACGGTCTCCCCCTCGGCGTCCGCCGGCGCGCTCCCGTCCTTCAGGGTGAAGACGAGCCGCTCCGGTGCCGTCACCTCCCGGTAGACGCCGTGGAAGGGCATCTCCACACCGGGGACCAGGATGACCAGGCTCCACGCACCGCCGGGCACGACGTCCATCGACACCCGGTCCAGCGGCACGTCGGCGTCGCCCCCGTACCAGGCGGCGAAGTCCTCCGGGACGGTCCAGGCCTCGAAGACGCGGTCCCGCGGAGCCGCGACGACACGGGTGATGTCGATGCCCTCGCGTGCTGACTCGGACATGGTCTGTTCCTTTCCGACGCCCCGTCCTCTCCCCGTCCAGAGGACCAGGCTCCGGGGACGACCGCCAGCGGGACCGGGCGGGCAGCAGCCCGGACCACCGGCCGGCCGGGCAAGGGGACGGAGCACCGCAGGACCGGCCGGGCAGGGCGGAGGGCTGCCGTCCGACCGGTCAGGCCGGGGGCAGGACCACCGTCTCCGCCAGGTCGAAGGCCACCCCCACGACGGCCCCCTCGTCCGGGGTGTCGCGCAGTCCGCACTCCGCCTCCAGGGCCGGGCCGTACGCGGGGTGCAGGAGCGCGGTGACATGGTGGCCGCGGAAGGTGCGTACGCCCACCGTGCAGCGCAGGCCGTCCTTCGGGCTCCCGATCCGGACGCCGCCCGGCCGCACCAGCAGCTCGCACGCCCCCTGGGGCGACCCCTCGGGCACGGGTACCTTGCCCCAGGCGGTGTCGGCGGCCGTGCCCGTGACCACGGCGTCGACCAGGTTGTCGAAGCCGAGGAAACGCGCCACGAACGCCGACGCGGGCTGCTGCCAGACCTCCAGGGGGGTGCCCGCCTGGGCGATGCGGCCGTCCCGCATGACCACGACCCGGTCGGCGAGCGCGAAGGCCTCGCCCTGGTCGTGGGTGACGGCGAGGACGGTGGTGCCCAGCCGGCCGAAGAGGGTGCGGAGTTCGACGACGAGCCGTTCGCGGAGGCTCCGGTCCAGCTGGCCCAGCGGTTCGTCCAGCATCAGCAGCCTCGGGCGCGGCGCCAGGGCACGGGCGAGGGCCACCCGCTGCTGCTCGCCCCCGGAGAGCGCGGTGACCGCCCGCCGGCCGGCTCCGGGCAGGCCGACCAGGTCCAGCAGTTCGTCGGCCCGCCGGTCGCGCTCGGCCCGGGGGACGCCGTGCATCCGCAGGCCGAAGGCGACATTGGCGCCTGCATCCCGGTGCGGGAACAGCTGGTGGTCCTGGAACATCAGCCCGAGTCCCCGCCGGTGCACGGGCAGCGGCGCCTGGTCCTCCCCGTCCAGCAGCACCCGTCCGCCGTCCAGGGGCTGCAGCCCGGCCACGGCACGCAGCAGCGTCGACTTGCCGCTGCCGCTCGGTCCCAGCACGCAGACGATCTCATGGTCCGCGACCTCCAGGTCCACCGCGTCCAGCGCGGTCCGCCCTCCGAACCGGACCGTGGCGGACTCCACTTCCAGCATCTCTAGAACTCCCCGGATCGGTCGGTGCGGATACGTTCGAGCGCGAGCAGCGACACCGCGCAGACGAGCATCAGAATCGTGCTCAGGGCCATCGCCTGGCCGTAGTTGAGCTCTCCCGAGCGTCCCAGCAGCCTGGCCACGGCGACCGGCAGGGTGGGGTTGTCCGGGCGTGCGATGAAGACGGTCGCCCCGAACTCCCCGAGCGACACGGCGAAGGCGAATCCCGCGGCGACCAGCACCGCCCGCCGGACCAGCGGCAGGTCCACCTCACGCCAGGCCCGCAGCGGCGAGGCGCCGAGCACCGCGGCGGCCTCCCTCAGCCGGTCGTCCACGGCACGCAGGACGGGCAGCATCGTGCGTACGACGAAGGGGACGCCCACCAGTGCCTGGGCGAGCGGGACGAGGATCCAGGACGTCCGCAGGTCGAGCGGCGGCTCGTCCAGCGTGATGAGGAAACCGAAGCCGACGGTGACGGCGGAGACCCCGAGCGGCAGCATCAGCAGCGCGTCGAAACCCCGTACCAGCCGGCCCGCGCGCCGGGTCAGCGCGGCGGCGGCGAGTCCGCCGACCACGAGGGCGATGAGAGTGGCGACGAGCGCGTAGCGCAGGGAGTTGCCGATGGCGTCGAGCGGCGGCACCAGGAAGGTGGAGCCGTTGGCGTCGGCGGACTGCAACGCGCGGTAGAAGGCGAGTCCGTAGCCGCCGGAGGTGTCGAAGGAGCGCTCCACCAGCACCCCGAGCGGCAGCAGGACGAGCAGGAGCACCGTCAGCAGCACCCCGCCGAGCAGCGCCCGCTGTCCGGCTCCCCGGGGCGGCCGGGCGGTCTGCGCCGGGTCGACCAGCCTCAGGGCGGTCTCCCTGCGGCGTACGGTCCACGCGTGCACGGCGAGGATCCCGCCCACGGCCGCGAACTGCACCAGGGTCAGCACGGCGGCCGTCGGCAGGTCCAGCAGTTGCGCGGTCTGCCGGTAGATCTCCACCTCCAGCGTGGACCAGCCCGGTCCGCCGAGGATCTGGACGACTCCGAAGGAGGTGAACGTGAAGAGGAAGACCATCAGCGCCGCGGCGGCCACCGCCGGGGCCAGCGCGGGCAGCGTCACCCGCCGCCAGGCGGCGAAGCGGCCGGCCCCGAGCACACGGGCGGCCTCCTCCTGGCGGGGGTCGAGCTGCGACCACAGGCCGCCCACGGTCCGCACGACGACGGCGTAGTTGAAGAACACATGGGCGAGCAGGATCGCCCACACGGTCGTGTCGAGCCTGACCCCCCAGAGCTCGTCGAGGAACCCGCCGCGTCCCAGCAGGGCGAGGAACGCCGTACCCACCACGACCGTGGGCAGGACGAACGGCACCGTCACCACGGCCCGCAGCACCTGCTTGCCGGGGAAGGCGAAGCGGGCGAAGACGTACGCGCCCGGCAGTGCGATCAGGAGGGTGAGCGCGGTGGAGGCGAGGGCCTGCCAGGTCGTGAACCAGAGGACGTCCAGGATGTCCGGACGGCTCAGCACCGTGCCGATCCGGCCGAACTGCCAGTCGCCGCCCGCCTTCAGCCCCCGGCCGACGATCGCGACGACCGGATAGGCGAAGAACAGCGCGAAGAACACGACGGGCACGGCCATCAGGCCGAGCCGCACCGCGTTCCCCCCGCGCGCGGGCCGCGCGGCTACTTCACGACGAGCGAGGACCATGACTGGACCCACTGCTCACGGTTCTTGGCGATCTTCTCCGGTGCGACCGTCGCCGGCTTGTCGACGGTCGCTCCGAACTTCGTGAAGAGCTCCGGCAGCTTCGCGTCCTCCGCCACCGGGTTCACGAACATGTTCAGCGGCATGTCCTCCTGGAACTGCCTGCTGATCAGGAAGTCGAGCAGCGCCTTGCCGCCCGCCTCGTTCCTCGCCCCGTCCAGGAGGCCGGCGAACTCGGTCTGGCGGAAGCAGGTGCCGGTGGCGACCCCGGTCGGCGCCTCGGTGGGCTGCGGATCGGCGTACAGCACCTCGACGGGCGGGCTGGAGGCGTACGAGACGACGAGCGGACGGTCGGCCTTCGCCTTCTTGCCGCCGGCCGATCCGGAGAACTCGTCGTTGTACGCCTGCTCCCAGCCGTCGACGGTCTTGACCCCGTTGTCCTTCAGCTTCTTCCAGTAGTCCTGGTAGCCGGTCTCGCCGTAGGTGGCGACGGTCCCGAGGAGGAAGCCGAGTCCGGGCGAGGAGGTCGCGGCGTTCTCGGTGACGAGGAGGTTCTTGTACGCGGGCTTCAGCAGGTCGTCGAAGGAGTTCGGCGGGTCGAGCTTCTTGTCGGCGAAGTACTTCTTGTCGTAGTTGACGCAGATGTCACCGGTGTCGACGGGCGTGACCCGGTGCCGGTCCGCGTCGAGCTGCGCGCCGGCCTCGACGCGGTCGAGCCCCTTCGCCTCGTACGGCGTGAACAGGCCGTTGTCCAGGGCGCGGGAGAGCAGGGTGTTGTCGACCCCGAAGAACACGTCGCCGCGGGGCGAGCCCTTGGTCAGGATCTCCTGGTTGAGCGCGGCCCCCGCGTCACCGCTCTTGAGCACCTTGACCCGGTAACCGGTCTCCTTCGTGAACGCCTTCAGGACGGCGTCCGAGGCGTTGAACGAGTCGTGACTGACCAGCGTGACGGTCGTGGACCCGGCCCCCGTGTCACCGGAGGCCTTGTCGTCGGAACCGCCGCAGCCCGCGAGCACGGTGACGCCGAGCGCGGCGGCGAGCGCCGTCGCCGCGTACTTCGTGGTGGTGTTCATGTGATCCTCCTGGAGGTGACCAGGAAGAGACGCGGCCCCGCCCGCCGGGAGCGGGCAGGGCGCAACAGCTTGAGTAAGGTCCGAACTTCCTACCCGGAATGACCCGGGCGAGGTTCAGAGGGTCTGCGGCCGACCTGTCCTCGGTGCCGCACTCTCAGCGCTGTGGCGCTCCCCTGTCGGAATATGAAGTTGATTGCGGGGCCAGGCTACACCGGCCGGATCATGCCGGACCGGCCGGTTCGGACCGGTCCGGCACCACCGCCTCAGCGCTCGGCGGCCGCCAGCTGACCACAGGCGCCGTCGATCTCCTGGCCACGGGTGTCGCGGACGGTCACCGGCACACCGTGGGCGGCGATGGCCTCCACGAAGGCCTTCTCGTCCTCGGGCCGCGAGGCCGTCCACTGGGAACCGGGGGTCGGGTTCAGCGGGATGAGGTTGACGTGCACCCGCTTGCCCTTGAGCAGGCGGCCCAGCCGGTCGCCACGCCACGCCTGGTCGTTGATGTCGCGGATCAGCGCGTACTCGATGGAGATGCGGCGGCCGGACTTCTCCGCGTACTCCCACGCGGCGTCCAGGACCTCACGGACCTTCCAGCGGGTGTTCACGGGGACGAGGGTGTCGCGCAGCTCGTCGTCCGGGGCGTGGAGCGAGACGGCGAGGCGGCACTTGAAGCCCTCGTCGGCGAACCGGAGCATCGCCGGCACCAGGCCCACCGTGGAGACGGTGATCCCGCGCTGCGAGAGCCCCAGGCCGTCCGGCTCGGGGTCCGTCAGCCGGCGGATCGCCCCGACGACGCGCTTGTAGTTGGCCAGCGGCTCGCCCATGCCCATGAAGACGATGTTGGACAGCCGCGCCGGCCCGCCCGGGACCTCGCCGTCCCGCAGCGCCCGCATGCCGTCCACGATCTGGTGCACGATCTCGGCGGTCGACAGGTTGCGGTCGAGCCCCGCCTGCCCGGTCGCGCAGAACGGGCAGTTCATCCCGCAGCCCGCCTGCGACGAGATGCACATGGTCACCCGGTCCGGGTACCGCATGAGGACGGACTCGACGAGCGTGCCGTCGTGCAGCTTCCAGAGGGTCTTGCGGGTGGTGTCGTCGTCACAGCTGATGTGGCGCATGACCGACATCAGATCCGGGAACATCGCCTCCGCGAGCTTGTCGCGCGACGCGGCCGGAATGTTGGTCCACTCCGCCGGGTCGTGCGCGTACCGCGTGAAGTAGTGCTGCGACAGCTGCTTGGCGCGGAAGGGCTTCTCGCCGGTCGCGGCGACTGCTTCCTTGCGCTCGTCGGGCGTGAGGTCGGCGAGGTGCCGCGGCGGCCGCTTGGCTCCACGGGGCGCGACGAAAGTGAGTTCTCCGGGCTTAGGCATGGTTCTTCCAGTGTTACAGACCCGCCGTGGTCCCCGTGACCTCCACAGGCCCGGGACGGGTGAGGGCCCGGCGGCACGGGCCGCCCCCGGCCGCCGTCAGCCGACGTAGGCGGCCCTGGAGAGCCCTGGGACGGGTCGGAGCCCGGCCCGGACCGTGACCGATCGCACGGCGGCGGGCAGCGCGCGGCCACCTGGAGACAGAATCAAACACATGTACGTCGAGCTGTCTTCGCAGGTGGTCGACCGGCCTCACACGGAGCGGGCCGAGCCTGGTCGCCCTCGTTATCGGTCGGGTTCCTGTGTGGGGCGCCGCCGGATCCGAGATGATTCCGGTCATGGAAATCTGGGGGACGCTGCTCGGAACAACCATCGGTGCCGCCATCGCCATAGTGGGGCAGCACCTGGTGAAGCGTGCCGAGGGCAGAACACGGCTGAGTGAACTGCTCTTCGAGCAGTGCGCTCTCGTCGCGGTCTCCGCCGCGGACTACGACAGCCGCATCTGGGAGGAACGGGTACTCGGCCTGGAAGACCGGGTCAGCGGCTTCGATCTTGCCGCACACCGGCTCGCGTCCGTCCGCCTGAAGCTCCTCTCCCGGGACCGCGAGTTGCTGGATGCGGTCGAAGAGCTCAACAAGGCGGGCAGCCACCTGGGCGACTACTGGAGGCGGGGCGATGTCGGGGATGACGAGTTCACCCGGCGCTGGGACCGGCACCGCGCGGCAAGGGAGAAATTCCTTGCCGTCAGTGTCGGGGTCGTGGGTCGTAGCCTGAGGCGAGGCTGAGCCGCTCCCCCGACGGCCCCGCCCTGACAGGCGACTCCACGACATCGGACCCCCTGCTGAGGGCCTGGCGTCAGGCGATACCGGGCCCCGGGCGGTCCGGCTTCGGGAGGCGTACGACCGCCGTGCCCCTCGCCAGGTCCACCGTGGTCCGGTTCGGAGGCGCGCCGCGTCCTCCTCGTCGTCCCGCACGAGGAGGGCCGGCTGCCGTTCCTTGAGCTCGTTCTGCTTACCCGGCGAGAAACTCGCCCGCAGCTGCTCGAACCCCGTCGCGGAGATCTGCCCCTGCCGGACGCCGTTGCGCCGGGGCAGGACGCCCGCACGGCCCGCACGCAGCAGAAGCTGATCGACGAAGGCCAGGAGCGTCAGGGCGACGACCAGGCCCGGAAGAGTCATGAGGACCGCGAATTCCGTACCGCCAGTGGCTTCGGGCCCCCCGTGGGAGAACAGAGGCACGGGCGCGGTACCCGGACAGGGCGTCCCGTCCGGGCCTGGGGCCCACGCGAAGGGCCCGCCGCGGACGGCGGGCCCTTCGGGGGAGCGCGATGCGGAACCGGCCGGCTCAGCCGGATCCGACGAACAGCACCAGCAGCAGCCACACCACCGGCGCGCTCGGCAGGAGCGAGTCGAGCCGGTCCATGATCCCGCCGTGGCCGGGCAGCAGCGTGCCCATGTCCTTGATGCCGAGGTCCCGCTTGATCATGGACTCACCCAGGTCGCCGAGCGTGGCGCTGGCGGCGACCGCGAGGCCCATCAGCAGCCCCTGCCACCAGGTCCCGTCATCGATCAGGAACTCCATGCACAGGGCGCCGGCCACCATCGCGAAGCCGACGGCACCGAGCAGTCCCTCGCGGGTCTTCCCGGGGCTGATGCGCGGAGCCAGCTTGTGTGTCCCGAAGCGCCAGCCGACGGCGTACGCGCCGGTGTCGCTGACCACGGTGAGGAGGAGGAACGTCAGCACACGCCACGCACCGTCGTCCGCGGTGAGCATCATGGCGACGAACGTCGCCAGGAACGGCACGTAGAAGACGGCGAAGACGCCCGCGGTGACGTCCTTGAGGTAGCCCTCGGGCGGCTCCGTCATCCGCCACACGAGCACGGCGAGGGCCGTGAGAGCCATCGCGACCCAGGCGCCCTCCGCCTCCCTCACATAACCGGCGACCACCATCGCGGCGCCGCCGACGGCGAGCGGCACGAGGGGGGCGTTGATGCCCTTGCGCTCCTTGAGGCGGGAGGTGAGCTCCCAGAGACCGACCACCACCGCCAGCACGACCACACCGACGAAGACGGCCTTCACGACGAAGAGGGAACCGGCGACGAGAGCACCGAGACCGACACCGACCCCTATGGCGGCGCGCAGGTCACGCCCCGCACGCTTCTTGGGCGGCGGGGACGGCAGCGGGGTGGACATGGGCTCCTGCGGCTTCTCGTCACGGAACAGGGGGCCGCTGACGCGCGCGGCGTCCCCGTTCCGGTCGTCGCGGTCGTCAGCGTCTCTACCTGCGTCGGGAACGTCCGGCACGATGGGCATGGGCCGAGTCTGCTGGGCGCCGTGCACATCGTATGCAGGACCCGCCGGAGCGGCCCCCATCTCGGGCGCGCTCCAGTATCCGGCTCCCTGCGGGGCGCCCCAGGAAGAGTCGTTCATCAGACTTCGAGCAGCTCGGCTTCCTTGTGCTTGAGCAGCTCGTCCACCTGCGCCACGTACTTCGCGGTGGTGTCGTCGAGCTCCTTCTCCGCGCGGCGGACCTCGTCCTCGCCGGACTCCTTGTCCTTGACGAGCTTGTCGAGCGACTCCTTGGCCTTGCGGCGGATGGAGCGGATCGAGATCTTGGAGTCCTCGGCCTTGGTCTTGGCGACCTTGATGTACTCCTTGCGGCGGTCCTGCGTGAGCTCGGGGAACGTCACACGGATGATGTTGCCGTCGTTGCTCGGGTTGACCCCGAGGTCGGAGTCACGGATCGCCTGCTCGATGTTGCGCAGCGCCGTCTTGTCGAACGGGGTCACCACGGCCATCCGCGGCTCGGGCACCGAGAACGAGGCCAGCTGGTTGATCGGGGTCAGCGCGCCGTAGTAGTCGGCGACGATCTTGTTGAACATCGCCGGGTGCGCACGGCCGGTACGGATCGCGGCGAAGTCCTCTTTCGCGACCACGACGGCCTTCTCCATCTTCTCCTCGGCCTCGAGGAGGATTTCTTCGATCACCACGTGCTCCTGCGTGTCTTGGTCGGACCCGGCATCGTCGGGCCCTGCGGATCCTGCGTCGCGTCCTCACCTGCACGGTGTCCGACCGGCAGGCCGTTGTCCATCTCTTGGGCCGTCAGGCCCGGGTGCTCTCGTCGCTCACCAGCGTGCCGATCTTCTCACCCTTGACCGCGCGGGCGATATTGCCCTCCTGGGTCAGTTCGAAGACGAGGATCGGGAGCTGGTTGTCACGGCAGAGGGTGATCGCGGTGGCGTCGGCGACCTTGAGGTCACGGGCGATCACCTCGCCGTACTCCAGGGCGTCGAACTTCACCGCGCCGGGGTTGGTCCGCGGGTCGGAGTCGTAGACCCCGTCCACGCCGTTCTTCCCCATCAGCAGCGCCTCGGCGTCGATCTCCAGGGCGCGCTGGGCCGCGGTCGTGTCGGTGGAGAAGTACGGCATGCCCATGCCGGCACCGAAGATCACGACGCGCCCCTTCTCCAGGTGCCGCACGGCACGGAGCGGGATGTACGGCTCCGCGACCTGGCCCATGGTGATGGCCGTCTGGACGCGTGAGTCGATGCCTTCCTTCTCCAGGAAGTCCTGCAGCGCCAGGCAGTTCATGACCGTGCCGAGCATGCCCATGTAGTCGGACCGCGCCCGGTCCATGCCGCGCTGCTGGAGCTCGGCACCACGGAAGAAGTTTCCGCCGCCGATCACGACCGCGATCTCCGCGCCGTCGCGTACGACCGCGGCGATCTCGCGGGCGATGGCGTGCACGACGTCGGGGTCGACACCGAGGCCTCCGCCACCGGCGAAGGCCTCGCCGGACAGCTTCAGCATGAAGCGCCCGGAAATCGTGCCGTCGTCGCGCTTGTGGTCACCCTGTGTGGCGTCCGCGCCCTTGTTCATGGAGATTCTCCTCGTGCACATACGAAGAAGGCCATTGCCGGTGGGTCTGTCGTCCCTCAGCGGCAATGGCCTCCTCGTCAGATCTGCGGTCGTCCGGCTAGGTGCGGCCGTCGACTGCACCAGACCCTATCGGGTCCACCGTTGTTCGCGGACGGACTCAGATGCCGACCTTGATGCGCGTGAAGCGCTTCAGGGTGACACCGGCCTCGTCCAGGACCTTCTGGACGGACTTCTTGTTGTCCAGCGCGTAGGGCTGGCCGAGGAGGGTGGCCTCCTTGAAGAAGCCGTTGACGCGACCCTCGACGATCTTCGGGAGCGCGGCCTCGGGCTTGCCCTCGGCGCGCGTGGTCTCCTCGGCGACGCGGCGCTCGGCCTCGACGACCTCGGCCGGGACGTCCTCGCGGGCCAGGTACTTCGGGGCGAAGGCGGCGATGTGCTGCGCAAGGCCCTTGGCCAGCTCGGCGTCGGCCTTGTCCAGCTCGACCATGACACCGATCTGCGGGGGCAGGTCCGGCATGGTGCGGTGCATGTACACGGAGACGTAAGCGCCCTGGAACTGCGCGAAGCGGTCCAGGACGATCTTCTCGCCGAGGTTGGCGTTGGCCTCGTCCACGTACGCCTGGACGGTCTTGCCGGGCTCGATCTCGGAGGCGAGGAGCGCCTCGATGTCGGCCGGGGAGGTCTCGGCGACGTGGGCGGCGAGCGTGTTGGCGACGGCCTGGAACTTGTCGCCCTTGGCGACGAAGTCCGTCTCGCACTTCAGCTCGAGCAGGACGCCGGACGTCTTGTCCTCGGCGACGAGGGAGACGACGGCACCGTTCTCGGCCGAACGGCCCTCGCGCTTGGCGACGCCCTTCTGGCCCTTGATGCGGAGCGCCTCGACGGCACCGTCCACATTGCCGTCGGCCTCGTCGAGCGCCTTCTTGCAGTCCATCATGCCGGCGCCGGTGAGCTCGCGGAGCTTCTTGACGTCAGCGGCGGTGTAGTTCGCCATGAGTCTGTTTCTCTCTCGAAGTCTGAAAGATCTACGGGTGAACGGCGGGGGCGGTGCCAGTGCACCGGCCCCCGCCGTCATTCAGCCGTGACTGACGGGTGTCAGGCCTGCTCGTCCGTGGCCGGAGCCTCGGCGGCGGGGGCCTCGGCCTGCTCGGCAGCCTGCTCGTCGGCGGCGGCGGCCGGCTCGGCGTCGGCGGCCTTCTCGGTCTCGGCGGAGGACTGGACCTCGGCGTCGTCCTTCTTCTCGCCCGTGAGCAGGTCGCGCTCCCACTCGGCGAGGGGCTCGCCGGCGGCCTTCTCGCCCGGCTTCGAGTCACCGGTGGCGGCACCGGAGCGGGCGATGAGGCCCTCGGCGACGGCGTCGGCGATCACGCGGGTGAGCAGGGTGACGGAGCGGATCGCGTCGTCGTTGCCCGGAATCTTGTAGTCGACCTCGTCGGGGTCGCAGTTGGTGTCGAGGATCGCGACGACCGGGATGTGGAGCTTGCGCGCCTCACCGACGGCGATGTGCTCCTTCTTGGTGTCGACGATCCAGACGGCGCTCGGCACCTTCTGCATCTCGCGGATACCACCGAGGGTCTTCTCCAGCTTGGCCTTCTCGCGCGAGAGGACCAGGAGCTCCTTCTTGGTGAGGCCGGAGGCGGCCACGTCCTCGAAGTCGATGAGCTCGAGCTCCTTCAGACGCTGAAGGCGCTTGTAGACGGTGGAGAAGTTGGTGAGCATGCCACCGAGCCAACGCTGGTTGACGTACGGCATGCCGACGCGCGTCGCCTGCTCGGCGATGGCCTCCTGGGCCTGCTTCTTCGTACCCACGAACATGATGGAGCCGCCGTGCGCGACGGTCTCCTTGACGAACTCGTAGGCGCGGTCGATGTACGACAGCGACTGGAGCAGGTCGATGATGTAGATGCCGTTGCGCTCGGTGAAGATGAAGCGCTTCATCTTCGGGTTCCAGCGACGGGTCTGGTGACCGAAGTGGACGCCGCTTTCCAGCAGCTCCCGCATCGTGACGACGGCCATGGCCGTACTCCTTGAGGTTCTCGGTTGCCGCGACAGCAGGATTGCTGTCGCGCCTGACGCCCCGACGCGCCGTGCCACAAGGGACCGAGGAGCGCGGCCACCGTCCGCAGAGAGGGAGGTGGCGGGGCGTGCGAAGTCGACCCGGTGACCCGGATCGCCAGAAGAAGTGTACGGGACCCGCCGGGTGCCGGGTGACGGCGATGTCCACAACCCCCCGGTCGTCCACAGATCCGGGCCATGATCCCCGCGGGACGGGCGGCCGGGAGATCGTTCCGTCATGCGCCGCTCACCAGGAAAGACCGCAGGACGCCGTCGTGCCGCCCGTCCGACGGCGCCGCCCGCGCCGGGCCTCTCACGGCCGTGCGCGCCCGCGGAGCAGGCCGGGGCCGCGCGGCCGGCCGCCGGACGCCGCGCCGGATCGCCGGCTGCCGCACCCCACGCCGCACCGCCGGCCGCCGCACCTAGGGCCGGACTTCTGGCGGGGCTCCTCGCCGGGCTGCTGGCCGTCCTGCTCGCGGTCACACCGGGGCCGGCCGCCGCCGGGACCGCGGCGGTCCCGCCCCCGGCTGACGGCCGGGTCTGGCCTCTGGCGGGCCGGCCCCTGGTCGTACGGGGCTGGGAGCCGCCCGCCGGGCCTTACGGGCCCGGCCACCGCGGGGTCGACCTCGCAGCGCCGCCGGGTACCCCGGTCCTGGCGGCCGCCCCGGGCCGGGTCGCCTTCGCGGATCCGGTGGCGGGGCGCGGGGTGGTCTCCGTCGACGTGGCGGGGAGCGGGGAGCCACCGCTCCGTTTCACCTACGAGCCGGTGCGCGCACGGGTCTCCGCGGGCGACGAGGTGAGCGCGGGGCAGGTGGTGGGGGTGGTCGGGCCGGAGCCGTCCCACTGCACCTCCGGGTGTCTGCACTGGGGGCTGCGGCGTGGTGACGTCTACCTGGATCCGCTGTCGCTGCTTCCTCCGGCACTGCTGCGACGGGGTCCTTCCCGGCTGCTGCCGGTGTTCGGCGTACCGCTTCCGGGTGCGGGCCCGGAGCCTCTCCCGGAGGCAGGTCCGGAGCCTCTCCCGGAGGCAGGTCCGGAGCCTCTCCCGGGTGCGGGCCCGGAGCCTCTCCCGGAGGCGGGTCCGGGGCCCGCCCGGAGCGTCAGGTGCGGCGCTCAGCCACGGACGCCGCGCAGGACCATGGCGACGGCCGTGTCCGCGACGATGCCCGGTTCCTCCGCCGCACCGAGCTCGATCCTGCGTACCGCGGCGTCCACGGAGCCCTGCAACAGCATGGCCGCGAGCCTCGGCTCGGTGTGGCCCAGGTCGGCGAGCGCCTCGACGATCATGGCGATGAGCCCGCCGTGCGCGGCGCGGATCTTCTCCCGTGCCCCCGCGTCCAGCTCGCTCGCGGAGATCGCCACGACCGCGCGGTGCCGCCGGTCGCCGACCAGGTCGAGCTGCCGGCGCACATACGCCTCGATCTTCGCCTCGGGCGTACCGGCGCGTTCCATGGCGTTCTCGACCTCGGCGGCCCAGACGGGGAAGTCGACGGCGCAGAGCTCCTCGACCACGGCAGCGCGGGAGCGGAAGTACTCGTAGACGGACGACCTGGCGAGGCCGGTGCGCTCGGCGAGGGCGGGAAAGGTCAGCGCCTCCGTGCCGCCCTCGGACAGCAAGGAGCGAGCGGCGTCCAGGAGGGCGCCGCGCTGCATGGTCCGGTGCTCGGCCACGGAGGCCGCTCGAATCCTGGGCACCCCTCCACTCTACGGCGGCGTCACCCGGGAGCGGGGTCCGCGTCCCGTGGAGATCGGCCGGAGCGGCTCGGGTTCAGCGCCCCGCGTCGGCGAGTTTCGCCCGGAGCTGGAGGACGGACTTGGTGTGGATCTGGCTGACCCTGCTCTCGGTGACGCCCAGGACGTTGCCGATCTCGGCGAGGGTGAGGCCTTCGTAGTAGTAGAGGGTGACCACGGTCTTCTCCCTCTCGGGGAGCGTGTTGATGGCGCGGGCGAGCAGCCGTCTGAGCTCGCGGTCCTCCGCGACCTCGACCGGGTTGTCGGCCGCGGTGTCCTCCAGGGTGTCCATCAGGCTCAGCCGGTCGCCGCCCTCGCCGCCGACGTGCAGCAGCTCCTCCAGTGCCACCACGTTGGCGAGGGACAACTGGCTGAAAACAGCGTGGAGTTCCTCCAGCGCGATACCCATCTCCGCGGCGACCTCGGCCTCGGACGGGGTGCGCCGGAGCTGGGCCTCCAGGGTCGCGTAGGCACGCTCGACGTTGCGCGCCTTCTGGCGTACGGAGCGGGGAATCCAGTCCAGGGCGCGGAGTTCGTCGATCATCGCGCCGCGGATGCGGGTGATCGCGTAGGTCTCGAACTTGATGGCCCGCTCGATGTCGAACTTCTCGATGGCGTCGATCAGCCCGAAGACTCCGGACGAGACGAAGTCCGCCTGCTCCACGTTGGACGGCAGCCCCACGCTGACCCGGCCGGCGACGTACTTCACCAGGGGTGAGTAGTGCAGGATCAGCTGCTCCCGCAGCCGCTCGTCGCCCGTGGCCTTGTACGAACGCCACAACTCGTCGAGCGAGGAGGGGGCGGGAGGGCGCACAGTGCCACGCGCAGCCGGTGGTACTGCCGCGCGGTCAGACCCGGAGGTGTGCTGGGGCATGTGGTGCCTTGAGCCGTTCTGCTGTGAAGTGCTGGGACGTGTCTCTGGGGCGGATTCCTTGTGAGCGTAGCGTGACTGAGGTGTTGCGTTGCGCGCAGGACAAAGGAACCGTGCGGTGTGATTCGCTCCCGAATCACCCGTTGTCCCTCCGCCACCGGACAGGTCCGACGACGGGAACCGTCGTCGGCCGCACGGTTCCCGGAGGCCCGGCCGAGCGCTGCCGAGACCACGGGCATCACCTTTTCACCCGAATGCTCCGGGTCAAGTACCGCCTCGCCGCGCGTCGCCGCTGCGTGTCCGTACCCCCGTCAACCGCCATGTGTCGCCCTCGCGTTCGACGAACCCCAGTGAGTGAAGTTCGTACAGACGCCCGAGGGTTTCGTCCGCGGAGACCCCTGCACTCCGGGCCACGTCACGCCCGTCCACGGCGCCCTTCCCCGGCAGGGCTTCCAGGACCCTGGCGGAGACGGCGTCGAGCAGGTCGCGGGGCAGGACCCGGCCGGTCCTGGCCGGGGCGAGGTCGCCGATCTCCCCCACCAGCTCGGCGATTTCGGCGGCATCGGTGACCAGGACGCCCTCGCCGCGCAGGAGTTCGTGGACCCCGGCCGACAGGCCGCTGGTGGCGGGCCCGGGCACCCCCATGGTGAAGCGGCCCAGCCGTAGGGCGTTCCTCGCTGTGACCAGCGAGCCGCTGCGGTACTCGGCCTCCACCACCACGGTGCCTCGCGTGAGGGCCGCGATCACCCTGTTGCGGAGGACGAATCGGCTGCGCGTCGGATGCTCCGAGGGCGGCAGCTCGCCCATGACCATGCCCTGTTCCACGATGCGCCCGATCAGCTCGGCATGGCCCCGGGGATAGGCCACGTCCACCCCGCAGGCCAGCACCGCCATCGTCGCCCCGCCCGCGGCCAGCGCCCCGCGATGGGCGGCGCCGTCCACTCCGAACGCCGCGCCGGAGACGACCACCCAGCCCCGCTCCGCGAGCCCCCCGGCCAGCGTCGCCGCCATGTGCGCCCCGTAGGGCGTGCAGGCCCTGGCTCCGACCAGGGCGACCGAACGCAGTGCCCAGAGTCGCAGGTCGGACCTGCCGCGCACCCAGAGCCCGATCGGCCGCGCGTCGCCCAGGTCGTCGAGCTGGCTCGGCCACTCCTGGTCACCGGGACAGACGAACCGCCCGCCGGCCGCGGCCGCATCCGCCAGGTCCCGCGCGGGGTCGGCGCTCGACGCCCGGAGCCGGTAGCCGGCGAGCCGGGCCGCCGTCATCCCCTCGAGTGCCCGTGCGGCTTCCTCCGCACCGGTGAGACGCCGTATCAGCTCGACCGCGCCGGTCTCGCGGAGCCAGCGGCCGCCACGCTCGTCGCCCGGCTCGAAGACACGGGTCAGGGCGGCGCGCGCCAGCCGCTCCCGCCCGTCGTCGGCGGGCGGGGCGGTCATCGGGACCCCGCCTGCATCGGGACCCCGCGCTGGATGCCCGTACGCAGCTCCAGCGCGACCGCGACGTCCGAGGCGTCCGGGCGGTCGGCGCCCCGCAGGTCGGCCACGGTCCATGCCACGCGCAGGACCCGGTCCAGACCACGGGCCGTGAGGACGCCCCGCTCCATGTCGCGCTCGGCCGCCATCAGGGCGCCGGGAGCCGCGACCAGCCTCGTCCTGAGCTCGTGCCCGGGCACGTCGCTGTTGGTGGTCCAGGGCGTGCCCGCGAGCCGCCCGGCCGCGCGCTCCCTGGCCTCCCGCACCCGGACGGCGACCTCGGCGGAGGACTCGCCCCGGCCTCCCTGCCCCATGAGATCCGCCCTGCCGACCGGCTCCACCTCGACGCGGAGGTCCACCCTGTCCAGCAACGGGCCCGACAGCCTCGCCTGGTAGCGGCGGACCGCGGAAGGCGGGCACTCGCATCCGGCACCGGCCAGCGTGTGCCGGCCGCAGGGACAGGGGTTCGCGGCCAGGACCATCAGGAAGCGGGCGGGCAGCCGGACGACACCGGCCGCTCGCGCGACCACCACGTGCCCGGACTCCAGGGGCTGGCGCAGCGCGTCGAGGGCCCGTCCGGAGAACTCGGGCGCCTCGTCGAGGAAGAGCACTCCCCGGTGCGCCAGGGACACCGCTCCCGGCCTCGGCAGGCCGTTGCCCCCGCCGACGAGCGACTGCATCGTCGCCGAGTGGTGCGGTGCGCAGTACGGCGCCCTGCCGATCAGAGGTTCACCCGGCGGGAGGATGCCCGCGACCGAGTGCACCGCCGTCACTTCGAGGGATTCCCGCCGGGACAGCGGCGGCAGGATCGCCGTGAGCCGCTCCGCCAGCATGGTCTTCCCCGCCCCCGGCGGCCCGGAGAGCAGGAGATGGTGTCCTCCCGCCGCCGCCACCTCCAGGGCCGTGCGCGCCCGGGCCTGGCCCGCGACATCGGCCAGGTCGGGCCGGTGGGCCGCGCTGTCGGCCGACAGCGGGGCGAGTCCTGTGCCGAGGCCCGCTCCGGGCACCATCAGCCCCGCCAGCATCGTGTCGGGGCGGTCCCGGTCGGCGGTCGGCTCGTCGGGCACGGGCTCGTCGCCGAGGACGGCGATCAGCTGGCGCAGGCTGCGTACGCCGAGGACGGAGACACCCGGCACGAGGGCGGCCTCCCCGGCGGTCTGTTCCGGGACGACCACCTGCCGGTATCCCGCCTCCGCCGCCGCGAGCACCGCGGGCAGCACCCCCCGCACCGGGCGCACCCGGCCGTCGAGGCCGAGCTCCCCGATCATCACGACGTCGGCGACGGCAGCCGGGTCGATCCGCTCCGCCGCGCCGAGCACCGCGCACGCGACGGCGAGGTCGAATCCCGATCCGCTCTTGGGCACGGAGGCGGGAGAGAGGCCCACCGTGAGCTTCTTCTGCGGCCACTCCGCCCCGGAGTTGACGACCGCGGCCCTGACCCTGTCCCGGCTCTCGACCAGGCTCTTGTCCGGAAGACCGACCAGCGTGAACGCCGCCACGCCCGGCTCCAGGTCCGCCTGGACCTCCACCACCACGCCCTCGACGCCGACCAGCGCCACCGAACAGGCCCGTGCGAACCCCATCAGGCCACGCCCCGCACGTGTTCGGCGACCGGGGCGCCTCGCCTCGGCAGCACCACACCGACCAGATCGATCCGGACCCCGCCCGGCGGCGGTCCGCCGTGCCGGTCGAGCCAGATCTCCGCGAGTCTGCGCAGCCGGTCCGCCTTGGCCGGTGTCACAGCCTCCATCGGGTGCTCGAAGGCACCCGCCCTGCGGGCCTTGACCTCACAGACGACCACCGCGTCGCCGTCCCTGGCGACGATGTCGATCTCTCCTGCGCGACACCGCCAGTTGCGCTCGAGGACGGTCATACCGGCGTCGGCCAGCAGCCGTGCCGCCAGATCCTCGCCGTACCGCCCGAGTGCCCCTCGTGCGTTCATATCGGCACCACCTCCGGCACCGACTGTGACGCCACCGGCCCGATCCATTGGATCTTGGTGGACAACCAGACCGTTGTGGATATCCCGGCCACTCGGACGAGTGAACCGGGACACCGCGGTGCATGCCGGGGGTCAGCCGGGGCAGCCCCGGGATCAGCCGCCCGGGAGTTCGAGGTCGCTCTTGTTGAGCTCCTCGATGTTCACGTCCTTGAATGTCAGGACGCGGACCTGCTTGACGAACCGAGCAGGCCTGTACATGTCCCAGACCCACGCGTCCGCCATGGAAACCTCGAAAAAGACCTCGCCCTGGACCGAGTGCACCTGCATCTCGTAGTCGTTGGTGAGGTAGAAGCGCCGTTCGGTCTCGATCACATATTTGAACAGACCGACGACATCGCGGTACTCCCGGTAGAGCTTCAGCTCCATCTCGGTCTCGTACTTCTCGAGGTCCTCGGCGCTCATGGCATGTTCCCCTTCAGCCGTGCGTCCCCCTATTGTGCGTCAGCCCCGCGCACCCCTGGCCGATTAGACGATTTCGGGGGCGAGAACCAGCGGAACACTCGGGGGACCCTCGTCGAGCAGCGTGCGCAGCAGCCCGGCGAGCCTGGTCGGGTACACCGTCTCACGCGTGGCCAGAAGTTCGGCGGAAGTCCACCACCTCAGACCGGCGACGCTGCGCAGCTCCAGCTCGGTGAGGCCCTTCGGATCGGTGGCCGTCTGTGTGGTGCGGGCGAGGAAGTACCACTCGTCCTGGTCCCAGCGGCGCCCGTCGAACGGGAAGGAGCAGATCCTCGTCCACAGCAGCGGGCCGAGAGCGACGTCGGTGATCCCGGTCTCCTCGGCGACCTCACGCAGGGCGGCCTCTTCCCGCGTCTCATCGCCCTCCAGGCCTCCGCCCGGGGTGAACCACCAGCTCTCGGCTGCGTCCTCGGGCTCGTGGCCGTGCAACAGCAGGATCCGGTCGTCCGGGTCCAGGAGCACCACCCGGGCGACCTTGCGGGCCTCAGCGGGCACCGGCGGACGCCTTCGGACGCTCGGCACCGCGCGCGGACCGCGCCACGAGCGGGCCGT
Organism: Streptomyces sp. NPDC055962; assembly: GCF_042270185.1. NCBI lineage: Bacteria > Bacillati > Actinomycetota > Actinomycetes > Kitasatosporales > Streptomycetaceae > Streptomyces > Streptomyces sp. NPDC055962. The sequence goes on from NZ_JBHJYN010000001.1 coordinate 123,509, forward strand.
AGGCGGCTCCGCCCAGGATGAGCACCACACCGAGCACGAGGACACCGGCCTGCAGGGGCAGCGGGCCCTCGGAGGACACGCCGCCGGGCAGGGCCGCGAAGGCCCCGGGGCGGCCGATCATGCCGTGGTAGGGCCAGACGACGGCGTCCACCCTCGCCTCGACGGCACTGCGCGGCACCGAACCGTGCCCCGGGTCCTCCAGGTGGACGCGGGAGTCCATGGAGGTGCTGCGCTCGTCCCCGAGGAGGAAGAGCTGTCCCTCGGGTACCGCGGCCGTGAAGTCCTGGGGGGAGGCCGGGGCGCCGGCCGCGCCGCCGAACGCCGAGGCGCCCTCCGTCCGCAGATACGGTTCGTCGACGGCCTTGCCGTTGACGGTGAGCCGTCCGTCCTTGTCGCAGCAGGCGATCTTGTCACCGCCCACGCCGACGACCCGCTTCACCATGGGCACGTCGCCCCACGTCGAGTCGGTGAAGACGACCACGTCGCCACGGCGCACCTCGGCGCCGTCCACCCGCTCCGCGAGGATCCGGTCGCCGGCGTTCACCGTCGGCGTCATCGAATCCGTCGGCACGGTGTACGGCTTGTACACCACCGCGCCCCATGCGAATCCGCCGAGGAAGAGCACACAGCCGACGGCCACGGCCAGGTTCGACACCACGGTGCCGATCCGGCCGCGGCCGTCATGACGTCCTGATCCACTCATCCCAGCGCTCCCCCATCGGAGATCGACAATCGCTGATCCGAGTCGGCACCTTACCCGGCGGTACGCTCCCGGGTCAGCCTGCGGCGACGCCAGAACACGAGGGGCAGCGCTCCGGCTACACCCAGTGCTCCCGGAACGGCGGCGGAGGCGGCCGCGTTCAGTCCGGGCTGGTCGAACGTGCTCGGCACCGGGAGGGTCGCCCAGCGGTTGACGGGCCAGGCCACGACGACGGCCCGGCCGACCACCTCGTCGGTGGAGACCGTGCCCTGGCCGGGCAGCTCCTGGTGGTAACGGGAGTCCAGCGAATTCTGCCGGTGGTCGCCCATCACCCAGATCCGGCCCTCGGGCACGTGGATCGGCCCGAACGGCTCGTCGTCGCACGCACTGTTGCCCGCGAAGATGAACGACTTGTCGTCCAGCGCCTTGCCGTTGACCGTGACCGGCCCGTTCTTCTTGCACTCGACCGTGTCGCCGCCGATCGCGATGACCCTCTTGATCAGGTCCTTCTCCTCGGCGGACGGCATCAGCCCGATGAAGCTCAGGAACTTCTGCACCGCGTTGGGCTCGGGTGTCGCCGTGCCCTCCAGCCAGCCGCCCGGGTCGTGGAAGACCACGACCTCTCCGCGCTCCGGCTCCGAGCCGAACCACGGCGTCAGCTTGTCGACCAGCACGCGGTCGCCCCGCTGCAGCGTGTTCTGCATGGAGTCCGAGGGGATCGAGAACGCCTGCACCAGGAACGTCTTGATCAGCAGCGCGAGAATCAGCGCGATACCGATGAGGAGCGGCAGCTCCTTCCAGAACGAGCGCGGCTTCTTCACCGCCGTACTGCCACCCTCCGGGGACTCGTCGTCACTCTCCGCCCCCACCGGGATCCCGTCGCCCGAGGGCCTGTCCTCGGGTTCGTCGTGTCCGGATCGTGCGCCGACCGCCAAATCCCCCACATCCACTCCTCACTCCGTGCCACCGCCCGCGCCCGATTCGGCGCAGGCCCACCACTCCCATAACGAGCGGGAGTTCCGCAGGGGTCGGGAGCAGGACCATTCCGTTGTGATCCTGGGAGGACACACTATTCGACGGTCCCGCCGCAGCCGTCGCTCCGGCGCTCCCGTCCGGGACGGAGGCGTAGGTTCCGGGCTCTTCCAGCCTGCGCCAATGCCCGAACGGCCAGGCGATCACCACGGCCCGGCCGACGACCTCGTCCTCCGACACCGTGCCGTTGCCCGGTTTATCGAGGTGGAATCGCGAATCGGCGGAATTCGAGCGGTGGTCCCCCATGACGAAGATGCGGCCCTGGGGAACCTTTACCTCGAATTTGAGAGTGGATGGCACGTCGCCGGGATTCAGATAGGGCTCGTCGAGCGCCACGCCGTTGACCGTGATCCTGCCGTCGGTCCCGCAGCACTTCACGGTGTCGCCCCCGACGGCCACCACGCGCTTGATCAGATCCTGCTCGTCCTCGGAGGGCAGCAGCCCGATGAAGGTCAGCAGTTCCTTGACCTGTTTGACCCCGGCGGGCGGGTCCTCGGTGCCGGCGGTCTCCTGCTGGAGCCAGCCGCCCGGGTCCTTGAAGACGACGACGTCTCCGCGCTGCGGTTCGGAACCGAACCAGGGGGTCAGCTTGTCCACCAGCACCCGGTCGCCGATCCGGATGGTCTGCTCCATCGACCCGGAGGGGATCACGAAGGCCTGCACGAGGAAGGTCTTGAGCACCAGCGCGATCAGCAGCGCCACCAGGACGAGGAGAGGTATCTCCTTGATCGCCGACCGGCGCCTGCGGCGCTTCACCTTCCGGGCCAGCTTGCGGCGTTCCGCCCGCGTGGGCAGTGAACGGCCCGTGGTCGGCCTCGACCCGGTGGGCAGCGGAGGGCCCTCCTCCGGCTCTCCCCGCCTGCGCCCGCGGTTACCCATGGTCCGTCGGCCGTACGCCGGTGAAGGCGTCCGTGCCCTCCAGGGAGCCGAGCCTGCCGAGCGGCCAGCCGAGCCAGTCGACCCGTCCGATCACACGCTCCACCGGCACCATGCCGCCCCCCGGCTCCCCGAGGTGGTCGCGGGAGTCGCGGGAGTTGCTCCGGTGATCGCCCATGACCCACAGCCTGTCGTCCGGCACCACGATGTCGAAGGCGACCTCGGAGGGGCGGTCTCCCGGGTGCAGGTACTCCTCGGTGACCGGAGCGCCGTTCACCTCGAGCCTCCCCCGCTTGTCGCAGCAGACCACACGGTCACCCCCCACGCCCACCACCCTCTTCACGAAGTCGGACCCGGCGGGTTCGACGAGCCCGAGGGACGCCGCGGCCCCGTGCAGCAGGGCGCCGACGGCGTTCTCCCCCGACTCGTCCTCCTGCACGAAGGATCCGGTGCCGTCGAAGACCACCACGTCGCCGCGCCCGGGCTCCGAGCCGAAACGGTACGCCAGTTTGTTGACGAGAACCCGGTCACCGACCCGCAGCGTCGGCTGCATCGACCCACTGGGAATGAGGAAGGGCTGCAGCACGAACGTGCTGAAGAGGAGCAGGGCGGTCGTGCAGAGCATGCCGAGGAGGACCGTGCGCCCCCAGGACATCGAGCCGGCCGGCCGGTCCGGGACATGCGTGGAGCGCGACCCCTCCTCCGGCCCGTCTGCGGGGGCGGAGGAACGATCGCGCTCCATGTGCTGTGCTTCCGTGTCCATCGGGGCCGAATCCTATCCGGCCCCGCTGTGGACGACGGAGGTGAATCAGCGGTCGCGCTTCTCCTTGATCTTCGCGGCCTTGCCGCGGAGCTCACGGAGGAAGTACAGCTTGGCGCGGCGGACGTCACCGCGGGTGACGAGCTCGATCTTCTCGAAGATCGGGCTGTGCACCGGGAAGGTGCGCTCGACGCCGACGCTGAAGGAGACCTTGCGGACCGTGAAGGTCTCGCTGACGCCCGAGCCCTGGCGACGGATGACGATGCCCTTGAACTGCTGGATACGGGAGCGGTTGCCCTCGATCACGCGCACGTGGACGTTGACGGTGTCACCGGGGCGGAACGCCGGGAGGTCGGTACGGAGCGAGGCGGCGTTGACGCCATCGAGCAGGGAAGCCATGTTGTCTGCTTTCTTCGCCGATGCCACAGGTCATCGACGGGAGAGAGTGAAGTTCGGATGCTGATCACATCGGGCGGGCGTCTTTCCCCCTGTGGCAGGGGCGCACGCCGGACGTACAGCGGGCCTATTCTTCCACGGCGTCGGGCCTGCGCCAAAATCGTCCCCCGGGCTCCGGGGACCAGCCGAGGATGGAGAGGATCTCACGGTCCTTCTTGTCGAAGCCGGACGCCTCGCAACGCTCGATGAGATCGGGCCTGTTGAGCGCCGTACGACGGAACGCCTCGTCCCGTCGCCAGCGTGCGATCCGGCCGTGATGGCCGCTGAGCAGCACGTCGGGAATGCCACGTCCGCGCCACTCGGGAGGCTTCGTGTAGACCGGGCCTTCGAGCAGGTCCGCCATGGCACCGGGCGCGAAGGAGTCGTCACGGTGCGACTCGGCGTTGCCGAGCACCCCCGGCAGCAGCCGGGCCACGGCCTCCGTGATCACCAGGACCGCGGCCTCCCCGCCCGCCAGGACGTAGTCCCCGATGGACACCTCGACGACCCGTACGCGGGTCGCGTACTCGTCCGTCACCCGGCGGTCGATGCCCTCGTAGCGGGCCGGGGTGAAGATCAGCCACGGGCGCCCTGAGAGCTCGACGGCCAGTTCCTGGGTGAAGGGCCTGCCGCTGGGCGTCGGCACGACGAGCACCGGGGAGTGCGCCCCGGCCTCGTACCCGTCGGCCAGCGCCTCGTCCAGCGCCTCGCCCCACGGCTCGGTCTTCATGACCATGCCGGGGCCACCGCCGTAGGGGGTGTCGTCCACCGTGTTGTGCCGGTCGTGGGTCCAGTCGCGTAGGTCGTGGACGTGCACGTCGAGACGGCCGCGCGCACGCGCCTTGCCGACGAGCGAGACGTTCAGCGGCTCAAGGTACTCGGGGAAGATCGTGACGACGTCGAGCCTCATCACTCCTCCCCCTTCCCGGCGCCGCCCTCGGTCCCGTCCTCGTCACGCGTGGAGGCGACCACGGCTTCGCTCGCGTCGATCAGACCCGGCGGGGGCGTGACGACGGCCCGCTGCTCCTCCAGGTCGATCTCGGTGACGATCTCCTCGACGAAGGGGATCATCACCTCGCTGCCGTCCGGTCGCTCCACGATGAACAGATCCTGCGACGGCAGGTGCGAGATCTCGGTGATCCGGCCGATCTCCGTGCCGTCGGCGAGGACGACGTCCAGGTCGATCAGCTGGTGGTCGTAGAACTCCTCCGGGTCCTCGGGGAGTTCCGCCGGGTCCACCTCGGCGATCAGCAGCGTGTTGCGCAGCGCCTCGGCACCCGTGCGGTCGCGTACACCCTCGAACCGCAACAGCAGCCGGCCGCTGTGCACCCGGCCGGTCTCGATGGTGAGCGGTCCGGTACCGGCGGGCTCCGTGGCCAGCACGGCCCCGGGCCCCAGCCGGAGCTCCGGCTCGTCGGTGCGCACCTCGACGGTGACCTCGCCCTTGATGCCATGGGCGCGACCGATCCGCGCAACTACCAACTGCACGCTACTTCTCCCGGTGATCTCTTGCTGAGGAGGCGGTCATGTACGGACGACAAAGGCCGGGGACGGCTCGAAAGCCCTCCCCGGCCCCGGCCGGTGTTCAACTCTTTCAGCGAACCTGGTCCACATCGACGAGGTCGACACGGATTCCACGCCCGCCGATGGCACCCACGACGGTACGCAGGGCGCGCGCGGTGCGGCCGTTGCGGCCGATCACCTTGCCGAGGTCCTCGGGGTGAACCCGGACCTCGAGCACGCGTCCACGGCGCAGGTCACGCGAGGCGACCTGCACATCGTCGGGGTTGTCGACGATGCCCTTCACGAGGTGCTCAAGAGCCTCCTCGAGCATGCTCAGGCCTCGGTCGACTCGGTGGACGCGGCAGCGTCAGCCGCCTCGTCCGCCTTCTTGTCCGACTTCTTGGCCTTCTGGGTGATGGCCTCACCCTTGGCCTCGTCGCCGTCCGTGGCCAGGGCCTCGAACAGGGCGCGCTTGTCAGCCTTGGGCTCCGGCTGCAGCAGCGGCGCCGGGGCCGGGAGGCCCTTGTGGGCCTGCCAGTCACCGGTGAGCTTGAGGATCGCGAGGACGGGCTCGGTCGGCTGGGCGCCGACGGACAGCCAGTACTGCGCGCGCTCTGCGTTGACCTCGATGCGCGAGGGGTTCTGCACCGGGTGGTACAGGCCGATCTCCTCGATGGCCCGGCCGTCACGGCGGGTACGGGAGTCGGCGACGACGATGCGGTAGTGAGGCGAACGGATCTTGCCCAGACGCTTCAGCTTGATCTTGACTGCCACGGAAGTGGTGTCTCCTGGTCTCTGACGTGGTTGGGCACAAAAGATGCCACGTGGGGTTGCGGTACTCGGGTGCCCGATGGACGCGTCAGCCGGAGGAGAGAGGGGTCCTATGCGACTGTCGAGTACAGCTAGCCATTGTGCCACACCACATCGGGTCACCCCACCGCGACCGCCCCTTCCGGGATGCGGAAGGGCTTGCCGCACCCGCCGCAGACGATCGGGGCCTGGGCCAGGACCGAGGGGACGACGCGGACGTTGCGCCCGCAGTCGCAGACGGCCTTGACCCGCACCCCTCCCCCGGAGGAACCGTGCCGGGCCGCGGGACCGCGGAACGAGCGCTTGGTGTCCGCGGCGGTGGCCACGGTGTGCGCCTTGAGCGCGCGCTGCAGCCTCTCCGCCGTCGGCCGGTATCTGCGTTTGGCCTCGGGATTCAGCGTCACCAGCGAGAATCCGCTGCTGGGGTGGGGCTCCTCGGCGTGGTCGAGGCCCAGCTCCTCGGCGATCGCGAGGAAGCGTCGGTTGTGGTAACGGCCGGCGCGGGAGGTGTCCCGGACACCTCTCGCGGCGGCGATGCCGTGGACTGCCTCATGGAGCAGCCGTTCGAAGGAGAGCTCGGCGCCACAGGCGGACGAGGACTCTCCGATCAGGGACTCGGGCGCGGCAAGATCGGGCAGCTCGGGGTGGTACCGCTGAATGTCGGCCCACGCCTGCGCCAGCTCTGCGGCAAGTACAGGTGGTGTCGTGCTCACGTCGTGACAACGAGCCTGAGTGCTCCGGTGTTCCTATTCCGGGGCATCCCAAATAATTTGCACGTACCAGTCAGTTGCCCTTGATGCGTCCGGACGAGGGCGGGTGCGCAGATCAGCGGAGAAGTCTCACAGCTCACACCAAGGTGGTACGTAGCAACGCGTACGCACAGGCGTGGACGGGCACCCGACGGGCGACCCTACCCGGCACGGAGCGGCGGCCGCACACCGGGCGCGGGGCGCTCGACGTGCTGCGCCCCGTGTGTCGGGTAAGACTGTGAGGAAGCGAGCAGCAGGCGTGCTGTTCCCGGCGCCCGCACGCGTCACGCGGCGCCGGGGGCGCACGACCGGAGCACGCAAGCACGGCCATCCCACCCCGTCCGACCTCTGGACGGGACCGCCGATGCGGAGTTCTCTGACATACGGGGGCTGTGGGCGTACTCACACAGCACATAGACATGGGGGACCTCACTCGGGCACGACCGACCTCACGGCGGATTGGGGCGCATTCCATGACACCTACGCTCGTCCGGCACCACAGGTACGCGGATTCGTCCGCCCCGGTGGACGCCGGTACCCGTGCCCGTGACTGGGCCGAGATCCAGGAGCGCATGCTGGCACCCCTCTACGAGGCGGTGTACGAGCGCCTCGAGGTGGGGGCCGGCACGCGGATGCTCTCCCTCGGCTGCGGTTCAGGGCTGGCGCTGCTGATCGCGGCCTCGCGCGGGGCGCTCGTCACCGGCGTCGACGCCGACCGTGAACGGCTCGCACTGGCCCGCGAGCGCCTCGCGTCCGGTCCCGGACCGGACGCGGACCAGGGCCGCGCGGACCGGCGGGCGAGGCTCGCCGACAGCGTCGGGGCGGCCGCCCCGGACGGCGGGGCGCCGTACAACCTGCTGACCGCCTTCCAGCCGATCGGCTGCGCGGACGGCGACTCGGAGGGGCTCGCGCCCGCGCTGGCGTCCGCCGTGCCGCTGGCCGCGCGGGGAGCCACGGTGGTGCTGGCCGGCTGGGGGCCGCCCGAGCGGTGTGCCACGGGCCCGGTGCTGAGGGTGGCGGCGCGGCTCACGGAGTCGGCGCGTGCACCCCGCTCCGGGCACGGCTGGCGGCCGGCGCTTCGGGACGACCTGGAAGAGGTCGCGGCGCGGGCCGGGCTCAAGCCGGACGGATCGGGCCGCGTCTCCTGCCCGTTCGGCTACGCGGACGTGGACAGCGCGGTGCGCGGCCTGCTGTCGACCGGGCTGTTCGACGCGGCGATCCGGGCCACCGACCGCACCCAGGTGGAGAAGGAGGTCGCCGAGGCCCTGCATCCGCATCTGCGGCCCGACGGCACGGTGTGGATGCCGAACGTCTTCCGCTACCTGGTGTGCGTGACCTGACGGGAACGCGAAGGGGCGCCCCGCCGTGCGGGGCGCCCCTTCGCCGTCGTACCGGGCCGGTCAGCCCATGAACTTCTTGAACTCGTCCGGCAGTTCGAAGTTCTTGTCCTCCTGGGCGGGCAGGTTGAACGCACCGCCCTGCGCCGCCTGCTCCCGGCGGGCGGCCTCGGCCTGCTCCTCGGCCTTGCGCTTCATCGGGTTGCCGCTCTTGCGCTTGCCCTTGGCCTGCTTGACCTGCTTCTTCTGGCGGCCGGGGCCGCCACCCGAGCCCGGCATGCCCGGCATCCCGGGCATGCCGCCGCCCTGGGCCATCTTCGACATCATCTTGCGGGCCTCGAAGAACCGCTCCACGAGGTTCTTCACGGCGGAGACCTCGACCCCGGAACCCTTGGCGATACGGGCCCGGCGCGAGCCGTTGATGATCGTCGGCTCACTCCGTTCCTTCGGGGTCATCGACTTGATGATCGCGGCCGTGCGGTCGACGTCGCGCTCGTCGATGTTGGCGATCTGGTCCTTGATCTGCCCCATGCCCGGCAGCATCCCGAGCAGCTTGGAGATGGAGCCCATCTTCCTGACCTGCTCCATCTGTGCCAGGAAGTCGTCGAGCGTGAAGTCCTTGCCCTTGCTCGACGCCAGCTTGGAGGCCATTTTGGCGGCCTCTTCCTGGCTGAAGGTCTTCTCCGCCTGCTCGATCAGGGTGAGCAGGTCACCCATGTCGAGGATGCGGGACGCCATGCGGTCGGGGTGGAAGGCGTCGAAGTCCTCGAGCTTCTCACCGTTCGACGCGAACATGATCTGCTTGCCCGTGACATGGGCGATCGACAGGGCGGCACCACCGCGGGCGTCACCGTCGAGCTTGGAGAGCACCACACCGTCGAAGCCGACGCCGTCGCGGAAGGCCTCGGCGGTGTTGACCGCGTCCTGGCCGATCATCGCGTCGACGACGAAGAGGATCTCGTCGGGGCTGACGGCGTCGCGGATGTCCGCGGCCTGCCGCATCAGCTCCTCGTCGATGCCGAGGCGACCGGCGGTGTCGACGATGACGATGTCGTGGACCTTGGCCTTGGCGAACTCGATGGAGTCCTTGGCGACCTTGACCGGGTCGCCCACGCCGTTGCCGGGCTCCGGGGCGTAGACCGCCACACCCGCGCGGTCGGCGACGACGCTCAGCTGGTTGACGGCGTTGGGGCGCTGGAGGTCGCAGGCGACGAGCAGCGGGGAGTGTCCCTGGCCCTTGAGCCAGAGGCCGAGCTTTCCGGCGAGGGTGGTCTTGCCCGCACCCTGCAGACCCGCCAGCATGATCACGGTGGGCGGGTTCTTGGCGAACCTGAGCCGCCGGGTCTCGCCGCCGAGGATGCCGACGAGCTCCTCGTTGACGATCTTGACGACCTGCTGGGCGGGGTTCAGCGCCTGGGAGACCTCGCTCCCCCGCGCGCGCTCCTTGATGCTGGCGATGAACGCGCGGACGACGGGGAGGGCGACATCGGCCTCGAGCAGGGCGATACGGATCTCGCGAGCCGTGGCGTCGATGTCCGCCTCGGACAAGCGGCCCTTGCCCCTGAGGTTTTTGAAAGTCGCGCTAAGGCGGTCGGAGAGAGTATCGAACACGGCGCTCGTCGGTCCTCAGGGTCGGGGGCGTGGCAGGTCAGTCGCCCTCCAGGGTATCCGGACCCCGGAGAACGCAAAGCCCTCGCCCGATTCTCGTGACGAACGGGGCCGGGGCGGGGGGTCAGCCCAGCTCCTTCTCGACCTCTCCGGCCACCTCCGCGGCGCGTTCCGGGGACAGCGGCGCTCCGTCGGCGTCCGTGACGTAGAACGCGTCGACGGCGTTCGCCCCGAGTGTGGAGACGTGGGCGCTGCGGACCCGCACCCCGCGGTGCTCCAGCGCCCGGCCGATCCGGTGCAGCAGCCCCGGTGCGTCCTGGGCGCGGACCTCGATCACCGTGGCCAGGCGTGAGCCGGCCGCGGCGACGGTCACCCTGGGGGGCGGGGCCTTCACCCCGCGGCGCCGCGGATAGGCGGCCTCGCGTTCGGCGAGCCGGGCCCGGATGTCGAGGGAGCCGTCCAGGGCGCGTACGAGGTCGGCCCGCAGCCGGGTGGCCTGGGGCAGCGAGCCGTACTCGGCCGCGACCCGCCAGCTCAGCACCAGCAGACCGGCCGTCTCGCCCAGCTCGGTGGGGAGCTCGACGGCGCGCAGGTCGGCGGCGCGCACGGTCAGGCGGTGGAGCGCGAGCACACCGGCCGCCGCGGGCAGTACCCCGGGGCGGTCGGGCAGGGCGATGAGGAGTTCGACGCCCACGGGCTCGGGCTCACCGTCCTCGGGGGCGGGCCCGGGCCGGGTGTGCAGGGAGAGGACGGGCTCGCCGGTCCTCAGGGCCTCGACGGCGAGGCGCTCCTGCTCGGCGCTGGGCGCGAGGGGCTCCGGTGCGGGGGGCTCCTCGCCGGCCAGGAGCGCGGCGACGCGTTTGACGAGGTCGCTGACGAGGGAGGCCCGCCAGGAGCTCCAGGCGGCGGGGCCGGTCGCGAGTGCGTCGGCCTCGGTGAGCGCGTGCAGGAGCTCCAGGGTGGAGGCGCTGCCCACGGCGGTGGCGACGGAGCGGACGGTCGCGGGGTCGTCGAGGTCCCGCCGGGTGGCGGTCTCGACGAGCAGCAGGTGGTGGCGGACGAGCGTGGCGACGACGCCCACGTCCTGCTTGTCGAAGCCGATCCGGGCGGCCATGTCGCGGGCGATGACCTCTCCCGCGACGGAGTGGTCCCCCGGCCAGCCCTTGCCGATGTCGTGGAGCAGGGCGGCGATCAGGAGGAGGTCGGGGCGGCCGACGCGGCGGGTGAGGTGGGAGGCGCGGACGGCCGTCTCGACGAGGTGCCGGTCGACGGTCCAGGTGTGGACGGGGTTGCGCTGCGGCCGGCAGTGGACCCGTTCCCAGTCGGGCAGCAGGCGGGTGATGATGCCTTCCGCCTCCAGGGCTTCCCAGACGCCGACGGTGGACTCGCCCGCCCCGAGCAGGGTGACGAGCTCCTCGCGTGCCTGGGCGGGCCACGGCACGGGGAGCGGCTGGGCCGCGGAGGAGAGGTGGCGTACGAGATGGCGGGAGAGCGGCAGTCCGGCCTCCGCCGCCGCGGCGGCGGCCCGGAGGGTGAGCACGGCGTCGCGTTCGGGGCGCGCGGTGCGCGCGAGGACGACCTCGCCGTCGGCCTCGACGACGCCTTCGGCGAGCGGGGTGCGTTCGGGTGCGGCCTTGGCCCCGCCGCCGAGGATCGTCCGCAGCCGGGGCCGTGCGGAGCGGGCGCGCAGGACACGGTTGACCTCGCGCCAGGTCACATCGGTGGCGTACGAGACGGTCCGGGCGGCCTCGTACACGTGGCGCAGCAGGGCGTCGGCGTCGAGGAGGCCGAGGGCCCCGGCGACCTGGTCCTGCTCCTGCAGGGCGAGGCGGTCGGTGGCCCGGCCGGTGGTGAGGTGGAGGGCGTCCCGGGCGTCGAGGAGGGTACGGCGTGCCTCGGCGAGCCCTTCGCGGGGCGCGTCCGCGACCCAGGACGCGGCGACGGCGCGCAGCGCGGTGGCGTCGCGGAGGCCGCCGCGGGCCTCCTTCAGGTCGGGTTCCAGCAGGAACTGGAGCTCGCCCATGCGCGCGGCCCGCTCGCGGCAGAGTTCGTCCAGGGCGGGGAGGCGCTTCGGCGCCTGGTTGCGCCAGTCGGCGAGGATCGCGGTCCGCAGGCCGGCGACGAGGCCGAGGTCCCCGGCGACGGGGCGCGCGTCGAGCAGTCCGAGCTGGACCTTGAGGTCCTCACCCGCGGTCCTGCGGGCTTCGCCGGGGGTGCGTACGGAGTGGTCGAGGGCGAGGCCGAGGTCCCAGACGGGGTACCAGATCCCGTCGGCGAGCGCGGCGACGGCCGCGGCGTCCGCGGTGCCGTCGTGCAGGAGCAGCAGGTCGAGGTCGCTGCGCGGGGAGAGCTCGCCGCGCCCGTATCCGCCGACGGCGACGAGGGCGGCGCCCCGGACACCCGCCCGCTCGGCTGCCGCGGTGAACAGGCCGGTGAGCCAGTCGTCGGTGAGCCGGGCCAGGGCGGCACGGCGCGGCGGCCCGGACCGCGCCTCCTCCTGGAGGAGGCGCAGCCGGGCCGCCGCGTAGCCGCTGGGTCCCGAGTCCTCGGATTCGGTGGTCACTTCGGTGCTCGTCACCCAGTTGCCTTTCCGTTCACAGGGACCGTCGGTCAGAGTGCGTCCGGGCCGCGTTCACCCGTCCGTACGCGGATCGCGGTGTCGACCGGGACGCTCCAGACCTTGCCGTCACCGATCTTGCCCGTCCGGGCGGCCTTGACGACCACGTCGATGAGCTGTTCGGCGTCCTCGTCCTCGACGAGTACCTCGATGCGGATCTTCGGCACGAGGTCGACGGTGTACTCGGCTCCACGGTAGACCTCGGTGTGCCCGCGCTGACGCCCGTACCCGCTGGCTTCCGTGACCGTGAGGCCCTGGACGCCGAAGGCCTGGAGGGCCTCCTTGATCTCGTCCAGCCTGTGCGGCTTCACGACTGCGGTGATGAGCTTCATGCGTCCACCTTCTTGTTCGTCGGGGCTGCCGGGGTGCCGGGGGCCGGCGGGGCCGTGCGGGTGCTGGCGCCGCCGCCGGCGCCGCTGAAGTCGTACGCCGTCTCGGCGTGTTCGACCTGGTCGATACCCGAGATCTCCTCGTCCTCGCTGACCCGCATCCCGATGGTCCTGTCGAGGATGAAGGCCAGCACCGCCGAGACGACCAGGGAGTACGCGAGGACCGCGAAGACACCGACGGCCTGCTTGCCCAGCTGGTCGAGCCCACCGCCGTAGAAGAGGCCCTTGGCGTCGGACTGCACGCCGCCGGTGGCGAAGAAGCCGATGAGCAGCGAGCCGAGGACACCGCCGACGAGGTGGACGCCGACGACGTCGAGGGAGTCGTCGTAGCCGAACTTGTACTTCAGGCCGACCGCCATGGCGCACAGGACACCGGCGATGACACCGATCGCGATGGCACCGAGGGGGCTGACCGCTCCGCCCGCGGGGGTGATGGCGACGAGACCGGCGACGGCGCCGGACGCGGCACCCAGGGTGGTGAAGGAGCCGTGGCGGATCTTCTCGTAGGCGAGCCATCCGAGGACCGCGGCACCGGTGGCGACCTGGGTGTTGACGAACATGACGGCACCGACACCGTCGTCGTTGCCGAGCCACGAGCCGGCGTTGAAGCCGAACCAGCCGAACCACAGGAGGGCGGCGCCGAGCATGACGAGCGGCAGGCTGTGCGGCCGCATCGGGTCCTTCTTGAAGCCGATGCGCTTGCCGATGACGAGGATGACGCCGAGGGCCGCGGCACCGGCGTTGATGTGGACGGCCGTACCGCCGGCGAAGTCGATGACGCCCAGTTCGAAGAGCCAGCCGCCGGCGCCCCAGACCCAGTGCGCGACCGGGAAGTAGACGACGGTCACCCAGAGGGTGATGAAGAGGGCCCAGGAGGTGAACTTGACCCGGTCGGCGAGGGCGCCGCTGATCAGGGCCGGGGTGAGGATGGCGAACATCAGCTGGAAGACGGCGAAGACGTACACCGGGATGGCGTAGCCGTCCCAGAGCTCCGTGACGCCGATCCCGCTGAGGCCGACGTAGTCCGAGCTCCAGCCGATGACGGAGCCGACGTCGGTGCCGAAGGCGAGGCTGAATCCGTAGAGCACCCACAGGACTGTGACGATCCCGAGGCTGATGAAGCTCATCATCAGCATGTTCAGGGTGCTCTTGACGCGGACCATGCCTCCGTAGAAGAAGGCCAGACCCGGGGTCATGAGCATCACCAGCGCGGAGCAGATGAGCATGAACCCTGTATTGGCGGCAGACAGCTCCGGGGCGTCTGCGGCAAGCGTCGTGATGCCTGGGGGCATCGGCGTCTCCTCGTCGTCGGTGCGGCCACGTGCGGGGGTGCGGGACCACGGTGAAAAGGTGCGGGCCGGTTATGCGCCATGAGATTCGCGCAGCGCGGTTTCCACGAATGCCGCACGATGTTTCACCGCAGTGACGAAGGCACGCGGCGTGTTACGGAGCGGTGAACCATGGGTGTCGGACCCGGTGCGCTGCCTACCATGCTGCCTGCGCCGCATACGGTGCGGTTGGCTCGCCCGGAGACGTGAACCGGCCACGACGGCGACCCGTTGACCTGGCAATGGGGGAGCCGAGTCGGGTGGTACGGGGCGGCCGTCGTGGCCGGTGGCTGCGGTGCCGGTCAGACCGCTTCGGCGGTCTCCGGGAGCTGCTCGGTGAGCAGGTCGGTGAGCCGCGCGACCTCGGGGATGTCACCGAAGTCCCTGGCGGCGGTGTCGACGGTCTTGCGGAGTCTGGTGTTGACGCGCTCCGACCTGACCTTCTTGGCGATCTTCAGGGCCCGGGTGGCCAGGACGGTCGACTCCTCGGGCTCGCGCTTGAGGAGGTGCACCGTGGCCATGCCGATCAGGTTGAGCGCGTAGGACCGCTGGTGCTCGTCGTCCTCGCCGAAGAGCTCGACCGCCCGGGCCATGACGGGCTCGGCGAGGGAGGCGTAGGTGGGGCTGCGGCCGGCGACATAGGCGAGGTCACGGTAGGAGTGGGCGTTCTCGCCGTGCAGCTCGGCGTCGGAGAAGAAGCGGATCCAGTCGGGCTCGGGCTCGTCGTCGAGGACGGCGTCGGCGAAGGTGTCCTCGGCCATCCGGACCGCTCGCTTGCACTTGCTCGGCTGGCCCATGTTGGCGTACGCGCGTGCCTCCATCGCATACAGCATGGCCTGGGTCCGTGAGGTGGCGCAGTCCCGGCTTCCGTACTGGGCGAGGTGGATGAGTTCGAGTGCGTCGTCGGGCCGGCCGAGGTGGATCATCTGGCGGCTCATGCTGGAGAGGATGTACGAGCCGAGGGGCTTGTCGCCGGCCTCCTTGGAGGCGTGGAGGGCGAGCACGAAGTACTTCTGGGCGGTGGGCTGGAGGCCCACGTCGTAGCTCATCCAGCCCGCGAGCTCGG
Source organism: Streptomyces sp. NPDC055962 (assembly GCF_042270185.1). Lineage (NCBI taxonomy): Bacteria > Bacillati > Actinomycetota > Actinomycetes > Kitasatosporales > Streptomycetaceae > Streptomyces > Streptomyces sp. NPDC055962. Next base: position 138,719 of record NZ_JBHJYN010000001.1, read on the forward strand.
CCAGTTCGGCCGCGCAGCGGAACAGCCGCCGGGCGGTGGCCTGGGGCTGCGGCTCCTGCAGCAGGTCGGTGACCTCGTGGAGCTGGCCGACGACGGCCTTGCGGCGCAGCCCGCCGCCGCACTGGGCGTCCCACTGACGGAACATCGCCGTGGTGGACTCCAGCAGGTCCAGCTCGGGGCCGGAGAGCCGCGACGGGCGGCTCTCCGCGCTCGGCAGCTCGGGTTCTGCCTGCCCCGCGCGGGCGACGGGCACGAGCCACCGCTGCATGGGCTCGATGAGGGTGGGGCCGGCGGCCAGGGCTAGGGAGCTGCCGAGGAAGCCGCGCCGGGCGAGCATGAGGTCGCTGCGGGAGAACTCGCTGAGCAGGGCGACGGTCTGCGGTCCCGCCCAGGGGAGGTCGACCCCCGCGACCGAGGGCGCCTGGTGGGCGGCGCGCAGTCCGAGGTCCTCGACCGGGACGACCGTGCCGAAGCGCTCGGAGAAGAGCTCGGAGAGGATCCGCGGGATCGGTTCACGGGGCTGCTCGCCGTCGAGCCAGCGGCGCACCCGGGAGGTGTCGGTGCTGATGTGGTGGGCACCCAGCTGCCGGGCCCGCCGGTTCACCTGGCGGGCGAGCTCGCCCTTCGACCAGCCGCTCCGCACGAACCACGATCCCAATTGCCCGTTGGGGCGCTTGCCGGCATTCGTCTCGCCTGCGCCGCTGCCACTCACTGGAACGCCCCCATCCCGCTGAAACCTGTCGCGCGAACCTCTATCAGAATGCCGTGCCCCGGTGCCGCCTGTATCGGCGTTGCGCACCATCGAACAGAAAGTCGGGTTGCCCGGGGCATACCCACAAGCGCGTGCAATTGCAGGTTCGAGTACCGACGGTAATCCTACGATCACCGCCACGGCGAGGGCCGTTGCTGAAACGCCACCATTCGCCACCCCTTCGGATGAACCCGTCCGGCCCGGCCCGCGATTCACTTGACAGGCCGCGATCAGAAGTAAGCGGAGTGAAGCATTCAGGGGCGTGGAGCCATGACACGCACCTCTGCAACGCCACCCCCGCGCCCCGACGGATCGGCGGCGGCGGAGGACGTCGGCGCCTCCAGGTCGTAACCACCGGTGACTCGGACCCGTTGGAGGGGGCATGGGCTTCACGATCGGCGGCATCCGGGAGATGCGGTCCGGCACGCGGCGTCGCGGCCGCGGGGCCGGGGCGACCGCGGTGGCCGAGTACACAGGACTCTGGGGCTGGGCCGTGGCTCCGGGCGCGCGCGCCTCGGCGGGCGCCTGCTCGTGCGGCGACACCGCGTGCGCCGCTCCCGGCGCGCACCCCCTGGACTTCGCCCGCGAGGTCCCTCCGGGCGCCACCCTCGACACGGCCGCGGACGCCTGGGCCGAGGTGCCGGGCGCCTCGATGCTGCTCCCCGTCGGGCGGACCTTCGACGTGCTCGACGTCGCCGAGGCCGCCGGCCGGCATGCCCTGGTCCGGATGGAACGGATGGGACTGCCGCTGGGGCCGGTGGCCGTGACCCCGGCCGGCCGGGCACAGTTCTTCGTCGCCACCGGGGCCGCCGCCGGACTCCCCGGGCTGCTCTACCGGATGGGCTGGGACGACGCGGATCTGGACATGCGGGCACTGGGCCGCGGGACGTACGTCACCGCTCCCCCCTCGGACCTCGGGGGTCTCGGTCCGGTCCGCTGGCTGCGCGAGCCGGCGCCGGACACGGCCGCCGCTCCCCCGCAGGCGCGGCTGCTGCTGGGCACCCTCGCCTACATATGCCACCGCTCGTGAACGCGGAAGGGCGGTGAACCCCTCTCGGGTCCACCGCCCTTCGCGCGGGTGCGAGGCCGCTCCGGTCAGTCGCCGATCAGCGCGTCGACGAAGGCGCCGGGCTCGAACGGGGCCAGGTCGTCCGGCCCCTCACCGAGGCCGATGAGCTTCACGGGCACGCCCAGCTCGCGCTGGACGGCGATGACGATGCCGCCCTTGGCGGTGCCGTCCAGCTTGGTGAGGACGATGCCGGTGATGTCCACGACCTCGGCGAAGACCCGCGCCTGGACGAGGCCGTTCTGCCCGGTCGTGGCGTCGAGGACGAGAAGGACCTCGTCGAGCGGCCCGTGCTTCTCGACGACCCGCTTGACCTTGCCGAGCTCGTCCATCAGACCGGTCTTGGTGTGCAGCCGGCCCGCGGTGTCGATGAGCACCACGTCCGCGCCCTCGGCGATGCCCTCCTTCACGGCGTCGAAGGCGATCGAGGCGGGGTCGCCGCCCTCGGGGCCGCGCACGGTACGGGCGCCGACGCGCTCGCCCCAGGTCTGGAGCTGATCGGCGGCGGCGGCGCGGAAGGTGTCCGCAGCGCCGAGCACGACGCTGCGGCCGTCGGCGACGAGCACCCGTGCGAGCTTCCCCGTCGTGGTGGTCTTGCCGGTGCCGTTGACCCCCACGACCATGACGACGCCGGGCGTCCCGTCGCCGCCCTCAGTCTTCACCTCACGGTCGAAGTCGGGGCCGAGCAGGGTGACGAGCTCTTCGCGCAGCAGGGTGCGCAGCTCGTCGGGCGTACGGGTGCCGAGGACACGGACGCGCTCACGGAGCCGCTCCACCAGCTCCTGGGTGGGCGCGACGCCGACATCGGCGGTGAGGAGGGTGTCCTCGATCTCCTCCCAGGTGTCCTCGTCGAGGTTGTCGCGGGACAGGAGCGTGAGCAGCCCCTTGCCCAGGGAGTTCTGCGAACGGGCGAGCCGGGCGCGGAGCCGCACGAGGCGGCCGGCGGTGGGCTCGGGGACTTCGAGCTCGGGGATCTCCGGCTCGATGACGACCGGGGTCTCCTCGACGGGAGTTCCGGCGCCGGGGAGACCGACCTCCTCGATGGTGCGCCGCGCTTCGTCACGCGGCGTCTCGGCTTCGTCGCCGACGTGGGGTTCGGCGGGAGGAGTGAGGGTCGGCGTGCTCGACGGCGCCGAGGGCGGCAGCTGCTTCTTCTTGCGGCTGCTGACCACGAGCCCGCTGATCAGGCCGACCGCGACCAGGGCGATGACTACGGCAAGGATGACGATTTCCATAACGCGTCCAGTATCGGCCACGGCTGTGGTCCGGGCGCGGTTCCGGACGGCCGCGGTGACGTACCGCATGGCCGGTATGCCACATATGGGCGTAAAGGTACGCTCCTGTCCGTGGAGAACCGCGGTCTGGATCCCGTCCCCGACGACGAGCGCACCGGCCGGGTCCGCGCCCTCTTCCCCACCTGGGTGACGGCCAACATGACGGTGTTGCTGCTGACCGTGGGAGCCGGTCTCACCGTCTTCGACGGGCTCAACCTCTGGCAGGTCCTGACCGTGGCGGCCGTGGCCCCGGTCCTCTCGTTCGGACTGGTCGGCCTCGTGTCCCTCGCGGGCAAGCGCGGCGGTGCTCCCGGCATGGCGCTGTCCCGGGCCGTTTTCGGACAGCGGGGGAACCTCTTCCCCGGAGCCCTGCTCTGGGTGGCCCGCTGGGGCTGGGAGACCGCCAACGCGGTCACCGGTTCCCTGGCCCTGCTGGCCGTGCTGGACCTTTTGTTCGACGTCCGGCGCACCCACACCCTCGTCCTGGTGACCCTGACGGTCTTCGTCGCCGCGAGTTTCCTGGTGTCCGGGCTCGGCATCACGGCGCTGCGGGTGTGTTCCCGGACCTCCGCCTGGCTCTTCGGGGGTGCGAGCCTGCTCGTGCTCGTCCATCTGATCGGCGCCACTCCGTGGCGGACCGTCCTCGACCGTCCTCCGGGGCCGGCGGGAGTGGTGGTCGCGGGGATCGGCACGCTGGCGGCCGGGGGCATCAGCTGGGTCCCGTCCGCCCCGGACTTCACCCGCTATCTGCCGCGCTCCGCGTCCGCACGGGCGATCGTGGGCGTGACCGTGGGAGGGGCGCTCGTGACCGTTCTGCCGATGGTGATGATGGGGGCGGTGCTGGCGGTGGGAGCGCCGGAACTGGCCGTCACGAAGGACCCCGTGGCGTTCATCGGCGACCTGCTGCCGAAGTGGATCTCGGTTCCCTTCCTGCTGACCGCGGTCGCCGGCATGGTGCTGATCAACGCGCTGTCGATGTACTCCGCCGGCTTCACCGCGCAGACGCTCGGCTTCGCCCTCCCGCGCCCCTGGGCGGTGGGGGTGAACGCGTCGATCAGCCTGCTGCTCGGCGGGACGCTGATGATGGTGGCGACGAGCCTCATCCACACCTTCTTCTCGTTCCTCACCCTGCTCGGTGTGACGTTCTCCGCCTGGATCGGGGTCTTCGGGGTGGACATGCTGCGCGGCCGCGCGTACGACCCGGCGGCACTCATGGACACCAGGCCCGGGAGCGGTTACTGGTACACGGCGGGATTCAGCCCGCAGGCCATGGGCGCCTGGGGTGCGGGGCTCGTGGTGGGGCTGCTGTTCACCGACGTCGAGTGGTTCACCGGCCCGCTCGCCGCCACCTGGATCGGGCGCGACGGTCTGGGCTGGGCGGCCGCGATCCTCGTCGCGGCGGGGGTGTACGCCCTGCTGCCGCGTCCGGCGGACGGGACGGGGGGCTCACCGGTCCGCTTCTGACGACGGTTCCGCCCCCGCTGCACAACGCTGCCCCGGTCCGGCGTGGGCCGGACCGGGGCAGCGGGTCGAGGAGAGGGGCAGCGGGGATCAGCCCATCTCCTCCAGCGCCTTGCCCTTGGTCTCCTTCACGAACTTGATCACGAAGGGGATGGAGAGCACGGCGAAGCAGGTGTAGATGATGTAGGTGCCCGACAGGTTCCAGTCGGACAGGCTCGGGAAGCTCGCGGTGATCGCCCAGTTGGCGATCCACTGCGCCGATGCGGCGACACCGAGGGCGGCGGCGCGGATGCGGTTCGGGAACATCTCGCCGAGGAAGACCCAGACGACGACACCCCACGACAGGGCGAAGAAGAGCACGAAGACGTGGGCGGCGACCAGGGCGACCGTGCCCTGCGTGGTGGGGAGCTTGCCGTCCACGAGGTCGGCGGAGAAGGCCCATGCCTCGAACGCCAGGGCGACGGCCATGCCGATGGATCCGACGAGCGCGAGCGGCCTGCGGCCGACCCGGTCGACGAGGATCATGGCGATCACGGTGCCGATGATGTTGATGATCGACGTGGTGAACGAGTAGAAGAACGAGTCGGTCGGGTCGATGCCGACGGACTGCCACAGCGTCGCCGAGTAGTAGAACGCGACGTTGATGCCGACGAGCTGCTGGAAGACGGAGAGCCCGATACCGACCCAGACGATCGGCAGGAAGCCGAAGCGGCTGCCGAGCAGGTCACTGAACTTCGACTTGTGCTCCCGCCGCATGGCGGTCTCGATCTCGTCCACACGTGCGTCGAGATCGACGCTCTTGCCCTCGACCTCTTCGAGGATCTTCCGGGCCCGGTCCCTCTTCCCGACGGAGATGAGGAAGCGCGGCGACTCGGGGATCGCGAAGGACAGCAGCCCGTAGAGGACCGCGGGTACGACCATCACGCCGAGCATCCACTGCCAGGCCTCGAAGCCGCCGATCTTGCCGCGCTGGTCGCCGTCCGCGATCTGCAGGATGCCGTAGTTGACCAGCTGGGAGATGGCGATGCCGATGACGATGGCGGCCTGCTGGAAGGAGCCCAGCCGGCCGCGGTAGGCGGGCGGCGAGACCTCGGCGATGTAGGCCGGGCCGATGACCGAGGCCATGCCGATCGCGAAACCACCGATGATCCGCCACATGGCGAGGTCCCAGAGGGCGAACGGCAGAGCGGATCCGACGGCGCTGATGGTGAACAGCACCGAAGCGATCTGCATGCAGCGGATGCGGCCGATCCGGTCGGCGATGCGGCCTGCCGTCGCCGCGCCGATCGCACAGCCGATCAGCGCGATGGCGATCACCTGCGCGAGGGTCCCCGACCCGATGTCGTAGCGGTCCCGGATGGCCTCGACGGCACCGTTGATGACGGAACTGTCGTAGCCGAAGAGGAAGCCGCCCATCGCAGCGGCTGCCGTGATGAAGATGACATGGCCGAGATGGTCCGGGTGGGCCTCCCGGGCTCCGGACTCCGGTCCGCGCGCTCTGCTGGTCACATGAACTCCTGATACCTGGCCGCAACGTCAGGTGTGGGGGGTGAGCCCTCCTAGTGGCGCACAACTTCGGGTTGAACACCACTTGAAGGTAAAAACAACATTGCTGAGGTTATGCGTTCAAGTTTCGAAGTCAAGGTTCCATCAGTCCCCTGATCTTCCTCACAAGCACCCAGGAACGCCCAAAAGGTGCGTTGAAGTATTGAAGATTGAGTAAAGACGGAGTGATGGCCCGTCAGTCCGTATGCCCCGGTTGTCAGCGAAGACGCTGACTGATCACCTTGGATACTCCGTCGCCCTGCATCGAGACGCCGTACAGCGCGTCGGCGACCTCCATCGTCCGCTTCTGGTGCGTGATCACGATCAGCTGGGAGCTCTCCTGGAGCTCCTCCATGATCCGGATCAGACGCTGCAGATTCGTGTCGTCGAGCGCCGCCTCCACCTCGTCCATGACGTAGAACGGGCTCGGCCTGGCCTTGAAGATGGAGACCAGGAGGGCAACGGCCGTAAGGGATCGCTCCCCTCCGGACAGCAGCGAGAGCCGCTTGACCTTCTTGCCCGGCGGCCTCGCCTCGACGTCGAGACCCGTCGTCAGCATGTTGTCCGGGTCGGTGAGGACGAGGCGCCCCTCGCCCCCCGGGAAGAGCCGGGAGAAGACGCCCTCGAACTCGCGTGCCGTGTCCCGGAAGGCCTCCGTGAACACCTGCTCGACCCGCTCGTCGACCTCCTTGACGACCTGCATCAGATCGGCCCGGGTCTTCTTCAGGTCCTCGAGCTGCTCGGAGAGGAACTTGTGCCGTTCCTCCAGCGCCGAGAACTCCTCGAGGGCGAGAGGATTCACCTTCCCGAGTTGCTGATACGCCCGTTCGGCCGCCTTCAGCCGCTTCTCCTGCTCGGCCCTGACGAACGGTCTCGGCCGGTTGCGCGGATCCTCCGGACCGGAGGGAAGCTCCTCGCCCTCCGCCGCGGGCGACGGGGGCACCGGCTGGTCCGGCCCGTACTCGGCGGCCAGGCCGGCCGGCTCGACGCCGAACTCCTCCAGCGCCTTGGCCTCCACCTGCTCTATGCGCAGCCTCTTCTCGGCCCCGAGCACCTCGCCCCGGTGCACGGAGTCGGTGAGCCGGTCGAGCTCGCTCTTGAGGTCGCGGCCGCGGCCCCGCTCGGCGGTCAGGTCCCGCTCGCGCTCGGCCTTCGCCGCCTCGGCCCTCCTGCGTTCCTCCTCCGCGCGCAGGACCGAGACCTCCACGTGGCCGAGCAGCTGTCCGGCGCCCGACGCGACGGCCGTGGCGACGGCGGCCTCGTGACGCAGCCGGGCACGGCGCTGCTCGGCGCGGGCACGGGCCTCGCGCTCGGCACGGGCCCCGCGGTCGAGTGCGTCGGCCCGCCCGGCGAGCCCCTTCACCCGCTCCTCATGGGTACGGGCCTGGAGGCGGGCCTCCATCTCGGTCTGGCGCGCGTTCGCACCGTCGGCGGCGAGCCGGTCCCGTACGGAGGTGTCGGGCTCCTCCTCGACCGGCGTCTCCTCGGCCACGAACAGCCGTTCCGCCAGCTCCTCCGCCTCCGCGGTGGCACGCTCCAGCGCATCCTGCGCCCGCACGGCGGAGGCCGTCGTACGCTCGGCCTCACCCGCGGCGCCCCGGGCCTGGCCGGCCAGCCGCCCGAGCTGCTGCGCCACCCCCGACTTCTCCCGCTCGGCGGCCCGGCGCCGCTCCCCGAGCTCCTCCACCAGCGACGCGGACGTGGCGCGCCGGGCGGCCGCGGCGCGCTGGCCGGAGGCGAGCTCCTCGCAGCGCACGGCGAGCTCGGCCAGTTCGGCGGCGGCCTCGTCGACGGATGCCTGCACCTCCAGCAGGCTGGGGGCACCGGCGGACCCGCCGTGCGCGAAGTGGGCACCCAGCACATCGCCCTCGGCGGTCACCGCGGTCAGCCCGGGATGGGCCGCGACCAGCTCCTCCGCGTCCTCCAGGGTGCCGACGACCACCATGTCGCGCACCAGCCGTCCCACGGCGGCCATCAGCTCGGCGGGCCCCCGCAGCAGGCCGGCGACGGCAGGCGCGGCGCAGTCCCCGGTGGCGACGGCGCGGCCCGCCGCAACGGCGGCGGCCGGGGCGTGCTCCGCACCGGCCACCGCCTGCCCGGGGACCGCCGCCGAGGAGGGCCCGGGCCCCTGCCCGGGCACGTGGCCGGCCGCTCCGGCGAAGGGCTCCGTACCCTGCGCGGGCACCTGTCCGGTCCCCGCCCCGCCGGGCACCAGCGCCGCGCGTCCCGCGTCCTGCTTGCGCAGCAGCCGGATCGCGTCGGCCGCCGTGGCCGGGTCCGTCACCGCGATCGCGTCGGCCGCGGCGCCCAGGGCGGCCGCGACCGCGACCTCGTGCCCCGGGGCCACCGTGAGCAGCTCAGCGACCGGTCCGAGCAGTCCCGTGAGCCGCTCCCCCGCGCCGAGCAGCACGCCGGTGCCGTCCTTGCGGCGCAGCCCCAGGGAGAGTGCCTCGTGCCGGGCCGAGACCGCGGCGCGGCTGCGTTCGGCCGAGGTGACCGCCTCGCGCGCCGCGCTCAGGTCCGACTCCGCCGCGGCGAGTTCCCGCTTTGCGGCCTCGTGCTGCTCCGCCAGCTCCGCGTCGCCCGCGTCGAGGCCGTCGACCTCCGCCTTGAGCTGTTCGTACTCCTCCTGGGCCGCGACCGCCCGCTCCCGCGCCTCGTCCCGGGACGCGGCCAGCCGGTCGATCTCGGCCTGTGCCGAACCCGCCCGGCTCCGGGCGGCGTTGACCTGCCCGTGGAGCCGTGCGAGGCCCTCGCGCCGGTCGGCGATGGCGCGGGCCGCGTCGCGGAGTCTGCGCTCCTCGGCCGCCAGCTCCCTCTCCAGTTCCGACCGGTGGGCGGTGGTGTCCTCCAGGGCGTGCTCCGCCGCTTCGAGTGCCGCCTCCAGCTCCGCCTCCTGCTCGCGGATCCGGGCGGCCTCGCGCTCCATGTCCTCGGGATCGCGCCCCCGCCGCTCCTCGTCCGGTGCCGAGGTGGCGCTCTTCACCCGTGCGTCGGCCAGGGAGATCGTGCCGCGGACGCGCTCGGCCAGCTGCGAGAGCTCGTACCAGGTCTGCTGGGCCCGCTGGAGCCGTGGCGCCAGCCGGCGCACCTCGTCCTCCAGGTCCGCCTCGCGGGCGAGCGACGCCTTGAGCTCGGCCTCCGCCCTCTCCCTGCGCTGCTTGAGGGCAGCCTCGTCGGCGATCTCTCCGCGCAGTGCCTCCCTCAGCCGCACCAGGTCGTCGGCGAGGAGCCGCAGCCGGGCGTCCCGCAGGTCGGCCTGGATGACGGCGGCCCGGCGGGCGACGGCCGCCTGTCTGCCCAGCGGCTTGAGCTGGCGCCGCAGTTCGTCGGTGAGGTCCTGGACGCGGGCGAGGTTGGCGCCCATCGCCTCCAGCTTCCGCAGCGCCTTCTCCTTGCGCTTGCGGTGCTTGAGCACGCCCGCCGCCTCCTCGATGAAGGCGCGGCGTCCCGTCGGGTCCGCGTGCAGGACCGAGTCCAGCCGGCCCTGGCCGACGATGACATGCATCTCGCGGCCGATACCGGAATCGGAGAGCAGTTCCTGGATGTCGAGCAACCGGCAGGTGTCGCCATTGATCTGGTATTCACTTCCGCCGTTGCGGAACATGATCCGGGTGATCGTCACTTCGGCGTACTCGATGGGAAGCGCACCGTCGGAATTGTCGATGGTCAACGACACTTCCGCACGGCCGAGAGGTGGCCTTCCCGTGGTGCCGGCGAAGATCACATCTTCCATCTTGCCGCCGCGCAGGGATTTGGCGCCCTGCTCCCCCATCACCCAGGAGAGCGCGTCCACCACATTGGATTTGCCCGACCCGTTGGGGCCGACGACACACGTGATCCCCGGTTCGAACCGCAGGGTCGTGGCGGAGGCGAACGATTTGAAACCACGGAGGGTCAGAGCCTTGAGGTGCACGCCGCCGGACTCTACCTTTCACTCCCGGTTTCGCTGATGAAGGTGCAGGGCACATCAGACGTTGAGCGAAGAGCGACAGGCCGGTGACGGCCCCCGGGGGGAAAGAAAGAAGGGACGCCGGAGCGTCCCTTTGAATCGTGCACGGCACCGCGTGAGCGGTCGTCCGGGCACGACCTTGCGTGACGGATCGCGGGCGGACCGGATCACGAGCGGTCCTCGGTGTTCCGGGGCGGCGATCCGTGACGAAGACATGTCGATGGGTTGATCCCGAGCGGACTGGCGTGCGGCCCCACCGGCCCCGGCAGGGCCTCTGGGGTCAGGTCAGCGCGGGCTCCGCCTGGGGTACGTCGATGTCGATGCTGTCGAGCAGCGACTCCTGGTGCTGGGCGGCGGCGTTGAGCGCATCGTTCTCGTCCTGGATCCGTACGAGCTCGGATTCCAGGTCCTGGACACGCTTCTGAAGCCGTCGCATCTCGGCGAGGAGTCGCGGGTCGGAACCGCCGACGTAACCGAGAAGCGCCTTTGCCATGATGGATGGTCCTCCACACTGAGTGACCGACCGGATGCGGTGTGGGTCGTGAGGGAATCGCACCCGCGGTGCTCGGCAGTCTTCTGTAATCACTGCTGTTCTGCTGTCACCAGCTCTGCCGAACAGCTGAGGTGCGCGGGGTTTTCAGCGTCTCACCAAAAAGTTTGACGGTCAACACGATCACACGCCGGTGGGCCGGGTGTCCCGGGGGCGCGCGGCCGGACGATCATGCGGCGCGACTCTCCTGCGGGTCCCGAAAGGCGTGGAGATCTTCGTCAATGCCGCAGCCTGGCATGTGGCGCGCTTCTTGGCAACCATGTCCGGTCGCCGACTTCTTTCGCAGGTCATTCCGGGTGCGCGACTCCCACGAAGCCTCCCGGTCACCGCTCGGAACGCCTCGTGCGCACAGCGGAACCGGTCCGGTTTCCCGGCCGTGATCAACGGATCGCGAATCCGTCGTATCCACCGCGCGGCGTGTCCCAGATCTCAGTGACGCCGTCCACGCGGCCGGGTGTGTCGTCGGAGCCGAGCCAGTCGAGCAGACGGTGGCAATTCTCACGCGGCCCTTCGGCCACCACCTGGACCCGGCCGTCGTCGAGATTGAGGGCGAAGCCGGTGAGTTTCCCGATCTCCAAAGCATTTGCCCTGGTGAACCAACGAAACCCTACTTGCTGTACTCGGCCGCGTACCCATACGACGAGTCGTGCGTCTTCGTTCATGCCCGAACGCTAACCGGCCAATTGCTTCACGAGCACCTCGCCCCAATCCGCCATGGCGTAAGGTCCCCTCGCAATAGCCTCACCCGAACGGGTGAGCTTGATCTTGAATACGGGGACGTCGTCACGACGCCCGGAGCACGAGGAAGGCACAGCGCATGGGACGGCATCGACGCGCAGGCGCGGCCCCCGCCGCTGAGCAGCGCACGGCGGACGCGGCGGAGGGGCACCGGAGTGCCCGCCGGAGGAAGCGGACCGGCATACCCGTGCGCGCCGGACTTCTCGGTGTCTCGGCCGCCGTGGCCGTCGGAGCGGTCGCTGTCGCCTCCGGCCTGCTGCCCGGCGGCGACAGCTACAGCGTCAGCGGGGGCGGGGCGTCGGACCAGGTCCACGCGGGCGGCGCTCCCGACCTGCTGACGCAGGGCGACTCGTCCGCGGAACCGACCGGCCGTACGTCGGCGTCCGCGTCGGCCGAGGCCAGCCGCGGTGCCGGCCGTTCCGCCGCGCCCTCCACGTCCCCCTCGGCGACCCCGGGCGAGAAGCCCGCCAAGAAGCCTTCGGCGACCGCATCGAAGCAGCCGACGAAGACGCCGGAGCGGACGAAGGCCCCCGCGGCCGCGCCGAGGAAGAGCACGTCGTCCAGCCCGGCGGCCACGAAGCCGGCCGCTCCGAAGACGGCTTCGGCCACCCCGAGCCGTGAGGCCGAGACCCCGGCGAGCCCGTCCGCCACCTCCGCCCAGGCCACCGTGCTCAGCCTCGTCAACCAGGAGCGCGCGAAGGTCGGATGCAGTCCGGTCACCGCGAGCGCCTCGCTGACCGCGCTCGCCCAGGACTTCAGCGACGACATGGCCGCCCGCGACTTCTTCGGCCACACCGACCCCGACGGCGCGACCCCCTGGGACCGTGCCGACGCGGCCGGTGTGGAGGGCCTCGGCGGCGAGAACATCGCCCGGGGCCAGGCCGACGCACAGGCCGTGATGGACGCCTGGATGGACAGCGAAGGCCATCGCGCGAACATTCTCAACTGCGACTACAAGACGCTCGGCGTGGGAGTCCATCTCGGCTCCGGCGGCCCGTGGTGGACGCAGGACTTCGGCTTCTGAGCCGAGGACAGTCACCCCACGCACCACGAAGGCCCCTTCCGTCCCCGGACGGCGGGGGCCTTCCCCTGTCGGGGCCCCGGCCGGCTCCTGTTCACCTCGCGCCTACAACCATGCCTCCCTGACAAGAGTCTTGATCGTCAGCAGTCACTTCATGACGCAGATGATCAGAACCGAAGGAACGCATGAACCGACCCAGACGTACGACGGCGGCCGCCGCCACCGCCGTCGTGCTCGCCACCGCGGGCGGCCTGCTCGCCGCGGCCGTCCCCGCCTCCGCCGCCGTCACCTGCGCGTCGCCCGTCTTCACGCGCACGTTCTACGCGAACACCAGCTTCACCGGCACCCCGAAGGGCACGGACTGCGACTCCGTGATCGACCAGGACTGGGGCACCGGCGCACCCGGCTACAAGGGCATGCCCGCCAACGACTTCGGTGTCCGCTGGTCCACGACCCGCGATTTCGGTTCGGGCGGGCCGTTCACGTTCAAGGCCTCGTCCCGTGACGGCATCCGTGTGTACGTCGACGGCGTCCGCAAGATCGACCTGTGGAAGAACGTCGCGAACACGGTCTCCAGGACGGCCGACGTGACGATCCCGTCCGGGAAGCACAGTCTGCGCATCGACTTCGTGAACTGGACCGGCGCCGCCGACGTCGAGTTCACCTACGCGCCCCGCACGACGGCCGGTGCCGACAAGGTCAAGCCGCTGGTTCCCACGGGGACCACCGTCACCTACAGCACCGCCTCCACGTCCACGAAGGTCGGCTGGGCGAAGAACAAGGAGATGGACCTCGCCGGATACCGCGTGTACCGGCGGCTGAAAGGCACCGCGTACCCGGCGAAGCCCCTCGCCACGACCACGTCCACCTCGTACACCGACACGACCGTGCCGAAGGACGGCAACGTCTACTACTACGAGGTGCGCGCGTACGACAAGGCGGGCAACACCTCCTCGGGCACCGCCGACCTCCCCGTCACCACGCTCGACCGCACGGCCCCCGCCGCGCCCAAGGGCGTAGAGGACAACTGGTCCGTCGGCAGCCCCACCAGGATCACGCTCTACTGTGACGGCAACACCGAGCCCGACCTCGCCGAGTACCGGGTCTACCGCTCGACCTCGCTGCCGGTCGCCCTCACCCCCGCCAACCGCCTGGCCTCCTCGGGCGGCGGCTACAGCGGGCCGCTGCCGCAGACCGGTGACGTCTACTACTACGTCGTCACCGCCGTCGACACGAGCGGCAACGAGTCCCCGGCCTCCGGCACCGCCGAGTACTACAGCGACGACCTGACCGGACCGGTCGACACCGCGCTCGGCGTGCGGGCCTCGGAGAGCGAGGCGGGTGTCACCCTCACCTGGGACGCCTCGGAGCGGACCAGCGCCGACTTCGCGGGCTACTCGGTCTTCCGTACCAGCCGCCCGGGCACCTCCAACTCCGTGCGCTCCGAGGTCGGCACGGGAGTGAAGGGGACCAGCTTCACCGACGCCGCGCCCCCGCCCGGTGCTACCTACACCTACCGGGTCGTCGCCCTGGACCACGAGGGGAACGGCGGCACCCCCTCCGCGGAGCTCTCCGTCACCGTCAGCGGGAACACGACCGCGCCCGCCGCCGTCACCGGGGTGAAGGCCGTCCCCGCGGCGAACGGCGTCACCCTCTCCTGGGACGCGAGCAAGGACCCCGGCCTCGCGCACTACCTCGTGCTGCGCGGCACCCTCGTCGACGGGCAGTGGACGTACAAGGCCGTGCCGCACCCGTCGGACTTCCAGCCGTGGAAGGTCACGGAGACGACGTTCCACGACCACGTCCCGGCGGACGGACAGCAGGTCCGCTACGCCCTGGTCGCCGTCGACCAGTACGGGAACCAGCTCACCCCGGCCACCGGCGCGACGGTGGTCGACGTCACCGAGCTGGACCTCCGCCCGACAGCGCCGGCCGCGACCGGCGCGCCGCTGGTGTACCTCGGCTCCGACCAGAACGGCTGGCTCTCCTGGGCCCTCGCGAGCTCCGAGAGCCTCGGCGAGGTCTCCGGTTTCGCGATCCACCGCTGGAACCCGGTGACGAAGACCTTCGACCTGGTCCGCACGGAGCCCAGGGACAACGGCACCACCTGGCACTGGGTGGATCCCGCCCTGCCGCCGGCGACCACGGCCTACTACCGCGTCTCGGTCCTCTACGCGGACGGCACCACGTCCGGAGCGAGTGAGGTCTCCGTCGTGACCCGCTGACGCATGCCGGCGGGGGCACACCCCGCGCCTGTGCAGCGCTCACCGGAAGTGAGCGCTGCACAGGCGTAAGCTGGCCGTATGGGTGAGACACAGACGGACGCCGTGCCCGACGTCGAGGGCGACTCGCCCTTCGACGTCTTCTCGCGGCAGTGCCCCTCGCGCGGAACCCTGGAACACGTCACCGGCCGCTGGGGCAGCCTGACCCTGGGGGCCCTGTACGAGAGCGGCGCACGCTTCAACGAGCTGCGCCGCCGCGTCGACGGTGTCAGCGAGAAGATGCTCTCCCGGACGCTCCACGCGCTGGAGCGTGACGGTCTGGTCCACCGGGACGCCCGGCTCACCAACCCACCGCGCGTCGACTACGCGCTGACGCCGCTCGGCCATGACGTCACGGCCCGGCTGATGGACCTCATCCTGCTCGTCGAGGGCCGGATGCCCGAGGTCATGGATGCCCGGGGCCGCTACGACGCGGCGCACGAGGCCTGACGCGGGACGTCAGGTGAGCCGCGGCGGACGCTGGCAGCGCGGGCAGAAGTAGCTGGAGCGGTTCATCCAGGGCCTGCGGCGCATCGGCGTACCGCACCGGTGGCAGGGCTCGTCCTCACGTCCGTAGGCGTCCAGCGACCGGTCGAAGTAGCCGGACTCGCCGTTCACGTTGACGTAGAGGCTGTCGAAGCTGGTGCCCCCCTGGTCGAGGGCCGAGCGCATGACGTCCCGGACGTGGCCCAGCAGCTCCGCCGTCCTCGGGCGGGTCAGGGTCGCGGTCGGCCGCTCGTAGTGCAGCTTGCTGCGCCAGAGCGCCTCGTCGGCGTAGATGTTGCCCACGCCGCTGATCAGCGACTGGTCGAGCAGGGCGCGCTTGACCGTCGTACGGCGCAGGCGAAGCGCCAGATGGAAGGCGTCGTCGTCGAAGGCCGGGTCGAGGGGGTCGCGGGCGATGTGCGCGATGACGTCGGGCAGGCCGTCGGGGGTGTTCCCGTGCAGCGACAGCCCGCCGAAGGTGCGCTGGTCGACGAAGCGCAGTTCGGTGCCGAGCGCGTCGTCGAAGCGGATCCTGATCCGCAGGTGCTTCTCGTCGGGGGCGTCCTCCGGCTGGACGAGCAGCTGGCCGCTCATGCCCAGGTGTCCCAGCAGCGAGGAGTCCGCCTCGTCGAGGGGGACCCAGAGGTACTTGCCGCGGCGCATCGCCGTGCCGAAGCGCAGACCCCGCAGCCTGGCCGCGAAGTCCGCGCCCCCCGCGAGGTGCCTCCGGACCGCACGCGGGTGCAGGACCTCGACCGCTTCGACGGTGCGCCCGGCGGTCCAGCGCTCCAGCCCCCGCCGCACGACTTCGACCTCGGGCAGTTCGGGCACGACGGGCACTCCTTCGGGGACGTGACAGGACAGCGGAAACCCCCCGGTGCGCGAGGCACCGAGGGGTTTCCGGATCAATCAGGCGGGAGCCGCGTCCGAGTTCGGCGACGGGGCGGAAGGGGTGTCGGCGACCCCTCCGTCGGCTGCGGCCTTGGCCGCCGCCTCCCGTGCTTCCGCGGCGGCGCTGATCTCGCGCCAGGCGGACTCGGCCGCCTGCTGCTCCGCTTCCTTCTTGCTACGGCCGGTGCCGGTGCCGTACGAGACACCACCGACGCGAGCAGCAGCAGTAAAGGTCTTCTCGTGATCGGGGCCGGTCTCCGTGACGAGGTACTCGGGGACTCCGAGGCTCTCGCTCGCGGTGAGCTCCTGGAGGCTGGTCTTCCAGTCCAGGCCGGCTCCGAGGTTGGAGGACCTGTCGATCAGCGGGTCGAAGAGCCGGTGGACCAGCTCCGAGGCCGCGCCGAGGCCCTGGTCGAGATAGACGGCGCCGATCACCGCTTCAAGGGTGTCGGCGAGGATGGAAGCCTTGTCCCGGCCACCCGTGCCCTCTTCACCGCGGCCGAGCCGGATGAAGGAGCCGAGTTCGAGGCCGCGGCCCACTTCCGCAAGTGCACGCGAGTTGACCACCGCGGCCCGCAACTTGGCCAACTGGCCTTCGGGCAGGTCGGGGTGGGTGCGGTACAGCGTGTCCGTGACCACCAGGCCGAGCACTGAATCCCCGAGGAATTCGAGCCGCTCGTTGGTGGGCAGACCGCCGTTCTCGTACGCGTACGAACGGTGGGTCAGCGCACGCACCAGAAGGGCGGACTCGAGGTGGTACCCGAGCCGCCCTTCCAGAAGCGTGTGGGACGAGGCTGTGTTGATGTTGTCTGCCTGCTTCTTGGCGCTGGACAACTCAGACATCGGGCCTCTCACCAGCCGCTCAGACCTCGAGGACCTGGCGCTTGTTGTAGGTGCCGCAGCTCGGGCACGCGATGTGCTGGAGCTTCGGCTCCTGGCACCGCTCACACGAAACCAGGGTGGGGACCGCAGCCTTCCACTGCGACCGGCGGTGGCGCGTGTTGCTGCGCGACATCTTCCGCTTCGGAACAGCCACGGCTACTTCTCCTGCTTCTCGTCGACGCCCGGTTCGGCGCCGCCCATGTTGTCCTTCTCGCCGTCCTGAACGGTCTCGGCGAGTCCTTGCAGTGCCGCCCAACGGATGTCGGCGACGTCGTGGTGGTGGTCCGGATTCTCGTCCAGCCTGATCCCGCATTCGGAACACAGACCGGCACAGGTCTCCTTGCACACCGGCTGCAGCGGCAGTGCGAGCACCACCGCGTCACGCAGCACAGGCTCGAGGTCGAACGAGTCGTCCTCGAGAAAGAACCTGTCCTCGTCGTCCTCGGCGTCGTCGACCGGGTCCGCGGTCCTGCTGCGGTTCCGGTCGTCGGCGTCAGGGTACGAGAACAGCTCCTGGAAGTCCGCTTCGACCTCGAGGGTCAGCGGCTCCAGACACCTTACGCACTCCCCCTCGGCCGTCGCACGGGCGGTGCCTGTGACAAGCACCCCTTCCATGACCGATTCGAGGCGGAGGTCCAGCGCCAGGGGCGCGTTCTCCGGAACTCCGACGACCCCGTCGATGCCGAGGTCCTTCGGTGCTTCCGCCGTGCGGGTCAGCCGCTTCTGGGTACCCGGACGCCGGCCCAGCTCGCGCGTGTCGAACACGAGAGGACTGCGGTGGTCGAGGTGGCCGTTCAGGGCTTTTCCTGCTTTCGAGATCATGTGCGTGGTGCTGCTTCGGGGAAGCTGCCCCTGTCCTCAGGAAAGAGGGCAGCCGGGATCGCTGCATACGCGCGACCGAAGAGCCAGGATACTGGACGTACCGCCCAGCTCCCAATCCGGTGGGGACCGCTCCGGTCAGCGGCCCTGTTCGTACCGGCGGAGCTGCTCCAGGTCGATCATGCTGGTGTCGAAGAGACTGGTCTCGTCGAGCGCGCTCTCGCCCTGCTGCGCGGGAACCTGGGCCTGCTGCGGCCAGTACTCCTGCTGCTGGTCCGGGTCGTACGCCTGCTGCTGGTAGCCCGCGTACGGGTCCTGCTGCTGGTAGCCGTAGCCGTCCTGGACCGGCTGCTGGTCCTGGTAGCCGTACGTCTGCGCGTACGGGGCGTCCGGCTGGGCCTGGACCGGGAAGCCGCCCTGGGACGGGTCCTGGTAGTCCGCCACCGGCGCGTACTCCGGCTGCACCGGCTCCGCGTAGGAGGGCTGCTGGGGGCTCCGGAGCGGTTCGGGGGTGGCCAGCTCGGCCAGACCGGCCCAGTGGTCCTCGTCGCTGGTGTGCTGGTGGCCGCCCGCGGCGTCCTGGGCCGCCATGTGCGCGCCGAGGTCGTCGGTGGCGACCCGGCCGTGCAGCTTCTGGCGGCCCCGGCCGACGGCCTCCAGGGTCTTGGCCAGCACGGCCTCGAAGGCGCCGAGCTTGGTGTCCACGTAGTCGTCGGCACGCCGGCGGAGCGTCTCGGGGTCGGCGCTGCGCTCGGGGGCCTCGGCGAAGTCGGGGTCCTGGTACCCCTGCTCGTCGAGCCCCTCGCCGCGGCCGAGGAGCTTCTCGCGGCCCCGGTCGACGGAGCCGATGGTCTTGGTGAGGACGACCTCGAAGTTGGCGAGCTTGCTGTCGACGTACTCGTCGGCCTCGCCGCGGACCTCGTCGGCCTCCCTGCGGGCCTCGGACAGGATCCGGTCCGCCTCAGCCTGGGAGCGCTGGGCGATCTCGGTGCCGGAGACCAGCGAGCCGCGCTCCGCGCGGGCGGACTCGATGATCCGCTCGGCCTCCTGCCGGGCCTGCTCGACGAGCTGCTCGTGGCCGCCGATGAGCTCCTGGGCGTGGGCGAGGGAGCCGGGCAGCGCCTCGCGCACCTCCTCGAGCATCGCGAGCAGTTCGGCCCGGTTCACCACACAGGACGCCGACATGGGCATGGAGCGGGCGTTCCCGACCGTTTCGACGATCTCGTCGAGCTTCTTCTGCACGTCCACCGTGTGCTCGCCACTCTCTGCTGCTGTTGGAGACGGACGGGACGACTGTAAGGCCAGTCGCCTCCACTCCGACACCTGGTGACGGACGGTCAGCCCGTCACTTCCGGCCGAGACGGTCCACGAGCGCCTCGTGGACGGTCGGCGGCAGCAGGTGCGCCACGTCGCCGCCCCAGGCGGCGACCTCCTTGACCAGGGAGGACGACAGGAAGCTGTAGGTCGGGTTCGTCGGCACGAACAGCGTCTCGACGCCCGAGAGGCCGTTGTTCATCTGGGCCATCTGAAGCTCGTAGTCGAAGTCGCTGACGGCCCGCAGGCCCTTCACGATCGCCGGGATGTCACGCTGCTTGCAGAAGTCGACCAGCAGGCCGTGGAAGGACTCGACCTCCACGTTGCCGAAGTCGGCCGTCACCTCGCGGATCATCTCGATCCGCTCGTCGACGGTGAACAGGCCCTTCTTGGACTGGTTGATCATCACGGCGACGTGCACGACGTCGTACAGCTTCGAGGCTCGTCCGATGATGTCGAGATGTCCGTTGGTGATGGGGTCGAACGACCCCGGACAGACGGCGCGGCGCAACGTGGTTCCCTCGCTCTCCGGTGCGGTCATCGTGCGTCTTCGCACGTAGAGGCGGCGCGACCGTACCAAAACGTGGCTTCGCCGTAGCGGCGGGCCCGCTGCGGCTCGAATCCGCCGGGCCAGTTGAATTCCCCGCCCCTGGTGCTCCGTTCCACCGTGACGAGAGCTTCGCCCGTGAGCCACCCCTGAGCACGGAGTGTGAGCAGGATCTCCCGGAGATCGTCGTCGGTGACGGCGTAGGGCGGGTCGAGGAACACCACGTCGTACGGGTCGGAGGGTGCCGGCCCCGTCACGATCTGTTCCGCTCTGCCCGCACGGAACTCCGCGCCGGGCAGACCGAGGGTGCGGATGTTGTCGCGGACGGTGCGCGCGGCCTTGGCGTCGGCCTCCACGAGCAGCGCGTGGGCGGCTCCGCGCGAGAGGGCCTCCAGGCCCACGGCGCCGGAGCCCGCGTACAGGTCGGCGACACGGATGCCGTCGAGCGTGCCCAGGAGTGCCTGCCAGGTGGAGAACAGGCCCTCGCGCGCACGGTCGGAGGTGGGGCGGGTACCGGTGCCGGGGGGAACGGCGAGGCGGCGTCCGCCGGCCGAACCGGCGATCACGCGGGTCATGGGTGTCTGTTCCTCGGGTCGCGGGCGGCACACCGGACGGGACGTGCGCCGTGCTCCCCACGATATGGCGTCGTCGGGATTCCGCCCGGTCACCCCTTGTCGAGGTACTCCTCCCGGTCCTTGTCGAGCAGGGCGTCCAGCGCGGTGCGCAGCTCGGGCAGCCGCTCCAGGCCGGGGTCGTCGGCGACGACGCGTACGGCCTCCTCTCGGGCCGCCGCGATGACCTCCTCGTCGTCGATGACGCTGAGCACCCGCAGGGAGGAGCGGACGCCGGACTGGGCCTGGCCGAGGACGTCGCCCTCGCGCCGCTGTTCGAGGTCGATCCGGGAGAGTTCGAAGCCGTCGAGGGTGGCGGCGACCGCGGAGAGCCGGGCCCGGGCGGGACCCGCCTCGTGCGCCTCGCTCACCAGCAGGCAGAGACCAGGGGCGCTGCCGCGGCCGACACGGCCTCTGAGCTGGTGCAGCTGGGACACCCCGAAGCGGTCCGCGTCCATGATCACCATCGCGGTGGCGTTGGGGACGTTCACCCCGACCTCGATGACGGTGGTGGCGACCAGGACATCGGCCTGACCTGCGGCGAAGCGGCGCATGACGTCGTCCTTGTCGTCGGGCGCCATCCTGCCGTGGAGGACCTCGACGCGCAGACCGGCGAGCGGGCCCTTCGCGAGCTGCTCCGCGATGTCCAGCACCGCGAGCGGCGGCCGCTTCTCGGCGTCCTCCTCGGGGGCGGCCTTCTTCTTCCCGGCCTTCCCCTTCTTCTCCGCGGCCTCGTCGGCGTCGTCACCGATGCGGGGGCACACGACGTAGGCCTGGTGGCCGTTCTCCACCTCCTCGCGGACCCGCTCCCAGGCGCGGCTGAGGAAGTGGGGCTTGTCCTTGGCCGGGACCACATGGCTCGCGATCGGCGACCGGCCGGCCGGGAGCTGGTCGAGCACGGACGTCTCCAGGTCGCCGAAGACCGTCATCGCGACCGTCCGGGGGATGGGGGTGGCCGTCATGACGAGCAGGTGGGGCGGCTGCTTCCCCTTGGACCGCAGGGCGTCCCGCTGCTCCACCCCGAAGCGGTGCTGTTCGTCGACGACGACGAGACCGAGGTCGTGGAACTGCACCTTGTCCTCGATCAGCGCATGGGTGCCGATGACGATCCCCGCCTCGCCCGTGACCAGGTCGAGCAGGGCCTGCCGGCGGGCGGCCGTGCCCATGGAGCCGGTGAGCAGCACGACCTTCGTGCCCAGGTCGGAACCGCCGAGCATGCCGCCCTCGGCGAGTTCCCCCATCATCTCGGTGATCGACCGGTGGTGCTGCTGTGCCAGCACCTCGGTGGGGGCGAGCATCGCCGCCTGGCCGCCCGCGTCGACGGTGCGGAGCATGGCCCGCAGCGCGACGAGCGTCTTGCCGGACCCGACCTCGCCCTGGAGCAGCCGGTGCATGGGGTGTTCGGTCGCCAGGGCGTCGAAGATCTCTCCGGTGACCTTCTGCTGGCCCTCGGTGAGCGTGAAGGGGAGTGTGGCGTCGAAGGCGTCGAGCAGCCCGCCGGGGACGGGCCGTCGCGCCACCGCCGGGAGCTGGGTGTCCGCGTACCGGCGGCGCGCCAGGGCGACCTGGAGGACGAACGCCTCGTCCCAGCGCAGCCGGTCCCGCGCGGCGGCGATGTCCGCCTTGGTGTGCGGGCGGTGGATCCTGAGCAGCGCCTCGGGGAGCGGGACGAGGCCCCGGCCGTCGCGCAGCGCCGGGGGCAGCGGGTCCACCGCCTCCTGCGCACTCGGGAGGACCGTGTCGACGGCCTTGGCGATCCGCCAGGAGTCCAGCTGCTTGCAGGCCGGGTAGATCGGGAGCAGCTGCCCCGCGAAGGCGTCGACGGCCTCGGTCACCTCGGCCGCCTCGTCCTCGGACCGGGCGTCGAGGAGCTGGTAGGTGGGGTGCGCCAGCTGCATCCTGTGGTTGAACAGGGAGACCTTGCCCGCGAACATCGCCCGTCGGCCCGGGAGGAGTTCCTTGTGTGGCTTGTGGACCCCGTGGCCGAAGAAGACCAGCTGGAGTCTGCCGCTGCCGTCGGTGAGAGTGACTTCGAGCCGCTTGCCCCGGCCGTTGTTGAACATCATGACGCGCGCGTCGGCGACCTGGGCGACGACCGTCACGTGCTCGTCCAGCGGGAGCTCGGTGAGCGTGGTGAGGCGGCCCCGCTCCTCGTAGCGCCGCGGGTAGTGGTGCAGCAGATCACCGACCGTGTGCAGGTCGAGGTGTTCGGCCATCACCTTCGCGGTGGCTCCGCCGAGCAGCTTCTTGAGGGGTTCATCGAAAGCGGACACGCGGTCCATTGCACACCACGGCACTGACAGATGTCGCCGGGCGCCGCGCCCCGTGACCTGTCACTCGAGGCCGGTCAGCAGCCCCGTGACCTGTCACTCGACGCCGATCAGCAGGGGTGCCGCCTGGTGTCCGCCCCGGTAGACGACCGTGTCGACGGCGAGGTAGCCCTCGCGGACGTGCGCGCCCAGGTCGTCGGCCAGGGCGTCGGGCACGTCCTCGCCGAGGACCAGGGTGACGAGTTCGCCGCCGGCCGACAGCATCCGGTCCAGGACCGTGCGGGCCGTTCCGGGGACGTCCTCACCGATGACGGCGACGTCCCCGTCGATCAGGCCGAGGATGTCACCGGCCTGGCAGATGCCCGCCATGGTCCACGACTGCCGTTCGGCGACGGCGAGTTCGGCGTAGCGGGTGGCCCCGGCCGCCGAGGTCATCGCGACGACGTCCTCGTCGAAGCTCCGGCCGGGTTCGTGCACGGCGAGCGCGGCGATGCCCTGGACCGCGGCGCGGGTGGGGACCAGGGCGACGCGGATGCCCTCCGTCCTGGCCTGTTCGGCCGCCGCGGCGGCGGTGTGGCGCAGCTGTGCGTCATTGGGCAGCAGGACGACCTCGCGGGCGTGGGCCCGGCGGATGGCGTCGACCAGTTCGCCGCTGGCGGGCGGCTCCCCGGGCCGGGCGAGCACGGTGGTCGCCCCGGCCTCGGCGCAGAGGCCGGCGAGCCCGTCGCCGGGGACGACCACCACGACGGCGCGCTGGGCGGGCTCCCGGTGGGCAGCGCCCCGGTCGGCGGCGAAGTGGGTGATCCGGATCCGGTAGGGCCTGCCTGCCTCGACCCCGGCCTCGACGGCCGCCCCGGCGTCGTCGACGTGGACGTGGACGTTCCACAGGCCGTCGCCGCCGACCACGACCAGGGAGTCCCCCAGGGCGTCCAGCCGGCTCCGCAGCCGGGCCACCGCGTCGTCGGGCGCCTCCAGCAGGTAGATGACCTCGAAGGCGGGGCCGCCGTCCGGGCCCGCGTCGGCGCAGTCGCCCGTCAGGGGCGCGGTCTCGGGGGCGGGCCGGACGCCCCGCTCCTGCGCCCGGCCTCCGACCGCTTCCAGCAGTGCCCCGAGCACGGTCACCAGGCCCTGCCCGCCGGCGTCCACGACGCCCGCGCGCCCGAGGACGGCGAGCTGGCCGGGGGTGTCGGCCAGGGCGGCGCGCGCTCCGTCGTACGCGGCGTCGAGCACGTCCTTGAGGCCGGCGCCCTCCTTCGTGGCGGCGGCCGCCCCGGCCGCTGCCGAGGCGACGGTGAGCACCGTGCCCTCGACGGGGTGGGCGACGGCCTGCCGTGCCGCGGCGGCGGCCTCGGCGAGGGCGGTCCGCAGGTGATCCGCGTCACCCGACTCGGAGAGCACCCCGGCCATGCCCCGGAGCAGCTGGGCCAGGATGGTGCCGGAGTTCCCCCGGGCGCCGATCAGCGCGCCGTGGGCCATGGCCCGTACGGCGTCGGCGGGGGCGGGCACGGTGGATCCGGTCTCGTGGGCGGCGAAGACCGCTTCGACGGCTGCGGCCGCCGACTCCACGGTGAGGTACAGGTTCGTGCCGGTGTCCCCGTCGGCGACGGGGTAGACGTTGATGGCGTCGATGGCCGCCCGCTCGCGGCCCAGTGCCTCCAGGGCCAGTGAGCACCAGGTGCGCACCGCGACGGCGTCGAGATCGTCGGGTGACTGCGGCACCGTTGGTCCTCCTTGGGGCGGCCGTGGGGGGCTGGCTGCACCGCAGGGTAGTCCTCGTCCGCGGACCCGGCGGGCACAGGTGCGGGACGGAGGGCCCGAGGAGCCGTGGTAGTTTCGTATCTCCGACGCAGCCGTTGTATGCTGCTTCGGTTGCCCGACGAAAGTCGGGCCATTCCTCCGGTACCGCCACTTCAGTAAAATGATTCCGGCGCGCCGGAATTCACTGTAAGTGCATCTGAAGTCTTTGGAGTGACCCGTGGCTGCCAACTGCGACGTTTGCGGCAAGGGGCCGAGCTTCGGCAACAGCATTTCGCACTCGCACCGCCGTACGTCCCGTCGCTGGAATCCCAACATCCAGCGCGTGCGTGCCGTGGTCGGGCGGACGCCGAAGCGGCTCAACGTCTGCACCTCGTGCATCAAGGCCGGCAAGGTCGCGCGCTGACGTCTCGTCGTAGCGCAGCCTTCCGGTTGCCCAAAAAGCCGGTCCACCTCGGTGGACCGGCTTTTTGCTGTGCCCGGCGCCCGTCTGCGCCCGCCCGGTGGGCTGCCGGCCTGTCCCCTCGCCGGCGCTGACGGGCCCCCGTCCCGTACGCGACGACGGCGGCGGGGCGCCGCGCACCGGGACATCGGCGAGTGGGCGGGGCAGGGACCGTCAGCGGGCGGTGCGGGCCTGCCAGCCGTGATCGACGGGGCCGATCCCGCCGCCCAGCGCGAAGCCGGCCCGGATCGCGCCGGTGACGTACTCCTTCGCGCCCCGCACCGCGGTCGGCACGTCCTGGCCGCGGGCGAGCCCGCACGCGATGGCGGAGGCGAGGGTGCAGCCCGTGCCGTGAGTGTGGCGGTTGTCGTACCTCGGGGCGCGCAGCCAGTGCTCCTCGCTGCCGTCCGTCAGCAGGTCCACGGCCTCACCGGGCAGATGGCCGCCCTTGATGACCACCCAGCGCGGACCGTGGGCGAGGATCTCGGCGGCGGCCCGCCGCATCCCCGCCTCGTCGGTGACGGTGACGCCGGTGAGCTGAGCCACCTCGTCGAGGTTGGGGGTGGCCACCGTGGCGACGGGCAGCAGCTTCGTGCGTACGGAGTCGAGGGCTTCGGCGGCGAGCAGCGCGTCCCCGTGCTTGGAGACGCCGACGGGGTCGACGACGACGGGTGCGCCGGTTCCCGCCAGGAGTTCCGCGACGGTGTCGACAAGCGCGGCCGAGGAGAGCATGCCGGTCTTCACGGCCTGGACGCCGATGTCGTCGACGACGCTGCGGTACTGCGCGCGTACGGCGTCCGCCGGGAGTTCCCAGGCGCCCTGTACACCCAGCGAGTTCTGGGCGGTGACCGCGGTCAGCACGCTCATGCCGTGGGTGCCGAGGGCCAGCATCGTCTTCAGGTCGGCCTGGATGCCCGCACCGCCGCCGGAGTCCGATCCGGCGACAGTGAGGACACGGGGTGGTATGGGGGCGGGTGCGGTCATGCCCCGGAATCTACTAGGGCGTGCGGGGGAAGTGGCACCGTCCGCCCCGGGAGCGGGCCCCGCGGCGTCCGGTGCCTGCGATCGCACGGCGCGGAAATGGTCTCGGTGGGGCCCCTCCCCTGCCCTTCAGGCAATGGGGGGGAGGAGCTACCAGGGCATTTCCGCAACGCTGCGAGCGTGCATGCCAGGCGTCGCCGGGCAGGCGGGACTTCCCCGGAATGCCCTAGGCGTCCTCGATGGATCCGAAATGGTCCCAGCCGCCCTTGCTCGTCCAGGGCGCCCCGTCGACGGTGACCTGGGGCAGCGCCGACGGGTTGAGGACCTCCCCGATGACCTTCCAGCGCGCGGGCAGCTTCACGTCGGCCGGGAACGTCGCCACGATCGCGTGGTCCTCTCCCCCGGTGAGCACCCACTGGAGCGGGTCGACGCCGACGGCCTGCCCGATGTCGGACATCTGGGACGGGATGTCGATGAGCCCGGACCGCAGGTCGATGCGGACCTTGCTGGCATCGGCGATGTGTCCGAGGTCGGCGACGAGTCCGTCGCTGACGTCGGTCATGGCCGTGGCGCCCAGTCCGGCCGCCGCGGGGCCGGCGTGGTAGGGGGGTTCGGGGCGCCGGTGGGCCTCCACGAAGGCGCGCGGCGAGCGGAACCCCCGGGAGAGCACGGCGAATCCGGCGGCGGACCAGCCGAGCCATCCGGTGACGGCCACGACGTCGCCGGGCCGTGCTCCGGACCGGGTGACGGGCTCGTGGTTGCGCAGGTCGCCGAGGGCGGTGATGGAGATGGTGATGGTGTCGCCACCGACGACGTCACCGCCGACCACGGCCGCGCCGGCGACCTGGCATTCGTCGCGCAGCCCGTCCATCAGTTCGGCGGCCCAGGTGACCGGCAGGTCGGCCGGTACGACGAGGCCGAGCAGCAGCGCGGTGGGCACGGCGCCCATGGCTGCGATGTCGGCGAGGTTCTGCGCGGCCGCCTTGCGGCCGACGTCGTACGCGGTCGACCAGTCGCGGCGGAAGTGCCGCCCTTCCAGCAGGATGTCCGTACTGGCCACGACCCTGCGGTCGGGAGCGGCCACGACCGCGGCGTCGTCGCCGGGTCCCAGCCGTACCGCCGGAGTGGTGGTGAGCCGGGAAGTGAGCTCTCTGATGAGCCCGAACTCCCCCAACTCGCCCACGGTTCCCTTCACCGAGTCTCACCTCTCATCTATCGCACCGGACACCTGTCCGGGCTGTTGCAGCGGCCGGAGGTCCGGACCGTGGACGGACGGCCCGCGGGAGCCGGCGGCCCCGGGACGTGCGGGCGTCACCGTCCCCCTTCCGCACCGGTGGGCTTGCGGTCGCGAGCCCCCACTGCTGTCGGTACCGTCAAGAGATACGTCAACTTCTGTGGTGTGTACGCCACGCCCTGGGCGTCAAGCGACCCGTAGGTCTCCCCGCGGCCCGCGGCAACGCGATAACGTGGCGTCCCTTTCCCCCACATGATCCTCGTGGCCGCCCTGGAGGTTCCGTGGTACAGGCGTACATCCTTATCCAGACCGAGGTGGGCAAGGCGTCGATCGTCGCCGAGACCATCGCCAAGCTCCCGGGAGTGATCCAGGCAGAGGACGTCACAGGCCCCTACGACGTGATCGTGCGCGCGCAGGCCGACACGGTCGACGCGCTCGGCCGGATGGTGGTCGCCAAGGTCCAGCAGGTGGACGGCATCACGCGTACGCTGACCTGCCCGGTCGTCCACCTCTGACCCCTGTCTACGCTGGTCCGGTGACTCACACCCGCCGCCGGTCCTCCCGCTCACGTGTTCTCGCCCCGTCCGCCGCCCTCCTGGTGCTGGCCGCGGCGGGGTGTTCCGGCGGCGGTGCCCGGCCCTCGGTGGCGGTTCCCACGCCGTCGTCGGAGGCCGCCGCCGGGTACTGCGAGAAGCTGCACGAGGAGCTGCCGGAGACCGTCGCCGGTCTGGAACGGAACGACCCCTCGCCGGATTCGGACCTGACCGCCGGCTGGGGGGACGGGGCGATCGTACTGCGCTGCGGGGTTCCCCGGCCCGCGAGGATGGACGATTCCCAGTCCAAGGGCGTCGACGCGGACGGCGTCAACTGGCTGCTGGAGCAGCCCGATGACGCCGGGGCCGGTCCGCGCTTCACCACCACGTACCGCAAGGCGTACGTCGAGGTGACGCTCGGGCCGGAGTACGCCCATGACATCACCCCGCTGTCCGCTTTCGCCGTGCCGGTGAGGAAGACGGTCCCCGACAGCCTCTGAGGGCTGCCCCGCGCGGGGCAGCCCTCGGAGCCGGGTGCGGTCAGCGCAGGCCGGTGGAGCGGTTCAGCGCGGCCGTGATCAGGCGGTCCACCAGCTCCGGGTACTCGACACCGCTCGCCTGCCACATGCGGGGGTACATGGAGATCGGGGTGAAGCCCGGCATGGTGTTGATCTCGTTGATGACGAACGTGCCGTCCTCGGTGAGGAAGAAGTCGGCTCGCACCAGGCCCTCGCAGGAGGCCGCCTCGAACGCCTCGACGGCGAGCCGCTGCACCTCGGCGGTCTGCTCCTCGGTCAGCGGCGCGGGGACCATGCCCGCCGCCGAGTCGATGTACTTGGCCTCGAAGTCGTAGAAGTCGTGCGCGGTGACGGGCGGGATCTCGGCGGGCACGCTCGCGCGCGGTCCGTCCTCGAACTCCAGCACGCCGCATTCGATCTCCCGGCCGCGCAGCAGGGACTCCACGAGGAACTTGGGGTCGTGCCGGCGGGCCTCCTCGATCGCCTCGTCGAGCCCGGCGGCGTCGTCGACCTTGGTGATGCCCATCGAGGACCCGCCGCGGGCGGGCTTCACGAAGAGCGGCCAGCCGTTCTCGGCCGCGAACTCCATGATGCGCTTGCGGGCGGCGGGGCGGTCGGACTCCCACTCCCGGGGGCGGACGACCTCGTAGGGGCCGACCGGCAGCCCGAAGGAGATGAACACCCGCTTCATGTACTCCTTGTCCTGGCCGACGGCCGAGGACAGGACGCCCGCGCCGACGTAGGGAACCCCGGAGAGCTCCAGGAGCCCCTGGAGGGTGCCGTCCTCGCCGTAGGGGCCGTGGAGCATGGGGAAGACGACGTCGACCTCTCCCAGGACCGTGGGCACCGCACCGGGTTCGGCCACGACGACGTCCCGGTTGCCGGGGTCGACGGAGAGCGTCACGGCGCCCTGCGCGGACTCCGCAAGCTGGTCCACGTCGGGCACCTGCCGGTCCGTGATGGCCATGCGGGCGGGGTCGTCGGACGTGAGGGCCCAACGTCCGTCCCTGGTGATGCCGATCGGCAGGACGTCGTACTTCGTCCGGTCGATGGCGCTCATGATGGCACCGGCCGTGACGACCGAGATGCCGTGTTCGGAGCTACGGCCGCCGAACACGACGGCCACGCGCGGCTTGCGGCCCTGCGCGGAGCTCCGCTCGGAGCTCAGGGGGCTCTCAGGGCTCTGGGGGAGGTTCTGGCTGCTCATATCGCGATGAGCGTACCTGCTGGTAGGGCTCGAGTCAGCGTCGCTCGGGCTTGGCGCTGCGCGACATCAGCTCCTTGAGGGCGACGACCGGCGGCTTGCCCTCGTGGACGATGCCGACGACCGTCTCGGTGATCGGCATGTCGACGCCGTGCCTGCGCGCCAGATCGAGCACGGACTCGCAGGACTTGACGCCCTCGGCGGTCTGGCTCGTGACGGCGACGGTCTCCTGGAGCGTCATCCCGCGCCCGAGGTTGGTGCCGAAGGTGTGGTTGCGCGAGAGCGGCGAGGAGCACGTGGCCACCAGGTCGCCCAGTCCGGCCAGGCCGGAGAAGGTGAGCGGGTCGGCACCCATGGCCAGTCCCAGGCGGGTGGTCTCGGCGAGGCCCCGGGTGATGAGGGAGCCCTTGGCGTTGTCGCCGAGGCCCATGCCGTCGGCGATGCCCACGGCGAGGCCGATGACGTTCTTCACGGCGCCGCCGAGCTCGCAGCCGACCACGTCGGCGTTCGTGTACGGCCGGAAGTACGGGGTGTGGCAGGCGGCCTGGAGGCGCCGGGCGACGTCCTCGTCGGCGCAGGCGACGACGGCCGCGGCGGGGCGGCGTTCCGCGATCTCCTTGGCCAGGTTGGGGCCGGTGATGACGGCGATGCGGTCCGGGGTGACCTCGGTGACGTCCCCGATGACCTCGCTCATCCGCTTGGCGGTGCCGAGTTCGACGCCCTTCATCAGGGAGACGAGCACGGTGCCGGGCTCCAGGTGCGGCGCCCAGTCCGCGAGGTTGGCGCGCAGCGTCTGCGACGGCACGACCAGTACGGCGAAGTCGGCGCCGCGCAGCGCCTCGGCGGGATCGGTCGTGGCCCGCACCGAGGCGGGCAGCTCGACACCCGGCAGGTAGCCCGGGTTGGTGCGGGTCCTGTTGACGGTCTCGACGACCTCGGCGTTGCGGCCCCAGAGGGTGACCTCGCAGCCGGCGTCGGCGAGGACCATGGCGAAGGCCGTACCCCATGAGCCGGTTCCGAAGACGGCCGCCTTGGCGGGGTGCGTCACGTCGTTCCCTTTCCCTCTGCCTTGCGCCGCTGTTCAGCACGGGCCCTGCGGTGATCGTAGGGCTCCGCGGGCGCCTTCTCGCCGCGCACCTCCTCGAGCTGGGCGGTGACGGCGGCCATGATGGTCTCGGTGGCCTGGCGCAGGACGTCGGGCGTCGGCTCGAGGCCGTAGTAGCGGGAGAGGTCGACCGGCGGCCCGGCCTGCACCCGCAGGGTCTTGCGGGGGAACAGCCGGAGCTTGTTCTCCTTGGCGTAGGGCGGCATCGCGAGGTTGGCGCCCCACTGGGCGACGGGGATGACCGGGGCCTTGGTCATCAGCGCGACCCGCGCGGCGCCGGTCTTGCCGGCCATGGGCCACATGTCGGGGTCGCGGGTGAGCGTGCCCTCCGGGTAGAAGGCGACGCATTCACCCCGCTCGATGGCGTCGACGGCGGCGCGGAAGGCGTCGAGCGCGTTGGTCGTCTCCCGGTAGACGGGGATCTGGCCGGTGCCGCGAAGGATCATTCCGACGAAGGGCGTCCTGAACAGTCCCGCCTTCGCGAGCAGCCGGGGCACACGTCCGGTGTTGTACTGGAAGTGCCCGTACGACAGCGGGTCCAGGTACGAGTTGTGATTGACCGCGGTGATGAATCCGCCATCGGCCGGAATGTGTTCCATTCCCCGCCAGTCCCGCTTGAACAGAACCACCAGGGGCGGTTTCGCGATGACCGCCGCCAGGCGGTACCAGAAGCCGATTCTGCGGCGGGACACTCGGACGCCTTCCTCTAGAACTGTGCTGCGGCGGGGCCGGAGGCCGTGCTGCCTTCGCCCCGGGGCCCCTGCTGTGGAGAACACCGTACGCCTCACCCGTGGGGGCGGACCTCCGGGTTGTCGTACCGGCAGGCGAGAATAAGGGCTGATGCGTACGGAGGGGGAGATCGCCACGAACACCGACCCGACCGGCCCCTGGTCCCTGGTCGTCCCGCTGAAGCCGCTCGCACGGGCCAAGAGCAGGCTGGCCCGGGCGGTGGGCGGGGACCTGCGTCCTCGCCTGGCCCTTGCGTTCGCACAGGACACCGTGTCGGCGGCGCTGGCCTGCCGGGCGGTGGGGGATGTGGTGGTCGTCACGGACGATCCGGTGGCCGGGGCGGCGCTGGCCGCGCTCGGCGCGCACACGGTGGCCGACACCCCGGCGGCCGGGCTCAACGCGGCGCTGGCCCACGGCGCGCGCTCGGCTCTCGCCCGGCGCGGGGGTGCGGCGGTGGCCGTGCTGAACGCGGACCTTCCCGCACTGCGCCCGGAGGAATTGGCGCGGGTGCTCGCATTCTCTTCGGCATTTCCCCGCACTTTTGTCGCCGACGCCCAGGGAATCGGCACCACATTTCTTTCCGCGACGTCCGGGGTGGAATTGCGTCCGGGCTTCGGCGGGGCGTCCCGGGCACGGCATCTGGCCTCGGGTGCCGTGGAGATCGGGCTGCCGGATCTCGATTCGGTCCGCAGGGACGTGGACACGGGGGACGACCTCGCCGCGGCGCTGGCACTCGGGGTGGGGCGGTTCACCGCCGGGCTGACGGCCCCGGTGGCACCCGCCGCGGACCGATAGGCTGCCGCTCATGCAGGCGACCTCGTTCACGTACGACTCCGAGACCCGCACCGGCAGCGTGCTGCTCGACGACGGCACCCCGGTGGACTTCGACGCACCGGCGTTCGACGCGGGGGGCCTGCGGCTGCTGCGCCCGGGACAGCGGGTGCGGATCGAGACCGAGGGCGAGGGCGCCTCGCTGCGGATCACCCTGGTGACCCTGCAGACCCTCTGAGGGCCCCGGTGAGGCCGCCGGCGCCCCGGACGGGCCCCTGAACAGCCCGCGGGCCGGGCTCCCCGAGGGGAGCCCGGCCCGGCGCGTATGAGGAACGAGCGGTGCCCGGTCTCACTTCTTGCGTGCGGTGACCTTCTTGGCTGTGGTCTTGCGTGCCGTGGTCTTCTTCGCGGGCGCCTTCTTCGCCGTGGTCTTCTTGGCGGGCGCGGTCTTGGCCGCCACGGTCTTCTTCGTGGCCGTGGCCTTCTTCGCCGGGGCCGCCTTCTTCGCGGCCGCCGTGGTCTTCTTGGCCGCCGCCGTGGTCTTCTTCGCGGTGGTCTTCTTCGCCGCGGTCGTCTTCTTGGCGGCCGCCGTGGCCTTCTTCGCCGCGGTGGTCTTCTTGGCGGTGGCCTTCTTCGCGGCGGCCTTCGCCGTCGTACGGGTGGAAGAACCGCCCGAGAGGCTGCCCTTGGGGGCCTTCTTGACGGCCACGTCGTTCTTGGGGAGCTTCTTGGAGCCGCTCACCAGGTCCTTGAACCCCTGGCCCGCGCGGAAACGGGGCACGGAGGTCTTCTTGACCCGCACGCGCTCGCCCGTCTGGGGGTTGCGGGCGTACCGGGCGGGCCGGTCGACCTTCTCGAACGAACCGAAGCCGGTGACCGAGACACGGTCCCCCGCGACGACCGCACGGACGATCGCGTCGAGTACCACGTCGACAGCGTCTGCGGCCTGCTGACGGCCGCCGACCTTGTCGGCAATCGCTTCTACGAGCTGCGCCTTGTTCACGTCTTCCCCTTCGGAGACATTGCCGGAACGAAACTGTTCAGGCCTTTTCGCACGTTAGGCAGATATATACCGCAAATCAAACACGAAACGGGCTAATCACCCTAGTGCCGCAACGAAGTCGACCGCTGCACTGTCCGCAGAGTCAGTCACCTTCGGGGAATCGGCCCTCATCGAGGTCCT
This sequence comes from Streptomyces sp. NPDC055962, assembly GCF_042270185.1. Lineage (NCBI taxonomy): Bacteria > Bacillati > Actinomycetota > Actinomycetes > Kitasatosporales > Streptomycetaceae > Streptomyces > Streptomyces sp. NPDC055962. Next base: position 171,613 of record NZ_JBHJYN010000001.1, read on the forward strand.
TCATCAACCGGTCCAGACGCTTTGCCGCGCCTGGGAGATCGTGCTTAGCCGCGGCCGTGACGACCAGCAGCTTCCGGGACAGCGCCATCCGTACGCCCTCCGGGACTTGCAGTGCGCGCACCTTTGCGTGCGCTTCTTTCAATCGGTCGGCGACGTGGCCATAGAGCTCGAGTTGGCTGTCGCGTTCCATGCACCGATTGTGCCATCTGGGGCGAGTTGTCGCCCGAGGGGGTCTCAACAAGCGACTGCGCCCCCTGCCGGTCGGCAGAGGGCGCAGTTCGGGAAAAGCGCTGCTCAGGCGTCAATCGTACGCGGCTTGTGGGACGGCCTGGCCGCCTCATAAGTCGCAATGTCCGCTTCGTTCTGAAGAGTGAGGCTGATGTCGTCCAGCCCGTTCAGCAGTCGCCAGCGGGCGTTCTCGTCGAGCTCGAAGTCGGCCGTGATCCCGTCCGCGAGGACCTGGCGCTTCTCCAGGTCGACCGTCACCTCGGCCGTCGGGTCGGCCTCGGTGAGCTCCCAGAGCCGGTCGACGACCTTCTGCTCCAGCACGACGGTCAACAGACCGTTCTTCAGGGAGTTGCCGCGGAAGATGTCGGCGAACCGGGAGGAGATGACGGCCTTGAAGCCGAAGTTCTGAAGGGCCCAGACCGCGTGCTCACGCGAGGAGCCGGTGCCGAAGTCGGGGCCGGCCACCAGGACCGTCGCACCCTGGCGCTCCGGGCGGTTGAGGACGAAGTTCTCGTCCTTGCGCCAGGCCTCGAAGAGGCCGTCCTCGAAGCCGTCGCGGGTGACCTTCTTCAGCCAGTGCGCGGGGATGATCTGGTCGGTGTCGACGTTGCTGCGGCGCAGCGGGACGGCCCGGCCGGTGTGTGCGGTGAATGCTTCCATGGCTCTCAGACTCCGGCGGGCGTGCGGTCGTCGGACAGATCGGCGGGCGAGGCCAGATGGCCCAGCACGGCGGTGGCGGCGGCGACCTGCGGGGAGACCAGGTGGGTACGGCCGCCCTTGCCCTGCCTGCCCTCGAAGTTCCGGTTCGAGGTGGAGGCGGAGCGCTCGCCGGGGGCCAGCTGGTCGGGGTTCATGCCGAGGCACATCGAACAGCCCGCGTGCCGCCATTCGGCGCCTGCCGCGGTGAAGACCTTGTCCAGGCCCTCCTCGACGGCCTGCAGGGCGACCCGGACGGAGCCGGGGACGACCAGCATCCGTACGCCGTCGGCGACTTTGCGGCCGTCCAGGATCGAGGCCGCGTTGCGCAGGTCCTCGATGCGCCCGTTGGTGCAGGAGCCTACGAACACCGTGTCGACGCTGATCTCGCGCAGCGGCTGGCCGGCGGTCAACCCCATGTACTCCAGGGCCTTTTCGGCGGCGTGGCGCTCCGAGGCGTCCTCGTACGAAGCGGGGTCGGGGACGTTCGCCGACAGGGGAGCACCCTGGCCGGGGTTGGTGCCCCAGGTGACGAACGGGGCCAGTGAGGCTCCGTCGATGACCACCTCGGCGTCGAAGACTGCGTCGTCGTCGGTGCGCAGCGTCTTCCAGTACTCCACCGCGGCGTCCCACTCCTCGCCCTGGGGGGCGTGGTCGCGGCCCCTCAGGTAGGCGAAGGTGGTCTCGTCCGGGGCGATCATGCCCGCGCGGGCGCCGGCCTCGATCGACATGTTGCAGATGGTCATCCGGGCTTCCATCGAGAGCTTCTCGATGGCGGAGCCGCGGTATTCGAGGATGTAGCCCTGGCCCCCGCCGGTGCCGATCCGGGCGATGATGGCCAGGATGAGATCCTTGGCGGTGACGCTGTCGGGGAGTTCGCCCTCGACGGTGATCGCCATCGTCCTGGGGCGGGCCAGCGGCAGGGTCTGGGTGGCCAGGACGTGCTCGACCTGGCTGGTGCCGATGCCGAAGGCCAGCGCTCCGAACGCGCCGTGGGTGGAGGTGTGGGAGTCGCCGCAGACGACGGTGGTGCCGGGCTGGGTCAGGCCGAGCTGCGGGCCGACCACGTGGACGACACCCTGCTCGACGTCACCCAGCGGGTGCAGCCGGACGCCGAACTCCGCGCAGTTCTTGCGCAGCGTCTCCAGCTGGGCGCGGGAGACCGGGTCGGCGATCGGCTTGTCGATGTCGAGGGTCGGGGTGTTGTGGTCCTCGGTGGCGATGGTGAGGTCGAGACGCCGCACCGGGCGCCCGGCCTGGCGCAGGCCGTCGAACGCCTGCGGGCTGGTCACCTCGTGCAGCAGGTGCAGATCGATGAAGAGGAGGTCGGGCTCGCCATCGGCGCGCCGGACGACATGGTCGTCCCAGACCTTCTCCGCGAGTGTCCTACCCATCGCTTTCCCTCCGGCCGGCGTCATCGCCGGCCCAACTAGAGATTCGGGCGCCGCCGTCCGGACCCCCGAGCGGGGCGGTGGCTGCGGGCCTTTGTAAGGCCGCACGTACAGGTTCGCAACTTCCGGGGAAAATTGAACTTGCGTTTCACAGAGTGAGACGCGAGTATCGTCGTATGGACAACTCTAGCGGCGTCGGCGTTCTCGACAAGGCAGCTCTGGTATTGAGCGCCCTGGAGTCCGGTCCGGCCACCCTCGCCGGGCTGGTCGCGGCGACAGGGCTCGCACGGCCCACGGCACACCGCCTGGCCGTGGCACTCGAACACCACCGCATGGTGGCGAGGGACATGCAGGGCCGATTCATCCTCGGACCCCGGCTCGCGGAGCTCGCGGCCGCGGCCGGCGAGGACCGCCTCCTGGCGACGGCCGGACCCGTACTCACCCATCTTCGGGACATCACCGGCGAGAGCGCGCAGCTCTATCGCCGGCAGGGAGACATGCGGATCTGCGTGGCGGCGGCGGAGCGCCTGTCCGGACTGCGGGACACCGTGCCGGTCGGCTCCACCCTCACCATGAAGGCGGGTTCCTCCGCACAGATCCTGATGGCCTGGGAGGAGCCGGAGCGTCTGCACCGGGGCCTGCAGGGGGCCCGCTTCACGGCGACCGCCCTCTCCGGCGTACGGCGGCGGGGCTGGGCCCAGTCGATCGGCGAGCGCGAGCCGGGCGTGGCCTCGGTCTCGGCCCCGGTCCGCGGACCCTCGAACCGGGTCGTCGCCGCGGTGTCGGTCTCCGGCCCCATCGAGCGCCTCACCCGCCACCCCGGCCGGATGCACGCACAGGCCATCATCGACTCGGCCGCCCGGCTCAGCGAGGCCCTGCGCCGCACGGGCTGAACACCCTCCCCACCCTTCCGGCCGCCCCAGCGTCGTGGCGGCCCAAGTCACCTGTCACGCACGCGAGATGGACGCTCCGCTCCCGGTCCGCTCCCGCGCGAGCACGCAGGCGGCGCGAGCACATCCGCGACAGGGACACGAAGAAGGCCCCTCACCGAAGTGAAGGGCCTTGTCGTACTGCTCTGTTGTACCCCCGACCGGATTCGAACCGGCGCTACTGCCGTGAGAGGGCAGCGTGCTAGGCCGCTACACAACGGGGGCGTGGTTACTGCTGACTTGCGCTGGGCTACCAGGACTCGAACCTAGAATGACGGTACCAGAAACCGTAGTGTTGCCAATTACACCATAGCCCATGGTGTGACAAGTACCCCCGACCGGATTCGAACCGGCGCTACTGCCGTGAGAGGGCAGCGTGCTAGGCCGCTACACAACGGGGGCCCTGGCGATCCTCACCCGGCCGGAGCCGGATGGTGTCACCGCCGGAACCTGGGTGCGACCCGATGTTCCTGCGGGATGGATCTGTACCCCCGACCGGATTCGAACCGGCGCTACTGCCGTGAGAGGGCAGCGTGCTAGGCCGCTACACAACGGGGGCTTGTTACTTCGGTCTTGCGCTGGGCTACCAGGACTCGAACCTAGAATGACGGTACCAGAAACCGTAGTGTTGCCAATTACACCATAGCCCACTGAAACGCAACCCCTGAGGGCTTTGTCTCTGTCTGCGCTTCCCGGCCGGATCTTTCGGCCCGCTCGGGCGGCGCAGAAAGAACATTACCCGAAGGTGTCCGGCGCTCCAAAACGGGTATCGCCCGCCAACAGGCCGGGGAGCTCCGCGAGCCCCGTGATCCGGACGAGTTCGGGGCGCCCGCCCCGCCCGCGCCGGTCCAGCCACACCCCGGCGAGACCCGCGGCCACGGCTCCGGCCGCGTCGATGTCCGGCTGGTCCCCGACGTAGACGACCTCGTGCGGGTCGAGCTCCAGCGCCTCGCAGGCCGTGCGGAAGGCTCTGGCGTCCGGCTTCCAGACGCCGAGCTCCTGGGCGCACAGCAGGACCTCGAAGCGGTCGCGCACGCCGAGGGCCCGCAGCTTCCGCTCCTGGTGGTCGACGGAGGAGTTCGACAGGATCGCGTGCCGGTGCGTGGCGGCCAGCGCGTCGAGGACGGGCACGGCGTCCGGGAAGAGCTCCCAGGAACTCTCGTAGTGCCCGACGTACCTGCGGAACCACGCGTCGGCGTCCTCGTCGCTCAGCTCCGCGTCCAGGAACTCCCGCACCCGGTCACGGCAGTGCGCGGGCCAGTCGGACTCCCCCGCGGCGACACGCTCCCAGTGGACGGAGGCGATACGCATCCAGCGGCCGTGGTGGTCCTCGTCACTCTCGGGCAGCCCTTCCGCCCTGAGGTGCCGCAGCAGACCGGTCCGGTCCGAGCCCGCGTAGTCGAAGATCGTGTCGTCCACGTCCCAGAGAACCGCGCGAATCGCCATGTCCGTGAACTTACCCGCCCGAAATCGCGGAGAAGCCTGAACACGGGAGTCAGGAGACGGCCCTCCGCCGCCGGCGCCGGCGCCGGGGCCGCCCCCGCCGTGAACGGCCGGAGGCCGGGCTCCCCGTGGGGAGCCCGGCCTCCGGCGTGCGTGCGGCCCGTTACGCGGCGAGCTTCGCCAGCGCCGCGTCGATGCGGGCGATCGTCTTCTCGCGGCCGAGGATCTCCAGGGACTCGAAGAGCGGCAGGCCGACGGTGCGGCCGGTGACGGCGACGCGGACCGGGGCCTGCGCCTTGCCGAGCTTCAGGCCGTGCTTCTCACCTGCGGTGAGGACGGCCGTCTTGAGCGCCTCGGCGTTCCACTCGGCCGCGGTCAGCTCGGCGCGGGCCGTGACGAGCAGGGCGTCGGAGCCCTCCTTCATGGCCTTGGTCCACGACGCCTCGTCCTCGACGGGCTCGTCCAGGAAGAGGAAGTCGACGTTGGCCGTGATGTCCGAGAGGACCGTCACGCGGGTCTGGGCGTGCGGGGCGATCTCGGCGAACTGCTCCGCGTCGAAGTTCTCGGGCGCCCAGGGGGCGAAGGGGGCCTTCAGCCAGGGGCCGCAGGCCTCGGTGAAGGTCTTCACGTCGAGCATCCGCAGGTGCTCGGCGTTGATGTGCTCGGCCTTCTTCAGGTCGAAGCGCGCCGGGTTGGCGTTGACGTCGGCGATGTCGAACGCCGCCACCAGCTCGTCCCGGCCGAAGATGTCGCGGTCCTCGGCGATCGACCAGCCGAGCAGCGAGAGGTAGTTGAGCAGCCCCTCGGGCAGGAAGCCCCGCTCGCGGTACAGGTTGAGCGAGGCCTGCGGGTCACGCTTGGAGAGCTTCTTGTTGCCCTCCCCCATGACGTACGGGAGGTGGCCGAAGGCCGGGGTGTCCTTGGCGATGCCCAGCTCGATGAGCGCCCGGTAGAGGGCGATCTGGCGCGGGGTGGAGGAGAGCAGGTCCTCGCCGCGCAGGACGTGGGTGATCTCCATCAGCGCGTCGTCGACCGGGTTGACGAGCGTGTAGAGGGGAGCACCGTTGGCACGGACGATGCCGTAGTCCGGCACGTTCTCCGGCTGGACCGTGATGTCCCCGCGGACCAGGTCGGTGAAGGTGATCGCCTCGTCGGGCATCCGGAAGCGGACGATCGAGGTGCGCCCCTCCGCCTCGTACGCCGCCTTCTGCTCGTCGCTCAGGTCGCGGCAGTGGCCGTCGTACCCGGAGGGCCTGCCGGCGGCGCGGGCGGCGTCGCGGCGGGTGTCGAGCTCCTCGGTGGTGCAGTAGCAGGGGTACGCGTGGCCCGCGGCCAGGAGCTTCTCGGCGACGTCCTTGTACAGGTCCATCCGCTGCGACTGGCGGTAGGGGGCGTGCGGGCCGCCGACCTCGGGGCCCTCGTCCCAGTCCAGGCCGAGCCAGCGCATCGAGTCGAGCAGCTGGCCGTAGGACTCCTCGGAGTCACGGGCCGCGTCGGTGTCCTCGATGCGGAAGACCAGCGTGCCCTGGTGGTGCCGCGCGAAGGCCCAGTTGAAGAGAGCCGTCCGGACCAGACCCACGTGGGGGTTGCCGGTCGGGGAGGGACAGAAACGTACACGGACAGGTGCGTTAGCCACGCTTGATCACCTTGTTGGTGAGAGTGCCGATGCCTTCGATGGTGACGGCGACCTCGTCGCCGACGTGCAGGGGACCGACCCCTGCGGGGGTCCCGGTGAGGATCACGTCGCCCGGGAGCAGCGTCATGGCCTCCGTGATGTGGACGATCAGGTCCTCCACGGAGCGGATCATGTCGCTCGTCCGGCCCAGCTGACGCTGCTCCCCGTTGACGGTGGCCTGGATGGCCAGGTTGCCGGGGTCGACGTCGGTCTCCACCCAGGGGCCGATCGGGCAGGAGGTGTCGAAGCCCTTCGCCCGGGCCCACTGGCTCTCCCTGCGCTGGACGTCGCGCGCGGTGACGTCGTTGGCGCAGGTGTAGCCGAAGACGACGTCCTTGACGCGCTCACGCGGGACCTCGCGGCACATGCGGCCGATCACCACGGCCAGCTCGGCCTCGTGGTGCAGCTCCTCGGAGAAGGAGGGGTACTCGATGGAGTCGCCGGCACCGATCACCGAGGTGGTGGGCTTGAAGAAGGCGACCGGCACGTCCGGGACCTCGTTGCCCATCTCGGCGGCGTGTTCCGCGTAGTTGCGGCCGATGGCCACGACCTTGTTGGGGAGCACGGGCGGGAGCAGCCGGACCTTCTTCAGCGGGACCTTGGTCCCGGAGAGCTCGAAGTCGGTGTACGGGATGCCCTTGATGATGTCGAGGACGAGGCTGTCGGGGCTGTCGCCCTCGACCGCGCCGAAGGCGACATTGCCGTCGATGGAGAACCTGGCGATGCGCACGGGATGCTGTCGCCCCTCACTTGCTGGCTGGCTGAAGACTGACGCTCCAGGCTAACGCGCGGGAGGGGGACGGCCGTGCGCATGACGCCGTGTGCTGCGGCCGTCAGACCGCCGTCGCGGCCGGGGCCTCCATGAGGATGGTGCGGCGCGGGTTGGCCGTCTGGGTCGGCAGGTCGACGGCGTGCTCCCGCTGCTCCGGCGTCTGCAGCGCGGCGGCGTCCTCGAGATGCGCCAGCGTCGTGCGCCGGGGGTTGGCGATGTTGCGGAACGTCATCGTCGTCTTCATCTGCCGTATGGATCCTTGTCGCTGGGGCGCGGCCCGGAGGTGCGCCGGTTGTCGGATTCGGTGTCCCTGTAAAGCTTCAGGCTAAACATCCGATTCCCGGACGTGGCCGGGATGAGACGGCGATCATCATGTGAGTTTGCTCACGAAGTTGCCGACAATTCACTCATTGCGGACAGTTGATCACGGGATGCAAAACCGACAATCCGTCACTGAATCTGCTATTCCGCTCCCGATCATCGCGTCTGGGACACCGGTCACCCCCGGAGGGTGCACCCTTAATTGCCCGGTTTGACCGTGAACACGCTCCACGCCTTGTGACCCGCCCATCACACCGTGTCATCCAGGTCACAGCCCGGTACGCGGGCCTTGTTGGAGATCCTCCACTGTGCTGGAATTCCACGCACCGCCGCGGGTTTCAGGCCCAGCGCGCAGGGGCGCAACGCAGCGCCGAGTGGCGGCGGGAGGGGGAAGTACGCCGGTCACTCACGACCACCATGGGGCGCGTCCAGCGCCCCACGACGCCGACACCGTCCTGCCGCGCCACGCGCGGAGGGACGCCTGGTCCAGAGGTTGCGACGCTAGTGCAGGGACGTTTCAAGAGGGATGGCATGGGGTCGCCCCAGCCCCGCCAGGGCCGAGGGGAAACCCCGGCGGAGCAGGAGCCGCGCGGCGCGAACGACCGCGGTTCCTCGCCCCAGCACGCCCAGAATCCCGGCGCGGCCGGTGACGGCGGCGGCGAGCGAGCGCAGCGCACCGGCACGACGGGCTCCGGCGGCTCGGACGCCGCGGCGCCGGTCACTCCGGCGGGTCCCACCACCGCCGGGTCGCGCATCGCCCTGCGCAACTGGCGCATCAGCACGCGTCTGGTCTCCCTGCTCGCCCTCCCCGTGGTCGCGGCGACCACCCTGGGCGGACTGCGGATCAACGAGTCCATGAACGACATGGACCAGCTGGAGCACATGCAGCTGCTGACCAAGATGACCAAGCAGGCGACCGCGCTCGCCAACGCGCTCCAGGAGGAGCGCGACAAGTCGGCCGGCCCGCTGTCCAACGGCGTGAAGGCCACCGACTACAAGGTCACGCAGCCCCGTGAGCGCACCGACCGTGCCAAGGCGGCCTTCTTCGAGGCCACCGACGAGATAGGCAACACGCCCGGCGACGCGGCGCTGGACAGCATCCACGCGAGTGTCAGCCAGATCGGCGTCCAGCTGGGCAACATCACCAGCATCCGCAAGGACGCGTACGCCGCCGACAGCCCCAGCCTCAACACGGTCGACCAGTACAGCCAGCTGATCACCTCGCTGCTGAGCCTCTCGCAGGACATGGCGCAGGCCACCAGCAACCCCGAGATGATCAAGCGGACGCGTGCGCTGGCCGCCTTCTCCTCGTCCAAGGAGTACGCGTCCGTCGAGCGCGCGATCATCGCCGCGGCCCTGCCGGGCGGTGACAGCAGCAAGACGCACCTGAACGACAACGACCAGGCGTTCGGGCGCAACGCGCTCGGCAAGGCGAACACGACGCTCAAGACCTTCGAGACGACGTACGAGTCCACCGGCAAGAGCTCCGCCGAGCTGCTGGCTCCCCTGGACAACGGGAACCCCGAGATCACCGCCGCGGACATCTACGCGAAGAAGGTGCTCGACAGCCCCCTCGGTATGGAGGGCACCGGCAAGACCCGCACGTACATGGACTGGTACGACCAGAGCTCGAACAAGATCCAGGCCATGAAGACCATCGAGGAGACGCTCCTCGGTGAGATGGAGAGCAAGGCCCGCGAACTCCGTGAGGAGTCGCAGCGCGACGCGATCCTCAACGGTGCGATCATCCTGATCGTCCTCGGCGTGTCGCTCGTCGGCGCCTTCGTCGTGGCGCGGTCCATGATCCGCTCGCTGCGCCGGCTCCAGGACACCGCGACCCGGGTCGCCCAGGACCGGCTGCCCGAGCTCGTCAAGCAGCTCTCCGAGACGGACCCGCAGGACGTCGACACCTCCGTCGAGTCGGTCGGTGTGCACTCCCGGGACGAGATCGGCCAGGTGGCCGCGGCCTTCGACGACGTGCACCGCGAGGCGGTCCGACTGGCCGCCGAGCAGGCACTGCTGCGAGGCAACGTCAACGCGATGTTCACCAACCTCTCGCGCCGCAGCCAGGGCCTCATCCAGCGTCAGCTCTCGCTCATCTCCGAGCTGGAGTCCCGCGAGGCCGACCCGGACCAGCTGTCCTCGCTGTTCAAGCTCGACCACCTCGCGACCCGTATGCGCCGTAACGGCGAGAACCTCCTCGTCCTCGCGGGTGAGGAGCCGGGGCGCCGGTGGACCCGGCCCGTGCCGCTGGTCGACGTTCTCCGTGCCGCCGCCTCCGAGGTGGAGCAGTACGAGCGCATCGAACTGGCCGCGGTGCCCGCCACCGAGGTCGCCGGCCGCGTCGTCAACGACCTCGTGCACCTCCTCGCCGAGCTGCTGGAGAACGCCACGTCGTTCTCCTCGCCGCAGACGAAGGTCCGGGTCACCGGTCACGCGCTGCCCGACGGCCGTGTGCTCGTCGAGATCCACGACACCGGCATCGGCCTCTCCCCCGAGGACCTCGCCGCGATCAACGAGCGGCTCGCCTCGCCTCCGACCGTGGACGTCTCGGTGTCCCGGCGCATGGGTCTGTTCGTGGTCGGCCGACTGTCCCTGCGTCACGGCATCCGCATCCAGCTGCGCCCCTCGGACTCCGGCGGCACGACCGCGCTGGTCATGCTGCCCATGGAGGTCGCGCACGGCGGCAAGCAGCCGCCGAAGCCCGGCCAGCAGGGCAAGGGCCAGCAGGGCGGCGCCCCGGGCGGGCTCCTCGCCGGCGGCGCTCCCGCCGCGGGCGGTCAGCGTCCCGGACTCGCCGGTCCCGGCTCGGCTCCGGCCAAGGGTCTGGGTGCCACCGCTCCGCGCGGACAGGTCGGAGCGGGCGCGTCCCCGCGGGCCGCGCTCCCCTCGCGTGACGGTGGACCGCGTCAGCCGCAGCAGGGCCCCGGTCAGCAGGGCCCCGGCCTGCCCGGCCAGGGACGGCCCGAGGCCCCCCGCCAGGGCGGCGGCCTCGCCGGTGCGTTCGCCGGTGGTGCCCGTCCCGGTGCACGCCCCCCGCAGGACCCCTCGGCCGGCGCCGACTCGGGCCGCCCCAACCTCTTCGGCCACTCCGGCCAGCAGAGCGGCCCGCCGGTACGGCAGGCGCCGCAGGGCGCCCAGCCCGGCCAGGGCAACCCGGGCGGTCAGCAGCCCGGTGGCCCCGGCCGCCAGCTGCCGCCCTCGGGCGGACCGCGGGCCGAGCTGCCCGGCGGCAACCCGCAGCAGCAGCGTCCGCAGAACACGAGCTGGGGTGTCGAGGAGCAGGGTTCCCCCCGGCGTGCTCAGCCGGACTCGCCGCGCGGTCACGAGGAGCACGACGCCGGCCGGTTCGCCCGTCCGGGTACCTCGGCCCCGAACCATCCGTTCAGCCCGACGGACCAGCGTCCGCCGATGAACGACCGTCAGGGCCCCGGTGCCACGGCGGAGTTCGCCCGGCCGGACTTCTCGGCGCCGCAGGCCCCCCAGGGCCAGGACCCGGCGAGCACCGCCCAGTTCGCCCGGCCCGACTTCAACGCGCCGAGGCCGCAGGAGCAGGGCTACGGAACCCAGGGGTACGGCCCCCAGGCCCCGCAGGCTCCCGCTCCCCGCAGGAACGACGGCGCCGACTTCGGTGCACCGCGCCTCCCGGCCCCCTCCGCGGGTGAGCCGCGTCGTCCGGCCCTGCCGCAGCAGCCCGAGACGCTGCCGCCGGCCGGTCCCGGCGACGGGCGTACGCCGCTGTACGACACGCTGGAGACGAACTGGTTCCACGGCCCGCAGCAGGGCGGCCAGCCGCCCGCCCCCGAGCCGCAGGCACCGGTCGCCCCCCAGCCCGCCGGCACCCCGCCCCCGGCCATGCCGCGGCGTGGTGCGGCCGACAGCGGAGTCACCAGTTCGTGGCGCGCTTCGCCCAACGACGAGCTCGTACGGCAGGCGGAGCGGGTCAAGAAGCCCGCCGCCGGCGGGATCACCACTTCCGGGCTGCCCCGCCGTGTCCCACGTGCCAATTTGGTGCCAGGCACTGCGCAACAGCAGAATCATCAGTCCGGACCTCAGGTTTCGCGTGCGCCCGATGACGTACGCGGCCGTCTGACCAATCTCCGCCGGGGCATCCAGCAGGGACGACAGGCCAACACCGGCTCGTCTACCGGCAGTTTCCAACTCGGCCCCACTCACCAGCAGGAGCGTTAGTTGAGCCCCATGAGTCAGGCCGCGCAGAATCTGAACTGGCTGATCACCAACTTCGTGGACAACACCCCAGGGGTGTCCCACACGGTGGTGGTCTCCGCGGATGGCCTGCTGCTGGCGATGTCCGAAGGTTTCCCGCGCGACCGCGCCGATCAGCTGGCGGCTGTCGCCTCCGGGTTGACGTCGCTGACGGCGGGGGCCTCCCGGATCTTCGAAGGCGGCGCCGTGAGCCAGACGGTCGTGGAGATGGAGAGAGGTTTCCTCTTCCTCATGTCCATCTCGGACGGGTCCTCGCTCGCCGTCCTCGCGCACCCGGACGCGGACATCGGTCTGGTCGGGTACGAGATGGCACTCCTCGTCGACCGCGCGGGGACCGTCCTCACCCCCGACCTCCGCGCCGAGCTACAAGGAAGTCTGCTCCACTAGGCGGCCATGCGGCATACACCTGACACGATCCCCCCAGGTACTACTCAAAACCCTCACCCGTCCGGCCGACACAGCCCCCCACCGGCCACCTTCAGACGGCAAGCCGACACCCTGCTGTCACGCCCGGAGGATTTATGACCCCGCCACCCGCCTCACCCGATCCGTACGGCGCACTGCACCACGCGTCGTACGACGGTGAAGGCGACCAGCCGCTGGTCCGTCCCTATGCCATGACCGGCGGCCGGACCCGGCCTCGCTATCAGCTCGCGATAGAGGCGCTGGTCAGCACCACAGCGGACCCGGCACACCTGGGGACCCTGCTCCCCGAACACCAGCGGATCTGCCACCTGTGCCGCGAGGTGAAGTCGGTGGCCGAGGTCTCGGCCCTGCTGTCCATGCCCCTGGGTGTGGCGCGGATCCTCGTGGCGGACCTGGCGGAAGCCGGCATGGTGGCCATCCACCAGCCGGGCAACGGAGAGGCCGGCGGCGCGCCGGATGTGACACTGCTCGAAAGGGTGCTCAGTGGACTTCGCAAGCTCTAGCGGCGGGACGGCCCGCGCCACCACCTCGGCGAAGATCGTGGTGGCAGGGGGCTTCGGCGTGGGTAAGACCACGTTCGTCGGTGCCGTTTCGGAGATCAATCCGCTGCGCACCGAAGCCGTGATGACGTCCGCGTCCGCGGGCATCGACGACCTGACCCACACCGGGGACAAGACCACCACCACGGTGGCCATGGACTTCGGACGCATCACCCTGGACCAGGACCTGATCCTGTACCTGTTCGGCACCCCCGGACAGGACCGCTTCTGGTTCATGTGGGACGACCTGGTCCGCGGCGCCATCGGCGCCGTCGTCCTCGTCGACACCCGCCGCCTCGCCGACTGCTTCCCCGCCGTCGACTACTTCGAGAACAGCGGCCTCCCCTTCGTCATCGCCCTCAACGGCTTCGACGGACACCAGCCCTACACACCCGACGAAGTACGCGAAGCCCTCCAGATCGGCCCCGACGCCCCGATCATCACGACGGACGCCCGGCACCGCGCGGACGCCAAGAGCGGCCTGATCACGCTGGTCGAGCACGCCCTCATGGCCCGGCTGAAGTAGCCGCAAGTCGGTAGCGATCTACGGAAGTTGCTGTAGTCACGCGGGGGCGGCCTGTGTCCTTTGACACGATCCGCCCCCGCGTTCATAACATTTCGACAGTGAATTGAGGCCCCGTCGATACCCGACGCGCACGACCGGTACCGCTGTGCTCATACGAGCCTCGCCTTTTGACGGGGCTCGCTCTTTATGCCCGTTTTATCTGCGGGCGGCCGTAGTCGGAATCACTCATTCCGACTGTTTGGAACGCGACCGGTCCGCGTGCTGCAATGCCTCGAACTACCCAGTAGTACGGCCCCCTGAACGATAATTCCGGCACAACGTAGGTGCCGACGCCGAGAGGTTGTTGGTCGAGTGAGGCGAAGCAACGAGGGCTCCGCGGCGCAGCCGGAGCGGGGCAATTTCACCCCGCCGCCGCGCGCTGCGCTGTCCCCGCCTGCGGACACGTCGTCCGAGGCGGAACCGACGGCCGGCAGCACCAGCCGGCTGTCACCGCGCAACTGGCGGGTGCCCACCCGGCTGAACGCGATCCTCCTGATTCCCGCGCTGGTCGGCCTGGTCATGGGCGGCTTCCAGGTGAAGGGGTCGGTCGACACCTGGAACGAGGCTCAGGACGCCGAGAAGACGGCCCTGGTCGTCCGCGCGGCCGCGGAGTACGGGCAGGCGCTGCTGAACGAGCGTGACCTCACCGCTCAGCCCCTGCTCTCCAACAAGCGCACCGCCGCCGAGGTGGAGAAGGTACGCGCCACCACGGACGACGCCGCGTCGAAGTTCGACGCCGCCGTGCAGAACATGCCGGACAAGGAGGGTCTCCACCGCCGCCTGAAGCTGTTCAAGGTGGAGGAGCCCCTGCTCCCCGAGCTGCGCAAGGCCGCCTACGCCGAGGCGATGGACCCGGTGAAGACCGAAGAGGGCTACACCAAGGTCCAGCACTCGCTGATGGAGTTCTCCAACGAGCTCGGCCTGGGCACCGGCAACATCACCAGCTACGGCCGGACCGTCTACGCGATCGAGCTGGCCAAGGCCGCCGAATCGCTCCAGCGCTCGATCGGCATGCACCTGCTGGTGCGCCCGAGCCAGGAGGAGCGGAAGTTCAACGGCCAGGTCACGGCGTTCAGCTCGTACAACTACCTGGAGCAGATCGCCCTCGGCGAGTTCATCTCCGGTGGCACGGAGGCCGACGCGGCGCGGCTCAAGGAAGTCATGGCCGGCAAGGCCGCCGAGGGCGCCGAGCAGCTGAAGGAGGCCGCGGCGCAGGCCAAGGCCGCCGGCCAGCCCTTCGTGGCGCCGCCGAGCATCGACGGTTCGGTCTTCGACGGCATGGCCCAGCAGATCGGCCAGGGCAAGCAGCCGGACCAGCTGAAGGCCAAGGGCATCACCCCCGAGACCTGGATGGCCGCTTCCACCGCGAAGTTCGACGGCTACACGACGGTCGAGAACGAGCTCGTCGACAAGGCCGTGGCCGAGGCGGCGGAGATCTCGACCGACGCCAGGAACGACGCCATCGTCAACGCGGCGATCGTGATCATCGCCCTGCTGGCCGCCTTCATCATCGCCGGCCTCATGGCCCGCCAGATGAGCCGCTCGATGCGCCAGCTGCGTACGGCCGCCTTCGGCATCGCCGAGCAGCGGCTGCCGATGCTGGTCGACCAGCTGTCGCGGACCGAGCCGGGCCGGGTGGACACCCGGGTGCAGCCGATCCCGATCAACAGCCAGGACGAGATCGGCGAGGTCGCCCGCGCCTTCGACCAGGTGCACCGTGAGGCGGTCCGGCTCGCCGCCGAGCAGGCGATGCTCCGGGGCAACGTCAACGCGATCTTCACCAACCTGTCGCGCCGCAACCAGTCGCTCATCGAGGGCCAGCTGACCCTCATCACCGACCTGGAGAACAACGAGGCCGACCCGGACCAGTTGGAGAGTCTCTTCAAGCTGGACCACCTGGCCACGCGTATGCGGCGCAACGGCGAGAACCTCCTCGTCCTCGCCGGCGAGGAGCCCGGCCGCCGCTGGAACCAGCCGGTGCCGCTGGTCGACGTCCTGCGGGCCGCCTCCTCCGAGGTGGAGTCCTACGAGCGCATCGAGCTCACCGGCGTGCCGGAGAGCGAGATCCACGGCCAGGCCGTGACCGACCTCGTCCACCTGCTGGCCGAGCTGCTGGAGAACGCCACCACCTTCTCCTCCCCGCAGACCAAGGTGCGGGTCACCGCGACCCGGCTGCCCGACGGCCGCGTCATGGTCGAGATCCACGACAAGGGCATCGGCCTCACCGCCGAGGACTTCGCGGACATCAACCACAAGCTGGCCAACCCGCCGACCGTGGACGCCGCGGTGTCCCAGCGGATGGGTCTGTTCGT
Source organism: Streptomyces sp. NPDC055962 (assembly GCF_042270185.1). Lineage (NCBI taxonomy): Bacteria > Bacillati > Actinomycetota > Actinomycetes > Kitasatosporales > Streptomycetaceae > Streptomyces > Streptomyces sp. NPDC055962. The sequence continues at coordinate 187,137 of NZ_JBHJYN010000001.1, forward strand.
GGTCGGCCGGCTGGCCGACCGGCACGGAATCCGCGTCCAGCTCCGGCCCTCGGGTGAGCAGGCGGGGACCACGTCGCTGGTCATGCTGCCGGACGCCATCACGCACGGTGGCGGTGGCGAGTCGGCACACGAGGGCGACTTCACGGTCTCCTCGATCATCCCCGAGCAGCAGCAGCCGCAGGCCTTCGACCCGATGCCGCACCACGCCCCGATGCGTACGGCGGCGGAGCTCGGCTTCGACGACTCGCGCTACGACACCGAGGCCTCGGACTCCCCGCAGCTCGACCCGGTCAACCGCTCGCTGATGCGTGAGGAGCGCCGGGCCGCGCTGGAGGCGCAGGCGGGCGGCGACCGTCCGGCCTTCCAGGAGAACGGCGCGGGACAGCAGCAGGACCACTCCCAGGAGCAGTTCGCCCAGGGCCGGTACGACCAGGGGCAGTACGCCCCCGAGCAGTACGCCCAGCAGCAGCAGGAGTACCCGCAGCCCGGCTACGAGGGCGGCTACGACCCCTACGCCGGCAACGGTTACCAGGAGCCGCAGCAGAACGCCTATCCGGAAGCGGGATACGCCGCCCCGGACGGTCAGCAGGAGCAGTACACCGACCAGTTCGCGCCGCAGGGCGACCACTCCCACCAGGGAGACTGGCAGGGGCAGGGTTCCTACCAGGGGGCCTTCGAGCCCCAGGGGCAGCCCGAAGCGGAATCTGCTCCGAGCGCTCCCGCCGGGACTCAGGAACACGTAGGCTTCGACCGCCAGGGACCCACCCCGAACCCCGGTCAGGACCTGACCGAGGCGGGTCTCCCGCGCCGCGGCGCCGGCCAGCAGCACTGGCAGCCCACCGGCCGCGGAAACGATCAGCCTGCCGCACCGGAACAGCGGCAGCGGCCGCAGCCGCAGGCCGAACCGGCCGGCGGGGAGGGCCCCGAGGACTGGCGCTCCGCGAACGACGAGCGCTGGGAGCGGGCCGAGAAGCTCAAGGACCCGAAGGCGGGCGGAATCACTCCTTCCGGGCTCCCTCGGCGCGTGCCCAAGGCCAATCTGGTCGAGGGCACGGCGGAGCAGACCCAGCAGGGCGGCCCACAGGTCTCCCGCGCTCCCGAGGACGTGCGGGGCAGGTTGAGCAACCTGCGCCGCGGTGTCCTGCGGGGTCGCACCGCGGGGTCGGACACAAGTAATACCTACAACCAGGAGCGTTAGTGTGAGCCCGATGAGCCAGGCGGCGCAGAATCTGAACTGGTTGATCACCAACTTCGTGGACAACACCCCTGGGGTGTCCCACACGGTGGTGGTCTCCGCCGACGGACTCCTGCTGGCGATGTCCGAAGGTTTCCCACGGGACCGCGCCGATCAGCTGGCGGCCGTCGCCTCCGGTCTGACGTCGCTGACCGCGGGCGCCTCCCGGATCTTCGAAGGCGGCGCCGTGAACCAGACCGTTGTGGAGATGGAGCGAGGATTCCTCTTCATCATGTCCATCTCTGACGGATCTTCACTCGCCGTCCTCGCCCACCCGGACGCCGACATCGGTCTGGTTGGGTACGAAATGGCACTTCTCGTGGACCGTGCAGGAAGTGTTCTCACCCCGGATCTCCGCGCCGAACTCCAGGGAAGTCTTCTTAACTAATAGACAGACAGTGCGTTTCTCGTCACCGCGCCATAAGGTGCGGTGGCGCGGCACCACTGGGATGGCGACCGGCATTCGGAGGAGGAAACGTGGCAGCACCCACAGGCGGACACCTGTACGAGGGCGGTCAGCGGGTCCCGGGTGAGCAGGGTGACAACCGTTTCGACACCCCCTCCATGCCCGGCAGACAGGGCCCGCAAGAGCCTTACCAGCCGTATCAGCCCTATCAGCAGTCGCACCAGGGCTCTCAGGGCGGCGACTGGCAGCAGCAGCCGCAGCAGCCCGGTTCCGGGTGGCCCCAGCAGCAGCCGCACTACCAGCAGCCGCAGCAGGAGCAGCAGCCGCCGCAGCGCTACGAGGCGCCGCCGTCGCGCATCCAGCCGGTTCAGCGGCAGGCTCCCGCACCCGCGAAGCCCGCGGCGCACAACCCGCTGGTCCGCCCGTACGCCATGACCGGCGGCCGGACCCGGCCGCGGTACCAGCTCGCCATCGAGGCGCTGGTCAGCACCACGGCCGATCCGGCCCGGCTGCAAGGGCAGTTGCCCGAACACCAGCGGATCTGCCGGCTCTGCATCGAGATCAAGTCGGTGGCCGAGGTGTCGGCCCTCCTCTCGATCCCCCTCGGCGTTGCCCGGATCCTCGTGGCCGACCTGGCCGAGGCCGGACTCGTCGCTATCCATCAGCCCGGCGGCGACGAGGCCGCCGGCGGCCAACCAGATGTGACACTGCTCGAAAGGGTGCTCAGTGGACTTCGCAAGCTCTAGCGGCGGAGCGGCCCGCTCCACTACCTCGGCGAAGATCGTGGTGGCAGGGGGCTTCGGCGTGGGTAAGACCACGTTTGTCGGTGCCGTTTCGGAGATCAATCCGCTGCGCACCGAAGCCGTGATGACGTCCGCGTCCGCGGGCATCGACGACCTGACCCACACCGGGGACAAGACCACCACCACGGTGGCCATGGACTTCGGACGCATCACCCTGGACCAGGACCTGATCCTGTACCTGTTCGGCACCCCCGGACAGGACCGCTTCTGGTTCATGTGGGACGACCTGGTCCGCGGCGCCATCGGCGCCGTCGTCCTCGTCGACACCCGCCGCCTCGCCGACTGCTTCCCCGCCGTCGACTACTTCGAGAACAGCGGCCTCCCCTTCGTCATCGCCCTCAACGGCTTCGACGGACACCAGCCCTACACACCCGACGAAGTACGCGAAGCCCTCCAGATCGGCCCGGACACCCCGATCCTCACCACGGACGCCCGGCACCGCGCGGACGCCAAGAGCGCGCTGATCACGCTGGTCGAGCACGCCCTCATGGCCCGCCTGCGCTGACCCCGTCGCCGCACGACGAAAGGCCCCGCACTCCTCGGGAGGAGTGCGGGGCCTTTCGTCGGTAAGGGCCCGGTGGGCCCGGGGAACGGCCTCAGCGGCCGTTCTCAGCCCTGCCAGCTGTGCGGGGCGCGGAATCCCGGGGTGCGCTCCAGTCGGCGCCATCCGGCGGTGCTACGGCCCCGGTGGGCCGGTGCGTCGGGCTGGGCGGCCGCACGGGCGAGCAGGACCGCGGTGATGGCGGCGAGCTCCTCGGGGCCTGCCTGGCCCTTCTCGACGCGCAGGACCGAATCGGCGGGAGTGATGCTCATGAGGTCTCCGTCTTCTGGGCAGGTGATCGCTGACGTGGGCGGGGTGGCCGCCGCGGCTGCGACTACTGCGGGGGGTTGCCGTGCTTGCGGGACGGCAGGTCGGCGTGCTTGTTGCGGAGCATCGCGAGCGAGGCGATCAGTACCTCGCGCGTCTCGGCGGGGTCGATGACGTCGTCGACCAGGCCGCGCTCGGCCGCGTAGTAGGGGTGCATCAGTTCGGCCTTGTACTCCTTGACCATGCGGGCCCGCATCGCTTCGGGGTCCTCGGCGTCGGCGATCTGCCGGCGGAAGATGACGTTGGCGGCGCCTTCGGCACCCATCACCGCGATCTCGTTGGTGGGCCACGCGTAGGTGAGGTCGGCGCCGATGGACTGGCTGTCCATGACGATGTACGCGCCTCCGTAGGCCTTGCGCAGGATCAGCGAGATCCTCGGCACGGTGGCGTTGCAGTACGCGTAGAGCAGCTTCGCGCCGTGCCGGATGATCCCACCGTGCTCCTGGTCCACGCCCGGCAGGAAGCCGGGTACGTCCAGCAGAGTGACGATGGGGATGTTGAACGCATCACACATCTGGACGAATCGCGCGGCCTTCTCGGACGCCTCGATGTCCAGGACACCGGCCAGCGCCTGCGGCTGGTTGGCCACGATGCCGACGACCTGGCCGTCGAGCCGGGCCAGGGCGCAGACGATGTTGCGGGCCCAGCGCTCGTGGACCTCCAGGAAGTCGCCGTCGTCGACGAGCTCCTCGATGACCTTGTGCATGTCGTACGGACGGTTGCCGTCGGCCGGGACCAGGTCCAGCAGGACGTCGCCACGGCGGTCGGCCGGGTCGTCGCTCGGCACGACGGGCGGGTTCTCACGGTTGTTGGAGGGCAGCATGCCGATCAGGTAGCGGACCTCGGCGATGCAGGTCTCCTCGTCGTCGTACGCGAAGTGCGCGACGCCCGAGGTCTCGGCGTGCACGTCGGCGCCGCCCAGGCCGTTCTGGGTGATCTCCTCACCGGTGACCGCCTTGACGACGTCCGGGCCGGTGATGAACATCTGCGAGGTCTCGCGGACCATGAAGACGAAGTCGGTGAGGGCGGGGCTGTAGGCCGCGCCGCCCGCACACGGGCCGAGCATCACGCTGATCTGCGGGATGACACCGGAGGCACGCGTGTTGCGCTGGAAGATCCCGCCGTACCCGGCGAGCGCGGAGACGCCCTCCTGGATACGGGCGCCGGCGCCGTCGTTCAGGGAGACCAGCGGGGCACCGGCCGAGATGGCCATGTCCATGATCTTGTGGATCTTCGTGGCGTGGGCCTCGCCCAGCGCCCCGCCGAAGATCCGGAAGTCGTGCGCGTAGACGAACACCGTCCGGCCGTCGACCGTGCCCCAGCCGGTGATGACACCGTCGGTGTACGGCTTCTTGGCCTCCAGGCCGAAGCCGGTCGCCCGGTGGCGGCGCAGCTGCTCGACCTCCTTGAACGACCCCTCGTCCAGCAGCAGCGCGATACGCTCGCGCGCCGTCAGCTTGCCCTTGGCGTGCTGCGCCTCGGTCGCGCGCTCACTCGGCCCGCGCCGGGCCTGGTCGCGCAGCGCCAGCAGTTCGGCCACCCGGCCACGCGTGTCGCTCGGCTCGCCCGGGATTTCGTCCACAACGGTCATACGTCGACCCTACGAACCCGACCGCGCAAACCCTGCCGTTCACTCCGGACAGTCTCCTGGCCGGTTTACTGGTGGCACCTGACAGAATCAGGGCATCGTGCAGCCCATCTGCCAGCTCCCGGGGCTGTCCCGTTGTAGGGCCCCGACAAAGCCCGCGATGTGGCGCCAGCCACACGCCGGGTCTGCGCGCCACGCCGTGGATACACCGGGCGGGCGACCGCGCGCACCGCAATGGCAGGGGGCGCCGCCGGATCCTTCACCCGTGGAGACGCGCTCCGGGCGACCGCTCCCGCGGCGGTACGACCGCGCGGAGCGAGGAGGACAGTACCCGTGCGGCACACCCGGGAGCGAACGGCGCCCGCCGCAGGGGGCCGCGTTCCGGCAGTCCCCCTCCCCCGCACTGCGCTCCGGCGCACCCCTCCCTCCACCCGTGGCCGGTTCCGGTCGTCGACGCGTTCAGCTCCTGTTCACTCCATGCGTCCGACGGTCGACCACGCGTGGTCAAAACCCCTCCCGGAGCGCCGAGTTGTGAAGAAGTACTCCTTCTTGAGAGCGCTCTCAGTCATAACTCTTGACGCTCGCTGGGGGCCTAGCGAGAGTGGTGCGCACCGCAGACGCCCCCCACTGCTCCACCTCCCCGCACCACCCTTGACCCCTGTCTGCGGCCCCCACACCCCAGGAGTTCCTCCGTGATCTCGCGCAGAATGTTCCTGTCGGGCGCCGCCGCCTCCGCGACCGCGCTCACCTATCCCCTCTGGGGCAGCGCCCTGAGCCCCCGTACCTCGGCAGCCGCCGCGACGTGCGAACTGGCCCTGGAGAACCGCTCGCTGCCGGGCACCGTGCACGCGTACGTCACCGGCCACGAGCAGGGCACGGACCGCTGGGTCCTCCTGCGTCCCGACGGCAGCGTCTACCGCCCCGACTCCCCCGGTGCCCCGCAGACCCCGCTGCCGGTGGACTGTGCCATCCCGCTGAAGGGCGCGGGCGCCGGGCCGGTCGTCCTGACCCTGCCGCAGATGTACGGCGCGCGGGTCTACTTCGTGCGCGACGACAAGCTGGACTTCTACCTGAACCCGGGCCCCTCCCTGGTCGAGCCGGCCTTCGCGACGTCCACCGACCCGAACTACGGGCGCACCTGGTCGTTCTGCGAGTTCACCTTCAACCCGCAGCAGCTGTACGCGAACATCAGCTACGTCGACCTGGTGACCGCCCTGCCGATCGGGCTGACCCTGGAGGGCGACGCCACGCACACGGTGGCCCCGCTCCCGGACGGCGCGGTCCAGCGCATCGCCGACGACCTCACGGCTCAGGCGGCCTCCGACGGACAGCCCTGGGACAAGCTCGTCACCCGCGGCTCGGACGGCCAGGTCCTGCGCGTGGTGTCGCCACAGAACCTGATGGCCCCCTTCTTCGACAGGCCGGACCAGATGCCGTTCCGGGACCTGTTCACCGCGCAGATCGACGAGGTCTGGGAGAAGTACCGCTCCACCGACCTGCGGATCGACCTGCAGGGCGGCCGGGGCACGCTGGCAGGACGCGTCAGCGGGGACACCCTGACCTTCGAGGGCGGCCACACCTTCGTCAAGCCCGTCTCGAAGGACATCTTCACCTGCAACCACGGCCCCTTCGCGAACAACCCGGGTGACTCCGACGACAAGAAGGCACTGCTGGCCAGGATCGCGGCGGGCTTCAACCGCTCGATCATGCTCAGCCACCCCAGCCAGCCGAACGGCACCTCGGTGGCCGACTACTACAAGGGCGCGGTGACCAACCACTGGTCGCGCGTCGTCCACGCGAACTCCCCGATCGGCTACGCGTTCCCCTACGACGACGTACGCCCGGACGGCGAGCCGGACGTGTCGGGGGCGGCCCACGACGGCAACCCCCGCCGCTTCACGGTGACCGTGGGTTCCTGACCTACCCGCGGCGCGGGGCCGCCCCCGGCCGTCCACGGACGGTTTCCGAGGGGGCGGCCCCGCCCTGTCCGGCACGGCGCCCCGCCGTGTCCGGCACCCGTAAGGCCCAGGCCGGCCTGCGCCGACGCGTGACGCGGCGGATCGTTGTCGGATGTCCTCCCTCGACGCACCGACCGCCGGCGAGTCCGCCGCCCGAGTCCTCCTCCACGGCCTCCGCCTGATCGACGGGACCGGCGGCGACCCCGTCCCGGACGCCTCCCTGCTGATCGAGGGCGACGTGATCCGGTGGGCCGGCCCCTCGGCGGGCCTCCCCCCGGACCTCGGACCCGTGCGGCGGCTCGGTCTCGGTGGCCGGACCGTGTGCCCGGGCTTCATCGACACCCATGTGCACTTCGCCCTGCCCGGGCCGGCCGGCAACCCGCTGCAGGGCCTCTACGAGCTGCCCAGCTACCGGACCCTGAAGGTGCTGGACCGGCTGCGCGTCACCTTGGAGAACGGGGTGACCACCGCCCGCGACCTGATGGGCCTGGACGCGGGATTCCGGCTGGCGGTGGCGGAGCGGAGGATCCCCGGGCCCCGTCTGCTGGTCTCGGTCACCATGCTCAGCCAGCGCGCCGGTCACGCGGACTTCACCCTCGCCGGAGGGATCGACGGGCTCGCCCTCGCCGTCGCCTTCCCCGGGAGCCCGCGCAGCCTGGTCGACTCCGTGGACGACATGCGCCTGCGGGTGCGCGAACTGGTCGCGGCCGGCGCCGACTGCGTCAAGCTCGCCACGAGCGGGGGTGTCACGTCCCCCCATGACCAGCCCGAGTGGCTGGGACTGCGGCCGGAGATGATCCGGGCGGCCGTAGAGGAGGCCCAGGCGTACGGTGGTCTGCCCGTAGCCGCCCACGCGATCGGGCGGCCGGGGATCGAGGCCGCCGTACGGGCGGGCGTCAGCAGCATCGAGCACGGGTACGCCCTGGACGACGGGCTGCGGGCGGAGATGGCCGAACGGGGCCAGTACCTGGTGCCCACCCTGCTGGAGACGACCCAGGACCTGGATCCCGCGCGCACCTCGCGGGCCGCGTACGAGAAAGGGGTCCGCTGGCACCGGATCGCCCAGGAGTCGGTGGCCCGTTCGGTCGCGGCGGGGGTCAGGATCGCCATGGGGACCGACAGCGGCCTGGCCGTCGGTCACGGGAGGAACCTCCAGGAGCTGGGGCTGCTCGTGGACATCGCCGGGCTGACCCCGATGGCGGCCGTCGTGGCCGCGACGGGCGGCGCCGCCCGGCTGTGCGGCATCGACGGGACGACCGGCACCCTGGAGGCGGGCAAGGCCGCCGACCTGGTCGTCACCGACATCGATCCCCTGACCGACATCGCGGCGCTCGGCGACCCCTCCCACATCCTGGCGGTGGTGAAGGAGGGCCGGGTCGCCGTCGACCGGGCCGGAGTCCTCGACGGCGGCGGCCTGCCCGCGCTCTGCCCCTGAGCCGCACGCCGCCCCGGCGCCCGGTCCGCCCCGTCGCGACAGCAAGCGGAGTGCGTAACTCCGCGGTTACGCAGACCTATTGACTTCGCAACAAGCGGAATGGAGAGTGCCGGGCACTGTACTTGTACATGCCATCAGACCGGAGGCGCCCGTGTGCGACCTGCACGACCCCAGCGACCACGACCATGCGGTACACACGGGCGACGGGCTGAGCCGCCGCCGGATCATGCAGATGCTCGGGGCCGCCGGAATCGTCACCACGTCGATGGGCATGACGGCGGACCCGGCGATGGCGGCGGCCTCGGACGAGGCCTCCGGAGCCGCCGTGGACCCCGCCGCGTACACCCCGCCGAAGGGGCTCGCCCAGGACTCGGCGGCCAAGCGCACCGCGCTCCGCTGGATCGAGCGGAACACGTCCCGGATCAACGCGCTCAACGACGAGATCTGGGAGCACGCGGAGCTGAGCCTGCGGGAGTGGAACTCCTCCCTCGCCGAGGCCGACTTCCTGCGCAGGGCGGGCTTCGACGTGACGTTCGGCACGGCCGGCTTCCCCACCGCCTTCACCGCCACGTACACCCGGGGCAAGGGCGGCCCGGTGATCGGGTTCAGCGGTGAGTACGACGCCCTTCCGGGGCTGTCCCAGAACAAGGGTGTGGGCGAGCACGACCCGAAGGAGTACGTCCACGACCCGTTCGCGCCGGGCTACGGGCCGGGGCACGGCTGCGGGCACTGCGCCCTCGGGACCGCTGCCGCGGCGGCCGCGGCAGCGGTCGCGGAGGCGTCCCGGCGCCACAAGCTCGACGTGACGGTGAAGTTCTTCGGCTCCACCGCCGAGGAGCAGCTGATCGGCAAGACGTACGCCGTCAGCAAGGGCGTCTACGACGGGCTCGACGCCTTCCTCGACTGGCACCCCTCCACCGGGAACGCCACCGGCTGGGGCACCTCGAACGCCATGACGGCCGTCACGTTCACCTTCCTCGGCGTCGCCGGCCACGGCGGTACGCCGCTGGGCAACAAGAGCGCGCTGGACGCCGCCGTGATGATGGCGACCATGTCGGAGTTCCTCCGCGAGGAGAGCATGGCGCCCTCCGCGCGGCTGCACTGGGTGATCAACAACGGGGGCGACATCCCCAACGTGACTCCGGAGATCGCGGAGATCTCCTACTACGTCCGGGAGGGCAGCGTCGGGCGGGTCACCTCGCTCCTGGACAAGGTCGTCGCCGTCTCCGAGGCGGCGGCGACCGCCAGCCGCACATCGGTGCGGCACCGGATCACCTCGGCGTGCTGGAACCAGCTCCCCTCGCGGGCCTTCGCCGAGCTGATGTACGACAACATGCGGCAGATCGGGCCCCCGGTCTTCTCCGGGAACGCGCAGCGGCTGGCCAAGGAGCTCCAGAGCTCACTGGGGCTGCCGGAGAGCGGACTGCACGACAAGATCGGTGAGCTGGCGCCGCCCGACCCGGTCTTCCTGGGCGGCGGTTCCACCGACGTCGCCGATATCAGCTGGCAGGTCCCGACGGTCTCCATGGGTGCGGCCGTCGCCCCCATCGGGTCGAAGATGCACACCTGGTCGACCGCGTCCTGCGCGGGCTCGGCGCCCGCCCACGCGGCGATCCGGGCCGCCGCGTCCTACTTGGCGGCGACGGCCGTCGACCTCCTGGTGAAGCCGGAGCTCCTGCGCGGGGTCAGGGAGGAGTTCGAGAAGCGGACCGAGGGCCTGACCTGGAAGACGGCGCTGCCGGAGGGGTACGAGCCGCCGATGTACGAGCCGCCGGCCTGGTTCCTGAAGAAGACCGGGCAGAGCTGGCCGCCGGAGAACATCACCTGGCCACCGCGCCGGGTCGTCAGCAAGGAGAAGTTCGCCTCGCTCGGGCCGGCGCTCGAACGACAGGTCTGAGCGCGCCCCGGAGTCTCCCGTCGGTACACGGCGCGGGACTCCGGGTGTTCCGGTCGCCGTCCTCCCAGCTGCTGTCGCACCGTGCCGGCCGTGGGTACGGACATCCTCGGGTTCATCGAGTGCCGCCACGGGTACTCCGCCGATGGCGGCCCGCGCCCTTCCGGCAGCCCGCCGTCGAGCTGTACCACCTCCACGACAACCGGGACGAGGAGACGTCCGAGCCGGACACACACCTCAGCCTCTGCCGACGGCGCGCTCCCGGCGACGCGTGGGTCTCCGAGGAGCGGAGCCTCTCCGCGGAGCTGTCCGGGACGGCTCCGCCCCCCGGACGGCCGTGGGTGGCCTGCGGGGACGGAGCGCGAGGACGGGGCGACATCCTCGTCAGGATCGAGCCCCTGACTCGCCGCCAGACCGTGCACGCGCGACCTGGGCACGTGTCCTGACCGTCATGCGGGTGCCGGGCGAGCGGCACGGCGGCACCTGCGTGCGCCTGGTCGTCCGGCCCCGACTGAGCCCCCGCCCCGTGGGACCGGGGCGGGGGCCTGCGGACGGGATCAGCAGCAGCTTCGTCCACGGACACCGGCTCAAGGAGGCTCCGGGTCGAAGTCACCGTGCGGTGTGCGCACTTCACGGTCCGCCGGGAACGCGGGGTCGAGATTCCCGGAGGAACGCAGCTGGATCCTCGCGTAGATCGCCTCGTGGCCTCCCTCGGTGTCGGCCACACTCCTCGGCAGGGTGAGGGCGAACGTCCGGTTGATGGTGAGCGGGTTGGCGGTGAACGTGTTCGGCGTCAGGACCGACGGCAGGCGGTCGTCGTCACCACCCGTGAAGATGGTGCCGCCGTCGTGCTCCCAGAGTTCGACGAATTCACTGAAGACGTCGTCCTTCTCCGCCTCGTCGAACTGCGCGCGATACCTGACCCGGAAGAAGTAGTCCTGCCCGTTCTCACCTCCCACCGGACCGCCGTCGATCGTAGGGTTGAAGATGTCCACCATGACGGTCAACTCTCCTTCCTGCATGGTCCGCAGGAGTCACTGCCAGCCGTCGGCCGGCCTGCGTCGGCCTGGACGGGGGCGTCACCGGGATCCTCGTGACGGGTGAACACCGAGGCTTCGGTCCCGATGGGTGACGCACTGTCAAGCGGTGCGTTCACGCCCGGCTCCGGCTATGCCTCCACGTTCGCACCGGCCCCTGTTCCTCGCAAACGGAGGCAGATCAATTCAACCGTCAACTAGTGCCCCTGCAGGCCCAGTTAGGGCGTGCGCCTGTCGCGGCGTACGGGGAGTTCCGCCGCGCGCGACGTCATGTTCCCGCCGCGCCCCCTGGTCACCCCTGCGTTAGTTTGGGTGTGCGGGGTGAAGATTTCGATTTCGGGTGGTCGCGTGATCACTGACAGAGGAAACGCCGGCGCGGATCCCTTGGACATGGTGGACCTCCGCCGCCTCATGGCCCGGACCGTCGGCCGCCGCGCCACAAGGGTCGGCCTCATCGACGGGCCGCTCGCAACGGACCATCCCGACTTCTCCGATGCGATCATCGAACTCGTGCCGTCCCGGAACACCCCCGCCACAGCCTGCGCCCCGGGACCGGCCTCCGACGCCGCCGTCCACGCGTCATCGGTGGCCGGAGTCCTGGTGACACGCCGGGGATCCTCCGCGCCGGCCATCTGCCCCGGGGTAACCCTGGTGGTACGCCCGGTACTTCCTTCCGCGACATCAGCGCATCCCGGCACCGCCGGGGCCGACGATCTCGCCTGTGCCATCGTGGAGGCGACGGATGCCGGCACGCACATCCTCAACATGAGCCTGGCCCTTTCCGCACACAGTCACCACCACCACCAGGCGCTGCGGGACGCGTTGGACCACGCGTTCCGGCATGGCGTGATCATCGTGGCTGCTGCGGGGAACGAGGCGACGATCGGCAGCACGGTCATCACCCGCCATCCCGCGGTCGTCCCCGTGATCGCCTACGACCTGAAAGGAAACCCTGCGCGCCTTTCGAATCTCGGGCACTCGATCGGCAGGCACGGCGTGGGTGCGACGGGCGAGGGAATGGTGAGCGTCGGGCCCGGGGGCATGCGCACATTCGGCGGGACAAGTGCTGCCACCGCTGTGGTCACCGGCGCTCTGGCCCTCATGTGGTCCGAATTCCCGGAGGCGGGCCCGGCGGACGTGGTGTCCGCCGTGATCCGGCCCGCTTCCCGCCGGGTCTCCGTCGTGGCGCCCTTGCTGAAGGCGTGGGGGGCGTACGAGACGTTGCGGGCCGCACGATCCGTACCAGGAGGGACGAGCGGATGACGGATGGGAGTCGTGACGCACGCGGATCCGGGAGCGGGAGACGGGGACCGGCCGGGCAGTCGCACGTGCGCCTTCCAGGATTCGTCAATGACGCGGACATCGGCCTCGGCGAGGTGGTGGAACGCCTCACGTACGCGGCGGGCCTCCGGACCTGCGGAGGGTGCGAACGGCGGGCCGCGGCACTCAACCGATGGCTCACGTTCTCCGGCCGGCGCGACCATCCGAGAGGGGAGTGAGGTCCACCGCTCCGACGCGAGGCCTGCGGGGCGACGGTCCCGCACACATGGTGAAGGAGACCAGCTCATGGAAGAGAACCAGGCACCCCCTCCGAGCCCCGTGGAGGAACTCGCCCGTCCCCCGACACCCGAGGAGGGCGGAAGGCGCCACAGCTGCGGGTGCGGCGGCACCAGGGAGGACGGTGAAGTCCACGGGTGCGGGTGCGGCGGCGCGAACCCCGCGTCCGAGAACCGCCGGAGCGAGGTGACGCCGCTCTACGTGTACGCCTTGGGGCGGATTGAGCCACGCCTGCCGAGCCTGGGTGTCGAGAAGGAGTTCGCCCAGGCCACCGGACGGGCCTCCACAGCCGACCTGACGGACCGCCAGGTACTACGGACCATCCTGTCGGAGCCGCGGAATCGCTACCTCGCGCGGCAGATGTGCTACGTGTTCACGGTCCAGGGGCTCGACACCTACATCGTGCGGCCACGCGATCCCGTGGACCTGAGTCTGCTCATCGAGGCACTCCAGGAGGCACCTCGGGCAACCGACCTGCACGTCACCATCGGCCTCCGGGGACCGATCGCCCCGCCTGATGCCTGCAACGGTCTGATGCTCCCGGTGGTGGCGTTCGACCAGATCTACACCTTCGATTCCGGTTCGCTCGTCGGCGCTCTCCCGAAACCGGACGGTATCGAGGAGCAGCCGTTCAGGGAAGCCGCGGAAGAACTGCTCGAACGCGTGATGCACATGACCGACAACGCGGGCGCATCCGACGGACACCGTGCGCTCAACTACCTGGTCGTGCGGTACCCCAGCATCTACGCGAAGACTGCGGAGCTCTTCGCCTCCGACTCGTCCCTGACGGCGATCGAGACGAGGCCCTCACGCCTGAGCGGGGCACGCAATATTCTGGACGTCATCTTCTCCTACACCAACCGGAAGGTGGATGTCACCGAGAAGTACTTCGTCCGTGTCGATGTCACCGAGGAGTTCCCCTTCCTGGTGACCAAGCTGTCTCCGTACTACGACAGGTGACGACCGAAAGAGGCGAGGAACCATGCCGGCGCCGTGCGCAAGCGCAGAGCTCTCGCTGTACCGCACCGACCAGCAGTACCGCACCGTCGCCGGTACGGTCCGCAGGGGCATCGGTGTCCAGCTCGCGGACGACTGGCTCGACGAGTGCGTCGGCCAGTGCCTTCAGAGCGCAGGAGACATCGACCTCCCGCCGGACCTGCGCATCCCCGCGGATCAGTGCGACGCGTGGTGCCGTGACCACAGACCGCGGCCCCCCGACCCCTCATGCGTGGGACCTGATGTCCAGTCGTGCATCTGGCCGCTCTCCTACGGGAAGCCGGGGGCGGAGACCCGGTGCTGCCCCAAGACCCACACCTGCTGCATGCACGACGAGGGCTACACCAACAGCCTGACCCTGGAGTGCTGTGGCCCAGGGCAGACCTGCTGCGACGGGAAGTGCTGTCCGGCCGGTCAGACCAGTTGCTGCAACGGCACCTGCTACAGCCCCCTGGAACAGGTGTGTGACGCCTACGGGGAGCTGTGTCCGCTGGGATCGGTCTGCGGCGATCAGTGCTGCGGGGCCGGCCAGGTCTGCCAGGACGGCAGGTGCAGCCCGCTCTGCCACGGCCGCGTCTGCGGACCGGACGAATCGTGCACGCGGGACGACGGCTGCTGCAAGAAGGACCACGCCAACCGCTCGAACACGCGCTGCTGTGCGACGACCCCGTGCAACGGCGAACAGTGCTGCGGACCGGGCCAGGGCTGCTGCGCGGGCAAGATCTGCTGCGGCGTGGAGCAGGGGTGCATGAGCGAGAACGGCGTCATGAAGTGCGTCTAGGGCGTCCCGCGCGTGAAGGTGCCCCCGTCCGGGCGGACGGGGGCACCTTCACGGCGGGACGTGTGCGCTGTCAGCAGCCGCCGCAGTTGTAGTACGTCACGTCCCAGTGGTTGCCCTCGTCGGCGTAGACGTTGCCCGAGCCGGACTTGTACTGCGGGGCGCCGTCGCCCCGCAGGCCGATGTAGCTGAAGACGCCCTTCACGTAGTTCGTGAGGCAGGTGGTCTTCCCGAAGTCGAGCTTGTAGCCGTTCCAGTGCGAGTACGTGCCGCTGGCATGCCCGGTCTCGGTGCCGCCGGTGATGTTGAGCGCGCAGCCCGTCGCGCTCTTCAGCGTCTGGGCGCCCTGTGCGCTGGTCAGGTTCAGCTGGTCGAAGGACGTGCAGGTGGAGACGTTCCGGTTGGAACAGCCGCCCGAGGACGACCAGGTGATCCCCGACGAGGAGAAGCGGGAGGTCGCCTGCGAGTGGGTGAGCTTGGTGGCGGCGTGCGCCTCGGTCGCGCCACCGCTCAGGACGCCGACGCCGGGCGCGAAGAGCGCACCGAGGACGAGGGCGAGTGCGGTGAGGGCCGAGCGGAGTCGGGGACGGGTCGACATGGGGGAGGTCCTCCTGCTCATGACAATTTGGGGGCAGGGAGATAGTGCCCCAGCTCTACGCGCGTCCGCCAGGGGGCGACGGGGTGCGCGGCACCGCTCCCGCGACTTTCGGACCGGCCTGGACCCTTGATGTTGAACTTTGAATAAAAGAGGTCTACAGTCGGAGTCGTTGAAGGTTAAACCAAACGTTCGGCGGGCTGTCGTACAGAACGCGTCGGACCACGTCCCGAGGAGGAGCCATGGCTCTGTTCAACCGCAAGAACACCGCCCCGTCCACCACCGCCACCCTCGCCGTGGACCCGGCGCTGGCGGCGCTGACCGGCACCTACACGATCGACCCGGCACACAGCAGCATCGGCTTCACCGTGCGGCACGCCATGGTCACCAACGTGCGGGGCTCGTTCGGCGACCACGAGGGCACCCTGGTGCTGGACGGCACGGACCCCGCCGCCTCCACCGCATCCATCGACGTCAAGATCGCCAGCGTCGACACCGGCATCGCCGACCGTGACGGCCACCTGGTCAGCGGCGACTTCTTCGACGCCGAGACCTTCCCCCTCATGACCTTCCGCTCCACGCAGGCCGAGCAGCTCGGCGGCGACACGTACCGCGTCACCGGCGACCTCACCATCAAGGACGTCACCCGCCCGCTCTCCATCGACCTGGAGTTCAACGGATCCGCCACCGACCCCTACGGCAACCAGCGCGTGGGCTTCGAGGGCAGCGCCGAGATCCTGCGCTCCGACTGGGGCCTTACCTACAACGCCGCGCTGGAGACCGGTGGTGTGCTGGTCGGCGACAAGGTCAAGCTCAACTTCGACATCTCCGCCATCAAGGCCGCCGAGCAGGCCTGATCCTCCGGACCGAGCGCGCCCGCCGGTTCTCCCCTCCGGGGGAGGACGGCGGGCGCTCGGCTTTCCCGCCCGGAGCCACTCCGGTTCACGGCCGCCCCGGAGGGCAGCGCGTCCGGCGACCCGGTGCCGTACGCACGAGGCCGTCGCGGGACGCCCCGGGTTCAGCAGGTGGTGGTGGAGAACTCGACCGAGGCGTTCTCGTTGTAGGTGTCGACCAGGTTTCCCGACTGGTTGTAGCCGAACGAGTCCCACGGGCCGCCGTAGTTGGAGTAGTAGTACACCGTCACCGGGCAGAGCGTCTTGTTCCAGGCCGACGCGGCGTTGTTCTTCACCGCCTGCCCCTGTCCGGCACCGCTGGTCGAGAACGTGTAGCCGGCGAGGTCGCGGGCACTGTTGGTGAGTGAGGAGCGGGAGCCCCCCAGGCCCGAGTTGTAGTAGAGACAGAACGTACCCGACGAACAGGTGGCCGCCTCGGCCGAGGAAGCCGCCAACGGGACGAGCAGGGTGGCTCCGAGCGCCGCCGCGACCGCGGAAACAATACGGTTCATTTCAATGACTCCATCACTGTCGGAACTGCATGGCTCGGCGCAAGGATCGCTCCTGTTGCGTCGGCCCTCCCACTCGCCGGCAGATCGCACCGGGTGGGAGAGTTCATTTATGAAGCACCGGACCGATGAGGTGGACGACCTGCACCGAGTCACCACCCAGGCCGATGCGCCGTGAGGCGTTCGGATACGTGATCCGGCCGGCCCGTCAACGGCTTTCGAGAGCGGATTCAGCTCTCCTCATCTGACTCTTCTTCGATGTGAGCGCCGCCTCGAAGTCCCGGCCCTTCTGCGCGATCATGTCCTTCTGCAGAGCGGCCTCCACGCCGAACCAGATTTCGACGAGATCGGTTTTCTGCTTGCACTCGACATCAGCCTGCGCCGTCCCGAGCTCTTTCGGCGTGGGTGATGTCCCCCGGAACCCTGGGTCACTCATCGCGGTGAGCGGATCGGGATAGGCGTACCCCTTGTCCTTCATGCAGGCGGACCAGGCTCCGAGCACCCGCCCGACGCGCGGGTCCGATCTGGAGTCGTCGAAGCTCGAGAAGTTGGCGCTCCGGGCCACCTGGCTCGGCCCCAGCTGCCCGGATCCCCCGGATATGGCCTCCGTCGCCTCGCCGGCACAGCCTCCCGCCGGGACCTGCACCCCGTTCATCCGGAGTCCGCCCTTGTGAACGGCCCCTTGACCGGCCCCGGACGCGGCTTCTCCCTGCAGGGCTGCCATGAGCTGCGCCCTCTGCGGGGCGGCCAACGACTTCATCTGGGCAGCGAGGGAGCGCGGCCGCTCAGCGCCGACCGCGCTGAGGCGGTATCCGTCGGCCTTCGCTTCCCTGCCGTCCGTTATCCCGTACCGGCGCTCCGTCAGGCTGCGGGGACCAGGCGCGGTTCCGGGCGCCGCGAGGGTGTGGTCCAGCTTCAGGCGGCGCAGGCACTCGCCGATGAGCACGAATTTCGCTTCTTCCAGCCTGGCCATCTCCGCATTCGAGAAAAGATACGTCTCTATCGGGAGATGCAGATCATCACTCGCCACTCCGGCCGGGGTGCGCTCTTCATTCTCGCCTCCGCCGCCCGGCCGTGACGAACAACCGCCCACCGACATCGCAAGAACACAGGAAAGCGCCACAAGAGCCATGCGTCGCGAGTCACCCGTAAAACGTTTCTTCGCACCCACAGCCCTAGCCCCCATAAAGAAATCCCACTGCTCGGCGGATCACCCCCAGAAGGATTCCACCGCCGCACCCGGACACCCCCCGAGCTCATTCACCATACAAGCACGCCTTCATCACGTGATCAACTGTTATTTCCTCGACCGGGGGTCGGGCGAGTGAATCCAGGAATGCACAGCAATGTTTGAGCCAATGTTTCCCACCGGGTAAATGCAGGATATGTGGGGTAAAAACCTCATCCCGGGTCCGCGGGTCTGCCACATGAGGCTGGTCACCCGCTCGTGTCGCCGGGCCTCGTTCGGCCGTGCCCCGTGTGGTGGGGCGACCGTTCGCCGCGGTGAGGGTGGTCCGCCGTGGATCGTGGACGCCGAGGTGCGGCTCCCACCGGGGCACCGTGGCCGAAACGGTCGTGGGACACCGCCCGTGCCGGGCCGACGGTTCGTCCTGGCACCGGGTGGAGAGCGAGGCACCCCGCTGAACTCGGCGCCGTGGGAACGCGTCGCGTGGCTCCCTGGTCAACCCAGGGAACCGAAGGGCTGACCTTCGTCCCTCACGAAGGTCAGCCCTTCGAGGGCCGGCCGGTCACGGCACGCCTACGTGGAGGGCGCACCCGCGGGTGGCGCGGGGCCCGGGCCCGTGCGCCCGCGCCACCTGCTGCGCCGGGCCGGCTCAGCCGCGTGCCGTGCGGCGGACCTTCAGCGCGTTGTCCGTGCGGGTGGTGGGGTTGCCGTCGGGGTCGTTCTGGATGCGCTCGTGCTCCGCACTGAGCAGCACCTCCCACTCCCCCTCGGGAAGTTCGAGGGACGCGAGGACCTCGTCCGTCGTCGGCAGTTCGACGTCCGGGTGGTCGTGCTCCCAGGACGGGAAGCCGGCGTGTCCGACGATCAGCAGCACCCCGCCCGGCGCGACCGCCGACGCCGCCCGCCGCAGGATCTCGTCACGCGGAAGGTCGCCCATCGAGTGCAGGAACTGGGTGGAGACCAGATCGAACTCCCCCTCGGGGAACGACGCCCCGAGGTCGTGCCACTGCCAGTCGACCCGGTCCTCGACACCGGCGTCCGCCGCGTGGCCGGCCGCCCGGCCCAGAGCGACCCGGGAGATGTCGGTGGCGGTGACCGTCCAGCCCTGCCGCGCCAGCCAGACCGCGTCGGCCCCCTCGCCGCAGCCCAGGTCGAGAGCGCGGCCCGGCTTCAGCCCCTCCACTTCCCGGACGAGGGGCGCATTGGGGTCACCGCTCCAGATCCGGTCGCTCTCGCGGTACCGGTCGTCCCACATCTCGGCGTCGGTGCGGGTGCTGTCGGTGGTCATCGCGTTGTCTCCTGAAGTCCGTGACGGCGGTCACCGAGCACGCGCTCGGTGACCCTGCGCTCGGCGTCGGCCGAGAAGGGTGTGCGACGGGCATCGACCGCACGGCGGGTGTCGTCGGTGACGAGGTCCATGTTGATCATCGAGGCTGCCTTCAGCCCGGCTGCCGCCGCTCCGACGACCTGCTCCATGAGGTTGGCGACGTTACCGGCCACCCATACACCGGGCACGTCGGTCGCCCCGGCGGGATCGGCCGCGATATACGTGCCGATGACGTGGTCACCCATCGTCATCTCGGTGGGCACCAGGCCGAGGCCCTCCAGGACCGCTGACCGGGCGGTGAAGCGCGGCTGGACGACGAGCGCCTCGCGCGGGATCACCGTGCCCCCGGAGAGCCGCACGCCGGTGATCCGGTCGTCGGCCACCTCCAACGCGGTCACCTCGCCGTCCACGACGGAGATGCCCCGGGCGGCCAGCTGCTCGTACTCCTCGTCGCCGAAGTCGGCCTGTCCGTGCCGGAACAGCACCACGTCGTCGGTCCACTGGCGCCAGAGCAGTGCCTGGTGCACCGCCATGGGACTGAGCGCCAGAACGCCGACCGGCCTGTCCCGGACCTCCCAGCCGTGGCAGTACGGGCAGTGCAGCACGTCGCGGCCCCAGCGCTCGGCCAGACCTTCGACCTGCGGCAGCTCGTCGACGATCCCGGTCGTCACGAGCAGCCTGCGGGCGTGGACGGTGCTCCCGTCCTCCCGCACGACGCGGAAGCCGCCGCCGGGCAGCTTCCCGGCCGAGACGACCTCGCCCCGGACGATCTCCGCCCCGTAGTCCGCCGCCTCGGCCCGGCCGATGGCCAGCAGCTCCGAGGGCGGGGTGCCCTCGCGGCCGAGGTAGTTGTGCATGTGGGACGCAGGTGCGTTGCGCGGGCTGCCTGCGTCGATCACGAGCACGGACCGCCGCGCCCGCGCCAGGGCCAGCGCCCCACTCAGCCCGGCGGCTCCGCCTCCGATCACCACGACGTCGTACCGCTGGTTCGTCTCTCTCATGCGGATCACCTCCTGTTACGGGTGATGGTGCGCGCGCGGCGCCGTTTCGACAAGCTTGCTTGCCGAACCGGCAAACTCGCACCAGACGATCTTCCCCGGATCCCGTTTCCCCACCCCCCAGGCGTCGGCGAGCGCCCCGACGAGCGCGAGACCACGACCGTGCTCGTCGAGGGGCCCGGGGTCCACCGGCTCCCGGACGTGGCCGTCGCCGCTGTCGTGCACCTCGATCCGGAGCACGCTCCCGCAGGTGAGCCGGACCCGGAAAACCCGGCCGGGCGGGACGCCGTGCACCAGCGCGTTGGTCGCGAGTTCGCTCACGCAGAGCAGTACGTCGTCGAGGTCCGCCTCGCACGCCCAGTCGAGCAGCGCCTCCCGGACGAACTGGCGCACGAGAGGCACCGACCTGCGCTCACGGCGGTAGAACGCCTGACGGAAGGAAGGGAGTTGCGTTGATTCATTCACGGGACGACCGTCACAGCTCGTCACTACTCTGGGTCACCGCGTCAGGTCGTACACCGCGTTTGTACGAGCGCTGACGGGTCCGGCGGGGTTCGCGTACGGGGAGAGGCACGTCATGCACTCGGTGAAGAGGAACAAGCGGGTCACGTCCTGGCATGTCATCGGCGCGCAGCTCGCCGCGTTCCGCCGCGCGGCCGGGCACACGCAGACATCGCTGGCCGACCGGTTCTGCGTGGGCGAGGACACGATCGCCTCGATCGAGCAGGGCCGCCGCGCGCTCCAGGCGGACTTCGCGGCACAGCTGGACGAACTGCTCGACACGAAGGGGGCGCTGGGGGTCGCGGTGGCGAAGGTGCCGCAGAAGGAGCGGTTCCCGGCGTTCGTGCAGGACTTCGTGGAGTACGAGCAGGAGGCGGTGACGCTGTTGTCGTATCAGAACCAAGTGGTGCCCGGGCAGCTCCAGACGGAGGAGTACGCGCGCGCCGTCTTCGCCAGTCTCTATCCGCCCTTGGAGGACGACCAGCTGGACGAGCGCATCGCCGCCCGGCTCGACCGGCAGCGTGTCTTCGAGCGCAAGCCCCGGCTGATGGCCAACTTCCTGATCGAGGAGTGCATCCTGTCGCGTCCCCTCGGAGGCCGGGCCGTGCTGCGCGAGCAACTGCTGCACCTGCGGCAATGCGCCGAACATCCGTGCCTGGGCGTCCAGATCATGCCCACGAACCGCGAGTCCCACGCAGCACTGGACGGGCCGATGGTGCTGCTGGAGACGCCGGACCACGATCAACTGGCTTATATCGAGGGGCAACGCGTCAGCGTGCTGCTCGACGACCTCGACGAGGTCAGTGTGCTGCACCAGAAATATGGGATGCTGCGTTCGCAGGCGTTTTCCCCCGAGGAGAGCATGCGCCTACTGGACGACCTGCTTGGAGAGTCATGACCCG
Source organism: Streptomyces sp. NPDC055962 (assembly GCF_042270185.1). Lineage (NCBI taxonomy): Bacteria > Bacillati > Actinomycetota > Actinomycetes > Kitasatosporales > Streptomycetaceae > Streptomyces > Streptomyces sp. NPDC055962. The sequence continues at coordinate 208,602 of NZ_JBHJYN010000001.1, forward strand.
CGCAGTACACGGCACCGGCCTCACCTGGTTCAAGTCGAGCCACAGCGGCAGCGAGGGCGGCGACTGCCTCGAAGTCGCCTACGACTGGCGCAAGTCGAGCTACAGCAGCGACCAGGGCGGCAACTGCGTAGAGGTCTCCGCCCACCCCGCCGCCGTGCACATCCGCGACTCCAAGGTCAGCGACGGCCCGGTCCTGACCGTGCCCCCGGCCGCCTGGGCGGCGTTCGTCCGCGCCGCTGTCTGAAACGGCTCAGCGGGAAAGCACTCCCTGCCGGTCGGTATGGTCCGGACCGGACGGACCGGTTGGCGCGGTGGGCCTTTCGGCGGAGATGTCGACCGGTACCGGCGGCACTTCAAGGATCTCGTTTTCGGGCACGTCCAGAGGCAGGGACGGAATCGACGCCGAAATGGCCACCGACCGCAGTACGGGGGCGCGCTCGCCGAATCCGATCTCCATCTCCACGGCTGCCGCATTCGACGGCTCGCTCGTTCTCCGCTGTTCGCTCGGCGCCGGCCGCGCGTGGTCCCGGACGCTCCGGTCGGTGGAGTCCGGGGAAGCGGAAGGCGTGGGAGAACCTCCCGGAGTCATGCGGGGAGCGGGAGCCTCCACGGCCCGGGGGACGGCGCGGTCCGCCGGAGGCCGGCTCTCCGGCCGTACGGGGGAATCGGCCGGCAGATTCAGTCCCACCACGGCGACCGTCACCGCCGCCGAAGCCGCCACCGCCTGCTGGGTGATGCCCGTGCGCGGGAATCTCCGCACGGACAGCCACACGGCCATGGCGAGGGTGAGGCTCCCGGCCAGGGCATTGCGCACCGAGCGCCTGGCTCTGGCGAGCAGTGACTCGGTGGCCCGGTAGCTCAGACCCATGGTCCGGGCCACCTGGGCGACGTCGAGGTCCTGGGAGTGCAGCCGCAGCGCCTCCGCCTGGCGTTCGGGCAGCAACTCCGCGCTGCGGGCAGCCAGCCACCTGGCCTCCGCCCGGTCGCACGCCGCCTCCTCCACCAGGGGCGGGTCGGCGTGGGCCGCGGAGAGGCTCTCGCTCAACTCCGAGTCCCGGGCGACCTGGCGGCGCCGGTCGGCGCATGCGCGTACGGTCGCGAGCCTGAGCCACGACCGGACCCGTCCGTACGGGACGTCGGGGTCCTCCACCGCGCGGATCATCGCTTCCTGGACGGCGTCCTCGGCCTCTTCGGCACTCGCCGAGCGGCTGCGTGCCATCTCCAGCAGTTCGTCCCGGTGGCTCCAGACGAGCTCCCACCGGTTGCCCGGACCGTGCGGTCGACGAGCGGTACCTGAGTCCTTCACGTTCAAAGCCCTCTGGTCCGTGGTTCGGGGTCGCCATGTGCCGATCATGGTGCCCCACGGCCCGTACGCCCCGCGGCCGGGGTCGGCCTCGGGGCACACGGATTCCCGGTCGGATCAGGCCGAGAGCGTGGTGGCGGAGCCGATCCCGGCGACGCCCAGCACGTTGGCGCCGACGGCGCCCGCGAGGCTGCCCGCGAGCGGAGCCACGCCCGTCAGGTCGGCGCTGACGCCACCCGCGACACCACCGACGACCGGCGCGTCGAGAGAAACCGCACCGCCGAGGCCACCGGACACGTTGTCCAGGTCGGCGTCGGAGATTTCCTGCGTCTGTACCTGGGGGGCGGAGCTCATGATGTGAATTCCCTTCGCATTAATTCCGACATGGCAGGGGCCCGCACCGTCAGGAAAGAAGGCCCTTGCCGCTTTCGCAGTCGCCGGCGCCTGAATGTGGGGCCCGAGGGATACGGCACATTCCTGTGCGGCTTCCGCGATGTTGAGGATGTAAGCACGTGGGATCGGGGGGAGGCCACCCACCCGGCGGCGCATCGTCCGGCTTGTGCACGACGAAATGCCGGTGCGCTCACATTGCTCTTCGGACCGGTACATCTTCTTCACCCCGACGACCGACGGACGGCGCGGAGGCCGGAATTTCGATCCTGCACGAAAGGGGTATTCCCGGCCGGGGGCGGGGCGTGCCGACTCCACGCGTGCGTGCACTCCTTCGGCGGCGCGCCACCTGCGCCTGCGGTGTGCAGATCTGCCGCAGAGGGCCGGTCCGACGTGGTGCGGTGGGGATCCGGGATGCCCGGTGAACCCCACCCGACGGCCCGCGGGGGGATCCATGACGTGCACGGAACACGGCACGGCTCGCTCACGTCCGACGCCCGGCCGCAGCAGCGATCGGCCCGAAGCGACCAGGGCGACGCATGGCTCGAAATCGACCATGCACGGCACCTCGTCCTGGAGCCCGGGTCTGCGTGCGGGCCTCGGCCGGGTCTCACACCGTGAGGCCCTGCTCGGTGCCGGAGCCGTCGGCAGCCGCCTCGGAGGTGATGCCGTGCTGCTCGTCCTCGGGGCGGCCCTTCCTGGGCAGCAGGAAGGTGATCGCGAGGAAGGCCACCAGCAGACAGGCCTGGACGATCAGCGCGCGGTGGAAGCCGCCGGTGAAGTCACCGGTCTCGGCCCGGGCGAAGAACACCGAGCCGAAGATCGCGACGCCGATGGAGCCGCCGACCGCCTGGACCGCCGACAGGACGCCGGAGGCGGATCCGATCTCGTCGTCGTCGACTGCGGCCAGGATGAAGCTGAACAGGGCGGCGATCACCATGCCGGCGCCGATGCCCGCCACCGCCACGCCGGGCGCGATGTCCCAGATCGAGAACGACGCGGCGTCGAGGCCGTCGAGCTCGAACCACAGCACGGCTGCCCCGGCGAGCTGGACGAGCGGTCCGATCTGCAGGACCTTGCGGCCGATCCTGTCGGCGAGGAACGCGCCGCTGACCGCACCGCCGATCGCGGTTCCCACCGCGAGGGGCAGGTTGCCGAGCCCCGCTTCACCGGCGGTGAAGTGCCGGCCGATCTGGAGGAACAGGGTCAGTACGAGCTGGGTGCCGATCAGTCCGCCGAAGAACAGGGCGATGCCGCCGAGGCCGACGGTGAAGGCCGGCTTGCGCAGCAGGCCCGGGGTCACCAGCGGTGCGCGGCCCGCGGCGGCCGTACGGCGCTGCTGGAGGGCGAAGAGGGCGAACCCGATCCCCGAGGCGGCCATGCTCAGCCACGTCCACAGCGGCCAGCCCTCCTCCTGCCCCTGGTTGAGGGGCAGCACCAGCAGGGCGCAGGACATCACGACCAGGGCGGCGCCGGTCACGTCGACCCGTACCGTGCGGTCACCCGCCTTTCTGGGCACGAACGTCGCGGCGACGGCCAGCGTCGCGATGCCGATGGGCAGGTTGATCAGAAACACCGACCGCCAGCCGAGGCCGAAGAAGTCACCTTCGATGAGGAAGCCGCCCAGGACCGGGCCGATGATGCCGCCCAGGCCGAGGACGGGTCCGAAGATCGCGAAGACCTTGGTGAGCTCGGGGCCGGAGAAGTTCTCCCGCAGCAGGCCCAGCCCCTGGGGCAGCAGCACCGCTCCCGCGGTGCCCTGCAGCAGGCGGAAGGTGATCAGCGACTCGATGTCCGGCGCGATCGCGCACAGCAGCGAGCTCGCGGTGAAGGCTGCCAGGCCGATCAGGAACATCCGGCGCCGACCGTAGCGGTCGCCGAGCCGCCCGCCGAGCACGAGCCCGGCACCCAGGGTGAGGGCGTAGCCGCCGATCACCCATTGCAGGCCGACGGAACCGGCACCGAGGGATCTCTCCAGGTCCGGCCCCGCGACGTTGACGATCGAGGCGTCCAGGAGATCCATGATCTCCGCGACGATCATCACCGCCAGGATCAGCCAGCGCCACCGGTAGGGCTCGGTCATCCGGGCAGGGGTGAGGGACGGGTCACGCACGACAGATACCTCCATGGTGAAGTAATTCCATGGTGAAGGTAAATTGGAGTAGGTAGGTTGTCAAAGCGAGATCACCGGGTGGACCTCGCAGCAGGGGAGAAGGATGGAGGTCGGCATGGATGAAGCCGTGCGCGACGGTGTCGCGGAGCAGCGTGAACGGCTGATGGAATCGCTGAGGATCTACGGCGGCCACTACGCCGAGCTCAGCCGGCGCTTCGCCACCTGGCTGGGGCTGCACTCGACCGACGCGACCGCGGTCCTGGAGATCGCGGCCGCCGAGGAGCGTGGCACCCCCCTGTCACCGGCACGACTGAGCGAGCGGATCTCCCTGTCCACAGGCGCCACGACCGCACTGCTGAACCGCCTCGAAGCGGCAGGGCACATCACCCGCGCCCGGGAACACTCCGACCGGCGGATCGTCACGCTGCGCAGCGGGGGGCACATCCAGAAACGGGCGGACGAGTTCTTCGGCCCGCTCGCCCTCCGCCTCGATGCCACGATGTCGCACTACCCGCCGCGACTCCTGCAACAGTTCGAAGCGTTCGTGGCCGACCTGAACACCACCATGGACAGCCACCTCGCGGAGCGGACCTCGACGCCATCACGTTCCCCCGGCGCCACCGACGGCGGGACCGCCTGAGGGACCCGCCCCGGCGGCCGGCCCCCTCCCCGCCCGCCGGGCCGCTCTTCGCCAATGCCTGCCGCATCCCTGTACGCGCCCCGCGCACCGGTGTACGGTCTCGGGCCGATGGCCTTTGGGAGCGCTCCCATGGCGCTGTTTCCGCTTCACCCCCACGAGGAGGAACGCTATGAAACGCCTACTCGCCTTACTGGCGACCTGTGCGACAGTCCTGGGCCTCACGGCAGCAGTGACTTCCCAGGCGGTGGCCGCCACCGGCTGCAAGGTCGACTACACCGTCACCAGCCAGTGGACGGGCGGCTTCCAGGCCGGGGTGAAGGTCACCAACCTGGGCGCCCCCCTCTCCGGATGGACGCTCGGATTCACCATGCCGGACGCGGGACAGAAGCTCGCCCAGGGCTGGAACGCCACCTGGTCGCAGTCCGGCACCGCGGTCACCGCCGCGGGCGTCGACTGGAACCGCGCGCTGGCCACCGGCGCATCGGCGGACCTGGGGTTCACGGGCACCTTCACGGGCGCCAACCCGAAGCCCACGGCCTTCACGCTCAACGGCATCGCCTGTTCGGGCTCCCTCGAAGAACCTCCGCCCGGCCAGGACGACGGCACCCCCGTGGACATCAACGGCCAGCTCCACGTCTGCGGCGTGAACCTGTGCAACCAGTACAACCGCCCCATCCAGCTGCGCGGCATGAGCACGCACGGCATCCAGTGGTTCAGCCAGTGCTACAACGCCGCCTCCCTGGACGCCCTGGCCGACGACTGGAAGTCCGACCTGCTGCGCACCGCCATGTACGTGCAGGAGGACGGCTACGAGACGGACCCCGCCGGCTTCACCGCCAAGGTGAACGGCCTCGTCGACATGGCCGAGGCGCGGGGCATGTACGCGCTGATCGACTTCCACACGCTGACGCCGGGCGACCCGAACCACAACCTCGCCCGCGCGAAGACGTTCTTCGCATCCGTCGCCGCCCGCAACGCCGCCAAGAAGAACGTGATCTACGAGATCACCAACGAGCCCAACGGCGTGAGCTGGTCGGCCGTCAAGAGCTACGCCGAGCAGGTCATCCCGGTGATCAGGGCAGCCGACCCGGACGCCGTCGTCATCGTCGGCACCCGCGGCTGGTCCTCGCTGGGGGTCTCCGACGGCTCCGACGAGAACGAGGTGGTCAGCAATCCCGTCAACGCCACCAACCTCATGTACGCGTTCCACTTCTACGCCGCGAGCCACAAGGACACCTACCGCTCCACGCTGAGCCGGGCGGCGTCACGACTGCCGCTCTTCGTCACCGAGTTCGGCACGGTGAGCGCCACCGGCGGCGGAGCGATGGACCGGGCGAGCACCACGGCCTGGCTGGACCTGCTCGATCAGCTGAAGATCAGCTACGCGAACTGGACCTACTCCGACGCCCCCGAGAGCAGCGCGGCGTTCAAGCCCGGGACCTGCAACGGCAGCGACTACAGCAGCAGTGGCGTGCTGACCGAGTCGGGAGCACTGCTCAAGAGCCGGATCAGCAGTCCGGACAACTTCCCCACCAGCTGACCTTCGGCGGGGGGCTCCGGCCGGCCCGGAGCCCCCCGCCGACCCCGGGGCCCCGCCCCTCACCTTCCGCACCCCTCACTCCCCCACCTCGGAGGCTCACGTGCGCGTCCCTCTCCCCCGATTACCCCGCAGGCCGTGGACCGCGGTCCTCACGGCCGTCGCCGTGCTGGCGTCCTGCTTCACCGCGGCCTCCACGATCCCCGCGATGTCCGCGACCGGGGCGGAATCCGGCTGCCGGGTCGACCACACCGTGAACAGGTGGACCGGGGGCTACACCGCCCAGATCAAGGTCGTCAACCTCGGTCCCTCTCTCAGCGGCTGGCGTCTCACCTGGACCTACACCGGCGACCAGCAGGTGACGTCGGCGTGGAACGCGACCGTCACCCAGACCGGCGGCTCCGTCGTGGCCGCCGCCGCGGGCTTCAACCGCGCGCTGGCCACCGGCGCCGCCGCCGAGTTCGGTCTTCAGGGAACCTGGCGGTCGACGGACCCCGCACCCGTCGACTTCGCCCTCAACGGCACACCCTGCGGTGACGGCGGAACCGTGCCGCCGACCACACCACCCCCCACGACACCGCCGCCCACCACCCCTCCGAGCGGCGCGGACTGCGCCGGCGCCGTGATCTGTTCGGACTTCGAGGACCAGACCGGCCCCGCCCCCTCCGGCGCCTGGCAGTTCACCGCGCCCGACTGCCAGGGGACCGGCACCGCCTCGGTCGACACCGCGGTCGCGCACAGCGGCAGCAGGTCCCTGCGGATCGATGGCGAGGCCGGCTACTGCAACCACGCCTTCGTCGCCTCCACAGCGGACCTGTCCCGGACCGGCCCCGTGATCCACGTACGCATGTGGGTGCGGCACACCACCGCGCTCCCCTCCGCCCACGTCACGTTCGTCTCCCTGCCCGATGCCTCCCAGGGCGGGCGGAGTCTGCGCGTCGGGGGCCAGAACGGCGCCCTCCAGTGGAACCGGGAGAGCGACGACGCCACTCTGCCCGCGCAGAGCCCGGCGGGAGTGGCGCTGAGCAGGCCGCTGCCGACGGGCAGCTGGCAGTGCCTCCGGTTCGCGATCGACACGACGGCGCCCGGTCTCGACACCTGGCTCGGTGACGAACCGGTCCCCGGCCTGCACGCCGACGGTGTGCCCACCCAGGACATCGACCAGCAGTGGCTCTCCCGCACCACCCCGCCCCGGCCGACCGCCCTGCGCCTCGGGTGGGAGAGCTACGGGACGGGCGACGACACCCTCTGGTTCGACGACGTGACCGTCGGCTCGGCCCCGGTCGCCTGCTGAGACCCCGACCGCGGGGACGACCGGCGCCCTGCGACGGCCGGACGCCCGGATGCCCCTGGAAGACATTGGTATGGACATGCTCAACCGGCCGGACTAGCCTCACAGTTGGTCTAGACCACAATGGACGCATGGCCTCCGCTTCCCCACCTGCCGCAACCGGGTTCGCCGCACCGGGCGGTCGCGTCGGAGGCCGTGCGTCCGCGGCCGGACCACGGCATCCCCCCACTGTGCCCGTCCGGCACAGCCCACAGAAAGGGCACCCATGCCTCGACCGCAGCGACGCACGGCAGGACCCACGTACACCGCCCGGCTGCTGGCCCTCGCCCTGGCGGCCGCAGGAGCCGCCCAGGCCATGATCGGCACGGCCCCCGCCGCCTCGGCGGCCGACGCCGCCCCCGCCGCCGCCACCTGCGCCCTGAAGTCCCGGCCGCAGGGCAAGGTGCTCCAGGGCTACTGGGAGAACTGGGACGGGGCCGCGAACGGCGTCCACCCACCGTTCGGCTGGACCTCGATCGCCGATCCGCGTATTCCCCAGCACGGCTACAACGTCGTGAACGCGGCCTTCCCGGTCATCCGCTCGGACGGCACGGTGCTGTGGGAGGACGGGATGGACGCCACCGTCAAGGTGCCCACGCCCGAGGAGATGTGCGCGGCCAAGGAGGGCGGGCTCACCACCCTGCTGTCCATCGGCGGCGCGACGGCCGGCATCGACCTCAGCTCCGCGGCGGTGGCCGACCGCTTCGTGGAGACGGTGGTGCCGATCCTCAAGACGTACCAGTTCGACGGCATCGACATCGACATCGAGACCGGCCTCAGCGGCAGCGGCGACATCAACACGCTCTCGCCCTCCCAGGCCAACCTGATCCGGATCATCGACGGCGTCCTCGCCGCCATGCCCGACGGGTTCGGCCTGACCATGGCTCCGGAGACCGCCTACGTCACCGGCGGCAGCGTCACCTACGGCTCGATCTGGGGCGCCTACCTGCCGGTCATCAAGAAGTACGCCGACAACGGCCGGCTGTGGTGGCTGAACATGCAGTACTACAACGGCAGCATGTACGGGTGCTCCGGCGACTCCTACGAGGCGGGCACCGTGCAGGGCTTCACCGCCCAGACCGACTGCCTGGACAAGGGGCTCGTCGTGCAGGGCACGACCATCAGGGTCCCGTACGACAAGCAGGTGCCCGGCCTGCCCGCGCAGCCGGGTGCGGGCGGCGGCTACATGGCGCCCTCCCTCGTGGCCCAGGCGTGGAACGGGGTCGGCGGCCTCAAGGGGCTGATGACCTGGTCCCTCAACTGGGACGGGTCACGCGACTGGACCTTCGGCGACAACGTCAAGGCACTGCAAGGGCGTTGATCCGCCCCGCGCCACCTCCCGGTGCCGGGCCCCCGGACCGGGTACGGGGCGGCGGCCGCCCGCACAGACCCGGAGCCGTGCCATGGACGGCCCGGCTCCGGGAAGACGAGCAGGCATGGACACCAGAGCCTTCACCCACGGCCGGCGTCTCGCCGCACTGCTGGCCGTCGTGCCCCTGGCCGCGGCGTGCGGCGGGGGCCACGACGGGAACCCCGGCGGGCGGCCCGATCCGAAGTCGCCCGCCCTGTCGCGGGGAACACACCTGCTCGTCACCACCGACAACGGCGTACGGCTGCGGCCGGCCGATGGCGAGCAGGCCGCCACCGACCGGCACGTGACGAGTCGGTGGTTCCGCCATGACGACACCTGGACCCTCGACCTGACCTGCACGGACCCCGACGGCCACGATCTGCCGGACTGTCCGCGGATGCCCGTTGTCGCCGTCCCCGCCGGCACCTCCGTCACGGTCACCGCGAGAAACGCGGGCATCGACGCGGTGGGCGTGGAGGCGGAGTTGGACCTGACCACCGTCAACGGCGACGTGACGGTGACCCGTTCCGGCCGGGACGACGCCTCCGTCCGGCTCGTCACACGCAACGGCTCCGTCCGGACCGGCACGCTGCACTCCGTACGCCTTCACGCGGAGACGGTCAACGGCGACGTGACGATCGGCAGCGCCACCTCGCCGGCCGGCCTGACCGCCCTCACGACCAACGGTTCGGTACGGGTGGCGCTGCCCCATGACGCCCCCGCCTACCGCACGACCGCCACCGCGCGGAACGGCCGGACCTCGGTCACCGTGCCGGGCCCCACGGGCGGGGACGGGCACACGATGGCGCTCACCACCGTCAACGGTGACGTCACGGCGGCGCGCGACTGAAGCCCCGCACCGGTCCCGTTCACCGGCGCGCGCCGGGCCCGCCGGTGAACGGCCCGCATCCGCACCGTCGTAGACGTGGTCCGGTGCGGCGCGACCCCGGTGATCGCGCGGGCGCAGCACCCCTTCCCTGGCATCCACGGTCCGGCGACACCCGTCCTCTTCCGTACGCTCCCGGCCGTCCTGTCCGTGCGGACGGTGAGGATGGCGCAGAAGCCGTCCGGCGGCCGGCCGTCCTCGCCGTGCGGGGCGGTGCCGGCCGCGGGCCCGCCGGGCAGGGTCACGGGTGCTCGCCGGGCCCCTCGGCGTTGGAGGCGAGACGGGTGGGCGAGAGCGCGGTGTCCTCCTCGCCCGGCTCCAGCAGGGTGGCCGCGGCACCCACGACGAGGGGGTCGGGCGTGCCGACCGCGTCGAGGTCCTTCGCCGCGTAGTCGATGCGGGCGAGGAGGCTGCGCATCGCTTCGAGCCGGGCCCTGCGCTTGTCGTTGCTCTTCACGACGGTCCAGGGCGCGTGCCCCGTGTCGGTGGCGCGGAACATGTCGATCTTCGCCGTGGTGTAGTCGTCCCAGCGGTCGAGGGAGTCGATGTCCGTGGGCGAGAGCTTCCACTGGCGAACGGGGTCGACCTGCCGGATGGCGAAGCGCGTGCGCTGCTCGGCCCGGGAGACGGAGAACCAGAACTTGACCACGACGACCCCGTCGTCGACGAGCATCCGCTCGAAGGCGGGGCACTGCCGGAGGAACAGCTCGTACTCGGGCTCGGTGCAGAAGCCCATGACGCGTTCGACGCCGGCCCGGTTGTACCAGGAGCGGTCGAAGAAGACGATCTCGCCGGGCGCCGGCAGGTGGGCGATGTACCGCTGGAAGTACCACTGGCCCCGTTCGCGGTCCGTCGGCTTGTCCAGGGCCACGATGCGGGCGCCACGGGGGTTGAGGCGTTCGGTGAAGCGCTGGATGGTGCCGCCCTTGCCGGCCGCGTCCCGTCCCTCGCAGACCACGACGACCCGCGCGCCGGTGTCCTTCGTCCACCGCTGGAGCTTGAGCATCTCGATCTGCAGGATGCGCTTGATCCGCTCGTACTCCTTGCGGCGGAGCTTGCGGTCGTACGGGTAGTTCTCGCGCCAGGTCTTGATCGGCCTGCCCGCCTCGTCCAGCAGGATCGGCTGCTCCGGCCTGCTGGTGTCGACGGTCAGGCCGTGCAGGAGTTCCTTCTCCACCCGTTCACGGTTCACCATGTAAAGCCTGTCACCTCGTTGCGCCCGCGCAAACCGGAGGCGCGGGCGCAATGAGGCGGCGGTCTACTTCATCTTCTCCGCGAAGAGCGGGACGACCTTCTCCAGCGCGTAGGAGGTCGACAGCACCGAGTCGGTGGCGAACGCCTGGCTGATGCCCTGGTCGTCGAAGACGAGGGAGTGTCCGGCCTTCACCGAGGGGACCGCCTCGTACAGCGGGTCGTCACTGATGTCGGTGGCCGGGATACCGATCGGGGCCATGACCGTCAGGTCGGCGTCCAGGAGGTCCAGGTTCTCCTTGGAGACCGGGACCGAGAAGCCCTTGCCCGCCTTGGCCTCGACGGCCGGGTTGTTCTCGAATCCGAGGCGCTCCACGAAGTCGACCCGCCCGGTGCCCGAGACGTAGGCACCGTAGCCCTCGGAGGTGCGGGAGCCCAGCGTGATCGTGCTGCCCTTGAACTCGGGGTGCGCCTTCACGGCGTCGGCGTACTTCGCCTCGGTGTCCGCGATGAGCTTCTCGCCCTTCTCCGGGACGCCCATGGCGGCCGCGACCATCTCGGTCTGCTTCTTCCACGTCTGCTTGTACTGGTCGCCGCCCTCGGGCACGCCCACGGTCGGGGCGATCTTGCTCAAGGTGTCGTAGCGCGTCCGGTCGCCGCTGGACTTGGTGTCCAGGATCAGGTCGGGGCCGAGCGCCGCGATCTTCTCGTACTCCGGCTCCAGGGTGCCGATGATCTCGGGCTTCTTGTCGTACATCCCCTCGGCCCAGGGACCGACGCCCTCGCCGCCGAACGCCAGCCAGTCGCTCGCACCGACGGGCTGCCCGCCGAGCGCGAGGACGGTCTCGGCGTCGCCCCAGCCGAGCGCGACGATGCGCTGGGGCGCCTTGTCGACGGTGATCTCGCCGAACTTCGTCGCGACCTTCGCGGGGAAGGCGCCCTCGGCCGCTCCGCCCGAGGTGGACGCGGAGCCGGAGCCCGCGGTGCCGTCGGAGGAGCCGCAGGCGGCGAGGCCGACGAGGAGGGCCGCGACGACCCCGGCCATCAGGACCGGGGTACGACGGGCACGGCGGGTACGGGGAGCAGAATCGTTCATGCCACTTAGGCTAGCCTAACCTAATTATCGATCACGACGCGGGGCGGGCGGGCGGACGCACCCTTCACATGGTGGCGGCCGAGCGGCACCACCATCGGCGTCGCCGACGCCGGGTCCTCCAGCACCGAGCAGCGCATGCCGAACACCTCGCTCACCAGGGACTCCGTCACGATGTCGGACGGGCGGCCCTCCGCGACGATCCGGCCGTCCTTCATGGCGACCATGTGGTCGGCGTAGCGGCAGGCGAGATTGAGGTCGTGCAGCACCGCGACCATGGTGACCCCGTGCTCGTGGTTCAGGTCGGTGAGCAGGTCCAGGACGTCCAGCTGGTGGCTGGCGTCCAGGAACGTCGTCGGCTCGTCCAGCAGCAGGATGTCCGTGCGCTGTGCGAGCGCCATCGCGATCCACACCCGCTGGCGCTGTCCGCCCGACAACTCGTCCACGGGGCGGTCCGCGAGGTCCAGGGTTCCGGTGGAGAGCAGCGCCTGCGCGACCGCATGGTCGTCCTCGGGGCTCCAGCGCCGGAACCAGCCCTGGTGCGGGTAACGGCCGCGCCCCACCAGGTCGGAGACCGTGATGCCCTCCGGTGCGGACGGGCTCTGCGGGAGGATGCCCAGCACGGCGGCCACCTCCTTCGTCGGCATCTCCTGGATGCTCCGGCCGTCCAGCAGCACGGCACCCTCCGAGGGGGCGAGCAGCCGCGCCATCGCCCGCAGCAGGGTCGACTTGCCGCAGGCGTTCGGCCCCACGACGACGGTGATGCGCCCCGGCGGGACACTCAGGTCCAGGCCGGAGACGATCTCCCGGCCGCCGTAGCCGAGGCGGACGCCCTGGGCTCGAAGAGTGTGGTCAGCCACGGCGGGGCCACGCCTTTCCTCGGTGTCGTCGTCGTGCGTACGTGTGTCAGCCACCGGTGCCCCCGCGGTTGGCGCGGGCCAGGAGCAGGAGCAGGTAGGGGGCCCCGATGATGCTCGTCACCACGCCCACCGGGAGCTGGACCGAGGGCAGCAGGTGCTGGGCACCGAAGTCGGCGACCAGGACGATCAAAGCTCCGGTCAGCGCCGCGTGGGGCAGCGCGGCGCCCCGGCCCGGCACCAGCCGGCGGGCGATCGGCCCGGAGACGAAGGCCACGAAGCCGACCGGTCCCGCGGCCGCCGTAGCGACCCCCGCGAGGGCGGTCGCGCAGCCGAGCAGCGCCAGCCGCCCCGGTTCGACGCGGGCCCCCAGACCGGCCGCCGCGTCGTCCCCGAGCTGGAGGGGGCCCAGGACGCGGGCGGCGAGGACGGTGAGCGGCACGAGCAGGGCGAGCGCGCTCAGCAGCGGCCACAGCTGGCCCCAGGAACGGCCGTTGAGGGTGCCCGTCAGCCAGAGATAGGCCTCCTGCGCGTCGGTGGTGTCGGAGCGGGCCATCACGTACCAGACGACGCTGCTGAGCCCGGTGCCGAAGCCCACGCCGATCAGGACGAGACGCTGGCCCGCGACACCCTGGCGCCAGGCGAGCAGGTAGATGGCCGCACCGGCGGCCACCGACCCGACGAGGGCGCTGCCGGACAGGGCGAGACCGCTGACCTGGAAGAGCAGCGACGCGGTGACGGCGACCGCGCTCGCCCCGGCGCTGATGCCGATGACGTCGGGGGCTGCCAGCGGGTTGCGCAGGACGGACTGGAAGACGGCCCCGGACAGCCCGAAGCCGATCCCGACGAGCACCGCCAGCAGGGCACGGGGCAGCCGGAGTTCCAGCACGACGAACCGCGAACCGCCGTCACCGCCGCCGAACAGGGTCTCCACGACCTTGCCGAGCGGCATCACCATGTCGCCGACGCTGAGCGAGACGGCGAACACCGCCACCACGGCGGCCAGCAGACCCGCCGCCACCACGACGGAGCGCCGCCGCTCACGCCCCCGTGCGCGGGTCACCACGTGCACGGCGTCCGCGAGGCGGGCGTCGGGCGCCTCCTCCCGCAGCCGGGTGCCGGTCACAGCTCCACCTGCTTCCTGCGCCGGACGAGCCAGATGAAGGGGACACAGCCGATCGCTGCGGTGACCACGCCCACCTGGATCTCGCCGGGCGGGGCGACGACCCGGCCGACGATGTCGGCGGTGAGCAGCATGACCGGGGCGAGGACCATGCTGTAGGGGAGGACCCAGCGGTAGTCGGGGCCGGTGAGGAGCCGGGCCGCGTGCGGCACGGCGAGGCCGACGAAGCCGATCGGGCCCGCGACGACGGTCGCCGCGCCGCACAGCAGCACCACGGCGAGCGCCGACGCCAGCCGGGCGAGGCCGACCCGCTGGCCGAGGCCACGCGCCAGGTCGTCGCCGAGGGACAAGGCGTTGAGCTGCGGCCCCAGCAGCAGGGCGAGGACGGCACCAGCCGCGATGAACGGGGACACCTGTGCCAGGACCTCCCCGTCCCGGGCCGTGAGCGCGCCGAGCTGCCAGAAGCGGAAGCGGTCATAGCTCTCGCGGTCCTGGAGCAGGACCGCGCTGGTCACGGAGGTGAGCACGGCGCTCGTGGCGGCGCCGGCCAGGGCCAGCTTCACCGGGGTGGCGCCTTCGCGCCCGAGCGAGCCGACCCCGTACACGAGGAGGGCGGCGAGGAGCGCGCCGAGGAAGCCGAACCAGATGTACTGCGTGGCGGCCGTGAACCCGAAGAAGCTGATCGAGCACACCACCGCCACCGAGGCGCCCGCGTTGACGCCGAGGAGCTGGGGGTCGGCGAGCGGATTGCGGGCGACGCCCTGCATCACCGTGCCCGCGAGGCCCAGCGCCGCGCCGGCCAGCAGTCCGGCGACGGTGCGGGGGACGCGCACCTCCTGGACGATGAGCTGGCCCTTGACCCCGGGGTCCGGGTCCAGCACGCCGTCCAGGACGTCGCGGAAGGGCACGTCGCCCGAGCCGACGGAGAGGCTCGCCAGCACGGTCAGCAGCAGGACGGCCACGGCGGCGAGCAGTCCGAGGGCCAGGACGGGGCGGCTGCGCGTGGACCGCCGCTCCGGTGTCCGGGCCGTGTGTTCCTTCGCTCCCTGGAGGACCTGGCCGCTCACGGCCGGTGCGCCCGGGACGGCGGCATGCGGTGGTGCACTGTTCCTCGCCCTTGCTCGTCGCCCCCGGGACGGGAGGCACCCGCGAGCATAAGTAAGGTTAGCCTAACAGTGCCAGGTCAGCGGTCCGGTGCCGCGCCATGTGAGCTACGGAGAAACCCTTGTCGAATGCCGCGCCCGTGGCCCCCGCCACCGCCCTCTCCCCCGGTGACGACCCCCTCGCGGGAGCGGTGCTCCTGCGGTCGGCGGAGCAGTTGCGGGAGATCCTGGGCGAGCCCTGGCCGCTCGTCATCGACAAGGTCCACGACGAGCTCACCGAGGACGATCTCGGCCTGCTGGCCCGCGCGCCCTTCTGCGCGGTGTCGACCTCCGACGCCGACGGCAACTGCGACACCTCCCCGCGGGGAGGCGAGCCGGGCTTCACCCGGGTCCTGGACGCCCGCACCCTCGTGCTGCCCGACCTCCCCGGCAACCGGCGCGGCGACAGCTTCCACAACATCCTGTCCAACCCGCACGTGGGCCTGCTCTACCTGATACCCGGCGCGATGACCGTCCTGCGGATCAACGGCCGCGCCCGCATCCTGACGGACGCCCCCTTCTTCGACGAGATGGCGGTCAAGGGGCGGCGTCCCGACCTGGCGCTGGTCGTGGACATCGACGAGATCTACCTGCACTGCCCGGCCTCGCTGAAGCGGTCGGGCGTGTGGGCGCCGGAGACCTGGGAGGACGCGAAGGCCTGAGGCCCGGGTCCGCCGGCCCTGGGGTCCCGGCGCAGGGTGTGCCGGGAACCATCGGGCGGGGCCGGCGCGGAACGCGCCGCGCTCGTCGGCCGCCTCAGCTCTCGCGGGCCTCCTCCACCACGCTGATGACCGTGGAGGCGGTGGACGACGTGGCTCCGGCGGCGCCGTCGACCAGTTCGCCGAGTCCCCCGGCGTCGTCGAGCGCTCCGAGCGAGACGGGCTGTCCGGCCGCGTGTGCCGCGTCCCCGTCTCCCGGGTGCGGACTGATCGCGGCGATGACCACGCCGGTGGCGAACGTGAGAACGGCGAGTGCGCTTCGCTTCTTCATGCCGGATCAACGGCTCGCGGCCCCCGGAGGACACGCCGGATCTCCGCGCCACCCGCACCTTCCCGCCGTGGTCCCACCTCGCTGTCCTGCCGGACCGGCGCGCTGCCTACGCTGTGCGCATGGTGATCTACGCCCCGGCGGCGCTTCTTCTCCTCGTCTTCTGTGTGAGCGCCTCACGTGAGCGCCGGAAGTTCAGCAACGCCGTGATCCTGGGGCTGGCGGTTCTCTGCGCCCTGGCGGGCCTCCTGTACCGCATGGTCTCGTCCGGGTACGCGTCGGCACGGGTCGTGGCGGTGTCGCTGCTGGTTCCGGGTGCCGTGGCCGTCCTCGTCCTGACGTACTTCCTCTTCCTCAACGGCGTACGGATGCTGCGCAAGGAGGGCAGGAGCCCGTCCAACCTGCTGTCGCTGCTGAGCGCCCTGGCGATCCTCGCCGAGCTCGCCCTGCTGGCCGTCGCCGCCTGGCTGCGGACCCCGGTGCTGATCGGGGTGGCGGCCACGGCCGGCGCGCTGGCGCTCTACTTCTCGTTCCTGTTCCTGTGCTTCGTCTGCTACGCCTTCCTCTACGGACGGCTGCTGGTGCGCCGCAGGGCCGACTTCGTGGTGGTGCTGGGTTCGGGGCTCGTCGGCGGGTCCACCGTGCCGCCGCTCCTCGCGAGCAGGCTGAAACGGGGGCGCGAGGTCCACGCCCGGCTCTCCCGGCGCGGCGGTTCCCCCGTGCTCATCACCTCGGGCGGGCAGGGACCCGACGAGGACCTGCCCGAATCCCACGCCATGGCGGACCACCTGGTGGCCGAGGGCTTCCCGGCCCACCTCATCGAGCGGGAGGACCGGTCGACGACGACGGAGGAGAACCTGCGGTTCAGCAAGGCGATCATGGAGAAGGCGAAACCCGGCTACCGGTGCGTCGTCGTCACGAACAACTACCACGCCTTCCGTGCCGCCCTCACCGCCCGGCGGGTCCGGATCCGGGGACAGGTGGTCGGAGCGCCCACCGCCGCGTACTTCTGGCCGAACGCGACGATCCGCGAGTTCGCGGCGGTCCTGATGGACTACCGGCGGAGCAACGCGGCGATGTGCCTGCTGATCGTCCTCGGCGGAGTGGCCGTCTGGTGGACCCGTCTGAGGTAGGGGTGCCGCCCCACTGCAAGGACGCTCAGAACCCGCCGCCCCCGTCGAACCCGCCACCGCCTCCGCCGAACCCGCCGCCGTCCCCGAAGCCTCCGCCACCGAAGCCGGAGGAGTCGAAGTCGGAGCCGGAGACGTCCCCGCCGCTCCAGTCGCCGCCTCCTGCGCCTCCGCCGAAGTCACCGCCGCCGTACTCCGCCGCGTACGCCGGGGTGGAGAGCATCGAGCCGAGCATGGTGCCGACCAGCAGGCCCGGCAGCAGCCCGCCGCCGAAGTAGCCGCCGGCCCAGGGGCCGTAGGCGGGGCCGGCCTCCCAGTACGGGCGCCTCCGCCCGTCACCGACGTCGACCGTGCGGCTCAGGGGGTCCTCGCCCTCGCGCAGGCGCGCCTCGTCCGCGCCGCAGACCGGGACCTCCCGGGCCGATCCGCCGGACGGTGTCCAGCGGACGTCCGCGACGGCGGGACCGTGGCGCGGGTCGAAGAAGCAGGGCGGGCGGCGTGCCGGGAGCGCGCTGCCCGTACGGCGGGCCTCCAGGACGGCGAGCGAGAAGCGGCCGTCCTCCAGGGCCTGGGTGACCCCGCGCACGTCGGACGGGTGCTGCGCCCCGCCCATGCGGGACTTGGCGTCCTCGTAGGAGTCCAGCGCGCGCTCGTAGTCGAGGCGCATCGCGTCGTCGGCGCCCTTCTCGGCGGGGTGGAAGTCCAGCCGGTCCAGGGTCTCGCCGTACGCGGTGATGTCCTCGTCCACGACGACCCGGAGCTTCTCCAGCGCGGCCCGCTCCTCTTCCTCCTTGCGCTTCCTGTTGCGGCGTGCGAGCGCGAAAGCGGTGCCCCCGCCCAGGACGACCAGGCCTCCGAGGACGACCAGACCGGTCACCGGCGCGCCGGTCCCGGCACCGTCGCCGTCGCCGGAGCCGCCGCCGGACCAGGAGGCCGGGGCACTGCCCTCGGCCTGGTCGACGGCCCTGTCGACGAACGCGTTCAGCTGGGCCGCCGTGCCGGTGTCCGCGCCGGGCGCCTTCACCAGGGTCGTGAGGTTCTCGACGGCCCGGGTCGGCATGACCTGCGGGTCGGCGCCCGCGTCGAACCCGTCGCCGAGGCGCACGGCGTACACACCGGTGATCCCGGTGTCGGTGCGCAGGTTCTGGAGGAGGTTCTCCGGCGGGTACTGCGAGGTGGCCGGCAGCACGGCCACGAAGACCGGTTTGTCGGCGTCCGTGATCTTCTTCTCCAGGGCGGCCTCCTGGGACGCCGAGAGCTGGCCGGACGCGGCCGGATCGACGTACACGGGGCCCTGGCGCAGGGCGCGGGCCGCGTCGTCGATCGTGGACGGGGCGGCATGGGCAGTGGAGGTCATGGCCAGCAGTGCCGCCGAGATCATCAGCAGCAGGCAGGCCCACAAGGGGGCGAACAGCCTCTTCCGCATACTCCGAAAGTAACCCGGGCGGGTGACAAACGCGTCACCCGCCCGGGTCCCTCTTCGTGCGGTTACGCGGTCACACGGCGCGGTACGCCGCGCGCAGCTTCGCCACCGCCCCGGTCAGGTCGCCGGTGAGCAGCAGGTGGTCCGCCTCGGCGAACGGCTTGGAGACCGCCGGGGTCAGCTTTCCGCCGGCCCGCTGCTGGACCAGGAGCCTGGCCCGGTCCACGATCTCCTTGCCGGCCGCGGTCCTCCCGAGGCCCGCCCGCTCGGCGAGCTGGGCGGCGACGGCGAGCCCCGCGAGGGTGAGGTCACCGCCCGTCGGGACCTTCTTCAGGGTGGTCAGTCCCCAGCCGTACGGGAACTGCGGGTCGTAGGCCGCGTCGCCGACGTTGATCGGGAGCTGCGACTCCGACTTCGGCCAGGTCACCGGGAGCTGTCCGGTGAAGGCCCGCTTGCCGTAGAGGACGTCGGCGACGCCGTCGCCCTCGGTGCCGGGCAGCCAGGAGGCGACCAGGGCGTCGATGTCGCCGAGCCGGTCCCCGATGAGCTGGGGGCGGCCCGAGACGATCAGGACCGCGCACTTCATGGCGGCGCACACGGTGTCGACGGCCTTCTTGTCGGCGTCCGAAAGCTCCAGGTCGTGGCCGTTGCCGACGTCCCCGATGCCCTCGGCGTACGGCTTCTCGCCGACGACCACGACACCGGCGTCGTAGCCGTCGGTCGGGGCGGATGCGTCCTTGGAGAAGGTGGCCGAGGAGGTGTTCTTCTCGATGCCCTTCAGAATCGTCGTGCCCGTGGTGGTGGCACCGGATGCGCCCTGCCAGCTGACGGTCCAGCCGCCGGCCTGGTTGCCGAGGTCGTCGGCGTTCGAGCCGGCGACGTAGACCTTCTGCGAGGCCTTGAGCGGGAGCACCGCCCCGTCGTTCTTCAGCAGCACCTGGGACTTCGCCGCGGCCTCACGGGCGACCGCGCGGTGTGCGGAGGAACCGACCTCGTCCAGGTTCGACGTGTCCGCGTACGGCTTCTCGAAGAGGCCGAGGCGGAACTTCTGGGTGAGGATCCGGGACACCGCGTCGTCGATCCGGGCCTGGCTGATCCGGCCGGCGGTGACCTCGTCCTGGAGTGTCTTCGTGAAGTCCTGGTACGCGGTCGGGACCATGATCATGTCCAGTCCGGCGTTGACCGAGGTGCGGACGTCGCTCGCGTAGTCGCCGGGGATCTGGTCGATGGCCTGCCAGTCGCTGATGACGAAGCCCTCGAAGCCCATCCGGTCCTTGAGCACACCGTTGATCATCTCCGCGTTGGCGTGCATCTTCACCGGACCGGCGTCGTCACCGAGGATGTCCAGCGAGGAGTACGACGGCATGACCGTGCCGACGCCCCGCTTCACGGACTCGGCGAACGGCGCCAGGTGCACCGCTTCGAGCTCCTGCCGCGTGACCTTCGTGACGCCCTGGTCGATCGTGTACGAGCCGGTGGTGGACGAGCCGAACTCCGTGCCGCCGTCGCCGACGAAGTGCTTGGCGCTGGCCAGCACCTTGTCGTTGCGGGCGAGGTCCTTGCCCGAGGGGCTGCCCTGCATGCCGGTGATGACCGTCTCCATGGCCTCGACCAGGGCCGGGTCCTCGCCGTAGGCCTCGTAGGAACGTCCCCAGCGCTCGTCACGGGTGACGCAGACGCAGGGGGCGAAGTCCCACGGGATGCCGGTGGCGCGGACCTCGCTCGCGGTGACGGCGCCGGTCTTCTCGGCGAGCTTCGGGTCGCGGCCCGCCCCGATGCCGATGTTGTGCGGCATGATCGTCGAGCCGATCACGTTGTTGTGGCCGTGCACCGCGTCCACGCCGTAGATCAGCGGGATCTGGAAGCGGGTGGCCTGGGCGCGCAGCTGGTAGGCATCCACCATCTTCGCCCACGCCTCGGGCGTGTTCGGGGTGGGCACCGAGCCGCCGCCGGAGAGCAGCGAGCCCAGGTCGTACGCGGCGATGTCCCCCTGCGACTTCAGCGCGTTGCGTTCGGCCTGGGTCATCTGCCCGGCCTTCTCGGCCGGCGACATCCGCGCCAGCAGGTCGGCGACCCGCTGCTTCACCGGCAGCTTCGCGTTCTGGTACGGCAGCCCGTGGGCGTCGATGACGACCTGCGGGTTCTCCTTGGGCGCCTTCGCCCCGGTGACCGTGAGCTCCAGCGGGATCGTCTCCGCGGACTCGGCCCCCTTGTCCTTGGCGGTGGCCACGGTGACGGTGTGCGTGGTGCCGGAGGCGGTGCCCGCGGGGAACGTGTGGGTGCCGCTGACCGGGGTGTAGTCCTTGCCGGGTTCGGCGCTGCCGCCCTTCGTCGTGTACGCGACGGTGACGGGCTCCTCGGTGGGCACGGAGCCGGTGGTGGCGACGGAGATCCTGATGTCCGCCGTGCCGCCCTCCTTGACCGTGTGCACCGCGGAGTCGACGACGACGCTCGACTTCAGGGCCGGGTCGGCCTTGCCGTACAGCTCGACGGCGTCCATGGCGAAGGAACCGGGGGCGCCGGTCGGGAGGGTGAGGGCGTAGCCCCACATCTCGTTCAGGCCGAGGACCTGGTCGATGCCGCCGACGGGCTGGTAGTCGGCACGGTAGACGAAGTCGGCGAAGGGGATCTCGACCTGGTGCCACCCCTCCCAGTCGTCGGTGAAGGAGGTGGTCCACAGCTCGGAGGCGCCGCCGTTCGCGCCGCCGTCCTTGATCTCGAAGTTGATCCGCTTGCCCGAACCGGGCGGCAGGGGCGCGGTGTTCTGGCCGTACCACCAGAAGCGGATGCCCTTGTGGGCGGTCCAGTCCTCGGGCGGCTGGTCGACGGCGAACTCGTGGCTCAGTCCGCCCCAGGCGCTGATGTCGTACGTGCCCTGGAGGACCTTGGAGCCCTCGGGGGCGTCGGCGCGCTCCTTGAACTCCAGCGCGGGGTGGTCGTCCGCGTCGCCGCCCCAGGTGAACAGGGAGTCGGCGGGCGGGTTGCCGAAGGGGACCTCGCCCTCGAAGCGGTCGACGAGGACGGGTGCGGGGTCCTCGGCGTCGGCCGCCGCGCTGGGGACGGCCCCGGCGAGGAGGGAGGCGAGGACGGTGGCGGCTGCGAGCGCGGCGGTCGCCGGTCTCGCGCGGTGGCGTGCGCGGGCGTGCGGTGTACGGGGCATGTGCGGCTCTTCTCTGCTCCGGTGGCCGGTGGTCGGGACTACTTCTGCTCGACGCGCACCCCGTCGGTCTCCGCCGTGATGCCGCCCTGGGCGACGCGGTCGACGCTGGGCCGAGGAAGACCCCAGGAGGGCTGGGTGTCCTTGTTCCAGCCGGCGGGACAGGCGCCGCCGAGGGCGAGGTCGAGGATCATGCCTGGATGCGGTCGGACACCCACCGATACGGGTCAGTCGGTGCGTGATTCACGGGTGAGGCGGATCGTGTCGCGGTACCACTTGGCGCTGTCCTTGAGCGTCCGCACCTGCGTGTCGTAGTCGACGCGGACGATGCCGAACCGCTTGTCGTAGCCGTAGGCCCACTCGAAGTTGTCCATCAGCGACCAGGCGAAGTAGCCCCGGACGTCGGCGCCCTGCCGGCGTGCCTCGGCCACGGCCTCGATGTGGTCGGCGAGATAGGCGGTGCGGTCGGTGTCGGGCACGGAGCCGTCCGCGGCGACGGTGTCGTCGAAGGCGGCGCCGTTCTCGGTGATGACGGTCGGCAGCGCGTAGTCGCGCTGGAGACGCGTCAGCAGATGGGTGAGCTCGGTGGGGGTGATCTCCCAGTCCATGGCGGTGCGCGGCAGGTCGCGCTCGACCCCGCGGACGACGGGGAGGCCGTCGGCGTCGGTCGGCGACCCCTCCTCGGTGACACCGGAGAACAGGGCGCCCCGGTAGAAGTTGACGCCGAGGACGTCGAGGGGGGTGGAGATGGCTTCCAGGTCGCCGTCCCGCACGGGCAGCTCGATGCCCTGCGCCGCGAGGTCCTCGACGACGTCCTGCGGGTAGCTCCCGTGGACGATCGGGTCGAGGTAGAGGCGGGTGCCCATGCCGTCGGCACGGCGGCAGGCCTCCCGGTCGGCCTCGCTGCCGGTCTCCGGGGTGGCGGTGCCCAGATTGAGGGTGATGCCGAGTTCGAGCGGGTTGCTCCCCGCCGCCTCGCGCATCTGCCGGGCGGCGAGGCCGTGGCCCAGGAGCAGGTGGTGGACCGCGCCCATGGCGTCGCCCATGTCGCTGCGGCCGGGGGCGTGCGCCCCGTAGGCGTATCCGAGCATCGCCGAGCACCACGGCTCGTTCAGGGTCGTCCAGTGCTCGACCCGGTCGCCGAGCGCCTCGTAGGCGAGCATGGCGTACTCGGCGAACCGCAGGGCGGTGTCCCGGGCCGGCCAGCCGCCCGCGTCCTCCAGCTCCTGCGGCAGGTCCCAGTGGTAGAGCGTGATCCAGGGGGTGACGCCCCGGCCCTGGAGCTCGTCGACGAGCCGCTTGTAGAAGTCGAGGCCCTTGGCGTTGGCCGGGCCCCGGCCGCCCGGCTGGATGCGCGGCCAGGCCAGCGAGAAGCGGTAGGTGTCGACGCCCAGGCCGGCGATCAGCTCCACGTCCTCGGGCATCCGGTGGTAGTGGTCGCAGGCCACGTCGCCGTGCTCCGCGTGGTGCACGGCGCCCGGGACCCGGCAGAAGGTGTCCCAGATGGAGGGGGTGCGGCCGTCCTCGGAGACGGCGCCCTCGATCTGGTACGAGGAGGTGGCCACGCCCCAGCGGAAGTCCGCGGGGAGTCCCTGGACGGCGGCGGGCTGCAGGCTGCTGCGGGGCGTGACGAGATTCATGGGTCTCCGTAACTCCGGGTGTGCTGTGGGGTGGTGACGGTGGTGCGGTCAGTGGTGCAGCCAGCAAGCGACCTCGCGGTCCTGGCCGGCGTCCGGTGCGGCGAGGACCGGGACGCGCTCCGCGCACGCGTCGAAGGCCTTGCCGCACCGGGGGTGGAAGGCGCAGCCCGCAGGCATCGCGGACAGGTGCGGGGGCGAGCCGGGGATACCGGTGAGCTCGCGCCGGGGCCCGTGCAGCGCGGGGAAGGAGTGCAGCAGGCCCTCGCTGTAGGGGTGGCGGGGGTCGCGGTAGATCTCTGCGGCGCCCGCCTGCTCCACGATCCGACCGCCGTACATGATCGCGATCCGGTCCGAGAACTCGATGAGCAGTGAGATGTCGTGGGTGATGAACACGACGGAGAACGACAGGCGCTCGCGCAGTTCCACCAGCTTGCGCAGGATCTGCCGCTGCATCACGACGTCCAGTGCGGTGGTGGGCTCGTCCATGATGACGATCTCGGGTTCCAGGGCGAGCGCCATCGCGATCATCACGCGCTGGCGCATGCCGCCGGAGAGCTGGTGGGGGTAGGCGGCGAGCCGGTCGGCGGAGATGCCGACGAGGTTCAGCAGCTCCTCGGCCCGCGCGGTCCGCTCGGCGGCGCGCATGCCGGGGCGGTGCGCGGTGAGCACGTCGGTGAGCTGGCTGTGGACGGTGTGCACCGGGTTCAGCGAGTTCATCGCCCCCTGGAACACGATGGACAGCTCCTGCCAGCGGAAGGCGCGCAGCTCGTCCGGGCTCAGGGCGAGGATGTCGACTGCTTCCCCGCCCGGCCGGTGGTAGTGCACGTCGCCCCCGGTGATCACCCCGGGAGGGGAGAGGAGCCGGGTGACGGCGTACGCCAGCGTGGACTTGCCCGAGCCCGACTCGCCCGCGAGACCGAGGACTTCACCGCGGTGCAGGGTGAGGTCGATGTCCCGCAGCGCTCGGACCCCGGTCGCGCCGGTGCCGTAGTCGACGTTCAGGCCGCTGATGGTGAGGATCGGCTCGGCGGTCATGCGCTGTGCTCCTTGCTGGGCTTGCCGGGCGATTCGGGTGCCGCGGGCGGTGTCTGCTCCGCGGCGGCGCCCTCGCGGACCACCGGGGTGAACGCGGGCGGCCCGGACGCGCCGGGCGACCGGGGCCCGGCGGTGCGGACCACGGGGGTGAAGCCGACCCGCATCCGGACCTTCCGGGAGGAGCCCGTCGCGGTGCGCAGGCGCGGGTTGACGAACTCGTCGATGCCGAAGTTGATGAGGGAGAGCGCGGTGCCCAGCAGGGCGATGCACAGGCCGGCCGGCACGAACCACCACCAGGCGCCCTGGGCCAGGGCCTGGTTGGACTGCGCCCAGAAGAGCACCGTCCCCCAGTTCCAGTGGGAGATGTCGGCGACGCCGATGAAGGCCAGGGTGATTTCCGAGAGGACCGCGAAGATGACGGTGCCGACGAAGCCGGACGCGATGACGGCGGTGAGGTTCGGCATGACCTCGAACAGGATGATCCGCCAGGTGGACTCACCGGTGGCGCGGGCGGCCTCCACGTAGTCGCGGCGCCGCAGCGACAGGGTCTGGGCGCGCAGCACACGCGCCCCCCAGGCCCATGAGGTGAGGGCGATGACGGCGGCTATCAGCAGGTCCCCGGTGTCCTCGACGAAGCTCGCGATGATGATGATCAGCGGCAGGCCCGGGATGACGAGGAAGATGTTGGAGAGCATCGAGAGGATCTCGTCGGCGGCTCCGCCGAGGAACCCCGCGCTGACCCCGATGAGCACGGACAGCACGGTCGCCAGGATGCCGGCGAGGAATCCGACGAGCAGCACGCCGCGGGTGCCGACCAGGATCTGGGACAGGACGTCCTGCCCGGTCTGGGTCGTCCCGAACCAGTGCTCCCCGGAGGGCGGTTGCAGCAGCTGGTCGCTCATGGCGTCGGGGTCGTACGGGGCGAGCCAGGGGCCCGCCACCGCGAGGATCACGAAGAACGCGAGGATCAGCAGCCCGGTGCGGGTCTTCCCTCCGCGCAGGAAGCGGAACCTCACCCGGCCCGCTGCGGCGGGGGTGGGCGGGTCGTCCAGTACGGCGACGTCGGTGGCGGTGACGGACACAGTCGTCAGGCCTCCTTACGAGTGCGGGGGTCGAGGAGGGCGTAGGCCATGTCGGCCAGCAGGTTCGCGGCGAGCACGGAGAGCGTGATGATCAGGAAGACGCCCTGCATGAGCGGGTAGTCCTTGGCCCCGACCGCCTGGAAGAGCTGGTAGCCGATGCCCGGGTACGAGAAGACCATCTCGACCAGCAGGGTGCCGCCGACGATGAAGCCCAGCGAGAGGGCGAAGCCCGAGATGTTGGGCAGCACGGCGTTGCGTGCGGCGTAGGAGAACATCACGCGCCGCTCGGAGAGGCCCTTGGCCTGCGCGACCATGACGTAGTCCTCCGAGGAGACCGTCACCATCATGTTGCGCATGCCGAGGATCCACCCGGCGATCGCGCTCAGGACGATCGTCACGCCGGGGAGCACCCCGTGGTAGAGCGCACTGGAGACGAACGGCCAGTCGAAGGCCGGTACCAGGGAGTTGTCGTACCCGCCGGCGGCCGGGAAGATCTGCCACTTGACCGCGAACACCGCGATGGCGATGAGGCCGAGCCAGAAGTACGGGATGGCCGAGATGAAGGTGGTCACGGGCAGCAGCCCGTCCAGCCAGGAACCGCGCCGCCAGCCGCTGTAGACGCCGATGCCGGTGCCGAGCAGGAAGCTGATCAGGGTGGTGATGCCGACCAGGGCCAGCGTCCAGGGCAGCGACTGGGAGATCACCTCGCCGACCGGGGTCGGGAAGAAGGTGAAGGAGAGCCCGAGGTCGCCGTCGAGCAGGTGCGACCAGTAGTCGGTGTACTGCGACCAGATCGACTGGTTCTCGTCGAGGCCGAACAGCGCCTTCAGCGAGGCGATGGCGGTGGTGTCCAGCTGCCCCTGGTAGCGGCTCATCAGGGCGTCGACGGGGTCGCCCGGCATCATGCGCGGGATCAGGAAGTTGATGGTGATCGCGGCCCATGCGGTGACCGCGTAGAAGGCGAACCGCTGGAGGATGTACTTCACTTCGCTGCTCCCTCGGCGGTGGTGCCGTCGTACAGCCAGCAGGCGGCCCACTGGCCGTCCGCCAGGTCGAAGCGCGGCGGCAGCTCGGTGCGGCAGCGCTCCATGGCCTTCGGGCAGCGGGGGTGGAAGCGGCAGCCCGCCGGCGGTGCGATCAGGGAGGGCGGCTCGCCGCTCCCGGTCTCCTCCTGCGCCTCGGCGTCCGCCACCCGGTCGGGGTCGGGCGCCGAGGCAATGAGCAGCTGGGTGTAGGGGTGCGCGGGGTGCTGGGTGACGGTCTCGCTGTCGCCGCCCTCGACGATCCGGCCTGCGTACATCACCAGCGTCGTGTCCGCGAAGTAGCGGGCGGACGCGATGTCGTGGGTGATGTAGAGGATCGCCAGGTGCAGGCGCTCCTTGAGGTCGCGGAGCAGGTTGAGGACGCCGAGCCGGATCGACACGTCCAGCATCGACACCGGCTCGTCGGCGAGCAGGACCTGGGGGTCGGCGCCGAGCGCGCGCGCGATCGCGACGCGCTGGCGCTGCCCTCCCGACAGCTCGTGCGGGAACTTCTCCAGATACTGATGAGGAGGAGTCAGCTGGACGCGTTCCAGCAGAGCCGCCAGGTGGGTCTCCAGTTCCGCCTCCCCGCTCCCCGCCCGGCCGTGGATCTTCAGGGCGCGGGTCAGGTGGTAGCGCACGGTGTGCACCGGGTTGAGCGAGGCGAAGGGGTCCTGGAAGATCAGCTGGACCTGCTTGACGTATCTACGGAAGGACCGGCCACGCCCGGCCTTCACCGCCGTGCCGCCCAGCTCGATCTCCCCCGCGGTGAGCGGGTACAGCTGGGCGAGCAGCCGTGCGACGGTGGATTTGCCCGAGCCGGACTCCCCCACCAGAGCCGTGACGGTGCCGCGCCGGAGCTTCAGCGAGACGTCGTCGACGGCGTGGACGGTACGGCGGCTGCGGGCGAGGAGGTCCTTGCCGGTGCGCCGTACGGGGAAGTGCTTGGTGACTCCGCGTGCTTCGAGCACCACATCCGTCGTGGTGCGCACGTCTTCGGACTGTTCGGTGGTCATGGCCGGTTCTTCCCGTGCTTACTTGGCGGGCTTCAGGTTCAGCACGACTTCCAGCGCGTCCTGCTGGGTGTGCTGCGGGGCTGCGTAGGGGTCCTCCTCGGTCGGCCAGCCCACCCAGTTCTTCGTGGAGTACTCGGCACCGATGGGGGCGGCGGCCGTCGGGATGACCGGCGCCTGGTCGACCATGATCTTCTGGAGGGAGTTCATGGCCTTGGTCCGCGTCGCGTCGTCCGTGGCGTTGGCGTACTCCTTCAGCGCGGCGGTGCCCTCGGGGCTCTTGAAGCGGCCGAAGTTGCCGAGCTGGGAGGCCTTGCCGACGGGCTGGAGGATCGCCCCGTCCATGATGTTCTGGTACATGTCGTACGGGGTGGCGCCGCTGTTGGTCCAGTGCAGGGTGGCGTCGAAGTTGCCGACGGCGACGTCGTTCGTCCAGGCCTCGGCGGTCTGGGTCTTGACCTTGGCCTCGATGCCGAGCTCCTTGATGCTGTCCTTGATGATCGAGAGCCCGGTGATGTAGTCGTTCCAGCCGGCCGGGTCGGTGAAGGTCAGCTTCACGGGCTTGCCGCTCGGGTCCTTCAGGACGCCGCCGCTGAGCTTGAAGCCGGCGTCCTTGAGCAGCGCCTTGGCCCCGTCGATGTCGGGCTTCGTGGTGGCGCTCTTGTACTCCGGTGCGAGGAAGGGCTCACCGGCGGGCAGCGGGATGCCGGTCGGGTTGGTGATCTCCGGGTAGAGCGTCGCCTGCGCCTGGACGTGGATCGCGTTGCGGTCGACGACCATGGCCATCGCCTTGCGCAGCGCCGGGTTGTCGAACGGCTTGCGGGCGGTGTTGAACCACAGGCCGTGGATGCCGAGCCCCGAGGGGAACCAGAGCTTGTGGTTCGCCGGGTCCTTGGCGACGTACAGCTGCTTGTAGTTCGGCATGAAGACGAACGACCACTCGAGCTTGCCGTTGGCCAGGGCGGTGGTCGCGGCGCTGTTGTCGTTGTACGTGCTGTAGCGCAGCTCCTTGACCTTGGTCTTGCCCTTCCAGTAGGTGGGCGTGGCGGTCAGGGTGGTGGTCTGCGGGGTGAAGGTCTTCAGCTTGTACGGGCCGGAGCCGACCGGGGTGCGGTTGGGCCAGGTCTCGGGGTTCTCGACCTTCTCCCAGATGTGCTTGGGCACGACATAGGTCGATATGATCTTGTTCTGGTTGACGAACTGCGATTCCTTGAACGTCAGGACGACCTTCTTCCCCTCGACGGCGACACCGTCGTAGGGGATGCCGTTGCCGTTGAGCGCCGGGTGCTTCTTGAGCAGCTCGAAGGTGAAGGCGACGTCGTCCGCGGTGAGCGGCTTGCCGTCGGCCCACTTGGCCCGCTCGTCCAGGGTGAAGGTGAGCTTGGTGAAGTTGGACTCCCAGTCCCACGCGGTCGCGAGCCAGGGGTCCGCCTTGTCCGTGGGGCGGATCATGTTGGTCATGGCCAGCGGCTCGTAGATCATGTACCGGTAGCCGAGCGTGGCGCTCGCGGAGGTGGCGAGGAACGGGTTGCTGTTGTTCGTCTGCGGCCCGTCGGGCTTCCCGATGTTCAGCACGCCGGAGGCGCCTGCTCCGCCTCCCTTGTTGGCGCCCGAGTTGGCGGACGAGCAGCCCGCGGCGAGCGCGACCACGGCAGTGGCGACTGAGAGCGCTCTCAGAGTGTGACGACGGCGTACGGACATGGCGACTCCAGGAGGACTGCGGGTCTGGGAGATCCGGTGTGGACAGCGCTCGACGCGCCGGGGCGGGTGGTGCGTGTGCCGGTTGCGGCTGGTTCGGGGATGCGGACGGACGCCCGGCGGAGCCGGGTCCGTTACGGCGCCGAGTGGCGCACGACCAGTTCGGTGGGCAGCACGACCGGTCCGTCCGGTACGGCGGTGCCGCCGAGGTGGGAGAGCAGCAGGCGGGCCGCCGCCACACCCATCTGCCGGGTGGGCTGGTGCACGGTGGTCAGCGGCGGTTCGGTGTGTTCGGCCATCGGGATGTCGTCGAAGCCGACCACCGCGATGTCGTCGGGTACGCGGCGGCCGGCGGCTCTCAGGGCCCGCAGGACCCCGGCCGCACTGATGTCGTTGAGGGCGAAGACGGAGTCGAACTCGGTTCCGGCCGCCAGGAGTTCCTCCACGACGAGACGGCCGCGGCGTTCGGTGAAGTCCCCGTCCACGACCAGGTCCGTGGGCAGGACCGAACGGAAGCCCGCCAGCCGGTCGCGGACGCAGCCGAAGTGCTGCGGGCCGGTGACGACCAGGGGCCTGGTGCGCCCCGCCGCTCGCAGATGGCGGGCGGCGGACGCGCCCCCCTCGTGATTGGTGGTCACGACGGAGGGGAATTCGGGATGGTGCCCCCGGTCGTCGATCAGCACGATCGGCAGTCCGGAGCGGTGCAGTTCGGTGAGCTGGTCGAGCGTGTTCTCCGGTTCGACGACGACGAGCCCGTCGAAGGCGCGCGCCGACACCTGGGTGGTGAAGCGCTTGACGGACTCCGCTCCCCGGGTGCACGTGAAGAGCAGCAGCCCGTAGTCGGCGGCCTCGACCGTGTCGACGATCCCCTGGAGCACCTCACCCATCCACGGCCAGGTGAACGAGGGCACCAGCAGCCCGACCGTACGGCTGCGGCCACGCGCCAGTCCGACGGCGCCGGAGCTGGGTACGTAACCGAGGTTCGCGATCACTTCACGAACACGGGCGGCCGTCGAACCGTCCACTTCTCCCTTGAGGTTGATGACCCGGGACACGGTCGTCTTGCTGACGCCGGCCTCACGGGCGACATCGGCGATGGTGACACGCAACGGGGCCTCCGGGGACAAGGCAGGACAGGGGGTCGGTCGGGGTTCGGTACCGGTTCCGGAACCGGTACCGGCGTTGCGGCTGGAGTTAACCCCGCCGGAACAGAGGCGTCAATACTTCACACCGAGATTGGTCCGTACCGATGCTGGAAGCAGCTCCGACAAGGCTTGCGTTCACCTCTTGAACGAACGGTCCTCTTGACGTGGGCACGTAAGAGCAGTTCACTCACGGCTCGTTCGACGGCACTTCACCCCCACTCTGCCGAGAAAGGCAGCAGCCATGATTCGGACCAGCAGGACGGCGAGAGTCCTCGTCGCGACGGCGCTCGCGACCGCGGGACTGGCCGGGCTCTCCTCGGGCACCGCGCAGGCGGCCGGCGAGACCGTGAACATCGTGCTGACCACCACGGACGACTCCGGCGGCCGCCATGTCACACGCGGCCTCCAGGCGCAGACACCGGTCGCCTTCGGCGCGGGCAACGGCGGCTCCGGCACGAACATCACGGTCGACGAGAACACCCGCTACCAGACCTTCACCGGAGGCGGTGCCTCGTTCACGGACACGGCGGCCTGGCTGATGAAGGGCAGCGGGGCACTGAGCCAGGCGACCCGGGACGCGACGATGAAGAAGCTCTTCTCGCCCACCGAGGGCATCGGGCTGTCGTTCGTACGCAATCCGATGGGCGGATCCGACCTCGCACGGTTCGGCTACACCTACGACGACATGCCGGCGGGACAGAGCGACCCGAATCTTGCCAACTTCTCGATCGCACACGATCTGCAGGACGTGCTGCCGCTCACCAAGCAGGCCGAGCAGCTCAACCCGGCGCTCACGACGGTCGCCTCCCCGTGGACGGCCCCGGCGTGGATGAAGGACAACGGACAGCTCAACGGCGGCTGGCTGAAGGCCGAGAACTACGGCGCCTACGCGAACTACTTCGTGAAGTACCTCCAGGCGTGGAAGGCCCAGGGCGTCCCGGTCGACTACGTCACCGCGCAGAACGAGCCGACCTGCTGCTCCGGGTACCCGTCGATGAGCTGGAACGGCTCGGGGCTGGCCTACTTCACCAAGAGCGAGCTGCTGCCGAAGCTCCAGGCAGCGGGCCTGGCGACCAAGGTGCTGGCGCACGACTGGAACTGGGACTCCTACGACGCCTACGCCGCCCCGACCGTCGACGACGCGGCGGTGCGCAGCCACCCGAACTTCGGCGGGATCGCCTGGCACGGCTACGGCGGCGACATCGCGAAGCAGACGGCCGTGCACGACCGGTACCCGCAGCTGGACGCCTTCCAGACCGAGCACTCGGGCGGCACCTGGATCGCCGACCAGCAGCGCGAGGACATGCTCAACATCATCGACTACACCCGCAACTGGGCGAAGTCGGTCACCAAGTGGTCGCTCGCGGTCGATCAGAACAGGGGTCCGCACAACGGGGGTTGCGGCACCTGCGACGGCCTGGTCACCGTGCACAACGGGGACAGCCGGCACGGCCAGGTCGACTACACGATCGAGTACTACACGATGGGCCACCTGACGAAATACGTCCGGCCCGGAGCCGCCCGCATCGCCTCGACCGGCAGCTCCGCGGTGCCCAACGTGGCCTGGCGCAACCCGGACGGCTCGAAGGCCCTGATCGCTTACAACGGCGCGGCGTCGGCGCAGCAGGTGACCGTCAACTGGGGCGGGCAGAAGTTCACCTACTCCCTGCCCGGCCGCACCTCGGCGACGTTCACCTGGTCGGGCACCCAGTCGGGCTCCCCGGGCAGCAGCGGCGCGCTCACCGGCGTCGGCGGCAGGTGCCTGGACGCCACGGGCAACACGGGGGCCGACGGGACCCCGGTCCAGATCTGGGACTGCACCGGCGCGGCCAACCAGCGCTGGACGGTCGGCCCGGACGGCTCCGTCAAGGTGCTGGGCGCCTGCCTCGACGTCACCTCGGGCTCCACGGCCGACGGAGCAAAGGTCCAGCTGTACACCTGCAACGGCTCCGGCGCACAGCGGTGGACGTACAACTCCTCGACGGGGGACGTGGTCAACACGGCGGCGGACAAGTGCCTCGACGTGATCGGCCCGTCCTCGGCGAACGGCACCCGCGTCCAGATATGGACCTGCACGGGGGCCGCCAACCAGAAGTGGCGCCTCCAGTAGGAGGACGCCCCGGGCTCCGGTCCCGGCGGGACACGCGACGGCGGTCGCGTGTCCCGCCGGGACCGGGCGGGCTTCGGCGGGGCCGGCGGCCCGGGGCCGGGTCCGCGGTTCCCCGGCGCCGTCCTAGTCGGTGGGCTCCACGCCGGCCCGCAGCAGGCCGTAGGTGTACGCGTCCTCCAGCGCCTGCCAGGACGCCGCGATGACGTTCTCGGCGACGCCGACCGTCGCCCAGTCCCCCGTGCCGTCACCCGTGGTGATCAGGACGCGGGTGGTGGAGTCGGTGCCGGTCCGGCCCTCCAGGATGCGGACCTTGTAGTCGATCAGCTCCAGCTTGGCCAGCTGCGGGTAGATCCGCTCCAGGCCGACGCGCAGGGCCCGGTCCAGGGCGTTGACCGGGCCGTTGCCCTCGGCGGTGGCGACGATCCGCTCGCCCTTGGCCCAGAGCTTCACGGTCGCCTCGTTGGCATGGGTGCCGTCGGGGCGGTCCTCGACGATCGCCCGCCAGGACTCGACACGGAAGTAGCGGCGGGGCCTGCCGTCGACCTCGGCGCGGAGCAGCAGCTCGAAGGAGGCGTCGGCCGCCTCGTAGGTGTAGCCCTTGAGCTCACGCTCCTTGACCCGCTCGACGACGCGCCCGACGAGCGCGCGGTCGTCGCCCAGGTCGATGCCGAGCTCCTTGCCCTTGAGCTCGATCGAGGCCCTGCCGGCCATGTCGGAGACGAGCATCCGCATGGTGTTGCCGACGCGCTCCGGGTCGATGTGCTGGTAGAGGTCGGGGTCGACCTTGATCGCGGAGGCGTGCAGACCGGCCTTGTGCGCGAACGCGGAGACGCCCACGTACGGCTGATGGGTCGAGGGCGTGAGGTTGACGACCTCGGCGATGGCGTGGGAGATCCGGGTCATGTCGGCGAGCGCGCCCTCGTGCAGGACGGTCTTGCCGTACTTCAGCTCCAGCGCGGCGACGACGGGGAAGAGGTTGGCGTTGCCGACCCGCTCCCCGTAGCCGTTGGCGGTGCACTGCACATGGGTGGCACCGGCGTCGACGGCGGCCAGGGTGTTGGCGACGGCGCAGCCCGTGTCGTCCTGGGCGTGGATGCCGATCCGTGCGCCGGTGTCGGCGAGGACGGTCGAGACGACGGCCTGGACCTGGGCCGGGAGCATCCCGCCGTTGGTGTCGCAGAGGATGACGACATCGGCGCCGGCCTCGTGGGCGGTGCGCACGACCGCCTTGGCGTACTCCGGATTCGCGCGGTAGCCGTCGAAGAAGTGCTCGCAGTCGACGAAGACCCGCCGGCCCTGCTCCCGGAGGTGGGAGACGGTGTCGCGGACCATCTCCAGGTTCTCCTCGAGGGTGGTGCGCAGCGCCAGTTCCACATGGCGGTCGTGGGACTTGGCGACCAGGGTGATCACCGGGGCGCCGGACTCCAGGAGCGCCTGCACCTGCGGGTCCTCGGCGGCCTTGCCGCCCGCCCTGCGCGTGGCGCCGAACGCGACGAGCTGCGCGTGCTCGAAGGCGATCTCCTGCCGGGCGCGCGCGAAGAACTCGGTGTCACGGGGGTTGGCGCCGGGCCATCCTCCCTCGATGAAGCCCACGCCGAAGTCGTCCAGATGCCGGGCAATGGTCAGCTTGTCCGCGACCGTCAGGTTGATGCCTTCACGCTGCGCACCGTCGCGCAGGGTGGTGTCGAAGACATGGAAGGTGTCGTCGGGGGCCGTGGCCTTGGTGGTCATGCTGATCTGACTCCTGTCGGGTGAGCGGATCCGGACGAATCGGCTCCACTTGCCCCCATCATCTCGCGTGCCTCGCCTCGGCCGTGGTGTGGGCCGGAAAACGAAAAAACCCCTCGCGGGTGCGAGAGGTCTGCGCGCGGGTCTGGGGCACGATGTCCGTTCCGTACGTGGTGGTACGGGACGGTCACTGCGGACCGGCGCGCCTGCTGCCGATAATCATGGCGAACGAGGACACGCACGCAGTCTGGCACAGGGCCGTTCCCACGTCTCCGGCCGTCTCAGGATGCGGGCGTGACGTCCGTCGCGGCGGGGGGTGCGAGCGTCTCGTCGGCGTACGCGCGCATCTCGTCCAGCACCTGCTCCCGCCCGGTGCCGGGGATCCCGACGGTGACGTGGACGCTGAACCCGTCCATCAGGGCCCGCAGGCGGGTCGCGGCCCGGTCCGTGTCGACGGCGGCGAACTCGCCGCGTGCGATGCCGTCGGCCAGCAGCTCCGTCAGGTCGCGGTGCCAGGCGTGCTCGATCGCCGCCTGCCGGGCGCGGGCGTCGTCGGCGGCGTCCTGCGAGCGGTTCCAGACCTCCAGCCAGAGCGTCCAGTGCGGGTCGCGGTGGCCGTCGGGCACGTACAGCGCGACGTAGGCGTCGAGCCGCTCCCGGGCGGTGCCGGGGCCGGCGAGCAGGGCCCTGCGCTCCGCGCCGAGGCGCGCCTCGCTCCACTCCAGGGTCTGCAGCAGCAGCTCGTCCTTGGTGCGGAAGTAGTAGAGGAGGTGCCCGCTGCTCATCTGCACCTCGCGGCCCAGCCCCGCCATGGTCAGCCCGTCGAGCCCGCTCTCGGCGACGGTGGCCATGACGGCGGCGAGCACGTCCTCCCTCGGCGGGGCGATGTTGCGACGGCGCGGGGTTCGGGTCACGGGTCTCAGGTCCTGGGCTGTTGCTGCGTGATGCAGTGGATGCCTCCACCGCCAGCAAAGATCGTACGGGCGTCGACGGGTGCCACCGTACGGTCGGGGAACAGGTCGCCGAAGACGGCGGCCGCCTCCTCGTCCCTCGGGTCGTCGAAGGCGCAGAGGACCACTCCGCCGTTGCAGAGGTAGTGGTTGATGTAGGAGTAGTCGGCCCATTCCCCGTCGGCGTCCCGGAGGACGGTCGGCGCCGGTATCTCCACCACCTCCAGTCGTCGGCCCCGGGCGTCGGTGGCGGCCCGCAGGATCCGGACCGCCTCCCGGGTGATCTCGTGGTCCGGGTGGGAGGGGTCGGGCTGGACGTGGGCGACGACGACCCCGGGACGGGCGAAGGCGGCGACGATGTCGACGTGGCCGAGGGTGCCGTAGGTGCCGTAGTCCCCCGCCAGGCCCCGTGGCAGCCAGATCGCCTTCTCGGTGCCGAGACGGGCGTGGATCTCGTCCTCGACGGCCCGCCTGCTCCAGCCGGGGTTGCGCTCCTCGCCCAGCTGGACGGTCTCGGTGAGCAGCACGGTGCCCTCGCCGTCCACGTGGATCGCGCCGCCCTCGTTGACCAGCGGCGAGCTGTGCACGGGCACCCCGGCCAGCTCCGCGACACCGCGGGCGATGTGCCGGTCGTGCTCCCAGCGCGCCCAGCCCTGGGCGCCCCAGCCGTTGAACGTCCAGTCGACGGCGGCGAGTCGCCCGCTGTCGTCGTCGACGACGAAGGTCGGTCCGATGTCCCGCATCCAGGCGTCGTCGAGGGGGCGTACCGCCGTCTCGACGTCCGGGCCGAGGAGCGCCCGGGCGCTGTCCTCCTGGCCGGGTCCGACGACCATCGTGACCGGCTCGAAGCGGCGGACGGCGTGGGCGACGGAGGCCCAGGCGGCGCGGGCCTCGTCGAGCTCGGCGTCGGTGGCGAAGGTGGGGTTGGGGCCGGGCCAGGCCATCCAGGTGCGCTCGTGCGGTGCCCACTCGGGCGGCATGCGGAAGGTCATCGCGGGTCCTAGAGGAAGTAGAGGCGGTTGAGGGAGACGGACTCGGCGGCCGGTGAGCGCAGGGGGTCGCCGTCGAGGGTGACGAGCCCGGTCTCGCCGTCGACGCCGACCTGTCCGGTACGGGAGTTGAGACGCAGATCGGCCGGGCCGATGCCGCGCGTCCCGCGGACGGCGACCCGCCGGCGGCGGGTGGGCATCAGGTCGGAGCCGAGCTGGGTGGCGGCCTCCGCGACGAAGGCGACGGAGAGATCGGCGGGCGTCGCCCCGTACGCGCCGAACTGCGGCCCGAGGATCAGGGGTTCGCAGGTGTCCGTGGCGGCGTTGGGGTCACCGGTGACCCCGTAGGCGGGAAAGCCGGCCTTGAGGACGAGCTGGGGCTTCGCACCGAAGAACTCGGGCCGCCAGAGGACGATGTCGGCGAGCTTCCCCGTCTCGATCGAACCGACCTCGTGGGAGATGCCGTGGGCGATGGCGGGGTTGATGGTGAGCTTGGCCATGTAGCGCAGTACCCGGGCGTTGTCGTCGCCGGGGCCGTCGCCCTCCAGGGGGCCGAGCTCGGCCTTCATCTTCGCGGCCATGGCGAAGGTGCGGCGGACGGTCTCGCCCGCCCGGCCCATGCCCTGTGCGTCGGACGAGGTGATGCCGATGGCGCCCAGGTCGTGCAGCACGTCCTCGGCCCCCATCGTCCCGGCCCTGATCCGGTCACGGGCCATGGCCGCGTCACCGGGGAGGTCGGTCTTGAGGTCGTGGACGGAGACGATCATGCCGTAGTGCTCGGCGACGGCGTCCCGGCCGAAGGGGAGCGTCGGGTTGGTGGAGGAGCCGATGACGTGGGGGACGCCCGCCATCTTCAGCACGTTGGGGACGTGCCCGCCGCCGCAGCCCTCGATGTGGAAGGCGTGGATCGTGCGGCCTTCGAGCACGCTCAGGGTGTCCTCGACGGAGAGGCACTCGTTGAGCCCGTCGCTGTGCAGGGCCACCTGGACGTCGTACTCCTCGGCGACCCGCAGGGCGGTGTCCAGGGCGCGGGTGTGGGCGCCCATGTCCTCGTGGACCTTGAAGCCGCAGGCGCCGCCCTCGGCGAGCGCCTCGACCAGCGGGGCCTCGTGGGAGGACGAACCCCGGCCCAGGAAGCCGATGTTGACGGGCCAGGCGTCGAAGGCGTTGAAGGCGTGACGCAGCGCCCACGGGGAGTTGACGCCGACGCCCCAGACCGGGCCGAACTCCTGGCCGATGATCGTGGTGACGCCGGAGGCGAGGGACGCCTCCATGATGCGCGGGGAGAGCAGGTGGACATGGGGGTCCACCGCACCCGCCGTCGCGATCAGACCCTCGCCCGAGACGATGGTCGTGCCGGTGCCGACGACCACGTCGACGCCGTCGAGGGTGTCCGGGTTCCCGGCCCTCCCGATCGCGGCGATACGGCCCTCCCGGATCCCGACCGAGACCTTCCGGATCCCCAGCACGGCATCGATGACCAGCACGTTGCTGATGACGACGTCGCAGGTGTCCCGGACCGCCGCCGCCTTGAGGTGCAGGCCGTCGCGGGCCGTCTTGCCGAACCCGGCGAGGAACTCGTCGCCCGGCTTCTGGGAGTCGGACTCCACGCGTACGGTCAGCCCGGAGTCACCGAGCCTGACCCGGTCGCCCGCGCGCGGCCCGTGGACGGAGGCGTACTCGTAGGGATCCATCAGTTCTCCTCCGCTCCGAGGTAGCCGCAGGCCGCCGCCCTGCGCAGCGCCTCCTCCTTCGCGCCCGGCGCGTCCAGGGGCCCGTCGACGAGCCCGGCGAAACCGATCGCGATCCGGTCGCCGCCGATGGGCACGAGCGCCGTCTCGGCGGTCTCCCCCGGGCCGAAGCGGACGGAGGACCCGGCCGGCACGCCCAGCCGCATCCCGTACGCCGCGGAGCGGTCGAAGTCGAGCCGCGGGTTGGCCTCGAAGAAGTGGAAATGGGACGTGACGCTGACCGGGACGGTCGCGGTGTTGCGGACGGTGAGCCGTACGGCGGGCTCCGGCGCGGGCGCCGCGGGCCCGGGGAGCAGCGCTCCGGGGGCCTCGTCGCCGAGCGTGCCGCCCGCGAGGGGGTCGCTGACGACCGCGAGACGGGAACCGTCGTCGAAGACGGCCTCCACGTGGACCTCCGTGACGACGTCGGCCACGCCGGGCAGCACGTCGTCGGGCCCCAGCACGGCGCGGGCGGCCTCGATCGCCTCGGCCAGCCTCCGTCCGTCCCTGGCCGCCTCGCAGACGGTGTCCGCGATCAGGGCCGTGGCCTCGGGGACGTTGAGCCGCAGGCCCCGGGCGCGCCGCGCCCGGGCCAGTTCGGCGGCGCCGAAG
Organism: Streptomyces sp. NPDC055962; assembly: GCF_042270185.1. Classification (NCBI taxonomy): domain Bacteria; kingdom Bacillati; phylum Actinomycetota; class Actinomycetes; order Kitasatosporales; family Streptomycetaceae; genus Streptomyces; species Streptomyces sp. NPDC055962. Next base: position 247,009 of record NZ_JBHJYN010000001.1, read on the forward strand.
AGCAGCAGCCGGTCGCGTTCGGTCGGGGTCAGTCGCACGTACACGCACCTCCTGGTTCGAGCGCCACTCTAACCACGTTTCGAGCGGCGCTCAAAACCCGGGGCGTGCGGACAGCGGGGCGCGGAACGCCGAAGGCCGCGCCCCCGGCGAGGGGGCGCGGCCTTCGTGGGCGGGAGCGGTGACTAGCCGAGCTCGTGCATCCAGCCGTGGGTGTCCTCGGCGATGCCACGCTGGATGTCCAGCAGGCGCTCGCGCAGCTTGAGGGTGACCTCGCCGGGGGTGCCGTCGCCCTGGGTCCACTGGCCGTCCGCGGACTTCACGGTGCCGACGGGGGTGATCACAGCGGCCGTGCCGCAGGCGAAGACCTCCGTGAGGGTGCCGTTCTCGGTGTCGGCGCGCCACTGGTCGATGGAGACGCGGCCCTCCTCGGAGGCGTATCCGAGGTCGCGGGCGACGGTGAGGAGGGAGTCACGGGTGACGCCGGCCAGCAGCGAACCGGTGAGGGAGGGGGTGACGATCCGCTTGCTGCCGTCCTCCTGCCCGTACACGAAGTAGAGGTTCATGCCGCCCAGCTCCTCGACCCACTTGTGCTCGACGGCGTCGAGGTAGGCGACCTGGTCGCAGCCCTGCTCGGCGGCCTCGGCCTGGGCCAGGAGGGAGGCGGCGTAGTTCCCGCCGGTCTTGGCGTCGCCCATGCCGCCGGGCACGGCGCGGACCCGGTCCTGGGAGAGCCAGATGGAGACCGGCTTCACACCGCCGGGGAAGTAGGCGCCGGCGGGAGAGGCGATGACGAGGAAGAGGTACTCGTTGGCGGGACGGACACCGAGTCCGACCTCGGCGGCGATCATGAACGGGCGCAGGTAGAGGGACTCCTCGCCGCCGTGCGCCGGAACCCAGGCCTGGTCCTGCCGGACCAGCACGTCACAGGCCTCGATGAAGGTCTCGGCCGGCAGCTCGGGCATCGCGAGCCGGGCCGCGGAGCGCTGGAAGCGGGCGGCGTTGGCCTCCGGGCGGAAGGTGGCGACCGTGCCGTCGGGCTGCCGGTAGGCCTTGAGGCCCTCGAAGATCTCCTGCGCGTAGTGCAGGGTCATGTTGGCCGGGTCCATCGAGAGCGGCCCGTAGGGCACGAGCTGGGCGTCGTGCCAGCCGCGTCCCTCGGTCCAGCGGATCGTCACCATGTGGTCGGTGAAGTAACGGCCGAAGCCGGGGCTCACCAGGATCGCCTCGCGCTCCGCGTCGGACAGCGGGGTAGAGGAGGGCTTGAGCTCGATCGTGGGCGTCGTCATGAGTGCGTGTCCTTCACCGGTCTTGTGTGTGAGGGACCGCGCTCACGCCCGCTCCCGCCCGGCGGCTGCCCGGCAGGTTGTAGGACGTCCGAGCTCTACCGCGAGCCGCGGTCCCGTTCGATTATCTCCCGGGGGCGGCTCTGCACGAAATGACGCGATTGCGGTGGAGCGCGAGGGCGACGCGAAAACGCGGTCCAGGGGTCGATGGTGGCACCCGGAGACCGCGAGGTGAAGCCGCCGGGTGCGGTTGCGACCCGGCGGCTTCGAAGTGGAGACGTCGGGTCAGCTCGCTACGCGTACCGCGAGCGCGTCGCCGATCTCGTCGGTGGTGCGTGCGTTCTGCCCGTCACGCTCCGCGAGGTCGGCGGAGACGGCCTCCTCGATGCGCACGGCCTCGGCCTCGTAGCCGAGGTGGCGCAGCAGGAGGGCGACGGAGAGGATCGTGGCGGTCGGGTCCGCCTTGCCCTGGCCCGCGATGTCGGGCGCGGTGCCGTGCACCGGCTCGAACATGGACGGGAAGGCGCCCGTCGGGTTGATGTTGCCGGAGGCGGCCAGGCCGATGCCGCCGGTCACGGCAGCGGCGAGGTCGGTGAGGATGTCACCGAAGAGGTTGTCGGTGACGATGACGTCGAAGCGCTCCGGCTGCGTCACGAAGAAGATCGTCGCGGCATCGACGTGCAGGTAGTCGGTGGTGACCTCGGGGAACTCCGCCGCGACCTTGTCGAAGGTGTTCTTCCACAGGTGGCCGGCGTGCACGAGCACGTTGTTCTTGTGGACCAGCGTCAGCTTCTTGCGCGGGCGGTCGGCGGCCCGCGCGAAGGCGTCGCGCACGACGCGCTCGACACCGTAGGCGGTGTTGACGCTGACCTCGGTCGCGACCTCGTGCTCCGTGCCGGTGCGCAGGGAACCGCCGTTGCCCGTGTACGGACCCTCGGTGCCCTCGCGGACGACGACGAAGTCGATCTCGGGACGGCCGGCCAGCGGGGTCGCCGTGTTCGGGAAGAGCTTCGACGGCCGCAGGTTGATGAAGTGGTCGAAGGCGAAGCGGAGCTTCAGCAGCAGCCCGCGCTCCAGCACGCCCGACGGGACCGACGGGTCACCGATGGCGCCGAGCAGGATGGCGTCGTGGCCCTTGAGGGCTTCGAGCTCCGCATCGGGAAGGGTCTCACCGGTGCGGTGCCATCGCTGGGCGCCGAGGTCGTACTCCTTGGTCTCCAGCTTCACATCCTGCGGGAGAACAGCGTTGAGAACCTTGAGGCCCTGGGTGACGACCTCCTGGCCGATACCGTCGCCAGGGATCACTGCGAGATCGATGCTGCGAGACATGAAGGCACCTTAGCTTCTGTCCCACCCCATGACATTCAACGTCCACGATGCGGACGCCGTACGGTCCGCCCGGGACCGTTCGCCACGGGGTGGGATACGTCCTCAGTGCCCCGTGGAACCGCCGTTGTCCCGGCGGTCGAGGGCCCGCTGCAGTGCGGCGGCGGCGTTCTTGCGCTCCGACTCGGCGGGGCGGGGGGTGTGACGGACGCGGCGGACAGTGGTCTCGGCCATGGGGGATCGACTCCTTGGGATCGCGTGGATTTCGGGATCGGGACTTCGCACGACGGCTGTCGAGATCGGGATGTCGGGGGCGCCTGAGGGGCGGGGAGCGGATGCCGCAGGGGTTGCCTGCTTCGGGCACGCTCACGCACGCCGGTCGCTGGATCAGCGATTCGTTCGGCTCCTACAAAGCTAGGACAGCCAGAGCCATCTGTCTCTACAGATACTCGGACTTCCTACTATCTGAGACGGCCACACGGACGGACCCCGCCGGCGAAGGGCGGCGCAGGGGACGGCGAGGGGCGCCGGCGCCTCAGAGATCCACGGTGAGCTGCGCCTCGATGTGGGCGCGCAGCACACCCGCCATGTCGGCCGTGCCGTCGCTGAGCAGCCACTGCACCTGGAGTCCGTCCATCAGGGCGATCAGCTGCCGCCCGGCGTCGCCGGGCGCGATCCCCGGCCGCAGTGCGCCCTCCAGGCGCACCTGCTCGTAGGCGAGCTGGGCGCCGGCGACGGAGTTCTCGTAGCGGCGCACGAAGTACCCGTGGGCGGGGTGGTCGGCCGCCGTCGCCTCGGTGGAGACCACCGAGAACAGCTCGACGATCCCCCGCCGGGCCGAGTTCAGCTCGGCCAGTTCGGCGAACCGGCGCAGCCGCCGCACACCCGTGGTGCCGCCGAGCGAGAGCCACTCGTCGTCCACGTCGTCCCGGTGTTCGAGCACCGCGAGCAGCAGCGCCTCCTTGGTCGGGAAGTGGTGCAGCAGTCCGGTGTGCGAGATGCCGCAGCGGGTGGCGATCACCCGCAGTGACGCACCCCGGTAGCCGGCCTCGCCGAACAGGGACATGGCCTGCTCGAGGATCTCGCGCCGCTTCGCACGGCCCTTCGCGTAGCCGCGCCTCGTCTCGGCGGTCACTCGCCACTCTCCCGGTCCGCCGGCATCGGTCCGCCCGGCACTTCGGTGCATCGGATTCCCATTCGGCCCCCCGGCGGATTCCGCCCCCGGAGATTCGATTCCCGGAGATACTTACCAGGTGGTCGGTATTGACTCTATGGTGAAGGCGAACCGTGTCGCGAAAGGACCCCCCGTGTCCCCCTCCCTGCCCTACCTCGACCCCGCGCTCCCCGTGGCGGAGCGGGTCGCCGATCTCCTGGGGCGCATGACGCTGCCCGAGAAGGTCGGCCAGATGCTCCAGCTGAACGCGAAGGAAGGGGTGCGGCACTTCGTCGAGGACCTGCACGTGGGGTCGATCCTGCACACCTCGCCCGAGCGGGTCCTGGAGGCCGCCGAGCTGACCGACCGGTCCCGGCTGCGCATCCCGCTGCTGGTCGCGGAGGACTGCATCCACGGGCACTCCTTCTGGGAGGGCGCCACGATCTACCCCACCCAGCTCGGCATGGCCGCCACCTGGGACGCGGAGCTGGTGGAGCGGATCGCGCGGGCCACCGCCGTGGAGGTCGCGGCGACCGGCGTGCACTGGACGTTCTCGCCGGTGCTCTGCATCACCCGGGACCTGCGCTGGGGCCGGGTCAGCGAGACGTTCGGCGAGGACCCCCATCTGATCGGGGAGCTCGCCTCGGCCATGGTGCGCGGGTACCAGGGCGACGGCCTGGCCGACCCGACCGCGGTCCTGGCCTCGGCCAAGCACTTCGCGGGGTACTCCGAGACGCAGGGCGGCCGTGACGCCAGCGAGGCGGACATCTCCCGGCGCAAGCTGCGGTCCTGGTTCCTGCCGCCGTTCGAGCGGGTCGCCAAGGAGGGCTGCCGGACGTTCATGCTCGGCTACCAGTCCATGGACGGCGTCCCGATCACGGTGAACGACTGGCTGCTCAACGACGTGCTGCGCGAGGAGTGGGGCTACACCGGGACGCTGGTGACCGACTGGGACAACGTCGGCCGCATGGTGTGGGAGCAGAAGGTGTACGCCGACTACGCGCAGGCCGCCGCGGCGGCGGTCCGCGCCGGCAACGACATGGTGATGGCGACCGAGGGGTTCTTCGAAGGGGCCCTGGAAGCGGTCGGGAACGGCACGCTGGGCGAGGCCGAGATCGACGCGGCCGTGCGCCGGGTCCTCACGCTCAAGTTCGAGCTCGGCCTGTTCGAGGACCCGCGCCGCCCCGACGCCGCCCGCCAGGCCGGGATCATCGGCAGCGCCGGGCACGCCGCGCTGAACCTGGAGGCCGCCCGGCGCTCGCTGGTGCTGCTGACCAACGACGGCACGCTGCCGCTGGCCGGCGGTCTCACCGCGGGCGACGACGGGCGGGCCACCGGGGCACCCGGTCCCCGTACCGTCGCGGTGATCGGGCCGAACGCGGACGACGCGCAGACCCAGCTGGGCGACTGGGCCGGCTCGTCGGGCCAGGTGGACTGGCTCCCGGACGGTCAGCCGCGCGCCATGATCCGCACCGTCCTCGACGGCTTCCGCGAGCACGCGCCCGCCGACTGGACGGTCTCGTACGCGCGGGGCGCCAGGATCCTCGGTGTGGGCGCGGACCCGGAGGGGCAGTTCTTCCCCGACGGACAGCCCCGCCCCGAGGTGGTCGTCCCCGCCGAACCGGACGCCGCACTGATCGGCGAGGCGGTCGCCGCAGCGGAGGCCGCCGACTACGTCGTCGCCGTGGTCGGGGACCGTATCGAGCTGGTCGGCGAGGGCAAGTCCACCGCCACCCTGGAGCTCGTCGGCGACCAGGTCGCGCTGCTCGACGCGCTCGCCGCGACCGGCAAGCCGCTCGTCGTCGTGGTCATCAGCTCGAAGCCCCTGGTGCTCCCGCCGTCCGCCCTCGGCGCGGCCGCGGTCCTGCACGCCTTCAACCCGGGCATGCAGGGCGGCCGGGCGGTGGCCGAGGTCCTGCTGGGCCTCGTCGAGCCGTCGGGCCGGCTGCCCCTCTCCTTCGCCCGGCACGCGGGCCAGCAGCCGACGTACTACAACCAGATCCGGGGCCAGCACGGCTCCCGGTACGCCGACCTGACCCAGCGTCCGGCGTTCGTCTTCGGTGAGGGTCTGAGCTACACGGACGTGGAGTACTCCGGCCTGGAGATGCTCACCACGAGCGTCGGGGAGAACGACACCCTGCGGGCACGCGTCACCGTCCGCAACACCGGCGCACGGCCGGCCCTGGAGACGGTGCAGGTGTACGTCAGCGACACCGTGACGTCCGTGACGTGGGCCGAGAAGGAGCTCAAGACCTACCGGCAGGTGACGCTCGCGCCCGGCGAGTCCCGCGAGGTGGTGCTCGAACTGCCGGTCTCCGAGTGCACCCTCGTGGACGCGGCGGGCCGGCGGGTCGTCGAGCCGGGGGCCTTCGAGCTGCTCGTCGGGCCGTCCTCCGCCGACGAGCGCCTCCTGCGGGCCGGCTTCACCGTGAAGGGCTGAGGCTTCGGAGCGCAGGGCTGAGGCTTCGGAGCGCAGGGCCGAGGCGTCGGAGCGCAGGGCTGAGACCGCACCGTCAGGAGCCGGGGCCTCCCCGTCGGCGGCCGAGGTCGCGCGGGACCCCGGAATGGAAACCGCCTCCCGGCCGGCGGGGGGAGCCGGTCGGGAGGCGGTGGTCGGGCGGGGCGCCTCTGCGGGCGCCCCGGAGGGCGGTCAGCCCTGGTGGGGGTAGGTGTACTCGGTCGGCGGGACCAGCGTCTCCTTGATGGCGCGGGTCAGCGTCCAGCGCTGCAGGTTCTGCGGGGCGCCCGCCTTGTCGTTGGTGCCGGAGCCACGGCCGCCGCCGAAGGGCTGCTGGCCGACGACGGCGCCGGTCGACTTGTCGTTGATGTAGAAGTTGCCCGCCGCGTAGCGGAGCTTCTCCATCGTGTACGCGGCCGCCGCACGGTCGTTGGAGATGACGGCGCCGGTCAGCGCGTAGTCGGACACCGACTCCATCTGCTCCAGCATGGCGTCGTACTTCTCGTCCTCGTAGACGTGGACGGCGAGGATCGGGCCGAAGTACTCGGTGGTGAAGACCTCGTTGGCCGGGTCGTCGCAGACGACGACCGTCGGGCGGACGAAGTAGCCGACGGAGTCGTCGTACGTGCCGCCCGCGACGATCGTGCAGGTCGGGTCGGCGGCGGCACGGTCGATCGCCGCCTTGTTCTTCGCGAACGAACGCGCGTCGATGACGGCACCCATGAAGTGCGACAGGTCGGTGACGTCACCCATGGTGATGCCGTCGACCTCGGCCGCGAACTCCTCCTTGAACCCGGAGTTCCAGATGGAGGCCGGGATGTAGGCGCGGGAGGACGCGGAGCACTTCTGGCCCTGGTACTCGAAGGAGCCGCGGGTCAGCGCGGTCTTCAGCACGGCGCGGTCGGCGCTGGGGTGCGCGACGACGAAGTCCTTGCCACCGGTCTCGCCGACCAGGCGGGGGTAGGTGCGGTAGTTGGCGATGTTGTTGCCGACCGTCTTCCACAGGTGCTGGAAGGTGGGGGTCGAACCGGTGAAGTGGACACCGGCCAGGTCGCGGTGGTTCAGCGCCACCTCGGAGACGGCGATGCCGTCGCCGGTGACCAGGTTGATGACGCCCTTGGGCAGCCCGGCCTCCTCCAGCAGCTGCATCAGCAGCACGGCGGCGTGGGTCTGCGTCGGGGACGGCTTCCACACCACGACGTTGCCCATGAGGGCGGGCGCGGTCGGCAGGTTGGCCGCGATGGCCGAGAAGTTGAACGGCGTGATCGCGTAGACGAAGCCCTCGAGCGGGCGGTGGTCCATGCGGTTCCACACGCCGGGGGAGTTCGCCGGCGGCTGCTCCGCGAGGATCTGGCGCGCGTAGTGCACGTTGAAGCGCCAGAAGTCGACGAGCTCGCAGGGGCAGTCGATCTCGGCCTGCTGAGCGGTCTTGCCCTGGCCCAGCATCGTGGAGGCGGCCAGCGTCTCGCGCCAGGGGCCGGACAGCAGCTCGGCGGCGCGCAGGATGATGGCGGCGCGGTCGTCGAAGGACATGGCGCGCCAGGCCGGAGCGGCGGCGAGCGCCGCGTCGACGGCGTCCTGGGCGTCCTGCTCGGTGGCACCGGCGAAGGTGCCGATGACGGCCTTGTGGTTGTGCGGCTGCACGACGTCGACACGCTCGCCGCCGCCCATGCGCTTCTCGCCGCCGATGGTCATCGGCAGGTCGATCGGGTTCTCGCCGAGCTCCTTGAGCTTCGCCTCCAGGCGGGCCCGCTCGGCGGTGCCGGGGGCGTAGGAGTGGACCGGCTCGTTGACCGGCGCGGGGACCTGGGTGACAGCGTCCATGAGTGCCTTGTCTCCTTGGTTGAGGTGGGTGGTCGGCCGGGCAGGTCAGCCCTGGTTCAGCCCTGTGGTCCGGACCCTCGGTCCAGCCGGTGGCTCAGCCCTTGGTGAGGACGGAGCGGCCGAAGAACAGCAGGTTGGCCGGCTTCTCCGCGAGACGGCGCATGAAATATCCGTACCAGTCGGTGCCGTACGCCGTGTAGACGCGCATCCGGTGGCCCTCGGCCGCGAGCCGGACGTGCTCCTCGCTGCGGATGCCGTACAGCATCTGGAACTCGTACTCGTCCAGTTTGCGCCCGGCCTGGCGTGCGAGCTCCTGGCCGATGGCGATGAGACGGGGATCGTGAGAGCCGATCATCGGGTAGCCCTCGCCCAGCATCAGGGTCTTCAGGATGCGGACGTACGCCTTGTCGATCTCCGGCTTGCTCTGGTACGCGACCGAGGCGGGCTCCTTGTAGGCGCCCTTCACCAGACGGACCCGGCTGCCCGCGGCGGCGAGGCGCCTGGCGTCGGCCTCGGTGCGGAACAGGTAGGACTGGATCACGCAGCCGGTCTGCGGGAAGTCCTTCCGCAGCTCCTCGTGGATGGCGAACATCGAGTCCAGCGTGGTGTGGTCCTCGGCGTCCAGCGTGACGGTGGTGCCGATCGCGGCGGCGGCCTCGACGACGGGGCGCACGTTGGCGAGGGCCAGCTCGTGACCGCCCTCCAGCGCCTGGCCGAACATCGAGAGCTTGACGGACATCTCGGCCCGGGCGCCGAGCCCGAGCTCCTTCAGACGGCCGACGAGCTCCAGGTAGGCGTCGCGCGCGGCGGCGGCCTGCTCGGGGGTGGTGATGTCCTCACCCACGACGTCCAGGGTGACCTCGAGGCCCTTGGAGGCCGCGTCCTCGATGACGGGGACGACCTGGTCGACGCTCTCACCGGCGATGAAGCGGTCGACGACCTGCTTGGTGCCGGGCGCGGCCGAGATGAAACGACGCATCTTGTCGCTGCGGGACGCGGCGAGAATCACGGGACCCAGCACGGGGCACCTCCACGGAGTACGAACGAGGCCGGACCGGTACGCAGGGGAACGGACCGGGACGGCACGGAGAACCACTGTGAAATCTAGGTACCCCCGCGATCCCGTGCCATCGACAGCTGTCACGCATCCGTGCGCCGGATCTCAGACATATGTCTGAAGGGGTGCGAGAATGGCGGGGTGAAGGGCGATTACCAGGAGCTGGTCGACGAGATCTCCGCGCTGCTCAGCGCCCCCGCGACCCTGGAGAACCGCGATTTCGGGCTGGTCGCCTTCGGGGCCCACGACAGCGACGACGACACGGCGATGGACCCCGTCCGTACACGCTCGATCCTGACCCGGCGCTCCACCCCGGCGGTGCGCGCCTGGTTCGAGGGGTTCGGCATCACCCGCGCGACGGGGCCCGTCCGCATCCCGGCCGCCCCGGAGGCCGGGGTCTTCCGTGACCGCATCTGCCTGCCGGTACGCCATCGGGGTGTCGTCCTGGGTTACGTGTGGCTGCTCGACGCGGACCCCCGGCCGACGGACGCACAGCTGACGGCGGCCATGGAGGTGGCTTCCCGCATCGGCGCCCTGCTCGCCGACGAGGAGCGGGCCGGCACGGACCTGTCGCGGGAATTCGGCGCGGTGCTCGTCGCCGGACACGTCTGGCAGCGCGACATGGCGGTGGCCGCGCTGCACGAGGCACTCGGCTCCGGCGCGGACGGGCTGCACACCGTGGTCTGCGTGACCCCCTGGCCGGGCGGGACGCCCTCCGTGCGTACGGTGCCCTCGGCGGCGGCGCTCGCCACGGCCCCCGGGGCAGGCACCCAGGCCCTGGCCGCCCTCGTCAGGCTGCGCTCCCCCGAAGCACTCGATGCGGCGACGACCGCGGCGGAGCGGCTCCGCGCCTCCGCCGGACCCGGTGCCACCGGCGGCCTCGCCGCTCCCCGCCGGGGTCTCGCGGAGCTGGCCGACTCCTGGCACGAGGCGCTGTCCGCCGCCCGCGCGGCCTCGGCGGAAGCCCGCTTCGGCCCGGTCGCCGCATGGCCGGACATCGGCCCGTACCGCATCCTGGCCTCCCTGCCCCGCACCCCGGACGCCGCACCCGACCTTGCCGTACGCCCGCTTCTCGCCCCGGCCCACGCCGAACTGGCCCGTACCGCCGAGGTGTTCCTCGACCGTGCAGGCCAGGCGAGCCGGACCGCCGCCGAGCTGGGCATCCACCGCCAGACGCTCTACTACCGCCTCGCCCGCGTCCAGCAGCTCACCGGCCTCGACCTGAACGACGGCGAGGACCGGCTGCTCCTGCACATGGCGCTGAAAAGGGCCCGGCTGTGAGCGGGCTGAAGGGTCCCCGCCCCGTTGACGATCAGGACGAATCAGGGATCGGCACTCCGATCAGCTGATCTCTCGACCATGCGGCCATCTTCTTGGCATCATCACGTCGTGGCCTCCCCCGTCGGGCACTCGACCGACCGGAGGTGAACGTCCTGTCACCTCTGAAGCAGGGCCGTTGGATGCGGCGTCAACCTCCCGCCTCCACCACGCGGCCTCCCCGTCTCCGGCCTGTCCATTCGAATGCCTTTCTGAACCGAACGCGAGGGGAAATGGTGTGAGCAAGTTTCACGTCAGCCAGATCGAGACCCATGTTCGCGCCCTTTACGAGCCGGAAAACTGGAACGCCGCCCTGGATGACCCGAACAATCTTTCGCGCCTCTTGGCACTTCACTCCGTCCATCTCGTCCTGGGTTCCCCGGAGGAGTCCCAGCCGTTGATCGAGATCACAGACGGAGCCAAGGACCGGGGTATCGATGCCATCGGGGTCGACTCAGCGGCCAAGCTGGTCGTCTTTGTGCAGTCGAAGTGGCGCCAGGACGGTTCGGGATCCATGGCCCTCGGCGATGTCCTGAAGTTCCTGCAGGGCGTAAAATCCCTTCTCGGAATGCGCGCCGATGACGATCTCGCCCATGCTTCCGAAAGCACGAAGACAGCAGTTCGCGATCTCCTGAAGACGCCGGGCGCCCGCATCCGTCTGGTCACGGTCACGACAGCGGGCGATGCGCTTGCACCGGACGTGCAGGAACCCATCACAGAGCTACTGGATCAGCTCAACGACCTGGAAGGGATCGACCCTCTCGCCTCGCACGGCCACTTCGCGCAAGCCGATCTCTTCAATTCGATCTCGGAACAGGTACGACCGACTGTCGACATCGCGTTGCAGATGCTCGACTGGGGCAGGGGGTCCGAACCGCAAAGGATGTACTACGGGCGGGTCAGCGCGGCCGAGATCGCCGGCTGGTTCCGGGACTACGGTGTCGACCTCTTCGCCGAGAACATTCGCGTCGTGATTCCCAGGTCGGACATCAACGACGGAATCCTGCAGACGATCCGCGACGATCCTGAGCGATTCGCCTACTACAACAACGGCATCACCGTTCTGGCCGAGGCGATAGAGATCGGCCCCGGCGGCGCACTGAACCGGGATGTCGGGTTCTTCAAGCTGTCCGGTGCGAGCATCGTCAACGGCGCCCAGACCGTTTCCACTCTGGGGACGGTGCTCACCACAGAACACGAGAAGAATCTGGGCAGCGCCTTCGTTCTCGTACGTTGCATCGAAGTACCCAAGGCCGAGGATGAACTCGGGCGCCGCATAACGAGGTTCGCCAACACCCAGAACGAAGTCTCGAGTCAGGATTTCGCGTTCTTGGACCAGGAGCAGCACCGGCTTGTCCGCGAACTCCAGGTGCTCGGCTACGAGTACCTCCTGCGTTCAGCGGAGCAAGCGAAGTCGAAGGATCCCGAGAAGGTCATCGAGGTACGGCAGGCCGCAGTTGCGCTGGCGTGCGCCTCCAGCAGCGTGAACCACTCGGTGATCGCCAAGCGGGAAGTGTCCCGGCTGTTCTCGGAGTCATCCGTCTACCGCTCCCTCTTCAATCCGAACACGGACCCTCTCAGACTCACGCGGGCTGTGAGGATCACCGTGTCCGTCGACAAGCTGCTCGACAAGATGGAACGGGAGCGCGACGGCGCAGAGGCGGGTATCGCCGTGCACGGCAGGAGAGTCATCGCGCATCTGGTGATGAGGAAACTGGGGGACCACTTCTTGCGAGACCCCAAGAGCGATCTGAATCCCGTTCTGGATGGATTGGACTCGGCGGTCAATAGGTACGTGGCTTCCATGGTCCTGGCGTTTCCGGCCAACGCCTACCCCGGCAACGTGTTCAAGAACCAGGCGCGGGTCGCTGCCCTGATTCGGGACGCCGGGCTGACGTGACACGGACGGGGTGCGCGGATCGGACGCAGCAGCAGGGCCCGCCAAGGAGTCTGGGGGGGGACGGCCCTGAGAGGTGCCCGCACCGGATGACCAAGGCGCAGCAGGATCCATCGCTCCGCGACCGGCTGTGCGGTCGCCGCGCTCTTCCTCGCCATGATCAGCACCCTGGGCTGGGCGGTCTTCCTCGTCGCGCTGCTCACCGGCCACATCGACGGCTGACGGCGGGGGACGGAGCTACGCACGACCGCGCCCGGCGCACAGAGGGTCTCTGTCCGCCGGGCGCGGTCGTGGTGGGCTTGCCGGTCAGTCGGTGAGGTTCACCGAACGCGCCGAGGCGGCACCGATCTCGTCGGCGATCTCGGTGAGGACCGACTGCGGGATGGTGTCGTCGACGGTGAGGACGACCAGCGCCTCGCCGCCCGCGTCCTGGCGCGAGACCTGCATGCCGGCGATGTTCAGGCCGGCCTCGCCGAGGATCTTGCCGACGGCGCCGACGACACCGGGGCGGTCCTCGTACCGCAGGACGACCATGTGGTCGGCCAGCGCCAGGTCCACGTCGTGCTCACCGATCGCGACGATCTTCTGGAGGTGCTTGGGACCGGCGAGCGTGCCGGAGACCGCGACCTCCTCGCCGCTCGACAGGGTGCCGCGGACGGTCACCACGTTGCGGTGGTCCGGCGACTCGGAGCTCGTGGTGAGGCGGACCTCGACACCGCGCTCCTGCGCGAAGAGCGGGGCGTTGACGTAGCTGACGGTCTCGTCGACGACGTCCTCGAACACGCCCTTGAGCGCGGAGAGTTCGAGCACCTTCACGTCGTGCTGGGTGATCTCGCCGTAGACCTCGACGTCGAGACGGGCCGCGACCTCACCGGCGAGGGCGGTGAAGATCCGGCCGAGCTTCTCGGCGAGCGGCAGGCCGGGGCGCACGTCCTCCGCGATGACCCCGCCCTGGACGTTGACCGCGTCGGGCACGAGCTCACCGGCGAGGGCCAGGCGGACGGACTTGGCGACGGCGATGCCGGCCTTCTCCTGCGCCTCGTCGGTCGAGGCACCGAGGTGCGGGGTGCAGACGACCTGGTCGAACTGGAACAGCGGGGAGTCCGTGCAGGGCTCCTTGGTGTACACGTCCAGACCGGCGCCTGCGACACGGCCCTCCTTGAGGGCGGAGGCGAGCGCCTCCTCGTCGACGATGCCACCGCGCGCGGCGTTGACGATGCGCACCGAGGGCTTCACCTTGTGCAGCGCCTCGTCGCCGATCAGGCCCAGCGTCTCGGGGGTCTTGGGCAGGTGCACGGTGATGAAGTCGGAGACCTCGAGCAGCTCGTCCAGCGTGAGGAGCTTGACGCCCATCTGCGCCGCGCGGGCGGGCTGCACGTAGGGGTCGTACGCGACGATCTTCATGCCGAACGCCGACATGCGCTGGGCGACCAGGACACCGATGCGGCCGAGGCCGACGACGCCGAGGGTCTTCTCACTGAGCTCGACACCCGTGTACTTGGAGCGCTTCCACTCGCCGTTCTTCAGGGCGGTGTTGGCCTGCGGGATGTTGCGCGCCGTGGCGACGAGCAGACCACAGGCCAGCTCGGCGGCGGTGACGATGTTGGAGGTCGGGGCGTTGACGACCATCACGCCGGCCTTGGTGGCCGAGGAGACGTCGACGTTGTCCAGTCCGACGCCGGCACGGGCGACGACCTTGAGCTTCTTCGCGGCGGCGATGGCCTCGGCGTCGACCTTGGTGGCGGAGCGCACCAGGATCGCGTCGACGTCGGCGATCGCGGGGAGGAGTTCGGCGCGGTCCGCGCCGTTGCAGTGCCGGATCTCGAAATCCGGACCCAGGGCGTCGACCGTGGCGGGCGACAGCTCTTCGGCGATGAGTACGACAGGTTTCGAGCTCACGTGTGTCCTCACAAGTCCAGTGCGGACGGCCGTCCCGACGGCCGCAGGCGGTGGAGGGGCTAGCCGCGTGGAAGACGCACGACACTGTGGGCCCTGACGCGTGTATGTGTTGAGAAGTGTAGTCATGCGGCCGGGCATCGACTGCGCCCCGGTGGAAGGATCACCCACACGGGGTGGACGGTCTGTACAGACGTACGGCACCGCCTCCTGCCACCCACCTCTGCCCGCAGTGACACGGGGTGTGAGGCCGGCCGTGCGCCGGGGGGCGGGCCCGGACGGACCCGCCCCCCGGCGACAACTCAGGCGTCCTCGTTGTCGACCCAGCTCATGAGCTTGCGGAGCTCCTTGCCGGTGGTCTCCAGCAGGGACTCGCTGTCGGCCTTCTTGTACTCGTTGTACTTGGGCAGGCCGTTGTGGTACTCGGCCATCCAGTTCTTGGCGAAGGTGCCGTCCTGGATCTCGGCGAGGACCTTCTTCATCTCGGCCTTGGTGGCGTCAGTGATGATGCGCGGGCCGGTGACGTAGTCGCCCCACTCGGCGGTCTCCGAGATGGACCAGCGCATCTTCTCCAGGCCGCCCTCGTACATGAGGTCCACGATGAGCTTCAGCTCGTGGAGGCACTCGAAGTACGCGATCTCCGGCTGGTAGCCGGCCTCGGTCAGCGTCTCGAAACCGGCCTTGACCAGGGCGGCGGTGCCACCGCAGAGGACGGCCTGCTCGCCGAAGAGGTCGGTCTCGGTCTCCTCGGTGAAGGTCGTCTTGATGACGCCGGCGCGGGTGCCGCCGATGCCCTTCGCGTAGCTGAGCGCGAGCTCCAGGCCCTTGCCGGTGGCGTCCTGCTCGACGGCCACGATGCACGGGACGCCGCGGCCTTCCTCGTACTGGCGGCGGACGAGGTGGCCCGGGCCCTTCGGGGCGACCATGCAGACGTCGACGTTGGCCGGCGGCTTGATGAAGTCGAAGCGGATGTTCAGGCCGTGGCCGAAGAACAGCGCGTCGCCGTCCTTGAGGTTGTCCTTGACGGACTCCTCGTAGACCTTGGCCTGGATCGGGTCCGGGACGAGGATCATGATGACGTCGGCCTCGGCCGCGGCCTCGGACGGGGTCACCACGCGCAGGCCCTGCTCCTCGGCCTTGGCCTTGGACTTCGAACCCTCGTGCAGACCGACACGGACGTCGACACCCGAGTCACGCAGCGACAGCGCGTGGGCGTGCCCCTGGCTGCCGTAACCGAGGACCGCGACCTTACGGCCCTGGATGATGGACAGGTCGGCATCGTCGTCGTAGAACAGCTCGGCCACTGGGTCTTCTCCTTGGTGTGCAGGTGTTGCGTCCCACCGTACGGCGGGGTGCGTCGGATGCGTTGCCGGGTCTCGCCATGCGAGCGGCGAGGCGGCCCGTGAGGTGTTACGCCGTACGGTCGAGGGCGCGCAGGGAACGGTCGGTGATCGAGCGCGCGCCGCGCCCTATGGCGATGGTGCCGGACTGGACGAGCTCCTTGATGCCGAACTGCTCGAGCATCTTGAGCATGGCCTCCAGCTTATCGGCGCCCCCGGTCGCCTCGATCGTGACGGCCTCCGGGGAGACGTCCACGGTCTTGGCGCGGAACAGCTGGACGATCTCGACGATCTGGGAGCGGGTCTCGTTGTCTGCGCGGACCTTCACCAGGACGAGCTCCCGCTGGATCGCTGCGGTGGGCTCGAGTTCGACGATCTTCAGGACGTTGACCAGCTTGTTGAGCTGCTTGGTCACCTGCTCCAGGGGCAGGCCCTCGACGTTCACGACAATGGTGATGCGTGAGATGTCGGGATGTTCGGTGGTACCGACCGCGAGCGAGTCGATGTTGAAGCCGCGCCGGGAGAACAGGGCCGTGATCCGGGCGAGGACACCCGGCTTGTTCTCGACCAGGACGGAGAGCGTGTGCTTACTGGACATGGAGTCGGTCTCTCTCTGTCTCTCAGTCGTCTTCGTTGTCGCCGAAGTCGGGCCGGACGCCACGCGCCGCCATGACCTCGTCGTTGGAGGTGCCGGCGGCGACCATCGGCCACACCATGGCGTCCTCGTGGACGATGAAGTCGATGACGACCGGGCGGTCGTTGATCGCGTTGGCCTCGGCGATGACCTTGTCCAGATCGGCCGGGTCCTCGCAGCGGAGTGCGTAGCAGCCCATCGCCTCGGACAGCTTGACGAAGTCCGGCACGCGGGTGCCCTTGGCGGCGTTGCCGTCGGCGTCCGGGCCGGAGTGCAGCACGGTGTTGGAGTAGCGCTGGTTGTAGAACAGGGTCTGCCACTGGCGGACCATCCCGAGGGCGCCGTTGTTGATGATGGCGACCTTGATCGGGATGTTGTTGAGCGCGCAGGTGGTGAGTTCCTGGTTGGTCATCTGGAAGCAGCCGTCGCCGTCGATCGCCCAGACGGCGCGCTCGGGCATGCCCGCCTTGGCGCCCATGGCCGCCGGGACGGCGTAGCCCATGGTCCCGGCACCGCCGGAGTTGAGCCAGGTCGCGGGCTGCTCGTACTGGATGAAGTGCGAGGCCCACATCTGGTGCTGGCCGACGCCCGCCGCGAAGATCGTTCCCTCGGGGGCGAGTTCGCCGATGCGCTGGATGACCTGCTGCGGCGAGAGACTGCCGTCCTCCGGCAGGTCGTAGCCGACGGGGTAGGTCTCGCGCCAGCGGTTGAGGTCCTTCCACCAGGCGCTGTAGTCACCGGTGTTGCCCTCGGTGTGCTCCGCCTGGACCGCCTGGACGAGGTCGGCGATGACCTCGCGGGCATCACCGACGATCGGGACGTCGGCGGCGCGGTTCTTGCCGATCTCGGCCGGGTCGATGTCCGCGTGGACGATCTTGGCGTACGGGGCGAAGCTGTCCAGCTTGCCGGTGACGCGGTCGTCGAACCTGGCACCGAGCGCGACGATCAGGTCGGCCTTCTGCAGCGCGGTGACGGCGGTGACCGAACCGTGCATGCCGGGCATCCCCACGTGCAGCGGGTGGCTGTCGGGGAAGGAGCCGAGCGCCATCAGGGTGGTGGTGACGGGCGCTCCGGTGAGCTCTGCCAGGACCTTCAGCTCGGCGGTCGCGCCGGCCTTCATGACGCCGCCGCCGACGTACAGCACCGGGCGCTTGGCCTGGGTGATGAGCTTGGCGGCCTCGCGGATCTGCTTGGCGTGCGGCTTCGTGACCGGACGGTAGCCGGGCAGGTCCAGCGACGGCGGCCAGCTGAAGGTGGTCTTCGCCTGCAACGCGTCCTTGGCGATGTCGACGAGGACCGGTCCGGGGCGGCCGGTGGAGGCGATGTGGAAGGCCTCGGCGATCGTGTGGGCGATGTCCTCGGCACGGGTGACCAGGAAGTTGTGCTTCGTGATCGGCATCGTGATGCCGCAGATGTCGGCTTCCTGGAAGGCGTCCGTGCCGATGGCCGCGGAGGCGACCTGGCCGGTGATCGCGACCATGGGCACGGAGTCCATCGCGGCGTCGGCGATCGGGGTGACCAGGTTGGTGGCACCGGGGCCCGAGGTGACCATGCAGACCCCGACCTTGCCGGTCGCCTGGGCGTAGCCGGTGGCCGCGTGACCGGCACCCTGCTCGTGGCGGACCAGGATGTGGCGGACCCGGGTGGAGTCCATCAGCGGGTCGTACGCCGGGAGGATGCAGCCGCCAGGGAGACCGAATACGGTGTCGGCCCCGACTTCCTCGAGAGAACGGATGAGGGACTGCGCGCCCGTGAGGTGCTCAACGGAGGCGGAGGACGGTCCGCCGTTACGGGCCCGCGGCTGCGGGTGCTGGGCCCCGGTGGCCTGCTCGGTCATCGGCATTCTCTTCTCGAAGCTGAGGGTTTATGCGGTGTTTTTACGGGGTTCTGACAGGTCCCGGTGCAACAAAAAACCCCTCGTGCCGTGAGGCAAGCGAGGGGAGCGCGCCGGTGCGGTCTGCAGGGTGTCCATGAGTGACCCTGCTTCAGCCGACGCGCTTTCCAAGTACGAGAATTCGGGTGCGCATGGCATTGACCCTCTCTCCGGCACGCACACGGTGTCAAGTGGGTGGGACGGGAGTCTCATCATGTGAGCGGCTCTGGAGCGGGATCGCGCCGCCCGCCAGCACGGGCTGCGCGGCCGTCCCGAAGCCCGGGACCGGGTATTTCCCGCGGATCAGTGTGCGCCGCAGCCGGTACTCGTCCAGCGGGCCCGCGAAGGCCATTCCCTGGCCGTGCGTGCACCCCATGGCGCGCAGCGCGCGCACCTGCTCGGGCACGTCCACCCCGTCGGCGACGGACTGCATCCCGAGGTCGCCGGCGATGCGCAGCAGCCCACTGGTGATCTTGTGGAGCCTCGCCGACTCGACGACGCCCTCCACCAGGCATCGGTCCAGCTTCAGCACGTCGATGGGGAGCCGGCGCAGGGCGTTGACCGCGGCGTACCCGCTGCCGAAGCCGTCGAGCGCGATCCGGACGCCGAGGCGGCGCAGCGCGACCAGCCGCTGTTCCAGCTCGTCGAAGGAGATCCGCGGGTCGCTGTCGGCCACCTCGATCATCAGGGCCCCGGAAGGCAGCCCGTGCCGGGTCAGGAGCGCCTCGACGGAGCCCGGGGGGATCGCCCGGTCGAGGAGCCGGGCGGCCGACACACGCACGGAGACGGAGACCGGATGGCCGGCCAGGAACCGGTCCGCGGCCTGCTCGACGGCCTCCTCCAGCAGCCAGGTGCCCAGCTCGGCCGCGCGGTCGCTGTCCTCGGAGACGCGGAGGAACTCGGCCGGGGTGAACAGGATGCCCTGGGCGGAGCGCCAGCGGGCCTGGGCCGAGACGGCCGCGACCGTGCCGCTGGCCAGGTGCACCACGGGCTGGTGGAGCAGGGCGAACTCGCCGTCGCGCAGGGCGGTCCGCAGCCGGGTGGCGAGCTCGGAGCGGCGCACCACGTCGGCCTGCATCTGGGGCGCGTACAGCTCGACCCGGTCCTTGCCGCCGGCCTTCGCCCGGTACATGGCGAGGTCGGCGTTGCGCATCAGGTCCTTGGGCGTGATGGAGGGCTCGGCGAAGGCGACCCCGATGGAGGCGGCCACCCGGACGTCCCCGGTGCCGATCCGGTACGGCTGGGAGAGTCTGAGGCGCAGCCGGTCGGCGATCTCGTGGACCTGGCACTCACGGGCGGCCTGGTCACGGGTGCCGTCGCCGACGATGAGCGCGGCGAACTCGTCGCCCCCGAGGCGGGCCGCGGTGTCCGAGGTGCGCACGGACTCCTGGAGGCGGCGGGCGGCCTGGACGAGGAGTTCGTCGCCCGCCTGGTGGCCGATGGAGTCGTTGACCGCCTTGAAGCCGTCGAGGTCGATGAAGAGCACGGCGGTGCCCGGGTCCCCCGCCCGCCGGCCGCCGAGCGCCTGGCCGACCCGGGTGGTGAACAGGGCACGGTTGGGCAGGTCGGTGAGCGGATCGTGCTCGGCGTTGTGCTGGAGCTGCGCCTGCAGCCTGACCCGCTCGGTCACGTCGCGGCTGTTGAGCAGCAGGCCGCCCTGGTGGCGGTTGACCGTGGACTCGACGTGGAGCCAGTCCCCCGTGCCCGATCCGAAGCGGCACTCGATCCGGGTGGTGGGTTCGTCACGGGAGGAGGCGGCGAGGAAGCGCCGCAGTTCGTGGACGACTCCCCCGAGATCGTCGGGATGGATGATCGAGGACAGCTCCGCTCCGACGAGGTCCTCGGCGTCGCGGCGGTAGACGCCGGCCGCCGCGGGGCTGACGTAGCGGAGCACACCGCTGGGCTCGGCGATCATGATGACGTCGCTGGAGCCCTGCACCAGGGAGCGGAAGTGGTTCTCCTTCTGGGCCAGTTCCTGGGTGAGCGCGATGTTGTCGAGGAGCATGATGGCCTGCCGCAGGACCAGGGCGAGCACGACCGCGCAGCCGGTGAGGACGACGACCCGGTCGACCCTCCGGCCCTCCACGACGTTGTAGAGGATGCCGAGGGTGCAGACCGCCGCGGCCAGATAGGGCGTGAGCGCGGCGAGCGACCCCGCGATGGGGCGGCTCACGGCACGTGACTCGGGGGCGGGGAGCTCGGGGGCGGGCGCCTCGACAGCGTTGTCCTGGTCGCGGCGGACCCCCCAGGGGGCGTACGCGAGGATCAGGGAACCGGCGAACCACCCCGCGTCCAGCAACTGGCCCGAGTGGTACACCGAGCGCAGCAGCGGGGCGGTGAACAGGGCGTCGCAGACCACGGTCAGCGCGAGTCCGGCGATGGCGGTGTTCACCGCGGAGCGGTTCAGGTTGACCCGCCGGAAGTGCAGCGCGAGGACCATGGAGACGAGCACGATGTCGAGCAGCGGGTAGGCCAGCGAGAGTGCGGCCCTGGCCACGCTTTCCCCCGCCGCGTTCGCGACGTGTGCGGTGTGGGCCAGTGCGAGGCTCCAGGAGAGCGTCAGCAGGGATCCGCCGATCAGCCAGGCGTCCAGCACGAGGCAGACCCATCCCGCGCGCGTGACGGGGCGCTTGGCGAGGACGAGCAGCCCGACGATGGCGGGCGGTGCGAAGCAGAGGAAGAAGAGGTCCGCCAGGGAGGGGGAGGGCACCGGGCGCCCGAGCACCACCTCGTACCACCCCCAGACCGCGTTGCCGCCGGCCGCCATGGCCGAGGAGAGCGAGAAGAGGAGCCAGGCGGGCCGGAACCGGCTGCCGCCGGCGCGCGCGTAGAGGAAGCAGGAGACGGCGGCGACGAGGGCGGCGGCACTGAGGCCGAAGTCGCCCATGAACAGGGCGACTCCGGGCGATCCCCAGCCTACGGCTGCCCCCACGGCGTATCCGGCGCAGACGGCGGCGAGGGCGAGCTGGGAGCGCAGGCCCACGGTCCGCCCGGACGGCTGCCGGGAGAGCAGGGCCCCGAGGGCGCTCACCGGTCCGCTCCGCCGGCAGGTCCCGGAGCCCTCGCGGCCGCCGGCCCCTCCTGCCCGTGACGCCGCGTCGGATCGTCTCTCCACTGGCCGAACATCGCCTGTCGCCCCCTCGCGTTCCGCTTCCTCCCCGGCGCCGTCCCTTCCACGGCGCTGCCCTCCTGGGGACGATACACCAGAGCCGTCACTCAGGGACATAGTATCTCTACTCTCCGTGACGACCTGGGGTGTTGGCGGAACACTGTGTCCCCGTGCGGGTCCGGAGCGTGATCAGCCGGTCGTGAGCACGAGGTTGCCGACCGGCTCCCCCGCGGCGAACCGGGTGAGCTGTCCTGCCAGCAGCCGCTTGGCCCGGGGCAGGAACGCGGAGGTGCTGCCGCCCACGTGGGGGGTGATCAGCGTGTGGGGAGCATGCCAGAGAGGGTGGCCGGCGGGCAGCGGTTCGGGGTCGGTCACGTCGAGCGCGGCACGCAGCCGCCCGGACTCGAGTTCGGACAGGAGTGCCTCGGTGTCGACGACGGCTCCCCGTGCGACGTTCACGAGGAGCGCTCCGTCCCGCATCGCGGCGAGGAAGGCGGGGCCCACCAGCCCTTGTGTGGACGGGTTCAGCGGAGTGGACAGGATGACGATGTCGGCCTCGGGCAGCAGGGCGGGAAGTTCGTCGATCGCGTGTACGGGTCCGCGTGCGGTTGTCCGTGCCGAGCGTGCGACGCGCACCACCCGCGCGCACTCGAAGGGTTCGAGCCGGTCCTCGATGGCCGCGCCGATCGATCCGTAGCCCACCACGAGGACGGACTTGTCGGCGAGCGCAGGGTAGAAGCCGGAACGCCACTCCTCCTCGTCCTGGCCGTGCACGAAGCCCGGGAAGCCGCGGAGCGAGGCGAGGATCAGGGCGAGGGTGAGCTCGGCGGTCGAGGCCTCGTGCACGCCCTTGGCATTGCACAGCCGCACCCCCGCGGGCAGCAGGCCGAGACCGGGCTCCACGTGGTCGATGCCGGCCGAGAGGGTCTGGACGACCTGGACCGCCCGCATCGCCCCGAGCGGACGGACCGCGACCTCCGGGCCCTTCATGTACGGGACGACGTAGAACGCGCAGTCGGCGGGGTCCGCCGGGTACTCCCGGCCGCCGTCCCAGAAGCGGTAGTCGAGCCCCTCGGGAAGGCCGTCGACCTCATCGGCGGCGAACGGGAGCCATATGTCGGTGGCGGATGCAGAAGTCATGGTCAGGAGGCTATGCGAAGAGCACGGAACGGCAGAGGTTACTTTGGGGGTGCTGGTGGTCCCGTGATCACGGGACCGAGGAAGGGTACGGGGAGTTGGAGCGCAGGAGTATCGGTGCGACGGCGCTGGCCGTGGGCGCGGTCGGGCTGGGCTGTATGCCGATGAGCTGGGCCTACACCACGTCGCAGCAGCGCGGTGACCGCTCGGTGCGGACCGTGCACGCGGCGCTGGACGCGGGCGTCCAGCTGCTCGACACCGCCGACATGTACGGCCCCTTCACCAACGAACTGCTCGTCGGACGGGCACTCAAGGGGCGCCGCTCCGAAGCCTTCCTCTCCACCAAGTGCGGTCTGCTGGTGGGCGATCAGCACATCGTGGCCAACGGCCGCCCCGGGTACGTGCGCCGCGCGTGCGACGCCTCGCTGCGGCGCCTGCAGACCGATGTGATCGATCTCTACCAGCTGCACCGGGCGGACCCCGAGGTCCCGGTGGAGGAGACGTGGGGCGCCATGGCGGACCTGGTGACCGCGGGCAAGGTGCGGTCGCTCGGGCTCTGCGCGGTGGGGGCCCGTGCCGGCCGCGGGCCGGGGGCGAGGATGCACGACGGAACCATCCGGCAGCTGGAGCGGATCCAGCAGGTCTTCCCCGTCAGCGCGGTCCAGGCGGAGCTCTCGGTGTGGTCGCCCCAGGCACTGGAGGATCTGCTGCCGTGGTGTGCGGCCCGGGGAGTGGGCGTGCTGGCGGCGATGCCGCTGGGCAGCGGCTATCTCACGGGAACGCTGAAGCCGGGCCAGGGTTTCGAGCCGGACGACCCGCGGGCGAGGCACCCGCGCTTCACCGCGGAGATGATGGCGGCCAACCAGCCGGTGGTCGCGGGGCTCCGCAGGATCGCGGAGCGGCACGGCGCGACTCCGGCGCAGGTGGCCCTCGCGTGGGTCCTGCGGCAGGGCCGCCACGTGGTGCCCGTGCCCGGCGCGAAGCACGAGCGGTGGGCCGTGGAGAACTCGGGAGCGGCGCGGCTGGTGCTCACGGACCGGGACCTGGCCGAGGTCGCCGGGCTGCCGCCCGCCCGCGGCTCGTGGGACTGAAGGCGCGGCGGGAGAATGGGCGGAGATCGGGAACCCGTGACGGAGTGACGGTGTAAGAACGGTAGTGGTGCGACCGTCGAAAGGATCGGTGCTGTGCAAACTCCCGTGCTGCGCAAGGGGGTGGTGGCCTTGCTCGCCTCCGCCTCCCTCCTGCTGTCCGCCTGCTCGTCCGGTGACGGCCCGGCGGCCGGCGAGGGTGCCCCCTCCTCCCCCGCGAGCGCCTCCTCCGCCACCGCGAGCCCCTCGGCGGACCTGCCGCCGGCCAAGGGCTCGGTGGAGGTGGTGAAGACGCTCACGGACGGCCTCGCGTCCCCCTGGGGCCTGGCGGCGCTGCCCGGCGGTGATCTGCTGGTCTCCTCGCGTGACGAGGCGACCATCACCCGGATCGACGGGGAGAACGGCAGGAAGACCCTGCTGGGCTCGGTGCCGGGGGTCGCGCCCGCGGGCGAGGGTGGCCTGCTCGGCCTCGCCGTCGCCCCGACCTTCGGCGCGGACCACCTGGTCTACGCGTACTTCACCACCGAGTCGGACAACCGCATCGCCCGCCTCCAGTACGACGAGAAGAAGCCCCCCGGCCAGCAGCTGGGCGCCCCTGACACCATCCTGCGGGGCATCCCCAAGGGCTCCGTCCACAACGGCGGGCGGATCGCGTTCGGCCCCGATCGCATGCTGTACGCGGGCACGGGCGAGACGGGCGACACGGGGCTCGCCCAGGACAGGTCGTCGCTCTCGGGCAAGATCCTGCGGATGACGCCCGACGGCGAGCCGGTTCACGGAAATCCGGAGGGCGATTCACCGGTCTATTCGTACGGCCACCGCAATGTGCAGGGCCTGGCCTGGGACAGCGCGAAGCGGCTGTGGGCGTCGGAATTCGGCCAGGACACCTGGGACGAGCTGAATCTGATCGAGCCGGGCCGGAACTACGGCTGGCCGGACGTCGAGGGCAAGGAAGGGAAGAAGGGATTCGTCGACCCGGTGGCCCAGTGGAAGACGTCCGAGGCCTCACCGAGCGGCATCGCGTACGCCGAGGGATCGGTCTGGATGGCGGGGCTGCGGGGCGAGCGACTCTGGCGCATCCCGCTGTCCGGCCGGGCCGACGGGGAACCACTGGCTGCCCCGCAGGCGTTCCTCGAAGGGAAGTACGGCCGTCTGCGCACGGTGGTCGCCGCGGGTGGCGACAAGCTGTGGCTGGTCACGAGCAACACGGACGGCCGTGGCAATCCGAAGTCGGGCGACGACCGGATCCTGCTGCTGAAGGTGCGGTAGCGGGCGGGCCGGGCCCGTCAGGAGCAGCCGCCCTCCGGACCGGACCCGGCGGCGGCACGAGGCCGGAGGGAGCACAGCCTGTGTTCAACTTCTTCGAGGAGCTGTTCGCGCCGGGCCGTAAGCACGCCGCCGAGGAGCAGAAGCGGCTGGAGCTGAGCCGGGTGGACCTGGGAATCGGCGACCCCGCGCGGGGCCCGATAGACCTCACCTCCGGAAAGGTGACCCTCCACCGCCCCGCGCCCGGGGGCTCCCGGGCGGACGACGACGAGCGGCCCGGGGCCGACGCAGACCAGCCCTGACCTGGAGCCGTGGCAGCCCTCCGGTGGGCCCCCAGGGGAGCGGGATCCCGGCCGGAGCGGAATCCCGGGAGCCGGTCTCCGGGGTCCGGGTCCGAGGTCCGAGAGCGAAGTCCGGGGCGAATTCTAGGGGCGAAGTTCCGAAAGCTGGGCTCGGAACCGAGGTCCGGAGCCAAAGTCCAGGCGCGAAGTTCCGAAAGCTGGGCTCGGAACCGAGGTCCGGAGCCAAAGTCCAGGAGCGAAGTTCCGAAAGCTGGGCTCGGAACCGAGGTCCGGGGGCAAAGTCCAGGAGCGAGTTCCGAGAGCTGGGCTCTGGGGCCCGGCTCCGGGGCAGGGCTCCGGGGCAGGCTCCCGTAGCTGAGCTCCGGGGTGCTCCGGAGGTCTCCGGTGCGTGGCTCCCGGGGTGGCGTCCCGCCTCGGGACGGCGGCTCATGCCGCCGCGTACAGGCGGAAGCGGTGCGCGACCGCGGCCGCCTCCACCCGGCTGGAGACACCCAGCTTGGCCAGGATGTTGGAGACGTGGACACTCGCGGTCTTCGGCGAGATGTAGAGCTCCTCCGCGATCCGGCGGTTGGTGTATCCCGCCGCGACCAGCCGGTGCACCTCCTGCTCCCGCGAGGTCAGCCCGAACGACTCGATCGCGTCCACCACCGGCACCGGCTCGCCGAGGTCGGCGGCCTCGTCCTCAGCCGCGGGAACCGGCGTGGCGAGCGCGATACGCGCCCGGCCCGCCAGCAGTTCGACGTTCTCCGCGAGCGGTCTCGCGCCGAGCCGGAGCGCCACCGCGTGGGCCTCGCGCAGGAGTCCGGCGGCGGGGGTCCTGTCACCCGACGCGACGAGGATCGCCTCCGCCCAGCGGTGGCGGATCTGGGCCAGTTCGTAGGGGCGCTGGAGCGGCGTGAAGGCCGCGGCCGCCCGGCACCAGTGGTCCGGGGTGTCGGTCCCTTCCGCCCGGGCCAGGTCCGCCTCGATCAGCAGACCGTAGGCGGACCAGACGGGCACCAGCATGGGCAGGCGTCTGAGGTGCCCGCGTATGCGATCCAGGATCGCGGGCCGGCCGGGGTCCGTCGCGGGCAGCCCTCGTGCGTCGCCTTCGATCGCGGCGGCGGCGTGGAGCAGCGGCAGTGCGTAGCGCTGGGTTCCCGCGGGCAGGCCGATGTCGGACTGTGCCTCGAACATGGCCCGTGCCTCGGGAATCCTGCCCTGCTGGGCCGCGAGGGTCATGGCGTGCCGGACGGGGCAGATCAGGTGCTGCGGCTGGGGGTCGTGGAGGCCGAGATGGCGCCGGTTCAGCGCCAGTTGTTCCGCCGCTTCCTCGAAGTCGCCGCGAGCCAGTGCCAGATCGGCGCGGCGCGCGGCGACGAGTCCGTTCGACTTGCGGGACCGGGCCAGCGGGGCGGCGGCGTCCGCCGCCGCCCCGCTCTCGTCCCAGAGGCCCAGCGAGAAGTACGACTGTGCCTGGTTCGCCCGCGCCCAGGCCTCGGACTCGGGGAGCCCGTGGCCGTTGCAGATGCGGATGCCGTGGTCGGCGGCGGTCACCGCCTCCTGGGAGCGGCCGGCGGATTCGAGCGAGGAGGGCAGGTTGATGGCGGCGCGGCTCATGACGCCGACCAGGTGCAGTTCCTCGGACCGGCTCCGGACGTCGTACATCTCGGCGATGCCCTCCTCGACGTCGCCGGCGTCGATCGTGAGCCAGCCGCGGGTGAGCCTGGCGTGCAGTTCGATGGACTCCGCGCCGACGAGCCGGGCGTACTCCACGGCCCGGTCCGCCGCGACGAGGGTCTCGGGTCCCGGCCGGTGCAGCGCGCCCCAGCTGGCGACGGAGGCCAGGACGTCGGCGTGCACCGCGGACGGCTGCAGCCCACGCACCAGGTCCTCGGCGGTGGCCAGTTCCTGTCGGCCGTCGCCCCGGGAGAGGCTCTGCATCAGCAGGGAGCGCTGCACCCAGAACCACGCGGCACGCAGCGGGTCCTTCTCCCCGTCCAGGATGCGCAGGGCCTTCTTCGCGACGGCCAGGGCCCGTTCGCGGTCACCGCCGAAGCGGGCGGCCACCGTGGCCTCGGCCATCAGGTCGAGGTAGCGCAGCGGGTCGGCCCCCGGCTCGCAGCCGCACCCCGGGTAGGCCTCGGCGTGGTCGAGGGGCCGCAGGGTGGCGCGTACCGCGTCGGGGACGTCGTCCCAGAGCTCCATGGCCCGCTCCAGCAGCCGGAGTTGCTCGCTGTACGCGTAGCGGCGTCTGGCTTCCACGGCGGCGCGGAGCACGGCGGGCAGCGCCCTCACGGCGTCGTGCGCGGCGTACCAGTAGCTGGCGAGGCGTGCGGCGCGCTCGTCGGCGCGTACGAGCGTGGGGTCGGCCTCCAGTGCTTCGGCGTAGCGGCGGTTGAGGCGGGTGCGCTCGCCGGGAAGCAGGTCGTCGCTGACGGCCTCGCGGACCAGGGAGTGGCGGAAGCGGTATCCGTCGGTGTCGGGGGCGGGCAGCAGGAGGTTGGCGCCGACGGCGGCCCGCAGCGCTTCGTCGAGGTCGTCCTCGGCGAGGCCGGCGACGGCGGCAAGGAGCGGATGCTCCACCGTCGAGCCGCCTTCGGCGATGATCCGGGCGATCCGCTGGGCGTCCTCGGGAAGTGCCTCGACCCGTACGAGGAGGAGGTCGCGCAGCGAGTCGGAGAGCCCGGAGCTGTCGCCGCAGCACTCCACGCTGCGGGCCAGCTCCTCGACGAAGAAGGCGTTGCCGTCGGAGCGTTCGAAGATGTCGTCGACGAGCGAGGCGTCGGGAACCATCGCGAGGATCCCGGTGAGCTGCCGGCCGACCTCGGCGCGGCTGAAGCGGTCGAGCTCGATGCGGCGGACCGTGCGGAGACGGTCCATCTCGGCGAGGAGCGGGCGCAGCGGGTGGCGGCGGTGGACGTCGTCCGCGCGGTACGTGGCGATCACGACGAGCCTGCCGTTGCGCAGGGTGCGGAAGAGGTAGGCGAGCAGGTGCCGTGTGGAGGCGTCGGCCCAGTGCAGGTCCTCCAGGACGAGGACGACCGTGCGGTTCGCGGAGACGCGTTCCAGCAGCCGGGCGGCGAGCTCGAAGAGCCGGGCGGTGCCGTGCTCGTCGGTCGGCGCCCGGTCGGCCTCGCCCAGTTCGGGCAGCAGGCGGGCGAGCTCGCCCTCCTGTCCGGCCAGGGCCTCGGCCAGTTCCTCCGGCATCGCGCGGCGCAGCGCGCGGAGCGCCGTCGCGAACGGCGCGTAGGGCAGGCCGTCGGCCCCGATCTCCACGCACCCGCCGACCGCGACGACGGCGTCACGGCCGCAGGCCGCCGTGATGAACTCCTCGACCAGCCGGGTCTTGCCGACGCCCGCCTCGCCGCCGAGGAGCACGGCCTGCGGCTCTCCGGCGGCGGCGCGGGCGAGCGTAGCGGTGAGCGCGGCCAGCTCTCCGGCCCGGCCGACGAAGACAGGGCTGACGGTGTTGGTCTCCACGTCGCTGAGCATCGCATACGCGTACGACACCCCGGCCACCGATTTACGCCGGACGTCCACCGTCACGCGGCACGGACGAACCAGCTCCGGTTCTTTCCCACCCGCCCCTCGGTGTCGTCCCGTCCGGCACGGCGGGCGGCGCGGCGGGCGAGCACGGCCTGGCGGACGGTGCGCTGCTCCTCGCCCCTGCGGATCAGCTCGGCGACGGCGAGCTGGTGGATCTCGTACTCGTACATGGTCTTCTCCCTGATGCGGAACGACAGTTGGGGCACGGCTTCTTGCCGTGCCCCAACTGTCGTACGCCAGGGGGTCGCGCCACATCGGGCGAGTGCCGCATCTCTGCGGGCGGGGGTCCTTAGGCCCGGGTGCCCGATGCCTTAGGCGGCTGCCGCTGGGGCCTCAGCCTCCGGCGGCGGACGGCAGGGCGACGAACAGGTCGAGGTACATGCCCACCGAGATCAGCACGCCGAGCACGCCGAGCGCGACGCCCGCGAAGGCGACGGAGCGCACCCAGCCCGCCTGCGGGCGGAGGGAGGGGGTGCCGAAGGCCGGCCGGACGAGGACGAAGACGCCCACGATCAGCGCCAGCAGTGCGAAGAGCCCGTTGACGAGGGCCGTGGTGTGCCAGGCGTCGCCGTAGATCTCGGAGATCTGCTGGGCGGCGCTGCCGCCGCCGGAGGTCTTGATCTGGCCGAGCAGGGTCTCGCGCTCGGCGGCGACACGGCCGGTCCACGCTCCGGAGAGCGAGATGATGCCGAGCCCGGCGGACACGACGGCCGCCGCTCCGGTGCCGACCCCGGCGGCCGCAGCGGCCTCCGCCTCGGCGTAGGGGTCCGGCTCCAGGTCGACCTCCAGGCCGTCCTCCGCTGCCGCGTCCGTCGCGGCGACGTCCATCTCGGTCACGTCCGACGGCGTCACACCGGGTGCGACGCCGTCCGGCACGGCGTCCTCGGCGGGGCCGGCCTTCTTCGTCACGTCAGGCGCGGTGGCGGTCCCGGCCGCCGCCTTCTTCTCCTCGGTGTCGTCAGTGGTCGGGGTGGAGGGGGTGGTGTTCATGCGCCGCACGCTAGGGGGCCCGTATGAGAACCTCCTTAACACCGGGCTCGTCAGCCCCGTGCGGTGCGCCATTCCGGGGCCAGGACGGCCCAGATCTCCTCGTCGTGACGCTTGCCCCGGTACGGGTAGGCCTCGCGCAGGACGCCCTCGCGGGTCATGCCGAGCCGCTCGGCCACCGCGACGCTGCGGGTGTTGGCCGAGGAGGCGATCCACTCCACCCGGTGCATGCCCCGGACGTCGACGGCCCAGTCGATGAGCTTGCGTGACGCCCGGGTCACCAGGCCCCGGCCCTCGGCGGCGGACTCCAGCCAGCAGCCGACCTCGCAGTTGCCGGCCTCCGCCTCGAAGATCCGGAACAGGACGCCGCCGACCAGGGTTCCGTCCAGCCAGATGCCGAAGAGCCGTCCGGTGTCGGCCGCCTGCTTGTCCGCGTAGCGCTGGAGCAGTGCCCGTGCGGAGGGGAGGTCCGTGGCGGCCGCCGCGAACGGGATCCAGGGGTCGACCAGGGCGCGCGCCCGGTCCATGTGCGCCAGGAACTCCTCCGCCTGCCAGGGCTCCAGCGGGCGGAGCTCCGCTCCGTCGTCGCCCAGTGACACCGTGAACACAGTGGCTCTCCTCGGTCCTCGTGATGCTCAGGGGACGCGCTGCGCGACCGGCCGGCCCGCGTCGTCACGCTCCCCCGGGATTTTCGCACGCGGTGCCGGGCGGTCCGGCGGTCGATGCCGATGCGGGGAGCCGCCGGGTCCGGCGCGGTCGGCCACCCGCGGTCGTGGGATCCCCTTCGTGGCCGGACTCACACGGTCCGCCTCCTCACCCGCGGGCTCCCCCGCAGCCCCGCCCTCCCCTGCCGTCCGGGACAGGCCCCCGCCCCGGAGGCCCGCGGCCGTCCCGGACCCGGCCCCGGCCCCGGGCTCCCCCGCCCTCCCGAGCCTCTCCACCGTGACGCCGATCGGGCGGGCCGGGTCCGTCCGGTCAGCCGGTGACGCTCGCCCTCCCGTTCTCGATGTGCCCCATCAGCCGGCGGCGGAAGGAGCCCTCCGCGTCGGCCGTCACCAGCAGGTCGTACCAGCCGTGGGCATCGGCGGCCGAGTGCACGAGCGTGCGGCTGCGTCCCGGCTTGACCTCGACCGTGCGGCTCCAGTCCCGCAGGTCGTCCTCGTCGACGTAACCGAGCGGCCGGACGGTGTAGGTCAGGGTCCGGCGGCCGTCGTTGCGCAGCGTGAGGTGCAGATCGCGCTCGCGGGCGTCGATGCGGGAGGCGAGTTCGGCGGCACCGTCGGCCGCTCCCGCGAACTCCCGCCGGAAGCCGTTCGGGCCGGTGACGGTGAAGCGGTACTCGTCCCCGGTCAGGGGAACGGCCCACTGCGCGGTGCCCCTGACGTCCCGGTGCTGGGGAGCGGGGAACTCACCCGCGTACGGGTAGAGCGCGAAGTGCGCGGAGGACCGGCCGGTGTTGCCGAGGGTCACCAGCAGTTCGCCGTCCCCACGCCTCGCCTGTGCGTCGGGCTGGTACGGCAGGGGCCTGGCGGGGCGGCGGCCCGGCTCCTGGACGGGCATCCGCTGGACGGCGGGCGGCTTCGGCTGCCAGCGGCCGCCGAACGGCGGGATCGCGGCGACGGGCTCCGTCTCCGGCTGCCGCCGTGCGCGGCTGAAGTCGAAGGCGGAGGTGAGGTCTCCCGTGACCCTGCGGCGCCAGTCGCCGATGTTGGGCTCCTTCACCCCCGTCCAGCGCTCCAGGAAACGGATCACGGAGGTGTGGTCGAAGACCTCGGAACAGACGTGTCCCCCGACGGTCCAGGGGGAGACGACGAGCAGGGGCACCCGCATCCCGAGCCCCGTCGGCCTGCCCTCCCACTGCTCCTCGGCGACCTCGGCGGGGGCGACCGGGGGCGGCACGTGGTCGAAGAAGCCGTCGTTCTCGTCGTAGGTGATCAGGACGACGGTGCGCCTCCAGACGTCGGGGTGCCGGCCGAGCGCGTCGAGGATCTTGTAGACGATCGTCGCGCTGTGCACCGGCGAGGAGACGCTCGGATGCTCGGAGTCCACGGCCGAGGGGACCAGGTAGGAGACTTCGGGCAGCGTCCCCGCCGCCACGTCCCGGGCGAAGGCGTCGGCGAGGGTGCCCGTCTCGACCCGGCGGAGCCCCCGCTCGAAGAGACTGCGCTCGGCCGCCGTCAGCGTGGCGACGCCGTCGTCGAGCAGGCCGAGCAGCCGCGCGCGCTCGTCGGCCTCCTGCGTGTCGCGCACCGCCGCGTAGAAGGACTCCATGTAGGTGTGCCCGCCGGTCCGCACCAGTGCCTTACGGGCGATGGCCTTGAAGGTGGTGAAGAACTCGATCTGGTTGTCGGTGAAGTTCTCCCACTCCGTGTACGTCTTCCAGCTCCGCCCGGCCTTCTCCAGCCGCTCGGCGTAGGTGCCCCAGCCGTATCCGGGGTGGGTGCCCTCGGCGTAGGCGTCGTTGCCCACGGCGCGCCTGCCGTCCGCCTCGTCACCCGTCTTCCCGCTCCACAGGTGGTTGCGGTTCGGGCTGGTGGAGGTGTGGATCGAGGAGTGGTAGGCGTCGCAGACCGTGAAGGTGTCGGCGAGCTCGTAGTGCAGGGGGATGTCACGCCGGTCGTAGTACGCCATGGTCGCGGCCGACTTCGCGGTGATCCAGCCGTCCATCCAGCCTCCGGCCCACGCCTTGGCGCCCCCGCTCCAGGAGTGGTCGAGGGCCCCGATGTACTGGAGGTCCTTCTTCTGCGTCTCGGCGGCCTCGCGCACGGGGAACGGCAGCACGGTGGTCCCCGCGGGACCGGGCTGCTGGAAGACGGACCCGCCGGAGGGGAGTTCGACCGCATTGCGGTCGGCGAAGCCGCGCACCCCGCGCAGTGTCCCGAAGTAGTGGTCGAAGGAACGGTTCTCCTGCATCAGGATCACCACGTGCTCGACGGCGTCGATCCCTCCGCCCCCGGTCTTCCCGCCGGCGGGCTGGGCGGCGATGGCCGCCTGGAGCGACGGAGGGAGGAACGATCCCGCCGCCGCGGCGCCGAGGGCGCCACCGCCGAGCGCGAAGAGCCGCCGCCGTGACATGTCCGTGGTCAAGTGAGCCTCCCGATTCCGTATCTACGGGGGGAAACTAGTCAGGCCGGATGGCGGCGGGAAGACCGCCGCAGGACCTGACGGTGAACGTCCGGCTGGCCGTCACGCGCGCCTCGGGCAGCCGGGAACAGCAGGTGGGACGTGAAGAGGGGCGGTGCGCCCGGACACCGGGTGCACCGCCCCTCGGGCGTGTCACAGGGGTCAGCCCTCGACGCCGAGCTTCTCCAGGATCAGCTCGCGGACGCGTGCCGCGTCCGCCTGGCCCCGGGTGGCCTTCATGACCGCGCCGACCAGCGCGCCCGCCGCGGCGACCTTGCCGCCGCGGATCTTGTCGGCGATCGCCGCGTTCGCCGCGATGGCCTCGTCGACGGCCGTGCCCAGCGCGCCCTCGTCCGAGACGACCTTCAGACCGCGCTTCTCGACGACGGTGTCCGGGTCGCCCTCGCCCGCGAGGACACCCTCCAGGACCTGGCGGGCCAGCTTGTCGTTGAGATCGCCGGAGGCGACGAGGTCCGCCACCCGGGCGACCTGCGCCGGGGTGACCGGCAGCTCGTCCAGGCTGCGGCCGGTCTCGTTGGCGTTGCGGGCGAGCTCGCCCATCCACCACTTGCGGGCCTGGTCCGAGGGGGCTCCCGCGTCCGTCGTCGCGACGATCAGGTCGACCGCGCCGGCGTTGAGGATGGACTGCATGTCGTGCTCGTTGACACCCCACTCCTCCTTCAGCCGCTTGCGGCGCAGCCGGGGCAGCTCGGGAAGGCCCTTGCGGAGCTCCTCGACCCAGTCACGCGAAGGGGCGACCGGCACCAGGTCCGGCTCGGGGAAGTAGCGGTAGTCCTCGGCGTTGTCCTTGATGCGGCCGGCCGTGGTGGAGCCGTCCTCCTCGTGGAAGTGCCGGGTCTCCTGCACGATCGTCCCGCCGGAGTTCAGCACCGCGGCGTGGCGCTGGATCTCGAAGCGGGCGGCGCGCTCGACGGAACGCAGCGAGTTGACGTTCTTCGTCTCGGAGCGCGTGCCGAACTTCTCGCGGCCGTGCGGACGCAGCGACAGGTTGACGTCGCAGCGCATCTGGCCCATCTCCATGCGGGCCTCCGAGACGCCGAGCGCCTTGATGAGCTCGCGGAGCTCGGCGACGTACGCCTTGGCGACCTCGGGGGCGCGTGCGCCGGCTCCCTCGATCGGCTTGGTGACGATCTCGATGAGGGGGATGCCCGCGCGGTTGTAGTCGAGCAGCGAGTGCGAGGCGCCGTGGATGCGGCCGGTGGCTCCGCCGACGTGCGTCGACTTGCCGGTGTCCTCCTCCATGTGGGCGCGCTCGATCTGCACGCGGAAGATCTCGCCGTCCTCCAGCTGGACGTCCAGATAGCCGTCGAAGGCGATCGGCTCGTCGTACTGGGAGGTCTGGAAGTTCTTCGGCATGTCCGGATAGAAGTAGTTCTTCCGGGCGAAGCGGCACCACTCGGCGATCTCGCAGTTCAGCGCGAGCCCGATCTTGATGGCGGACTCGACGCCGATCTCGTTGACGACCGGGAGCGCGCCCGGCAGTCCGAGGCAGACCGGGCAGGTCTGCGAGTTCGCGTCCTGCTTGAGCTCGGTGGAGCACCCGCAGAACATCTTGGTCTTGGTGCCGAGCTCGACATGGACCTCGAGGCCCATGACGGGGTCGTACGTCGCGAGGGCGTCCTCGTACGACTCCAGGTCAATGACAGTCACGGTGAAACTTTCCCTCTCAGCCCAGCAGGACGTCGTCGTCGCCGAGACGCTTGAGTTCGCGGTAGAGGATCGCCAGACCGGTGACGATCGCGGCGGCCGAGACGGCGGCGTCGATCAGCCGGAGGGTGTCGTTGTCCGACCGGGCCATCTTCACCTGCTTGTAGACGCTGAGCGCACCGAAGGCGGTGGTACCCATGGACACGTAAGCGCCGGTCTTGGACTTCTTGAAGTTCTTGGCCTTCTTAGCCATTGCACTCATAGCGACGGAGCCTCCTCAAGCAGCGGGTGCCCCCACTTTTCCACGAAGGCGGCCTCGACGGCGGCTCCGACCTTGTACAGCCGGTCGTCCTTCATGGCGGGGGCGATGATCTGCAGCCCGACCGGCAGGCCGTCCTCGGGGGCCAGGCCGCAGGGCAGCGACATGGCGGAATTTCCGGCGAGGTTGGTCGGAATGGTGCACAGGTCCGCGAGATACATCGCCATCGGGTCGTCGGCGCGCTCGCCGATCGGGAAGGCGGTGGTGGGCGTCGTCGGCGAGACGATGACGTCCACCTGCTCGAACGCCTTCTCGAAGTCCTGCGTGATGAGGGTACGGACCTTCTGCGCCGAGCCGTAGTACGCGTCGTAGTAGCCGGAGCTGAGCGCGTAGGTGCCGAGGATGATGCGGCGCTTGACCTCGTCGCCGAAGCCGGCCTCGCGGGTGAGGGCGGTGACGTCCTCGGCGGAGCGCGTGCCGTCGTCGCCGACCCGCAGGCCGTAGCGCATGGCGTCGAAGCGGGCCAGGTTCGAGGAGCACTCGGACGGCGCGATCAGGTAGTACGCCGAGAGAGCGAGGTCGAAGGACGGGCAGTCCAGCTCGACGACCGTGGCGCCGAGGGACTTCAGCAGCTCGACCGACTCGTTGAACCGCTGGACGACCCCGGCCTGGTAGCCCTCGCCGGCGAACTGCTTGACCACGCCGACGCGCATGCCCTGCACGGAGCCGTTGCGCGCGGCCTCGACGACCGGCGGGACCGGTGCGTCGATGGACGTCGAGTCCATCGGGTCGTGCCCGGCGATCGCCTCGTGGAGCAGCGCGGCGTCCAGGACCGTACGGGCGCAGGGGCCGCCCTGGTCGAGGGAGGACGAGAAGGCGACCATGCCGTAGCGGGAGACGCCGCCGTAGGTGGGCTTGACGCCGACGGTGCCGGTGACGGCGGCGGGCTGGCGGATGGAGCCGCCGGTGTCCGTGCCGATGGCCAGCGGAGCCTCGAAGGAGGCCAGCGCGGCGGCGGAGCCACCGCCGGAGCCGCCCGGGATGCGGGTGAGGTCCCAGGGGTTGCCGGTCGGGCCGTAGGCGCTGTTCTCGGTGGAGGACCCCATGGCGAACTCGTCCATGTTGGTCTTGCCGAGGATGACGACGTCGGCCGCCTTCAGCTTCGTGGTGAGGGTCGCGTCGTACGGCGGTACCCATCCCTCCAGGATCTTGGAACCGACGGTGGTCGGCATGTCCCGGGTGGTGAAGATGTCCTTCAGCGCGAGCGGGACGCCGGCCAGCGGACCGAGCTTCTCGCCCGCCTCACGCTTGGCGTCGACGGCACGGGCCTGTGCGAGCGCGCCCTCGCGGTCGACGTGCAGGAAGGCGTGGACCTTCTCGTCGACGGCGTCGATCCGGGCCAGGTGGGCCTCGGTGACCTGGACGGCCGTCAGTTCGCCGGAGGCGATCTTCGCGGCGGTCTGGGCCGCGGTGAGCTTGATGATGGTGCTGATGTCCGTCATGGCTGTTAGTCCTCCCCCAGGATCTGCGGCACCTTGAAACGCTGCTGCTCCTGGGCCGGGGCGCCGGAGAGCGCCTGCTCGGGGGTGAGCGACGGACGGACCTCGTCCGCGCGCATGACGTTCGTCAGCGGCAGCGGGTGGGAGGTCGGCGGTACGTCTTGGTCGGCGACCTCGGAGACGCGGGCGACCGCGCCGATGATGTCGTCGAGCTGACCGGCGAAGTGCTCGAGCTCTTCGCCCTTCAGCTCCAGACGCGCCAGCCGGGCGAGGTGGGCGACCTCCTCGCGCGTGATGCCAGGCATGCAGCGATCCTCAGGGGTTGGTGTGTGGTTGTGGCTGGGGGCCGGCGGCACATCTCCCCCGTCCGTCCGAAGGACGGGCCGCGCGGCGTCTCGTGCGTGCGATCGCAAGGCGCCGGAGCGCCCTCGTGGCGGGGCCACGTGGGCGTTTCGGCAACGCGGCGAGCGTGCGTGCCAGGCGTCGCGCGGCAGGTGGAAATGTGCCGCCGACCCCCAA
Organism: Streptomyces sp. NPDC055962; assembly: GCF_042270185.1. Classification (NCBI taxonomy): domain Bacteria; kingdom Bacillati; phylum Actinomycetota; class Actinomycetes; order Kitasatosporales; family Streptomycetaceae; genus Streptomyces; species Streptomyces sp. NPDC055962. The sequence goes on from NZ_JBHJYN010000001.1 coordinate 283,552, forward strand.
TCCTATGGGGTCGGCGGGCACGCCTGCGGCGTGCGGACCGAGCCCGGCCCAACGATTGAGGACAAAACGGCCACCGGGCGGCCTGCGGTCCCCGCGTGCCCGGTCCGCCCCTCGGCCTCAGGCCGTGGCCGGGCCGGGGTTCAGCGCGCGCCTGGCGGAGCTGGGCGCCGGCTCGACGGCCACCGCCGGGGCGGCCGCGGCCTCCCGCTCCACGGGCCGCCGCCACCCGTGCTCGCCCCGCGCCCGCAGCCAGGCCGTCGTCTCCTGCGGCGGCATCGCGGCGGCGACGAGCCACCCCTGCACCGCGTCGCAGTGCAGGTCGCGCAGCCGCTCCCAGGTCTCGTCGTCCTCGACCCCTTCGGCGACGACGATCAGCCCGAGCGAGTGGGCCAGGTCGATGGTGCAGCGCACGATCTCGGCGTCCTCGTTGTCCACGGCCAGCCGCGCCACGAACGAACGATCGATCTTGAGCTCACTGACCGGGAGCTTCCGGAGATGGACGAGGGAGGAGTACCCGGTGCCGAAGTCGTCGAGGGACATCTTCACCCCGTGCCCGGTCAGCCCGGCCAGGGTGTCGGCGGCCCGCTGCGGGTCCTCCAGCAGGACGTGCTCGGTTATCTCCAGTTGCAGCGCTCCGGCCGGGACGCCGTGCCGGGCGAGCCGGGCGGCGACGCTGCCCGCGAAACCGGGGGTGTGGACGTCGCGCGGCGAGACGTTGACCGCGACGGGCACGAACAGCCCCTGGGCCCGCCACCGGGCCACCTGGGCCAGCGCCGTCTCCAGGACGTACTCGGTGAGGTGCGGCATCAGGCCGGAGGATTCCGCGATCGCGATGAACTCGTCCGGGGGGACCCGGCCGCGCTCGGGGTGCACCCAGCGCACGAGCGCCTCGAGGCCGGCCACCTGTCCGTCGAAGCGGACCTTCGGCTGGTAGTGGAGCTCCACCTCCTGGGCGTCCAGGGCGCGGCGGAGGTCGCCGAGCAGGCCGAGCCGGTCCGGGGTGTTGCTGTCCCGCTTCGACTCGTAGACCTCCACGCCCGTGCGGTCGCGCTTGGCCTGGTACATCGCCACGTCGGCCCGTCGGAGGAGCCCTTCGGCGTCCAGCGCGTGGTCGGGGTGGACGGCCACACCCGCGCTCGCCTCCAGCACCAGCGTGAGCCCGTCGAGGTCGAGCGGCGAGGACAGCGCGGCGACGAGGTGGCGGGCGACGCGCTGGGCGCTGGTCGTCGAGTCCGCGGCCGGCAGCAGCACGGCGAACTCGTCGCCACCCAGGCGCGCGGCCTCCGCTCCGCGCGGCAGGGCGAGCCGCAGCCGCTCAGCGATCTGGAGCAGGAGCCGGTCCCCCGCAAGATGGCCGAGGGTGTCGTTGACGGCGCGGAAGCGGTCGAGGTCGATGAGGACGAGGGCGGAGCGGGTGCCGGTGCCGTCCGCCTCCTCCAGGGCCGTCCACGTCCGCTCCAGGAGCCACTGACGGTTGGGCAGGCCGGTCAGCGGGTCCCGCAGTTGCTCCTCGGCCCGGGCCCGGGCGATCCAGAGCGTGGAGTCCAGGGCGATCAGGGGGACGGCGAAGAGCGGCAGCAGCACGGGCATGGCCGAGGCCACCACGCAGATCAGCGGGGCGATCCCGAGCAGGGCGACGGCGACGAGGCCCTGGCGCAGCAGCGCGGTCCGGGCGACCGTGGGCAGCCCGCCGGTCTGGGACGCCCTGGTGTACCAGAGCAGGAGCCGGGTGACGAGGAGGTACGTGCCGGCGGCGAGCAGCACTTCCGGTACGGCGTCGATGCCCCAGTGGAGTGGCCGCCAGGGCCTCTCGACGGTCGGCACGTCGCCGAAGGCGGACAGGACCAGGGCGGCTGCCCCTATCCCGAGTATGTCCACCGCCCCGTGCAGCAGTCCCTGCCACCACCGGTGGCGTCGGGCCGTGCCGACGAGCACCACCACGACGAGGCTGACCAGCCCGGCGGCCACCCAGCCGTAGAGCAGCAGCACGGCGAGGGTGAGGGCGGCGCCGGAACCGGTGCCGCCCCACCAGCGGTCGCGCCCGAGGGCGACCAGGTGCCCCACGATGATCCCGGTGAGCACGGCGAGCGACCAGCCCGCGGTGCCGGCGGGGAAGAGTGCGCGGCCGTCGGCGACCGTCCGGTAGAAGCCGATGGCGAGCTGCACCGCGGCGACCGCCACGACGACCGTCCCCACTTTCGACGTGAGGCCCACGAAACCCTGCAGCCGCGACACCGGTGCGGCGCTCTCGGTCGGTTTCATTCCGTCCCTCTCACAGCCGGCGGTGCCGATGTCCCACGGTGGCCCCCGCTCCCATGCCACCACGACCCGATTCCCACCACGCGGCCGGGCACGGCAGGTGCTCGTTCAACAGTAGGCCGCCGGAGGCCCCCGCGGGCAGCGCTCTGCAGCTCTTGCCCGAATGGGGATCTGACGCCCCCCACTGTCTGCTATGTGCCGAACGGGTGATGCGAGTACGCGCCGAACGGGTGGGCGAGCGGGCCGGAGCGGGCCCCGGCACCTCGCGTCCGCCCCGTCCGCTTACTTCCCACCAGGCTCCCGGCCACGCGCCGCCGTGCGTCTCGATCAGGACTCGGCGGGAACGGCGGCCTCCCTGGCGGCGTCCGGCCCCTCCTCCAGGAGCACGGCGAAGCCCTCCTCGTCGAGGACGGGCACCTTCAGCTGCATCGCCTTGTCGTACTTGGAGCCCGGGTTGTCGCCCACCACCACGAACGAGGTCTTCTTCGAGACGGATCCGGTGACCTTGGCCCCGCGGCTCTGGAGCGCGTCCTTCGCGCCGTCCCTGGTGTGCGTCGCCAGCGTGCCGGTGACGACGACGGTGAGCCCTTCCAGGGGCCGCGGGCCCTCGTCCTCGCCGGCGCCGTCGTCCTCCATCCGGACCCCGGCCTCCCGCCACTTGCGCAGGATCTCGCGGTGCCAGTCCTCGGCGAACCACTGCTTGACGGAGGCGGCGATGATCGGCCCCACACCGTCCGCGGCGGCCAGCTCCTCCTCCGACGCCTCGTCGATCCGGTCGACGGACCGGAACTGCCGGGCCAGCTCGACGGCGGCCACGGGCCCCACATGGCGGATCGAGAGCCCGGTGAGGATCCGGGCCAGCGGGGCCTGTCTGGCCGCGGCGATGCCCTCCAGCATGCCGAGGGCGTTCTTCCTCGGCTCGCCCTGCTGGTTGGCGAAGACCGTGGCGATCTTCTCCTCGCCCGTCTTCGGGTCGCGCTTGGGCAGCCCGCTGTCCGTGTCCAGGACGTACGCACGGATCGGCAGCAGCTGCTCCACCGTCAGCCCGAAGAGGTCGCCCTCGTCCAGCAGGGGCGGTTCCGCCGGCTCCAGCGGCTTGGTCAGGGCAGCGGCGGCCACATAGCCGAAGTGGTCGATGTCCAGGCACTTGCGGCCCGCGAGGTAGGCCAGCCGTTCCCGCAACTGGGCCGGGCAGGAGCGGGCGTTGGGGCAGCGGAGGTCGATGTCGCCCTCCTTCATGGGGCGCAGCGCCGTACCGCACTCGGGGCACTCGGACGGCATGACGAACTCCCGCTCGCCGCCGTCGCGCAGGTCGACGACGGGCCCGAGGATCTCCGGGATGACGTCACCGGCCTTGCGGAGCACCACCGTGTCGCCGATGAGGACGCCCTTCGCCTTCACCACGTTCTGGTTGTGCAGGGTGGCGAACTCGACCTCCGAGCCCGCCACCTCGACGGGCTCGACCTGCGCGTAGGGCGTGACCCGGCCGGTGCGCCCGACCCCCACACGGATGTTGACCAGCTTGGTGTTGACCTCCTGCGGGGCGTACTTCCAGGCGATCGCCCAGCGCGGCGCGCGCGAGGTGGAGCCCAGCCTGCCCTGGAGCGGGATCTCGTCGAGCTTGATGACGACGCCGTCGATCTCGTGCTCCACGGACTGGCGGTTCTCACCGAACCAGGCGATGAACTCCCGCACCTCGTCGAGGGACCGGACCACCTTGTTGTGCTTGGCGGTGGGCAGGCCCCACTCCCTCAGCAGGTCGTAGGCCTCGGAGAGCCGGTCGATGTCGAAGCCCTCACGGGCGCCGATGCCGTGGACCACCATGTGGAGCGGGCGGGTGGCGGTGACCTTGGGGTCCTTCTGCCGCAGCGATCCCGCCGCCGCGTTGCGCGGGTTGGCGAAGGGCTTGTCCCCGGCCTCGACCAGCCGGGCGTTGAGCCCTTCGAAGGCCTCCATGGGGAAGAAGACCTCGCCGCGGATCTCGACGAGCGCGGGAACGCGCTCCCCCTTGAGGCGGAGCGGGATCTCCGCGATCGTACGGACGTTGGGGGTGATGTCCTCCCCCGTGCGCCCGTCGCCGCGGGTCGCCGCGCGGGTCAGCCTGCCGTGCTCGTAGGTGAGGTTGACGGCGAGGCCGTCCACCTTGAGCTCGCACAGGTAGTGGTACCCGCCCCTGCCCACGTCCTTCGCGACGCGCTCGGCCCAGGCCGCGAGCTCCTCGTCGTCGAAGGCGTTGTCGAGGGAGAGCAGGCGTTCGCGGTGCTCGACGGAGGTGAACTCCGTGGTGTAGGGGCCCGCGACCTTCTGGGTCGGCGAGTCCGGTGCGCGCAGCTCGGGGTGCTCGTCCTCGATCGCTTCCAGCGCGCGCATCTGCCGGTCGAACTCGGCGTCGTCGACGACCGGCTGGTCCTTCACGTAGTACCGGAAGCGGTGCTCCTCGATCTGCTCGGCGAGGAGTGCGTGCTGTTCCCGCACCTCCGCCGGCACACCCGTCAGCTGCTGCGCCTGCTGTTCGCCGGCCATCGCCTGTTCCTCCCGTTTGCCCTGTTGACTCCGCGACCCGTTACTCAGGGTTGTCCGCGAGCGACTTCGCGGCCCGGGCGCAGTGGGCGAGCGCGGCGCGCGCGTACGCGGGTGACGCGCCCGCCAGCCCGCAGGAAGGGGTGATCACGACGGACTCGCTGAGAGTCCCCGGATTCAGCCCCAGCCTGCTCCACAACGTCCTGACCTCCTTGACGCTACCGCCCGGGTCCGACAATGCGGTCGAGGCGGCGTCGGTGCCGGGAACCACGCCGAGGAAGAGCTGGGTGCCGGCTTCGACGGCTTCCCCGATCGCCTCCTCCTCACGCTCGGTGAGCAGGGAGAAGTCGAAGGAGACCGCGCCCGCCCCGGCCCTGCGCAGCAGTGCGAAGGGCACCTCGGGGGCGCACGAGTGGACGGCCGTGAGCCCTTCGTCGTTGACGGCGAGCAGCTCGCGGAGCGTACCTTCGACGACCTGGCGGTCCACGGCCCGGTAGGTGCGGTAGCCGCTCGCCGACCTGACCCGCCCCTGGAGCACGGCGGTCAGGGACGGTTCGTCGAGCTGGAGGACGACCTCGGCGCCGGGGATCCTGCGCCGTACCTCGGCGAGGTGGGAGCGCAGCCCCTCGGCCAGCGATCCCGCCAGGTCACGGCAGGCTCCCGGGTCGCCGAGCATGGCCTCGCCGCCCCGCAGTTCCAGCCCGGCGGCCAGCGTCCAGGGCCCGACGGCCTGGACCTTCAGCAGCCCCTCGTAGCCCTGGGTGAACTCCTCCAGCGCGTCGAGGTCCTCGCCGAGCCAGGAGCGGGCCCGCCGGGTGTCGCGGCCGGGGCGGTCGCTGATCCGCCAGCCGCTGGGCTCGACATGGCCGTACATCTCGACGAGGAGGCCGACGGTCCGCCCGATCATGTCCGCGCCGGGGCCGCGCGCGGGCAGCTCCGCCAGGTACGGCATGCCCTGGCCGTCGGCGAAGGACCCGGTGACGGTCTTGGCCACCTCCCGGGCGTCCCCTCCCGGCATGGACCCGATCCCGGTGGCTGCACTGGCGCTGAACCCGCTCTTCTCGCTCACGCGGAAAGCCTACGGGCCCGGGACGCGGGCTCCGGGCGGCCGGGTCCGGGACCGCCGGAGCCGCCTCCCGGCGGTCGGCCTCGGCGGCGGTCCCGGCGGCCGGTCTCAGCGGCCGGTCTCAGCGGCCGGGACGGACCGTCAGGTCGTTGATCTCGGCGTCCCGCGGCAGGTCGAGCGCGAGCAGGATCGTGGTGGCCACCGACTCGGGGTCGATCCAGCGCGAGGCGTCGTACTCCTTGCCCTCCTGCTGGTGGACCTTGGCCTGCATCGGGCTGGCGGTGCGGCCGGGATAGACGGAGGTGACCCTGACACCGTTGCCGTGCTCCTCGTGGCGCAGCGAGTCGGCGAGCGCCTTGAGCCCGTGCTTGCTCGCGGCGTACGCACCCCATTCGGCGTGCGCCGCGAGTCCCGCGCCGGAGTTCACGAAGACGACCTGGCCCTGGGAGACGCGCAGTTGCGGCAGCAGCAGACGGGTCAGCTCGGCCGGGGAGACCAGGTTGGCGTTGAGCTGGAAGTGCCAGGCCTTGGGGGTGAGGTCCCCGACCGTGCCGAGTTCGACGACGCCCGCGATGTGCAGAAGCGAGTCGAGGCGGTCGGGCATGGTCTGCTGCCCGAAGGCCCAGGAGAGCCGGTCGGGGTTGCCGAGGTCGCCGACGAGCGTGCGGGCACCGGGGTGGAGGGCGGCCAGTTCCTTGGCGCGTCCCGCGTCCCGGGCCAGCAGCACGAGGTCGTCGCCGCGCTCCTGGAGGCGGCGCGCGACGGCCGCGCCGATACCGGAGCCGGCGCCGGTGATGAGGTGAGTAGGCATGCCCTCATGCTCGCATCACTGCTGACCGGCGGACTCCTCCAGGTAGGCCAGCGCGCCCACGCCGTCCTTGGCGAAGAAGACCAGTTCGGTCAGGGGCAGCGGGAGGAAGCCCTCGTCCTCCATGCGCTGGAACTGCTGGCGCAGGCCGTCGTAGAAGCCGGCGGTGTTCAGCAGCACGACGGGCTTGGTGTGCTTGCCGTGCTTCTTGAGCTCCAGGATCTCCGTCGCCTCGTCGAGCGTGCCGGTGCCGCCCACCATGATCACGATCGCGTCGGACTTCTCCAGGAGCAGCGCCTTGCGCTCGGCCAGGTCCTTGGCGATCACCATCTCGTCGGCGTCCGTCCGCGCCTTGGCGGCCAGGAAGTCCACCGACACCCCCACGAGCCGCCCGCCGGACTCCTGCACACCGTCCGCGACGACCTTCATGAGGCCGCTCTCCGACCCTCCCCAGACGAGGGTGTGTCCGCCCCGGCCCAGCAGTTCGGCGAATTCGCGGGCGGGGGTGGTGTAGCGGTCGTCGAGGTCGGCGGCGGAGAGGAAGACGCAGATGTTCATACGGACACCGTACGACCGGCTCATGGGGCGGGAAGAAACCGGCCTCCTCCCGGGCTGAACCAGGTATGACTTCGACCACAGGACACATCATCACCGTCGAGCCCGCGGACGCGCACGTGCGCGCCGTCCACGACGGGCAGGTGCTCGCCGACAGCCGCCGCCCGCTGGTGCTGCGCGAGACGGGCTGTCCGGACCGCTACTACCTGCCGCCCGAGGACGTCCGCACCGACCTGCTGACTCCGTCGGACACCCGTACGCACTGCCCCTTCAAGGGGGACGCGTCCTACTGGTCCGTGCCGGGCGCCGCGGACCTCGTCTGGGCCTATCCGGAGCCCAAGGAGCAAGTCCAGGAGATCGAGGCCCACTTCTGCTTCTACGCCACGGAGGTCGTCCCCGACTGACCGTCAGAAAATTTCCCGACCGCAGCGATGAGTTTTCCGGGGCGCGGCGGTCCACCCTCACATGGACAAGACTCTCTCCCGCGACGGCACGTCGATCGCGTACCGCCGCCGCGGCGACGGGCCACCGGTGATCCTGGTCGGCGGAGCGCTGAGCACCGCCGCCGACGGAGCGCCGCTGGCCGCGCTGCTCGCCCCGCGCTTCACGGTCGTCACGTACGACCGCCGGGGCCGCGGGGCGAGCGGGGACGGCGGGGCGTACGCGCTCCGCCGCGAGATCGAGGACCTGGCGGCGGTCGCGGCCGCGGCGGGTGGGCCCGTCTCGCTGTTCGGGATGCTGTCGGGCGGAGCCCTGGCCCTGGAGGCGCACGCCGCGGGGCTGCCGGTGGACCTGCTCGCGGTCTACGAGCCGCCGTACACCCCCGGTGCCGCCGGTCTCCTGCACAAGTCCCGCTGCACGGCACTGCTGCACCGGCTGCTGGCGGGCGGTGACCGGGGCGGCGCCGTCGAGCTGTACCTGTCACGGACCGGGGTCCCGGAGGCGACGATCGCCCGCATGCGGCGCGCCCCGCTGTGGCCCGGCCTGGAAGCGGTGGCGCACACCCTCGCGTACGACGACGCGCTGCTGGGCGACGGCTCGGTGCCCGCCGGCAGGTTCGCGTCCCTCACGGCACGCACCCTGGTGGTGACCGGCGGTTTCAGCACCGCACAGGCCCAGGAGACGACCCTCGCCCTCGCCGCCGCGATCCCCCGCGCCAGGCACCGCACCCTGACGGGGCAGACGCGCGAGCTGGCACCCCATGTGATCGCACCGGTGCTGGCGGACTTCTTCGCCCGGGAGGTGTTCGCCGTCCGGGTCTCCCGATGACTTCGCGCGGGCCAGGTCCGTACAGGGGTCGGACATGGCCCGCGCGGGAGGAACATCGGACCGGCCACCGGGGTGGCACTATCGGAGCGCACCCCGCCACAGTCCGGGCTCTGCCTTAGCGAACGCCTCTTCGCGCGCGTCGGCGTCCGGCAGCACGAGCCGTACCTCCCGCCGGAAGGCCGCGCCGTGCCCGGAGGCGCGCAGGTGGCAGAGCTCGTGCACGAGGACAAGGTCCACCAAGGCCGGCGGCAGCTGCATGACTGCCCAGTGCACCGCGATGGAGCCGTCCGGCCCCAGCGCCCCCCATCTGGGGCCGAGGTCACGGGCCTCCACCGGGGGTGTGGGCAGACCGCCGCGGGACGCGTACGAGGGCAGCCGCCCGGAGAGCCACCGGGTGCCGCACACCTCGTACCACTGGGCGATCCGGTGTGCGCCTTCGTCGGCCGCGTGCGGCCGGGGCAGCTCCAGCCACCCTCGGTGCAACCTCACACGGCCGCCTTCTCCCGGGGGCAGGAGCTTCAGCCGGTGGCGCCGCCCCAGGTAGGTGAAGCCGGTTCCGCCGACGATTTCCTTGACCGGCTCGTCCGGCCGGGCCTGTCGGCTGCGCACTTCGCGCGCGAGCCGGGGCAGTCTCGTCCGTACGGCTCGCGCCACCGCTTCCGGGTCGGCGTCCGGCGGCACGGCGAAGAGGACGTCCCCGGCCTCGTCGACCTCGATGCCCAGGGTGCGCCGCCGGGGCCGCACGACGACCTGCCACGTCCACTCCCCCGGCACGGGGAGCGCCGCGATCGCCTGGTGGACGGGAGTGCTCACGCGGGCATTCCTACCACCCGGTGGCACGGTTCCCGGGGCTGCCCCTCCCCTTCGCTCAGCTCTCCGTCCCGTCCCGGTACCGCAGGAAGTGCTCTCTGCCTTCGACCGCCAGCTCCACCAGGAGGCTCGCCAGATGACCGGTGTCCTCCCAGTCCAGCGCGAGATACACCTCCAGCCGGCCGCGCATCACCTTGCGGACCCGGTCCTGCGTGTCCGTGAGGTGCACGATGTCCGGCGAGCGGACGAGGTCGGCGATCTCCGAGGTCAGGGCCCGCGCGGCCGCCTCCAGATCGACGCCTGAGGCAATCTGCGCGCTCTCCTCCAGTTCCTGCACCAGCAGCCCGTGGACCGGCCGCTCGGTCAGCGGGTCGAGTCCGCTGCCCGCACCGGTGTTCTCGGCCTCGCTCGTGTTCATGTCGCCGACCAAGCGGGCGAGATCGGCCGCCGCCTGCTCGAAGTCGTCCCCCATCTGCTGGACGATCTCTTCGAGGCGCCGGCTGAACCGTGTGTAGCGGGCCCGGTCGGTACCGATCTCGGCCGCGATCCGCACCCGGACCGAACCGGTCATGTAGGAGACGCGGGCGCGCGCGTCGGTGTTGGCGTCGACCCGTTCCATGAAGTCCGCGGCCGTGAGGTCGACGGGCGGGACGCGCTGCTCGATCGCCGTCACCTTGAGGTGCCGCGCCATGAGCTGGCGGATCTTGGCACCGTAGCGGCGGGGGCTGAAGTCGTCGCGCCCGTCGAGGTAGCGCCGGCGGGCGACGTACTGGACCTCGCCGAGCAGCCGGGCGAATGCCTCGTGCCGCAGTGCCTCGGGGTTCGGCAGCACGGCATTGAGCGCGGTGAGGAAGTCACGCGCGAGCTCGTCGAAATCGCCGCGCAGCAGTGGGTCCTCAAGGGCGGCCAGCAGGTTCTCCCGCTGTTCCTCCGCCGCGAGGGAGGTGACGCCCAGCCGGCCCAGGAAGTCGGAGACACGGGTGCGCAGATCGGTGAGCAGGGCTTCCGCCGCTGCATCAGCCTGGAGGAGCAGACGGTCCCGGACGGGCTGATCGCCCGTGAAGGTCTTCGTGTCGAGGTGGTCGACGGAGAGTTCGTAGCCATAGAGCTCGCGAAGGTGCGCCTGTTCGTACTCCGTCAGCGACTGTGCGAGTTGCGGGCCGATTCCGACGAAATCGACGACCTGCCCCCATCGCTTCGCCGGGTAGGGGCGGTTGGTGCGGGCGACCGCTTGGAGCAGTCCGGCGCCGGACAGGGCGCGGTCGAGGTAGAGAACCTGCTCGACCGGGGCATCGAAGCCGGTGAGCAGCATCGACTGCACAACCAGGAAGGCCATGGGCTTCTCCCCGGATTCCTCGTACTCGGACGCCAGGGTGCCGGGCTGTGGTCCCTCGGGGTGCCAGGCCTCGCCCGACCCTCCGGGCGTTCCCGTACCGGATGCAGACGTCCCGTGGGTGGCTGCCTCCCAAGCGGGGTCCTCGGCAGCGGCCAGCGGGTCACCGATGCCCTTCTGGAAGCGCTTGATGTGCCCGTCCTGCCGGGACTTCGAGGTCCAGCACTTCCATTCCTCGGGGTCCTTACGCCCGTTGTTCGGCTGGGCCTCGGAGATCACCACGGCGGCTTCGATGGAGTGGAGCACGTCCCGGTGGGCGACCAGGTCGAGCAGCTCCCGTTCCTCCCCTTCGGCCTCGAGAGCGGCGATCGGGTCGTGGACGAGATCCGGTTCGAGGGCGTCGATCCGTGCCACCAGCCGGTCCCGCGCCGCAAGGAGGGCATCGCGGTAGCGGACCGCCGCAAGCCGGGAGACGGCGGCGAGCTGGGCGCCGAAACGGTCCGGCAGCGCGGTCCGCGCCCAGTGCCGCAGTATGAAGTCGGCCTTGGCCTCGATCACCGAGGGGGCTTCGAGGATCTCCTTGCGCCGCGCGAACTTCTCCAGGACGCGGTCCCGCTGCTCGGGGTCGGCGGGCACCTTCTCGTCGAACTCCGCGTCCAGCGCGGCCTTCTCGATCACTTCCAGCGGAACGCTGTACGCCTCGTACCGCACCGGGACCACGGCCTCGTCACGCTCGGCGTCGCGCAGGGTGTAGAGGTCCGCGAAGGGGCCGAAGATGTCCTCGGTGGTCTTCCGGTCTCCGCTGAGGATCGGGGTTCCGGTGAAACCGACCATGGTGGCGTTCGGCAGCATCGCGCGCAGCCGCGCGTGCTGCCACCGGGCCTGGCCCCTGTGGGCCTCGTCGATCAGGACGACGATGTCCGGACTCGGGTTCGCGACACGGTTGTACAGAAAGCCGTCGTCGTCGCCCTCGGGAAGCTTCTCCTCACGGCCGTCGTACTCCGTGTCGTCCCTGCGCGCCTTCTGCAGCGTGACGAGTACGAGGTCGGCGACGTCCACCGCGAGGTAGCTGCGCGACTGGGCCACGCTGGACGCCCGGTAGATCTTCTGGTCGCTCGCGGCGAGGCTCCCCCGGATCTGCTTCTCCAGATCGAGCCGGTCCGTCACCACGACGACCTTGTGCCCGTCGAGACCGGGTGTGCTGCGCAGATGGCGTACGAGGAACGCCATGGTGAGGCTCTTGCCCGACCCCTGGGTGTGCCAGACGACCCCGCCGCGCTGGTCGACCGGCTCCCCCGCCGCAATCTTCCGGCGCCGCTCCAGTAGACGCCGGGACAGCTTGTGCACGGCCTTGAACTGCGGGTAGCGGCCGATGATCTTGACCGTACGCGGACCGCTCCCGGCCTGGGTGGTGAAGTCCCTGACCAGGGTCAGCAGATGTGCCGGCCGGAGCACGCCGGCCACCAGGATGTCCTGGTCGCTCAGCGGGGCGCCGCTACTCCCTCCGGTCTCCTCGCGCACCTGTTCCTCGGAGGCGGGCAGCGTGGTGCGCCAAGGCGCGAAGCGCAGCGAGTCGGCGGTGACGGTGCCGAGCTCCGCGTGGTCACGGTCGGTCCCGATCAGCACCTGGGCGAACCTTACGAACTCCGCGACAGGCTCAGGCGCCTCCACCCCGGCGTAGCCGATGACCTGCTCGACGGCCGCGTCCAGCGCCGCGCGCTGTTCCTGCCGGCCGGAGACCAAGGGGGCCTTGCACTCGATGACGACCCAGGGCAGACCGTTGACGAACAGGACGACGTCCGGGATGACGGGTTCGGCGTTCCTGCGCTCCACGCGGAACTGGGACACCGCGAGGAAGTCGTTGCCGTTCTCGAACTCGCCGTCCCAGTCGACGAGCCTGACGTGTTCGGGATCGCCTCTGGTCCAGCCCGGGACGGTCTTGGAGTTGATCCCCTTGCGCAGGAGTTCGGTCGCGTCGAGGTTGCCCGCGACACCGCGGCCCGGGCGCCCGAATCCCGGCGCCGTACCCCGGACCCGCGCGAGGAGGTGGTCCAGCTGGGCACGGGACAGCCAGGGCTTCCCGTCGCACCCCGGGTTGATCCGGGCGACTGCGTCCCTGAACCGCTCCGCGTAGACGACCTGGTCGAAGCCCTGCCGCCCGGAGGCACCCGGATCGGTGACCGTGCCGTGCGGCGGGCCGCCCTGGAGGTGCGTCCACCCCATGGCGGCCAACTGCTCGGTCAGCGGCTTCTCGGTCCTGTCGTACTCCGGCTGACCCATCCCTGGTCTCCCCGCGCGCCCGTCACCGTACGTCTCACCCGCACCCGTATGGGTGTACGCGGAACTCTACCGGTGGGCGTCGGATCGACCAGGGCGGAAGGGCGGGGCCGGCCGGCGGGACCTGTGGTCAGCTGGTGAGCGCCAGCTCGAACCAGATGGTCTTGCCTCCCGATCCCAGCTCCCCTTCCCCTATGGCACAACCACCCCAGCGGTCGGCGACCAGTTCGAGGATGGCCAGCCCGCGTCCGGCCTCGGCGTCGGGCCCGGCGGGCGATGTGTACGGCCGGGGCAGATCCGGGCTGAGATCCCAGACGCTGACCCGGAGCACGGGGTGCCGCCACTGGAGCCGTACTCCGGCGGGGCCTTGGGTGTGCCGCACGGAGTTGGTGGTCAGCTCGGAGGCCAGCACCTCGGCGCGGTAGCTGAGTTCGGCGAGTTCGTGCGCACCGAGGATGGCCCGCAGGGTGGCACGGGCGACACGGGGGCCGCGCGGGTCACGGGGGAAGGCGAGTTCGTAACTCCAGGGGTCGGCGAAGGGGATGGGGGCGGGGTGAGGGTCCTCGTACGGGCTGTACGAGGTGTGGAGCGCGGGTTCGGTCCTCACGGGCACCTCCTGGGGTGCGTGCGAGCGAATGAAACGAGCGTGCGCCAGGGGTGGTTGGGGCTGCACCGCGAGCAACGGTGGCAATGCCGGTCCGGGCCTGCCCCCCGGGTGGGCAGGGTGGATCGGTGCGCTTCCGTTGGCAACGGTGAGTGAGTGGCGCTCACCGAAGAGTAGGGGCTGCTCCCATAACGGTGCTACCAAGGCACTCCGAAGAGTTAACTTGCCGATTTCGATGGACCGTGACGCTTCCGCTGGACAAACTGAGCGCGGCCCCGCAGACAACGAGGACGACACATGGCACCACGACACGCCCCGACCATCCTTCAACGCCGGTTCGGCATCGAGTTGAAGCGGCTCCGGGAGGCCGCCGGCATGACAGCCCCGGAGGCTGCGGGTTTGCTGGGGACAGACCGGACGGTCATCTCAAACGTGGAGGCCGGGCGGTTCGGGATCAGCGAGGAGCGCCTGCGGCGCCTGAGCAGCATCTACGAATGCGACGAGCCGGAACTGATCGACGCACTGTCCGCGTTGACGGGGGGACGCAAGACAGGCTGGTGGGAGGAGTACCGGGGCAAGATCCCGCCGGGCTTTCTGGACGTGTCGGCCCTTGAGGACTACGCGGTCCGCCTGCGTACGGTCCAGACGGCGCATCTACCCGGCCTCTTCCACACGGAGGACCACGCGCGCGCCATCTTCGAACTCCTCGTCCCGTCCCTGCCGCGTCTCGAAGTCGAACTACGGGTGGCGCACCGACTTGCACGCCAGTCCGTGATCACGGGGGAACACGCAGTCCCGTACTCCGGGGTGATCCACGAAGCAGCGATCCGGATGCAGCTCGGAGGCCGCAGCGCTGCGCGCGCCCAGCTGCTGCGCCTACTGGATTCCTGCGAGCGCTCCAACGTGACGCTCCAGGTCATCCCATTCGCTGCAGGTGGATACCCGCTCCTGGGCGACTCCTCCGTCCTCTACGCGGAGGCTCCCAACTCTCACCTGGACACAGTCCACATGGACTCGCCGACCGGGGCGGTGTTCATCGACTCCCCCACGCAGCTGGCCAACTTCCGCACCAGGCTGGACTTGGTCGAGCGGGTGGCGTTGACTCCCTCCAAGTCCAGAGACTTCATCCACTCCATCGCCAAGGAGCTGTAACAGGTGTCTCACGTGCCCGACCTGCACTGGGTGAAATCGTCGTTCTCCGACGCAGGGGGGAACAACTGCGTCGAGGTAGCTGCGATGGAGGACAAGAGGGTTGCGATTCGTGAGAGCGACAGCCCTGATGTCGTCTTGATAGCCAGCTATTCCGCGCTGCACGCTCTCGTACTGGAAATGAAAAGCCACAACACCTGACACGCCACCGCGTGACCGTCACCCAGCCAGCAACCCTTCGACCGCAGCAGCCTGCAACACTCGGATTTTTTCGATCTGCTGCTCTGCACTCTTCACCGAGCGGTCGACGACTTGGCAGGCCTCCACGACCTCTCGCTGTTGTTCGGAGGCGACAAGCGGAAACGGAACGCCAGCGAGAAGATTCGAGTTGATCGTATAGAGACCAGAGCTAGTTGTGCAGCGCGTACGCCAGTAACCGCGGACCATCGAGGCATTAAGCCACAACGCGGCGAACTCAGGGATCACGTCGCCGAACCTGAGACGGAACAAATGGTTCTGGTAAAGCAGCCCGCTTGCCATTCCGCCGACTACAGCAGCTCTGCCGATCTGTTCGGGGTTTGCGTGCCCCTCGACGACAAGGACGTCCCCAGGGGCCAGCTCGTAGCGGGGGCGGTCGCGCTCCTGGGTCTCCAGGACAGCGATGTCGTCGGTGTCAATCCAGCCCTTGCGTACGTTAGCCACGCGCAAGTAGCCCACGGCGTTACGGCGAGGTGCCCGATGCGCTCCGAGCGTTACGCCTGCCCGGCACTCGGCGACCACGTCACCCAGCGCTACGATCTTGTCCCCACAGCGCTGGAGGAGTGACTCACTCAAGCCCGAAAGCAGTGCCGTGCGCTTGTCCGCTTGCTTCTGCAGAGCCTCGATCCGCCGCTCGAAGGCGGCGTGCACGGCGACGATCCGGCGCTGCTCATCCAGGGATGCACTCGGGACCCTCAGCCTGCGGATTTGTCGCTGGCCGATGTTCTTCATACCAGCGCTCGTACCCGTAGCCATCGCCCGGACTTGCTTTCGCGTGGCTGGGCGCAGAAGGGAAATGGCGATAAATGCCGGATCGGCAACCTCTTCATCGATTACGAGTCGAAGTGTCTTGTCACTCAGCATGAGTCCTGGCGGCGGTGCATTAGCGATGCAGGCCAGCCCAACCAGATCCTCTGTATTTGCCCTGGTCATGAGAAGGTCACCCGGACGCACCTCGAAGCGGGGTTGAATGTGCGCAGCGTCTCGGATCACCTTGTTTTCGCGTGGGAGAAACCAGCCCTCTTGAACCGCGCTGACTTTCAGTACCCCCCACTCCCCATCACCAGCGGGTGTGTTCTCGGCCACTGGGCTCTTACCTGTGTCGATATCACGAAGGTAGTGGTCCAGCGCCAGGTAGTCAGCATCATCACTCACGCGCTCAGGCATACCCAAGCTCCTTCAGCCACGTCCCCAGCTCGCCCGCAGCCCCATCGCTCTCCGCTTCCAGGTCAGTCAGCGACACCGCGTACTTCTCCGCCCACCCCCGGAACGCCGCCACCAGCTCGCGCCTCCGCGCAGCCGTGGCCGAGTCCAGGCGCCCCGACAGGTCCGTGTCCAGGACCTCCAGAACCACCCGCTCCGGACCGCCCGCCTCCGCGTCCCGCACCACGTCCCGCGCACCCCGCAACTGGCGGAGAAACACGTCGTCCAGTGCCTTCCGCTTCTTCCGAGCTGCCGCCAGGGCCCTCTTACCGGCCGCAACAGCACGGGTCAGCGCGGCAATCTCCTCCGGCGAGGCGACCGGTGCGGCGTCCTCGTCCGAGCCCTCCGGCTCAGCGTCTTCGTCCTCGTCGCCCTCCGCCGGCTCCGGCCCCTTCGCCTCGGCCAGCTTCTCCATCGCCGTCTTGTACGCCACGTCGGCCTCGGCCACCGCCTTGTCCGCCGCAGCCACCGCGTCCAAGAACTCCGGGATCAGCACGCGCACCACCGGCTGGTCCATGGCTCGGCGGCGGTCGGCGGTCGTGACCGTCTTCTTACGAGTGGCCGTGTCGTCGTCGGGGATCACGGGCTCGACGATCGCCTCGACCGAATCGACCCAGCCGGTCAGCACCCGTTCGAACCCTCCGGCCGCCAAGGCCTTCATGTCGTAACGGTTGGTGGACCACCAGTCGGCGATGATGCCGGCCGTGGCGAACTCGTCGATCACTCCGACAGCGCCGATGTCCCTCTTGAACGAGTCCAGGAGCCCGCTCCGCAGTTTCATCAGCTCACGGTCTGCCGCCAGCCCCGCGAAGAGCGGCGCGTGGGCCTTCCACCACGCCCCGTACACCTCGTCCAGCTCCGACTCCTTCTCCGCCGCCAGCAGCGGAATCCGTCGGGCCGTCGTGTCCGGCCCCTCAGGCAGGAAGTCGTAGTAGTCCGGGTCGCCTGCTCGTACGGCGAACAGTTCCGCCGCGTCCACATTGAACGAGCCGAACAGCTCCGCCCGGCTCTCGACCTCGGTCACCGGCACCCCGCCGTACAGGTGCGCCCGTACGTCCTGGGGTTCGGCGGGCGGCGAGTTGTCCACCCAGCGGCGGATGTTGAGGTTGGCTTCCGCCGCCAGCAGGTCCTTCACCTCGACCTCGCGGGAGTACCGGGGGATCTGCCGCCACTGCTGGTACGTGGTGACGATCTTCTCGACATGTTCCGGGCGGAGCTCGTTCTGGTTCCGGCCCGCCGTGAAGTCCCGGTCGGCGTTGATGAAGAGGACCTTGTCCACCCGCTTGGCAAGCTTGCGGTGCGGGCGGCGGAGCACCAGTACGCAGGCGGGGATACCCGTCCCGTAGAAGAGGTTCGGGCCGAGCCCGATGACCGCCTCGATGCAGTCGTCCTTGAGGAGCTGCTCGCGGATGTCGCGTTCCTTGCCACCCCGGAACAGCACCCCGTGCGGCATGACGATCGCCGCGACACCCTCCTCCTCCAGCACGGCAACCATGTGCTGGACGAACATGA
Organism: Streptomyces sp. NPDC055962; assembly: GCF_042270185.1. Classification (NCBI taxonomy): domain Bacteria; kingdom Bacillati; phylum Actinomycetota; class Actinomycetes; order Kitasatosporales; family Streptomycetaceae; genus Streptomyces; species Streptomyces sp. NPDC055962. The sequence continues at coordinate 301,175 of NZ_JBHJYN010000001.1, forward strand.
GGTCGGCCTTCTTGCCACCCTCCGGAGCCCAGTGCTTCATCCGTGCCCCGTGGTTCCTGTCGGCCTCGGCGACCAGGGAGGCGTCGTAGTTCAGGGAGAACGGGGGGTTGGACAGGACCTTGGAGAACCGGCGAAGGCGCTTCGTACCGGGCTGGAAGTGCAGCGGTTCGGTGAGGGTGTCGCCATGCTGGAGATCGAACTCACGGATGCCGTGCAGCACCATGTTCATGCTGGCCATGGACCAGGAGGGGCCGTTCTTGTCCTGGCCGTTGACCGAGAGGAGCGTCGGGTTCTCGCCGTGTTCCTCCACATGCTCGCGGGCCGCGATCAGCATGCCGCCGGAGCCGGCGCAGGGGTCGTAGACGGACTCCTCGGCCTTCGGGTCGACGAGCCGGACCATCATGCGTACGACGGCGCGCGGGGTATAAAATTCCCCGCCCTTCTGCCCGGCGGAGTCGGCGAACTCCCCCAGCAGGTACTCGTAGGCCGCGCCCAGCATGTCGGGGAACTCGAAGTCCTCGTTGCGCAGACGGTAGAGCGTGAAGTGGCGGATCAGCTGAGCGAGTTCGTCGTCGGTGAAGCGGGGCTTGGTGCCGATGATCTCGTTGAAGCTGATGTGCGTGGTGACACCGGCCAGGCGATCGTTGCCCTCGCTGAGCGCGACCATCGCCTGGTCGAGTCGCTCACCGACGCGGTTGGTGAGGGCCTGGATGCCGGGCGCCGGGTTCTCCGGGTCCTCCAGGTCGACGTGCGGCCCCTTCCACCAGCGTGCCCGGGGCGGGACGTAGAAGACGTCGGTGTACGAGTCCGCGTCGTTGGCCCGCTTCAGCGCCTTGGTCTCGTCCTTCGTGCGGTCCAGCGTGTCCTTGTACAGCCGGTCCCACTCCGGCTGGAACTCGTCCGAGGCCCGCTTCAGGAAGAGCATCCCGAAGATGTAGTCCCGGTACTCGGAGGCGTCCATCCGCCCGCGCAGGATGTCGGCGGCCGAATACAGGTGCCGTTCGAGCTCGGGCAGGGTGATTCTGGCCACGCGCCATTCCTTCGTATGTACGGAGAGGGATCAGGATGCTAAAGAAGTTTAGGCGCCGCGAGGGTGCCGCGAAGACGATCAGCCGAATCGCGCGCCACCCCGTCGATCAGGCGTCCACGATCTCCAGACTCACCAGCAGGCGCCAGACATCGGTGGACGGGTCGCGGTCGAGGACCGGGCAGTCGGCGGCGTGCCCCGAGTGCGGGATCAGCGGATCGGGGCGCTCGGGAGCGCCGGGCCACTGGTAGCGGTCCTTCCGAGTGGACTTGGCCTTACAGGTGCCGTGTTCGCACTGCTTGACCATGCTTCGTGCCCGGCTGACGGCGTCGGACTCCTTTTTGTCCAGCGCCGTACGCCGCCCTTCCTTGACGCTCTTGTTGTTCCTCTTGTCGAAATTCTTGAAGGCCGGGTCCGCCTGTCGTAGCGCTTCCACGACGTGTTCGCTACTCCCGCTGCGCTTCCCGCCGAAGGCCTGGAAGTGGAGCAGCAGCCACAGGTCGAACGAGGGGTGCGAGAAGCAGACCTCGGTACCCTTTTCGGCTGCCAGGTCCAGGGCTTCAGGGATGTCGTGGTGCTGGTCCCGATCGAACAGGGCCCAGGCTTCGTCCTCTTCCGCCTTGGCCTGGACAGCGGCAACGGCTCTGGACGGTGTGTACCCGTTCTTGGTGTACACCGGCTGGATCTTGAACCGCCGCCCGCCGGTGAGACTGCCGTCCCCAAACCGTTCGTTGAGATAGTTCAGGTAGTCCGGCTCGGTCGACTCGCCCTCGCAGCCGACATAGAGCACCCGTTGCGCTCTCGTGTCCGCAGGAGGCGGCGGCGCAGGCGCCGCGAGGGTCTTTTCCTCGCCCTTGCGGCTTTTGCGCTTCCGCCGGGGCTGCTCGTCCGCCCGCCCCTCGTCACCGTGCTGTCCGTGCTGCTGCCCGCCCCGCGTACTCACGCTGTCGCCTTCTCCTCCTGCCAGGACAGTTCGCGGGCGATCTCCCCCGCGCTGACTCGGGGCACACCGCCGTACCGGCCGCGCAGATAGCCGCGCTCCAGGTTCTCGCCGTCCTTCGGATGCGCGGCGGTCAGCGGATAGACCTCCGTCGCGCCCGATCGGTCCTTGGCCGCGATCCATACCTGGTCACGGCCGAGAGGCCGGTCCAGCACCTCGCTGCCCAGGAGGGTGGCGTCGTGCGTCGTGAAGATCAGCTGTGCGTTGCGCGGGTTGGCCTTCGGGTCCTGGAAGATCCGTACGACCTCTGCCGCCAGCGTCGGGTGCAAGCTGGAGTCCAGCTCGTCCACGAGCAGCACCGCCCCCTTGTCGAGCACCGTGAGCATGGGCCCGAGGAAGGCGAACCAGGCGTGCGTGCCGAAGGACTCCTCGGTGAGGAAGTCCAGCGAGGTCTCGGTGCCGTCCTCCGTGCGGTGCCTGAGCCTGACAGCGCCGGACTCCTGGTCGATGTCCATGCCGGTGACACCGAGGTCGGCGACAGCCAGCAGGTTCATGACGCGCTCGCGGTACCCCTCCTCCGCACTCCTCTCGATGAGCTCCTGCGTCCATCTGGTCCGGTGCTCGACGTCCGCGCCTGGTGTCACCAGCCACAGGTTGTCCAGGAACCACCGGTGCAGCGCGGAGAGCTGGGGGTCGTTCAGTGTGGCGGCGGTGGACAGGAAGAGGGCGTCGGGGCGGGTGAGCGCCACCAGGTCCTCGCGGCGGCCCTTGAAGCCGTCGCTCTCGAAGACGAACTCCCCGCCCTCGGGCTCCGGGCGCCCGGCCTCCCGGTCGAACCAGATCTCGCGCTTCCCCTGCGGGTAGGCGTGCAGCCATTCGGCCTCGACACGCTCGTCCGAGAGCTCGAACCCGTACGTGAACCGCGTGCGGCTGCGTCCCAGAGTGAGGTCCACCTCATAGAGGCTGGTCTCCTCAGCGTAAGCCGGGGCGAGCTTGAACGGCTTCCGGGGCACCCCGGGCGTCTTCGCCCAGTCGGCGAACGAGGTACGGACCGCGGCGCGCATGTCGCGCAGGGCACTGAGCATGTTGCTCTTGCCCGCGGCGTTGGCGCCGAAGACCCCCAGCACCGGCAGCGCCGAGACTTCTTGCTCCGCGTGGCGGAGTCCGGTCGGGCGGCCACCACTCACGCCGGGTTCCGAACCGATCAGAGACAGCTCGCACTCATCGCGGATCGAGCGGTGATTGGCCACCCGGAAACGCAGTAGCACCCTCGGCCTCCCGACAGGACGGGGAGGCTGACCCCGTCGTACGTACACCGCATGCGGACGATCCGCACGTGCAGCCTATGACGCCGGCACCGGCCGTGCCAGCCCCGGCCCGTCAGCCCGCCGCCGCCGTTTCGCGACGCACCGTCGTCGCGATGGTCGCCGAGCCGACGACGCGCGTCCCGTCGTACAGCACGACCGCCTGGCCGGGGGCCACGCCCCGGACCGGCTCGGCGAAGGTGACGGTCAGGGTGCCGTCCACCAGCTCCGCGGTCACCTCGGTCTCGCCGCCGTGGGCGCGGAGCTGGGCGGTGTACGTGCCGGGACCCGTGGGGGCGGTGCCGCACCAGCGGGGCCTGATGGCGGTCAGGGCGGTGACGTCGAGGGCCTCCGCCGGGCCGACCGTCACCGTGTTGTTCACCGGGGAGATGTCCAGGACGTAGCGGGGCTTGCCGTCGGGGGCGGGGTGGCCGATGCGCAGGCCCTTGCGCTGGCCGATGGTGAAGCCGAAGGCGCCCTCGTGGGTGCCCACCTTGGCGCCCTCCTCGTCGAGGATGTCGCCCTGGGCCGGACCGCCGAGGCGGCCGGCCAGGAAGCCCTGGGTGTCGCCGTCGGCGATGAAGCAGATGTCGTGACTGTCCGGCTTCTTGGCGACCGCCAGGCCCCGGCGCTCGGCCTCGGCCCGGATCTCGTCCTTGGTGGTGAGGGTGTCACCGAGCGGGAACATCGCGTGGGCGAGCTGCTTCTCGTCGAGGACACCGAGGACGTAGCTCTGGTCCTTGGCCATGTCCGAGGCGCGGTGCATCTCGCGGGTGCCGTCCTCCTTGAGCACGACCGTCGCGTAGTGGCCGGTGCACACGGCGTCGAAGCCGAGGGCCAGCGCCTTGTCGAGCAGCGCGGCGAACTTGATCTTCTCGTTGCAGCGCAGGCAGGGGTTGGGCGTGCGTCCGGCCTCGTACTCCGCGACGAAGTCGTCCACGACGTCCTCGCGGAAGCGCTCCGCCAGGTCCCAGACGTAGAACGGGATGCCGATGACGTCCGCCGCGCGGCGGGCGTCCCGGGAGTCCTCGATGGTGCAACAGCCGCGGGCGCCCGTGCGGAAGGACTGCGGGTTCGCGGAGAGGGCGAGGTGCACACCGGTCACGTCGTGGCCCGCCTCGGCGGCTCGGGCGGCCGCGACGGCGGAGTCGACGCCGCCCGACATGGCGGCGAGCACACGGAGGGGGCGCTGGGAGGTCTGAGTCATAGCTTCACCAGAGTACGGGGCCCCGGGAACCGAATGCTCGCGGATAAGCGTTGAGGAGCACATGGGGAACAACGGGAGTGCCGGCGGATCGGGTAAAGGCCCCGGTCACGGCATCAGCCGACGCTCACTGCTGATCGGCGGCGGCGTCGCGGCGGCGGGCACGGCCGTCCTGGCCGCGGACGAGATCCGGCGCGTGTGGTGGCGGGTGCCGGGCGTGGAGAAGCCCCGTGAGGCCGGCGCGCTGGACTACGCCCCGGCTCGCTGGGTGGCGGCCTCCGAGGCGAACTGGCGACGGGCCGACCGCCCCGACGACTACGGCGTGGACCGGGTGATCATCCATGTCACCCAGGGCAGCTACGCGAGCGCGGTCAAGGTTTTCCAGGACCCCGCGCACCGGGCGGCGACGCACTACATCGTCCGGCAGAACGGCCGGGTGACGCAGATGATCCGCGAGCTGGACGTGGCGTACCACGCGGGCAACCGCTCGTTCAACGAGCGCAGCATCGGCATCGAGCACGAGGGCTTCGTCGACCGCCCGCAGGACTTCACCGCGGCGATGTACGCGTCGTCGGCCCGGCTGACGGCGGCGATATGCAAGCGGTACGAGATCCCGATGGACCGGGAGCACATCATCGGGCACGTCGAGGTTCCCGGCACGGACCACACCGATCCCGGACCGCACTGGGACTGGCCGCGCTACATGAAGCTGGTGCGCGCGGCGTCCACCGGCGGGTCCCGGGCTAGCTGAGCCCCGCCGTCCTGGCCCGCTCGACCGCGGGGCCGATCGCCCGCGCGAGCTCCTCGACGTCCTGCGCCGTCGAGGTGTGGCCGAGCGAGAAGCGCAGCGTGCCGCGCGCGAGGGCGGGGTCGGTGCCCGTGGCCAGGAGCACATGGCTGGGCTGCGCGATCCCGGCGGTGCACGCGGACCCGGTGGAGCACTCGATGCCCTGGGCGTCGAGGAGCAGCAGCAGGGAGTCGCCCTCGCAGCCGGGGAAGGTGAAGTGGGCGTTGGCGGGCAGCCGCCCGCCGGGCGCGGGGTCGCCGCCGAGGAGGGCGTCGGGCACGGCCTCGAGGACGGCCGCGGCCAGCGCGTCCCGGAGGGCGCCGATCCTGCCGGCGTGGTCCTCGCGTCCGTCGGCGGCGTGCCGCCCGGCCACGGCGAACGCGGCCACGGCGGGTACGTCGAGCGTGCCGGAGCGCACATGGCGCTCCTGCCCGCCGCCGTGCAGGACCGGTACGGGGGTGTACTCACGCCCGAGCAGGAGCGCGCCGATACCGAAGGGGCCGCCGATCTTGTGCGCGCTGACCGTCATCGCGGCCAGCCCCGAGCGGGCGAAGTCGACCTCCAGCTGCCCGAACGCCTGCACCGCGTCGGCATGCATGGGGACGTCGAACTCGCTTGCCACCTCGGCCAGTTCACGTATCGGCATGATGGTGCCGATCTCGTTGTTGGCCCACATCACGGTGACCAGTGCGACGTCGTCGGGGTTGCGGGCGAGCGCCTCGCGCAGCGCGTCCGGGTGCACCCGCCCGAACGTGTCGACCGGGAGGTACTCGACGGTGGCGCCCTCGTGCTCGGCCAGCCAGTCCACGGCGTCGAGGACGGCGTGGTGCTCGACGGGGCTGGCGAGAACACGCGTGCGCCGGGCGTCGGCGTCGCGGCGGGCCCAGTAGAGCCCCTTCACGGCGAGGTTGTCCGCCTCGGTGCCACCGGAGGTCAGGACCACCTCGCTGGGGCGCGCGCCGAGCGCGTCGGCGAGGGTCTCTCTGGACTCCTCGACGGTACGGCGGGCCCGGCGCCCGGCAGCGTGCAGGGAGGACGCGTTACCGGTGACGGCGAGCTGCGCGGTCATCGCCGCGATCGCCTCCGGAAGCATCGGCGTGGTCGCGGCGTGGTCGAGGTAAGCCATGGTGGTGACGATTCTACGAGCCCGCGGAGCGGCTCGTGCCGGGAGCACCGGTCCCGGACCGGGCGGGAGCCCGCGGCCGGTGCCCGCCCCCGCGCGTCCCGGGCGGCGGGCGGCCCGGGACGGCATCGGAGGAGTCCGCACGGCGCCGTGCTCAGACGCGCCCCATGCCGCCGGAGCCGAGCCTGCCCGCGAGCGGAATTCCGCCGATCCGGCGCGGGTCGTCCGCGCCCAGCGGCTCGGCTCCGCTGCCCGTCGGATCCGACATGCCCGCACCTTCCCGGGGCCCGCCCTGCTCCTGCACTCCCCGCTCTCCGACCGCAAGGGCATCGCCCAGGGTCTCGGGCATGGCCGCGTGGGTCCGGCTACGGATGGACTCCGGGGAGCTCGCCCCGCTCCCGCTGCCGCTGATCGAGTCGCTCGTCCTGGACCCCGTCGTGGCGGTCGTCCGCCGCTCGCTGTCGGGCATCGGCGACGTGGACCTCGACGAAGCGGCACGCCTCCTGCCGGAACAGATCTGGCGGTCGGTCCGGGCGTAGACGACGCACCGCGGTCGCGGAGTCAGCCCGCGAGACTCCAGGAGACCGTGCCGTTGGCGGTGACCAGCACGGCGAGGACGGCCAGGTCCGCGATCCCGAGGGCCAGTCCGAGGAGGGCCCGGCCACGGCGGGCGGTCGAGCGGGCGAGGGCCAGCAGCGCCATGACGATGGCGACCGGCCCGAGCACGATGTTCATCACGAGCAGACCGAGCAGCCCGAGCACGAACGAGGCGACGGCGAGCCCGTCGGCGTCCCGGGAGGCGGGCCGGGAGGCGTCCCGGGAGGCGGGCCGGGGCACAGCCCCGGACCGGCCGCAGGTGGATGCGCTACCGGTGGACGCGCCATCGGCGGGGCCTGCGGAACGGCTGTCGCGCGGTGCGGTGCGTGCGGTGGTGAGTGCCATGGTGGGGACTCCTTCCTCAGCGGGTGCGGCGGGCGAGGCGCTCACGGGCGCCGAAGACCGCGAGCCAGAGACCGATCACGGCGGCGGCGACGAGGGCCACGGGGAGCGGGAGGTGTGCGACCGCCCCGAGGACGACCCCCAGCAGGAGCAGGGCGGCGACGAGCACGAACATGTCCGGCCTTTCCGCGAGCTTTGAGAGTACGACTGTTCACTGACTTCTGAGTCTAGACCTTGTACCCCTTCCAGGACTCGGAGAACGGTTGTTTACTGAATGGCATGAGTCACACCATCGGCATCCGCCAGGCCCAGAAGCTGAAGACGCGTCAGGCGCTGCTCGACGCCGCCCTGGAACTGCTGGAGCACCAGAGCCTCAGCAGCCTGGGCCTGCGCGAGGTCACCCGGGCCGTGGGCGTGACCCCGACCGCCTTCTACCGCCACTTCGACGGCACGGCGTCGCTGGGCGTCGCCCTCGTCGAGGAGACGCTCGGGAGCCTGCACGGCATGATCGGCGCGATACTCGCCGACACAGGGGACACCGAGGAGAGGCTCGACCGCAGCGTGGGGCTGATAGCCCGTCATGTCGCCGCCCAGCCCGCCCACTTCCGCTTCATCGCCCGTGAGCAGCACGGCGGCGTGGTCCAGGTGCGCGAAGCGATCGACGCCCAGCTGCGCGGCTTCGCCGAGGAGGTCGCCCACGTCCTCGGCGCCGAACCCGAGTCGGCGGGCTGGGACCGGGCGGACCTGCTGATGCTGGGCGGTCTGTACGTCGACCACATGGTGCTCACCGCCTCCGCCCTCCTGGACGCCGGCCCCCGGGGCGAGCACGAGGTCGTCCGGGTCGCCCGGCGCCGGCTGCGCCTCGTGACGCTGGGCCGGGCCCACTGGCTGGACGAGCCGTAAGGTCGGCTCCATGAGCGACTGGACCCCGGACCGGACCTTCACCAGCTCCTCGGGAGAGGTGTGCTGGGCCGCACTCGGCCACGAGGACGCCCCGCCCGTCGTCCTCGTGCACGGCACACCCTTCTCCTCGTACGTCTGGCGCGGGATCGCCCGGGGCCTGGCGCAGGACCACCGGGTGTACGTGTGGGACCTTCCGGGCTACGGCTCCTCCGCACAGTTCGCCGGCCAGGACGTGTCGCTGCGGGCCCAGGCCCGGGTGCTCACCGAGCTCCTCGCGCACTGGGAGCTGGAGGAACCGGCCGTGGCCGCCCATGACTTCGGGGGCTGCGTCGCCCTGCGCGCCCGCCTCCTGCACGGCGCCCGCTACCGGCGCCTGGCCCTCGTCGACCCGGTGGCGCTGTCCCCGTGGGGTTCGCCGGCCTACCGGCTGCTCGGCGGCCGCGCCGAGGTCTTCGAGGAACTGCCGCCGGAGCTGCACCGCGCGCTGGTGACCGAGTACGTCGGATCGGCCAGCCACCGGGGACTGCATCCGGCGGTGCTGGACCGGCTGGTCGCCCCCTGGTGCACCGAGGCCGGGCAGCCCGCGTTCTACCGGCAGATCACCCAGAACGACCAGAGGTTCACCGACGAGATCCAGCACCGCTACGGGGAGCTGGACCTGCCCGTGCTGATCTGCTGGGGGACGGACGACACGTGGATCCCGGTGGCTCGCGGCCATGAGCTGGCCGGGCTGATCCCCGGTTCCGAGCTGCGGCTGATCGACGGCGCCGGGCACCTGGTCCAGGAGGACGCGCCCGCCGAGCTCACCGCGGCGCTCACCCGTTTCCTGCGTACAGCTCCGTGACCGCGGCCGCGGCCTCGGCGACCACACGGCGCGCCCGGGGCGGCGACAGCACTTCGAGGTTCGGGCCGAAGGAGAGCAGGGAGCGCGCCCACTCCACCTCGGGCACGTCGAGTTCGGCCAGCACCCACTCCCCCTCCGGCTCCCCCTCGGGCTCCGGACGACCGGTCAGCACCGCCGCGTGGAGGCGCACGAAGAGGTCCAGCCGGGATCGGTGGACGCGCACCCGGAGCCGTACGCCGCCCGGCCGTTCCTCGACCTGGCGGCGCAGCTCCTCCCAGACGTCGGCGGGCTCCACGCCGTCCCTGCGCACCACGGGTTCCCCGGTGAGGACCGCCCGTTCCACCCGGTCCGCGCGGAAGAGCCGGGGCGCGCCGTCCAGGTCCGCGGTCAGGTACCAGACACCCGCCTTCACGACGAGGCCGTACGGGTCGACGGTGTACACGCGCGGGGTGTCCGTGCCGCTGTGGCGGTAGTGGAGCAACAGCCTCCGGTCGGCGAAGACCGCGTCGCGCAGTTCTCCCACCTCGACGGTGACGGGGGGCCCGCTCATCCACCGGACGGGGTCCACCAGGATGCGGCGGCTGGTCTGTTCGGCGGCGGGCCGGTGCGGAGCCGGGAGGGCCGCCATCACCTTGCGCAGCGCCGACCCCAGCGCGGCGTCCAGCCCGAGCGCCGAGTGGGCCCCCTGCGTGGCGACGACGAAGAGGGCGCGCGCCTCGTCGGCGGTCAGCCCGGTGACGTCCGTACGGAATCCGGGCAGCAGGGCGATCCCGCCGTTGCGCCCCCGCTCCGCGTAGACGGGCACCCCGGAGGCGGAGAGCGCCTCGACGTCCCGGTAGATGGTGCGTACGGAGACTTCGAGGCGCTCGGCCAGTTCACCGGCGGGCACCAGGCCGCGGGTCTGGAGCAGCAGCAGGACGGAGAGCAGCCGGTCGGACTTCACCTCGCCATCATGGCGCGGGATCAGCCCCGGGGTGCGCGGGCCAGCTGGCGGGACTGGGCGACGAGCCGGTCGGCGCTGTCCCAGACGTCCGCGTCCTCCTCCAGGAACCCGCCCGCGAGGTTGCGGGTGGTGATGGAGACCCGCAGCGGACCGGGGGCGGGGCGGCAGCGGATGTGGGTGGTGAGCTCGATGGTGGGGGTCCAGCCCTTCAGCCCCAGCTCGAAGGAGGTCGGCGGCAGCGCGTCGACCGTGAGGAGCAGCGAGAGCGGGTCCGCGTCACGGCCGTCCGCGAGCCCGAACCAGCCCCGCATCTCGCCCTTGCCCGAGGGTGCGCCGACGGCCCAGCCGACCGTCGCCGGGTCGAGCTTGATGTCGAGCCGTTCGGTGATGGCGGAGCTGCCGGGGATCGGCGCCGTGCCGTCGCTCGTCCCGAGGCACTGGTCCAGGGGCGGGATGGCCGGCGGCAGGGCGGTCGTACGGACCTCGTCGGTCAGGCCGTCCAGCTCCCCGTAGGTGGCCAGCACCCGGATGCGCTCGACCTCCGAGCCGTCCTCCGCGAACTGGAAGAGCGAGGCCTCGCCGGTGGACAGGGTCCGGCCGGTGCGGACGACCTGGGTGCGGATCACGGCGGGGCCGGGCACGGAGGCCGTGAGGTAGTGGGCCGAGACCGAGAAGGGGTCGGAGTGCGGGAGCGCCTCGCCGAGTGCGCGGCCGAGCATGGCGAGCAGGTAGCCGCCGTTGACCGCGTGGATGATCGTCCAGCCCGCGGAGAGCTCCGCGTCGTAGACGCCTTCCTCCCTGAGCGTGACCGCGGTGTCACGGTCGAACTCGCTGTCACCGATGGTCGCCTGTACTGCGCGCGACTCCTGCGCTGCTGCCTGTGCCATGGCATGCACCGTACACCGATCGTATTACTGAGCGGTAGCTTTTTGTTGCGTTCAGATGACGGCCGGGCTCTCCTCCGCCGTGGCCGAGCGCCGGTTGTAGGCCCGCGGCGCCCGCCAGTGGAAGCGCATGGACAGCAGCCTCAGGACGAACGCGGTGATCACGGCGGTGCCGCTCGTGTAGGCGTTGAGGACCTCGAAACGGATGCAGAGGACCACCATGACGGAGCCCACGATCGCGGGCACGGCGTACAGGTCGCGGTCCCAGCGCAGCAGCGAGGGCACCTCGTTGGCCAGGACGTCGCGCAGCACGCCGCCGCCGACCGCGGTCGCCAGCCCGAGGGCGGCGGAGGAGGTGAGGCCGAGCCCGTAGTCGTACGCCTTGACCGTGCCGGACACGCAGAAGAGCCCCAGCCCCGCCGCGTCGAAGACGTTGACGCCGACCTGGATCCGCTCCACGTGCGGGTGGAGGAAGAAGACCAGGCCGGCGGCGAGCAACGGGGTGAGGAAGTACCCGAGATCGGTGAACGCAGCGGGCGGGATCGCGCCGATCATCACGTCACGGAAGATCCCCCCGCCCAGCGCCGTCACCTCGGCGAGGACCGCGATGCCGAAGACATCGAAGTTCTTGCGTACGGCGAGCAGGGCGCCCGAGATCGCGAAGACGAAGATTCCGACGATGTCGAGCGCATGCTGGACGGAGGGGGTGAAGAGTTCGTTGAGCACCGGGCAATTGTGCCGGTACTACTCCTTCGGCTCGGCCTCCGCACCCTTGGACGGTGCGGCGGGAGCCTCACCGGCCTCGTCGGACGCGGCAGACTCGTCCCGCGCGGCAGGCACGTCCGACGCGGCAGACCCAGCGGCGGCCTCGGTCGTGTCCGAGGCGGCGGCCCCGGCCTCGTCCGACGCCACGGGCTCGGCGGGCTCCTCCGGGGCGGCTGCCCCGGCGTCCTCCGCCTTCGCCACCGCGACCGGCTCGGCGGCCGCCGACTTCACCGTGATGACGTCCGCGACGAGCGGCGCGTCCCCCGGTTTCTGGTCCTCGCCGTTCTCCGGGTGGTGGCACGCCACCTGGTGCCCGGTCTTCAGCTGCAGCAGCGGCGGTTCGGTCGTCGCACAGACCTGCGTCGCCTTCCAGCACCGGGTGTGGAAGCGGCAGCCGCTGGGCGGTGAGATCGGCGACGGCACGTCGCCCTTGAGCAGGATGCGCTCACTCTTCGCACCGCGCCGGCGCGGGTCGGGCACCGGCACCGCGGACATCAGGGCCTTCGTGTACGGGTGCATCGGCGCCTCGTACAGCGACGAGCGGTCGGCCAGCTCGACGATCTTGCCGAGGTACATGACCGCGATCCGGTCCGAGACATGGCGGATGACCGACAGGTCGTGCGCGATGATCATGTAGGTGAGGCCGAGCTCCTCCTGGAGGTCGTCCAGCAGGTTCACCACCTGTGCCTGGATCGAGACGTCCAGCGCCGAGACCGGCTCGTCCGCGACGACCAGCTTCGGCTTCAGTGCGAGGGCCCGGGCGATGCCGATGCGCTGGCGCTGGCCGCCGGAGAACTCGTGCGGATAGCGGTTGTAGTGCTCGGGGTTGAGCCCCACCAGCTCCAGCAGCCGCTGGACCTCCGCCTTCACGCCGTCCTCGGGCTTGACGCCCTGGAGCCGGAAGGGGGTGCCGACGATCCCGCCGACCGTGTGGCGCGGGTTCAGCGAGCCGTACGGGTCCTGGAAGATCATCTGGATGTCGCGGCGCATCGGCCGCAGGCGTCCCGCGGACAGGTGCGTGATGTCGCGCCCCTGGAACTCGACCTTGCCGCCGGTCGGCTCCAGCAGGCGGGTCACCAGCCGTCCCATGGTCGACTTGCCGCAGCCCGACTCGCCGACGACGCCCAGGGTCTCCCCGGGGCGCACGTCGAAGGTGAGCCCGTCCACGGCCTGGACCGCGCCGACCTTGCGCCTGAGCACGCCCTTGGTGATCGGGAAGTGCTTGACGAGGCCCTCGACCTTGAGGAGCGGCTCCGACCCGGATCCGTCCGACCCGGCCGCGGGAGACGCGGGAGCCTTCTTGTTCAGATCAGTCACAGCTTCGGCGCAATCTCTTCGGTCCAGATCCGGTCGCGCTGCTCACGCGACATGTGGCACGCGGAGTAGTGTCCGTCGCTGACCTGCTGCAGCTCCGGACGCTCGGTGCGGGTGATGTTGTCCGGCGGGACGTCGGCGTACGGGCAGCGCGGGTGGAAGGCGCAGCCCGACGGGACGTTGATGAGGCTGGGCGGCGATCCCTTGACGGGGATGAGCCGCTCGGTCTGCTCCCGGTCGATGCGCGGCATCGAGCCGAGCAGCCCCCAGGTGTAGGGGTGCTGGGGCTCGTAGAAGACCTTCTCGGCGCTGCCGCGCTCGATGCAGCGTCCCGCGTACATCACGAGCAGGTGGTCCGCGATCTCGGCGACGACGCCGAGGTCGTGGGTGATCATGACGACCGCGGAGCCGAACTCCTTCTGGAGGTCGCGGATGAGGTCGAGGATCTGCGCCTGGACGGTGACGTCGAGGGCGGTCGTCGGCTCGTCCGCGATGAGCAGCTGCGGGTTGTTGACCAGGGCCATCGCGATCATGGCGCGCTGGCGCATGCCGCCGGAGAACTGGTGCGGGTAGTCCTCGTAACGGCGGTGCGGCTCGGGGATCCCGACGCGGTCGAGCATCTCGATCGCGCGCTTCTTCGCGGTCTTCTTGTCGACCTTGTGGTGGACCCGGTGCGCTTCGACGATCTGCGCGCCGATGCTGTAGTACGGGTGCATGGCCGACAGCGGGTCCTGGAAGATCATGGCCATCTTCTGGCCCCGCAGCTGGCGTACGCGCTCGGGACCCGCGCCGATGAGCTCCTCGCCGTCCAGCCAGATCTCCCCGCCGATCCGTGCGCGCTCCGAGGTGTGCAGGCCCATGATCCCCAGCGAGGTCACGGACTTGCCGGAGCCGGACTCGCCGACGATGCCGAGGGTCTGGCCGGCCTTCAGGTCGAAGCTCACACCGTCGACGGACTTGACCAGGCCGTCGTCGGTGTCGAAGTGGACGCTGAGGTCGCGCACGGAGAGGAACGCTCCGTCGTCGCCGGACCGCGGGGCCGGGACGGTGGTGTCCGCCGCCGGGGCGTCCTTCTTGGTTGCGTCGCTCATGAGAGCCTCACCCGGGGGTCGATCGCGGCGTACACGAGGTCCACCAGCAGGTTGCAGATGACGATGAAGAAGGCGGCGACGAGCGTCACGCCCATCACCTTGGGCAGGTCGGCCTTGGTCACACCTTCGATGGCCATGGCGCCCATGCCCTGGAAGGAGAAGACCCGTTCGGTGATGACGGCGCCGCCGAGCAGCAGCGCGAAGTCCATGCCGAAGATCGTGATGAGGGGGGTGAGCGCCGCGCGGAGGCCGTGCTTGACGACCACCTTGCGCTCCTTGAGCCCCTTGGCCCGGGCGGTTCTGATGTAGTCCTCGCTCATCGTCTCCAGCATCCCCGCGCGGGTGAGCCGGGCGTAGAGCGCCGAGTACAGGAGGGCGAGGGTGCACCAGGGGAGCACCAGGGCCGCGGCCCACTCGGCCGGATTCTGGGTGAAGGGGACGTAGTCACCGTTGCCGAACAGAGCCAGCACGGCGAGACCGGTGAAGAACATCGGCAGCGAGACACCCGCGAGGGCCACGCCCATGGAGAGGCGGTCGAAGACCGATCCCCGCTTCAGGGCGGACACCACACCGGTCGCCACACCGGAGACCACCCAGAGGACGGCCGCACCGACGGCCAGCGACAGCGTGACCGGGATGCGGTCGATGATCTGCGGCCAGATCTCGGTGTGGGTCTTGAAGGAGTAGCCGAAGCACGGCGCGTGACAGGTGACCGGCTCGGGCCCGAACTGGTACTCGGCGCCGACGACGATGCCCTTGACGAAGTGCCAGTACTGCAGATAGAGGGGCTGGTCGAGCCCCAGGTTCTTCTTGACCGCGGCGATGACGTCGGGGTCGGGACTCTTGCCGACGTACTGGGCGGCCATCGAGTCGACGGTCTGGCCGCCGAGCCGGGGAACGAGGAAGAAGATCGCGAACGTGACTGCGCTGACCACCAGCAGCAGCAACACCGCGGCGAATACGCGTCGGATGATGTACGCAGCCACAGCCGTGCGGCGCCGGGCGGGCGGACGGGGTAACGCCCGCCGGCCCGGCGCCTTCACCTGCCTTTCAAGGGATGCTGTCGATGAACAGGTGTTACTTGGTGGACGTCATCAGCACGTAGTCGTACATGCCGAGGTACGCGTCCGTGACCGTGACGTTCGCCGCGGAGTCCGGGCGGTAGAGCAGGTTCTTGCGGTAGACCAGCGGAACGAGGGAGGCGTTCTCCATGACCTTCTGGTCGACCTCGCCCCAGGCGGCGTTACGGGCCGTGGTGTCCACCGTGCCGATGCCCTTGACCAGGGCCTCGTTGACACCCTTGTCGTCGAGCTCCATCAGGTTCGTGCCACCGGACGGCTTGATGGCCGTGCCGTTCACGATCTGGTCCAGGAAGCCGAAGCCGGTCGGCCAGTCGGCGCCCCACTGCATCATCATCATGCCGGCGTTGTTCTTGTGGACCCACTCGGGGACGCCCGCGAAGTCGGTGAAGTACTTGTCCGACGGGAACTGCTTGATCTCGGCGGTGATGCCGATCGCCTTCAGGCTGCCCTGGAGCTGCGTGGCGGCGGTGATCTCGTCAGGACGGTCGGAGCGCGCCGTCAGCGTGGTCTTGAAGCCCTTGGGCTGACCGCACTTGGTCAGGTGCTCCTTCGCCTTGGCGGCGTCGCCCTTGCTGCCCTCGGTCGGGTACAGGTCGAACTTCTTGTAACCGGCGACGGTGGGCGGGATGACCGTGCTGGCCGGGTCGCCCTTGACCGAGCCACCGATCGAGTCGATCAGGCTCTGCTTGTCGACCGCGTACTGGACGGCCTTGCGGCACTCGATGTTGTCGAACGGCTTCACGTTGACGTTCAGCGCCATGTACTGGAGGGCGCCGGCGTACGGGTTGTCCGTCTTCGCCTTCTCGGCGGCCTTGACCAGGACCTTGGGCTGCGTCTTGGACTGCAGACCGGTGCCCGCGACGTCAGCGGTGCTCACGTCGTTGAGCAGGTGGTCGTCGACCGTGGTGGGGTTGACGTTGAGCTTCAGCTCGATCTTGTCCGGCAGGGCCTTGCGGATCGGGTCCGTCTTCGGGTCCCACTCCGGGTTGCGGACGAGCGTCGCGCCCTTGCTCTCGTCGTACGCCGAGACCTTGTACGGGCCCGAGGAGACCATCTTCTGGACGTAGCTGGCGCCCGTGTCGGCCTTCTGCTGGATCGGCGCGGTCTGCGAGAACGCGGCCAGGTAGTCCATGTCCGCGAACGGCTTGTTCAGCTTGAAGACGATCGTGTAGTCGTCCGGGGTCTCGATGGACTTGAGGCCCTCGGGGGACTTGTCCTTGTACGGACCCTTGTACTTGTCGCCGCCCTCGAGGTACGCCTTGAAGTACGTCGGGCCGTTGGACAGGGCCTCCGGCGCGAAGTTGGAGCGCTCGACGGCGTACTTGACGTCCTTCGAGGTGATCTCGGTGCCGTCCTCGAACTTCACGCCCTTGCGGATCGTGTACGTCCAGGTCTTGGCGTCCGCGCTGGCCTTGCCGAGGCCCGTGGCGAGGTCGGGGACGACCTCCAGGCTCTCCTTGCCGGCGGCCGGCTTGAAGGTCACCAGGGAACGGGCGTACAGGCGGGAGAAGTTCTGCACCCAGCCGTAGTACGTGTTGCCCGGGTCCAGGGAGTCCGGGCCACTGGAGTGCTCGTACGTGACCGTCCCCCCCTTCTTGTCGGTGCCGTTGACGATGCTCGTCAGCGCGGCGTCCGCCTTGGCGTTGCCCCCACCGCCGTTGCTGTCACCGCCCGAGTCGCTGCCGCTGCAGGCCGATGCGCCGAGCGATACCGCCACGGCCACGGCTATGGCCGCTGCTGTCTTTCTGTTCTGCATGCTGAGGAAAGCCCCCTCGCTAGTCCGGTGCGGCACAGCCGCGATTACTTGCCACGAGGGTCGAGTGCGTCACGCAGCCCGTCCCCCAGCAGATTGAAGGCCAGCACGGTGATGAAGATCGCCATGCCGGGGATGACCATGAACATCGGGTCCACCTCGTAGAGGTCGACCGCCTGCGTCAGCATGCCGCCCCAGGACGCCTGCGGCGGTGCGATACCGACGCCGAGGAAGGACAGGGACGCCTCGAAGAGGATGTTCGTGGGGATCAGCAGCGTCGCGTAGACGAGGATCGGCGCGATCAGGTTCGGCAGCAGCTCGCGGAAGAGGATGAACGGACCGCGTGCGCCGAGCGACCTGGCGGCCTCGACGAACTCCCGCTCGCGCAGCGACAGGGTCTGCGCGCGGACGATACGGCCGATGTAGGGCCAGCTGAAGAAGCCGATCACGAAGATCAGGACCGCGATCCGCAGCGTGAGGCCTTCCAGCCCGAAGGCGTTGCCCTGGAGGGAGGCGGAGATGGAGATCGCGAAGAGGAGGAGCGGGAAGGCCAGGAAGGTGTCCATCAGGCGGCTGATGAAGCTGTCCACCCAGCCGCCGTAGAACCCGGCCACGACGCCCATGACGACGCCGATGACGACCGAGAGCAGCGTGGAGCCGACGGCCACCACGAGGGAGACCCAGGATCCTTCGAGGATGCGGGCCAGGATGTCGCGCCCGGTCTGCGGCTCGACGCCGAGCGGGTGGTCCCAACTGATGCCGCCCAGGGAGCCCTTGGGCGCCAGCAGGACGGGGTCGACCAGGCTCTGGTTGAACGCGTCGGGATCGAGCCCGAAGAGCGACTGGAGCGGCTTGGACAGCACCGCGACGAGGATCAGCAGCACGACAACGATGCCACCGGCCATCGCGGCCTTGTCCCGCTTGAAGCGCGTCCAGGCGATGCGGCCGAGCGAACGGCCCTCGATCTCCTTGCGCCCGGCGCCTTCCAGCACCGTTTCGGGCCGTACATCCGCCCCGGTGGTCTCGATCGGTGCCGTCATTGCGCTGGAGACCCCTCTCGGCCGACGGTGGCCGGCCTGTGACCGCCGCTGTAGCGGCTCGTATCAACATGTGGTGCGTGTGGTGGTGCGCGGGCCGAACGAACCCTGTTTGAAAGAGGGGTACGCGGGGCATGGAGCACCTGCTGTAGGGAGTCTTCAACCACTTTGCGATCACCCGCCAGACCTGACGGGGAATGTTTGCTCAAACGTGATGCTGCCAAGGGGCTTCCGTTATCCGGACAGCCGTGCTCACTGAGCGGACCTCTCGGTCGCTAATCCGCCATAGCGGACATGAGGCCCAACAGCGTTGAACACCGGGCCAATTGCCTTGAGGTCTCCTCGACGCCGGCTGACGTCGGCTCAGTACGCCCGGGGAGCCTGTCCGGTGGCCGGCGGGTAGCCGTAGCCGGGAGCGGCGGGGGCCGGGGCGTGCGCCTCGCGGTCGTAGAACGGCCGTGCGTTGGCGTTCAGCCACATCGCGACCGGGTCGTACTCGTCGGACAACGACACCGTGGAGACGGGCAGGCCGTCGGGGACCACACCGATCGACTGCTGCATCATCGCGCGTACGGCGTCGACGGACGGCCGGCCGGTGTCGTAGAGATCGAGCCCGATCGCGAGGTACGGGACCCCGAGTGCGGGCTGCACCCAGGCGCGCCGCAGCGCGCGGACGGCGGGGGTGCGGTGGGCGTTCTGCGACAGCAGGGCGTAGAACTGCGGGATCTCGACGGCGGGTTCGGTGAGCCTCAGCGGCCCCGCCGGCATCCGGTCGAGGCCGGTGGCGATGCGGCGCAGGTCCAGCCAGGGAATGCCCACTCCGCCGCCGGGGGCGTGCGGGTTGAGCCAGATGCCCCAGCGGTCCGGGAAGAGGGAACGGGCGATGTCCCGGCCCGTGGTGACCTCGTGGGCCCTGTTCCAGCCGCTCGCCGAGAGCTCCTGGGCGGAGGTCACGCACGGGGCGTAACCCAGGCCGTCGACCTCCATGTTGCCGTACTGGGCGTCGGGGGAACCCGCCGTGCCGTGCCAGAGCAGCATCCAGACCTGGCCGTCCGCCAGTGACCGCAGCAGCGACTCGTAGGTGTCGAGGCGCCCGGGGGCCACTTGGCGCAGCATGTGCTCGACCTGCCCGGCCGCCGCGGTGCCTGACGCACTCACCCTGGGTCCCGCCCCTCTTCGATCCGCTGTTCCCGCATGCCTCGCGGTGCTCTGGCGCCGCGCCCGGGCACACGGGGCGGCCTCGTCATCCAACCAGCTTATGCGCCGCCCCCGACACCGGCTTGACGCCACGGGCCGCGGGGGGCTCGCCGCTCAGCGCCCGTCGCGCAGGTAGAAGGGGCGCACCTTCTCCAGCATCCAGTCGCCGACGGGATCCTGCGCCACGTCGAGCAGGAGGAGATTGACCGGCCAGGGGACCTGGACCCGCCCCAGCGCACGCCCCAGGGCGTCCAGCGGGACGCTCTGCGTCGTGGCGTCCAGGACGGTGAGCTCGACGCCGACGAAGAGGACGGGGCTGTCGCCCTCGATGCTGGCCAGCACCCTGCGCGCGGTGCCCACCACGCCTGCGGCCTGGAACTCGGCGGAGACCGCGGACAGGAAGTCGACGGGGTCCTCCTTCCAGTCCGGCTCGTACAGCCGCACCCGGCCACCGCTCGCGGGGCCGTCCAGCGCGGTGCGCCCGGCCCGGCAGAGCTCGGCGACGGCGGGCGGCGGCAGGGGCGTCCCGACCACGCCGCCCGGGTTGACCGCGATGCCGAGCTGCGGCGGGAGCCCGCGGGCGAACTCGCGCGCGGGTGCGACGGTGAAGGAGAGATGGGATCCGACGCACTGGAGGAACTGTGCTTCGGAGCTGAAGACGGGGACGTACGCACCGCCCTCGATGTCGATCGTCGGCAGGTCCAGGGCAGCACTGTCGGGCCCGCCGCCGTTCGGCAGCGGCACCCAGATCTGACTGCGGCCGAGCACCTCGACCAGCCGTCCCCCCGCGCCGGGGACGCCGAGCGAGGCGCTGAGCACTTCTTCGAGCTCGTTGGCCGGCCATCCCTGCGACGGATGCGGAGCCTGGGCCTGAGCCGGAATGTCCACGGTGTCTGTGTCCCTTTCTCGCCGTGCGGTGCGGCTGAAACCTTAGACCGGCTCGCGCCGTGACGGCAGCGCCGCAGGCGGGGGCGGCGTCCGGGGCCGCCGTGCCGTCCAGATTCCGGACGCCGGTCCGGACGGGTGCGAACTGTGCGTATGCGAACGGTGACGCCCCGGGCCACGGTTCCGGGCTTCCCCGGAACCGTGCGCTCCGCCTTCCCGGTCCGCACCGGGTCGCGCAGCCCCTCTACTCCTGCGGGAGCCGGGCCGCCGGGAAGGAGATCCGGCCGATCGCCGCGGCGGCCTCGCGGTCGAGCAGGACCGCCGAGGCGCACCCCGGCGGAAGGATCCCGCTCTCGGTGTCGCGCAGCAGCCGTCCGACCGCGCGCCGGTGCCGGGCGAAGGCGTATCCGGAGACTCCCCGCCCCCGCTCCCGCTGCCCCTGCCTGGCGACCCGGGGGGTGACGTCGAGCAGCACGAGGTGCAGGGTGCTGCCCCGGCGCCGGGCCTCGCGCGCCAGCCAGCGCCGCACCCAGGCCTGCGTGCCGCAGTCGTGCACGACGACCGGGCCGCCCGAGCGCAGGGCCCGCCACAGCCCGGCGTAGTGCGCGACGCGCACCAGGGGGCGGTAGAGGGCGTACGGGAGTGACCCGGGCAGGGCGGCCGCCCAGCGGTCCCTGGTGTCCTGGGAGTCGATCGCGTACTCCTGGACCGCGCGCCGGATCAGCGTCGACTTGCCGCTGCCGGGCAGCCCGGAGACCACCACCACGTCACCGGCCGCGAACTCCAGCCGGTGCGGGCCCCGGCCGCCCCTGCCCCGCAGGTCACTGACCACCGGCACGCCCCCGCCCACCGGCCCGCGGGCGGGCGTGCCCGGCTGCCGCGGCATCGCACCAGGTGCCGCCCCCGCCGTCGTCGCGTAGCGCTGCAACGTCATCGCCTTCCCCCTGCCGAGTCACCCACCGACCTGCCCAAGAAGTGTAAAGAAAAGGTAATGCGGCACAACCGCTTCCGGTCCCACGTGTCGGTACCGGCACCCGTACGGACCGGGACGCCCCACTCTCCCCCAAGGCGTGCGATGATGACCCCGCCAACTGCATACCGGCCGTTTGAATCCGCGCGGGAGAGTCCCGGTCACCGTGTGCGCCGGGCGCCGAAGGAGCAAGTTCCTCCCTTGAATCTCTCAGGCCCCGTACCGCGTGGATGAGGCAGATCTGAAAAGCGGGCCGCTGTGCGGCCCCACCCAAGGTGCAAGCCGAGCCTGACAGGGCTGACCCCGTCAGGACCCTTTCAGAGGCTCTCGGCGAACCTCTCAGGTTCCGATGACAGATGGGGAGGGAACCACCCCCTGTCGTCATGCCCTGGAGCCATGTCCATGAGCACTGCCCCGAGCGCCGCCCCCCGTCTGACCGCCCTCGATGCCCTGCATCGCTCCCTGGGCGCGACCATGACCGACTTCGCCGGCTGGGACATGCCGCTGCGCTACGCCAGCGAGCGCGACGAGCACAACGCCGTGCGCACCCGGGCCGGACTCTTCGACCTGTCGCACATGGGCGAGATCACGGTCACCGGACCGCAGGCCGCGGCCTTCCTCGGCTTCGCACTGGTGGGGAACATCGCCACCGTCGGCGTGGGCCGGGCCCGCTACACGATGATCGTCGCGGAGGACGGCGGGATCCTGGACGACCTGATCGTCTACCGCCTGGGCGACACGGAGTACATGGTCGTCGCCAACGCGGGCAACGCGCAGCTGGTCCTGGACACCCTCACCGAGCGTGCCGGCGGCTTCGACGCCGAGGTGCGGGACGACCGCGACGCGTACGCGCTGATCGCCGTCCAGGGCCCCGACTCCCCCGCCGTACTGAAGTCGGTCACCGACGCCGACCTGGACGGGCTGAAGTACTACGCCGGCCTCCCCGGCACGGTCGCCGGCGTCCCCGCGCTCATCGCCCGTACCGGCTACACCGGCGAGGACGGCTTCGAGCTGTTCGTGGCCCCCGCCCACGCCGAGCAGCTGTGGAAGGCCCTGACCGAGGCCGGCGCGCCCTACGGGCTGATCCCCTGCGGGCTCTCCTGCCGCGACACGCTCCGTCTCGAGGCGGGCATGCCGCTGTACGGGCACGAACTGACCACCGCGCTGACGCCCTTCGACGCGGGCCTGGGCCGGGTCGTGAAGTTCGAGAAGGAGGGCGACTTCGTCGGCCGCGAGGCGCTGATCGCCGCGGCCGCGCGCGCGGAGACCGCGCCGCCCCGCAAGCTCGTCGGCCTCGTCGCCGAGGGGCGCCGGGTCCCTCGCGCCGGCTTCCCGGTGGTCGTCGGCGGGGAGGTCGTGGGCGAGGTCACCTCCGGTGCCCCGTCGCCCACCCTGGGCAAGCCGATCGCCATGGCCTACGTGGACGCCGCGTACGCCGGGCCCGGCACCGAGGGTGTCGGGGTCGACATCCGGGGCACGCACGAGCCGTACGAGGTCGTGGCGCTGCCCTTCTACAAGCGCCGCAAGTGACACGGCGCCCGCGCACGTGACGCAGTCGTGTCTCACACCGTAAGACCACCGTTCATCAGCACTCCCCCGCGTACAGGAGAATTCAGGTCATGAGCAACCCCCAGCAGCTGCGGTACAGCAAGGAGCACGAGTGGCTGTCGGCCCTCGAGGACGGCGTGGCCACGGTCGGCATCACCGAGTTCGCGGCCAACGCGCTCGGTGACGTCGTCTACGCCCAGCTCCCGGAGGTCGGTGACACGGTGACCGCGGGCGAGACCTGCGGTGAGCTGGAGTCGACCAAGTCGGTCAGCGACCTGTACTCGCCGGTGACCGGCGAGGTGACCGCGGCCAACCAGGACGTCGTGGACGACCCGTCGCTGGTGAACTCCGCCCCCTTCGAGGGCGGCTGGCTGTTCAAGGTGCGCGTCGCGGAGGAGCCGAAGGGCCTTCTCTCCGCCGACGAGTACACCGCGTTCTCCGGCAACTGAGACCTTAGGGACCCACTGATGTCGCTTCTCAACTCCTCCCTCCACGAGCTGGACCCGGACGTCGCCGCCGCCGTCGACGCCGAGCTCCACCGCCAGCAGTCCACCCTCGAGATGATCGCCTCGGAGAACTTCGCTCCGGTCGCGGTCATGGAGGCGCAGGGCTCCGTCCTCACCAACAAGTACGCCGAGGGCTACCCCGGCCGCCGCTACTACGGCGGCTGCGAGCACGTCGACGTGGTCGAGCAGATCGCGATCGACCGCATCAAGGCGCTCTTCGGCGCCGAGGCCGCGAACGTCCAGCCGCACTCGGGTGCGCAGGCCAACGCCGCCGCGATGTTCGCGCTGCTGAAGCCGGGCGACACGATCATGGGCCTGAACCTGGCCCACGGCGGTCACCTGACCCACGGCATGAAGATCAACTTCTCCGGCAAGCTCTACGACGTGGTCCCGTACCACGTCGACGACACCGGCGTCGTGGACATGGCCGAGGTCGAGCGCCTCGCCAAGGAGTCGAAGCCGAAGCTCATCGTGGCCGGCTGGTCCGCCTACCCGCGCCAGCTGGACTTCGCCGCCTTCCGCCGCATCGCGGACGAGGTCGGCGCGTACCTGATGGTCGACATGGCGCACTTCGCGGGCCTGGTCGCCGCGGGCCTGCACCCCAACCCGGTGCCGCACGCCCACGTCGTCACGACCACCACGCACAAGACCCTCGGCGGCCCGCGCGGCGGCGTCATCCTGTCGACGCAGGAGCTCGCCAAGAAGATCAACTCCGCGGTCTTCCCCGGTCAGCAGGGCGGCCCGCTGGAGCACGTGATCGCGGCCAAGGCCGTCTCCTTCAAGGTCGCGGCGACCGACGAGTTCAAGGAGCGCCAGCAGCGCACCCTGGACGGCGCCCGCATCCTCGCCGAGCGCCTGGTGCAGCCGGACGTCACCGAGGTGGGTGTCTCCGTCCTCTCCGGCGGCACGGACGTCCACCTGGTCCTGGTCGACCTGCGCAACTCGGAGCTGGACGGCCAGCAGGCCGAGGACCGCCTCCACGAGCTGGGCATCACGGTCAACCGGAACGCGATCCCGAACGACCCGCGGCCCCCGATGGTCACCTCGGGTCTGCGCATCGGCACGCCCGCCCTGGCCACCCGCGGCTTCCAGGCCGAGGACTTCACCGAGGTCGCCGAGATCATCGCGGCCGCCCTGAAGCCCGTCTACGACGCCGAGGCGCTCAAGGCCCGCGTGATCGCGCTGGCCGAGAAGTTCCCGCTGTACCCCGGCGTCAAGTAGTCACCCAGGATTTGCACGCCGGGTGGGGGCACCGCGCACACTGGACACCGTGTGCGCGGTGCCCCCACCCCTTTGCCCCGCGTACCCGGGCCCACCGGCCCGTCCCCGCACCACCCGGCGGACAACGACGTCCACCAACGCCTTAGGAGTACTCCCGTGGCCCTCTCGGTCTTCGACCTCTTCTCGGTCGGTATCGGCCCGTCCAGTTCCCACACGGTCGGCCCGATGCGCGCGGCCCGCATGTTCGCCCGCCGCCTCAAGAACGAGGGCCTGCTGGTCCACACCGCGTCGGTGCGGGCGGAGCTCTTCGGCTCGCTCGGCGCGACCGGCCACGGCCACGGGACGCCCAAGGCCGTGCTGCTCGGCCTGGAGGGCGAATCGCCCCGCACGGTCGACATCGAGGGCGCCGACGCCCGCGTCGAGGAGATCCGCACCTCGGGCCGCATCAATCTGCTCGGGGTGCACGAGATCCCCTTCGACGCCGACGAGCAGCTGGTCCTGCACCGGCGCAAGGCCCTGCCGTACCACGCCAACGGCATGACGGTCACCGCCCACGACCGCGAGGGCGCCCCGCTCCTGGAGAAGACGTACTACTCGGTGGGCGGCGGCTTCGTCGTCGACGAGGACGCCGTGGCCGGCGAGAACCCGATCATCCCCGACGACACCGTCCTCAAGCACCCCTTCCGCACCGGTGACGAGCTGCTGCGCCTCGCCGGTGAGACCGGCCTGTCGATCTCCTCCCTCATGCTGGAGAACGAGAAGGCCTGGCGCACGGAGGACGAGATCCGCGGCGGTCTCCTGGAGATATGGCGCGTCATGGAGGCCTGCATCGCGCGCGGCATGTCCACCGAGGGCATCCTCCCCGGCGGCCTGAAGGTCCGCCGCCGCGCCGCGAACTCGGCGCGGCAGCTGCGCGCCGAGGGCGACCCCCAGGCGCACGCGATGGAGTGGATCACCCTCTACGCGATGGCCGTCAACGAGGAGAACGCGGCCGGGGGCCGCGTCGTCACCGCTCCGACCAACGGCGCGGCGGGCATCATCCCCGCCGTCCTGCACTACTACCTGACCTTCGCGGCGGGCGGCTGCACCCAGGCCGAGAAGGAGGACGGCGTCGTACGCTTCCTGCTGGCCGCCGGGGCCATCGGCATGCTCTTCAAGGAGAACGCCTCCATCTCCGGCGCCGAGGTCGGCTGCCAGGGCGAGGTGGGCTCCGCCTGCTCCATGGCCGCGGGAGCCCTCGCCGAGGTCCTGGGCGGCTCCGCCGAGCAGGTGGAGAACGCCGCGGAGATCGGCATGGAGCACAACCTGGGCCTCACCTGCGACCCGGTCGGCGGCCTCGTCCAGATCCCCTGCATCGAGCGCAACGGCATGGCGGCGGTCAAGGCCGTCACGGCGGCGAAGATGGCGCTGCGCGGCGACGGCAGCCACAAGGTCTCCCTGGACAAGGTCATCAAGACCATGAAGGACACCGGCGCGGACATGAGCGTCAAGTACAAGGAGACGGCGCGGGGCGGGCTCGCGGTGAACATCATCGAGTGCTAGGCGAGCGTGCCCTGACCAGCGCGTTCGTGTCTTCAGCGCTGTCAGGGCATTCCTGCCCGCTCGGCGGAAGGTCCCTGGGGAACGCCCTCGGACAGACGTGGGAGCCAGTCCCTGGGATCTCTCCCCGTGCGCCGATCGCCGCCGGCGTCGGTGCCGTGACGGACGTGCCGGTCGTTGCGGCAGCCCGGCTCGAAGGACACGTTGCTGACCGGGACACTCCCCGGTCAGGGGAGCCAGGCAGCTCTGCCCGATGAAGATCCCGGCGTAGGCGTCGTCGGTCCCACCGAACGCGAAGGACTGCTCGAAGCCGTGATCGGCCCGGGCGGATCTCTCCTTGATCAACGCAGGTGTCAGTGGCGCGCGGCCGCTCGTGACCACACCTCGGTGACGACGGCCTTGAGCTGGGCGGAGGCACCCGTCGCGTGAGACCTGCCGGGAGCGCCGGGGCGAACGGCGCGGAGGCTGGCCAGGCCGCGGTCGCGGGGCGACAGACCGTCGCGCTCCCCCACGTCCGCGGAGCGCGCCTCGTCGGTCAGGTCGGCGAGCTCGGGGTGAAGTCGCCGATGGCTCGCTGTGCCGCGGACTGCTCGACCTCGGCGTCGGATCCAAGACCCTCCTGCACCTGGTCGCCTGACGCGCCTGTACCTCGTCGCCTGACGCGCGCCCGGCAGGGTGTGGCTGTCCTACGAGGAGGTCCCCGGATTCGTCGATCCGAGAGCCGGTCCGTGCGTGGGGCGGGGAGCGGTCATGTCGAGCAGCAGCAGGGCGTCGTGGTCGGGGCTGCCGGGTTCGGCGGTGTAGACGCCGATGCGCTGCCCCGGGGTGCCCTCGACGTCGAGGGACTGCGAGGTGAGAGTGAGGGCGCCGACCTGTGGATGCTGGAACCTCTTGTGGGCGGGTTTGCGTCCGGTCACCTCGTAGCGCTCCCACAAGCCGGCGAAATCCGGGCTCTTGAGCAGCAGTTCGCCGACGAGGTTGGTCAGATCCGGCGCGTCGGGTGCGGTGCCGGCGGTGGCGCGCAGGCGGGCGACGCAGGCGGTGATCTGGCGGTCCCAGTCGGGAAAGAGATCACGGGCCGCGGGGTGGAGGAAGAGGTAGCGGGCCAGGTTGCAGTGCTTGGCAGGCCAGTCCTCGAGTCCCGCGTACAGGGCGAGCCCGCCGGGGTTCCACGCGAGCATGTCCATGCTGCGGCTGATCACATACGCGGGGTTGGGGCGCAGGGACTCCAGCAACAGCTTGAGGTGGGGTCGCACGGTGCGGCTGGGCGCGGGCGGCGGTTCGGCGACGTAGCGGGCAGCGCGGGCGGCGAGCTCGCGCAGGTGCTGGTGCTCCTGGTCGTCCATGTGCAGGGCGCGGGCGAGAGCGTCGAGGACGGCGGGGCTGGGGTGGGTCTCCTTGCCGCGTTCCAGACGGACGTAGTAGTCGATGCTGATGCCGGACAGGGTGGCCAGTTCCTCGCGGCGCATTCCCGGCGTGCGGCGGGTGCCGGCGCCTGGTGTGAGACCCACGTGTCCGGGGCTAGTCCGGGTGCGGCGGGCGCGCAGGTAGCGGCCCAGCTCGGCGCCCTCGCTGTGTGCGCTCGTCGGTGCCATGCCCCCAGTCTCACCCGCTCTGCGCCCCGCGCGCAGCGCCGAGGGGGCCCTGTCGTTACCCCTGAAGAGCCCGCCCTGCCACACGCACGCAATTTGGGTGAAGGTGAAGGAGCAAGACACCCCGGCCCCCTGGGCGGACAGGCGCGGCCTGCCCGACCCGACGAATGTGGAAGGGGCCGGACATCTGTGAGGTGAAGGAAGGGCGAGATGCGGTACATCAAGCTGCGCGACCTGGAGGTTTCCCGGATCGGGCTGGGCGCTATGGGCATGTCCCACGGCTACACCGGTTCCGGCACCGACGACGCGGAATCGATGAGGACCGTGCACCGGGCGTTGGAGCTGGGCGTCACCCTGATCGACACCGCCGAGATCTACGGCCCCTGCACCAATGAAGAGCTCCTCGGCCGGGCTCTGAAGGGCCGCCGGGACCAGGTGGTCCTCGCGACGAAGTTCGGCCTGGTCTCCCACGGCGGGGACGGTGCATGGAACCTGGATTCCAGCCCGGCGAACATCCGTACGGCCGTCGAGGGCTCTCTGAAGCGGCTCGGTACCGACCACATCGACCTCTACTACCAGCACCGCGTCGACCCGGCCACGCCGATCGAGGAGACCGCGGGCGCGGTCGGCGACCTGATCGCCGAGGGCAAGGTGCGGGCCTTCGGACTCTCGGAGGCCGGCCCGGACACGATCCGGCGCGCCCACGCCGTCCAGCCGGTCACTGCCGTGCAGTCGGAGTACTCGCTGTTCACGCGCGGGATCGAGGAGCGGGTGCTGCCGGTGCTGCGGGAGCTGAACATCGGCCTGGTGCCCTTCTCCCCGCTCGGACGGGGGATGCTGACCGGCACGGTGCGCTCCACCGGCCAGTTCGACGAGAACGACTTCCGCCGCGGCAACCCGCGCTTCACCGGCGAGAACTTCCAGCGCAACCTGGCCCTCGCGGACCAGGTCAAGCACCTGGCCGACGAGGTCGGTGCGAGGCCGGGGCAGGTGGCGCTGGCCTGGCTGCTGGCCCAGGGCGACGACATCGCCCCGATCCCCGGCACGAAACGTGTGTCCCGGGTGGAGGAGAACGCCGCCGCCGACGGTGTCACCCTCACCCCGCGGCAGATCCAGACGCTGACCGCCCTCCCGTCGGCCTCCGGCGCCACCCACACCGAGGCCCAGGCCCGGATGCTGGAGCGCTGACCCCCACACCCGCCGGAGCACTGTTCCGCCCACCCGTTCGGAGTAGCACCGTCATGCGTGCAGCCGTGATGTACGGCGCCGGAGACGTCCGCGTCGAAGACCGGCCCGACCCCAGGATCGACCAGCCCACCGACGCCATCGTGCGCGTCGTCGCCTCCTGCGTGTGCGGGAGCGATCTGTGGCCCTACGCCTCCATGCCCGCCACCGACGCCGGCCGTCCCATGGGGCACGAGTTCCTCGGCGTCGTCGAGGACACCGGGACGGAGGTGACCGGGCTGGCGGCAGGAGACCTGGTCGTCGCCCCGTTCACGTACAGCGACAACACCTGCGACTACTGCGCCAAGGGCCTGCACATCTCCTGCCGCCACGGCGGCCGGTACGGCTTCGACGGCGTGGACGGCGGCCAGGGCGAAGCGGTCCGCGTCCCCCAGGCGGCCGGCATCCTGGTCAGACTCCCGGTAGGCGCAGACTCCGCGCTGCTCCCGTCCTTGCTGGCTCTGTCCGACGTCATGACCACCGGGCACCACGGCGCCGTCACCGCCGGCGTCGGCCGCGGCGACACCGTCCTCGTCGTCGGCGACGGTGCAGTCGGCCTGTGCGCGGTCATCGCCGCCAAGCGGCTCGGGGCCGAGCGGATCGTCCTCGCCGGACGCCACCAGGCGCGCACGGATCTCGGCCGTGAGTTCGGCGCCACCGACGTGGTCGCCGGGCGCGGGGAGGAGGCCGTCACGCACATCCGCGAACTGACCGGCGGCGTGAACAAGGTCATCGAGGCTGTCGGCACCCGCCAGACCCTCGATACCGCGCTCGGCGCGGTCCTCGACGGCGGCACCATCAGCCGCCTCGGCGTGCCCCAGTACGAGCAGGGCCCTCTCGGCCCGGCCGGGTTCATGCGGAACATCACCCTGACCGGCGGCGCCAGCCCCGCCCGCGCCTACATCGAACAGCTGCTGCCCCACGTTCTGGACGGCACCATCGCCCCCGGCCGCGTCTTCGACCAGGCCTTCCCCCTCCACCGGACGCCGGCCGCCTACCAGGCCATGGCCGACCGCCAGGTCCTCAAGGCCCTCATCCGCCCCTGACCACGACCGGCGCCCGCACAGCAAAGGACACCCTCTGATGAAGACCGTCACCCTCAACAACGGCGTCGTCATGCCGCTGCTCGGCTTCGGCGTCTACCAGGTGCCCGCCGAGGACACCGAACGCACCGTCTCCGACGCGCTCGCCGCCGGCTACCGGCTGCTGGACACCGCCGCCGCCTACGGCAACGAGGAAGCCGTCGGCCGTGCCATCAGGTCCAGCGGCATCCCGCGCGAGGACCTGTTCGTCACCACCAAGCTGTGGGTCCAGGACGCCCCTGCCCAGGACAACACCCGCCGCGCCTTCGAGACCTCACTGACGAAGCTGGGCCTGGACCACCTCGACCTGTACCTGATGCACCAGCCCTACGGCGACGTCTACGGCCAGTGGCGCACCATGGAAGCCCTCAACCGCGACGGCCTGACCCGCGCGATCGGCGTCGCCAACTTCTACCCCGACCGGCTGATCGACCTGATCGTCAACAACGAGATCACCCCTGCGGTCAACCAGATCGAGACCCACCCCTTCTTCCAGCGCTCCGGCCACCACGCCCTCATGCGCGAGCACGGCGTGCAGCACCAGTCCTGGGGCGGCTTCGCCGAAGGCAGGAACGACCTGTTCACCAACCCCCTCCTCGCAGGCATCGGCAAGGAACACGGCAAGTCCGTCGCCCAGGTCGTCCTGCGCTGGCTCACCCAGCGCGACATCGTCACCATCCCGAAGTCCGTGCGCGCCGAGCGGATGGCGGAGAACTTCGACGTCTTCGACTTCGACCTCACCGACGAGCAGATGGCCGAGATCGCCACCCTCGACACCGGCAGCTCCCTCTTCTTCGACCACCACGATCCCGAGATCGTGACCTGGCTCGCCAAGCGCCGCCTCGACGGCTGATCCGAAGCCCCGGGGCCTCGGACTGCGGGCGGCAGGCTGACGGCCTGCCGCCCACACCTCCTGCCGTTCAGCGAACGTCGGCAGGCGGCGCACGCGTACGCCCGCACGGTCGCGGGACTCACCCGGCCCTTGCCGGAGGCAACGGCGGCCGAGGAGTCGGCACACGCCCCGGAGGCCGATACCCGCCCGCGTGCACGACCGGTCGTTCAGCCCTTCCTCCCTGGAGCCGGCATGCGCCGCCGTCCAGCCCCGGACCTGAACCTCCGCACCCGCCCTGCACGAGTCACGGGAAGGTCCGACCGGCCGATGGTGGCCGGCCCCGGCGGCTGGGCAGCGACTTCACAGTCGCCTGCCCCCGCCTCTGCGGGACGACGGGGCCG
This sequence comes from Streptomyces sp. NPDC055962, assembly GCF_042270185.1. Classification (NCBI taxonomy): domain Bacteria; kingdom Bacillati; phylum Actinomycetota; class Actinomycetes; order Kitasatosporales; family Streptomycetaceae; genus Streptomyces; species Streptomyces sp. NPDC055962. The sequence continues at coordinate 332,112 of NZ_JBHJYN010000001.1, forward strand.
CCCCTCGCTCCCGTCCCTGCCGACGGAAGAGAGCTGGGCCGGGACGGGTCCCGGGCCACCGGACGAGGGCAGGCGGTGGAGCATTCCCGGCCACCGGGCGGTGAGCGGAGAGCGCGGTGAGAGGCCCGGGTCCCAGGATGCCGCTGGCCGTTGTGGCCGCCGTCCGTCCGAGTCGTACGCGGACGTCCGCAGCCTTCGTCAGGAGCACACACATGCGCCTTCGCCGTCTGGTCACCGCCGCTGTTCTCGCGGCCGCCGTGGTCGGCTCCACCTCGTCGGTCTCCTCGGCCGACCCCAAGGCCGATCCGGACAAGAACTACCTCACCGACACCAAGTACGAAGCCGTGAGCTTCGGTATGAGCAGACAGCAGGTCGAGGCCGTCATCGGCACACAGCCGCACTGCTCCGCGGTCGGGGTCGGCGGCGCCCTGGTCTGCTGGGCGAAGAACCAGTTCGTCGACCAGACGGCGTCCTTCACCTTCAACGCCTCCGACCAGCTGGTCAGGAAGGAGAAGGACTACGCCTTCGCCTACGCCTGGTACACGTACGACCTGCCCACGACCATGACCAAGGTCCAGTACGAGCAGCAGTTCGCGGTGGGCGACACGCTGGCGGAGGTCGACGCACGCGTCGCCGGTACGGCATGCACCGACATCTGGATCGAGCGCCCCGGCTATCCGTCGTCCAGCGGGTGGAAGACCATGGTCCGGTGCACCGGGACCGTCGACGAGTCCTACCCGGAGATCGAGTTCTTCTTCACCGACGGCGTGCTGACGAGCAAGACCTACTCGTCCCGCGACGACATGCGCTGACCCGGGCCGGGCCGCCGGAGCCCGTGTCCCGCGCGGTGAGCCGGGCGTGCCGTTCCCCGCGGTGGTCCGGCAGGCGGCTGCGTCCTTCCCGGAGCCGGTCCGTCCGGCTCGGTAGCATGCGGCGCGTGGCCATCAGACTTGAGAACGTCGGTATCGCCGTCCGCGACCTCGAAGCAGCGGTCTCCTTCTTCACCGATCTCGGCCTCACGGTCGTCGGCCGTGACACGGTACGTGGGGAGTGGACCGACACCGCAGTGGGCCTGGACGGCAACCACGCCAGGATCGCGATGCTCCGGACGCCGGACGGCAACGGCTGCCTCGAACTCTTCGAGTACATCCACCCCGAGGCGATCGATACGCAGCCCACGCGTCCCAACGAGATCGGCATGCACCGCGTCGCCTTCTCGGTCGACGACATCGACGAGGCCCTCGAAGTGGCCGCGAGGCACGGATGCCGTCCGCTTCGCGGGGTGGCGGCATACGAGGACGTCTACAAGCTCACGTACCTCCGCGGGCCCAGCGGCATCCTGGTGATGCTCGCCGAGGAGCTGAAGAAGGACTGACGCCCCGCAGCGGGAACGACGCAGGAGGAGACCACCCCCCGAGCGGTCCCCTCCTGCACGTCGTCCGGCGGGCGCCGGTCGTCAGATGCGAACGGCGGCCTGGTAGCTGCCGACGGTGTTCATCGACTCGTAGCGGACGTAGGCGCCCGGGTACGGCGCGTGCAGCACGGTGTTGTTGCCGGCGTAGAGACCCACGTGCGAGGTGTTGCTGAAGAAGACCAGGTCTCCGGGCTTCAGCTGGCTGCGCGCGATGCGGGTGCCCTCGTTGATCTGGGTGAACGTGGTGCGGGTGATGTCGGCGCCGGCCTGGGCGTACGCCCACATGGTCAGACCCGAGCAGTCGAAGGAGTCGGGGCCCGTGGCCGCGCGGACGTAGGGCTTGCCCACCCGTGTGTCGGCGGCCGCGAGCGCCGCTGCCCCGAGGGCGGAGGCCGGGACCTCGTTGCCGAGCTCGACCCGGTCGCCGGCGGAACGGCTGGCGCGCTGCTCCTGCTCCGCCATCTTGGCGCGCTCGGCGGCGGTGAGGGTGTTCAGCAGCTTCTGGGCCTCGGCCAGCTTGCCCTGGAACTTCTTCTTGTTCTCGCCGAGCGCCGTGCGGACCTCGGCCAGATCCGCGAGCTTGCCCTGCGCCTCCTTGCGCTCCTGCGCGAGGGTCCGCTGCTTCGCCTGGATCTTCCGCAGCGACTCGGCCTGCTTGGCCGTCAGCTGGTCGAGCGCGGAGGCCTGGTCGAGGAAGCTGTCCGGGTCCGAGGAGAGCAGCAGCTGGACCGACGGGTCGAGACCACCGGAGCGGTACTGCGCGGTGGCCAGCGAACCCAGCTCGTTCCGGAGGGTGTTGAGCTCCTCCTGGCCGCGGGCGACCTTGTCCTGGAGCGCGTCGGCCTGCTTCTTGAGCTTGTCCTGCTGCTCCTTGGCGCCGTTGTACTTCTCGGTGGCTTCCTCGGCCTCGTGGTAGAGCTTGTCGACCTTCGCCTTGACCTCGCTCTTGGTCGGCTTGGGGTCGGCGTGGGCCGCCTGGGAGGTGAGCGCCACAGCTGCGGCGGCGGTGGCGGTGAGCACGGTCACGCGGGTGCGGCTCGGCTGCTTGGGACGACGGTGGGACGCCACGGAGGCGAGCTCCTTCTTCCTCGAGCCGCCTACCGGGTCGTCGGGCACCCGTCCCCGGCTCCGCGCACGTCACGGACTCGGCGGTTCCTTCGCTGCCACCCCGAATGGGCGATCAACCGTACGAAGGTTCGGAGCACGACCTTAGTGACCATCCTGTAATCAGTTCAATGTTTCGGTGAAGATTGTCGACACGGCGGGGTGATCTTTACTCGCACCGCACCGCGTGCAGCCGTGACTTGACGGACCGTCCCGCCGCGGTCGGCAGGCGCTCCGCCCGGGGCGCACCTCGGTCCGGCGGACGGTACGAGGTGCGCCCGGTGCTCCTACGGGAGCGTCGGCGCGTCCCGGCGGAGGGCGACGACGTCGATCTCCACCAGGATGTCCATGAGGTCGGAGCCCACGGTCGTGCGGACCGGGTGCGGCGCGGTGAAGAAGGAGCGGTACACGGCGTCGTAGGCGGCGAAGTCGCGGCGCAGGTGCTGGAGATGGGCCGTGACCTTGACGACGTCCCGGGGCCCGAGCCCTTCCGCCTCCAGTACGGCGCAGACGTTCCGCAGGACCTGCGCGGTCTGCTCCTCGACGGTGCCGGCGACCGCACCGGTGTCCGGGTCCTGCGGGCCGAAGCCCGAGGTGAAGAGGTAGGGGCCCGCGGCGATCCCCTGGCTGTAGGCACCGGCCGGGTCGGGAGCACGATCGGTGCGGACCGCTCGCCGGGCGCCGGGAGGGGTCGAGGTCATCGGGTGAGGTCTCCCTCGCGTGCGTTGACCTCCGCGTAGTGGCGGAGCTTCTCCTCGTCGACGGTGACGCCGAGTCCGGGACCGGCCGGGACGCGCAGGCTGCCGTTCTCGAGCGTGAGGGGCTCGATGATGTCGTCGGCGTGCAGGTAGTACATGGAGTCGATGGCGCGGGACAGGACGGGCGTGCTGGCGACCACCGCGAGGTGGGCGGCCGTCGCGATGCCCAGTTCGCCGCCGCTGTGCAGGTTCATGCCGAGCCCGAAGGTCTCGCAGTGGGCCGCGAGGGCCTTCGTGGCCGCGATGCCGCCCCACTTGTAGACGTCCCCGTGGATGACGTCCACGGCGCCCAGGCGCATGGCCGGTGCGAAGTCCTCGAAGCGTACGACGCACATGTTGGTGCACAGCGGGATGCGGACCTTGGCGCGGACCTGGCTCATGCCCTCGATGCCGACGCAGGGGTCCTCGAGGTATTCGAGGTCCAGCTCCTCCAGGGCCATGCCGGCGCGGATCGAGTCGGGCACGGACCACGCCGCGTTGGGGTCGACCCGCAGGCTCACCGTGGGCAGGGCGGCGCGCAGGGCGCGGAGGATCGCGACGTCCCCCTGGACGTCCTTGGTGCCCTTGAGCTTGACGGCCTGGAAGCCGCCCTCGGTGACGACGCGCAGCGTGTGCTCGGCGAGCGCGGCCGGCAGGTCGGCCGGGCGGGCGCCGGGGGCGTCGGCCCGGGTGACGAGCGCGGTGAGCGGGACCTCCTCGCGCACCGGGCCGCCGAGGAGGTCGGTGACGGACTGGCCGGTGGCCTTGCCCATGGCGTCCCAGCACGCGACGTCGAGGGCGGCGATCGCGGCGTAGCCGAGGTAGCCGTAGAAGAAGGGCACCATGTGCTGCTTGCGGTGGAAGGCTTCGAGCGCGAAGGGGCTCATGCCGATGAGGTCCTCGGCAATGATCTTGACGATGGCGGCGACGGGCCGGCCCCACATGGTCTCGCCCCAGCCCTCGACACCGGTGTCGGTCCGGATGCGCACGACGGTGCGGGTCTCGCCGGTCTTCGTCTCGAAGGAGCTGGTGAACGGGTTGACCAGGGGCAGGTTCACGACGTGGACGTCGACATCGGTGATCTTCATGCTGTTCCTCGTTCGGTTCGGATGGTGCGGTGGGAGCGGGCCCGTCCGCTCACGGCCCGGTGCGGGTCGCGGTGTCGAAGGCCCGGACGGCGCGGGCGAGACCGAGGGCGCGGTCGTCCAGGAGCCTGCGGCCGTGCGCGGCGTCGGCACCGGAGGCGTCGTCGGTGGAGCCCCCGACGCGTTCCCATTCGCCGTGCCGCTCGACGGTGAGCCCCGGGTAGGGCGGGCGGTCGAAGAGCGGCGGCGGGTCGACCGGGGCCCGCGAGGGCACGGGGGTGCGCACCAGGGAGGGGTGCGCGGCGAGCATGAGGGAGGTCTCGAACCAGCCCGCGTGCCCGGGGGTGACGTCGGGGCGGCCGCCGTCCTCGCCCCCGCCGGTCACCGTCCAGTACGAGCAGGCGGCGACGGTGACCTCGGCGCGCAGGGCGAAGCGCTTGACGGCGAGCTTCATGATCTCGTCGTTGCCGCCGTGCCCGTTGACGACGAGGACGCGCCGGTGCCCGCACGCGGCGAGGGAGTCGAGGATCTCCCCGAGTACGGCTTCCAGCGTGGCGGCGGACAGGGTCAGGGCCGCCGCGAACAGGTGGTGCGGGCTGTGTCCGTAGGGCAGCGTCGGCAGCCGGACGAGGGACGGGGCCCCGTCGGCGTCCTCGTCCAGCAGGGTGAGCGCCCGGTCCACCACGGCGTCGACGAGGAGGGTGTCGGTGCCCATCGGCAGGTGCCCGGCGTGCTGCTCCTGGGAGCCGACGGGCAGCAGCGCGATGGCTCCGGGTGCCGCCTCGCGGGTCTCCTGCCAGGTGGTTTCGGTGAGGTGCCGGTGGCTCATACGGCTATCTCCCCGGAACACCGGCGTGGCAGAGTCGGCGTATGGCTCATGAACGTTCTCCCTTGCGGTTGGTGCCGGACCCCGTGCCGGGTCCGGAGGTGCGGGCGGTTCCCCGCACCCTGGGGGCCGTGGAGCTGCTGCCCGGCCGGATCCGCGCGGCGCTGCTCGACCGCTCGGGTGCCGTGCTCGGGCGGGCCGAGGCGGAGTTCGACGCGGCGTCCCCGAGCCCCGCGGGGCCCGACGAGGCGCTCGCGCGGGTCGCCGCCGTGTTCGAGGGGCACCGTCCGTCCGGGATCGGGGTGGCGGCGGCCGGGGTGATCGATCCGGCGGGGGGCCGGGTGATCGAGGTCAACGAGGCTCCGGCGCTGCGCGGCTACCGGGTGGCAGGGCGGCTGGAGGAGCTGACCGGTGCGCCGGTGCGGGTGGAGCACCGTGCCCGGGTCCAGGTGCTCGGGGACCGGTGGTTCGGGCCTGGCCGGGGCCGGCGCTCCTTCGCCTCGGTGTCGACCGGCGAGGTGCTGGGGGTGGGCATCCTGTACGACGGTGAGGTGCTGGCCCCCGAGGGCGGCCGCAGCGGCGCCCACATGACGGTGTCGGCCAGCGGTGAACCGTGCACGTGCGGCCGGCGGGGCTGCTGGAAGACGGTGGCCACCACCCGCTGGCTGCGGCAGCGCGCCGAGGCGCTCGGCCTCGGGGCCGCGGGCGCCTCGCTGGGTGCCCTGGTGGCCTCGCGGGACGAGGCGGCGCGGACCCTGGTGGCGGAGTACGCGGAGAATCTGGTGCTGGGGCTCGCGACGGTCCAGCAGCTCTTCGCCTGCGGGCTCTTCGTCCTGCACGGGGAGGCCCGGGAGGGCGGGGAGCCGTTCCGCGCCCTGGTCGAGTCCCGGCTGCGCTCGGACGCCCTGGGCGGTGGCGAACTCCCCCGGGTGGTGGTGAGCGAGGCGGCGGTGGACGACGTCGTCCTGCTCGGCGGGGCGGGGCTCGTCCTGTCGGGCGGGTAGGCGCGGGGCGGCGCTCATGCGGCGCCGTCGTGCGCGGGGGGCCGGCCGGCCGGCACCTTCTCCGTGTCTGCGGCGGCGAGCCTGGTCCTGCGGGCCCTCGCCGGGTCCGGAATCGGTACGGCGTCGAGGAGTTGGCGTGTGTACGGGTGCTCCGGGGCGGTGAAGACCTGGTGGGCGGTGCCCACCTCGACCAGGCGGCCCCGGCGCATGACGGCGACCCGGTCGGCGACCTGCTGGACGACGGCGAGGTTGTGGCTCACGAAGACGTAGGTGAGGCCGAGGCGTTGCTGGAGTTCGGCGAGCAGGTCCAGGACGCGGGCCTGGACGGACACGTCGAGGGCGCTGGTCGGTTCGTCGAGGACGACGAGGCGGGGTTCGAGGCCGATCGCGCGGGCGATCGAGATGCGCTGGCGCTGGCCGCCGGAGAACTCGTGGGGGTAGCGGTCGAGGATCGTGTCGTCGAGGCCGACGGCCTCCAGGAGTTCGCCGACGCGCTGCCGGACGTGGGGCCGGCCACGCCTGCCCCGGGCCGCAGGGTCGTGGGTGACGAGGGGTTCGGCGACGATGTCGACGATCCGCAGCCGCGGATTCATGCTGGAGTAGGGGTCCTGGAGGACGACCTGCATCTGGCGGCGGACCGCGCGCATCGCGGCGGCGTCGAGGCCGGAGAGGTCGGTGCCCTCGAAGCGCACGGTGCCCGAGGTCGGCTCCAGCAGGCGGAGCAGCAGCCGGGTCAGTGTGGTCTTCCCGCAGCCCGACTCCCCCACCAGCGCGAGGGTCTCGCCCTCACGGACGGTGAGACTCACGTCGTCGACGGCGACGCTGTTTGCGAACTCCTTGCGCAACGCGTCGAGTTCGAGCAGCGGCGGAGCTGTGGCGGTCATCCGGCGGTCTCCAGTCGGGGTGTCGCGTCGAGCAGTCGGCGGGTGTAGGGGTCCTCGGGGCGGGCGAACACGTCGTGGACGTCCCCGCTCTCGACGGCTCGGCCGTGGTGCATGACCACCACGCGGTCGGCGGTCTCCGCGACGACTCCGAGGTCGTGGGTGATGAGGACGACGGCCATGCCGTGCCGTTGCTGGAGCCGTACGAGCAGGTCGAGGATCTGGCGCTGCACGGTGACGTCGAGCGCCGTGGTCGGTTCGTCGGCGATGAGGACACGGGGGCGGGCCACGAGCGCGGCGGCGATCATGACGCGCTGGCGCAGACCGCCGGAGAGCTCGTGGGGGTACTGGCGGTAGCGGCGCTCGGGATCGGGGATGCCCACCTCGTCGAGCGCGGCCAGGGCCGCGGCCCTGGCCTCGGCCCTGCTGTGGCCGCCGTGGTGGCGGAGGACCTCGGCGACCTGGCTGCCGATGCGCTGCAGCGGGTCGAGGCTGGTCATCGGGTCCTGGAAGATCATGGACAGGTCGGCGCCCCGGATCCGGCCCAGTTCGCGTTCGCTGCGGGTGAGGAGGTCCTTCCCGTCGAGCAGGATGTGGCCGCCGGCGTAGACGCAGGGCGGTTCCGGGTTGAGGCGGAGCGCGGACAGGGCGGTCGCGGACTTGCCGCTGCCGGACTCGCCGACGACGGCCAGGGTCTCCCCCGGCGCGACGGCGAAGCTGACGCCGCGGACCGCGTGGACGGTCGTGGTGGCGAGGCGGAAGTCGACGTGCAGGTCGTGGATCTCGAGGACCGGCGCTGCGGGGGTGGTGGAGGTCATCGGCGGTAGGCCTTCGGGTCCGCGACGTCGCGCAGGGCGTCGCCGGTGATGTTGACGGCGAGGGAGGTGAGCATGAGGGCGATGCCGGGGAAGACGGCGACCCACCACGAGGTGCCGAGGTAGAGCTGTCCGTCGGCGAGCATCGAGCCCCAGGTCACCGTCTCCTTGGGGACGCCGAGGCCGAGGTAGCTGAGCGAGGCCTCCGCGACGACGGCGGCCGCGACGTGGAGGGTGCCGATGGTGGCGAGCGGGGCCATCACGTTGGGCAGCAGGTGGCGGCGCATGATCGCGGTGTGGCCGACGCCGATGGCATGGGCCTCGGTGATGAAGTCGCGGGAGCGCAGGGACAGCACTTCGGAGCGTACGACGCGGGCGTACGACACCCAGCCGGTCACACCGAGGACGAGGATGACGTACCAGAGGCCCGAGCCGAGGAACCCGACGATCGCGAGCGCGAGCAGGATCGCGGGGAAGGCGAGCTGGACGTCGGCGAGGCGCATGAGGACGCGGTCCGGCCAGCCGCCGAAGTATCCGGAGGCGAGGCCGATGACGGTGCCGATGACCCCGGCGAGCAGGGCCGCACCGGCGCCGACGAGCAGCGACACGCGGGTGCCGTAGACGACGCGGGAGAGCAGGTCGCGCCCGAGCTGGTCGGTGCCGAGGAGGTGGGCGCCGCTGCCGCCGTCCTGCCAGGCGGGTGGCCGGAGGCGGGCCAGCAGGTCCTGCGCGTTGGGGTCGGTGGGCGCGACGAGCGGGGCGAGGAGCGCGCAGATCACGACGAGGGCGAGGAAGGCGAGCGCGGCCACTGCGAGCCGGTTGCGCAGCAGCGTCCGCACGGCGGCGGTCCGGTGCGCGGGGGCGCGGTCAGGGGCGGGGGCGCGGTCGTGCGCGGGGGCCGGAGTCCGGGAGGCAGTGGTCATCGGGAGGTCCTCACCCTCGGGTCGAGGAGGCTGTAGGAGAGGTCCACGAGCAGGTTCACCACGACGAAGGTGGCGGCGAAGAGCAGCACGGTGGCCTGGACGAGGGGGAAGTCGCGGTTGGAGATGGCCTCGATGGTGAGCTGTCCGACCCCCGGCCAGGAGAAGACCTGCTCGGTGAGGATCGCGCCGCCGAGGAGGCTGCCGACCTCCAGGCCGACGACGGTGACCACGGGCAGGGAGGCGTTCCGCAGCCCGTGGGTGAGGACGACCTTGACGGGTCCGAAGCCCTTGGCGCGCGCGGTGCGGATGTGGTCGGCGCCCAGGACGTCGATGAGGGACGAACGCAGGAGCCGGGCGACGACGGCCACGGAGTACACGGCGAGGGTCACGGCGGGCAGGACGAGGTTGGCGAAGGTCCCGTAGCCCGAGGCGGGCAGGGCGTGCAGGCCGACCGCGAAGACGAGGATGAGCAGGATGCCGATCCAGAAGGGCGGGGTGGACTGGCCGAGCAGCACACCGGTCATGACGGTGCGGTCGGCGGCCCGGCCCCGGCGCATCGCGGCGACGGTCCCGGCCGGGAGGGCGACGACGAGGGTGACGACGAGCGCCCCGGTGGCCAGGAGGAGGGTCGCGGGGATGCGGTCGGCGAGGACGGCGCGCACCGGCTCGTTGTAGAAGAGGGAGTCGCCGAAGTCGAGGCGCGGGATGCCCCACAGGTAGTCGAGGTACTGGGTGAGGAGGGGGCGGTCGAGGCCCAGGCTGTGGCGCAGGACGCCCTCCTGCTGGGCCGTGGCGTCCGGCGGCAGGAGGACCTTGACCGGGTCGCCGGAGAGCCGTACGAGGAAGAACGCGACGGTGGCCGTGCAGAGCAGGACCAGCAGCGCGGTGCCGATGCGGGACGCGGTCATGCGCAGGACGCGCAGTGCGTCGCGGCGCGGTTCGGCCGGCCGCTCGGACTCCTCGTCCGGTGCGGGGGCGGGAGGGGTGAGGAGCTCGCTCATCGGGAGACCTCCGCACTCGCCATGTCGAGGACGCCGGCGAAGCCGGGGGTCCAGCGGGGCCTGCTGTTGCGGGCGTAGATGTTGTCGATCTGGTAGAGGGGCACGAAGGGCGCCTCGGACTTGATCAGCCGCTGGAGGCCGGAGAAGGCGCGCCGGCGGGTCTCCGGGTCCACGGAGAGTTCTTCGAGGTCGACGAGCCGGTCGGCCTCCTCGTCGTGCCAGCGGCTCTGCCGCCGGTCGCTGCGGACGTTGGACTGGATCATGCTCTCGCCGTCGAGGGTCCAGACGGTGGACGCGGCCAGGTACATGGGGCCCAGTGCGCCGTGGTTGTCCGAGGTGAGGCGCTGCGCGTAGGTGCCGGGGTCGAGGAGGTCGACCCTGGCGTGCACGCCGGCGCGGTCGAGGAGCCCGGCGACCGCCTCCGCCACGTTGGCGTCCACGTTCGACGCGGTGAGGGTCGTGCGGATGCCGTCGGGGTGTCCGGCCTCGGCCAGCAGGGCGCGGGCCCTGGCGACGGAGCGGGTGAAGGGCTCGACGGAGGGGTCGAAGCCGAAGGCGCCGCGCGGGATCATCGCGGGGACCTCGGTCCCCTTCCCGCCGAGGACGGCCTTGATGAGCTGGGGCACGTCGATGGCGTGGTTGAGCGCCTGGCGCACCCGGCGGTCCTGGAGCGGCCCCTCGGTGAGGGTGTCCAGGGAGAGGTACGAGGTGCGGATGCCGGTGTGGTGGTCGAGGCTGACTCCGGTGTAGCCGTCGAGCTGCTGGGCCGCGTCGGGGGTGAGTCCGGCGACGAGGTCGACACCGCCGCTCTGGAGGGCGGCGAGCGCGGAGGACGGGTTCGGGGCGGGAGTGAAGACGAGTTCGTCGACGGCCGGCCTGCCCTCCCAGTGCTTCTCGTTGGCGCGCATCCGCAGTTGGTGGTCGCGCTGCCAGCGCGTGAAGGTGAAGGGACCTGTGCCGACGGGACGGGCGGCGAAGCCCTCGTCACCGACCCGTCCGATGTAGCGCGGGGGGACGACGACTCCGCCGAAGAGGGACACCTTGTCCGGCAGGATCGGGTCGTGGACGGTGGTGTGGACGTCCACGGTGAGCCGGTCGACGACGGTGACGCCCTCGACGTAACGCAGCTCGACGATGGGCGACTTGGTCGCCGGGTCGAGGAGGCGTTCGATGCTGAAGCGCACGGCGGCCGCGTCACAGGGCTCGCCGTTGTGGAAGGTGACGCCGGGCCGGAGGCGGAAGCGCCAGACGCGGGGGGAGACCGCCTTCCAGGACAGGGCGAGCCGGGGGACCAGGGTGTTGTCGCGGGCCCGCGCCGTGAGGGTGTCGAACATGTTGACCAGGGCGTTCATGGAGATCATGTCGCCCTGCTTCTGCGGGTCCATGGTCTTGGGGTCCCCTGTCTGGGAGACCCGCAGGACGTTGCCGGCGCCGGATGCGGGATCGGTGCCGCAGCCGGTGAGCAGCGCCGGCGCGGCCACCGCGGGGAGCAGTGCACTGCCGTACCGCAGGATCGTGCGGCGGGAGGGGCGGCTGCGGTCCCCGATCCACCCTCCACATATTCGTTCCATTGAACAACACATCCGTTCCGGCAGATGGAATGCAGTGGGGGTAAGCTAAGCGACATGGGGAAACCGGTCAATAGCCGTCCGAAGGAGCAGCCGCCTGCGGGCCGGGCTGTCGAACACTCCGTCATGGGTCCGGTGGACAAGGCGATGGAGGTCCTGTCCGCGCTGGTGGAGACGGGTGCACCGCACCGGCTGGCCGACCTGGCCCGCCGCACGGGGCTCACCAAACCCACCGTGCACCGCCTGCTGCGCGGACTCGCCGCCTCCGGCTTCGCCGAGCCCGCCGAAGGCGGGAGCTACCGTGCGGGACCCCGGCTGCTGGGGATGGCCGCCGCCGCGCTCGACAGCGGTCCGGGACTGCGCGCGGTCCGCCCCGTGCTGGCCGAACTCCGCACCCGCACCGGACTCCTCGCGCACTACGCCGTGCGCGACGGGGACAGCGCGGTCTGCCTGGAGGTGTCGGAACCGGCCCGGGAGTACGCGCTGGAGCTGCGCCCCGGCACACGCTCCCCACTGCTCCTCTCCGCGCCCGGCATCGCGACGCTGTCCGCCCTCCCGGCCGCCGAGTCCGAGGAGGCCGTCGCCGCCGCCGTGGCTGCCGGCCACCCGCTGCCGGTGCCCGCCGCGGAACTGCGGGCCGCGATCGCCGAGGCGGCGGAGCGCGGGTACGCACTCGACGACCAGTACGAACGGGAGGACCGGCGGGCGGTCGCCGCGGCGGTACGGGACGAGGAGGGCCGGGTCGTCGGGGCGGTCGCGCTCACCGGACTGGTCTTCACCCTGGACCGGGCCGGTGTCGAGCTGTACGGGCCGATGGTCCGGGCCGCCGCGGGCGCGGTCTCCGCGGGACCGGGGGCCGGCGGACGGGCCCGCCTCACCGTGGCCCGCGACGGCGCGCGCGCCGGGAACCCGGGCGTGGACCTGTGAGCGCCCGGGCCCCGGAGGCGGCGGACGGGGGCCCGCGCGCCGCGCTGCTGGCCGAGGGCCGGGCTCGGCACCTCTACTCGGGCGCCGCATGGTCGGTGGGCACCGCACACGGGCCCGTCGACCGGGGGTCGCTGGGCACCAGGAGCTGGGACGGGGCGGAGCTGGACGGCACCGACCTGTGGGACCTCGCCTCCGTCACCAAGCCCGTCGTCGGCCTGGCCGTCATGGCGCTCGCCGAGCGCGGCGCGCTGTCCCTGACCGCCACGGTGGGGGAGCTCCTCCCGCGCTACCGGGACACCGACAAGGCGGGCCTGACCGTCACCGGCCTCCTCGCCCACACCTCGGGCCTGCCCGGCGGGGTGCCGATGTACCGCGACCACGGCACCCGGGAGTCCCTGCTCGCCGCCCTCGGCACGCTGCCGCTGCTGTCCGCGCCGGGCACGCGGGTCACCTACTCCTCCCAGGGCTTCATGCTGCTCGGCCTCATCGCCGAACAGGCGGGCGGACAAGGGCTGGACGCCCTGGTGGCCGAGCTGGTGTGCGCACCGCTCGGCCTGGAGGACACCGGCTTCACCCCGGGACCCGCCGGCCGGGACCGCGCCGTCGCGACCGAGCGGTGCCCCTGGCGGGGAAGGACCGTCGTGGGCGAGGTGCACGACGAGAACGCCGCCGTGCTCGGCGGGATCGCCGGCCACGCGGGGCTGTTCGCCACCCTCGCCGACGCGGAGCGGCTGGCCGTCTCGCTGGCGGGCGGGGCCCGCGAGGTGCTGCGTCCGGAGACCCACGCCCTGATGACCGCCCCGCACACCGACGGGCTGAACCTCCGCCGCGCCCTCGCCTGGCAGGGCCAGGACCCGGCCGGCTCCCCCGTCGGACCGTCCTTCGGCCCCGCCTCGTACGGCCATACGGGATTCACCGGGACGAGCCTCTGGGTCGATCCCGGCACGGGCCGCTACGCGGTTCTGCTGACCAACCGGGTCCATCCGACACGGGAGGGCGACGGCATCGTCGCCCTCCGCAGGGAGTTCCACTCCCTGCCGGAGTAGCCCCGGCGGAAGGGCCGGTCACAGCAGGCGCACGGCTCCGGGGCCCGCACCGTCCGCGGTGCGGGCCCCGGAGCCGTGCTTGACAGGCATGTCCCCGCATGACCATGATTCCATTAATTGACTAATGGAATTGAGGTGAGGCGCATGGCGGGGACGACCGACTCCGGCGGCGGTTCGGGCACCTGGGCCCTGGAGGCCTCCGGGCTGGGGAAGCGCTACCGGCGCGGCTGGGCACTGCGGGACTGCTCCTTCCGGCTGCCGGCAGGGCGGATCTGCGGGCTGGTCGGCCCCAACGGCGCCGGGAAGAGCACGCTGCTGGGGCTGGCGTCCCGTCAGGTGGTACCGACCCAGGGCGAACTGCGCGTCTTCGGCGTGCCGGTCGGCGACTCCGGGGTGATGCCGAGGTTCGCCTTCCTCGGGCAGGACAAGCCGATGTTCAAGCGGTTCAGCGTGGCGGAGACCCTGCGGATCGGCAGCGAGCTCAACCCCGGGTGGGACGCGGCGGCGGCGGAGCGGATCGTGCGCTCGGGCCAGGTGCCGATGGACGCCGCCGTCGGGACGCTGTCCGGCGGTCAGCGCACCCGGGTCGCCCTCGCGCTGGCCTTCGGGAAGCGGCCCGACCTGCTGCTCCTCGACGAGCCGATGGCGGACCTCGACCCGCTGGCCCGCGACGAGATGAGCACGCTGCTGATGGCCGAAGCCGTGGAGCGGGGCACCACCGTGGTGATGTCGTCGCACATCCTGGCCGAGCTGGAGGACATGTGCGACTACCTGCTGGTCGTCGCCGAAGGCCGGATCCGGATGGCCGGTGACGCCGACGCGCTCGTCCCGGCGCACACCCTGGTGACCGGGCTGGCCGAGAACGGGGGCCTGCCCGCCGCCCTCTCCCGTCACACGGTGGTCGAGCAGCGCGTGCAGGGCCGGCAGTTCCAGGCGATGGTGCGGACGGACGGCCCGCTGCCGGGGAACTGGCAGGTGGCCGAGCCGAGCCTGGAGGAAGTACTGCTCGCGCATCTGCGCTCGCCGGACGCGCCCGCGCTGTTCACACCGGGCGCACAGAACGAGACCGAGGGGACCCGGACCGCATGAGCACCACCCTGACCGGCACACCGGCCGCACGCACCGCCCGTCCGAGGATGCTGCGCGGCCTGACCTGGCTCGTCCTGCGCCAGCACCGGGCCACCCTGGGCTCCCTCCTCGCCCTCGTGGCCCTCGGGTCGCTCTGGATCGTGTACCAGCGCGGCCAGCTGACCGACCTGCTCGCCGCCGCGGGCTGGCCCGGGAAGAGCGTGCCGCTCCCCGTCGTGGGCGAGCAGTACCGGAATCTCACGTCCCTGCTGGGTCTGCTGCCCGGCGTCCTCGCCGTCTTCCTCGGCGCCCCGCTGATCGCAGCCGACCAGGAACAGGGCACCGCGCAGCTCGTCACGACACAGTCCGTGACCCGCCGCCGCTGGCTCGTCGCGAAGATCGGCTGGTGCCTCCTGGCCACCCTGGCGGCCGGCTCGGCCCTCTCGGCGGTCTTCACCTGGTGGTGGCGGCCCTACCGCTCGGTCCTGCCCGACATCTGGATGGACCCCTCGGTCTTCGACACCACGGGCCCCGTCCTCCCCGCGCTCGCCCTGTTCCTGACCGCGGCCGGAATCACGATCGGCGTCCTGCTGCGGCGGGTCCTCGCCTCGATGGTCGTCACGTTCGTCTTCTGCGTGGGTGCCCAGACCGTCTGGGGCATGTTCCGGGACCGCCTCGGCACCCCGCGCACGATCACGTACCCGCTGGACGCCGCCCTCCCCGCCCGCCTCGACGACGCCTACGAGGTCGACCGCTGGGTCGCCGGCGCCGACGGGCAGCTCTACGGATGGGGCTCGTGCGCCGAGACGACCGAGAAGGCCACCGCCGCGTGCATCAAGGAGAAGGGCATCGTCGACAACGTCTTCCAGTACCTCGAGTACGACCAGATGACGGCGATGCAGTGGACCGGCGCGGGCATCCTGCTGGCCGGCGCCGTCGCGCTGGCCGGCTTCGCCCTGTGGTGGGCTTCCCGGCGCCCCCTGTAGGGACAGCCCTCATTCTCTCCGTACAGTGTCATCGATCGAGCGGAAGGTGATGTCCGTGGTCGTGTTCCGCATCGACCGCCGCAGTGGAGTGGCGACGTATCTCCAGATCGTCCGGCAGGTCGAACAGGCCCTGCGGATGGGTGCGCTGGAGGAGGGCGACCGGCTGCCCACGGCGGCGCAGGTGGCCGCCGCCACGAAGGTCAACCCGAACACGACGCTCAAGGCCTACCGGGAACTGGAGCGCGCGGGGCTCGCGGAGGTGCGCCAGGGGGCGGGGACCTTCATCACCCGCACCCTCACCGAGCCGGGGTCCGGCCCCGAGTGGCCGCTGCGCGCCGCGCTGAACGAGTGGCTGCACCGGGCGCGCGAGGAGGGCCTCGGCCCCGAGGAGATCCAGGCCCTCTTCCGGTCCTCCTTCGAGGCCGCCCACCCCTCCGCCCCGGAGGGCTGAGCGCCGGGCCGCCCGGAGTCCGGGACGGTCCGGTGCGGGTCAGCCCTTGTTCTGCGAGGCCCAGAACTCGTCGAACGTGAGCTCGCCGTCGCCGTTGGTGTCGTGGGCCTTGATGACGGCCTGCGCCACCGTCTCGGTGACGTGGTGGTCACCGAGCTGCGCCATGGCGCTCTTGTACTCGGAGGCCGTGATGCTGCCGTCGCTGTTCTGGTCGAAGCGCTCGAATGCCTTGCGTGCCGACTCGATGTCCGCCACTGTTCCGCCCCTTCGTTGAGCATTGCTGAGGGGGTCAGATTATCCGGCGGGCCGGGCGGCGGATCCGGCGGGCGGCGGGCAGGCCCGCCGCCGGGCCGCCGTCAGCGGAAGACTCCCGTGTGGCCCAGCGAGTAGCGGCCCGGCTGCGGATAGACGGCCAGTCCGTGCGGCCCGCTGCCGACCGGGATCCTGGCGAGCTCCTTGCCGCTGGCCGTGTCGATGGCGTACACCTCGGCGTCGTAGCGTCCGGAGAGCCAGAGCACCTTGCCGTCCGCCGAGACGCCGCCCATGTCGGGGCTGCCACCGCCGGGGAGGTGCCACTTCTTGGTGAGCTCGTTCCGGGCGAAGTCGAAGACCGACACGGACCCCTCGCCCCGGTTGGAGATGTACATCTCGGCGGAGTCCCGGCTCACGTAGAGGCCGTGGGCTCCCTTGCCCGTCGGCAGCAGCTTCGGGGTGGTGAAGGCCTTGCCGTCGAGCACCCACATGCCGTGGGCCATCATGTCGGCGATGTAGAAGGTCGTGCCGTCCGGGGAGAGCTTCACGTCCTGGGGCATCGCGCCCTGCATCGGCAGCTTCTGCTGCCCGACGACCTCCATCCTCTCCGTGTCGACCTTGAGCAGTTCACCGGAGAACTCGCAGGAGACGATGAAGTACCGGCCGTCCGACGAGAAGTCCGCGTGGTTGACGCCCGCGCAGTCCACCGGCACGGTCTTCGCCACCTTCATGGTCCTCGGATCGCGGAAGACCAGCTCGCGGTCCATCGAGGCCATGACGACGGCGTACCGGCCGTTCGGGGTGAAGTAGAGGTTGTACGGGTCGGAGACGTCGACCGTCCGGCCCTTCCTCCCGGTCGCCGGGTCGATCGCGGTGAGGCTGTCCCCGAGGTCGTTGTTGACCCAGAGCGTCTTCAGGTCCCAGGAGGGCACGACGTGCTGCGGCTGGTTCCCGACCGGGACGGTCTCGATGACCTTGTACGTCGCCGGGTCGATCACCGTCACCGTGTTGGAGTTGGTGTTGGGGACGTAGACCCGGGAGGGGAAGTCCTTGACGGCCGGCGCCAGCCGCCCCGCCCGGTCCGCCGCGTAGACGTCCCGGGGGTCGAGCACGGGAGGCATGCCGGGCAGCCCGGGCGGGGCGGCGGGCCGGTCGGGCCGGGCCGCCGCCTCGGTGCGGGAGGGCTCGGACCGCGCGCCGCCGGAAGGGGCGGCGCAGCCGGCGAGCGCGGCGAGGAGCAGGGCGGCGGCGGTGAGGGCGCGCGGCGAGGGAGGCATCAGGTCAACAACTCCGTGGTGGTCACCGCGCGCAGTTGGCGCCGGTCGATCTCGGTGAGGAGGAGGGGCAGGGCGGCGATGGTGTCCCGGTAGCCGAAGTGCAGGCTCACCACGGAGCCGTTGCGGAGCTCACCGGCGACCTTCCGGGTCACCGCCGCGACCCCGGGGGACGTGAAGTCGAGGGAGTCCACGTCGTAGGAGAGCACGTGCGGGTACCCGGCCCGGCGGGCGAGGTCCTGGACGAGCGGGGTGGCGTACTGGGCGCGCGAGGGCCTGAACCAGGTGCCGGCCGAGCCGGTGAGCCGGCGCAGCCGCCGGGCGCAGCCGGTGATCTCCTCGTACGCCTGCTTCTCGTCCATGGCGTTGATGTCGAGGTGGCTCTGGGTGTGGTTGCCGAGCTCATGGCCTCCGTCGAGGATCCGGCGGGCCATGCCGGGGTACTGGTCGAGCCAGCTGCCGACCGCCAGGACGGTGAGCCGGGCGGCGGCCCGCTCGGCTTCGGCGAGGACGGCGCGGGCCAGGTGGGGGTCTCCCTGGCCGTGGAAGGTGAGGGCGACCCGGGGGCGGTCGCGGGGGCCGTGCGCGATCTGGACCGGCTGCCCGGGGAAGCGGTGCGCGGTGGCGGCCGGGCGTGCGGCGCCGTGGGCCTTCCGGAGGTTCTGCGCGTTCCCGGAGCTCCGCGCCTCGGGAGCGGCCCGGGTCGCTTCGCCCGGAGCGCAGCCCGCGGCGGCCGCGCCTGCCAGGAGGGCGCCCGCCGCCGCACGCAGGGCGCTGCGGCGGGGCACCGGTGCCCTGCGACCGTCCATGGCCGTCCACCTCGCGGGTCGGTCGGGTGCTGTTTCCCCGAGACCCGAGACACAGTAGGACGAAAAGGACTGGATGGGCAGAATATGTGAAGAGATACGCCCCTCAGGTACTCAATGAATCACCCAGAGAAGCCATTACATACACAAAGAATGCCAGGCAAGTGACCCATCGCACCTTCGATTCAGAACCCAAATAGTGGGCTTGTTTACGCATTGCCCGTTTTGCGGCTTTGGCTCCGGAGTCGCCCGTCTGCCATAGTCGGAGCACGACCTCCTCCGACCCGAGCCAGGTCCCCTGTGCGGCCGTGGACACACCCCCCATTCCACGGCCCCCTCAGGAGCCCCCGACACGCCACACACCGGCCGACCGGGGGCTTCTGCGTGTCAGCGGTCCGTGGTGCGCATCTCGAACCAGGTGGTCTTGCCGCGGGGTAAGAGGTCCACACCCCACCGGTCGGAGAGCTTGTCGACCAGGAAGAGACCCCGCCCGCTGACGTCCGTCTCACGGACGGGCATCAGGCACGGCAGCCCGCGCGAGGGATCGCGCACCTCGATGCGGACCCACCCGCGGCGCCTCAGCATCCTCAGGCCGAAGATCCGCGCCCCGGTGTGCCGGACCGCGTTGCCCACGAGCTCGGAGACCAGTAGCACTCCGTATTCGGCGGTCTGCGGCGGAAGCTGCCACTGACGCAGCATCACGCACGAGGTGATCCGCCGGGCGGTCGCCGCGGACTCCGGACGGGAGGGCAGCCGGACTTCGCCCTCCGTCGGATTTCCGAACAACTCCAGCGCCTTGAACGCCTGTTCGTCTTCGACGGCAGTCGTCCAGCGTGCCGCTGTCGCGCCGCTGCGCGGTCGCGGCTGTTCCACACCCTCCAGGCCCGCCATGCCCACCATCATGGCCGCACGGAACGCTCTCCGTGACCGTTCCGACAGAATCCCTCTCCCGGAACCAGTCATTCCGGGCCGGTTCTCCGGCATATGCCAGAGGCAGAAAGGGAGCCTGTACGGCCACACCCACCTGCGGCGACGGGGGTGGACCGAGCAATTGCACGGGCGCCACGGGTGCTGGACCTTAAGGTTCTCTTAAGGTCCAGCTAATCCGCCCGCACGGATGAACGCGCGCTCCGGTGTGCGCAACTCACGCTCGGTCAGAGGAATTCGGCCCTGCCCGGGCCTTCCTCCACG
This sequence comes from Streptomyces sp. NPDC055962, assembly GCF_042270185.1. Classification (NCBI taxonomy): domain Bacteria; kingdom Bacillati; phylum Actinomycetota; class Actinomycetes; order Kitasatosporales; family Streptomycetaceae; genus Streptomyces; species Streptomyces sp. NPDC055962. Next base: position 351,471 of record NZ_JBHJYN010000001.1, read on the forward strand.
AAGCTGCGCATGCCGCGCTCCCGGTCCTCGGTGGCGAACAGACCGGCGAACCAGTTCCGTTCGACCGTCAGGCCCGTGTCGATGTCCGTCTCCAGCCCCGCGTCCACGGATTCCTTGGCGGCCCGCAGGGCGAGCGCAGGCCCCCGCGCCAGCCGGGCGGCCCAGGCGTGCGCCTGCTCGTACACCTCCGCCGCGGGGACCACCCGGTCCACCAGGCCGATCGCGAGCGCCTCCTCGGCCTTCACCTGACGGCCCGTGAAGATCAGGTCCTTGGCACGGGACGGACCCACCAGCCGGGCCAGGCGCTGGGTGCCGCCCGCGCCGGGGATGAGCCCCAGCAGGATCTCCGGCTGGCCCAGCTTCGCGGTGTCCCCGGCGATCCTGAAGTCGGCGCAGAGCGCCAGCTCGCAGCCGCCGCCCAGAGCGTAGCCGGTGACGGCCGCGACCACGGGCTTGGGGATGCGCGCCACCGCGGTGAAGGACTCCTGGAGGGCCCTGGACCGCACCACCATCGCGGCGTGGTCCATCTTCTGCATCTCCTTGATGTCCGCACCCGCCGCGAACACCTTCTCGCCGCCGTAGAGGATCACGGCCCGCACGTCGTCGCGCCGGCCCGCCTCCTCGGCGAGCTCGCGCAGCCGGTCCTGGACGGCGACGTCCAGGGCGTTCATGGGCGGCCGGTCCAGCCGGATCGTGCCGACGTTGTCGCGTACTTCGAGGGTTACGGTCATGGGAGGCAGGTTAACCGCCGCTAACGCGAAGGGGCCCGGTGCCGTTGGTCACAGCACCGGGCCCCTCCGTACGGCGGGACCTACGCGGTCCACTCCGACCAGTCCATGTTCCAGCCGTTGAGGCCGTTGTCCGGCTGGATCACCTTGTCCTCGGAGTTCTTCACGATGACGACGTCACCGATCAGGGAGTTGTCGAAGAGCCAGGCGGCCGGGGTCTTGCCGTCCCAGCCGCCGCGCACGTCCCGCAGACCGACGCAGCCGTGGCTGGTGTTGGTCGTGCCGAAGATGCCCGACCCGCCCCAGTAGTTGCCGTGGATGAAGGTGCCCGACGTCGACAGGCGCATCGCGTGCGGCACGTCCTTGATGTCGTACTCGCCGCCGAAGCCGACGGTGTCACCGTTCATCCGGGTCACCTTGAGCTTCTCGCTGATGACCATCTGGCCGTTGTACGTGGTCGTGGCCGGGGCGCCCGCGGAGACCGGGATGTCCTTGATCTGCTTGCCGTCACGGACGACCTTCATCCGGTGGGAGCTCGCGTCGACCGTGGACACCTGGCTGCGGCCGATGGTGAACCTCACGGTCTTGGCCTGCTTGCCGTAGACCCCGGGCCGTCCCTCGACGCCGTCGAGATCGAGCCGCAGGGTCACCTTCGTGCCGGCCGCCCAGTAGTTCTCGGGGCGGAAGTCGAGGCGGTCGTTGCCGAACCAGTGGGGTTCGATCTCCACGGCGGGCTCGGCCGTGACGGCGATCGCCTTCTCGACGGCCGCCGGGTCGGTGATGCCGCGCGTGAAGTGGATCGAGACCGGCATGCCCACGCCGACGGTCGACCCGTCCTCGGGGGTGTACTGGCCGATGAAGGTGTTCTGCGGGACGAGCGTGGTGAAGGTGGTGTCCTTGGCCGACTGGCGGCCCTTCGCGTCCTTGGCGACCGCGTGCACGGTGTACTTGGTCGCGGCGGCCAGGTGGCGGTCGGGCACCCAGCTCAGGCCGTCCTTCGCGATCCTGCCCCCGATCTCCTTGCCCTTGGGGTCGGCGACCTTGACCGCGCTCAACGTGCCCTTGGACGCCGAGATCTTCAGTGCCCCGCTGGTCGCCACGGAGTCGGCGCCGTCCTTGGGCGCGATGGTCACCACCGCCTGCGAGGCGCTGGTGTCCTCGGTCTTCGCGGCCGGCCCCTTGCCGTCCTTCTCGGCGGCGGCTCCGCTGCCTCCGCACGCGGTCACCAGCAACAGCAGCGCGCCCAGTGCCAGTGCCGGGAGTGCGCGGGCTCCGCGCCCACGCCGTTCCCCGCCCGCGCCGGCCCATGCCCCCGATATCGGCTGCCCGTTCAATGTGGTCGTCTCCCCTCGCACGGCCTGGCCCCGCCATGGCCCGCACTCCCGCACGCTGTACATGCGTGCTCGGCGCAAGATAATCACACCGCGCGCGAGGAGAACTCCCCCGGAACGTCACCGTTCCGTCCCAAGTCGTCCCGGACCGCCGTACGGAGGTCCCGGAGGCGGCGCCTCCGGGACCTTCGCAGGTCGGAGCGGGGATCAGCGCAGGGCCGAACCGGCCTTCCACTGCGCCCAGCCGACGTTCCAGCCACCGAGGCCGTTGTCCGGAGCGACGGTGCCGTCCGCGGAGTTGACGACCTCGACGACATCGCCCACGAGCGTCCGCTCGAAGAACCAGCCGGCCGGTGTGTCCGAGCTGCCGCCCTTCACGTCGCGGAGCCCGATGCACCCGTGGCTGGTGTTCTCGGACCCGAAGATGTCCGGGGACTCCCAGTAGTTGCCGTGCAGGAAGGTGCCGGACTTCGTCAGCCGGATGGCGTGCGGGACGTCCTTGATGTCGTACTCACCGCCGAAGCCGACGGTGCTGCCGTCCATGCGGGTCACGTCGTGCAGCTCGGAGACCACCATCTTCCCGTTGTACGTCGTGGTCTTCGCCGCCCCGGCGGTGATCGGCACGCTGCTGACGACCTCGCCGTCGCGGCTCACCTCCATGGTGTGCGCCGCGGCGTCCACCACGGACGTCTGGGAGCGGCCCACCCGGAAGGTCACCTTCTTCCGCTGGCTGCCGTACACCCCCGGCGCGCCCTCGACGTCGCGCAGGCCCACGTCGACGGTGACCTGGGTGCCCGGTTCCCAGTAGGCCGCGGGGCGGAAGTCGAGGCGGTCCTTGCCGAACCAGTGGCCCACCACCTCGACCTCGGGCTCCGTGGTGATCCTGATGGCCTTCTCCACCTCGGCCCGGCGCGTGACGGGCCGGTTGAAGTCGAAGGAGACGATCATGCCGGTGCCCACGGTGGAGCGGTTCTCCGGCTTGAAGTAGCCGATGAAGCGGTCCTCGGGGACCAGCGTGGTGAACGTGGTGCTGCGGGCCGAGCGACGGCCGTCACCGTCGACGGCCACGGCCTCCACGCTGTACTTCCCGGCCAGCCCCAGCCGGTACCCGTCGTCCCGGGGCTCCCAGGAGCGGCCGTCCTCGGCGATCCGGCCCGGCACCTCCTGGTGCTCCGCGTCCTGCGTCCGCGTCACCTTCACCCGTTCCAGCCGCCCGTCGGGGACGGTCACCTCCAGCCGGCTGTCCGCCCCGACGTTCTCGGCACCGTCCCCGGGGACGATCCGGATGGCGTCCCCGGGCGAACGGTCGTCCCCGAAGAACGACGTCGCCCCGGTGCAGCCGGTCAGTACGGCCAGCACGGTGAACAGTCCTGCCCATGTCAGCACGGCGGCCGAACCGGCCCGCGCTCTCTTCGCTACGTGGTTCACGCTCCCCCAACGACACCGCCGCTCCGGGGAAACGTGAGTGCGGGCCCCCCGGTGGGCAGAACAGAGGGAAGGACACCGCCAGGAAGGCCGCGGCCGGGACGCCGCGTACTCCTCCCTACGGGTGGCCGCTCCTACGAGCCGCAGGAGGCTGAGAGGTGTCGAGCACAGCCGAGCAGGAGGAAACGCCGCGTACGACGGGGAGAGCGGTGGCCACCGGAGCGGCCCTCGGGGACGGGCCGGACAGACCACCCGTATGGCCGGGTGCCCCGATGCCGCTGGGGGCCCGCTACCGGACCGGACCGGACGGCGTCGCCGGCACCAACTTCGCCCTCTGGGCCGGCGGGGCGGAGGCCGTCGAGCTCTGCCTCTTCGACGAGCGGGGCACCGAGACCAGGCTGCCGCTCACCGAGCTGACCCATGAGATCTGGCACGGCTTCGTCCCCGGCGTACCTCCGGGCCAGCGCTACGGCTACCGGGTGCACGGCCGCTGGGACCCCTGGACCGGAGCCCGGTGGAACGCCGCGAAGCTGCTCCTCGACCCCTACGCACGGGCGGTGGACGGCTCGTTCACCCTGCCGCCCGAGGTGTACGGCCATGTGAGGGACTGGCCGGAGCAGCACGTCGCCGACACCGTGCGCGACGACCGGGACTCCGCGCCGTACGTCCCCAAGGCCGTCGTCGTGCACGACGACGACGACTGGGCGGAGGACCGCAGGCCCAAGACGCCGTGGGCGGACTCGGTCATCTACGAACTGCACGTGCGCGGCTTCACCAAGCTCCACCCGGACATCCCGCCGGAGCTGCGCGGCACCTACGCCGGGCTCGCCCACCCCGCCGCGATCGGCCACCTGCGGCGCCTCGGGGTCACGGCGGTCGAGCTGCTCCCCGTCCACCAGTTCGCGCACGAGGACCATCTGCTGCGGCGCGGACTGCACAACTACTGGGGCTACAACTCGATCGGCTACTTCGCCCCGCACGCCGGCTACGCCGCGAAGGGCACCGCCGGCCAGCAGGTCGGCGAGTTCAAGCAGATGGTGCGCGCCCTGCACGACGCCGGGATCGAGGTGATCCTGGACGTGGTCTACAACCACACCGCCGAGGCCGGGGAGCTCGGCCCGATGCTGTCCCTGCGCGGGATCGACAACCGCGGCTACTACCGCCTCCAGCCGGACGCCCGCCGGTACGCCGACTACACCGGCTGCGGCAACACCCTGCACGTGGTGCAGCCGCAGGTCCTCCGGCTGATCACGGACTCGCTCCGCTACTGGGTGACGGAGATGGGCGTCGACGGCTTCCGCTTCGACCTCGCGGCCGCGCTCGCCCGCTCGATGCACGACGTCGACATGCTCTCCCCCTTCCTCGCCGTGATCGCCCAGGACCCCGTCCTGCGCCGGGTCAAGCTGATCGCCGAGCCGTGGGACGTCGGCAACGGCGGCTACCAGGTGGGGGCGTTCCCGCCGCTGTGGACCGAGTGGAACGACCGCTACCGCGATGCCGTACGGGACTTCTGGCGCGGCGCGCTCCCGGACGTGCGCGACATCGGGTACCGGCTCACCGGATCGAGCGACCTGTACGCCTGGGGCGGCAGACGCCCGTACGCCTCGGTCAACTTCGTCACCGCACACGACGGTTTCACCCTGCGCGACCTGGTCAGCTACGACCACAAGCACAACGAGGCCAACGGCGAGGGCAACCGGGACGGCACGAACGACAACCGCTCCTGGAACGGCGGCGCGGAGGGCGAGACCGACGACGCCGACGTCAACGCCCTGCGCCGCCGGCAGCTGCGCAACCTCCTGACCACCCTGCTCCTGTCGACCGGGGTGCCGATGCTGGTGGCCGGCGACGAGATGGGACGCACCCAGGGGGGCAACAACAACGCCTACTGCCAGGACAACGAGGTCAGCTGGGTGGACTGGTCGCTCCTGGAGGACCCCCGGTGGCGGGAGCTGACCGAGCTGACCGCCCGGGTCCTGGCCCTGCGCCACCGCCACCCGGTGCTGCGCCGCCGCGCCTTCTTCGCCGGGACGCCGCAGGCCCCCGACGGGCTGCGGGACCTGGCGTGGTTCACCCCGCGGGGCGAGGAGATGACGGACGGCGACTGGTACGCGCCCGCGGCGACGCTCGGCCTCTACCTCTCCGGGCGCGACATCCCGGGCCGGGACGCCCGGGGCGGGCAGATCACCGACGACAGCTTCCTCGCCGTCCTCCACGCGGACCACCGGCCCTGCGCGTTCCGGCTCCCGGGCCCGCCCTGGGCCCAGTCCTACGAACTGGTGCTGGACACCTCGCGCGAGGACCAGTCCACGGCCCCGGGCACCCTCCACCAGGGTGGTGCCGAACTCACGGTGGAGGGCAGGTCGGTGCTGCTGCTGCGGGTGGCGGGGTGACGGACCCGGTCAGCCGAGGATGCCGCGCTCGTAGGCGGTGGCGACGGCCGCCGCCCGGTCCTTCGCGCCCAGTTTGGCGAAGACGTGGGTGAGGTGGGTCTTCACGGTCGCCTCGCTGATGAACAGCTCGGCGGCGATCTCCCGGTTCGAGGTTCCCCGGGCGACGAGCCGGAGCACCTCGCGCTCCCGCGCGGACAGCGGTTCGCGGGCGGGCGCACCAGGGGTGCGCACCCGCGAGATGAGGCGTGAGGCCACGGCGGGCGACAGGACCGCGCGGCCGTCCGCAGCCGCGCGCACCGCGGTGAAGAGCTCCTCGCGGGGCGCGTCCTTGAGGAGGTAGCCGGTCGCACCCGCCTCGATGGCGGGCAGCGTGTCGGAGTCGGTGTCGTACGTGGTGAGGACGAGCACCCTGGACCGGGCACCGAGCCGGGCCAGTTCGGCGATGGCCGCCACGCCCCCGCCGCCGGGCATCCGCAGGTCCATCAGGACGACATCGGGGTCCAGGCGGGCCGTGAGCTCCACGGCGGCCACCCCGTCCGCGGCCTCGCCGAGCACCTCGAAGCCGGGTGCCGAGGCGAACATCCCGCGCAGACCGTCCCGTACGACGGGGTGGTCGTCGACGACGAGCAGCGTGATGACGCGCGCGGTTCCCGTGGTGCCGGTCATGGCGGCCCAGGTTACCGGCCGTCAGGTACGCCGTACCAGGGGTACCCGGGCGGAGACGGCCGTGCCCCGCCCCGGCTCCGTCTCGACCTCGGCCGTCCCCGCGATCCGCTCGGCACGGGCGCGCATCCCGCCGAGTCCGAAGCCTCCCGTGCCGCTGCGCGGGGGCAGGGCCGCCGGGTCGAAGCCGCACCCGTCGTCGCGGACGTCCAGGGCGACCTCGTCGCCCATGTAGGAGAGAGTCACTCCGGCCCGTGCCGCCCCGGCGTGCCGGGCCGTGTTGGCGAGTGCCTCCTCGGCGATGCGGAGCAGGGTGGCGCCGACCTCGTCGTGCAGCGGCTCGACGGTACCGGTGACGGTGAGGTCCGCCCGTACGCCGGTGCGCTCCACCCATGCCGTGACGGTCGCCTTCAGTGCTCCGGGCAGGTCGTCGTGGACCAGGGCGGCCGGCACGAGGTCGTGCACGGAGCGGCGGGCCTCGGCGAGGCTGTGCCGGGCGAGCCCCGCCGCGCGGTCGAGGTGCTCCCGGGCCAGGGCGGGGTCCTCGGTCGAGGTGACGGCCTGGAGCTGGGCGATGATCCCCGTCAGGCCCTGCGCGAGGGTGTCGTGGATCTCGGCGGCGAGCCTCCTCCGCTCGTCGGCCACGCCGGCCTCCCGCGCCTGGACCAGGAGCTGGGCGTGCAGGGCGGCGTTCTCGGCGAGTGCCTGCTCCAGACGGGTGTTGGCGCGTTCCAGTTCGGTGATGGTCGCGGTCTGACGCGCGGTCCGCTCCGTCTCGCGGGCGCTGATGCTGCCGAAGAGCAGGGCGAGGGAGAAGTGGAGGACGAGGAGTGCGCCGAAGGCGGCCCAGTTGGTGAGGGAGGCCGGGGGCATGCCGCCGCCGGACTGGCTGCCCGCCATGGTCACGGCGGTGCAGAACAGGCCGGCACGCATGAAACGTCCGGGCACCAGTTCGGCGACGTCGAAGTAGCCGGATATGGCGAAGACGGAGAAGAACGGGTTGTACCAGCAGAGGGCGAACGCGATGAGGGTCCGGAGCACGTAGTAGCTCCGGGCGGCGGTCCCGCGCGCGGGCGCCCCGGACCTGGCCCGCCCCCACCACAGCTGGAGCGCGGAGGCCACCGCGACGAGGACGGCCGTGGCGTACCGGTCGTCCTCGGACATCCCGACGAGGTCCGCGGAGAGTGCGGCCATCAGGGTGCCGATGCCGAGCAGGGTGTTCGGGCCGTGCCGGTAGAACTGCTCCCAGCGCTGCTCGACCGTCCTGACGCCACCCATGGCACACCCCTCCCCCGTTCCCTCCAGTCTCCCCCGTGCGCGGCCCCCAGGTCACTCCCAGCGGAAGAGCCGGGTCGAGGCCGCGCCCAGTGCCGCGGTCCACACCACCATGACGCCGAGGTGCGCGAAGCCCGGCCAGTCGCCCGAGGCCGCCTGGTCCAGGGCCTGGGACGCGGCCCCGAAGGGGGTGAACTCGACGATCGTGCGCAGCAGGTCCGGCATGGTCTGGACCGGCACCCAGACCCCGGCGGTGAACATCATCAGGAGGTAGGCGACCGAGCCGACGGCGGTCGCGATCTTCGACGTCCGGGACAGCGCGCAGATCGTCGCGCCGAGGGCGAGGACGCACGTGACGGCGAGGAGGAGGGCCGTCACGTAGCCGGGTACCTGTCCCGGCAGCCGCACACCGAACGCGACGCGCCCGACGGCCAGGACGAGGGCCGCGGATCCCAGCGATGCCGCGCCGTGCAGCACGATCTGCGCGGCGAGCAGGGCCGAGGGGCGCACCGGCGTGGCCGACATCCGCCGCAGGATCCCGCGTTCGCGGTAACCGGTGAGGACCGGCGGCATGGCCTGGAGTCCGGCCATGATCATGGCCAGCAGCACGGCCACCGGTACGTACAGGTCGATGACGCTGCGGCCGCCGAGGGCGTCGTCGGCCTTCCTGAAGGACGGGACGAGGCCCAGGATCGTCATCAGGACGGCCGGGAAGGCGAGGATCCAGAACAGGCTGCCGGGTTCGCGCAGGAAGAGCCGCGTCTCCGCCCTGAGGACGGCGGCGAGCGGGGCGGGGCGGGATGCGGTCGTGCCGATGGCGGGCATGGTCATGAGGTCCGTTCCGTGAGGTCGAGGAACACGTCGTCCAGGCCCGCCTCCGCGACGCGCAGCTGACGGGCGGTGATGCGGCGGCGGGCCAGGAGCGTGATCACGGCGTTGGCGGTCTCGTCCGTGCCGTGGACGACCACCCGCCCGCCGGGACCGGTCACGTCGGCGGAGGCGGTGCCCGGCAGCGCTGCGAGCTCGGCGTACGCGATCGGCTCCGAGGGGACGAAGGAGATGGCGGTCGATCCCGCCGCTCCGCCGGTCAGGCCGCCGGGGGTGTCGAGCGCGACGAGCCGGCCCCTGTCGATCACCGCGACCCGGTCGCAGAGCCGCTGGGCCTCCTCCATGAAGTGGGTGACCAGCAGGACGGTCACCCCGCTGTCCCGGATCTCCTCGATGAGTCGCCAGGTGTCCCTGCGCGCGCGGGGATCGAGGCCGGTGGTGAGCTCGTCCAGCACGACCACCTTCGGGTTGCCGATGAGCGCGAGCGCGATGAACAGCCGCTGTTTCTGGCCACCGGACAGCCCGGCGAAGCGGCGGCCGAGGTGCTCGTGGAGCCCGAGCCGTTCGGCGAGCGCGTTGCGGTCTGCGGGTCGCGGATAGAAGGCGCTGTAGAGCTCCAGGGCCTCTTCGACGGTCAGCTTGGGCTGGAGCTCGCTCTCCTGGAGCTGTGCGCCCAGCAGCTGGGTGACCGCCCGGCGCTCGGTGGCCGGATCTAGCCCGGCGACCCGGACGGTGCCCGAGTCGGGCACCCTCAGCCCTTCGACGCATTCGACGGTGGTGGTCTTGCCGGCTCCGTTGGGGCCGAGGATGCCGAAGATCTCCCCCTCCTCGACGGAGAATCCGACCCCGTCGACCGCGGGGCGGCCGCCGTAGGCCTTGCGGATCCCGTTCACTTCGATGATTGCCATGCCCGCAAGGATTCCGGCGGGCGGGCGGCGCCGGTATCCACCGTCACGCTCCCGCGCGCATCAGCCGATCGGTTGACCGCCTGCTCCGACCAGCGGCGCGTGACCGGAAAACCATGTGATCGATGTCAGTGGTGAACCCTAGGCTCGGTCCTGATGCCCGAAAAACCTGCAGAGCCCACGGAACGGTCCGCCGTGCGCTCCCTCCTGCGACTGTGGCCCTACGTCAGACCGGTGCGTGTGCGCTGGATCGGTGCCGCCCTCGTGGCGGTTCTCGCCTCCTGTCTCGCCCTGGTGATCCCACTGGTCCTCAAGTGGATGGTGGACGGCCCCGTGGCCGACCGTGATCCGGGCGGGGTATGGCTCGGGGCGCTCTACCTGCTGCTGCTGGGGATCGTCGAGGCAGGGCTGTTCGGGCTCCGGCGGTGGCTCGTGGCGCGGCCGCTGGCCGGTGTGGAGGCGTCGATGCGCGCCGACCTCTACCGCCATCTGCAACGGCTTCCGGTGGCGTTCCACGACCGCTGGCCGTCCGGGCAGCTGCTCTCGCGCGGGACCACGGACCTGATGCTGATGAGGATGTTCCTGGCGTTCCCGCTGACGTTCCTGCTGGTCAACAGCACGACGATCCTGGTCGGTTTCGTCATCCTCTTCGCCCAGGAGTGGTCCCTGGGACTCGTGCTGCTCGCTCCCGCCGTGCCCCTGATGATCCTGTGCTCGCTCTTCGAGACGAAGTACGCACTGGTGGCGCGCAGGGCCCAGGACCAGGTCGGCGATCTGACGACAGTCGTCGAGGAGAGCGTGCTGGGCATCCGCATCGTCAAGGGTTTCGGCCGCAACCGCAGCCAGGCGCTGGCCTTCCGCTCGCTCGCCGGGCGGCTGCGTACGACGGAGCTCGGCAAGGCGCGCCTGCTCGCAGGCATCTGGGCACTCGTCACCGCCATTCCCGAACTGGCCATCGGCGCTGCGCTGGTGCTCGGCACGATCGAGGTGGCGGACGGCGGACTGTCGGCCGGGACACTCGTCGCCTTCCTCTCGACGGCACTGGCCCTGCGCTGGCCCGTCGACTCGATCGGCTTCCTGCTCGCGATGTGCCAGGAGTCGGCCACGGCTGCCGACCGCTACTTCGAGGTCATGGACGCCGCCGAGGAGGAGGAGCCCGAGGGGCCGGGCTCCGTCGGCAGGGAGGCGGGTGCGGGCATCGTCTTCGACGGGGTCGAGTTCCGCTACCCCGACGCCGAGCCGGGCTCACCGCCCGTACTGGCCCGGATCGACCTGCGGATCCGTCCCGGCGAGACGATGGCCCTGGTGGGGACCACGGGCTCCGGGAAGACGACGCTGACGGCGCTCGTCCCCCGGCTGCACGAGGTCACCGGAGGCCGGATCCTGCTGGACGGTGAGGACATCGCCCTGATGGAGCGGTCCCGGCTGCGCGAGCTGGTGTCGGTGGCCTTCGAGGAACCGACCCTCTTCTCGGCGACCGTCGGGGAGAACGTCCTCATGGGCGCGGAGGGTGCGGGTGAACAGGAGCTGCACCGGGCGCTGTCGGTCGCCCAGGCCGACTTCGTGCACGATCTTCCGCAGGGCGTCGACACGCAGGTCGGCGAGCAGGGCCTGAGCCTCTCCGGCGGCCAGCGGCAGCGCCTCGCCCTGGCCCGCGCCGTCGTCGGCACGCCGCGCTTCCTGGTGCTCGACGACCCGCTCTCCGCCCTGGACGTCCATACGGAGGCGATGGTGGAGGCGGCGCTGCGGCGCGTGCTGGAGGAGACGACCGCGGTGGTCGTCGCCCACCGTCCGTCCACGGTGATGCTCGCCGACCGGGTTGCCCTGCTGTCCGAAGGCCGGATCAGCGCGGTGGGGACCCATCAGGAACTCCTGCGCACCCATGCCGAGTACGCCTGGCTGATGTCGGGCGCCGGGGACGGACACGTCCTCGTCCCCGAGGAGGGCAGCACCCGATGACCAGTACCACTGCCGACGGACCGGCCCTCGCCGACGAGGACCTGCCCGGGAAGGGGCCCGGGCCGGACCCGGACGGCACGGACCCGTTCGACGCCGACGCCCTGCCCGCCCCTCCCGGTGCCACCCGGTCCCTGCTCGCCTCCCTGCTGGCACCGCTGCGGGCCAGGGTGGTGGTGGCGTCGCTCCTGCTGCTGGTCCAGCAGGCCGCCGTGCAGGCCGGCCCGTTGCTGGTGGCGTACGCCATCGACAGCGGTGTGCCTTCGTTCCGCGCCCACGACTACGGGCCGCTGGCCGCCGTGGGCATCGGATACGCGGTGTGCGCGGCCGGCGCGGGGCTGCTCCAGTACACCTTCATCCGGTCCGCCGCGCGGATCAACCAGGACGTGCTGCTCGACCTGCGCGGCCGGATCTTCCGTCACGCGCAGGCGCTGAGCGTGGACTTCCACGAGCGCTACACCTCGGGAAGGCTGATCTCCCGCTCGACCACGGACGTGGAGTCCCTGCGCGAGCTGCTCAGCGAGGGACTCCAGGAGCTCATCGGGGTGGTCCTGTCGTTCGTGGCGATCTCCCTGATGCTGCTCTGGCTGGACCTCGGGATCGGCGCCATCGCGGTGGCCTCCTTCGCCCCGCTGTACCTGCTGGTGCGGAGCTACACCCGCAGGGCCGCCGGCGCCTACTCGGCACGCTCGTCGGCGATGGCCGCGGTGATCGTGAAGTTCGCGGAGACGATGAACGGGATCCGTCCCGTGCAGGCCTTCCGCAGGGAGCGCGCCAACGACGAGGACTTCGCGGTGTCCAACCACCGCCACGAGCGGAGGAACGGCGACGCACTGCTGGAGATGGCCCGTTACGTCGTCGGCTCGCGGCTCGTCGCCAACACGGCGGTGGCCGGAATGGTGCTGTGGGGCGCCTACCGGGTGGCGTCGGGAACGCTGGCCCTCGGTGTGCTGGCCGCGGCGGTGCTGTATCTGCGACGGCTGTACGACCCGATCGACCGGCTGGCGATGTTCCTCAACTCCTACCAGTCGGCGGCCGCTTCGCTGGAGAAGATCGCGGGCCTGCTCGCGCAGGAGCCCGCCGTGCCGGAGCCCGCCACGCCGGAGACGCTGCCCGTCCTGGCCGGTGAGCACCCCGGCCGCGAGGTCGTCTTCGACGGGGTGCGGTTCGCCTACCGCACGGGCGGCGAGGTCCTGCCGCGCTTCGACCTGACGATCCCGGCCGGCCAGACCGTGGCCGTGGTCGGCTCGACGGGCGCGGGCAAGTCGACGCTGGCCAAGCTGCTGGCCCGCTTCTACGACCCGACGGAGGGCCGGGTCCTGCTGGACGGCACCGATCTGCGCGGCCTGGCCACGCCCGAGCTGCGGCGGGGTGTGGTGATGGTGACGCAGGAGGCGTTCCTCTTCTCCGGGACGATCGCCGAGAACATCGCCATCGGCCGTCCGGAGGCGACGCCCGAGGAGATCGAGCACGCGGCCAAGGCCATCGGGGCGCACGACTTCATCAGCGCGCTGCCCGACGGGTACGCCACCGACGTCCGCAAGCGGGGCGGCCGCATCTCCGCGGGGCAGCGCCAACTGGTCGCGTTCGCCCGGGCCCTGCTGGCGGATCCCGCCGTGCTGATCCTCGACGAGGCCACCAGTTCGCTGGACGTCCCCGGCGAGCGGGCGGTGCAGCAGGCCATGGACACCGTCCTGCACGGCCGCACGGCGGTGGTGATCGCGCACCGCCTGTCGACCGTGGAGATCGCGGACCGGGTGCTGGTGATGGAGTGGGGCCGGATCGTCGAGGACGGCTCCCCGGCCGGACTCATCGGCGGTACGGGGCGGTTCTCCGACCTCCACAAGGCGTGGCGGGAGAGCCTGGCCTGACGGGTGCGGACCGGCCCGCCCCGCACCCGGGGCGGGCCTGAGGCGGCGCCGCGGGCCCCCGCCGGCCTCCCAGGGCCGGGTGGGCCGGAGGACGGCCTCGGTGAGAGCGGCGGTCCGCAACGCCGTCACCTGCTGGTACTCGGGGTCGGCGACCATGCGGGCGAAGGCCGTGCGGCCGGGGTGGCGGACGAGGAGTACGGCGTCCCGCTCCTGGCCCGCCCCGGCGACCAGGGGCTGCCGCGGTCGCCGGCGTGGAGCACCTCGCCGCCGCGACGGGGCAGGATGCCACCGGACAGCGCCTCCGCGTAGGCGGCGCAGGACTCCCGGCCCCGTCCACGCGCTCGCTCACACACTCTCCGCACCGCCGCACCGCACCGAGGCAGCGGACGGCGGACACCGGAGCCCTGCCGTGCACAGCATCCCGGCGGGGAGGCCGGGACCCGGCGTCGGAGTCCGGCCTCCCCGCCGGCGCATCGCGGAACCAGCCATAGCGCCGGTCCGTCTCATCCCTCGGTCTCCGGCCACCCCGCCGCGCCCGCCCCCACTCGGAGGGGATACGGGCGAAACCCCTTCCCACCCAGCGGGGCAAGGGCCGTCGGGCTCCGGGCGATCTTCCCGTGCCACCGGAATGACACACAGCGAAACGTCCGCTTAACGAACACGGTATTTCCGGCAACGGACGACTTCCGGCCAATGTGTTGACGCGGTCCTGACACGCACATGCTCCGGCTGACACTCTTCCCCCGTTCCACGCACCGCCTGCTCTGCGCACCGCCCGCTCCGCCCGGTCCGCTCACCCAGTGGTCCGTAAGCCCCCCTCGCAGAAGGAGTCCGCGTGAGACCCACGCCCAGCCGTCGTGCCACCGCGACCGGCGCTCTGATAGCCGCAGCAGCTCTCCTCGCCGTCGGAATGCAGGGCGGTGCCGCAACGGCCGCCTCCGACGGCGCGTCCGCGGCGCCCGCCGCCGCGGTGAAGGGCGCCGACCCCGGCGCGCTCCCCGCGAAGCTCTCCCCCGCCCAGCGCGCCGAGCTGCTCAAGGAGGCCAACGCCACCAAGGCGGCCACCGCCGAGGAGCTCGGGCTCGGCGCCACGGAGAAGCTCGTGGTCCGCGACGTCGTCAAGGACGTCGACGGCACCACCCACACCCGCTACGAGCGCACCCTCGACGGCCTCCCCGTCCTCGGCGGCGACCTCGTCGTCGCCGAGTCGAAGGCCGGGAAGACCGAGGGCGTCACCAAGGCGTCCAAGGCGACCGGCGCGCAGCTGAAGGCGGTCGGCACCGCCGCCGACGTCGCGCCGGCCACCGCCGAGAAGCAGGCGCTCACCGCGGCCCGGGCCGACGGCTCGAAGAGCACCGAGGCGAGCACGGCCCCGCGCAAGGTCGTCTGGGCGGCGAGCGGCACCCCGCAGCTCGCCTACGAGACCGTGGTCGGCGGCCTCCAGCACGACGGCACCCCGAACGAGCTGCACGTCATCACGGACGCCTCCTCGGGCGCCAAGCTGTACGAGTGGCAGGCCATCGAGACCGGCACCGGCAACACCCAGTACAGCGGCCAGGTCACGCTGGGCACCTCGGGCTCCTCGGGTTCGTACAACCTGACCGACGCCGCGCGCGGCAGCCACAAGACGTACAACCTGAACCGCGGCACCTCGGGCACCGGGACGCTCTTCTCCGGCGCGGACGACATCTGGGGCAACGGCAGCGCCTCGAACACCGAGACGGCCGCCGCCGACGCGCACTACGGGGCCGCGGAGACCTGGGACTTCTACAAGAACGTCATGGGCCGCACCGGCATCAAGGGCAACGGCGTCGGCGCGTACTCCCGCGTCCACTACGGCAACAGCTACGTCAACGCCTTCTGGTCCGACAGCTGCTTCTGCATGACCTACGGCGACGGCAGCGGCAACCTGGCCCCCCTGACCTCGCTGGACGTGGCGGCCCACGAGATGACGCACGGCGTCACCTCCAACACCGCCGGCCTCAACTACAGCGGCGAGTCCGGCGGCCTCAACGAGGCCACCTCGGACATCTTCGCGGCGGGTGTGGAGTTCTACTCCAACACCGCCACGGACCCGGGCGACTACCTCGTCGGCGAGAAGATCGACATCAACGGCGACGGCACCCCGCTGCGTTACATGGACAAGCCCAGCAAGGACGGGGCGTCCAAGGACAGCTGGTACTCCGGCCTCGGCTCGATCGACGTCCACTACTCCTCGGGCCCGGCGAACCACTTCTTCTACCTGCTCTCCGAGGGCAGCGGCGCCAAGACCGTCAACGGGGTGTCGTACAACTCCCCGACCTCCGACGGCCTTCCGGTGACCGGCATCGGCCGGGACAAGGCGCTGCAGATCTGGTTCAAGGCGCTCACCACGAAGTTCACCTCCACCACGAACTACGCGGCGGCCCGCACCGGCACCCTCGCGGTGGCCGGTGAGCTGTACGGCACGTCGAGCGCCGAGTACGCCGGCGTGGCCAACGCCTGGGCCGCCATCGCCGTGGGCTCCCGCCCCGGCGGCGGCACCGACCCGGGCGGCAAGGTCTTCCAGAACACGACCGTCAAGGCGATCGCCGACCTGAGCACCACCAACTTCCCGGTCGTCGTCAGCGGCGTCACCGGCAACGCGCCCAGCACGCTCTCCGTGGCGGTCAACATCACCCACACCTACCGCGGTGACCTCGTCCTCGACCTGGTCGCCCCGGACGGGACGGCGTACCGCCTGAAGAACTCCTCGTCGAGCGACTCCGCGGACAACGTGGTGGCGACCTACACGGTCAACGCCTCCTCCGAGGTGGCCAACGGCACGTGGAACCTCAAGGTCCAGGACGCCTACTCGGGCGACACCGGCACCTTCAACAGCGTCAAGCTCACCTTCTGAGCACCGGCCGGGGGACGCCGGAGCGGGCGGCCCCCGGAACGGACGACCGAAGGGACAGGACGGCCCCGGGAGCGTGCTCCCGGGGCCGTCCCGCGTGCGTCAGTGCGCGGAGTCCGGGCCCCGTCCGGGGATGTTCTGCTCCGCCCAGACGATCTTTCCGGTCGCCGTGCGGCACGAACCCCACCTGCGGCAGAGCAGGTTGATGAGCTGGAGCCCGCGGCCACCCTCGTCGCTGACGTCGGCGTGCTGGATCTGCGGCAGGTCCGGCCCGGTGTCGGCGAGCTCCACCTGGAGCCGCTCGTCGCACAGCAGCCGGAGCCGGCCGGGGCCTCCGCCGTACCGCAGGGCGTTGCCCACCAGTTCGCTGACCACCAGCTCCGTCACGTCCGCGAGTTCGGCGAGGTCCCAGCGCGCGAGCTGCTCGGTGACCAGCTTGCGGGCCGTGGAGGCCGGGTTGCCCTCCGTGGGCAGGTCCCACTCCCGCAGCCTGACCCCGGGCGCGAGCTCGTGGCCCCCGGCGACCAGCAGCACCGCCTCGTCCAACCGGCCGTCGTCGGGCCGCGGCGAGGTCAGCGGACCGCCGGCGTCGAGCCGCTCCGGTGCCATCGCGGCCACCGAGGTGCGCAGGCCCTCCAGCTGGACGTCCACGTCGTCGGTGCGCGTCTTGATCAGCCCGTCGGTGTAGAACACCAGCCGGCCGCCCACCGGACCGCGCACCCGCAGCGGGTCGTACGGGATGACCCCCGCGCCCAGCGGTGCTCCGACCGGCACGTCCAGGTAGCGGGCGGTGCCGCCCGCGTCCACCAGGAGGGGAGGCGGGTGGCCCGCGCTCGCAAGGGTGTAGCTGGAGTCCGCGGGGTCGTAGACGGCGCAGAGGCACGTGGCGACCTGGTCGTCCTCCAGGTCGCGGGTGGCCAGGTCGAGCCGGGCGAGCAGCCGGTCGGGGGCGATGTCCAGCATCATCAGGGTGCGGGCGACGGTCCGCAGCCGGCCCATCGTGGCGGCGGCGGGCAGGCCGTGTCCGGTGACGTCGCCGACGACCAGGGCCGTGCGTCCGCTGGGGAGCGCGACCACGTCGTACCAGTCGCCGCCCACCCCGTGCGCGTCGACGGCGGGTGCGTAGTGGGCGTGCACCCGCAGGCCGGGGGTGTGCGGGGTGGCGCGCGGCAGGAGGGAGCGCTGGAGCGAGACGACATGCTCGCGCTCGCGGCCGTAGAGCCGGGCGTTGTCCATGAACACGGCTGCCATGGAGGCGAGTTGGGTGGCCAGCTCCAGGTCGGCCCGGTTGAACGGCGGGCGGTCCCCGGCGCGCACGAAGTCGGCGGAACCCAGCAGGACGCCCCGGGCGACCAGCGGCACGGCCAGGTAGCTGTGGACGCCCTGACGGCGCATCGCCGCCTCCGCGCTGTCCGTCGGCGCGACGAGGGTGTAGTCCTGCGGTGTCATCCGGCTGACCAGCACGGGGCGGCCGTTGCGCAGGCATTCGGTGGTCAGCAGCGTCTCGCGGCGCTCCCGCCGGTCCACCACCTCGCCCACCGGGGAGGGTTCGAGCTCCTGCAGCGCGTCGACTGCCCGGACCGCCATGGCGCGGGTGACGGGCACCGCGGCACCGGTGACCCGCTCGCCCTCCTCGCCGCGCAGCACGGACTCCAGCAGGTCGACGGCGGCGGCGTCGGCCAGCCGGGGAACGCTGAACGCGGCCAGTTCCTCGGCCGTGCGCTCCAGGTCGAGGGTGGTGCCGATCCGGGTGCCGGCGGCGTTGAGCCAGCGCATCCGGGCGGCGGTGGTGAAGCGGTCGCCCCGTGGTGACACGGCGGGTTCCGGGCCCCGGGCGTTCAGTTGCCGGGACGTCCCCTTCTGCGCGGCCAGCCGACGGGTCAGGCGTCTCGCTCGGCCTCCGCCGCCGTTCACCGTGCTGACCTCCACTCGCGTCCGCAGGACGCCTCGCTGTCACGTCGGTGGCCGCGAGGCCACACGGGCAGGGGTGCCATGGTAGCGAGATCGGGGCGAAAGCACCCCTGCCGGTTGCCCGTCGGCCGCCGGACGGAGGCGGGCCCGGCGCGGGGGACGCGCCGGGCCCGCCGTGGGAGCGGGAGGTGTCAGCGCAGCAGCACCCCGCCGCCGTCCCCCGTGGAGGCGCTCGGCACCGCGACCAGGCCCAGTTCCGCGCCCGAGGCGAGCAGCGGATGCGAGGGCAGGACACGCACCGTGTAGCCGTACGGCCCCGTGCGGTCCAGGGCGAGCGGACCCTCGTACAGCCAGCGGCCCTCCAGGTCGTGACCGCCCGCCGGCTTAAGCGGGAACGTCTGGGCCTCGGCGATCGCGTCCCCGGAGTCGACCCGCCCGGCGACGACCTGCACCTCCACGTCCTCCGGGTCGAGGCCGCCCAGGGCGATCCGGACCCGCAGCGCCAGGGTGGACCCCAGCTCGGCGGAACCGCCGACGACCGTGTCGGCCGTGGCCTCCACGTGGTCGACGGCCACCTGCGGCCAGGCGGCCCGGATCCTGGTCTTCCAGGAGGCGAGCGCACGGGCGGCCGCGGGTTCCAGCGCCCGGCGGGACAGCGCCGCGGGCGCGTAGAGCCGCTCCACGTACTCCCGCACCATGCGGCCGGCCAGGACCTTGGGCCCCAGGGTGACGAGGGTGCGGCGGACCATCTCGATCCACCGCTCGGGCAGGTCCTCCGCATTGCGGTCGTAGAAGCGGGGGGCGACCCGGTCCTCGAGCAGCGCGTAGAGGGCGCCCGCCTCCAGTTCGTCGCGCCGTTCCTCGTCGGTGGCGGAGCCGTCGGCGGTGGGGATCGCCCAGCCGAAGTCGGGCTCGAACCACTCGTCCCACCAGCCGTCGCGCACGGAGAGGTTGAGGCAGCCGTTGAGCGCGGCCTTCATCCCGCTGGTGCCGCACGCCTCCAGGGGGCGCAGCGGGTTGTTGAGCCAGACGTCGCAGCCCGGGTAGAGCTTCTGCGCCATCCCCATGCCGTAGTCCGGCAGGAAGACGATGCGGTGGCGCACGCGGGGGTCGTCCGCGAACCTCACCAGCTCCTGGACCAGCCGCTTGCCGCCGTCGTCGGCGGGATGGGCCTTGCCGGCGACGACGATCTGGACCGGACGCGTCGGGTGGAGCAGCAGCTCCCGGAGCCGGTCGCGGTCGTGCAGCATGAGCGTCAGCCGCTTGTACGACGGCACCCGGCGCGCGAAGCCGATGGTCAGCACGTCCGGATCGAGCACGTCGTCGATCCAGCCCAGCTCGGCGGTGCCCGCGCCGCGCCTGCGCCAGGAGGCGTAGAGCCGCTTGCGCACCTCGGTGACGAGCTGTTCGCGCAGCCCCCGGCGCAGCTCCCAGATGTCACGGTCGGGGACCCGTGCCACGGCGTCCCACCGTCTGGGGGCGCCCGCCGTCCCGGCGTCCGTGCCGGTCCCCCCGCCGACGTCGGCTCCGGCGAGGGCGTTCTCCGCGCGTTCGGAGCCGAAGGTGCCGGCTCCGAGCCGGAGAACCTCGGGGGCGACCCAGGTCGGGGCGTGGACCCCGTTGGTCACCGAGGTGATCGGCACCTCGGAGGGGTCGAATCCCGGCCACAGCCCGGAGAACATCTCCCGGCTGACGGAGCCGTGCAGGGTGGAGACCCCGTTGGCCCGCTGGGCGAGCCGCAGCCCCATCACCGCCATGTTGAAGAGGTCGGGCTCGCCCCCGGGGTAGGTCTCCATGCCCAGGCGCAGGATCCGCTCCACAGCGACCCCGGGCAGCTCGCCGTCGTCACCGAAGTGCCGTGCCACGAGCTGCCGTTCGAAGCGGTCTATCCCGGCGGGCACCGGGGTGTGGGTGGTGAAGACGGTGCCGGCCCGCACGGTCTCCAGGGCGGCGTCGAAGTCGAGGCCCGTCTCGGAGAGCTCCCGGATGCGCTCCAGGCCGAGGAACCCGGCGTGCCCCTCGTTGGTGTGGAACACCTCGGGGGCGGCGTGCCCGGTCAGCCTGCAGTAGGTGCGCACCGCGCGCACCCCGCCGATGCCGAGCAGCATCTCCTGGAGCAGCCGGTGGTCGCTGCCGCCGCCGTAGAGCCGGTCGGTGACGTCGCGCTCCCCCGGTGCGTTCTCCTCGACGTCGGAGTCGAGGAGGAGCAGGGGGACGCGCCCGACCTGGGCCTGCCAGACCGAGGCGTACAGCGAGCGGCCGCCCGGCAGGGCGAGGACCACCCTGCTGGGGGTGCCGTCGGCCTCGCGCAGGAGGGTGAGCGGCAGCTCGTTGGGGTCGAGGACGGGGTAGTGCTCCTGCTGCCAGCCGTCCCGGGAGAGGCTCTGGCGGAAGTAGCCGTGCCGGTAGAGCAGGCCGACCCCGATGAGGGGGACGCCCAGGTCGCTGGCGGCCTTCAGGTGGTCGCCCGCCAGGATGCCGAGCCCGCCCGAGTACTGGGGCAGGGCGGCGGTGACCCCGAATTCGGGGGAGAAGTAGGCGATGGCCGCGGGGAGCTCCGCGCCCTGGGAGAGCTGGTCCTGGTACCACCTCGGACCGCCGAGGTACTCCCGGAGGTCCTCGGACACCTCGGTGAGCCGGCGCATGAAGTGCTGGTCCCCGGCCAGCTCGCCGAGGCGCGCGGCGGAGACGGCGCCGAGCAGGCGCACGGGGTCGGCGTCCGCGGGCCGCCAGCCCTCCGGGTCGGCCGCCTGGAAGAGCTGTTGGGTCTCGTTGTGCCAGGACCAGCGCAGGTTGCGGGCGAGGTCGCTGAGCGGTCGCAGGGGTTCGGGGAGGACGGGACGCACGGTGAATCGACGAATGGCCTTCACGTATCCCACCTTTACAGGGGACGTACGGATCCGAGGGGACGCACGACGGTGGGCGCCCTCTCCGTCACCCTCGACGGTAGCGGTGTGCCGCCGTGCGCAACCACGGCGCGCGCCCGGCTCAGTGGGTCCTCCGCCGTGCTGTCCGCCCGCCCCCGTCCCGGGCACAGCACCGAACGCGCCCTCCCTCCGCAGACTCCTGCGCCACTCCTGTCACAGGCTTGTCTGCGACACCTGCGGCCCCTCCCGCCCCATGGGCCAGATGCGCCAGTTACGTACCCCTCTGTCACGGGCGATATGGCTGATTTCCCCTCCACACGCGGACTTGTGGCACCCCGCACCACAGGGAAGGCTTCGGAGGTGCCCGCGTGACGGCCGGGGGACCGGCGCGCGGCCCACAGCGCGTGCGCCAGGTGCACCCAGGAGTTAACACGCCGCCGGGTTGGCAGCCCGAACGCGGTGGGAAGGCTCCCCCGGTAACACCCCCCGCGCTGCACATCCCAGGTGCCCCGGTCCGAGGTCGAACCCCCGTGCACCTGCCATTCGAGTCCATTCGAGTGAACGCGGACAGGAGCGGCCATGCCCACAGCCCGCCAGCCGACGACCGAGCAGCTACAAAGGACGCAACCCCACCATCGCGGCGCGCGCGGTCAGCCCTTCACGCCCACGTCGCGCGCCGTGCATGCCGAGCTCCGACCCCCAGGTGATTCCATGATCGGTCGCATTCCCGTCCTGGACGTCCGTCCGCTCGTCGACTGCGGCAGACGGCCCGCCAAAGCCGTCGCGGGCGAGACCTTCGAGGTCAGCGCCACCGTGTTCCGCGAGGGGCACGACGCCGTGGCCGCCAACGTCGTCCTGCACGACGCGAACGGACGGCCCGGGCCCTGGACGCCGATGCGCGAGCTCGCTCCCGGCACGGACCGGTGGGGCGCCGACGTCACTCCGGAGTCCGAGGGCCGCTGGACGTACACGGTCGAGGCGTGGAGCGACCCGGTCACCACCTGGCGCGCCCACGCGCAGATCAAGATCCCTGCGGGCATCGACACGGCACTGGTCCTGGAGGAGGGCGCCGAGCTCTACGCCCGCGCCGCCGAGGGCGTGCCCAAGCAGGACGGGCGCGAGGCCGTGCTGGCCGCCGTCGACGCGCTGCGCGACACCGGCCGCCCGGCGGCCTCCCGCCTCGCGGCGGCCCTGACCGCCGAGGTGGACGAGGCGCTCGGCCGTCATCCCCTGCGCGAGCTGGTCACCGCGTCCCGGCCGCTGCCGCTGACCGTCGAGCGCCGGCGCGCCCTGTACGGCTCCTGGTACGAGCTGTTCCCCCGCTCCGAGGGAGCGCGCCTGGAGGAGCCGGCACCCCCGAAGCCCGCCCGGAAACCGCGTGCCACGAAGACGGCGAAGACCGCCGCCGCCACACGGAAGAAGAGCCCGGCGGTCTCCGCGGAGCTTCCCCCGCCCGCCCCCCGGCTGGTCAGCGGCACGTTCCGCACCGCCGCCGAGCGGCTTCCCGCCGTGGCCGCGATGGGGTTCGACGTCGTCTACCTCCCGCCCGTCCACCCCATCGGGACGACCCACCGCAAGGGCCCGAACAACAGCCTCACCCCCGGGGCCGACGACCCCGGCGTGCCCTGGGCCATCGGTTCGGCCGAGGGCGGGCACGACGCCGTGCACCCGGACCTCGGCACGATCGAGGACTTCGACCACTTCGTCGCGACGGCCCGCACCTTGCGGATGGAGATCGCGCTCGACTTCGCCCTCCAGTGCTCCCCGGACCACCCCTGGGTGACGGAGCACCCGGAGTGGTTCCACCACCGCTCCGACGGATCGATCGCCTACGCCGAGAACCCGCCCAAGAAGTACCAGGACATCTATCCGATCGCGTTCGACACGGACCTGCGCGGGATCGTCGCGGAGAGCGTGCGCATCCTGCGGTTCTGGATGGAGCACGGCGTCCGCATCTTCCGCGTCGACAACCCGCACACCAAGCCGGTGGTCTTCTGGGAGAAGGTGATCGCCGACATCAACCGCACCGACCCGGACGTGATCTTCCTGGCGGAGGCCTTCACCCGCCCGGCGATGATGCGCACGCTGGCCTCGGTCGGCTTCCAGCAGTCCTACACGTACTTCACCTGGCGTAACACGAAGCAGGAACTGACCGAGTACGTGACCGAGCTCTCGGGCGAGAGTTCCTCGTACATGCGGCCCAACTTCTTCGTGAACACGCCCGACATTCTTCCCGGTTACCTCCAGGAGGGCGGGCGGGCGGCCTTCGCCGCCCGGGCCGTGCTGGCCGCGACGCTGTCCCCCTCCTGGGGTGTGTACGCGGGCTTCGAGCTGTACGAGAACACCCCGGTGCGTCCCGGGAGCGAGGAGTACCAGGACTCCGAGAAGTACCAACTCAGGCCCAGGGACTGGGAGTCGGCGGAACG
Source organism: Streptomyces sp. NPDC055962 (assembly GCF_042270185.1). Lineage (NCBI taxonomy): Bacteria > Bacillati > Actinomycetota > Actinomycetes > Kitasatosporales > Streptomycetaceae > Streptomyces > Streptomyces sp. NPDC055962. The sequence continues at coordinate 374,925 of NZ_JBHJYN010000001.1, forward strand.
TGAGGGCCGCTCACTCGCTCCCCTGATCACCTCCCTCAACCGGATCAGGCGCCGCCATCCGGCACTCCAGCAACTGCGCGACGTCCACTTCCACACGGTCGACAACGAGGCGCTGATCGTCTACAGCAAGCGCTCCGGTCCGGACACCGTCCTGGTGGTCGTCAACCTCGACCCTCACCACACCCAGGAGGCCACGGTCTCGTTGGACATGCCGCGGCTCGGCCTCGACTGGCACGAGAGCGTGCCGGTGCGCGACGAGCTCACCGGCGACACCTATCACTGGGGCAGGGCCTTCTATGTGCGCCTCGAGCCGGGCGTCACGCCCGCGCACATCGCGGTCCTGCGACCGTCCCCGCCGACCGGAGGGTCACCCACGCAATGATCGTCAATGAGCCCGTCCACGACCTGTTCGAGGACACTCCCGCCAAGGACCGCGACCCCGACTGGTTCAAGCGCGCCGTCTTCTACGAGGTACTCGTCCGGTCCTTCCAGGACTCCAACGGGGACGGCGTCGGTGACCTCAAAGGCCTCACCGCCAAGCTGGACTACCTGCAGTGGCTGGGCGTCGACTGCCTCTGGCTGCCGCCGTTCTTCAAGTCACCCCTGCGCGACGGTGGTTACGACGTATCCGACTACACCGCCGTGCTGCCCGAATTCGGCGATCTCGCCGACTTCGTGGAGTTCGTCGACGCCGCGCACCAACGCGGCATGCGCGTGATCATCGACTTCGTCATGAACCACACGAGCGACCAGCACGACTGGTTCCAGCAGTCCCGCACCGACCCCGACGGGCCCTACGGCGACTACTACGTCTGGGCCGACGACGACAAGCAGTTCCCGGACGCGCGGATCATCTTCGTCGACACGGAGACGTCCAACTGGACCTTCGACCCGGTCCGCAAGCAGTACTACTGGCACCGGTTCTTCTCGCACCAGCCCGATCTCAACTACGAGAACCCGGCGGTGCAGGAGGAGATCATCTCGGCCCTGCGCTTCTGGCTGGACCTCGGTATCGACGGCTTCCGGGTCGACGCCGTGCCCTACCTCTACCAGCGCGAGGGCACCAACTGCGAGAACCTCCCGGAGACCCACGACTTCCTCAAGCGGGTCCGCAAGGAGATCGACGCCAACTACCCGGACACGGTCCTGCTGGCCGAGGCCAACCAGTGGCCCGAGGACGTCGTCGACTACTTCGGCGACTACACGGCCGGCGGCGACGAGTGCCACATGGCCTTCCACTTCCCGGTCATGCCCCGCATCTTCATGGCCGTACGGCGCGAGAGCCGCTACCCGGTCTCGGAGATCCTGGCGAAGACCCCGGAGATCCCGGCCGGCTGCCAGTGGGGCATCTTCCTGCGCAACCACGACGAGCTGACGCTCGAGATGGTCACGGACGAAGAGCGCGACTACATGTACGCGGAGTACGCCAAGGATCCGCGGATGCGGGCCAACATCGGCATCCGCCGGCGCCTCGCGCCGCTCCTGGACAACGACCGGAACCAGATCGAGCTGTTCACGGCGCTGCTGCTCTCCCTGCCCGGCTCCCCGATCCTCTACTACGGGGACGAGATCGGGATGGGCGACAACATCTGGCTGGGCGACCGCGACGCCGTGCGCACCCCGATGCAGTGGACACCCGACCGGAACGCCGGCTTCTCCTCCAGCGATCCGGGGCGGCTCTACCTCCCCACGATCATGGACCCGGTCTACGGCTACCAGGTCACCAACGTCGAGGCGTCGATGGCGTCGCCGTCCTCGCTGCTGCACTGGACGCGCCGGATGATCGAGATCCGCAAGCAGAATCCGGCGTTCGGCCTCGGCTCGTACAGTGAACTGCCGTCGTCGAACCCGGCCGTCCTCGCGTTCACCCGCGAGTACAAGGACGATCTCGTGATGTGCGTCCACAACTTCTCGCGGTTCGCGCAGCCCACCGAGCTCGATCTGCGGGACTTCGACGGGCGTCATCCGGTGGAGCTGATCGGCGGCGTGCGCTTCCCGGCCGTCGGTCAGTGGCCCTACCTGCTGACCCTGGCGGGACACGGCTTCTACTGGTTCCGGATGCGGAAGGATGCCCCGGTCGGCTGACCACCGGTGACGGCCGGCTGACGGCGCCTCACCGCCGAGGCGCCACCCGCGGGGCGGTTTCCGCCGCCCCGCACGGGGCACTCTCCCCCATATCGAGCGCTTCCGGGCTCCATCGGGCTCTCCATGGCCCCTTGATCGAGTCCGTACGGACTTTCCTCACCCGACACGTCCCGCACAGCCGGACAGCCATTGCCGCAATCCGGGACACTCTTCGCATCCTGTGGTGTGCCCGGGGAAAGGACGCGATGCCATGTCGGAGGCTGCATCCACTCGAGTCGCCCTGGCGAAGAACACAACATCGAGAAAGACGACAAGAAGACATTCGACGAGTTCCACGGGAACGACGGCGCTGCTGCCGTCGCTCGCCCCGCTGCTCCACGAGTGGGTGCCCCGGCAGCGGTGGTTCGCGGGCAAGGGGCAGCCCGTCACCGGGTTCTCCCTCGTCGCCGCCACCGAGATACTGCCTCTGGACACCGCGGGCACGGGGCCCGGGCTGCTGCACCTGCTCGTCCGGGTCCACCAGCCGGGCGGACGGGCCGCACCGGACCGGGGTGACTGCTACCAGCTCCTGCTCGGCGTGCGCACCACCCTGCCCCCGCGGCTCGCCGACGCACGCATCGGCCAGGTCCCGGAAGGCCCCCTGGCGGGCCGCACCCTGTACGAAGGACTGCACGATCCGCGCGTCGCCGACCTCCTGCTGGAACGATTCCGTAACCCCGGATCCCTCGGCCCGCTCCGCTTCGACCGCGCGGAACCGATCCCGCCGGGACTCACCCCGCGCGTCCTGGACACCGAGCAGTCCAACTCCTCGCTCGTGTACGGCGACGCCTTCATCCTGAAGATCTTCCGGCGGGTCTTCCCCGGCACCAACCCCGATCTCGAACTGCCCCTCGCGCTCGGCCGCGAGGGCTGTGGCCGGGTCCCCGCCCCGGTGGCCTGGTTCGAGGCGGCGACGGGTCCGGAGCCCCTCACGCTCGGCGTGCTGCAGCCCTTCCTGCGCGGCGCGCAGGACGGATGGCAGCTCGCGCTCGCCGCCCTGGCCGCGGGGCGGGACTTCGTCCCCGAGGCGCACGCGCTCGGCCGGGCCACCGCCGAGGTGCACACGGCCCTCGCCGCCGCGCTGCCGACACCCCCGCTGGCCCAGGACCGGACCAGGGACCTGGTGGCGGGGATGGTGGAGCGCCTGGAGGCGGCCGCCCAGGCGGTCCCGGCGCTCGTCCCGTACGTGCCGGGCCTGCGCACCGCCTTCGACGCCGTCGCGGCGCTCGGAGGTACGGGGCGCGGCTGGCCCGCGCAGCGGGTCCACGGTGACCTGCACCTGGGCCAGACCCTGAGGGGCGACGACGGCTTCTGGTCGCTGATCGACTTCGAGGGCGAGCCGGCCAGGCCGCTGCCCGAACGCCGCAGCCCTCAGCCACCGGTGCGCGATGTCGCGGGGATGCTCCGGTCCTTCGACTACGCGGCACGCTCGCACCATCCGTGGAACCCCGAATGGGCCGCCCGCTGCCGGGCCGCGTACTGCGAGGGCTACGCGAGCGCGGCGGGCTCCGACCCGCGCGGCGAGCCGGAGCTGCTGCGCGCCCATGAGACCGACAAGGCCGTGTACGAGGTGCTGTACGAGGCACGGCACCGCCCCGACTGGCTGCCGGTTCCGATGGCCGCGATCCAGCGCCTGGCCGCCACACCCGCCTGACCTCCGCTTCCCACCACTCCCCTTCCGAGGAGGCAGTCTCTGTGACCGCCCGCAAGCCGTCCCGCAAGTCACCCGAGCCCATCGAGGTCCCGCCCACGGCCAAGCCGGTGACCACCGAGGTCACGGCGGCCGCCCCGGCCGACCCCGCCTCTGCCGTCCCGGCGGCGGAGCCCTCCGCCCCGACCCCCGCCAAGCGCCCCCGGGCCCGGAAGACGGCCGCGGCGGCCACCGGTGCCCCGCCCCGCCCCCGGCGCGGAGGAGGGAGCAAGAACGTCCTGCCCGCGACCGCCCTGGACGACGCGGACCGGGGCCGGCTGCTCGCCGGCGAGCACCACGACCCGCACGGGGTCCTCGGCGCGCACCCGGTGCCGGCCGGAGTGCTCTTCCGGGTGCTGCGCCCCTACGCCCGCTCGGTGACCGTGCTGGTGGAGGGCAAGCGGACCGGGGCCGAACTGCAGAGTGACGGCGACGGCTTCTTCTCCGGGGTGCTGTCCCTGCCGGCGGTGCCCGAGCGCTACCGCCTGCGGGTCGCCTACGAGGACAACACGATCGAGGTGGACGACCCGTACCGCTTCCTGCCGGCCATCGGTGAACTCGACCTCCACCTGATCGGCGAGGGCCGGCACGAGGAGCTCTGGAAGGCGCTCGGGTCCCAGCCCATGGAGCACCAGGGCGTGACCGGCACCCGCTTCACGGTGTGGGCACCGGACGCCCGCGGGGTCCGGGTCACGGGCGACTTCAACTACTGGGACGGCACGGCCTTCCCGATGCGCTCGCTCGGCTCCACCGGTGTCTGGGAGGTGTTCCTGCCCGGTGTCGGCGAGGGCGCCGTCTACAAGTACGACATCTGCCGGCCCGACGGGTCGCACACCCAGCGGGCGGACCCGATGGCCCGCCACACGGAGGTCCCGCCGGCCACCGCCTCGGTGGTGACGGCCTCGCACCACCCGTGGCAGGACGCGGACTGGATGGCGCACCGCGGGGACCGCCCGGTGCACGAGGCCCCGTTCTCCGTCTACGAGATCCATCTGCCGTCCTGGCGGCCGGGCCTGTCGTACCGTCAGCTCGCCGCGCAGCTCCCTTCGTACGTGAAGGAGCTGGGCTTCACCCACGTCGAGCTGATGCCCGTCGCCGAGCACCCCTTCGGGGGGTCCTGGGGCTACCAGGTCACCGGCTTCTACGCGCCGACGTCCCGTATGGGCACCCCGGACGACTTCCGCTTCCTGGTCGACGCGCTGCACGCGGCGGGCATCGGCGTCCTCATGGACTGGGTGCCGGCCCACTTCCCGCGCGACGACTGGGCGCTCGCCGAGTTCGACGGCCGCCCGCTGTACGAGCACTCCGACCCGAACCGGGCAGCGCACCCGGACTGGGGGACCCTGGAGTTCGACTACGGCCGCAAGGAGGTCCGCAACTTCCTGGTCTCCAACGCCACGTACTGGTGCGAGGAGTTCCACATCGACGGCCTGCGGGTCGACGCGGTCGCCTCCATGCTCTACCTCGACTACTCCCGCGAGGACGGCCAGTGGTCGCCGAACGAGTTCGGGGGCCGGGAGAACCTGGACGCGGTCGCCTTCCTCCAGGAGATGAACGCGACGGTCTACCGGCGCAACCCGGGGGTCGTCACGATGGCGGAGGAGTCGACCGCCTGGGACGGCGTCACCCGCGCCACGGACTCCGGCGGCCTGGGCTTCGGCCTGAAGTGGAACATGGGCTGGATGCACGACTCCCTCGTGTACGTCTCGAAGGAGCCCATCCACCGCAAGTACCACCACAACGAGATGACCTTCTCGATGGTGTACGCGTACAGCGAGAACTATGTGCTGCCGATCTCGCACGACGAGGTGGTGCACGGCAAGCAGGCGCTGGTCAGCAAGATGCCCGGCGACTGGTGGCAGCAGCGGGCCAACCACCGTGCCTACCTCGGCTTCATGTGGGCGCACCCCGGCAAGCAACTCCTCTTCATGGGACAGGAGTTCGCCCAGGGAGCGGAGTGGTCGGAGGGCCACGGCCCGGACTGGTGGCTGCTCGACGAGACGTACGAGGCCTCCGGCGACCACCGGGGCGTGCGCACCCTGGTCACGGACCTCAACGCGGTCTACAACGCGCTGCCCGCGCTCTGGCAGCGGGACACCTCCCCGGAGGGCTTCAGCTGGATCGACGGCGGCGCCGCCGAGGACAACGCGTTCTCGTTCGTGCGGTACGACGCGGACGGATCACCGCTGATCGCGGTCTCGCACTTCTCCCCCGTGGTGCGGCAGGACTACCGGATCGGTGTGCCGGACGGCCCGGAGGCGTGGGTGGAGGTCGTGAACACGGACGCCGCCCGCTACGGCGGGAGCGACGTGCGCAACGAGGAGCCCCTGAAGCCGGAGGCGGTGCCGGCCCACGGCAGGGACACCAGCATCACCCTGACGCTCCCGCCGCTCGCGACGGTGTGGCTGCGTCCGGCCTGACGGCGCGAACGGCCGGAGGGGCCCGCACCGCCAGGGGCGGTGCGGGCCCCTCGCTGTGAGGGCGCCGGCATGCCGACCTCCCGCGATCTCGGCTCTTGGGGCAGCGAACGGTGCGTGGCCTCACATCAAGCCCCACCGAGGCGCCGCACAACCATGGTTGAGCACCAGCGCCGGCTTGTGCGAGCGGGACTCACCCGTCCTACCACCGGGCTACGGCCTGCCAGCCCCGCGCAGCGAGGAAAGCACCAGCCGCCCGTACCGCGTCGCGAGAGCACCGGCGGTCACGACCACGGAGATCCCGAGCGCAACGAGTAGGTGGCTGACGGATTCGTCGCCGACAACCTGGAGCACGCCGAGCGACGTCCCGAGCGGCAGGCCCAGGACCGTGAGCGCTCCCAGAGCGCCGCTGATCTGCTGACTCTCCTGCGTCTGCACCAGACGACTGTAGTCAGCGGCCTCCGCCAGGATCTCGCCGAAACGGTCAGGAAGCCGATGTTGGTTCTGGAAGGCGAGCAGCAACTCGTTGGCTGGGCCGTGGGCAGTCAGGTGCTGGCGCCAATAGGTGCTTCGGAAGGCCGCGATGCTGCGCTCCAGCGTGGCGACTCTCCGTGCCAGCCGCCTGGCATCGAAGACATCCGAGAGTTCGTCGGTGAGTTCGTCGATATGGTCACGTTGCAGGGACCCGAGCAGCAGCGCGTCCAGGTAGACGGTGCGCGAGTGCAGGGCTCCGAAAGCGTAGAAGTCTCCATCCCCCGTGTCGGCTCGGTGACCGAGGAAGGCGGCTCCCTGCCGCAGCACCAAGGCACTCCAGTCTGCCGAGATGCGCACGGCATTACCGAGCTCCACGGCGGCAGTCTCCGGGGCGAGTGGGAAGTCGGCCGGGGTCGACCGTGACGCCAGCTGCCAGAGCCAGCGATCGGCAGTGTCCGGAAGTTCCCCTTCATAGCCTGCACGAAGTGCAGGACCGTGAGAGGCCTCGGGGGTGAGGAAGGCGACGGTGTAGGGGCGGGAAAGGGCGAAAGTCCCGGTCCCACTGGTGACCTCGGCCAGGCCGGCCAGGAGCACCGCAGGATCCAGCGGACCGATGAGCATCGGGGCGTCGCCACCGGCGGCAGCCCGTCCGGCTATCGCTCGCACTACAGGCAGGAGCGGTCTGGTCACCGTGAAATGCATTACTGCGAAAGCATGTTCAGGATTTCGGGCGGTGGCAGTGCGCAGTAGCTCCATTCCGATGAGGTGCACGCCGTCATGCACGACCGACATCGGCCGGTACCAGCGGCGGGGCCTGCCCGGTGCGCCGTACAGAACACGCGCGCATGCAGGGGCGAAGTACGTCGCCCTCGTCTCGGCGTCGGTGCGACGGCTACCCAGCTCGAACGGAAACGGACCCGGTTCCCATTCCGGAGTTCGCAGCAGGCGCACGGGCACGACAACCGTCAGCTCCTGACGAGCACCGGTGACGGTCTCGAGGGGGAGCGGCGCGGTCATCCGTAGTACTCGGACGGGTCCGGCTGGTCGAGCCGGATGACGAACTCCGCCCGGTCGGGGCTGGCGTCCGAGACGTAGAAGCGGACTCGTTCTCCTGTACGGATGGTCCGAAACCCCTCGGTAACGATCTGCCGGTAGTCGAAGCCGTAGTACCGCTGGTCCTCGCCATCCTGAACGATGTAGGACCCGAGGGTGCCGTTCACTCCCCCACCGCTCGCCCGCCGGTCGATGATCGTTCCGTGGCGAGGCTCGCCGCTCATATCGTCGTCTCCTCCGTGACCGTGACATCTTCCACGCACCGGAATCCCACCGCGTTGCTCCCGCCGCGTTTTCGGTAGATCCCCTTGCTGCTCACCTGCACCGCGCGCATCGGATTGTCATAGCTGCCGCCGCAGATGACGGCCTCACCGGGATCGCCAAGACTGGTGGAGGTCCACTCCCAGCAGTTACCAACCATGTCCTCAATACCGAACGGAGATCGGTTACCGGGACGTTCGGCCGCCGGGCTCACCCATGCCCTGCGCACAGCGTCACCCGCGAAGTCCTCGTACCAGGCTTGGTAGGTGACAACAGAGTGCCCGACCCATGAGTCCGCGCAGTTGACCAGATCGGCGTCCGGGACATCACCCCACGGGAACAGCCGTCCGTCCGTACCGCGCGCCGCGGCTTCCCATTCCAGGGACGTGGGCAGCCTCTTGCCCTCGAACGCAGCGAAGGCGTAGGCGCTCCACCAATTGACGCAGACAGCCGGGTACGCGTCGAATCGTGCGTCCGCGTAGTAGCCGGCCTCGCGCAACCGGTCGGTCCACGGGTGGTGCGTGACATTGGCCGGCTGGTCGGGATGGTCCCATGGAGAGGTACCGTCGCTGTTGAGCGCCTGGAGGAAGCGCCGGTAGCGCGCCACGGTCACGGCGTGACGATCGAAGCGTACGGATCGCGGTACTCGGCGCAGCAGCAGCCGTTCCGCGGGGCCGACGAGATATGTCCCGGCGGGCAGGACACAGTCGTCGGTCGCCGGGCTCCCGGGCAGGCCCGCGAGGAACGCCCGTACCTGTTCGGTGAGAAATGCGCCGCCCGGTACACCCGCTGCCGTGTCCCGGTGTTCGGCCTCAGCGAGATACCTCGCAGCCAGAAGCGCCTGGTAGGCGGTGTGCACGAAGGCGACTTGGTCGCTGCCCGCCTGGCGTAGCAAGGGAAGGAATACGCAGGCGTCGAAGGCGAGCCGCCCGTCGGTGAACGCGCTCATCCCCAACGACCGGTGCAGGTCGAGAAGGGAGAAGACGGTCTGGTCGGTCATGAAAGCGTGTCCGAATGAAGCGGTCATGCGTTCTTCGATGTCTGTTCGGCTATGCGCGGCCAGTGTCTGCGTGATGTGTGCACCAAGGATGTCGGCGAGGGGCTGATCAGGAGGAAGTGCCAGTGCCGTTGTGAGTCGCCTTTCCAACGGTGTCGCATCAGGTTCAGCGAGGCGTACGAGGTGGAAGTGCGGGACCCTCGCCGGGTCGACTCCATTGGCGTACATCTGCTCGACAAGCTGCTCGGAACGGCCTGCTCCGCTGTCCAACAGTTGGCGAACCTGTGGTGAATCTGCCAGAAAGGACACCCTCGAGCTCATGACCACGGCGGACTCGGCGGAGAGCACAGCCGCGAGATCCGCGAAGAGCCGCAGGAAGCCGGCAGGGCTTGATTCCTCTACAGCTTCGTCGACCGCGTCGAGAATGCAGAGCGCGGTGCCTGAGCGGATCAGGTAGAGAAAAAGGTCGTAGGCACGGGAGCGGTCCGATGCCATGGACGGCGCCAGTAGCCGCCCGACGTACTCCGAGAACGGCTCGTCCTTGGGTTTGAGCCCGAGATCGAAGTAGAAGCGAAACTGCCGCGTTTCAGGGTTGGACGCCAAGGAGCGCAGAAGAGTGGTTTTACCGCTTCCGGAGCGGCCGGTGACGAGCACGTTGGCGCTGCCCCCAGCGAGGCGGGTGAGCAACTCCGCTGCATCCTCGGCCTCCGCCATCCGGGATTCGCCGGTGTACGGGTCGGTGCTCAGTACCGCTGCGCTGACTGGGGCATGGAGCTCTGGGTGCTCGATCAGGGACGAGATGGCCCCGATATGTGTATCGATGTTGATCAGTGTCTCGACGAAGCCTTCGTAACGGACGATACGGAAGTCGAGTCCGAGCAGGTCGTGAAGGGCGCCGGGGGCCGCGCTGCCATTGTCGTCCTCCAGGACGACGAACCTGGTGAGCTTGGGCAACCGGGTCCGCAGCAATTCGCCACCGGTGGTGGCGAGGACCGTGCTCAGGTCGTCGGCCTCCCGGGAGAGCATGAGTTCTACATACTCGAACCGCATGCCTGATTCGCGGCAGAACAGCTGGTAGACGGTATCGGGGCTGAGAACGAAGCGCTTGGCCTGCCGATAGCCCAGGGTGACGTACAGACCCGCCAAGAACTCACAGCGTCTGGCCACCTCCGGGGCCACATCAGGTTCTCCACCGATGAGCGCCGTACTTCCCGTGTCAGTGAACCAGACCAGCACATCCACGAGGCGGCGTACCGCCAGCAGGCCGTCCTCGTCACTGATGTCGTATCCGTCATGGGTGGAGCGGTTGCGGAGCCGGCGGATGTCGTCGAGGGCGTCCATCACCGTGCTGCTGCGGATGTGCGGACGGCAGCGCTTGACCAGATCGTTCAGCGCCTTGGTCGTGGGGTCGCCCTCGATGCTGTGGTGGCGCCATAATTCTTTGAGGAGCTTCTCGGTCAGCTTCCCGACGAGCGCCACGGCATTCTCGGGATAGCCGTCGTTGAGACTGCGCAGGGGGCGCTCGAGGTCGAGCCCGAGGTGGTCCGCGATCCGCGAATGATCGTCCAGTTCGCTCCGGAGCCGACGCAGCCGTTCATCAACCACAGTACTCACTCGCCCCCACCTGGCCGCTTCTCCGCTTCGCCCAGGACGAAGGCGAATCGGTCGGGAAACACAAGAACGGGCTCGGGGTGAGCTGCGCTCATCTCTTCGATGCCCCTTGCGATCTCACTGTCGCTGAACGTGGAGAGCAGCGACATGTAGCGAGCGCGCACCATGCCGAAGTACCTGTCCCGGTCGATGCGCAGCTCGTGCTCGACGTGGGTGAGCCCGGCCTTCATTCCGGCGGCTTCCAGATGCCCCACGATGTCGGCTGGGTCTGGCTGGAGCTCTTCGAAACGGGTGAGTGCCGCATCGAACAGCGGATACCGGATGGCGGCCGGGAGCATAACCACCAGGAGGCGTCCACCGGGCGCCAGCCGAGCGGCAAGTCCTCGCAGTGTCCGCGCCGGGTCCGGGAGATGGTGAACCGACTCCTTCAACCACATCGCGTCGAGCTGGCCCTGCGGCAGATCGACGTCGCCCTCGGCGATGGCCTCCGCCGAGGCAACGACCGGCATCAGACCGGACGGGGGCGGCGTGCCCATCTGACGCAGCATCGCTTCCGACGGGTCCGCACAGAGAACAGGGTGGGTGGGCCTGACAGCCTTCACCACCTCTCGCGCGAACAGCCCCGTCCCACAACCGATGTCGGCTATGCGATCGGTGGCCGTAAGCCTTAGCGCTTCGGCGATGCGGGTCGCCATCCAAGGGATGTAGCTGGGCCCGTACACCCAGTGATCGTCGTACTCGGCGGCGAGTCCTTCGTAGTGCCCTCGTACGTCACGCCGCTCCACGGTCCCCCCCTCGTACGTCACCGACCCTGATGACGTCCTGGCCGGCGCCAGGCTATCGCGGAGTGCGCAGCCACCAACAGCGTGTAATGCGCCGCTTGTATTGCTCGGCCGGGCGAGCGGATCCGGAATCCCGCCGGCGGCCGCTGCACAACGAATTGACGAATCCCCCCGAAAGGCGGCAGGGCGAAAGCACCATCGGGCAACGCGTGTCCCTACCGGAGCTGCCTCCATTCGTTGGCCGGAGCGTCGAGCCCCAGGGGCGAAGCCTGGCCGCCTGCTGGTCCTCACACACGTGATCAGCCGACGCCCGGTGTGTCGCCGAAGCCTGTCAGGGGCCCCGAGGCGGTCGACGGGCAGTCACGGACAGCCGGGCAGGGTCCCCAGTCCTTCCATGTGCCCGTGACCGCCCGACGTTCACACCCCCGCCGGCAGCACGTCCTCCAGTTCCTGGAGAAGCCGGCGCTTCGGGCGGGCCCCCACCATCGACTTCACCGGTTCGCCGTCCCGGAACACCATCAGCGTCGGCATCGACAGCACCGCGTACCGGCTCGTGATCGCCGGGTTGTGGTCCACGTCGATCTGCACGATCTTCACGCGGTCCGCCTCCTCCCTCGCGATCGAGCCGAGCACCGGGGCGAGCTGGCGGCAGGGGCCGCACCAGTCGGCGGTGAATTCGACCAGGACCGGCAGACCGGCTCCCAGGACCTCGGCGTCGAACGTCGCGTCGGTGACCTCGGCGACACCTTCTGCGTGGATCATCCCTCGTCCTCCCAGTTCAGTTCACATCGTGGTTCGGGGCCGCCCGGAACCCCCGCCGACGCCTCCAGCTCGGCGCGCGCCAGCTGGGCGCCGACCTCGGCCCGGACGCCCTGGAGCTGGCCGATGAGCGCGTCGAGCTCACCGAGTTTGCGGCGGTAGACGGCCAGCGAGGCGGGGCAGGCGTCGCCCGCCGGGTGGCCGGCACGCAGGCAGTCGACGAACGGACGGGTCTCCTCCAGGTCGAACCCGAAGTCCTGGAGGGTCCGGATCTGCTGGATCAGCCGCAGATCGCTCTCGTCGTACGTGCGGTAGCCGTTCTCCGCGCGGCGTGCGTGCAGCAGTCCGCGCGATTCGTAGTACCGCAGCGTCCGTGTGGTCGTACCGGCGCGTTCGGCCAGTTCCCCGATTCGCATACCGCGACGGTAATCCTTGACGTCGGCGTCAAGGCAAGGGCGGCGGGACGGGCAACCGCGCGTCCCGGTCGGCCGGCGCTCAGCGGGCGACGGTGAGGAAGCAGGTGTAGGAGCCCTCCACCGTCGTCTCCGTCCCGCTGCCGGGTTCCCCGTCCATGGTGACGGACACGCCCACCTCCGACTGCCCCTGCATGCTGAACCCGTCCGCGTAGCGTCCGCCGCGCCGCCAGTCCTTCGGCGCGGCGGCGTCGACGCGCCCGCACTCCTCCCTGCCGTAGCGGTCGCCGTTCCCGACGTTCCGTCGGCCCTGGAAGGCCCGGTCCACCTGCACCTGGCCCAGTACGCGAATGTCGTGCTGCTTCGCGCAGTCCACGGGCCGGACGATCTCCTGGGTGCCCAGCCCTGTGCCACCGGTGGACGCGCACCGGCCCGCCTTCAGCGTGGCGACGGGCGCCAGCACCTCTCCGGCGTCCTCGACCGGCGCGTCGCCGGAGGGGCGCTCGCCCTTCACCGGCTCGCCGAAGGCGCTGAGTTCGTACGCCGCCCGCAGCCTCTCCACCCCGGCGAGCATGCCCTGGTCGTGCAGCGCGGCAAGGACGGGCGCGAGGTCGGCGGTGGCCGAGGCCAGCCTCCCGTCGGCGTCCAGCTTCACCGTCAGCCCCACGGGCTCCGTCCCCCAGGCGTCGCCGGCGCCCCGCAGGTGACGCGGCAGGAGCTCGCCCGCCACCTCGGGCAGCAGGGTCACCCGGTAGACCCGGCTGCCGTCCGCCCGGCGCTCGGGGGCCTCCCGGGGGATGGTGCGCGGGACGAGGTCCGCGAGGGTCCCGCTGTACGGCGCCGCGTCCCCGGCCGCATGGCCGGCGACCTCGGCCGTGGCCACGCCGAACCTGCTGACGGCTTCGGGGGTGTACTTCAGCCAGGCGGAGCGGCCGTTGCGGACGTAGACGTCGTCGTCCGCCGTGGCCAGCACCTGCCGGCCCTCAGGAACCGCACCCCTCAGGTACTCCAGCATGCCCTTCGGGAAGGTGCGGGGGGCGTCGAAGCCGGTGTCCGCGTGTGACGTGCCCCGCCCGTAGTCCTGACTCCCCCGTACGCGCTGCACCGCGTCGCCGCCCGCCGTGCCGTACGTCAGCATCGAGACGAAAGCGGCGGTGCCCGCGCCCCGGGTGGCGTCCGTCGCGGCCTGGAACTGGTCGGCCAGCGGCTGCCCGTAGACCGCCTCGCCCGCCGGGGCCTCTTCGCCCGCGCCGCATCCGGCGGTCCCGACGAGGACCGGCAGCAGAAGCGCGATCATGGCTCTTCGACGTCGTACGGCGTTCAGCGTCCCCACCCCTTGTGCCTGGTCGCAGCAGTGATCATCCGCGAACGCGCCCTGCGGGACCAGCACGGAACGATCACGCCCGGCCACATTCCGGCACTTCCGGACCATGCGTCCCCTGACCGGCCACTCCGCGTTCCGGCTCCTGCCGGAGGATCTGTGAGACGGCGACGCCGGATCCCCGGACCGGTGGCGGAGACCGCCGCGGGAACGTGACGACGCGGCCGGCACGGGACCCCCGTACCGGCCGCGTCGTCACGTACTAGGCCTTCGCCAGCGAGGGCTGCTCCTCGCCGCCGTCCCTGGCCTCGGGGACCTGGGGTTCACCGCTGTGGGCGTCGTCCGTCATCGTCTGCTCGTCGAAGGGGAGGGCGCCGGAGAGGACCCGGTCCACCCGCTCCCTGTCGATCTCCTTGGTCCAGGTGCCGACGAGCACCGTGGCCACCGCGTTGCCCGCGAAGTTCGTCAGGGCGCGGGCCTCGCTCATGAAGCGGTCGATGCCGACGATCAGCCCGACGCCGTCGACCAGTTCGGGGCGGTGCGACTGGAGGCCGCCCGCGAGGGTCGCCAGGCCGGCGCCGGTGACGCCCGCCGCGCCCTTCGAGGCGATCACCATGAAGACCAGCAGCGAGATCTGCTCGCCGATGCTCAGCGGGTCGCCCGTGGCGTTGGCGATGAAGAGCGAGGCCATCGTGAGGTAGATCGCCGTGCCGTCGAGGTTGAAGGAGTAGCCGGTCGGCACGGTGATGCCGACGACGGGCTTGCTGACGCCCATGTGCTCCATCTTCGCGATCAGCCGCGGCAGGGCCGACTCGGACGAGGAGGTGGAGAGGATCAGCAGGAACTCACGGCCCAGGTACTTCAGCAGCGAGAGGATGTTGACCCCGGCGACCAGGCGCAGGATGGCGCCCAGGACCACGAACACGAAGAGCGCGCAGGTGACGTAGAAGCCGACCATGATGATGGCCAGGGACTTCAGCGCGTCCACTCCGGTCTCGCCGACGACCGCCGCCATCGCGCCGAACGCGCCGACCGGGGCCGCCCACATGATCATGGCGAGGATGCGGAAGACGAGGCGCTGGATGTGGCCGATGCCGCGGATGACCGGCTCTCCGGCCGACCCCATCGCCTGGAGTGCGAAGCCCGCGAGCAGGGCGATGAGCAGCGTCTGGAGGACCTCGCCCTCGGTGAAGGCGGACACCATGGTGGTGGGGATGATGCCGAGCAGGAAGTCCACCGTGGACTCGCTGTCGCCGGCCTGCGCCTCGCCCGCGGCGCGGGCCGCCTCGGTGAGGTGGAGGCTGGAGCCGGGCTCCAGGAGGTTGCCGACGACCAGGCCGATGGCCAGGGCGACGGTCGACATCACCAGGAAGTAGCCGAGGGCCAGACCGCCGACGGCGCCGACCTTGGCGGCCTTCCGTACGGAGCCGACCCCCAGCACGATCGTGCAGAAGATGATCGGCGAGATCATCATCTTGATGAGGTTGACGAAGCCTGTGCCGATCGGCTTGAGCTCCACGGCGAAGTCCGGAGCGACCAGGCCCACCGTGATGCCCAGAACCACGGCGGCGATCACGGCCAGGTAGAGATAGTGGGTGCGGTCCCGTCGTGCGGCTTTCTCTGCCACGGGGGTCTCCTCGGGTATGCGTCGGCTCCCCGTCCCTGGGGGCCCCGGTGACTATTCACTGCCCTGTGACGGCCGTCACCCTTGCGTTCATATCGTTCACGGACGCTTATCGGCCATCTTGGGCGGGCGGACGCCTCCAGGCAGACTGTGGGGCATGCGCCTGCCCCGGACCCTCCCCCGCAGCCTGGCCGGCCAGCTGTTCGCGATGCAGGCCCTGCTCGTGGCAGCGGTCGTGGCCGGGTGCGCCGTCTTCGCGTACGTCTCCGGCCGCTCCCAGGCGGAGGAGACCGCCGCCCGCCAGGTGCGCGCGGCCGCCCTCGCGATGGCCGGATCACCATCCGTGCGGGAGGCCATCCGTACCCCGGACCCGTCGGCCGTACTCCAGCCGTACGCGGAGCGGGTCCGCGAGGACACCGGGATCGCGTTCGTGACGATCATGGACCCCCGGGGGGTCCGGTGGACCCACCCCGACACCTCCCAGATCGGCCGGCGTTTCATCGGGCACACCGAGCGCGCCCTGCTCGGGGAGACCTTCGAGGAGACCTACACCGGGACGCTGGGGCCGTCGATACGCGTGGTCACCCCGGTCCACGACGGGGACAGGATCGTCGGCCTGGTGAGCGCGGGCATCACCGTCGAGCGGGTGTCCACGCAGGTACGGGAGCAGCTGGGCGCCCTGGCCACGGCGGCGGGCGCCGCCCTGGCGCTCGGGGCGCTGGGGACGTACGTGATCAACGCCAGGCTTCGCCGGCACACGCACGGCATGAACGCCCGGGAGCTGAGCAGGATGCACACCTACCACGAGGCCACACTGCACGCGGTGCGCGAAGGGCTCCTCATGCTGGACGGGCGGCGCCGGGTCGCCCTGATCAACGACGCCGGCCGGGAGCTGCTGGGGCTGGCCCCGGGGGCGGTCGGGCGCCGGGTCGACGAGCTCGCACTGCCGGCGCCGCTGACCGGGGCGCTCCTGGCGTCCGAGCCGCGGGTGGACGAGGTCCACCTCACGGCGGACCGGGTGATCGTCGTCAACACCAGCCCGGTGGTGGGCGGCGAGCGGCGCGGCACCGTCGTGACGCTGCGGGACCACACGGAGCTCCAGGCGCTGTCCGGCGAGCTCGACTCGGAGCGCGGCTTCACCCAGGCGCTCCGCTCGCAGGCGCACGAGGCGGCGAACCGGCTGCACACCGTGGTCTCGCTCATCGAGCTGGGCCGGACCGACGAGGCCGTGGACTTCGCGACGGCGGAGCTGGAGCTGGCGCAGGTCCTCACCGACCGGGTCGTGGGCGCGGTCGCCGAACCGGTGCTGGCCGCCCTGCTGCTCGGCAAGGCCGCACAGGCCAACGAGCGGGGGGTGGAGCTGGTGCTCGCCGAGGACAGCCTGATCGACGACGGGGCCCTGCCGCGCTCGCCGGCCCCGCGGGACCTGGTCACGATCCTCGGCAACCTCATCGACAACGCGGTGGACGCCGCGTCCGGGACGGCGACGGGCACCGACGGGGCGCCCGTCCCCGCGCAGCGCGCCGCCGCGCGGGCCATGGTCACCGTGACCGCGCGGACGGAGGACGGCGAACTGCTGCTGCGGGTCGCCGACAACGGCCCCGGGATCGGCCCGGACGACGCGGACGAGGTGTTCCGGCGCGGCTGGACGACCCACGGCACCGGCCGCGGCCTGGGGCTGGCTCTCGTACGGCAGGCGGTCCACCGCAACGGCGGGACGGTGACGCTGGGACGGGCGCCGGACGGCGGAGCGGAGTTCACGGTGCGGCTGCCGCTCTCCGGCCGGGCGGCGGAGGTGGTCGCGCCGTGATCCGGGTGCTGGTCGTGGAGGACGACCCGGTGGCCGCCGACGCCCATCAGATGTACGTGGACCGGGTGCCGGGATTCGAGGTGGCGGCCGTCGCGCACTCCCGCGCGGAGGCCGTGCGGGCGCTGGACCGCACGGAGGTGGATCTGCTGCTTCTCGACCTGTACCTGCCGGACGGGCACGGTCTCCAGCTGCTGCGGTCGCTGCGGGCGGCGGGGCACACGGCGGACGTCATCGCGGTGACGTCGGCGCGGGACCTGGCGGTGGTGAGGGAAGGCGTGTCGCTCGGCGTCGTGCAGTACGTGCTGAAGCCGTTCACGTATCCCACGCTCCGGGACCGGCTCGTGCGGTACGCCGAGTTCCGGGCGGCGGCGGGCGAGGCGAGCGGCCAGGAGGAGGTGGACCGGGCCCTGGGCGCGCTGCGGGTCTCGGACCCGGCCGCACTGCCCAAGGGGCTGAGCGGCCCGACGCTGGAGGCGGTGACCAGGGCGCTGCGGGAGGCGTCGGACGGGGCCACCGCAGCGGCCGCGGGCGAGGAGCTGGGGATCTCCCGGATCACCGCCCGCCGCTACCTGGAGCATCTGGTGACGGTGGGCCGGGCCGTGCGGCGGCCCAGCTACGGTCAGGTCGGCAGGCCCGAGCTGCACTACCACTGGGTGGCCGAAACCCGCTGATGGCCCGGGGCTCCGCCGGAAGGCGCCCTAGGAGGATCCTACGAAGGGTGAACTGAGAGGAACAGCCTGTAGCCAGGCCGTTCCCGGCCTTCTACGGTGGGGCCGTGCATCCCACCCCGCCCTTCAACGCCCCCGCCGCGCGCCGTCTCCGCGAGGCGCTGGGAATGGCTCCCGGACATGTTGCGTACGGTCTCGGCGCCCAGTACGGAATGCGGATCACGGCAGAGACCGTGATGGCCTGGGAGCGCGGCACCGCCATGCCTGGCGAACGCGAACTCATGGCGCTGGCCGGTGTCCTGTGGTGCGCGCCCGGCGAACTGCTGGCCGCCGCGAGCACGTTGCGCGACCACCGGCTGGCCCGGGACCTGGCGGTGGACGACCTGGCGCGTGCGCTCGGGATGACGGTCGCCGCGTACCAGCGGATCGAGGACTCCGGCCGGTGGCGCGGCAACGAGCGCCAGGCCGTGGCCCTCTGCGAGGCACTGGACATGTCGGCCGCCCAGTTCCTGACCGCGACCGGCCGCAACGAGGAGCTGGCGGATCTGCTGACCAGGGCGGTCACGACCCGCTGGCAGGCGTACGTACGCCCCGTGGACAAGCTCGTCCCGCTGGACCGGATCCTGGTCCAGGACGTGCTGGAGCAGTTGCACGGTGACTACCAGAGCCTGATGGTGTCGACGCTGAGCTGGAACACCACCAGCCGGGACCGGGCCGGGACCGGGGGCGAGGAGGGCCGGGTCTTCCTGGACCGCGTGGTCGAGGAGTTCTGGCGGACGGCCGGCATCTGAGGAGCCTCCGCCGGCGGGTGACGGACCCGGCCCCGGCCGTCCACGGGGGACGGCCGGGGCCGGGTGTGCCGGTCGCCGGCGGATCAGAAGACGGACTCGGCCTCGTACATCCGGTCGCTGGGAACCGTCTTCAGCCGGGCCACGGCGTCCGCCAGCGGGGCCATCACGATCTCGGTCCCGCGCAGCGCCGTCATGCGGCCGAAGTCACCGCGGTGCACGGCCTCCACGGCGTTCCACCCGAAGCGGGTCGCGAGCACCCGGTCGTAGGCGGTCGGCGTGCCGCCCCGCTGCACATGGCCGAGGATGACCGGCCGGGCCTCCTTGCCGAGGCGCAGCTCCAGCTCGGCGGCGAGGCGGTTGCCGATGCCCTTGAACCGCTCGTGGCCGAACTGGTCGATCTCGCCCTTGGCGTACGGCATGGAACCCTCGGCCGGGTGCGCACCCTCGGCGACGCAGACGACGGCGAACTTCTTGCCGCGCGCGAAGCGTTCCTCGACCATCTTGACCAGGTCGTCGACCTGGAAGGGCCGCTCCGGCAGGCAGATGCCGTGGGCACCGCCGGCCATCCCGGACTCCAGCGCGATCCAGCCCGCGTGGCGCCCCATGACCTCGACGACCATGACCCGCTGGTGCGATTCGGCCGTCGTCTTGAGGCGGTCTATGGCCTCCGTCGCGACGCCCACGGCGGTGTCGAAGCCGAAGGTCCGGTCGGTGGCGGAGATGTCGTTGTCGATGGTCTTCGGTACGCCGACGACGGGCATCCCGGCGTCGGCGAGCATGCGGGCCGCGGTGAGCGTGCCCTCGCCGCCGATCGGGATCAGCGCGTCGATGCCGTAGCGGCGGGAGAGCTCCGCGCAGTTCTCGGCGGCCTCGCGCAGCCGGTCGCGCTCGAGCCGGGCCGAGCCGAGGATCGTGCCACCGCGGGCCAGGATGCCGCTGACCGCGTTCAGGTCGAGGGGCCGGAAGTGGCCGTCGAGCAGCCCCTTGAAGCCGTCCTCGAAGCCGATGACCTCATCGCCGTGCCCCACAACGGCGCGGTGCACGACCGACCGGATCACAGCGTTCAGGCCTGGGCAGTCGCCGCCTGCGGTGAGAATTCCGATGCGCATCCTGCTCTGTCTCCTGCTCGCTAGTGCCATGCATTCCGGGGACCCGTCGAGAAACCCCCGTACCGTGAGCCACGACGATTGTCCCACGCCGAGGCGGGCACCCGCGCTTCCGGCTCCGTCCGCGGGGACCGTCCGGTGCCGGGAGCGCCCGCCCCGGGCACGGTGCCCGGGGGGCGGCCGACCTGGCCCGGTAGGTATCGTCAAAGGGACAATGCCAGCCAAAGAGGACGGGAGACCACGCGTGGCGCGCAGCGTGTACGTGACCGGGATCGACCGGGGAGACGGCCGCCAGGTCGTCGATCTGGGAGTCATGGAGCTACTGACGCGCCAGGTGGACCGGGTCGGCGTCTTCCGGCCCCTCGTCCATGACGGGCCCGACCGGCTGTTCGAGCTCCTGCGGGCCCGCTACCGGCTGTCGCAGAGCGCGGAGACCGTCTTCGGCCTGGACTACCACGAGGCCTCGGCGGTCCAGGCGGAGAAGGGTACCGACGAGCTGGTCTCCCTGCTCGTCGAGCGGTTCCACCGGGTGGCCCGCGACTACGAGGTGGTACTGGTCCTCGGCAGCGACTTCGCCGCCACCCAGCTCCCCGACGAACTGGCCCTGAACGCGCGCCTCGCCAACGAGTTCGGCGCCTCGGTCATCGCGGTGGTCGGCGGCAAGGGCCAGGACGCCGGGTCCGTGCGGGCCGAGACGCGCAACGCCTACCGGGCCTACGCCGGTCTCGGCTGCGACGTCCTGGCGATGATCGTGAACCGGGTGGCGTCCGAGGACCGCGCGGAGATCGCCGAGCGCCTGCGGGAGCAGCTCCCGGTCCCCTGCTCGGTGCTGCCCGACGAGCCGGCCCTCTCCGCACCCACCGTCGCCCAGATCACCACCGCGCTGGACGGAACGGTCCTGCTCGGCGACGACTCGGGGCTGGCCAGGGACGCCCTGGACTTCGTGTTCGGCGGTGCCATGCTGCCGAACCTGCTCAAGGCCCTGACCCCGGGCTGCATGGTCGTCACCCCCGGAGACCGCGCGGACCTGGTCATCGGCTCGCTCGCCGCGCACAGCGCCGGCACGCCCCCCATCGCGGGTGTGCTGCTCACCCTGAACGAGCGCCCCGGCGAGGAGATACTCCGGCTGGCGACGCGCCTGGCACCGGGCACCCCGGTCGTCGCGGTGACCGGCGGCTCCTTCCCGACCGCTGCCGAACTCTTCTCCCTCGAAGGCAAGTTGAACGCGGCGACACCCCGCAAGGCGGAGACCGCCCTCGGCCTGTTCGAGCGCCACGTGGACACCGCAGCCCTGCTGGAGCGGATCTCGGTGGCCCGCAGTGGCCGGGTCACCCCGATGATGTTCGAGCACGAGCTGCTGGAACAGGCCCGCTCCGACCGGCGCCGGGTCGTCCTGCCCGAGGGCACCGAGGAACGCGTCCTGCGCGCCGCGGACGTGCTGCTGCGCCGCGACGTCTGCGACCTGACGCTCCTCGGGGACCCCGACGTCATCCGCAAGAAGGCCGCCGACCTGGGGATCGACCTCGCCGGGACCCAGGTCGTCGACCCCCGGACCTCGGAACTGCGCCAGAGGTTCGCCGAGCGGTACGCCGGACTGCGCGCGCACCGCGGAGTCACGGTGGAGCTGGCGTACGACGTCGTCTCGGACGTCAACTACTTCGGCACCCTGATGGTCCAGGAGGGCCTGGCCGACGGCATGGTCTCCGGCTCGGTGCACTCCACGGCGGCGACGATCCGGCCGGCCTTCGAGATCATCAAGACGAAGCCCGAGGCCTCGATCGTCTCCTCGGTGTTCTTCATGTGCCTCGCCGACCGGGTCCTCGTCTACGGCGACTGCGCGGTCAACCCGGATCCGGACGCCGAGCAGCTCGCGGACATCGCGGTGCAGTCCGCGGTCACCGCGGCCCGCTTCGGTGTGGACCCACGGATCGCGATGCTCTCGTACTCGACGGGCACCTCGGGCACGGGCGCCGACGTCGACAAGGTGCGGGAGGCCACGGAGCGGGTACGCGCCTCACGGCCGGACCTGAGGATCGAGGGACCGATCCAGTACGACGCGGCGGTCGAGCCGTCCGTCGCCGCGACCAAGCTGCCGGCGTCGGAGGTGGCGGGCCGGGCGACCGTGCTGATCTTCCCGGACCTCAACACCGGCAACAACACCTACAAGGCGGTCCAGCGTTCGGCGGGCGCGGTCGCGGTCGGTCCGGTCCTCCAGGGGCTGCGCAAGCCGGTCAACGACCTGTCCCGCGGCGCGCTGGTCCAGGACATCGTCAACACGGTGGCGATCACGGCGATCCAGGCGCAGGGCGAGGAATGACCGCGATGACCACCGGCCCGAGCAGTGAAGGTTCCCGCTCCATGAACGACGCCCACCGCGTACTCGTACTCAACTCCGGATCCTCGTCGGTCAAGTACCAACTGCTGGACATGCGCGACCGGTCGAGGCTGGCCACCGGCCTGGTCGAGCGGATCGGCGAGTCGTCCTCCCGGCTGGTGCACACCCCCCTGACCGGCGGGGGACCGCGCGAGCGCACCGGCAGGATCGCCGACCACGCGGAGGCGCTGGAGGCCGCGGCCGAGGAACTGGCGGCCGACGGGCTCGGGCTGGACTCCCCCGACCTCGCGGCGATCGGGCACCGGGTGGTGCACGGCGGGCTCAGGTTCAGCGAACCCACCGTGGTCACCGACGAGGTGCTGAAGGAGATCGAACGGCTCGTCCCGGTGGCCCCGCTGCACAACCCGGCGAACATCACCGGGATCCGTACCGCGCAGGCACTGCGCCCGGACCTGCCGCAGGTGGCGGTCTTCGACACGGCCTTCCACACGACGATGCCGGAGTCCGCGGCGCGGTACGCGATCGACGTCGAGACCGCCGACGCGCACCGCATCCGCCGCTACGGATTCCACGGCACCTCGCACGCGTACGTCTCGCGCAGGACGGCCGAGCTGCTGGGCCGGCCGGTGGCCGACCTGAACGTGATCGTGCTGCACCTGGGCAACGGCGCCTCGGCCTCCGCGGTGGCGGGCGGCCGCTGCGTGGAGACCTCCATGGGACTGACCCCCCTGGAGGGGCTGGTCATGGGGACGCGCTCGGGCGACGTCGACCCCGCCGTCACCTTCCATCTGAAGCGGGTGGCGGGGATGTCGGCGGACGAGATCGACGTCCTGCTCAACAAGCGGAGCGGTCTGGTCGGACTCTGCGGCGACAACGACATGCGGGAGATCCGGCGCAGGGTGGACGAGGGCGACGAGCGCGCGACCCTCGCGTTCGACATCTACATCCACCGGCTGAAGAAGTACATCGGCGCCTATTCGGCGGTCCTCGGCCGGGTGGACGCCGTGGTGTTCACGGCGGGGGTCGGGGAGAACTCGGCTCCGGTGCGGGAGGCTGCGCTCGCGGGACTGGAGGGTTTCGGCCTGGTCGTGGACGCGGACCGCAACGCCGTGCGGTCCGGCGAACCGCGGCTGATCTCGCCGGACGACGCTCGGGTCGCGGTCGCCGTCGTGCCCACGGACGAGGAGCTGGAGATCGCCGGACAGACCTTCGCGCTGGTCCACAACTGAGCGGCCCCGCGCCCCTTTGTATCTTCCGCCAGACGGAATATTCCGCAGTGAAACAAACCGATAGGATCCGCCTCATGCGCCGTTCCAAAATCGTCTGCACCCTCGGTCCCGCCGTCGACTCCCATGAGCAGCTCGTCGCTCTGATCGAGGCCGGCATGAGCGTGGCCCGTTTCAATTTCAGTCACGGTACCCACGAGGAGCACCAAGGCCGTTACGACCGGGTCCGCAAGGCCGCCGCCGAGACCGGCCGCGCGGTCGGTGTGCTCGCCGACCTCCAGGGCCCCAAGATCCGCCTCGCGAAGTTCGCCGAGGGTCCCGTCGAGCTGGTCCGTGGGGACGAGTTCGTCATCACCTCCGAGGACGTCCCCGGCGACAAGTCGATCTGCGGCACCACCTACAAGGGGCTGCCCGGCGATGTCGCCAAGGGTGACCCGATCCTGATCAACGACGGCAACGTGGAGCTGAAGGTCGTCTCGGTCGACGGCCCGCGGGTCACGACCATCGTCATCGAGGGCGGTGTCATCTCCGACCACAAGGGGATCAACCTGCCGGGTGCGGCGGTCAACGTCCCCGCGCTGTCCGAGAAGGACGTCGAGGATCTGCGGTTCGCCCTGCGGATGGGCTGCGACATGGTCGCGCTGTCCTTCGTCCGGGACGCCGAGGACGTCAAGGACGTGCACAAGGTGATGGACGAGGAGGGCCGCCGGGTCCCCGTCATCGCCAAGGTCGAGAAGCCGCAGGCCGTCGAGCACATGGAGGGCGTCGTCGCCGCCTTCGACGCCGTGATGGTCGCCCGCGGCGACCTCGCGGTCGAGTACCCGCTCGAGAAGGTCCCGATGGTGCAGAAGCGCCTCATCGAGCTGTGCCGCCGCAACGCCAAGCCGGTGATCGTGGCGACCCAGATGATGGAGTCGATGATCACCAACTCGCGGCCGACCCGCGCCGAGGCGTCCGACGTCGCCAACGCGATCCTGGACGGCGCGGACGCGGTCATGCTGTCGGCGGAGTCCTCGGTCGGCGCGTACCCGATCGAGACGGTCAAGACGATGTCGAAGATCGTCGTCGCCGCGGAGGAGGAGCTCCTGTCCAAGGGGCTCCAGCCGCTGGTGCCGGGCAAGAAGCCCCGCACCCAGGGTGGTTCCGTGGCACGCGCGGCCTGCGAGATCGCGGACTTCCTGGACGGCAAGGCGCTGGTGGCCTTCACCAAGTCCGGTGACACCGCCCGCCGCCTCTCCCGCTACCGCACGGCGCAGCCGATCCTCGCCTTCACCACGGAGGAGTCGACCCGCAACCAGCTCGCGCTGAGCTGGGGCGTCGAGTCCTACGTCGTGCCGCACGTGGACAACACGGACGCCATGGTCGACCTGGTGGACGCCGAGCTGCTGAAGCTGAACCGCTACAGCGACGGCGACACGATGGTCATCACTGCCGGTTCGCCTCCCGGTGTCCCCGGCACCACCAACATGGTCCGGGTGCACCACCTGAGCGGCGAGCGCGCCTGACGCGCTCCGCGGCGGACACGACTGTGGCCCGCACCCCCGTGGGAACGGGGGTGCGGGCCACAGTCGTCGTGCGGCTCCCGGACGGGTCCGGATCACCGGTCAGCCGGTGCCGCCGGTGAAGTAGTTCTGCAGGCCGGGGACCTTGAGCGATCCGCCGAACTGTCCCGCCTGCTTCACCGTCGCGTTGGTGAAGAAGGCGAACGGCACGTTCAGCGGCGGCGGGGTCTCCGGGCTGAAGGTGATCGGGATGAGGCCGAAGAGGTTGCCCTTCAGCTCTTCCGTGTACATGGTCACCGTGCCGTTGCGGATGGTGGAGGTCGAGCCCTCCGCCGCCTTGACGTGGCCCGTGGTGCCGGCGGGACCCGTCGTCAGCTGGTGCAGGTCCTTGATGTCGATGGTGTCGGCGGTGAACTTCAGCACCTTCTTGGTGCTGCCGTTGTACGTCTTCACCTCGACGATTCCCGCGTAGTCGAGCCCGGTGAGCGTGAGCTTGGAGGTCTCCAGCGTCCACGGGTCGTCGGGGAGCAGCGGGATGCCCTGCTCCAGGTCGGCCGCGGCGAGCGCCTCGGGGTCGGCGGTCGGGCACGGGAAGCGCTCCTTGGCGCCGTCCGGGATGTCCTCGTCCTTCACGGGGTCGAGGCCCTTGACGTCGTCGTCGAGCTCCTCGACGCCCTCGCCCGCCTTCTCGGCGGCGTCACGGATGGCGTCGGTGGTCTTGTCGACCGTGTCCTTCGCCTTCTCCGTGGCCTTCTCGGCCGGCTTGTCGGCGGCCGTGCTCGCGGACGGCTCCGGGCTCTCGGCGGTGGCCTCGGAGGACGGCTCGGCCGTCTCCTTGTCCGGTCCGTCGAAGAGGTCCTTGAGCGCGTCACCGACGCCGAGCGGGTCGAGAGGGTTCTTCGACTCGGTGGGCGTGGGAGTGGGAGTGGCCGAGGTGGCGGCCTTGTTCCCGGAGGTCTCCGCAGGCGTGTCCTCCTCGGACGTGTCCGCACTGGCGGAGGGCTTCGGTGTGGTGCCCTCGTCGTCCTTGCCGGCGTCGTCCTTGCCCGCGTCGTCCTTGCCAGCGTCCTCGGAGGCCGTGGCGCTCGGGGTCGGCTCGGCCTCGGGCTCCTGCGACTCGGACGGCTCGTCGGACCGGGTCACGCAGGGACCGGGCGCGAAGGGGATGTCCGAGCTGTCGTCGGCCATGGCCAGCTTGGGGGTGAGTCCCATGCCCACGAAGACGGCAGTCGGCATCGCGGCGAGCGCGAACGCCTTCTTGCCCGCGGGCATGTGCAGCTTCGTCAGGAGTGACTTCCTGGGCGCCGCGTGGCGGGGCCCTCTTCGCTCCGGGACGTCCTCCGGCCCGAAGTCGTTCGCCTGCCCGTCGTCACCCCGCACGATGCCTCCCACCGTCGGCCTCCGCCGCGGCCTTGAACAGCATGGGCTTCTGCGGGGCCTCGGCCGCGCCGTACGTCTCCTGCGTGTACTGAGGGCCCTCCGGGGCCTCGCCGAGGAGCCTCGGCTCCTCCCGGGCCTCGGGCGCCGGGGCGCCCGTCGTGTCGGCCGGGGCCCACGCGATGGAGAGGGCTCCGCCGAGGAGCGAGAACGCGAAGCCGATGATGAAGCCGCCGATGTTGGCGACGGGTATGGAGATCAGCGCGAGCAGGATCGCGGCGACACCGGCGAACACCCGCACGATGCTGTGGAACCACATCGTGAGGCCCAGCGTGACGAGCAGGACCCCGATGATCAGCGACCCCGCACCCGCGGTGGTGGACATCGCGATCGTCATGTTGCCGAGGTGCATGTTGGCGTACGGGAAGTACGCGATGGGTAGACCACCCAAGATGGTGAACAGGCCCGCCCAGAACGGCCGGTTACCCCGCCAGGTGCGGAATCCCCGCCGGTAGACGGTGAGGTAGTGCTCGTTCTGCCCTGTGGACTCGGGGCTCATGGAAAACAGCTCCCTGGAACCGGTACTGCTGTGAGAAGAGAAGGGGTGGGCGGCCGGAGGCCCTCACGGAGCTCCGGCCACCCGGGCGAGTGCTAGAAGCACTCCTTGACGCCCTTGTGCAGCTTCAGGCTCAGGTTGCTGAGCTTGAAGGTGCCGGCCGTGGTCGCCCACGCCGTCTGCTCCACGTTGGACAGCGTGGCCGTCTTGGCGCGCTGGGCGAAGCCGTTCGGGTTGACGGCCTTCTCCGTACCGGACTGGATGCCGGGCTTGCCGACCGAACCGGCGGCGACGCCGATGTCGATCTGCTCGAAGTACGCGTCAGCGTCGAGCTGAGCGACGTCGAGGTAGAGGTTCGTCGCCTCGACGGGCTTCTTCGGGTCGGTGCCCGCGTTCAGCTGAAGGCTGACGCTGCCGAGACCGAAGGGCAGGTCGGGGGTGACCACCGACTGGCACATGTTGGTGATCGTGGCCTTGCTGAAGCCCGACACCGCCACCGGGTGCGCCGCGTCGTTGCCCTTGAGGTCCTTGCCGACAGCGACGCTGCCGTACTGGACGAAGTCCTCACCGACGAGCTTGTCGGTGGAGACCTTGAAGCTCTGGCCGGAGACGCTGAACGACGCGGCGAGCGCGCCCTGCGCCAGGCCGACGCCGACAGCGGCGGTCGCGACGACGCTCGGCACCATGACCAGAGCGAAACGCTTCCATCTGGTACCACCGCGAACCTGCGAACTCATAAATTTCCTCCTTCTCGGACGTACATCTCCGGTACGGGCATCGTGCCCGCCCTGGGATGGGAGAAGTGCTACGTCCTCGGGAAGGAGAGCGCCCGGACCGGAGGCGCGTACCGCATCCGAATCACCGGCGATCACCCCCGAGCGACAACCACTGGCCACGCGTCTGCGCAACCCGTTTCGGACAGGCCCTGCCCAGGGGCAGGAACCCCCCTGTCCGCGATCGGCGCCACTGCCGCCGACCACCCGGTGGGGACCCAACGGACCCACATGCGCCGACCGGTTGCCGGGCTGACGGGTATTGGACCGAGCGTGGCCGATCGTGGTGCATTCGCGGCCGTGACACAAGGGGGGTCGTTACTCGCTAGTAACGGCCCGATAACCAGGACACGACAAAGGGGTACCGACCGGCCACACAGGGTGGCACCGGAGGCATGTGCGAATGGCGGGATACATATCCGAAACCGGACAGATCCTTGGAGGTGATTTACTGCCAGTAACAGTGCGTACTTTTATCAAGTTTTGGTAAAGCAAGCGGGTTCCTTGTCGTTCACCCGCGAAAACGGCCGTGGTGCCCCGAGGGCTCCACGGCCGTGTTGTCACATCAGAACAAGACGCGCGCCAGCGCCGTCCGGGCGGCGGTGACCCTGGGGTCGTCGGGCCCGATCACCTCGAAGAGCTCCAGGAGCCGCACCCGCACGGCGTCGCGGTCGTCGCCGGCATTCCGGCGGACCGTCTCGACGAGCCGGCCGAAGGCGTCCTCCACGTGGCCGCCCACGAGGTCCAGGTCGGCGGCGGCCATCTGCGCGGCCGGCTCCGCCGGATTCTCCGCGGCCTCCTTGCGGACCTGCTGCGGGTCCATGCCCGCTACCCGGCCCAGCAGTTCGGCCTGCGCGAGGCCGAGCTTCGCCTCGGTGTTGACCGGGTCGTCCGCGAGGACTCCCTTGTACGCCTGGACCGCACCGTCGAAGTCGTTGTCGTCCAGCGCCTGCGCGGCCGCCTCCAGCTGCGCGTCGTACGGACCAGCCGGCACCTCGGCGGGGACGCTCTCCTCGCCCTCGGCCCCTGCGCCCTGGTCCACGACGATCCCGGTGAGGCCGAACCGCTCCTCGCCGACCTGGATCAGCTGGTCCAGGGTCTGGCGGATCTGGCTCTCGGGGGCCGCACCCTGGAAGAGGGGGAGGGCCTGCCCGGCCACCACGGCGAAGACCGCCGGGATCCCCTGGATCCCGAACTGCTGCATCAGCATCTGGTTGGCGTCGACATCGACCTTGGCCAGCACGAAGCGGCCGTTGTACTCGGCGGCGAGGCGCTCGAGGAGCGGGCCGAGCTGCTTGCACGGCTCGCACCACTCGGCCCAGAAGTCGATGACGACGGGGACTTCGGTGGAGCGCTGGAGGACGTCGGTCTCGAAACCCGCCTCGTCGACGTCGATCACCAGGGAGGCGGGTGCGACGACACCGCCGCCCCCCTGCCGGGCGGACTCCGCGCGGGCCTGCTCCGCCTTCGCCTTGGCGTCGCCGGCCGCCTTCACAGCGGCGAGGTCGACGACGCCGCTCATGGACATGTTCCTAGGCTGCATACGTACATCCTCCCCCCTGCGCGCACTGTTCCGGAAAGCGATCCGCGAACCGCCCCCGTCCACAGCCACGCCGGTGTGCGCGGCGCGCGGACGGAAACGGTCTTGAGGCCCTGAATTACCCCGTGCTCGGTGCCGGGTCCCCACCCGGCGCCTGTGGCTGTCGATCGGTCGTGGCGCAACGACGGACGGACCGTCGCTTCTTACGCTACGACCCGTAGCGTAACTGTCCGCACCCCCTGCGGGGCAAGAGTGCGCGGTGATCTGTCTCACGGACTCCGGGGCCGGTCAGCGGTACTTACCGGCCGGTATGGTCACCCGCATGCTGAGCCGCAGCCCCACCGAACCCACCCGATCCGGACGTCCCCGCAGCGCCGAGGCCGACGCCGCGATCCTGGAGGCGACCCGTGCGTCGCTGGTCGACCTCGGGTGGTCGAAGCTGACGATGGGCGACGTGGCGACGCGGGCCGGGGTCGCCAAGACCACGCTCTACCGCCGCTGGGCCGGCAAGAACGAACTGGTCGTGGACGCGGTGGCGGTGCTCTTCGACGAGCTGGAGCTGCCCGATCTCGGCAGCCTCGCGGCCGACGTGCAGGCCGTGGTCCTCCAGTTCGCGGCCCTGCTGGAGCGGCCGGAGACCAAGACCGCGCTGATGGCCGTGGTCGCGGAGTCGACACGCGACGAGGCGCTGCGGGACCGGATAAGGAATTCGATCGTCGCCCGGCAGAAGCACCTGGTCCTGCAGGGGCGTGAGCGGGCGCAGGACCGCGGGGAGCTCCAGCTCGAACCGGACCCGGAGGTGGCTGCCCGCACCGTCGACCTGATCTTCGACGTGATCGCCGGCGCGGTGGTGCACCGGGCGCTGGTGAGCGCCGAGCCCGTCGACGCCGACTGGGCCCGGCGCTTCACCCTGCTGCTGCTCTCGGGACTGGGAGCGGCGTCCTCGCAGGAGCCTCCGCGCGCGTTCGCGCAGGATTCGCAGGAGTCCCCGCGGCGGAGCTGACCCCGCCACCAGGGGCCGGGAGGTCCCGGTCCGCCGTCAGAAGCCGGGCGGCTCCGTGTAGACGCCCCACTCGTCGCGCAGCACACCGCAGATCTCGCCGAGCGTCGCCTCGGCCCGTACGGCCTCCAGCATCGGCCCGATCATGTTCGAACCGTCGCGCGCCGCTGCGAGCATCGCGTCCAGCGCGCCCCGCACCCTCGCCTCCTCGCGGCCGGCCTTGCGCCCGGTGAGCTCGCGCACCTGCTCGCGCTCGACCTCGTGGCTGACCCGCAGGATCTCCAGGTCGCCGGTGACGGAGCCGTGGTGGACGTTGACCCCGACGACCCGCTTCTCGCCCTTCTCCAGCGACTGCTGGTAGCGGAAGGCCGATTCGGCGGTCTCGCCGGTGAACCAGCCGTCCTCGATGCCGCGCAGGATGCCGGAGGTCATCGGGCCGATGGGGTGCTTGCCGTCCGGATGCGCCCGGGTCCCCCGCTCCCTGATCTGCTCGAAGATCTTCTCGGCGTCCGCCTCGATGCGGTCGGTGAGCTGCTCGACGTACCACGAACCGCCCAGCGGGTCGGCGACGTTGGCGACGCCGGTCTCCTCCATGAGCACCTGCTGGGTCCGCAGCGCGATCTCGGCGGCCTGCTCGGAGGGGAGGGCGAGCGTCTCGTCCAGGGCGTTGGTGTGCAGGGAGTTGGTGCCGCCGAG
The DNA here is from genome assembly GCF_042270185.1 of Streptomyces sp. NPDC055962. NCBI lineage: Bacteria > Bacillati > Actinomycetota > Actinomycetes > Kitasatosporales > Streptomycetaceae > Streptomyces > Streptomyces sp. NPDC055962. The sequence goes on from NZ_JBHJYN010000001.1 coordinate 405,831, forward strand.
GACCGCGGAGAGCGCCTCCACGGCGGTGCGTACGACGTTGTTGTACGGCTGCTGGGCGGTGAGCGAGACACCGGCGGTCTGGGTGTGGAAGCGGAGCCACTGCGCCTTGTCGGTCGTCGCCCCGTACGTCTCCTTCATCCAGCGGGCCCAGATCCTGCGGGCCGCGCGGAACTTGGCGATCTCCTCGAAGAAGTCGAGGTGGGCGTCGAAGAAGAAGGAGAGCCCGGGGGCGAAGGTGTCGACGTCCAGCCCGCGGGAGAGGCCGAGCTCCACGTAACCGAAGCCGTCGGCGAGGGTGTACGCGAGCTCCTGCGCGGCCGTGGCCCCGGCCTCGCGGATGTGGTAGCCGGAGACCGAGAGCGGCTTGTAGGCGGGGATGTCGCGGGCGCAGTGCTCCATCAGGTCGCCGATGAGCCGCAGATGCGGCTCGGGCTGGAAGAGCCACTCCTTCTGCGCGATGTACTCCTTGAAGATGTCGGTCTGGAGCGTGCCGTTGAGCACCGCCGGATCGACACCCTGGCGCTCGGCGGCGACCAGGTACATGCAGAAGACCGGGACGGCGGGACCGCTGATCGTCATCGAGGTGGTGACGTCACCGAGCGGGATGTCCTTGAAGAGGACCTCCATGTCGGCGGCGGAGTCGATGGCCACACCGCAGTGGCCGACCTCGCCGAGCGAGCGGGGGTCGTCGGAGTCGCGGCCCATCAGGGTCGGCATGTCGAAGGCGACGCTGAGCCCGCCTCCGCCGTTGGCCAGGATGGTCTTGTACCGCTCGTTGGTCTGCTCGGCGTTGCCGAAGCCGGCGAACTGGCGGATGGTCCAGGTGCGGCCCCGGTAGCCGGTGGCGTGGAGCCCCCGGGTGAAGGGGTACTCGCCGGGCCAGCCGATCCGCTCGAACCCCTCGTACGTGTCGCCGGGGCGGGGGCCGTACACGGGGTCCACCGGGTCCCCGGAGAGCGTGGTGAAGTCCGCGTCGCGCTTGCGGGCCTTGTCGTAACGGGCCTGCCAGCGGCGGCGGCCTTCCTCGATCTCTTGAGCGTCCATGGAACAAATTTACTAGGACGTCCTAGTAAATGTCGACGGCAAACCGCCCGGCGCTTCGCGCGGGGCGGTCCGGGTGGGGCGGATCAGGCCTTGACGGCCTGCGGGGAGCCGTCGGTGACCAGCGGCTCGATCTCGCGGACGACCTTGCGCTCGACGAAGAACGCGGCGGTCGGGATCGTGCCCGAGACGAGCACCCAGAGCAGCTTGCCGACGGGCCACTTCGCCTTGGAGCCGAGGTCGAAGGCGAAGACCAGGTAGATGATGAAGAGGACACCGTGGAGCTGCGAGACGACGAGGGTCAGCCCCTCACCGGTGTCGAATCCGTACTTGAAGACCATGCACACGCACAGGATCATCAACATGACGGCGGTGACGTAGGCCATCACCCGATAGCGGGTCAGCACGCTGCGTTTCATGACATCGAGCGTAACCGGGCCGCCGGGGCGATCTTCAGGCGCCCCGCCCCTCACTCCCGCCTGTCGTCGAAGTCCTGAGCGGCCACCCGGAGCGGGCGCAGCATGGCGAAGATCTCGGCGCACTCCTCCGCGTCGTACGCCCCGAGCCCGAAGTCCATCTCCATGAGGTCCTGGCTGGCCGCCTCGACGACCTCGCGCCCCTTGTCCGTGATGGAGGCGAGGGTTCCGCGCCCGTCGTTGGGGTTGGGGCGCTTGTCGACCAGCCCCGAGCGCACCAGCCGGTCGACGGTGTTCGTCACCGAGGTGGGGTGGACCATCAGGCGCTCGCCGATCTTGGACATCGGCAGCTCACCGGCCTGCGAGAAGGTGAGGAGGACCAGTGCCTCGTAGCGGGCGAAGGTCAGCCCGTACGGCTTGACCACCGCGTCCACCTCGGCGAGCAGGATCTGCTGCGCACGCATGATCGACGTGATCGCGCCCATGGAGGGCACCGGCCCCCAGCGCCGGTTCCAGAGTTCCTCGGCGCGGGCGATGGGATCGAAGGGGAGGCTGAGCGGCTTCGGCACGGCACGACCTTACCCACTGGTCACATGGCGGTCAGCCCTGTCTCGCACTTCGGTACCGGACACGCGTTCTACGCACCTCGGCGACGAGGAGGAGCGTGCAGACGGTACCGGCGGCGCCCGAGTACGCGACGACCTGGTGCACCGGGAGGAATTCGGCGGCCAGTCCGGCGAGCGCCATGCCGAGCCCCTGGACGGTCATGAGGCCGGCGGTGAGGATCGTCATGGCCCGGCCCCGCAGCTCCTCCGGGACCGCCTCGACGAACCACTGGTCGAGCCCGATGACGTAGGCGGCACCGGCCCCGGTGAGCACGAGCACCAGCGGTGCCAGGGCCGTGCCCGGGTGGAACGCGTAGAGCACGAGGGGCAGCAGGCCCAGGGCGGCGGCCGGCAGGACGAGCCGGGAGCGGGCGGCCGGGCCGAGGGCGGTGCCCACGTACAGCTCGGCACCGATGTGCCCGACGGCCATCGCGCACATCAGCAGCCCCACACCGGCGGGGCCGGCGCCGATCGCGTCCGCGTACGGCGCCGCGAGCGCCTCCGGGGCGACCACGAAGAAGGCCGGGACCCAGAAGAGCAGGAGCAGACCCCGGATCCCCCGGTCGCCGAGGACGGCCCTGGCCCCGGCGAGGGACTCCTTGAGCAGCGCGCCGCCCGCGCCCGCAGCCGCCCGGGCGGGCCGGTCCGCCGTGCCGAGGCGCAGCAGGGCGGCCGAGCAGAGGAAGGTCAGCACGGTGACGGTGATCGCCCCGCGCGGGGAGAGCGCGGTGAGCAGCACCCCGCCCGCACCGAAGCCGACGAGCAGGGCGCTCTGCGAGACGAGGCGGAGCAGTGAACGCCCCAGGACGTAGAGGTCGCCCTCGCCCAGGATGTCGGTGAGCGCCGCCGTGCGGGTCCCCGTGAAGACGGGTGCCACCGCCGCCACCACGCAGCGCAGCACGAGCAGCCCCGCGACGGGGGTGGCGGGCAGGACCATCACCGCGACGCAGGCCGCGCAGACCAGGTCGCAGGTGACGAGGACGCGGCGGGCCGGACAGCGGTCGGCGACCCCGGCGAAGAGCGTGCCGCCGACGACGTAGGGGAGGAAGCCGAGGGCGAAGGTGAGGGCGGAGAGCAGGGGGGAGCCGGTGAGGTCGTAGACGAGCACGGTGAGCGCCAGTTCGCTGACGACCACGCCGAGGAGGGAGAGGAGGTGCGCGGCGAAGACCGCCCGGAACTCCCGGACGGCGAACACGGCCCGGTATCCGGCGGCCGTGGAGCCCTCCGGCGCCGGCGTACCGGCGGTGGGCTCGTCGAGGGGTGCGCTCGCGGGAGCGGAGGTGTCGTTCGGCATGGACGCAGCGTGGGGCAGCTCACCCGTCGCGCCGTAGACTTTCGGCTCACGCCGAAAGTTGGGTGGTTCCCATGCCGTTCCATCTGCACTTCGACGAGAGCGACCTGCTCCGCTGCCGCTTCGCTCTCTCGCCGCTCTGGGAGACGCAGGAGGCGGTGCGCACCCTCCACCGCCCCGGCCGGCACGGCTACCACCTGCCCTGGCTGCGACGGATCGCGGAGGGCGCGGCCGGACTGGACCTCGGACCGCTGTGGGCGCTGATGCCGGACGGCGGTCACAACCCCGACTTCATCTGCCCGCCGCCGCTCGGACCGCTCGCCACCTTCGCCGACGAGATCGCGGCCGTACGCGCGACGGAGCCGGCGACCGCCCGCGACGACATGGCGCTCGCCCTCGCCGACACCCCGGAGGGCCCGCACTCCCCCGCCGGGCGGCGGCTCCTGGCCGATCCGGCGCGGGCGGTGCGGGAACTGGCGGACCTGCTGGAGCGGGCCTGGCAGGTGATGGTCGAGCCGCACTGGCCACGGCTGCGCGCCCTGCTGGAGGCGGACATCGCCTTCCACTCGCGCCGCCTCGCCGAGGTCGGTTTCGAACGGCTGCTCGGCGAGATCAGCCCGCAGCTGCGCTGGGCGGAGTCGACCCTGACCGTGGTCGGCACCCGGGGCGACCACAGCCGTGTCCTCGGCGGCCAGGGGCTCGTCCTGATGCCCAGCGTCTTCGTCTGGCCCGAAGTCGTCGGCGGCCACGAGGCACCCTGGCAGCCCGCGGTGATCTACCCCGCACGCGGCATCGGCGGGCTGTGGACGGAATCCGCCGACCGGACACCGGACACGCTCGCCCGGCTGCTGGGGCGGGCGCGGGCCGATGTGCTGTGCGCACTGGGCGAACCGGCCGGGACGAGCGCGCTGGCGCACCGGCTCTCGCTGGCCCCGTCCTCCGTGTCGGCCCACCTGTCGGCGCTGCGAGCGGCGGGCCTGCTGACCTCACGGCGGTACGGCCATCAGGTGCTGTACGAGCGCACCCCGCTCGGCATCGCGCTGGCCGGCCAGGAGCCCTGAGCGGGCGGGGCCTCGCTGATCAGCTGCCTCCGGCCGGGGTGGCCGCCAGGGTGGGTTCCGTCTCCTGCGCGGGAAGCGGGCGGGAGGGGCGCCCGGCGGGGCTGCTCCCCCGGCCGCGCACCGCCGTGTCGACCAGCACCACGCACGGCACGACGGCGGTGGCCAGGGGAAGCACCGCCCGGACGCCGAGCGCCGCGTGCGTACAGGCGAGCAGAAGGCTCAGCGGGCCGAGCAGGCAGGTGACCACGGCCACGGGCCGGTGGAGCAGGGTCAGGGTGTAGCCCAGCAGCCCGCCGGGCCCCCTGCGGAACAACGCCTTCCCGTAGGGCCGCAGAAGCTCCCCGGCCCTCCAGGGGGTGCGGTCCGGCCGGGGGGCCTCCTGGTCGCCGGCCACCTGCGCCTGCGCGGTCCGCACGGAACTCCAGTACCGGCCGGTCAGCGGGTTGCGCAGGCGGTGGATCCCGAAGCCGGTGGCCGGCCCGGCCGCCGCCGAGTCGTGGAAGCCTCCGGCCCCACGCAGCGCCGCGACGCGCACGACGGCCCCGGCGCCGGCCAGCAGGGGCGTGCCGTGGCGGTTGCCCGCGCGCTGGACCAGCGCGTCGAAGCGGGGGGTCGCGGTGACGGCCGCCGCGTCGCTCCCGCGGACCGCCGGGCCGACGACGAACGCCGTGTCGGGGTCGCGGAAGTACCCCGTCGTCCGCTCCAGGAAGCCCGGCCGCGGGACATGGCCGGTGTCCACGGAGGCGAGGACCTCGTAGCCGTCACCGTGCTTGGCGAGCCAGGCGTTGTGGTTGCCGTGTCTCGTCCCGGCCCGGTGCGGGCCGGTCGGCCGGTTCCACTCGGGAACCCCGAGGCGGGTGAAGTGGTGCACGCCCAGCTCGGCGCAGAGCATCCGCGCCTCCGGGTCGTCGCCCTCGTCGAGCAGCCACACGTCCAGCGGGCCGGGGTGGCGCATCCGTACGGCGCCCTCCAGGGTCGCCCGCACCCTGGTGAGCGGCTCCCTGCCCGGCGTGTACGTGACGAGGAAGGCGACCTGGAGGCCGGGCTCGGGCGCCACCGGGTCCGGGTCCCTCGCCACCGTCACGGCGTACGCGACGACGGCCACGTTGACCAGCAGGAACAGCTCGATCAGGCCGACGGACACCAACGCCACGGAGTCGGCGAGCACCAGCCATCTCCGGCCCTCCCCGCGCGTGGCCCAGTGCGTGGGCCACAGCAGGTGGACGAGCAGCAGTCCGGTGAGCGCGGGGACAACCGCCGCGAGGAGCACCGTTCCCGACCGGTGCGGCCTCGCGCCCGGGAGGGTGCGGGGCCCGACGGGGCGCCGTGCGGCGGGCGGTTCCGCGGGACGGCCGCGGCTGTCGTGGTCGTGACCCTGCGACGGCATCACGCCTCCCATGGTCGGATATGCAGGTATGCCCACAGAAGGGGAGATACGGCACGGTGTCGACCCGGCAGGTCCGAGTGAGGGGATTTCTTCGCCCGAACGGGAGGAGCCCCCTCGCCGGGGGCTCCCGGCCCGCGCGGGGCAGGGGTACGGACGGCGCGTCAGCCCGCCAGGTGCCGTTCCACGGTATCCACCTTGGAGGTCAGGCCGTCGGTGACGCCGGGCCGGATGTCGGCCTTCAGCACCAGTGAGACACGGCCCGCACGCGCCTCGACGGCGGCGACGGCGCGCTTGACGACGTCCATGACCTCGTCCCACTCCCCCTCGACGGAGGTGAACATCGCGTCCGTGCGGTTGGGCAGGCCGGATTCACGGACGACGCGCACGGCGTCGGCCACGTACTCGCCGACGTCCTCGCCCACGCCCAGCGGGCTCACGGAGAAGGCGACGATCACGCGCTGACCGTCCCCTCGGCGCGGGCACGGGCGGCGATGACGCCGTCGGCCTCGTACTTCTTGAGCAGCTTCTCGCCGTAGAGGCCGCCGAAGGGGACGACCGCCAGCAGGAAGAACAGCGCGACGCGCTTGAGCGGCCACTTGGCCTTGACCCACACGTCCACGAGGAAGATCACGTAGATCGTGAAGAGCAGGCCGTGCAGCGCGCCGAGGGGCGGCATCAGGAAGTCGATGTCCGAGACCCGCATGAGCAGCGAGCCGAAGATGAGCAGCGCCGGGAAGGACAGCGCCTCGGGAAGCGAGATGAGGCGCAGCCGGTGCAGGGCGGAAGCGGTCTTGATGTCCACGAGGGCACCTTCGGTGGGAGGGGCGTGTCGGCTTGTGAACGCAGGCACAAGCACAGCCATTGTGGCATCGGCCGCGGCCCTCGACGGCAGGGGGTCCGCGCCGGGCACCCCCGGCACGTATCGGCCCATATCAGGGCCGTGCCGGAGCGGGGAGCGGCGACCTGGCTCTGTCCGCCGGCCCCTCCTGCGGCTACCGTCGCACCGTGGCGATGTTCCGACTCCAAGGCAGCAAGACGCTCGCCGTCGACCTGACGGGCGATGCCGTCAAGGCGAAGAACGGCTCGATGGTCGCGTACGACGGCCGGATGGCGTTCAAGAAGATGTCCGGGGGCGGTGAGGGTCTCCGCGGCATGGTGACCCGCCGGCTGACCGGCGAACAGATGGTGATGATGGAGGTGACGGGGCAGGGCACCTGCTATTTCGCCGACCGCGCGAGCGAGATCAACCTCGTCTCGCTGCACGGCGAGACGCTGTACGTCGAGGCCAGCAATCTGCTGGCCACCGACGCCGCGCTGCGCACCGGCACCTCGTTCACGGGCCTGCGGGGCGGGGCGAGCGGCAACGGCCTGTTCACCACGACCGTCGAGGGCACCGGCCAGGCGGCGATCATGTCGGACGGCTCGGCCGTGGTGCTGCGGGTGACGCCCCAGTACCCCCTGAACGTCGACCCGGGCGCCTACATCGCCCACCAGGGCAGGCTCCAGCAGCACTTCCAGTCCGGGGTGAACTTCCGGACGCTCATGGGCGAGGGGTCCGGCGAGTCCTTCCAGATCCGCTTCGAGGGCGACGGGCTCGTCTACGTCCAGCCCAGCGAGCGGAACACCGTCGGGGGCGATGTCTGATGCCGTTCCGCGAGATCAACTCGAAGATGGTCGAGGCCGTGGTGGGCCCCGGCCAGAAGATGTACAGCCAGCGAGGCGCGATGATCGCGTACCGGGGCGAGGTCTCCTTCACCCCGAACATCCAGGGCGGGCAGGGCGGCCTCGGGTCGATGATCGGCCGGCGCATGGCGAACGAGGCGACCCCGCTGATGACCGTCGAGGGCAACGGCACGGTGATGTTCGGCCACGGCGGCCACCACATCCAGGTGATCAACCTGGCCGGCGACACCCTCTACGTGGAGGCCGACCGGCTGCTCGCGTTCGACGGGACGCTCACCCAGGGCACCATGTTCATGGGCTCGCAGGGCGGGGTGATGGGCATGGTGCGCGGCCAGGTGACCGGGCAGGGCCTGTTCACGACGACGCTCAAGGGCCACGGCGCCGTCGCGGTGATGGCCCACGGCGGGGTGATCGAGCTGCCGATCTCCCCGGGGAGGCCGGTGCACGTGGACCCGCAGGCCTACGTCGCCCACCACGGGGACGTGACCAACAAGCTGTCCACCGCGCTGGGCTGGCGCGACATGGTGGGGCGCGGTTCCGGTGAGGCGTTCCAGCTGGAGCTCAGCGGCAACGGAGCGGTGTACGTCCAGGCGTCGGAGGAGAAGCTGTGAGCACGCCGGTGGTTTTCGACCCGATGACGCTGCCCTCGGACGACAACGTCAACGCCTACACCTTCTGCGTGGAACTCAAGGGGGGCCAGTGGTTCCTGCAGAAGGGCAAGATGATCGCCTACTACGGGCGGATCGACTTCAACGGCATCGGGCACGGGCGCTTCGAGCGGCTGATCCGCACGAGCTTCCACTCCCCGCTGCACGCGAGCGACTGGGTGGTGGCCGAGGGCAGCGGCAAGATGCTGCTCGCCGACCGCGCCTTCGACGTGAACTCCTTCGACCTCGAGGACGGCAACCTCACGATCAGGTCCGGGAACCTGCTGGCCTACCAGCCGACGCTGGCGTTGAAGCAGTCCATCGTGCCGGGCTTCCTGACCCTGATCGGTACGGGCAAGTTCGTCGCCGCGTCCAACGGCCCGGTGGTCTTCATGGAGCCGCCGCTGCGGGTGGACCCGCAGGCGCTGGTGGGGTGGGCGGACTGCCCCTCCCCCTGCCACCACTACGATCACGGCTACATGACCGGGGTCATGGGCGGGCTGCGCTCGCTCACCGGGATCGGCGGGACCTCGGGCGAGGAGCACCAGTTCGAGTTCGTCGGGGCGGGTACGGTCCTGCTCCAGTCGACCGAGGTGCTCATGCCCGAGCAGGCCACCGGCGCCGTCCCGCACGAGCCCGGGGTGCCGGGGGGCGGCCCCGGAGGCGGGGGCGGTCAACACGGCTCCACACCCCGCATGCCCGGTCAGCTGGGGGACCTCCAGCGTCGCTTCGGGCTGTGAACGGTAGTCTGCGGAGTGTGACGCCCGGCAGTACGTGCGCGGGGTCACACTCCCAGACTTCGTCCGGCTTTCAACATCTTAGGTAGAATCCATACATGGAGACCGAGACGGCCACTCGCTGGCTGACCGACGCGGAGCAGTGCGCCTGGCGCACCCACCTGGACGTCAGCAGGCTGCTGACGCATCAGCTGGAGAAGGACCTCCAGCCGTTCGGCCTGACCATGAACGACTACGAGATCCTGGTCAACCTCTCGGAGTCGGAGGAGCAGCGGATGCGGATGAGCGATCTCGCCGCCGCCACCCTGCAGTCCAAGAGCAGGCTCTCCCACCAGATCACCCGCATGGAGAACGCCGGCATGGTGCGGCGCCAGCACTGCGAGTCGGACCGGCGCGGACTGTTCGCGGTCCTCACGGACCTCGGCGCGGAGACGATGAAGAAGGTCGCGCCGCACCACGTCGAGTCGGTGCGCAGGCACTTCATGGACCTGCTCTCCCCCGAGGAGCTCTCCGCGCTGCACGCGGCCCTGACCCCGATCGCGGACCATCTGCGCGGGCGGCGCGGCAAGCCGTAGCAAAGGGCGCCCTCAGCCGTCGTCGGCCGTCCGCCCCGGCTCCTGCGCCGCGGTCCGGCCCGGCAGCCGCAGGGTGAACCGGGCGCCGCCGTCCGGCGCCGTGCCCACGGTGAGCGTGCCGCCGTGGCGGGCGGCCACGTCACGGGCGATGGCCAGACCGAGCCCGGCTCCGCCCTCGTCGCGGCCGCGGGCGTCGTCCAGGCGCACGAAGCGCTCGAAGATCCGCTCCCGTTGGGCCTCGGGGACGCCGGCGCCGTCGTCGGAGACCTCCACGAGGACGTCACCGCGCTCCGCCCGCACCGAGACGCCGACCGAACGCCCCGCGTGCCGCTGGGCGTTGTCCAGCAGATTGCCGACCACCCGGGCCAGCTGCCCGCGGGAACCGGCGACGTCGAGCGCTCCGGTCCCCTCCACGGACACCTCGGGCGGGATGCGGTCCGCCGCGCGCTGGGAGACCTCCTCGCGGACCAGCGCACCCAGGTCGACCGCCGTACGCCCCGGCCGCTCCCCCGCGTCCAGACGGGCGAGCAGCAGCAGATCGGCGGCCAGCACCTGGAGCCGTACGGTGTCGGCGACCGCTCCGGGCACGTCCAGCAGCTCCGGATGGGCGGCCCCCACCTCCAGCTGCGTGCGCAGCGAGGCGATCGGGCTGCGCAGCTCGTGCGAGGCATCGGCCACGAAGCGCCGCTGCCGGTCGACCGATCCCTCCAGCACGGTCAGGGTCTCGTTGGTGGTGCGGGCCAGCCGCGCGATCTCGTCCCGCGAGTCCGGCTCGGGCACCCGGCGGCCGAGGTCCTCGGACGCCGTGATCGCGGCCAGCTCCCGCCGGATGCCCTCGACCGGGCGCAGTGCGCGCCTGGTGACCAGCCAGGTCACCCCGGCGACGACGAGCAGCATGACGGGCAGCCCCGTCAGCATGGAGGTGCGTACGGTGTCGACGGCCTGCTGCTCGGCCGCGAGCGGGGCGCCCGCGTGCACGGTGAGGGTGACGTCCTTCTTCGTCGTGGCCTCGACGGTGGCGAAGCGGTAGTCCGCCGTCTCGCCGTCGACCGTGGCGGTGCCGTTGCCGAAGTCCGGCGCGTCCGACGAGACCTCGCCGCCGGCCGGATCGCCCCCGTCGTCGTCATCGTCGTCATCGTCGTCCCCAGGACTCGGCACCGGCGCCGAGGGGCCCGGTACGACCCGGGACGTGCCCGTCCCCGAGATCGCCTCCAGGTCCTTGGAGACGGCCACCACGCGCCCCGCCTCGTCGGTGACCTGGACCGGGTGGGTCTCCTCGTCGCCCAGTTCGAGCTCCGCGTAGGGCACCCCCAGGGCAAGCTGCCCGGCCGCCTCGCGCGCGGCCACCTCCGCCTCCAGCCCGGCCCGGTCCGTCAGGTTGCCGCGCAGCACCGCCAGCACGGCGAGCCCGGCGACGACCAGGGCCACGGCGACGACCAGCGTGGCGCCCAGGGCCGCACGGGCGCGCACGGACCTCACGGCGTCTCCAGCCGGTAGCCCGCGCCCCGTACCGTGCGGATCGACGCGGCGCCGAGCTTGCGGCGCAGGGTGCTGACGTAGACCTCGACGATGTTGGGGTCGCCGTCGTAGGCGAAGTCCCAGACGTGTTCCAGGATGTCCGCCTTGCTGACCACCTCGCCCGCCCGCTGCGCGAGCTGCTCCAGGACGGCGAACTCCTTCGCGGTGAGGACGACTTCGTCCCCACGCAGGTGCACCCTGCGGGCGGCGGTGTCCATCCGCAGCGCGCCGGCGGTGAGCACCGGGGATGCGGAGCCTCCGCGACGGCGCAGCAGGGCCCGGATCCGGGCGACGAGCACCACGTACGAGAACGGCTTGGTCAGGTAGTCGTCGGCGCCCGTGTCGAGGCCCTCCGCCTCGTCGTACTCCCCGTCCTTGGCGGTCAGCATCAGGATCGGCGTCCCGTGCCCGGCGGCGCGCAGTGCGGCGCAGATCCGGTAGCCGTTCATCCCGGGCAGCATGATGTCCAGGACCACGAGGTCGTGGACGCCCTGGCCGGCCAGGTGCAGCCCCTCCAGGCCGTCGTGCACGACGTCGACGGCGAAGCCCTCGGCGGTGAGTCCCTTCGCGAGGGACGTCGCGAGACGCTTCTCGTCCTCCACGATCAACAGGCGCATGGGGACAGCTTCCCAAACCGGACCTGAAGGCGTCTTCAGGTGGCTTCAGCCTGCGTTCAGCATCGCCGGGCCAGTGTGGTTCCCGTCGCACCGCACATCCCGTCGGGGAGGAAACCCACCATGAAGCGCAACATCGCCATCGCCGCCGTCACCGCCGCCGTGCTCGTCGGAGGCGGGATCGCCACGACCGCCGCGTTCGCGGACTCCGACGGCGACCGGGCCGACGGCCGGGCGTCCTCGGCGGACGCACGGACCGGGAGCACCGGGAGCACGAAGGAAGGCCGGGCCGCCGTCGACGACGCCGTCGGCGCCGCCCTGAAGGCCGTCCCCGGCACGGTCACCGAGGCCGAGCTGGACGATGACGACGGCTCCCGTACGGTCTGGGAGCTCGACGTGTACGGCTCGGACAAGGTCTGGCACGACGTGACCGTGGACGCCGCGGACGGCACGGTGCTGTCCGACCGGGAGGGCGGCTCCGCATCCGGCGCCGACGACCGCGACCGGCACGCGCCCCGTTCGGCGGCGGTCTCCCTGGACGCGGCGGTGGCGGCGGCGCTCGCCCAGCAGCCCGGCACGGTGACCTCCGTGGACCTGGACGACGATGACGACGACGCCGGTCGCGGACCGCTGCACTGGGACGTCGACGTCGCGGGCAAGGACGGCAAGGAGCACGAACTGCGGGTGGACGCGAAGAGCGGCAAGGTCACCGTGGACCACGACAACGACAACGACAACGACGACGGTGACGACGACTGACCCGTCCCCCTCGGAGCGGCCGTCCACGGTCCTGTCCGGCGTCGTCCCACAGGTGACGCCGGACAGGGCAGGTGCCGTCGTCCGGCGGCAGGACGGCCTCGCCACGCCGGACACGCCGCCCACGCCGGGCCCCGCCGGAGCGGCGTGCGGCCCGGTACGCCCCCGGGATCCGTCAGGTGCCGCCCGTGAGCCCCGCGACCAGCTCGTCCGCCGCCGCGTACGGGTCGAGGCCGCCGGCCACGATCCGTTCCGCGAGGGCGTCCAGCCGGCGGTCGCCGTGCAGATCGGCGATCCGTTCGCGGAGCGCGGTGACGGCGATCGTCTCGACCTCGCGGGCGGCGCGCGCCGTGCGCCGCCCGGCCAGGACGCCGTGCTCCTCCATCCAGGCCCGGTGCTTCTCCAGGGCTTCGACGACCTCGTCGATGCCCTCGCCCCGGGCGGCGACCGTCTTCACGATCGGCGGCCGCCAGTCGCCCGGCCCCCGGGACTCCCCCAGGCCCAGCATGTGGTTGAGCTCGCGGGCGGTGGCGTCCGCCCCGTCCCGGTCGGCCTTGTTCACGACGTAGACGTCGCCGATCTCCAGGATTCCGGCCTTCGCCGCCTGGATGCCGTCGCCCATGCCGGGGGCGAGGAGGACGACGGAGGTGTCGGCCTGGGAGGCGATCTCCACCTCCGACTGGCCGACCCCCACCGTCTCCACGAGGATCACGTCGCAGCCCGCCGCGTCGAGCACCCGGATCGCCTGCGGTGCCGACCAGGCCAGTCCGCCCAGATGGCCGCGGGTGGCCATCGAACGGATGTAGACGCCCGGGTCGGAGGCGTGCTCCGACATCCGGACCCGGTCACCGAGGAGCGCGCCCCCGGAGAACGGCGACGACGGGTCGACGGCGAGGACCCCGACCCGCTTGCCCGCCGCGCGGTAGGCGGAGACCAGCGCCGAGGTGGAGGTGGACTTGCCGACACCCGGCGATCCGGTCAGCCCGACGACGTAGGCGTGACCCGCGAGCGGTGCCAGGGCGGCCATCACCTCGCGCAGCTGCGGCGAGGCACCCTCCACCAGGGAGATGAGCCGGGCCACCGCACGCGGCCTGCCCTCTCTCGCCTGCTCGACCAGGGTGGGGACGTCCACTGTCACGCTCGGCCTCCTCGCTCGCTCCTACGGTGTACTACTTGCCCGGTACGCGGATGATCAACGCGTCGCCCTGACCGCCGCCGCCGCACAGGGCCGCCGCCCCGGTGCCGCCGCCGCGCCGCTTCAGCTCCAGCGCCAGGTGCAGCACCACGCGGGCGCCGGACATCCCGATGGGGTGGCCGAGCGCGATCGCGCCGCCGTTCACGTTCACCTTGTCGGAGGTGACGCCGAGGTCCTTCATCGACTGGACCGCGACGGCCGCGAACGCCTCGTTGATCTCGATGAGGTCGAGGTCCTCGACGCCGATGCCCTCCTTCTTCAGGGCGTGGCGGATGGCGTTGGACGGCTGCGACTGGAGCGAGTTGTCCGGACCCGCCACGTTGCCGTGGGCACCGATCTCGGCGATCCAGTCCAGGCCCAGCTCCTCGGCCTTGGCCCTGCTCATGACGACGACGGCGGCTGCGCCGTCGGAGATCTGCGAGGAGGTGCCCGCCGTGATCGTGCCGTCCTTGGTGAAGGCCGGGCGCAGCTTCCCGAGGGACTCCGCGGTCGTCTCGGGCCGGATGCCCTCGTCCTTGGAGAAGAGGACCGGGTCGCCCTTGCGCTGCGGGATCTCGACCGGGGTGATCTCGGCCTCGAAGATGCCGTTCTTCTGCGCGGCGGCGGCGCGCTGGTGGGACAGGGCGCCGATCTCGTCCTGGTCGGCGCGGGCCAGACCCAGGCGGGTGTTGTGCTTCTCGGTGGACTCGCCCATCGGGATGTTCTCGTAGGCGTCCGTCAGACCGTCGTACGCCATCGAGTCGAGCATCTCGACCGCGCCGTACTTGTACCCCTCGCGGGACTTCGGGAGCAGGTGCGGGGCGTTGGTCATCGACTCCTGGCCGCCGGCCACCACGACGTCGAACTCACCGGCGCGGATCAGCTGGTCCGCCAGGGCGATCGCGTCGAGCCCCGAGAGGCACACCTTGTTGACGGTGAGCGCGGGAACGTTCAGCGGGATACCGGCCTTGACCGCCGCCTGGCGCGCCGGGATCTGCCCTGCCCCGGCCTGGAGGACCTGGCCCATGATCACGTACTCGACCTGGTCGCCGCCGATCCCGGCCCGGTCCAGCGCTGCCTTGATGGCGACGCCTCCGAGGTCGGCTCCGGAGAAGCTCTTCAGCGAGCCGAGGAGACGGCCCATGGGCGTACGAGCGCCCGCGACGATCACTGAGGTGGTTCCGGTCGTTCCTGACATGAGGCGCAGCCCCTTGGATTGGTTGTGAACGAGGGTTTACCTGAATGTACTGAGCGGTACGGCGCCCGTCATCCGGCTGTCGGTGTGATCGCGCGCACGTTGCGTAACCACCTGCGGGGCGCTGCACTGGTTCCATGCTGACGCGAATCGACCACATCGGAATCGCCTGCTTCGACCTCGACAGGACGGTGGAGTTCTACCGTGCGACCTACGGCTTCGAGGTGCACCACTCCGAGATCAACGAGGAGCAGGGTGTCCGCGAGGCCATGCTGAAGATCAACGACACCTCGGACGGCGGGGCTTCCTACCTCCAGCTGCTGGAACCGACCCGGGAGGACTCGGCCGTCGGCAAGTGGCTGGCGAAGAACGGCGAGGGGGTGCACCACATCGCCTTCGGGACCGCGGACGTCGACGGGGACGCCGCGGACATCCGCGGGAAGGGCGTCCGGGTGCTGTACGACGAGCCCAGGACCGGGTCCATGGGCTCCCGGATCACCTTCCTCCACCCCAAGGACTGCCACGGTGTGCTGACCGAACTGGTCACCTCGGCGACGGAGCACTGACCCGACCGATACCGGCCCGGTAGAGTGGGTGGTTCCGGGCCGGGGCCGGATCGGGGCCGTGCCGCGTCCTCGCAGTTGATCTGTCACCATTCCCCGGGGGGACGGTTCGCCGGCGAGCGGTACTCGTACGGAGAATTGCGACCAGGGTTGGGGTCTCCCCTGCTCGAAAGACGTTGAGAGCTCGGGGAAGGATGGGACCGCGCAGTGCGGGGCTACGAGAGCCAGCAGAGCCACCGAGCTGACGACGACCATCTCTCGCGGTTCGAAGCCGAGATGGACCGGCTGAAGACCGACCGGGAGAAGGCCGTCCAGCACGCCGAGGACCTCGGTTACCAGGTCGAGGTCTTGCGCGCCAAGCTTCACGAGGCGCGGCGCAATCTGGCGACCCGTCCCGCACACGACAGCGCGGACATCGGCTACCAGGCCGAACAGATGCTCCGCAACGCCCAGATCCAGGCGGACCAGCTGCGGACCGACGCCGAGCGCGAGTTGCGCGAGGCCAGGGCGCAGACGCAGCGCATCCTGCAGGAGCACGCCGAGCATCAGGCGCGTCTGCAGGCGGAGTTGCACGCCGAGGCCGTGCAGCGGCGTCAGCGGCTCGACCAGGAGCTGGCGGAGCGCCGTCAGACCGTCGAGTCCCACGTCAACGAGAACGTCGCCTGGGCCGAGCAGTTGCGGGCCAGGACCGAGTCCCAGGCCCGCCGTCTCCTGGACGAGTCGCGCACGGAGGCCGAGCAGTCGCTGGCCGCCGCCCGCGCCGAGTCGGCCAGGCTGGCCGACGAGACCCGTCGCCGCCTCAACTCCGAGACCGAGTCGGCCCGTGCCGACGCCGAGTCCACGCTGCTGCGCGCCCGCAGGGACGCCGAGCGGCTGCTCGAGGCCGCCTCCACGCAGGCCCAGGAGGCCACCAGCCACGCGGAGCAGCTGCGCTCGACGGCCACCGCCGAGACCGACCAGACCCGGCAGCAGACGGCGGAGCTGAACCGCACCGCCGAGCAGCGCATGCAGGAGGCCGAGACCCGGCTGCGCGAGGCCCGGCTGGAGGCCGAGAAGGTCCTCGCCGAGGCGAAGGAGGCCGCGGTCAAGCGGCTGGCCGGCGCCGAGTCGCAGAACGAGCAGCGCACGCGCACGGCCAAGTCCGAGATCGCCCGGCTGGTCGGTGAGGCCACCAAGCAGGCCGAGACCCTCAAGGAAGAGGCCGAGCAGGCACTCGTCGACGCCCGGGCCGAGGCCGAGCGGGTCGTCGCGGAGGCCGCGGAGAAGGCCCGCACCCTGGCCGCCGAGGACGCCGCGGCCCAGCTCGCGAAGGCGGCCCGCAGCGCCGAGGAGGTGCTGACCAAGGCGTCCGACGACGCCAGGTCCACGACCAGGGCCGCGGGCGAGGAGGCCGACCGGATCCGCCGCGAGGCCGAGGCCGAGGCGGAGAAGCTGCGCGGCGAGGCCGCCGAGCAGGCCGACCAGCTCAAGGGCGCGGCCAAGGACGACACCAAGGAGTACCGCGCCAGGACGGTCGAGCTGCAGGAGGAGGCCCGCCGTCTCCGCGGCGAGGCCGAGCAGCTGCGCTCCGAGGCCGTGGCCGAGGGCGAGCGGATCCGCGGCGAGGCCCGCCGCGAGGCCGTCCAGCAGCTGGAGGAGGGTGCCCGCACCGCCGAGGAGCTGCTCACCGAGGCCAAGTCCGACGCCGAGGAGCTGCGGACCTCCGCCGGCGCCGAGAGCGAGCGGGTCCGGACCGAGGCGGCCGAGCGTGCCGCCACCCTGCGCAAGCAGGCCGAGGAGGCGCTGGAGCGCAGCCGCGCCGAGGCGGAGAAGCTCCGTGCCGAGGCAGAGGAGCAGGCCGCCGCCCTGACCGCCGCGGCGGAGAAGGCGGCCGAGGAGCTGCGCGAGGAGACCGAGCGCGGGGTCGAGGCCCGCAAGGCCGAGGCGGCCGAGGAGCTGGCCCGGCTGCACACCGAGGCCGAGTCCCGGGTCACCGCGGCCGAGGAGGCGCTCGCCGAGGCGCGTACGGCGGCGGAGCAGATCCGCCGCGAGACGAGCGAGGAGTCCGAGCGCCTGCGCACGGAGGCGGCCGAGCGGGTCCGTACGCTCCAGGAGCAGGCCACGACGGAGGCCGAGCGGCTGCGCACCGAGGCGGCCGCCGACGCCGCGCGGTCCCGTTCCGAGGGCGAGTCCGTCGCCGTACGGCTGCGCACCGAGGCCGCCACGGAGGCCGAGCGCCTGAAGAACGAGGCCCAGGAGAACGCCGACCGGGTGCGCTCCGAGGCCGCGGCCGCCGCCGAGCGGGTCGGCACCGAGGCCGCCGAGGCCCTCGCAGCCGCCCAGGAGGAGGCCAACCGCCGCCGGCGCGCTGCCGAGGAGGCACTCGGCTCCGCGCGCGCCGAGGCGGAGCAGGAGCGCGAGCGCGCCCGCGAACAGAGCGAGGAGCTCCTCGCCTCCGCGCGCAAGCGGGTCGAGGAGGCCCAGGCGGAGGCCCAGCGCCTGGTCGAGGAGGCGGAGAGCCGGGCCTCCGAGCTGGTCTCCGCCGCCGAGCAGACCGCCCAGCAGGTGCGCGACTCCGTCGCCGGGCTGCAGGAGCAGGCCGAGGAGGAGATCACCGGGCTGCGTTCCGCCGCCGAGCACGCGGCGGAACGGACGAGGACGGAGGCGCAGGAGGAGGCGGACCGGGTCCGCTCCGACGCCTACGCCGAGCGCGAGCGGGCCGCCGAGGACGCCAACCGGACCCGCCAGGTCGCGCACGAGGAGTCGGAGGCCGCCAAGACCCTGGCCGAGCGGACCGTGTCCGAGGCCATCACCGAGTCGGAGAAGCTGCGCTCGGACACCTCGGAGTACAGCCAGCGGGTCCGCACCGAGGCCTCCGACGCTCTGGCGTCGGCGGAGCAGGACGCCGCGCGTGCCCGCGGCGAGGCCCGGGAGGACGCCAACCGGATCCGTACCGAGGCGGCGGCGCAGGCCGACCGGCTCATGGCCGAGGCGGCGACCGAGAGCGAGCGGATCCGCACCGAGGCCACCGAGCAGTCGGAGCGCTTCGTCGGCGAGGCGACCGACGAGGCGGAGCGGCTGCACGCGGAGGCGGCGCAGACCGTCGGATCGGCCCAGGAGCACGCGGCCCGCACCCGCGAGGAGGCGGAGCGGCTCCGTGCCGACGCCGAGTCCGCGGCGGAGCAGGTGCGCGCGGAGGCCCGCGAGGAGGCGGACCGGCTGCTGGACGAGGCGCGCGAGGCGGCGGCGAAGCGCCGTGCCGACGCCGCCGAACAGGCCGACCAGCTCGTCGAAAAGGCCCAGGAGGAGGCGCTGCGCGCCGCCACCGAGGCCGAGGAGCAGGCCGACAGGATGGTCGGCGCTGCGCGCAACGAGGCGGTCCGGATCACCTCCGAGGCCACGGTCGAGGGCAATTCCCTGGTGGAGCGGGCCCGTACGGACGCGGACGAGCTGCTCGTCGGCGCCCGCCGGGACGCCACGGCCACCCGGGAGCGGGCGGAGGAGCTCCGGACCCGGGTCGAGAGCGAGATCGAGGAACTGCACGAGCGCGCCCGGCGCGAGACCTCCGAGCAGATGAAGACGGCGGGCGAGCGCGTCGACAAGCTGATGAAGGCGGCGACGGAACAGCGGGCGGAGGCCGAGGCCAAGGCCAAGGAGCTGCTCTCGGACGCGAATTCGGAGGCGAGCAAGGTCCGTATCGCCGCCGTGAAGCGCGCCGAGTCGCTCCTCAAGGAGGCCGAGACCAAGAAGGCCGAACTGACCCGCGTGGCCGAGAAGTTGCGGGCCGACGCGGAGGCCGAGGCCAAGCAGACGGTGGACGAGGGACGCAGGGAGCTGGACCTGCTCGTCCGCAGGCGCGAGGACATCAATACGGAGATCTCCCGTGTCCAGGACGTCCTCGAGGCGTTGGAATCTTTCGAGGCTCCGGGTGGAACGGGCAAGGCGTCGGGCGGTGGCGCCGGGGGCGTCAAGGCCGGCGCGTCGGCGGGTACCCGGTCGGGTGGCAAGGCGTCGGACGGGTAGCCCCTCGCGGATTTTGCCATGAACATTTAAGCCTTCGGGTCGCAAGCGCTCCGGGGGTCAGCCACTCAAAAGGGGTGTCATTCTCCATACCAAAGCGGCATCTTCACGTTGACACGCCGCCCAGGCCCCTAGGATTCCCTCTAACACCTCACCGGTCTCATTCGACAGGAACCCCATGAGCGACCCTTCCTCCCCCTTCGGCTTCGAGCTCGTGCGACGTGGATACGACCGCGGTCAGGTGGACGACCGCATTACCAAACTCGTCGCCGACCGTGACAGCGCTCTCGCCCGTATCACCTCTCTGGAAAAGCGCATCGAGGAACTCCACCTCGAGACGCAGAACGCCCAGGCCCAGGTCAACGACGCCGAGCCGTCGTACGCCGGTCTCGGCGCCCGCGTCGAGAAGATCCTCCGTCTCGCCGAGGAGGAGGCGAAGGACCTGCGCGAGGAGGCCCGCCGCGCGGCCGAGCAGCACCGCGAGCTGGCCGAGTCGGCCGCCCAGCAGGTGCGCAACGACGCGGAGACGTTCGCCGCGGAGCGCAAGGCGAAGGCCGAGGACGAGGGCGTCCGTATCGTCGAGAAGGCCAAGGGCGAGGCGAGCACGCTCCGCACCGACGCCCAGAAGGACGCCCAGCAGAAGCGCGAGGAGGCCGACGCCCTCTTCGAGGAGACCCGCGCCAAGGCCGCCCAGGCCGCCGCGGACTTCGAGACGAACCTCGCCAAGCGCCGTGAGCAGTCGGAGCGCGATCTCGCGTCCCGTCAGGCGAAGGCCGAGAAGCGCCTGGCCGAGATCGAGCACCGCGCGGAGCAGCTCCGCCTGGAGGCCGAGAAGCTCCGTACGGACGCCGAGCGCCGCGCCCGCCAGACGGTGGAGACGGCTCAGCGTCAGGCCGAGGACATCGTGGCGGACGCCAACGCCAAGGCCGACCGGATCCGCAGCGAATCGGAGCGCGAGCTGGCGGCGCTCACCAACCGCCGCGACTCGATCAACGCCCAGCTGACCAACGTCCGCGAGATGCTGGCGACGCTGACGGGCGCCGCGGTCGCCGCCGCGGGCTCCCCGGTCGAGGACGACTCCGCCACCCGCGGGGTCCCCGCCCAGCAGACCCGCTGACGTACGGCACGTACGTCGGACGTACTCCTTCACGCGCCCGGTTCCGCCTTTGTGGTGGCGCCGGGCGCGCGGCCGTTCTAGCGTGAGCGGCATGATCGAGCTGGACGGCCTCACCAAGCGCTTCGGCAACAAGGTTGCCGTCGACCGTCTGTCATGCCGGGTCAGGCCCGGGATGGTGACGGGGTTCCTCGGCCCGAACGGGGCGGGCAAGTCCACCACCATGCGGATGATGCTCGACCTCGACAACCCGACCAGCGGCACGGTGCGCATCGACGGCCGCCACTACCGCGAGCTCCAGGAGCCGCTCAAGCACATCGGGGCGCTGCTCGACGCCAAGTCGATGCACGGCGGCCGCAGCGCGTACAACAACCTCCTGTGTCTCGCCCAGAGCAACCGCATCCCGGCGAGCCGGGTCTCCCACGTGCTCGACACGGTCGGTCTGAGCGCGGTGGCGAAGAAGAAGTCCAAGGGTTTCTCCCTCGGTATGGGCCAGCGGCTGGGAATCGCCGCCGCACTGCTGGGCGACCCCGAGATCCTGATGTTCGACGAACCCGTCAACGGTCTGGACCCGGAGGGGATCCACTGGATCCGGAATCTGATGAAGACCCTCGCCGCGGAAGGACGGACGATCTTCGTCTCCTCCCATCTGATGAGCGAAATGGCCCTGACCGCGGATCATTTGATCGTCATCGGGCAGGGAAAGCTGCTCGCCGACACGTCGATGGCCGACTTCATCCACGAGAACTCCCGGAGCTTCGTACGGATGCGCTCGCCGGAGCAGGAGCGCCTGCGTGACGTGCTGCACGCGGAGGGCGTCGTGGCGGTCGAGTCGGGCAGCGGCACGCTGGAGATCGACGGCGAGGCCCCGGAGCGGCTCGGCGAGCTCGCCGGCCGGCACGGGATCGTGCTGCACGAGCTCAGCGCCCAGCGGGCGTCCCTGGAGGAGGCCTTCATGCAGATGACCGCGGGCTCCGTGGAGTACCACGCCCACTCCGAACGCGAGGGCGCCCCGCCACCGCAGGCGGGCCCGCAGTGGGGCGAGGGATGGGGCCCGCAGCGGACCGGCGGCCGCACGGCCGACGACGGCACGAAGGGGGCGTGACGGTGATGGCATCGGTACCCGCGGTCCTGAATTCCGAGTGGACCAAGATCCGTACGGTCTCGTCGACCACCTGGACGCTGGTGTGCGCGTTCGTCGTCACCGTCGCCATGGGCGCGGCGCTCAGCGCCCTGCTGAACAGCCAGTTCGACGATCTCTCCGACGCCGAGCGGGCCACCTTCGACCCGACCTTCGTGAGCTTCTCCGGAATGGTCCTGGGACAGCTGGCGATGGTGGTCTTCGGCGTCCTGGTGGTGGGCACGGAGTACAGCTCCGGGATGATCCGCACCTCGCTCGCGGCCGTGCCGCAGCGCGGGTCGTTCCTCTTCAGCAAGATCGCCGTGGCGGGCGTCCTGGCCCTGGTGGTCGGCCTCGCCACCAGCTTCGTCACCTTCTTCCTCAGCCAGGCGCTGCTCGGCGACCGCGGCACCGACATCGGCGCGCAGAACGTGCTGCGTGCGGTCTTCGGCGGCGGCGTCTACATGGGGCTGATCGCGGTCTTCTCCATGGGCGTGGCCACGATGCTGCGCAGCTCCATGCTGTCGCTCGGCATCCTGATGCCGTTCTTCTTCCTCGTGTCGCAGATCCTCTCGGCGGTCCCCGGGGCGAAGAGCGTGGCCCGCTACTTCCCCGACCAGGCCGGCTCCAAGATCATGCAGGTGGTCCCGGACGCCATGAACAGCGACCCGGCACCCTACGGCCCGTGGGCGGGGCTCGGGATCATGGTGCTGTGGGTGGTGGCGGCGCTGATCGGCGGCTACCTCGTGCTGAGGAAGCGGGACGCCTGAGCGGAGTCCCGCCCGCCGACGCTCCGGGGAACGGCTTGGCCGGAACCGTGTGCCGCTGGTTATCCTCCTAACTCTTACGGGGGCGTGCGGCCACAGGCCTGGGCCCCGACGACAGATAAGTCGATGGGGCTGGAGAATGATCGAGGCAGTCGGCCTGACGAAGCGCTACGGCGCCAAGACGGCCGTGCACAACCTTTCCTTCCAGGTGCGGCCGGGCGCCGTCACGGGGTTCCTCGGTCCCAACGGGTCGGGGAAGTCCACCACCATGCGCATGATGCTCGGCCTGGACCGGCCGACGGCGGGACATGTGGCGATCGGCGGCCACGCCTTCCGCAGCCTCCCCAACGCGCCGCGCCAGGTGGGGGCTCTGCTCGACGCCAAGGCCGTGCACGGCGGGCGCAGCGCCCGCAACCACCTCCTGTGCCTGGCCCAGCTGGCCGGCATCCCCGCGGCACGGGTCGACGAGGTCCTCGGCGTCGTCGGGCTCCAGGACGTCGCGAAGAAGCGCTCCAAGGGCTTCTCCCTCGGCATGGGCCAGCGGCTCGGCATCGCGGCTGCGCTGCTCGGCGACCCGCAGGTGCTGCTCTTCGACGAGCCGGTCAACGGTCTGGACCCCGAGGGCATCCTCTGGGTCCGCAACCTGATGAAGCAGCTCGCCTCCGAGGGGCGCACGGTCTTCGTCTCCAGCCATCTGATGAGCGAGATGGCGCTCACCGCCGACCATCTGATCGTGATCGGCCGAGGGCAGCTGCTCTCCGACATGAGCGTCACCGACTTCATCTCGGCCAACTCCGCCGACTTCGCCCGTGTGCGGGTCTCGTCGGACGGCCCCGAGCTGCGGGAGAAGCTGACGGCTTCGCTGACGGAGGCGGGCGGACGGGTCGTGCCGGAGCCGGACGGCGCCCTGCGCGTGATGGGGCTCGGACTGCCGCGGATCAGCGATCTGGCCCACGGGTCGGACGTCCGGCTCTGGGAGCTCTCGCCGCACCAGGCGTCCCTGGAGGAGGCGTACATGCGGATGACTCAGGGCGTCGTGGACTACCGCTCGACGGCGGACGCCAAGGCCGGGCTCCAGGTGCCGCCGCCCGGCTACGGGCACCCCGGCCTGGTGGCGGCCCACGGGCAGCCCGGTCACACCCCGCAGCCTCCGCCCGAGGTACCGCAGCAGAGCTGGTACGCCCCGCCGCCCCCGGGACAGAACCCGTACGCCGCACCCGCACCCGCCGTCCCCGCGGACCGGCCCGAGCGCAAGACCAGCGAGGACCCCCGATGACGATGCCTCCGCCGCCCGCGCAGACGCCCCCGCAGCCGCACCAGGCCCCGCAGGCGCCGTACCGGCAGCCGCAGCAGGGCTGGGGCGGGCAGGCGGGCCTGTACGCCTCTCCGATCCCCGTGCGCACGCCCGGCCTCGGTGACGCGATCGCCTCCGAGTGGACGAAGATCCGCTCCGTGCGCTCCACCATGTGGACGCTGGGCGTGATGATCGTGCTGCTGATCGGCATCGGCCTGCTCACCGCGTTCGCCGTGAGCGTCTCGGACGCCGATCTGGACGGGACCCCCGTGCTCAGCCTCGGCTTCTTCGGCGTACTGCTCGGCTCGATCTGCGTGATGACCCTCGGCGTGCTGACCATCGCGTCCGAGTACGGCACCGGAATGATCCGTACGA
The DNA here is from genome assembly GCF_042270185.1 of Streptomyces sp. NPDC055962. Classification (NCBI taxonomy): domain Bacteria; kingdom Bacillati; phylum Actinomycetota; class Actinomycetes; order Kitasatosporales; family Streptomycetaceae; genus Streptomyces; species Streptomyces sp. NPDC055962. The sequence continues at coordinate 429,763 of NZ_JBHJYN010000001.1, forward strand.
CGCTGACCGCGTGCCCGAGCCGGTCACGGATGCTGGTGGCGAAGTCGGTGGTCTTCTTCCTGCTCGCCTTCACGATCACCACGGTGACCACCGGGGTCGTCGGTGTCCTTCAGACGGCCATGCTGGACGGCGCCACGGCCGACGGGGCCATCTGGGTGCGCTCCACGGTCGGGGTGGGCCTCTACGTCGCGACGCTCGGGCTGCTCTCGCTCGCGCTCGGCGCGCTCATCCGGCACTCGGCGGGCGCCATCACCCTCATGATCGCGGTGGTGCTGCTCCCGCTGGTCCTCGCGATGTTCATGTTCTCGCCGACGCTCGCGGGTGTGCAGCAGGCCCTCTTCGAGTACTCCATCCCCAACCAGCTGGGCGCGATGTACGACGCCTCGGTGACCACGTCCGGGCCGACCGGCTGGGAGCCGCTCTGGATCATCCTCGGCGTGACCGCGGTGGCCATGGCCGCCGCCCTCGTGTCGCTGGACCGCCGCGACGTCTGACTCAGTACCGCGGAGCGTTCCTGGACCGCTGCACCCGTGTGGTGCGGCGGTCCTTCGCGTTCCAGCAGGCCTTGTGCCAGTGCCTGCGGTCGTCGATCCCGCCGAACTCGGGCCAGGCCACGAGGTGCGGGACGCCGGAGGGGATCTCCTGGTCGCAGCCGGGGCAGCGGTAGCGCTTGCCCGCCGCGCTCGCGCCGCTCACCGGGCGCACCGACCACTCCTCGCCCTGCCAGTTCTCCGTGTCACCGCCCCCGCCGTACCGGTCCCCCGCCTCGCGGGCGTTGCCGACAGGACTCTCGCCGCCTCGGGGGCGGTTGCGGCGCGGGGACACGGAACACCTCACGGGGCGGCGGTACGGGCAGTTCGTCCCGTCCAGCCTAGAGCCATCGGCTGCGGGCAGGTGCCGGGAGTGACGTGACAGCAGCGACGGGGCGGGTGGGTTACCGGAAAATCGCAACAACTTCGCCGTGGCCCGTGCCTTTGGCACGTGTCAGACGTTGTTGCCAGTGGGGGCAGCCGCGTCGGCCGTAAGGAGGCAGAAGGCGATGCGCGTAGGAACGTTCGTACTGGCAGCACAGTTTCCGGGCCAGGGGCAGGGTGAGGCCCTGCACCGGGCCGTCCGCTCCGCAGAGGTCGCGGAGGAGTCCGGGCTCGATTCCGTCTGGCTGGCGGAACATCATTTCGTGCCGTACGGGGTGTGCCCGTCCGCCACGACACTGGCCGCCCTGCTGCTCGGCCGCACCCGCAGGATCCGGGTGGGCACGGCGGTGAGCGTGCTGCCGAGCCAGCATCCGGTGATGCTCGGCGAGCAGGCCGCGCTGCTGCACCTGACCAGCGGCGGACGCTTCACCCTCGGGGTGGGGCGCGGCGGTCCCTGGGTCGACCTGGAAGTGTTCGGCGCGGGGCTGGAGGCGTACGAGAAGGGCTTCCCCGAGTCGCTGGACCTCCTGCTCGACTGGCTCGGCAAGCCCCGGGTGGCGGGGCGCGGGGAGCGCTTCGGCTTCCGTGAGGTGGCCGTCGTGCCACGGGCCGACGAGCTCCTCGGGGACGGTCCGCCGGGCCCCGAGGTGATCGTCGCGTGCACCTCGCCGAAAAGCGTGGAACTCGCCGCTGGAAAGGGTTTGCCGATGCTCCTCGGGATGCATTGCGGCGACGAGGAGAAGGCCGACATGGTCGCTCTGTGGCGCTCGGCCGCCCGCGCAGCCGGCCAGCCGGCGGAGGTCGTGGAGCGGGTAGCACATGTGTCCGCAGGGGTGACCCAGATCGCCGACAGCCCCGCCGACGCCGTGGAGACGCTCGTGAAGGCGATGCCGGGGTGGCTGCGGCAGGGGCTCGGCGCCCATGTGACGGTCGACGGGCGGCACCGGGTGATGCGCGACCCCGTGGCGTACACGGAGTTCCTCTGCGGCCTGCATCCGGTGGGGCCGCCCCGGTTCGCCGCCGACCGCCTGGCGGCCACGGCGGAGCGCACGGGCATCACGCGCTTCGCCCTCATGGTCGAGGGGTCGGGCGATCTCGCGGCGACCGAGACGAACGTGCAGCGGCTGGGCACGGAAGTGCTGCCCTTGCTGGAGTGAGCGGTTCACGCAGGTGGTCCTGGTGGTGCGGGGGCTGCCGCCCCGGAGCCAGTTGCACCTCCCGCGGCCCGGAGCGGCAGCAGAAGCGTTCAGCAGTCCCGTAGTTCGGGCGACTGGTTGAGCAACTGGCCTCTCACCGAGGTGAATCGGGCCAGTCGCTCGTCGACCGAGGCGTCCAGCGGGAACACCGCGACGCGGTGGCAGTTCTGGAATGCCAGGCGCACTCCGAAGTGCCGCTGCAGCGCGCCGCGTATCGCATCACTCGCGAGCGCACGCAGCAGCTGACCACGTGCCTGCTCGTCCGGCGGGGGCGTCTGGTTGTCGGCGAACTGTCCGCCGTCGACCTTCAGCTGGGCCACCAGGGAGCTGATCATCTCCCATGCGTAGGGCAGGGAGGTCCGGACGCAGTCGACGAAGTCGGCTTCGTCGACCTCGCCTCGCTCGGCCTGTTCCAACAGCGCCGGTGAGACGTCGAGCGACATGGGTTCTCCTCTCGCGACCCCGACGGGTGGCCGGGGCCTTACGGGCAGGGCAGGGCGGCGACGCTGCGTACACAGACGGCGACCTCCTGCTTCCACGGTAAGGGCGCAGTCCGGGCCGCACCAGGAGAATGGGAACACAACCGGCCAATAACGAACGGTCGCAAAGAGGGGCAAGCCCGATAGGGGTACGTCAAGGGCTGTACCGGGCGGGGCAGCCGGGAATCGCGTCGACCACCGGTAGTCGAGTAGCGTTGCCGACCATGCGTCTCGTCATCGCCCGTTGCTCCGTCGACTACGCGGGCCGGCTCACCGCCCACCTGCCCTCCGCCCCCCGTCTGATCCTGGTGAAGGCGGACGGCAGCGTCTCCATCCACGCCGACGACCGGGCGTACAAACCGCTCAACTGGATGTCCCCGCCGTGCACCCTGAAGGAGGGCGCCGACGACAACGAGGGCGTCTGGACGGTGGTGAACAAGGCGGGCGAGAAACTGATCATCACGATGGAGGAGATCCTCCACGACTCGTCCCACGAGCTGGGTGTCGACCCGGGGCTGATCAAGGACGGCGTGGAGGCGCACCTCCAGGAGCTGCTCGCCGACCGCATCGAGACGATCGGCGAGGGGTACACCCTGATCCGCCGTGAGTACCCGACCGCGATCGGCCCGGTCGACATCCTGTGCCGGGACGCGGACGGCGCGACGGTGGCCGTCGAGCTGAAGCGACGGGGCGACATCGACGGCGTGGAGCAGCTGACCCGCTACCTGGAGCTGCTCAACCGCGATCCGCATCTGGCACCGGTACGGGGTGTGTTCGCGGCGCAGGAGATCAAGCCGCAGGCCCGGGTGCTGGCGACGGACCGGGGCATCGGGTGCCTGGTCCTCGACTACGACGCGATGCGCGGCATCGAGGACGACAAGCTGCGCCTGTTCTGACCCGGGACGCTTCCGCCTTCGACGACGCCGTACGCACCCGGTTCCGGGTCCGTACGGCGTCGTCGTGTTCCGGGCCGCCCTGTCCGGGCGGTCACGGCCGGACGGTCACGGCCAGCAGGTCGCGGCCGGGCCGTCGTGTTCAGGCCGTCGTTTTCAGGCCGTCGTGGGCGTGACGGGTCCGTCCTGGCTCGCCGACGCCGTGGCGGTCTCGGCCGGGCCGCTCGCGGAGTTGGAGGTCTCCGGCTCCGTCGGCGTCTCCGTGGAGGGCGTCTCCGTGGGGGTCGGCTCGGTGGAGGGCGTGGTCGGCGAGCTCGTCGGGGGCTTCGTCGTCGGAGTGACCGGCGGCTTCGTCGGCTTCTTCGTAGGTGAGGGGCTGCCCTCCGTGGGCCGGTCGCTCGGGCTGCCGCCCGACGGCGTGCCCGACGGGCTCGTGCCGGGGGCCGAGGAACTGGGGGACGGGGTGCCGCTCGCGGACGGGCCGGCGGTGCCGGACGGGCCCGGGGTCGCGGAGTCCCCGCCGGCGGTGCCCTCGCCGGCCGCCGGGTCGTCGGCCGGCTCGTCCGCGGAGCTGTCGTTCTCGCTGCCGTCCTCGCTGGCCGACTGCTCGGTCGTGACGCTCTGCCCCTCCGGGTCCTCCCCGCCGCCCGAGGTGGCGCCCAGGGTCACCACCGTGCCGAGGACAGCCGCCAGCAGCGCGCCCGCGCCCACGGCGACGAGATTGCGCCGGGCGCCCCGGAGCACACCCGCGCCGACGGGCCTGCCGGCGGGCGGCGGCGTCTGACGGGTGATCAGGGTCGCGGAGGTCTCGGTCCGCCGGGGGAAGAGCGGTGCGGCCGGAGGGACACCGCCGGGAGGCGAGGCCGGCTCGTCGTGACGCGGGGCAGGCGCCTCCTCACCGGCCGGGACGCCGTGCACCGGCTCGCCGGAGCGGTCCGCGACGAGGGCCAGGGCCCGTCGCCCCGCCACCGCGCCGGGCTTGTCGGCGAGCGCCCCGCGCATGCCGATGGACGCCTCCAGCTCGGCCCTGGCCCGGTCCAGATGGCCGGTGCAGAGCGCGAGGACGCCCAACTCGTGATGGAAGTAGGCCTCTTCCGCCACCTCGCCGGCGATCCTCGCGGCCTCCTGGCCGGTCCTCAGGCTCTTCTCCCAGGCGCCCCACTGCAGGCCCGCCGCGAAGGCGGGAGCGGCGCTGCGGGCCAGCAGTACGGCCGTACTGGCCTGTCCCGGCGCCTCTCCCGGCACGAGACGCGCCATCGAGGCCAGGACCGCGTCCGCCTCGGCCACCGCGCGTTCCGGGGTGACGGAGGGGTGCCCCGCCCACCAGGTGAAGTGCTGGGCGGCACTGCGGGCGTGGGCGTCGGCGTCCTCGCCGTATCCGCTCGCCTCCAGCTGGGTCAGGACTCCGGCCGCGAGGCGGTACCGGGGGCCCGCCGGGGAGAGCAGCCCGCTGCCGGCGAGCTCGCCCAGTGCGGCGTCGGCATGGGTGTCCCCCACGAGGGCCGGGAGGTGTGCCTGGTGCGGCACCTCACCGCCGAGCGCGACGGCGAAGCGCAGGGTCTCCCGGGCGGCCTCGCTCAGCCGGGAGGCGAGCAGGGCGGCGGGCGCCGCGCCCTCGCCGAGGCTGGGCAGCGGGAGGTCGGCCGGTTCGGATCTGCCGAAGAGGGAGCCGTCGGGGTCGTCGTCGTACCCGTCGGACGCCTCCTGGCCGGCGCGCCGGTCGTCGCGCTGGCGCAGCAGGGCGCCTGCCTGGACGAAGCGCAGCGGCAGCCCCTCGGACTCGAACCAGAGGTCTCCCGCCCAGTTCGCCTCCTCGTCGGTGAGCGCGCGCTCCACGACGTGTTCCATCAGCTCGATCGAGGCGCTGCGGCCGAGGCCGGCCAGGAGGACCTCTTCGAGTTGCGCCTCGGCCGCGGAGACGTCCGGGGTCGTGGCGAAGAGGAACGCGCACTCGGGGGTCGCGTCGAGCAGTTCCTGGAGCGCGGCGCCGCCGAGCTCCAGGTCGTCGACGAGGACCACGGCGCCGATCCCGTGGACGAGGGCGAGCAGCCCCTCGCGGTCGGGGCGGTGCAGCGGCGCGCTGTAGACGGCCTCGAACAGTCCGTACAGCAGTTCGGTGACGGTCCGTCTGTACCCGGAGAGCCGTACGACCCCGTCCGGTGCCAGGTCGGCGCAGTCGCCGGCGACGGCGTCCAGGACGGCCGTGCGGCCGGAGCCCGCCGGACCGGTGAGGCACACCGAGCGCCCCCGGGCCAGCAGCCGCACCAGCCGATCGCGCTCGTCCTGGCGCTCCAGGAGGGGCATCTGCGGCGCGGGCGGCCCCGGCGGGACGGGCGGCGCGGCGGCGCGCTCGCGCTCCACGCGCTGGGCGGCGGTGTGCCGCACGGGGGCGTCGGGCCCCTCCCCCGGCCTGCAGGGCTCGATCTCGCTGCCGTCGACCGGGTTGACGGTGAGCAGGAAGTCGCCCGATATCAGCTGCACGGTGCGCGACTGCTGCGGTGCCTGGTGCCCGAAGTCGGGCGTCAGCGGGTCGCGGGACTGCCGTCGGCGCCCGCCGTCGTCACCGGACCGGTCGGTGCCACGGCCGTACTCTTCCGGTCCCCGGTTGGTCGGGTCCATCGTCACAGTCCCCCAGACGCGCAGCGCGCGGTCGCCCCCTCCGGCCTCGCACGCCCCGCTGTCGCTCACGGTCCGGTGTCCGCCAGTGGGTCGTCGTCGATCGGCAGACGGCCGAACCCTAAACCTTCGCACAGTATCTACGAACCGGCGGGGTGCCGCGCCGCCCCTGACATCACGTTCTCGTGAGGATTGTGCGTGTATCGCCCGCGGCCGGCTCAGACGCGCGGCAGGGAGTCCGCAGCGATCCCGCCCTCGATGGCGAGGATCCTGTGAAGCCTGGTGGCCACCAGCAGGCGCTGCATCTGCGGTGGCACGCCGCGCAGCACGAGCCGCCGTCCGGCCCGGCCGGCTCTGCGGTGCGCGCCCATGATGACCCCCAGGCCGGTGGCGTCCCAGGAGTCCAGCTCGGTCAGGTTCAGCACGAGGTCACCGGCTCCGTCGTCGACGGCCGAGTGCAGAACCGTACGGGCGTCCGCCGCGCTTCGGACGTCGAGGCGGCCCCCGACGACCAGCTCGGCGTGGTCGCCCCTGATGTGCATATGCGCTCCCCTGGAGTACCCCGTAGCAAGGTCGGTCTGTCTGTTTTCTCTTTCTTCCTCTGCCACAACTGACTGCCGCGGCGACAGGGAAGTTGCCGTCTGTAAGCGAACCGATACCGAATTCACCCCGAGGGGTGAAAGGCTCCGGCGTCGCACGCCGGATCCGTACGCCTGACGGCGCCGGATCCCGGGTTCCCGGGCCGCCCGACGGCGGATCGGGCGGCCCGGGAACCCGGTCGTGATCAGTAGGTGTAGAAGCCCTGCCCGCTCTTGCGGCCGATGTCACCTGCATCGACCATCCGGCGCATCAGCTCCGGGGCGGCGAACTTCTCGTCCTGGGACTCGGTGTAGATGTTGCCCGTGGCGTGCAGCAGGATGTCCACCCCGGTCATGTCGGCCGTGGCGAGCGGGCCCATGGCGTGGCCGAAGCCCAGCTTGCAGGCGGTGTCGATGTCCTCGGCCGAGGCGACGCCCGACTCGTACAGCTTGGCCGCCTCGACGACCAGCGCCGAGATCAGCCGGGTGGTGACGAATCCCGCGACGTCGCGGTTGACGACGATGCAGGTCTTGCCCACGGACTCCGCGAACTCCCGCGCGGTGGCCAGGGTTTCGTCGCTGGTCTTGTAGCCGCGCACCAGCTCGCAGAGCTGCATCATCGGGACCGGCGAGAAGAAGTGCACACCGACGACCCGCTCCGGGCGTTCCGTCACGGCCGCGATCTTGGTGATCGGGATGGCGGAGGTGTTGGAGGCGAGGACGGCGTCCTCCCGTACGACCTTGTCGAGCGTACGGAAGATCTCGTGCTTGACCTCGAGCTTCTCGAAGACGGCCTCGACGACGACGTCCGCGTCGGCCACGGCGTCCAGGTCGGTGGTCGTGGTGATCCGGGCGAGCGCCGCCTCGGCGTCGGCCGCCTCCAGCTTGCCCTTGGAGACGAACTTGCCGTAGCTGGCCTCGATACCGGCGCGCCCGCGGGCCAGGGCCTCGTCGGTGACATCACGCAGCACGACGTCCCAGCCCGCCTGGGCGGAGACCTGCGCGATACCGGACCCCATGAGTCCGGCGCCGATGACGGCGAGCTTCCTGGCCACGTTTCGCACCCCTATGCATTCTCGGTAGTTCGCATGCTCTCCGGCGGAGATTAGTACCCGTGAGGGGTCCTGAGGCCGCGAAGAGATGCGCGTCACGTCTCACATGACGGACATCACACCGTCCGCCGTCACGCGGCGGCGCGCCGCGCGTAGTTGAGGACCTTCTCGCCGAGGAGGTCCTCCACGCCGTCGAGCAGGGCGAGCGCGTCACGGGAGACCTCGTCCGGCTTGCGGGCCCGCCACCATCTCGCCGCCGATGAAGTCCATCAGGTGCTGTGCACCCAGGAGAGCTGACCGGCCACCAGATCCGGTGCCGGGTCGCCGGGGTCCGCCCCGGACTCCGCCCGCATGGTCGCCTCCAGGTGGAGCCGGGCCTCCTGCTGGATGTGCCAGAGGCGGGCCTCGAGGCCGTCGGCGCCCTCGACGGCCCTCATGAAGTCCGCGTACCCCTCCATGAGGCCGGCCGTGGGCGAGACGCCCTCCAGCTGGATGCGCAACTCGCGCAGCACGGCGTCGGCGGCGGACTCCCCCGCCACTCGGCCCCGGACATAACGGCAGAGCCGGTCGACGATGCCGCTGCCGCGGTCCAGGAAGAGGTCCTCCTCGGCGGGGGAAGCAGTTGTACACGGTGTTGACCGGGACGTCCGCGGACCGCGCGAGGTCCGGTGCCCGACGCGGTCACCCTGCCGGCCGTGCTGCTCTCCGGGCTGATGCTCCCGATGACCCTCGGCCCCTCCTGGCTGGACGTGCTGTCGCACCTCACGCCGTTCCGCAACCTGGTGGACGCGGTGCGGGACGCGTACGTCGGCTCGTACGCCACGGCGCACATGCTGTACGGGGCGTCGGTGGCCGTCGTCTTCGCCCTTCTGGCGGTGACGGCCGGCACACGCGCCTTCCGGCGGGCCGGAGCGTAACTACGCTGGACCCATGGTCAACCTGACGCGTATCTACACCCGTACCGGCGACAAGGGCACCACCGCCCTCGGCGACATGAGCCGGACCGCCAAGACCGATCTGCGGATCTCGGCCTACGCCGACGCCAACGAGGCCAACGCCGCCATCGGCACGGCCGTCGCGCTCGGGAATCTCCCGGAGGACGTCGTGAAGGTCCTCGTCCGTGTGCAGAACGACCTGTTCGACGTGGGCGCGGACCTGTGCACGCCGGTGGTGGAGAACCCGGAGTACCCGCCGCTGCGGGTGGAGCAGTCCTACGTCGACAAGCTGGAGGCGGACTGCGACACCTTCCTGGAGGAGCTGGAGAAGCTCCGCAGCTTCATCCTTCCGGGCGGCACCCCGGGGGCGGCCCTGCTGCACCAGGCCTGCACGGTCGTACGCCGGGCGGAGCGGTCCACCTGGGCGGCGCTGGAGGAGCACGGCGAGGTCATGAACGCCCTGACGGCGACCTACCTCAACCGTCTCTCCGACCTCCTGTTCATCCTCGCCAGGACGGCGAACAAGGAGGTCGGGGACGTGCTGTGGGTGCCGGGCGGGGAGCGCTGAATCAGCGGCCGGCGCCGGCCCGGTCCCTGGGTTCCTGCTTGGGCCACACCGTGTACCCCACGGCGATGACCAGGTTGATCCCGATCACCCAGAGCATCTTCTGCTGCCACATCTGCAGCGAGCCGGTGTCGCCGTCCCCTCCGACGTACCAGATGGCCGCCTGGAGCAGGGCCATGGCGGTCCCCGCGGCCACGATCCACCGGGCCGCGGTGCGCCACTCGTGGGCGGCCCGCGCCATCCCGTACTTCGGGGGCTTCACCGGCGGCGGGCCGCCGGCGAAGCGGTGGGCGACCCTGGCATCGACCCATGTGACGGTCGAGTGGCCGAGTCCCACGGTGAAACCGATGTAGACGGCGGCGAGACCGTGCTTCCAGTCGGGCACGGCGCCGTTCTTGAGGTCGATGGCGGTCACCACCAGCAGGACGACCTCCAGCAGCGGCTCGCACAGCAGCACGGCCGCGCCGAGCCGGGGCTTTCGCGCGACGTACCGCAGGGCGAGTCCGGCGGCCAGGAGGACCCAGAATCCGGCCTCGCAGAGCACGATCAGCGTGACGATCACGGTCCTTCTCCTTCCGGTCCTCTCCAGACTCCCCTCCGACGGGCCGCGGTTCGTCGTCGGCAGTGACGAAACGTGACTGCATCCTTCGATGTAGCGCCACCTCACCCCGGGCGGGGACGCCGCGGGGCACGGCGCCGTGTTGGATGGGAGGGTGTCCTCCCTCGCGCGCCCGCACCGCGACGACGTGATCCTCGCGTCCGTCGGCCTGTCCGGCGGAGTGTTCCTCTGGCTGGTCGGCATCCACATCCAGAACGGGCGGCTCCTCGACGCCCCCTGGGCCTCGCTGGTGCCGCTGGCGGTGATGTCGGCACTGGAGCTGATGCGGCGCAGCGCCCCGCAGACCGCGCTGGTCATCGGCACCCTCGCGCTGGTCGCCGACCAGTTCACCGTGGGCAGCCTGGCGACCCTGCTGATGTTCACCGACCTCGTCTACGCCGCCGTGCTGTACGGGACCCCGGCCGCCGCACGCCGCATCCCGGTGACCACCCTGCTCGTCACGGTGGCCGTGACCGCCGGCTTCATCGCCTGGATCCCGTCCGCGGACGCGCTGCTCATCGGCATCGTCACGGGCATGGTCTCCTTCGGGCCCGCGCTCACCGGCGCCAGTGTCCGCAACCACCGCGAGGCCGCCGTGGCGGCGCGGCTGCGCGCCGACCAGACCGTCCTGCTGGCCGAGATGGACCGGGTCCAGGCGGTGACCGCCGAGCGGTCACGCATGGCGCGCGAGCTGCACGACATGGTCGCCAACCACCTCTCCGCGATCGCCATCCACTCCACCGCCGCGCTCTCGATCGACGACCCTGGCACCTCGCGCGACGCCCTCGGGGTGATCCGGCAGAACAGTGTCGACGGGCTGGCCGAGATGCGGCGGCTGATCGGCCTCCTGCGGGAGAACGGAGCGGCCGGGCCCCCGAGTGCGGCGCCGACCCTCGCCGCGCTCGACGCCCTCGTCGGCCAGGCGGGAGCGAACTCCGCCTCCAGCGGCCTCACCGTCACCCTGGACGACGGCCGCGAGGAGACCGGGCCGTTGCCCGCGCCGGTGGAGCTGGCGGCGTACCGCATCGTCCAGGAGTCGCTGACCAACGCGCTGAAGCACGCGGCGCCCGGCCCGGTGGCGGTCCGGCTGGGGCGGACGCGCGAGGTGCTCACCGTCGAGGTGAGCAGTGTGCTGGGTGACCGCCCCGGGCCTCGCGCGCCCGGTTCGGGCGCCGGGCTCGTGGGGATGCGGGAGCGGGTGGCACTGCTGGGCGGGACGATCGCAGCGGGCCCGGAGGCCCGGGAGGACGGCGTGAAGATCTGGCTGGTGCGGGCCGAACTGCCCGTCGAGGAGAGGACGTACGAGAGATGACGATCCGGGTGCTGGTCGCGGAGGACCAGTCGGCCGTGCGTGCGGGACTCGTGCTGATCCTGGGCAGCGCCCAGGACGTCGAGGTCGTGGGCGAGGCGGCGGACGGGGAGGAGGCCGTACGGCTGGCCCGGGAACTGCGGCCCGATCTGGTGCTGATGGATGTGCAGATGCCCCGGCTCGACGGGGTCTCCGCGACGCGGCAGGTCGTGGCGGAGGGGCTGGCGGACGTGCTGGTGCTGACGACGTTCGATCTGGACGAGTACGTCTTCGGGGCGCTCCGCGCGGGCGCGTCGGGCTTCCTGCTGAAGAACACCGAGGCCGCGGACCTGATCGAGGCGGTCCGCACGGTGGCGCGCGGCGAGGGCCTGATCGCCCCCACCGTGACCCGGAGGCTCATCCGGGAGTTCGCTGGCGCCTCCTCCGCGCGCGGGACGCGCGGGCACGCCCCCGAGGCGCTCGACACCCTGACCCGGCGGGAACGCGAGGTTCTGGGCTGCCTCGGCGAGGGGATGCCGAACGCGGAGATCGCAGTGCGGCTCTCCATGGCCGAGGCCACCGTGAAAACGCACGTCAGCAGGCTGCTCGGCAAGCTCGGACTGCGCAGCAGGGTCCAAGCGGCGGTGCTCGCGCAGGAGTTGGAGCTCTGAATCCTGGCGCGAATCTTTGGTCTGGACCTCTTGACGATTGGTCCAGACCTTCCTAATCTCACCGAACACGCTGCGGTGAGTACGCCATGACAAAGCGGGCTCAGGGCGACGCAGGGTTTGATCCCCGTTTGCCGGACCTCACCCGAGGAGCACCGTTGAGCACTGACAACCCCCTACGCCGGTCCCGCCCCAGATGGAGACGCGGAGCCGGTTCGGCCACGAGATCCAAGGCGGTCGCGGGCCTCACCGCACTGCTGCTCCCCCTTGCCGCGATGGTCGGCCTGGCCTCCCCGGCCGAAGCCGCCACCTCCGCGACCGCCACCTACGTCAAGAAGTCCGACTGGGGCACCGGCTTCGAGGGCCAGTGGACGGTGAAGAACACCGGCACCACCGCCCTCTCCTCCTGGACCATCGAGTGGGACTTCCCCTCCGGCACCGCGGTGGGCTCCGCCTGGGACGCCACCGTCACCAGTTCCGGAACCCACTGGACCGCCAAGAACCTCGGCTGGAACGGCTCGGTGGCCCCGGGCGCCAGCATCAGCTTCGGCTTCAACGGCACCGGCTCCGGCTCCCCCGCCGGCTGCAAGCTGAACGGCGCCTCCTGTGACGGCGGCCCCACCGTCCCCGGTGACACCGCCCCGTCCAAGCCCGGCACCCCCACCGCGAGCAACGTGACGGACACCTCGGCGAAGCTCAGCTGGACCGCCGCCACCGACGACAAGGGCATCAAGAACTACGACGTCCTGCGCGACGGCGCCAAGGTCGCGACGGTCACCACGACGACGTACACCGACACCGGCCTCACCAAGGGCACCGACTACTCGTACACGGTGCAGGCCCGCGACACCGCTGACCAGACCGGCCCGGTCAGCGCCTCGGTGGCCGTACGCACCACCGGCACCACCGACCCGGGCACCCCCGGCACCGGCGACAAGATCAACCTCGGCTACTTCACCGAGTGGGGCGTCTACGGACGCAACTACCACGTGAAGAACCTGGTGACCTCGGGCTCCGCCGCGAAGATCACACACATCAACTACGCGTTCGGCAACGTCCAGAACGGCAAGTGCACCATCGGCGACGCGTACGCCGACTACGACAAGGCCTACACCGCCGACCAGTCGGTCGACGGCGTCGCCGACACGTGGGACCAGCCGCTGCGCGGCAACTTCAACCAGCTGCGCAAGCTGAAGGCCAAGTACCCGCACATCAAGGTCCTCTGGTCTTTCGGCGGCTGGACCTGGTCCGGCGGCTTCCCGCAGGCGGCCCAGAACCCGGCGGCCTTCGCCCAGTCCTGCTACGACCTGGTCGAGGACCCGCGCTGGGCCGATGTCTTCGACGGCATCGACATCGACTGGGAATACCCCAACGCCTGCGGTCTCACCTGTGACACCAGCGGTCCGGCCGCGCTGAAGAACGTCGCCTCGGCCCTGCGGTCGAAGTTCGGGACGGGCAACCTGGTCACCGCCGCGATCACCGCGGACGGCTCCACCGGCGGCAAGATCGACGCCGCGGACTACGCCGGCGCGGCCCAGTCCATGAACTGGTACAACGTCATGACGTACGACTTCTTCGGCGCCTGGGCGGCCAAGGGCCCGACGGCCCCGCACTCCCCGCTGAACTCGTACTCCGGCATCCCGCAGGAGGGCTTCAACTCCGCAGCCGCGATCGCCAAGCTGAAGGCCCAGGGCGTCCCGGCCTCGAAGCTGCTCCTCGGAATCGGCTTCTACGGCCGCGGCTGGACCGGTGTCACCCAGTCCGCCCCCGGCGGCACGGCGACCGGTGCCGCGACAGGCACGTACGAGGCGGGCATCGAGGACTACAAGGTCCTGAAGAACAGCTGCCCCGCCACCGGCACGATCGCCGGCACCGCCTACGCCCACTGCGGCACCAACTGGTGGAGCTACGACACCCCGGCGACGATCACGTCCAAGATGGCCTGGGCGAACAGCCAGGGCCTGGGCGGAGCGTTCTTCTGGGAGTTCAGCGGTGACACCGCGAACGGTGAGCTCGTGACAGCGATGGACAACGGCCTCAACTAGCCCGTCCACGACACCGTCTCGGTCCGCCCCTACGAGACGGCCGCCACCCCCCGGAAAAGCGCCGGGGAGACAGGACCGCCCCCTGTCTCCCCGGTTTTTCGTGCTCCGGCCCCCCTGAGACGACGCGAGGGGTTCCTATAGGTTCGATCGGGCCCTGCCGAAGGGCAGGACCCGACCGTCGAAGGAGCTCATGTGGCATTCATCCACCGCACCACCATGGCGCCCACCAAGCTGGAGCTGCTCACCGGCTGGCTCCCGGAGCAGAGCTGGTACGCGGGCGACACGAAGGCACCGGAGCTCGTGGTGGCCGGCGGCTTCCGCCTGGACGATCCGGAGGGGGAGGTCGGGATCGAGCTCATGATCGTGGTGGACACCGCGCCGCAGCCTCCGGTGGCCTACCTGGTGCCCATGACCTACCGGGCCGCGGCCGCGGAGACCGTCCCCGGCGGGGCCCTGATCGGCACCTCCGAGCACGGGGTGCTCGGAACCCGGTGGATCTACGACGGTGTCCAGGACCCCGTGGCCGCCGAACAGCTGCGCGCGCTGCTGCGCGGTGAGGCGGCTCCGCAGCACCGGAGCGAGAGCGACACCGCCGACCCGTCCGTCGCGGTGCACCCGGCCGGGCCGGACGACGGGGCCGACGTGCGGGTCAACCGGGTCCTGCGGCCAGCGGACACCGCGGAGGACTCCTCCGCGCGCGTCGTCGCGGGGTGGACCTGGCCAGACGGGACGTCAGCCCGGGGTGTGCTCGCGACCTCAGCGGCGCGGTAGACGGCCGCACGGACGGCAGAGGCCCCCCGGACGGAGTCCGGGGGGCCTCGACCAGCGAGAGCTCCGCCTAGGCCACATTGACCCTCTGGCCGGGAGGCGCCGCCTCCAGCCAGGCGAGGAAACCGGTCAGCGCGTCCTCACTCATCGCCAGCTCCAGGCGCGTCCCCCGGTGGAGACAGCCGAGCACGACGGAGTCGGACAGGAGCGCAAGCTCCTCCTCGCCCTCGGGCAGCCGGCGTGCGACCACCTCGATGGCGGAGCGCTCCAGACCGCGACGCGGCCGGGGCGAGTAGGAGAACACCCGGAACCAGTCGACGCGGTCACCGCTGTAGCGGGCGACACCGTAGACCCAGCCCTTGCCGGAGGGATCCGGCTCCTCGGACACGTCCCACCGCAGACTGCAGTCGAAAGTTCCGCCGGAGCGCTGGATCAGACGCCTGCGGAGGCCGAAGACGAACAGACCCACCGCGACCAGTACGACGACCAGACCGCCTACCCACAACGCGAGGACCATCTCCACCAACCTCCTCGCATCGTCGAGTAACGGATACCGAACCGAGCCGAACCGGACTGCACCTGCATTGCCTCAGCCGCGACACGGTCTGGATCTCTCCAGCTCGGGCCGCGGCTGAGTTGAAAACTCCTCGTGGGGACGCTCAGTGCGCCGCCACCGCACGCAGTCGCACGTCCGCGCGGCGCTCGGCACCTGCGTCCGTGTCCGACTTCGCGCGCTCCAGCGCACGCTCCGCGCGCTGGACGTCGATCTCGTCAGCCAGCTCCGCGATCTCCGCCAGCAGGGAGAGCTTGTTGTCCGCGAACGAGATGAAACCGCCGTGCACAGCGGCGACAACGGTCCCGCCGTCGCTCGTACGGATCGTCACGGGGCCCGATTCCAGCACACCCAGAAGCGGCTGGTGACCGGGCATGACGCCGATGTCGCCGGACGTGGTACGTGCGACAACGAGGGTGGCCTCGCCGGACCAGACACTGCGGTCCGCGGCGACCAGCTCGACATGCAGCTCAGCAGCCAAGGGTGGCTCCTCGGGTCACCACCCGGCGGTCGTGCCGGGTGTTGGGTCAATTCTACGGGGCGTGGTGAGGGGGGCGGGACACACCCACCCCCCTCGGTGAGCCGGAGGCTCAGGAGACGCCGAGCTCCTTGGCGTTGGCCTTGAGGTCCTCGATGCCACCGCACATGAAGAACGCCTGCTCGGGGAAGTGGTCGTACTCCCCGTCACAGATCGCGTTGAACGCGGCGATCGACTCGTCGAGCGGGACGTCCGAACCGTCCAGGCCGGTGAACTGCTTGGCGGCGTGGGTGTTCTGCGACAGGAAGCGCTCGACGCGACGGGCACGGTGGACGACGAGCTTGTCCTCCTCGCCCAGCTCGTCGATACCGAGGATCGCGATGATGTCCTGGAGGTCCTTGTACTTCTGCAGGATCCCCTTGACGCGGCTGGCCGTGTCGTAGTGGTCCTGCGCGATGTAGCGCGGGTCCAGGATGCGGGACGTGGAGTCCAGCGGGTCCACGGCCGGGTAGATGCCCTTCTCGGAGATCGGACGGGAGAGAACCGTCGTCGCGTCGAGGTGGGCGAACGTGGTGGCCGGGGCCGGGTCGGTCAGGTCGTCCGCGGGGACGTAGATCGCCTGCATCGAGGTGATCGAGTGACCACGCGTCGAGGTGATGCGCTCCTGGAGCACACCCATCTCGTCGGCCAGGGTCGGCTGGTAACCCACCGCGGACGGCATGCGGCCGAGCAGCGTGGAGACCTCGGAACCGGCCTGCGTGAAGCGGAAGATGTTGTCGATGAAGAGCAGCACGTCCTGCTTCTGCACATCGCGGAAGTACTCCGCCATGGTCAGGGCGGACAGCGCGACCCGCAGACGGGTGCCCGGCGGCTCGTCCATCTGGCCGAAGACCAGCGCGGTCTTGTCCAGGACGCCCGAGTCGGTCATCTCGTCGATGAGGTCGTTGCCCTCACGGGTGCGCTCGCCGACACCGGCGAACACCGACACACCGTCGTGCAGCTTCGCCACACGCATGATCATTTCCTGGATGAGGACCGTCTTGCCGACGCCCGCACCACCGAACAGACCGATCTTGCCGCCCTTGACGTACGGGGTCAGCAGGTCGACGACCTTCAGGCCGGTCTCGAACATCTCGGTCTTGGACTCGAGCTGGTCGAAGGCCGGGGCCTTGCGGTGGATCGGCCAGCGCTCGGTGATCTGCGCCTCGGCCTCCGGCTCGTTCAGGATCTGACCGAGGGTGTTGAACACCTTGCCCTTGGTGACGTCACCGACCGGGACGGTGATACCCGTGCCCGTGTTGGTCACCGGGGCCTGGCGGACCACGCCGTCGGTGGGCTGCATCGAGATCGCGCGGACCATGCCGTCGCCCAGGTGCTGGGCGACCTCGAGGGTCAGCGTCTTACGAGCGCCGGCCTCGGCCGGGTCGTCGACGTCGATGTGCAGGGCGTTGTAGATCTCCGGCATCGCGTCGACGGGGAACTCCACGTCGACGACCGGGCCGATGACCCGGGCGACGCGGCCCGTGGCAGCGGCCGTCTCAACTGTCGTCGTCATTACTTGTCACTCCCCGCGGACGCGTCGGCCAGCGCACCTGCACCGCCGACGATCTCGCTGATTTCCTGGGTGATTTCGGCCTGGCGGGCCGCGTTGGCAAGCCGGGAGAGGCTCTTGATCAGGTCCCCGGCGTTGTCGGTCGCCGACTTCATCGCACGGCGGCGGGCGGCGTGCTCGGAAGCGGCGGCCTGCAGCAGTGCGTTGTAGATACGGCTCTCGACGTAGCGCGGCAGAAGGGCGTCGAGGACGTCCTCCGCCGACGGCTCGAACTCGAACAGCGGAAGGATCTCACCCTTCTCGGTGCTCTCCTCCTCGCCCTTCTCGAGCGACAGCGGCAGCATCCGGCCGTCGACCGCGTTCTGCGTCATCATCGACACGAATTCCGTGAAGACGATGTGCAGTTCGTCGACCCCGCCCTCCGCCGTGTCCTTCTGGATGGACGCGATGAGGGGCTCGGCGATCTTCTTGGCATCCGAGTACTCGGGGCTGTCGGTGAAGCCGGTCCACGACTCCGAGACCTTGCGCTCACGGAAGCCGTAGTACGCGACGCCCTTGCGGCCGACGATGTACGTGTCGACCTCCTTGCCCTCGGCCGCCAGCCGCTCCCGGAGCCGCTCCGCCGCCTTGATGGCGTTGGAGGAGTAGCCGCCGGCCAGACCGCGGTCGCTCGTGAGGAGCAGGACCGCGGCCCGGGCCGGGGACTCGGCCTCGGTGGTGAGCGGGTGCTTGGTGTTCGAGCCGGTCGCGACCGCGGTCACCGCACGGGTGAGCTCGGTCGCGTACGGCATCGACGCCGCCACCTTGCGCTGCGCCTTGACGATGCGCGAGGCGGCGATCATCTCCATCGCCTTGGTGATCTTCTTGGTCGCGGTGACGGCTTGGATGCGGCGCTTGTAAACGCGAAGCTGAGCGCCCATCGATCAGCCCTCGCCCAGGAGCTTGCCGTCCGAGGTCTCGAACTGCTGCTTGAAGGCGGCGATCGCGTCGGCGATCGACTGCAGCGTGTCGTCGGACATCTTGCCGCCCTCGGCGATGCTGGTCAGGAGGTCCTTGCGCTCACGGCGCAGGAACTCCAGCAGCTCGCTCTCGAAGCGGCGGATGTCCTCGACCGGGACGTCGTCCATCTTGCCCGTGGTGCCGGCCCAGACGGAGACGACCTGCTCCTCCATCGGGAACGGGGCGTACTGCGGCTGCTTCAGCAGCTCGACCATGCGCTTACCGCGCTCCAGCGACGCCTTGGAAGCCGCGTCCAGGTCGGAACCGAAGGCGGCGAACGCCTCCAGCTCGCGGTACTGGGCGAGGTCCACACGCAGTCGGCCGGAGACCTGCTTCATGGCCTTGTGCTGGGCGGAGCCACCGACTCGGGAGACCGAGATACCGACGTTGAGCGCCGGACGCTGACCCGCGTTGAACAGGTCGGACTCCAGGAAGCACTGGCCGTCGGTGATGGAGATGACGTTGGTCGGGATGAACGCCGACACGTCGTTCGCCTTGGTCTCGACGATCGGGAGGCCCGTCATCGAACCGGCGCCCATGTCGTCGGAGAGCTTGGCGCAGCGCTCCAGCAGACGCGAGTGCAGGTAGAAGACGTCGCCCGGGTAGGCCTCGCGGCCCGGCGGACGGCGCAGCAGGAGCGACACGGCGCGGTAGGCGTCGGCCTGCTTCGAGAGGTCGTCGAAGATGATGAGGACGTGCTTGCCGTCGTACATCCAGTGCTGGCCGATGGCCGAGCCGGTGTACGGCGCCAGGTACTTGAAGCCGGCCGGGTCGGACGCCGGGGCGGCGACGATGGTCGTGTACTCGAGCGCACCGGCCTCTTCGAGGGCACCGCGCACGGAGGCGATGGTGGAGCCCTTCTGACCGATCGCGACGTAGATGCAGCGCACCTGCTTGTTCACGTCGCCCGAGCGCCAGTTGTCGCGCTGGTTGATGATCGTGTCGACGGCCAGAGCGGTCTTACCCGTCTGACGGTCGCCGATGATCAGCTGACGCTGGCCGCGGCCGATCGGCACCATGGCGTCGACGGCCTTGTAGCCGGTCTGCATCGGCTCGTGCACCGACTTGCGGACCATGACGCCAGGCGCCTGCAGCTCGAGGGCGCGACGGCCTTCGGTCGCGATCTCGCCGAGACCGTCGATCGGGTTGCCGAGCGGGTCGACGACGCGGCCGAGGTAGCCCTCGCCGACGCCGACGGAGAGCACCTCACCGGTGCGCTGCACCGGCTGGCCCTCCTCGATTCCGCTGAACTCGCCGAGGACGATCGCACCGATCTCGCGCTCCTCGAGGTTGAGGGCGAGACCGAGGGTGCCGTCCTCGAACTTCAGCAGCTCGTTCGCCATGGCGGAGGGCAGGCCCTCCACCTTCGCGATGCCGTCGCCGGCAACGCTGACCGTCCCGACCTCCTCGCGCGAGGCCGCGTCCGGCTGGTACGACTGGACAAAGTTATCCAGTGCGTCCCGGATCTCCTCCGGCCGGATCGTAAGCTCCGCCATCTGGGGTTCCCTGCTCTCCTTGTTGGGCCCGAAGTTTCTCAAAGGGGTCTGGGGGCGACCCCCAGGAATCTTCTGCAATTTCTGCACGGCCCAACCGGGCCGCAATTCTTGCTCGTTCAGTTGGTGCGGTGTGGGCGCTGCGCGCTGTCAGCCGGCCATCCTGCGGGTGACCTCTTCGAGGCGCTCCGCGATCGTGCCGTTGATGACCTCGTCACCGACGCGCACCGAGATCCCACCGAGGACCTCGGGGTCCACGTCCAGGTTCAGGTGCATCTGCCGGCCGTAGATCTTCGCCAGGGCCGCGCCGAGGCGCTGCTTCTGCCGATCGGACAGCGGCACCGCCGAGGTGACGACGGCGACCATGCGGTCCCGGCGCTCCGCGGCGAGCCTGGACAGGGAGTCGAGTCCCGCTTCCAGGCTACGTCCTCGGGGCTGGGTCACGAGGCGCGTGATCACACGCTCCGTGACCGGCTGGGCCTTGCCGCCGAGCAGGCTGCGGAGCAGCTCGCTCTTGGCGGAGCCCGTGGCCGACTTGCTGGTCAGGGCCGACCGCAGTGCCACGTCGGAGGAGACGATCCGGCCGAACCGGAACAGCTCGTCCTCGACGTCGTCGAGCACACCCGCGCGCTGGGCAGCGGTGAGGTCGGCGGTGTTCGCCAGCTCCTCGGCCGCGTCGACCAGGTCACGCGACTGCGACCAGCGGGAACGGACCATGCCGGAGACCAGGTCCACGGCTTCGCCGCCCACCTGTCCGCTCAGCAGTCGCCCGGCCAGCTCGGCCTTGGCCTCGCCGCCCTGCGACGGGTCGGTCAGGACCCGGCGCAGCGACACCTCGCGGTGGAGCAGCGCGGTGACGGCTGCCAGCTCCTCGGCGAGCTTCGCCGCGTCGACCGACGTGGAGTCGGTCAGTGCGTCGAGGCGCTCGCGTGCGGCGGCCAGCGCCTCGCGGCTCGCTCCGTTCATCGGACGGCCTCGGCCTTCGCCTCGAGCTCGTCGAGGAACCGGTCGACGGTGCCGCTCTGCCGGGCGTGGTCCTCGAGGGACTCGCCGACGAGCTTGCCGGCCAGGGCGGTGGCGAGGGAGCCCACGTCCTGACGCAGCGCGGACGCCGCGGCCTTGCGGTCGGCCTCGATCTGGGCGTGGCCGGCCGCGATGATCTCCTCGCGCTGCCGCTGACCCTCCGCCCTCATCTCCTGGATGATGACGGCACCCTGCTCCTGCGCCTCCTGGCGCAGACGGGCGGCCTCGTGGCGGGCCTCGGCGAGCTGAGCCTTGTACTGCTCAAGAACGCTCTGGGCCTCGGTCTGGGCCGCATCGGCCTTCTCGATACCGCCTTCGATGGCCTCGCGGCGCTCTTCCAGAACCTTGTTGATGTTCGGGAGGAGCTTCTTGGCGAGGAAACCGAAGACGATGGCGAAGGCGATGAGGCCGATGATGATCTCAGGCACCGCGGGAAGCAGCGGGTTCTGGATCTCTTCTTCGGACGCCAGCAGTAGGGCGTTCACATCAATGCCTTTCGTCGCTTCGGGCAGTGGTAATGCCGCGAATTAGTCGACCGGGTAGACGAAGGGCATGACGAGACCGATCAGGGCGAGCGCCTCACAGAGCACGAAGCCGAGGATCTGGTTCGAGCGGATCAGGCCGGCAGCTTCGGGCTGGCGGGCCAGCGCCTGGGTGCCGTTACCGAAGATGATGCCGACGCCGACGCCGGGGCCGATCGCGGCGAGGCCGTAGCCGATGGAACCGAGGTTGCCCGTGATGTTGACGGCGGCGAGGGTCTCAAGAGCGGACATGCCGTTTCTTCCTTCTCTTTCAGAACCGGTGGGGGTTGGCCACCGGACGACTATCGGGGGTGGAGCCGGGTGCTGCTCAGTGGTTCTCTGCGAGAGCGCCCTGGATGTAGTTGCAGGCCAGAAGGACGAACACGTAGGCCTGCAGCGCCTGGATGAACAGCTCGAAGGCGGTCATCAGGATGGTCATCACGAACGAGACACCGGCGTAGGCGATGCCGATGCCGTTCAGCAGGTACCAGCTGGCGATCGTGAAGATCAGCAGCAGCACGTGGCCGGCGAACATGTTGGCGAAGAGTCGCACGGCGTGGGTGAACGGCCGGATCAGCAGGTTCGACATGATCTCGATGAGCATGACGAACGGGAGGGCCGGGCCGATCGACGGGTCGTAGCCGGAGATGTTCTTCCAGCCACCGACGAAACCGTGCCGCTTGAAGGTCAGGCTGACCCAGAGGATGTACACGATCGCGGCCAGCGCCACCGGGAACCCGATGACCGAGACCACCGGGAACTGGGCGAAGGGAATGATCGCCCAGAGGTTCATGATCCAGATGAAGAAGAACAGCGAGACCATGAGGGGCACGTACTTCTTGCCCTCGCGCTTGCCGAGCGTCTCGTACACCACACCGGTGCGGATGAAGTCGTAACCCGCCTCGGCGACCATCTGGAGCTTTCCGGGCACGACCTTCGGCTTGTTGAAGGCCGCCCAGAAGAAGCCGACGACGACAACGGTGCTCAGGACCGCCAGCAGCATCGGCTTGTTGATCTCGATGCCGCCGACGGTGAACATCGGCTCGAAAACAAAGGAGTGCAGGCCAGGAGCCGGGAAGCCGCATCCGTCGAAGATGTGGCAGTCGGTCTCGAAGGCGAGCACCGTCGTCGGGTCAGCACTCACCGCGGGCTCCTTCAGCGTGGCGCATAGGTACGGCAACCTCGTTGTGTCGGCGCGGCAAGCAGCCGCTGGTCGGCACTGGACTGGTTTTACGGATGGGGGGCGGCTCAGGCATTGCGCCTCGCGATGAAGCAGGCGCCGATTTTGATGCCCGCGCCCGCAGTGCCGCAGTTGGCACCGGACGATAGCAGGGTCTCGAACGCTCGCTTATCCCGGCCCTACCCCTCACGTCGAAGACCCCGTGTTCTCGGGCGTCTTGCCCGCGGACGGGTCCGGCTCGACGTAAAGGATCTTGGTCTTCATGTGCACACGGATCTGCGCCGCGACCCACGCGAGCGTCGCCGCGATCAGCGAGGCGGCGAAGGCCCTCGGGTTGAACAGCGTCGTGTTCTGGAAGGCGGCCACGAAGACGAACAGCAGCAGCAGTTCGACCGTGTACAGCACCAGCCCCATGGCCTGGAACAGGTGGGGCAGGGACTTCGCCGTACGCTGCAGGACGCCGAGCCCGATCCCCATGAAGAGGATCACCACCAGCGTCCCGACGGCCGCACCGATCGCCCCCTTGCCGCCTGCGAGCGCAGCGCTGACAGCGACGGCGACCACACCGACGGCAGCGGTGGGCACGGCGGTGTGAAGGAGAGTCCGGACGTCGTTGGACGGCATGGCGGTTACTCCGCATTGCAGGGGGTGGGCAGTGGTCGTCAGGGACGAGCGTAGGCCCGGTCCGAGTCGATACCTCGGGCCGAGGGACCGTGCTACTCAGGTCCTTCGGCTCCTCACCGGGCTTCGTGAACGGTATCACAAACTATTTGATGAGGTCTTTACTCAGAAAGTGTGCCAGCTGTCACACATGAGAGTTAACCCGCGCGTCTGTGCAGAACATCACGGCGCATTGTCTGGTATGGGGACTTCTGCACCGTGGTCGCTAACGCGGCGAATCGGCACGGTCCCGATCTGTGAACCGCGAACGGGGGCCGATCGCGGTCGCTCCGTTGACGCCGGAGACCCCCACGGCCACCGGGGGCCTGTCCGGCACCGGGGAGGCCATGTGCGAGCCGTCGAGGTCCTGTTGGCCCCGCGAGGTCGCGTCCGCGGTGTCCGCGGACTCCTCGTGGTCCCGGTGCCGGCGCCTGCGGTAGCGCGGCGGCACGAAGGACTCGGCCCAGAGCGGGGCGCGCGGGGTGAAGCGCGGCATGAGCAGCAGGATGAGGCCCACCGCGCTGAGCCCCACGATGACCAGCACGATCCAGAGGGACGCGGAGTGGACGGAGTAGCCGACGGCGCCGAACGCGATCAGCGCCGACCAGAAGTACATGATCAGCACGGACCTGCTGTGCGAGTGCCCGATCTCCAGCAGCCGGTGGTGCAGGTGCCCGCGGTCGGCGGCGAACGGCGACTGGCCGTTCCAGGTACGCCGCACGATGGCCAGCACCAGGTCGGCGGCCGGGATCGCGATGATCGTCAGCGGCAGCAGCAGCGGGATGAAGACGGGCAGCATCGCGTGGGTCGCCTGCCGTTCGCTGCCCTCCAGGAAGAGCTTCATGACGTCCGGGTCGACCTGTCCGGTGACGGAGATCGCGCCGGCGGCCAGCACCAGGCCGATGAGCATCGAGCCGGAGTCGCCCATGAAGATCCGGGCGGGGTGCATGTTGTGCGGGAGGAAGCCGAGGCACATGCCCATCAGGACCGCGGCGAAGAGCGTCGCCGGGGCGGCCGCCTCGATGCCGTACCCGTACCAGAGCCGGTAGGTGTACAGGAAGAACGCCGCGGACGCGATGCAGACCATGCCGGCCGCGAGGCCGTCCAGCCCGTCGACGAAGTTGACCGCGTTGATGGTGATCACGACCAGCGCGACCGTGAGCAGCGTGCCCTGCCACTGCGTGAGCGCGACCGTGCCGACACCGGGGATGGGCAGCCACAGGATCGTCAGACCCTGGATGACCATGACGGCGGCGGCGATCATCTGCCCGCCGAGCTTGATCAGCGCGTCGATCTCGAACTTGTCGTCCAGGACGCCGATCAGCCAGATCAGGGCGGCCCCGGAGAGCAGGGCCCGGGGTTCGTTGGACAGCTCGAAGACGCTGTTCAGGTTGAACAGGTGGTCCGCGACGATCAGGCCCGCGCACAGTCCGCCGAACATGGCGATGCCACCGAGCCGAGGTGTCGGTTCCCGGTGTACGTCACGCGCGCGGATCGCGGGCATCGCCCCGACCGCGATGGCGAACTTCCGCACCGGTCCGGTCAGCAGATAGGTCACTGCGGCCGTGACACAGAGCGTCAGCAGGTAATCACGCACGGGCTGCCCCACAGATTTCGCCGGCCATCTCAGCCCCACACCCTAGTCTCATGAGCAAGGACACCGAGCCACGGGTGTTGGTTGCACATGCCTCATCAGGGCCGTCTACCCCGGATACGGCGGATTGCGCTCCGTCATCGCGCGCACCTCGGCCCGCGTGCGGGCGGCGTCGTCCTCCGCCCGTACGGCCGCACCGAGCAGCGACGCGATCCGGGCCATGTCGTCCTCGTCCATGCCCTGCGTGGTGACGGCGGCGGTGCCGAGCCGGATGCCGCGCGCGTCCCCGTACGGCAGTGCGCAGGTGTCCAACACCATGCCGGCGGCCATCAGCCGCTCGCGGGCGGTACGCGCGTCGACGCCCAGCGGGCCGGGGTCCGCGACGACGATGTGGGTGTCCGTGCCGCCCGTGGTGACCTCGAAGCCCTCGGCCTCGAGAGCGGCGGCCAGGACCCGGGCGTGCGCGACGACCCGGTGGGCGTAGACCGCGAAGCCGGGGGCTGCCGCCTCCCCGAAGGCGACGGCCTTCGCCGCGACCGTGTGCATCTGGGCGCCGCCCTGGGTGAACGGGAACACCGCGCGGTCGATCCGCTCGGAGAGCTCGGCACCGCAGAGGATCATCCCGCCGCGCGGTCCGCGCAGCACCTTGTGCGTCGTGGCGCACACCACGTCGGCGTAGGGCACCGGGCTGGGCGCCGCTCCCCCGGCGATCAGCCCCATCGGATGGGCGGCGTCCGCGATCAGGTACGCGCCGGCCTCGTCCGCGATGTCCCGGAACTCCTCGTAGTCGGGGTGCCGGGGGTACGAGATCGATCCGCAGACGATCGCCTTGGGGCGCCGGGCCCGGGCGAGGGCGCGCACCTGCGCGTAGTCGATGAGCCCGCTGTCGGGGTCGACGCCGTAACCGGCGAACTCGAACCAGCGCCCGGAGAAGTTGCCCGGAGCGCCGTGGGTGAGGTGTCCCCCGTACGGGAGGCCCATGGCCAGCACCGTGTCGCCGGGGCGCAGGAGGGCGGCGTAGGCCGCCAGGACGGCCGAGGAGCCGGAGTGCGGCTGGACGTTGGCGTGCTCGGCGCCGAAGAGCGACATGGCCCGCCGGACCGCGACGCGTTCGGCGGCGTCGGCCTGCTCGCAGCCGCCGTGGTGACGGGCACCGGGGTAGCCCTCGGCGTACTTGTTGGCGAGCGGGGAGCCGAGGGCGGCGAGGACCGCGGGCGAGGTGAAGTTCTCGGCGGCGACGAGCTGGAGCGTGCTCGACTGCCGGCCGGTCTCGGCCAGGAGGATGCCCCCGACCTCCGGGTCCTGTCGGAGCAGGGCGCCGAAGTCCTGCGGCAGGGCGGTCTCCGACGCGGAGAGCGGCGGCGCGGGTGCGGCTGGAGTGGTGACCGGCATCTGACGGCTCCGGGCCTGGAGGAGGGGGGTGCGTGGCGTCAGATCCAATGTAGGCCCGCCCCGGGCGGCCTGCCCGCTGCCGGGCGCCCCTCTACGCCGGTCGGCGCACCTCAGTGCGGGGCGCGCACTCCGGTCAGTGCCGTCATGACCGGATCGAGCGCCTGGCTGATCTCGTCGCCGATGGAGCGGAAGAACGTGATCGGCGCGCCGTACGGGTCGTAGACCTCGTCGGCCTCCGCCGTGGGTGCCAGCAGCCATCCGCGCAGGGCCGCCGCGGCGCGCACCAGCGCGCGGGCGCGCTCGACGACGCCCTCCTCGCGGGCGTCGGGCAGCGTCGCGGGGTCGATGGCCCGCACCAGACGGGTGAACTCCTTGAGGGTGAAGGTCCGCAGGCCCGCCGAGTGGCCCATGGAGATCACCTGGGCGCGGTGGTCGCGGGTGGCGGTGAGGACCAGGTCCGCGCGGATCACGTGCTCGTCGAGGAGCTCACGGCCGACGAATCCGGTGGCGTCCGCGCCGAAGTCGGCGAGGACGACCTCGGCGTTGGCCTCCATGGGTGCGCCCTCGTGCCCCCAGGTGCCGGCGCTCTCCACGATGAGGCCGCCGCTGAGCGGGTCGCCGAGCCGGTCCACGAGGGCATGGCGGGTCAGCCGCTCGGTGATGGGCGAGCGGCAGACGTTGCCGGTGCTGACGTGGAGGATGCGGAAAGTGTCGTGCTGCCCCGCTATGCCACGCCCCTCAGGGGCGGTCAATTGGCCACCTCGAGGTCGGGTACCACCTTGCGGAGTTCCTCGACCGTGAGCGCGCCGGCCCGCAACAGGACCGGGACCTTGCCGGTGACGTCGACGATGGACGACGGGACGATACCGGGCGTCGGGCCGCCGTCGAGGTAGACGGAGACGCTGTCGCCGAGCATGCCCTGGGCCGCGTCGCAGTCCTCGGGCGAGGGGTGTCCGGTGAGGTTGGCGCTGGAGACGGCCATCGGGCCGACCTCCGTGAGCAGCTCGATGGCGACCGGGTGCAGGGGCATCCGTACGGCGACGGTGCCCCGCGTGTCGCCGAGGTCCCACTGGAGCGACGGCTGGTGCCTGGCGACGAGCGTCAGGGCACCGGGCCAGAACGCGTCGACGAGCTCCCACGCCTGCTCGGAGAAGTCGGTGACCAGGCCGTGCAGGGTGTTCGGGGAGCCGATCAGGACAGGGGTCGGCATGTTGCGTCCGCGGCCCTTGGCGTCCAGCAGGTCGGCGACCGCCTCCGAGCTGAAGGCGTCCGCACCGATCCCGTACACGGTGTCGGTGGGCAGCACGACCAGTTCGCCGCGGCGGACGGCGGACGCGGCTTCACGCAGGCCGGTCGTACGGTCGGTCGCGTCGTTGCAGTCGTATCGCCGTGCCATCAGCCGGCCTCCTCGGACATGTACGGGTGGGGCGGGTAGGGATCGTGCGGTGCCGGTGTCCCGGTGGTCACGGCATGGCCTTGCGGGCCGTCGCGAACCGGGGGCGCTTGTTGAGGTCGGGGTGGTCGGCCGCGTCGGCCCAGCCCCGCTCCTCGGTGAAGATCCACGGCACCTGGCCGCCCTGGGTGTCGGCGTGCTCGATGACGACGAGCCCGCCGGGGCGGAGCAGGCGGTGGGCGGTGCGTTCGATGCCGCGGATGGTGTCGAGGCCGTCCTCGCCGGAGAAGAGGGCCATCTGCGGGTCGTGGTCGCGGGCCTCCGGCGCCACGTACTCCCACTCGGTGAGCGGGATGTAGGGCGGGTTGGAGATGACCAGGTCGACCTGTCCGTCGAGCTCGGGAAGGGCGCTCAGGGCGTCGCCGCGGTGGACGGTGACCCTGGACCCCTCGGCGTTCTTCCGGGTCCACCTCAGGGCGTCCTCGGACAGCTCGACAGCGTGCACACGCGAACGCGGCACCTCCTGCGCCATGGCGAGCGCGATCGCGCCCGATCCGGTGCAGAGATCGACGATGAGGGGTTCCACGACGTCCATCGCGCGTACGGCGTCTATCGCCCAGCCGACGACCGACTCGGTCTCCGGGCGGGGCACGAAGACGCCCGGCCCGACCTGGAGCTCCAGGTAGCGGAAGAAGGCGCGGCCGGTGATGTGCTGGAGCGGCTCGCGGTTCTCGCGGCGGGCGATCGTCTCCCAGTAGCGGGCGTCGAAGTCGGCGTCCGGCACGTGGTGCAGTTCGCCCCGCTTGACGCCGTGCACGAACGCGGCGAGTTCCTCGGCGTCGAATCGCGGTGAGGGGACACCGGCGTCGGCCAGCCGCTGGGTGGCCTGGGCCACCTCGGCGAGCAGCAGGTTCATCGCGGTTCTCCGTACGGGTTCACGAGCGGGGCGGGGCGGGTGCGGCTTATGCGGCGGCGAGCTTGGCGGCGGAGTCGGCGTCGACGCAGGCCTGGATGACCGCGTCGAGGTCACCGTCGAGCACCTGGTCCAAGTTGTACGCCTTGAAGCCGACGCGGTGGTCCGAGATCCGGTTTTCCGGGAAGTTGTACGTCCGGATCTTCTCGGAGCGGTCCACGGTGCGCACCTGGCTGCGGCGCACGTCGGAGGCTTCCTGCTCGGCGGCCTCCTGGGCGGCGGCCAGCAGCCGGGACCGCAGGATGCGCATGGCCTGCTCCTTGTTCTGGAGCTGGCTCTTCTCGTTCTGGCAGGACGCGACGACACCGGTCGGCAGGTGCGTGATGCGGACGGCGGAGTCCGTGGTGTTGACGGACTGGCCGCCGGGCCCGGAGGAGCGGTAGACGTCGATGCGGAGGTCGTTGGCGTGGATCTCGACGTCGACCTCCTCCGCCTCGGGCGTCACGAGCACGCCGGCGGCGGAGGTGTGGATACGGCCCTGCGACTCGGTGGAGGGCACGCGCTGCACGCGGTGCACCCCGCCCTCGTACTTCATCCGCGCCCAGACGCCCTGGCCGGGCTCGGTGGCGCCGTTGCCGCCCTTGGTCTTCACGGCGACCTGGACGTCCTTGTAGCCGCCGAGCTCGGACTCGGTGGAGTCGATGATCTCGGTCTTCCAGCCGACGCGCTCGGCGTAGCGCAGGTACATGCGCAGGAGGTCGCCGGCGAACAGGGCGGACTCGTCGCCGCCCGCGCCCGCCTTGATCTCCAGGAGGACGTCCTTGTCGTCGCTGGGGTCGCGCGGGACCAGGAGGAGGCGGAGCTTCTCGGTGATCTCCTCGCGCTGCTTCTCCAGGACCTTGACCTCGGCGGCGAAGTCCGGGTCGTCGGCCGCGAATTCGCGGGCGGTCCCGATGTCGTCGCCGGTCTGCTTCCAGGACCGGTAGGTGGAGACGATCGGGGTCAGCTCCGCGTAGCGCTTGTTGAGCTTGCGCGCGTTGGCCTGGTCGGCGTGGACCGACGGGTCGGCGAGCTTCTTCTCGAGATCGGCGTGCTCGCCGATCAGTTCCTCGACCGCCTCGAACATCTTCGGGCTCCTGGTTTCTGCGTCATACGTCTGCGGGCCTGCTGGACGGTGTGCCTCCGGTGCCGCGCCCCGCGGGGCGGCCGGCCGCACAGCCGGAAAAAACGCCGGCCCCGGCGCCCGGTGAGGGGCGTCGGGAACCGGCGCAGTGGCTCGCTACTTGCTGGCGGAGCCGGCGGCCTTGCCGAAGCGGGCCTCGAAGCGGGCCACACGGCCACCGGTGTCGAGGATCTTCTGCTTGCCCGTGTAGAACGGGTGGCACTCGGAGCAGACGTCGGCACGGATCGCGCCGCCGTCGAGGGTGCTCCGGGTGGTGAACGACGCGCCACAGGTGCAGCTGACCTGGGTCTCGACGTACTGGGGGTGAATCTCGCGCTTCAAGGTGTCTCCTAGTTTCGGGAGGGCTCCGGGTCGTTCGCGCGGATTGCGCGTCCGTGAACCGGGGCCGACGTACCAGTCTGCCAGGACCGGCCGTATCTCCCAAAACGAGGACCCTGCCCCGCATATTCCCGGGCGGTCCGGGGTACTGTGCGCGGCCGCACGGTGACGGAACGTGCGCTACCGCACGACCTTCCCCGCATCGCCCTTGTCGCCGGCCGACTTCGCGGTGGCGGACGCCGGGATGGGCCTGTCGTGCTTGAGCGCCGCCCACACCTGCTGTCCGGCCTTCTCCTGGGGCAGCACCCGGTTCGGGGACTCGGGGTCGTACTCCACGGGCAGGGTGACCATGTCGACGTGCGACGAGCCGAGGCCCTTGAGCCCGTTGGCGAAGCCCGTGAGCTTCTTGACGGAGGCCAGCTCGGAGTCGGTGGTGACGGCCTTGGTCGCGGTGTCGGCGAGCCCGAAGAGCTTCTGCGGGTCGGAGAAGACACCCACGCTCTTCGTCTGGTCCATCAAGGCCTTGACGAAAGCCTGCTGGAGCTGGATCCGGCCCAGGTCGCTGCCGTCCCCGACGCTCTCACGCGTACGGACGAGACCGAGGGACTGCTCCCCGCTCAGGGTGTGCGGGCCGGGCTTCAGCGCGAGGTGGCTGTTGGGGTCGTCGATCGCCTTCGCGGTGGTGATCTTCACCCCGCCGAGTTCGTCGATGAGCTTCTTGAACCCGGTGAAGTCGACCTCGACGTAGTGGTCCATGCGGATGCCGGACATCTTCTCGACGGTCTTCACGGCACAGGCGGGTCCGCCGACGGCGTACGCCGTGTTGAACATCGCCTGCTTCTGCCCGCCGACCTGCTCGCCGGTGGTGTCGCTCGCGCAGGCGGGGCGGTCGACGAGGGTGTCCCTCGGGACGGAGACGACGCTCGCCGAGGTGTGGCCCTTGTCCACGTGGACGACCATCGCGGTGTCCGACCGCGCGGAACCCTGGTCCTCGCCGTACTTCGCGTTGGCGCCGGAACGGGAGTCCGATCCGAGCACCAGGATGTCCTGGGAGCCGTCGTCCACGTCGCGGGGACGCTCGGTGCCCAGCGCCGCGTCGATGTCGACGCCCTTCAGGTTTCCGTTGAGGGTGACGTAGGCGTAACCGAGCCCGGACCCGCCGACGACCACCAGGGCGGCCGCCCCCCACAGGGCGATCCGCTTCACCCGGCGGGCCCGCGACGGCTTCCTCCGGCGGCTGCCGGTGCCACGTATTCGGCCGGTGCTCCTGCTCTGCTCGCTCATGCGCTCCCTCTTCCGCTGCTCGCTGTTACCCCCTGCCGTGGTGCACGGGCGTGGTCCGGCGTCACTCGGTGGGACAGCCGGAGCAGCGAGAAGCGTTGCACAACGAGCCGAGGCCCCCGTCCGGCGACGGGGGCCTCGGCAGGAGCGGGCGAGCATCCGGAAACCGGCGGCTCACCTGGCGTTTCAGCCGACCGTGTAGTAGCTGTTCCAGCCGGTTCCGAGCTTCACCTGTGTGGCAAAGATCTCCGATGTGCCCACGCCTGTCCCCTTGAGGAGGTACAGCGCGCCCGCGGGCGTACGTGCCACCAGGTCGGACTTGGCGTCCCCGTTGACGTCACCCGGCGTGACGAGCAGGTCGTAGGCGGACCAGTTGCTGCGGACCACGACGGGAGCCTCGAACGGGGCGGTGGACTTGCCGGTGCCCTTGGCGATGTAGAGGTCGTTCGTCCCCCCGCGACGCAGGAGCAGGTCGTTCTTGCCGTCGTAGGTGAAGTCACCGTGGCCGCGGACCTGGTTGTACACCTGGTAGCCGGTCGCAGCCTTGACTGCGGTGTTGAACTTCCCGTTCCCGTAGCTCGGGTACACCATGAGGTCGCCCGTCGAGGTGACTGCGAGGACGTCGCCCTTGCCGTCGTTGTTCACGTCGCCCGGGGCGACGATCGCACGCACGGTCTTCCAGCCGCTGAACATCTTCGTCTTCGCGTACGTCGAGCTGCTCGCGGAGCGGTGGAGCCAGTACACGTCCCCGGTGGAGGCCTGGCGGGCGATCAGGTCCTCGTAGCCGTCGCGGTCGAGGTCCGTCTGCACCAGGAGGTTGTACTCGCTGTACGAGCCGGCGAAGGTCTTGCGCGCCGCGAGGGCCTCACCGGTGGAGTTGAAGGTGTAGCCGGTGGCGCCGGTGCTCCGGGCGAACAGGTCCGCACGGTGGTCACCGCTGAAGCTGGTGTCGTCGATCCGGGGCTGGATCGAGCGGTAGTACGTCGAGACCTTGGTGTACACGTCGTACGTGCCCTGCATGTTGCAGGCTTCCAGGTCGCTGGCCACGCCCCACGAGGTGAGGCCGATGACCCGGCCGCTCACGAACATGGGGCTGCCCGAGTCACCGGGGCAGGTGGACTTGCCCGTGGAGTCGTTGCCCGTGCCACCCACACCCGCGCAGATCATGTGACCGGGCTTGTAGGCGCCCGGCGTGCTGACCGCCGTGTCGAGGTTCTCCGAGCACTCGGCGTCCGATCGGAGCGGCTGCTCCAGCCGGAGAAGGGTGTCCGACAGCGGCGAGAAGTCCCAGTCCGAGCCGGTCATGCCCCAGCCGTACGTGGTGGCCACGGTGCCGGGCGTGTAACGGGCGTTGTCACCGTACGAGGCGGGCTGCGCAGGGGTGTAGGACAGCGGCTTGGAGAGCGTCAGCAGCGCGATGTCGTTGTCGATCGCGTCCGCGTTGTAGCTGCCCGCGAAATAGGAGCGGGTGATGCCGACCGCGGTGCCCTCGTCATTGGGGCCTCCCGCCAGCTTGGCCGTCCCGGCGAGAACCATGCCCCGCCCGGCCATGTCGAGCGCTTTGCCGTTCTCGTCCGTCACGCAATGTGCGGCCGTCATCACCTTGTTGGGGGCGACGAGCGTTCCGCCACAGGTGAAGTAGAAGTAGCCGTCGTTGTCGAACTCGAAGAGGAGCTGGACCATCCAGGGGGCACTACTGAATGCGGTGCTGGTGCCGCCGATGATGCGCGCGGACTTGCCCTTGGTGCTGACCACGGTGGCGCCCTTGGGAGGCAGGAACCGCTCACCGCCGTCTGCGGCATGGGCGTTCACCACCAGACCGCTTCCCAGCAACGCGAGCGCCGCGACGCCGGCGCCTATCAGTCTTCGAAGTTTCCGTACCGGTCCGGCATGACGCGATATGCGCACGCAGATCTCCCGTTGTTCAATGGCATTTCAGAGAATGTGTGCCGTATGTGGGGGGAGAGTGACGGCCAGTTGATGTTACACACAGAAATCCGCCCCGTCACTCGAGTAACGGGGCGGATTCCAGGGGTGCTTGAGCTGTCCTGATTCAGATGTCCGGTCAGTCGTTGTTGCCGTTGCCCGGCGTCGTCTTCTGGATCTGGAGCAGGAACTCCGCGTTGGACTGCGTCTTCTTCATGCGGTCCAGCAGGAGCTCGATGGCCTGCTGCTG
Source organism: Streptomyces sp. NPDC055962 (assembly GCF_042270185.1). Classification (NCBI taxonomy): domain Bacteria; kingdom Bacillati; phylum Actinomycetota; class Actinomycetes; order Kitasatosporales; family Streptomycetaceae; genus Streptomyces; species Streptomyces sp. NPDC055962. The sequence continues at coordinate 463,067 of NZ_JBHJYN010000001.1, forward strand.
GTCGAGGGCGTGGAGCACCCGGCGCAGCTTCCAGACGACGGCCAGCTCGTCGGTACCGAGCAGGATCTCTTCCTTACGGGTACTGGACGCGTCGACGTCCACCGCCGGGAAGATGCGCTTGTCGGAGAGCTTCCGGTCGAGCTTGAGCTCCATGTTGCCCGTGCCCTTGAACTCCTCGAAGATCACCTCGTCCATGCGCGAGCCGGTCTCGACGAGCGCGGTGGCCAGGATCGTCAGCGAGCCGCCGTCCTCGATGTTGCGCGCGGCACCGAAGAAGCGCTTCGGCGGGTACAGCGCGGTCGAGTCGACACCACCGGACAGGATGCGGCCGGACGCCGGTGCCGCCAGGTTGTAGGCGCGGCCCAGACGGGTGATCGAGTCCAGCAGGACCACGACGTCGTGGCCCAGCTCCACGAGGCGCTTCGCGCGCTCGATGGCGAGCTCGGCGACCGTGGTGTGGTCCTCGGCGGGACGGTCGAAGGTCGAGGAGATGACCTCGCCCTTCACCGACCGCTGCATGTCGGTGACCTCTTCCGGACGCTCGTCGACGAGGACGACCATCAGGTGGCACTCGGGGCTGTTGACCGTGATCGCGTTGGCGATGGCCTGGAGGATCATGGTCTTACCGGTCTTCGGCGGGGCCACGATCAGGCCTCGCTGGCCCTTGCCGATCGGTGCGACCAGGTCGATGATCCGGGTGGTCAGGACGTTGGAGTCGGTCTCCAGACGGAGCCGGTCCTGCGGGTACAGCGGGGTCAGCTTCTGGAACTCGGGGCGGCCACGGCCGCTCTCCGGCGCCATGCCGTTGACGGAGTCCAGGCGGACCAGCGCGTTGAACTTCTCGCGGCGCTCGCCGTCCTTGGGCTGGCGCACCGCTCCGGTGACGTGGTCACCCTTGCGCAGGCCGTTCTTGCGGACCTGGGCGAGCGAGACGTACACGTCGTTCGGGCCCGGCAGGTAGCCGGAGGTCCGGATGAACGCGTAGTTGTCGAGGATGTCGAGGATGCCCGCGACGGGGATCAGGACGTCGTCGTCGGCCACCTGGACGTCGGTCGCGAAGTCGTCGCGGCCACGACGGCCACGGCGGTCGCGGTAGCGGCCCCGGCGGCCGCGCCGGCCGCCCTCGTCGTCGAAACCGTCGTCCTGCTGGGGGCCGCCGCCCTGCGGGCCCTGGTTCTGGCCGCCGCCCTGCTGGCCCTGACGGCGTCCGCCGCCCTGCTGGCCCTGGTCGTCGCCCTTGCCCCGGCGGTCGCGCTGGCGGTCCCGGCGGTCACCGCGGTCACCGCGGTCCTGGCGGTCACCGCGACGGCCGTCCTGGCGGTCGCCGCGACGGCCCTCGGCGGTGTCCGTGGCGGACTCCGCCTTCGCGTCGGCCTTCGCCTCGCCGCGCTCGTCGGTGCGGTCCTGACGGCCCTCGCCCTTCGGCTCGGACTTCGGCTCCGCCTTGGGCTCGGTCCTGGCCTCCGCCTTGGACTCGCCCTTGGTGTCGGGGCTGCCCGCCTGCGCGGTGGCCCGGCGGCGGCGACGCTCGCCCGCGGGCTGCTCGTCGCTGGCCGGCTGACCGGGAATGTCGATCTGCTGCTGGGCGGCGGCCTTGTCGGCGGCCGGGGCGGCAGCGGTCTCGTCACCGGTGCGCGTCTTGGACGTGGCGCGCCGCTTCGGCTTGCTCGCGGCATCCGTACCGGCGGACGCGGCGGCCTTGGAGGCGGGGGCGGAGGAGCCTCCGGCCTGCGCCTCCTTGATGACCTCGATCAGCTGGCTCTTGCGCATCCGCGCAGTTCCCCTGATGCCGAGGCCGGACGCGACCTGCTGCAGCTCGGCCAGGACCATGCCCTCGAGGCCGGTGCCGGAGCGGCGGCGCCGTGCGGTGGTGCCAGTGGCAGCACCTTCGGCGGGCACGGAGCTGTCGACGTTCTTGTCGGCAGTCACGCCCATCAGATCGGTGGTGTCGCTCACGAAGGGTCCTTCCCTGGAGCGGACGTCGGCCTTCTGGCTCGGCGACCGGTTGTGCTGTCCGACTGCGGTCTGTTGATCGTGTCGATCGCGGACCTTGCCGGGGCGGTGGTCCGCCGGGTACGGCGGAGAGACGAATGTGCGGGGTTCCGGCGCGAGATCCCCCTGCTCGGCCCACTCCTGGACGAGCAAGAGGGTGTCGTGCCGGTTCCGGAGCGTGCTCGAAAGCTCAGGCAGGATGCTCAGGCAGTCGGGGAGGCTCCCGGAAGAGTGGTGGTCCCGGAGGGGGACACGAAGCAACGCGCCACGAAGACGTCGATTGCTGACTTGAGGTTAACACTACCGGCTCCAACAAACATTCCCCCTCTCATGCACCGGCAATCACGTGGGATTACGCGGCGAGCGGCAACACGCTCGCGCCGGCGGCGTCGAGAGCGAGCCGGTTCGCGGCCCAGCCCTCACCCGCCAGCCGGGCGACCTTGTCCGCCGAACCTTCCTCCGTCAGTGCGAGCACGGTGGGCCCCGCGCCGGAGATGACAGCGGGGACACCGTCGGCGCGCAGCCGGTTCACCAGCTCCACGCTCTGCGGCATCGCGGGGCCCCGGTACTCCTGGTGGATCCGGTCCTCGGTGGCGGCCAGCAGCAGCTCGGGGCGCCTGGTCAGGGCCTCGACGAGCAGGGCCGCACGGCCGGCGTTGGCCGCGGCGTCCACATGGGGGACGGTGCGCGGCAGCAGGCCGCGGGCGGTCTCGGTGAGCACCGGCGTGGCCGGGACGAAGACCACCGGCACGACGGAGTCCGCGGGGTCCATCCGGATCGCCCTGGCGGCTCCGCCGTCCATCCAGGCGAGGGTGAATCCGCCGAGGAGGCACGCGGCGACGTTGTCGGGGTGCCCCTCGATCTCGGTGGCCAGCTCCAGCAGGGCGGCGTCGTCGAGACGGGCCTCGCCGCCCGTCGTCACGGCGCGTGCGGCGACGATCCCGGCGCAGATGGCGGCGGAGGAGGATCCGAGGCCGCGGCCGTGCGGGATGCGGTTGGCGCAGACGATCTCGAGGCCGCGGGGCTGTCCGCCGAGCAGGTCGAAGGCCGTGCGCAGGGAGCGTACGAGCAGGTGGTTCTCGTCGCGGGGCAGCGTCTCGGCGCCCTCACCCGCGATGTCGATGTGCAGCCCGGAGTCGGCGACCCGGACCACGACGTCGTCGTAGAGCCCCAGCGAGAGGCCGAGGGCGTCGAAACCCGGGCCCAGGTTGGCGCTGGTTGCGGGGACGCGCACCCGGACGGCGGCGGCTCGGAACGCGGGACCGGCCATCGGTTGGACGACTCTTCCTGTACGGCGGCGGGGATGTGGTGCAGGGTACTTCGGCGTGCGTGGGGTGCCGTTGTGCGGGGGTGCGGGGAGGCCCGGCAGTCACGACGGCTGCTGCACCGCGGCGGATGCGGCGGGGCGGGTCGGGTACAGCTTATCGAAGGAAGGTTCCGCGGCGACATAGGGCGCACAGGAGGCGCACGATGCGTGTCGCACGCCTCCTATGCGCTCTCCGCCCGGAAGGGCGGCTGAGCTGCGGCAGGGGCCGGTTACGCGAGGCCCAGCTTCTCGGCCGCGGCCACGGCGTCCACCGGCACGGTGACCGGCTGCGGTGCGCCCGCGACGGCCCAGTCGGGGTCCTTGAGGCCGTTGCCGGTGACGGTGCAGACGATCTTCTGGCCGGGGTCGACCTTGCCCTCGGCGGCCGCCTTGAGCAGACCGGCCACGGACGCCGCCGAGGCGGGCTCGACGAAGACACCCTCCTGGGAGGCCAGCAGGCGGTACGCCGACAGGATCTGACGGTCCGTCACTTCATCGATGAAGCCGCCCGACTCGTCCCGCGCGTCCAGTGCGAACTGCCAGGACGCCGGGTTGCCGATGCGGATCGCGGTGGCGATGGTCGCCGGGTCCTTGACGATCTCGCCGCGCACGATCGGCGCGGAGCCCGACGCCTGGAAGCCCCACATGCGCGGGGTGTGCGTGGAGACGGCGTCCCCCGCGTACTCCTTGTAGCCCTTCCAGTAGGCCGTGATGTTGCCCGCGTTGCCCACCGGCAGGACGTGGATGTCGGGGGCGTCGCCGAGCGCGTCGACGATCTCGAACGCGGCGGTCTTCTGGCCCTCGATGCGGACCGGGTTGACCGAATTGACCAGCGCCACCGGGTAGTTGTCGGAGAGGCTGCGGGCCAGGGTCAGGCAGTCGTCGAAGTTGCCGTCGACCTGGAGGATCTTCGCACCGTGGACGAGCGCCTGGCCCATCTTGCCGAGCGCGATCTTGCCCTGCGGCACGAGGACGGCGCAGACCATGCCGGCGCGCACCGCGTACGCGGCGGCGGAGGCGGAGGTGTTGCCGGTGGAGGCGCAGATGACGGCCTGCGCGCCCTCCTCCTTGGCCCGGGTGATGGCCATGGTCATGCCGCGGTCCTTGAACGAACCGGTGGGGTTGGCGCCCTCGACCTTGAGGTGCACCTCGCAGCCCGTGCGCTCGGAGAGGACCTGCGCCGGGACGAGCGGCGTGCCGCCCTCACGGAGTGTGACGACCGGCGTCGTGCTCGTGACCGGAAGACGGTCCCGGTACTCCTCGATGATGCCGCGCCACTGGTGGGTGCCCTTGCTGGTCATGGGTCCTTACTCCCCTTCAACACGCATGATGCTGGCGACACCGCGCACGGTGTCGAGCTTGCGCAGCGCTTCGACGGTCCCGGAGAGGGCGGCGTCGGGCGCGCGGTGGGTGACGACGACGAGGGATGCCTCGCCGCCGGTTTCCTGGCTGTCCGGCCGACTCTGCTGTCGGACCGTGTCGATCGATACGCCCTGTTCGGCGAAGACCGTCGCGACCTGGGCGAGCACGCCAGGCTTGTCGGCCACGTCGAGACTGATGTGGTAGCGCGTGACGACATCGCCCATGGGGCTGACGGGCAGGCGCGTGTACGCGGACTCACCGGGACCGGTGGTCGCACCGATGATGTTGCGGCAGACGGCCACCAGGTCGCCGAGGACCGCGGACGCCGTCGGGGAGCCGCCGGCGCCGGGACCGTAGAACATCAGCTGCCCGGCGGCCTCGGCCTCGACGAAGACCGCGTTGTACGCCTCGCGGACGGAGGCCAGCGGGTGGCTGAGCGGGATCATCGCGGGGTGCACGCGCGCGGTGACGGATCTGCCGTCGGCGGCGCGCTCGCAGATGGCGAGGAGCTTGACGGTGCAGCCCATGCGGCGGGCGGACGCGATGTCGGCGGCGGTGACCTCGGTGATGCCCTCGCGGTGCACCTCACCGATCCTCACCCGGGTGTGGAAGGCGATCCCGGCGAGGATGGCGGCCTTCGCGGCGGCGTCGAAGCCCTCCACGTCGGCGGTCGGGTCGGCCTCGGCGTACCCGAGGGCGGTGGCCTCGTCGAGGGCCTCGGAGTACCCGGCGCCGCTGGTGTCCATCTTGTCGAGGATGAAGTTGGTCGTGCCGTTGACGATGCCGAGCACCCGGTTGACCTTGTCGCCCGCGAGGGACTCGCGCAGCGGCCGTACGAGCGGGATGGCGCCGGCGACGGCCGCCTCGTAGTAGAGGTCCCGGCCGTGCTTCTCGGCGGCGGCGTGGAGCGCGGAGCCGTCCTCGGCGAGCAGCGCCTTGTTGGCCGAGACGACGCCCGCGCCGTGCTCGAAGGCGGTCGTGATGAGCGTGCGGGCGGGCTCGATGCCCCCGATGACCTCGACGACGACGTCGATGTCGCCCCGTTTGACCAGGGCGGTCGCGTCGGTGGTGATCAGTGCGGGGTCGATGCCCTCCCGCACCTTGGAGGGCCGGCGGACGGCGACACCGGCGAGCTCGACCGGTGCGCCGATGCGCGCGGCGAGGTCGTCGGCGTGCGTCGTCATGATGCGCGCCACCTCTGAGCCGACCACTCCACAGCCCAGCAGCGCCACCTTCAGCGGACGCGTACGCATCATCCGACCTCGTTTCTCATACTTCTGATGTGTGGACCAGTCTCACTCACCGGACGGGGGTTTCTGCCACCCGTCCGGATTTTGAGATGTAAATTTCATCAGCCGACATCGAGCCGCAGGAGATCTTCCTCCGTCTCGCGCCGGACGATGACCCGGGCCTGTCCGTCGCGCACGGCGACGACCGGCGGGCGCAGGGCGTGGTTGTAGTTGCTCGCCATGGAGCGGCAGTACGCGCCGGTGGCAGGCACCGCGATCAGGTCGCCGGGAGCCAGGTCGGACGGCAGGAACGCGTCCTTGACCACGATGTCACCACTCTCGCAGTGCTTTCCCACGACGCGGACCAGCATCGGCTCGGCGTCGGAGGTGCGCGAGACGAGCGCGACGCTGTACTCGGCGTCGTACAGCGCGGTGCGGATGTTGTCCGACATCCCGCCGTCGACGCTCACGTACGTCCGCAGACCTTCGAGGGGCTTGATGGTGCCCACCTCGTAGAGCGTGAACGCGGTGGGGCCGACGATCGCCCGGCCCGGCTCGACGGAGATGCGGGGCGTCCGCAGGCCGGCCGCCTCGCACTCCCGGGTGACGATGTCTCCGAGCGACTTGGCGATCTCGTGGGGCTCGCGCGGGTCGTCGTCGCTGGTGTACGCGATCCCGAGGCCGCCGCCGAGGTCGATCTCGGGGAGCTCGACGCCGTGCTCGTCGCGGACCTCGGCGAGCAGCTGCACCACACGCCGCGCGGACACCTCGAAGCCGGCCATGTCGAAGATCTGCGAGCCGATGTGCGAGTGGATGCCGATGAGCTCCAGGCCGTCCAGGGTGAGCGCCCGGCGTACGGCCTCGGCGGCCTGGCCGCCCGCCAGCGCGATGCCGAACTTCTGGTCCTCGTGGGCGGTGGCGATGAACTCGTGGGTGTGGGCCTCGACGCCGACCGTGACGCGGATCTGCACACGCTGGCGGGTGCCGAGCCGCTGGGCGATGTGCGCGACCCGGGCGATCTCCTGGAAGGAGTCCAGCACGATCCGCCCGACGCCCGCCTCGACCGCGCGCTCGATCTCGGCGACGGTCTTGTTGTTGCCGTGGAAGGCGATCCGCTCGGCGGGCATCCCGGCGTCCAGCGCGGTGGCCAGCTCACCGCCGGAGCACACGTCGAGGTTCAGCCCCTCCTCCTTGAGCCAGCGCACCACCGCGCGCGAGAGGAATGCCTTCCCGGCGTAGAACACGTCGGCGTCCGCCCCGAAGGCGTCCGCCCAAGCCCGGCAGCGCGCCCGGAAGTCGGACTCGTCCAGGAAGTACGCCGGGGTGCCGAACTCCTCGGCGAGACGGGCGACTTCCATCCCGCCGACGGTGAGCGCGCCGTCGGCGTCACGGGTGACGGTGCGGGACCAGACCTTCGCGTCCAGCTCGTTCAGGTCGGTGGCCGGGGCGGTGTAGTGGCCCTCGGGAAGGACGTCGGCGTGGCGGGGGCCGGCGGGGTGTGCGGATCGGCTCATCGTTCTGCTCTCTCAGGTCTCTCGTCAGACGTGTGGGGGCGCGTGGATGCCGAGCACGAACAGGCCGCCGGCCAGCACCGTCCCGGCGGCTTCGGCAAGGGCCAGCCGTGAGCGGTGGGCGGCCGAGGGTTTCTCGTCGCCGACGGGGAGCGGCGCGGTCGTGCCCTGGAAGTCGAGGAAGGCGTCCGCCACCGTCTCCAGGTGCCGGGCGACCCGGTCGGGGGCGTGGAGGCGTGCGGCGGTGGCGAGGACGCCGGGGTGGTCGGCGAGCGCGGTGTGCAGCGCGGGCGCGTCGACGTCGGTGCCGTAGTGGGCGGTGAGGCCGAGCCTCGCCCCCTCGCGGGTCAGCGCACGGGCGCGGGCGTGGGCGTAGCGGACCAGGAAGAGGGGGTTGGACTCCCGCTGCACGAGGAGGCCGTCCCCCAGGGGCGCGTGGTCGTGCGCGGCGGGCCGCTGGAGCCCCCAGAGCGCGGCGTCCCGTCCCAGCCGGTCCACCAGCGACCCGGCCGTGGCACCGGCGGGGACGGCGCGGATCTCCGCGCTCCCCTCCGTCCCGGTGGCGGGGCCGGTCCTGACTCGCAGCTCCTCCCAGCGCGGGCCGGGCTCCCCGGTGCAGCTGACGACGGCATGGGCGCCCTGGGTGCGCAGGAGACGCGCCACGCTCTGAGCGAGCACGGCGGCCCGGATCTCGCGGGGGTGGTGGAGGCGGTGGAGGCGCCCCGCCTGCGTGCCGACCCGTCCGTACCTCAGGCCCCGCTCGCGCACCTCGCGCACACGGGCTGCGCGGGTCTCGGCGCCGGTGGTCGCGTCGAGCGTGAAGTTCAGGAATCCGGGGCCGGTGATCTCGACCCGCCCGATACCGGGGGCGCCGGCGACCCGCTCCCGCAGGATCTCGGCCACCCCGCGCGCCGGGAGACCCGCGGGCCCCGCCAGTTGCAGGGCCACCGCGCAGGCGTAGTCCCCGCTTCCCCCGGGCCGCGTTCTCTCGACCCGCACCCGCGCGGGGACGGGTGCGCGCAGGGCGTCCTCGTCGACCGCACGGCGCACGGCGCGCAGCACGGTCCGGGAGAGATCGGCGGGGGTCACAGGACAAGCGTATGGGAGGACGGGGGGCACTTCGCCAACCGGTTTCGCCATGCGGGCAGAGGCCCCGGCCGGACCCGCGGTCAGCCGGCCGCACTCCCGGCCGTCCCCGCCCCGCGCCTGCCGTCGAACGGCGCGGGATCCTCCCTGCGGGCCAGTCGGCGCACCATGCGCACCAACTCGCTCGGCTCGAAGGGCTTCGCCAGGAAGGCGTCGACCCCGGCGGCCGCGCCGGAGTCGGCCTCGCAAGGGGTACAGGCGCTGATGACGGCGACGGGCAGATGCTCCGTCCGGGGATCGGCGCGCAGCCGGGCGGCGGTCTGTATGCCGTCGAGCCGGGGCATCACCACGTCGAGGGTGATCACATCAGGGCAGACCTCGTGCACCAGGTCCAGGCACTCGACACCATCGGCCGCGGTCACGACCTCGAAGCCCTCCAGCTCGAGATTGACCCTGATCAGCTGCCGGATGACCTTGTTGTCGTCGACAACAAGCACGCGGCCGTACGCCCCTGACACCCTTCGAGGGTAGGGCGAGCGGAGGAGCTGCGTCCGGGTTTTGCCCACTTCCGCCCCCGCGGGGGTGGCGGGCACCCCTCCCGGGAGACCCGCCCGCACACCGGTGCGGCCGCCGGTCCTCCGCGCCCCGGACACCGGTACCCGCGGCTCGGAAATACCTGTTCCCGGACACCCGGCCGGAGCTGGTAGGGTTTCACTCGTCGCCGCCGAGAGCAGCGATTCAGCCCCCGTAGCTCAGGGGATAGAGCATCGGCCTCCGGAGCCGGGTGCGCAGGTTCGAATCCTGCCGGGGGCACTTCGCAGGAAGTGCCGAAAAGACCTTCTGACCAGTGGAGACACTGAGCAGGGGGTCTTTTTCATGCCCTCAGGAAGCAGGGAGCGCGCCCGGTTCGACGGAGCCGGCGGCTCGGCCTCCAGGCCCAGCTCCCCCTGCCGGGGGAGCCCTTCAGCGAACCCCCGGACGAGCGACGCAGGACTCCACGACGTCCGGATCGCGGGATTCAGGTCCCGCGCGCCGGAGCGGCGACCGCGCACCCCTGCCAGGGGGACCGAGTCGGCGACCCCCTCTCGTCCACGCCTCATCACCGGCGGCGCCGAACCACGCGCCAGTCGCGGCCGGGGCGGGGGACCTTCACCTGCTCCTCGGGCGGGGAGGCCACGTCCTGTACGACTTCCCCCGGGATGACCTGTCCGGCCGGCGTGGCGAGATCCAGGCCGGAGAGGTGCGCCTTGAGACGCCTCGCCATCGGGCGGAAGGTCGCGTAGGTGAGTGTGCCGGACACTGCGGCCCCGACAACAGGGATGGCCTTCGACACGGACTTCGCGAAGGTCTGCTTCGTCATCTCGACGCCGAGGTATCCGGCGACCTTCTTCACGACCGGGTAGACGACCCCCTGGGTCAGCGCCTTCTGCGGCAGCTTCTTGATGACTTGTTCGGACATCGCCTTCGCCACCTTCCCCACGGCGGCGTTCGCCGACTGGGTCCCGAACATCACACCGAAGAAGAGCGTGAGAACTCCCTTGGTGGCGTCGTCGAGTTCGTCGTCGCCGTCCTCGGAGAACAGATCGGGCCAGCTGTAGAGGTAGGCGAGCTTCTGCGAGATGCGCAGCATGTGGACGACGTACTGGGTCAGATCGGCCGGCACCGTGGCGGGGAGGGCCAGGGCCCCGGGGAATCCGGCCGCCGCGGAGAGGGCGCTCACCTTGGCGGTCTCGTAGCGGATGGACTCGTCGGCCACCCTCTCCAGCACGTCGAGAGAGACACCGGCCACCGCGGGGGTCTCCGCTGTCGCCACGCGGACCTCGCACTCCGAGCAATGGCGGGCCAGCGCCGTCCGGAGGTACGCCTCCCTGTCGACCCGTACGCCCGGAAGCCTTGCTGCACCGAGGAGGAGAGCGGAGAAGCGCGACTCCGGATTCTCGATCACATTCCCTTTGACCATGCCGAAAACGTACTCCGGACAGGTGACCCGCATCTCACGAATCGGGCATTCCGAGGCCGGTGTCGAGGCGCGGACGGGATGCCCGACGGCAAGTCGCCTTACGTGCACAACGTGACTTCTCCACACTTCCTCGACGCCGCGATCGCCAACACGGGCGGCCGCAACACCGCGTTCCTGGTCGGACCGATGCTCTGCTGCCGCCGGCTCACAGGGCTTCAGGTGGCAGCCATCGCTCCGGTCGCCTGGGTGATCACGATGATGCTCATCGGCAACTCGGGCGGCAACGGCCGGGCTCAGCCGTGGTCGGTCGTCCTCATGCCGCCGGACCACCTGCCGGCCGCACTCGCAGCCGTGGCGATGCCGGCTGTCGGCACGGCATGGGCGCCGGCCACCCCGGTCCTCCGTGACGCGTCGTGAGCGCAGGGACCGGCGTCCAGGGAGCGGCCCCGGACGTGGCGGAGCCCGGGAGTCGTATCCAGCTCCCGGGCCCCTGGGGTTGCCACCCAATTGCGCGTGCCAGCGCCGTTTAAGAGTGCGGATCAGTCGTCATACCCTCGCGTTCTTCCATTGAACTACCGCGCCGTGGCAGAGGCGCAGGCCGGATTCGAACCAGCATTCAAAGGTGTTCGTCCGTACTCGGTCGATCTGGCAGTCGGTGGCGATACTGAAGCTGGAGCGAGAGTCTGAGATTGATCGCGGCTGCCTCTGCCATGTTGGGCCACCCCGGCAGGTGGTGCCGGGGGGAGGACTCGAACCTCCACCGTTACCGCGTCTTCAGGCTGAACGTTCAGTTTCAGCTTGCGCTCGTCACACGGGGCGGACCTCAATTCCGCCTCGTGCAGGGTGCGCACCCCCACGCCATCGCGTGGGGGCGTTTTCGGGGTGTCGCCTCATGTCCGGGGTCAGCCGAACAGGTAGCCGAACACCGCGTCGCCGACCCGCTGGTCGGTGACCTCGGCGCCGTTGGCCTCCTCACGGGCGAACTTCACGGCGTGCTGGAGCTTCTCGACCTTCTCCAGCAGTTCGTTGACCCGCCGGGCGGGCAGCGCGCCGGAGAACTTCACCGTCGTCCAGTACCCGATCGGCACGTCCTCGTAGTACACGTCGACCTGCGCCGGGTGCTTGTCCGTCGCCTCGGCCTTCACGTGGTTGCGGGGGACCTTCTTCGTCCGGATCGTGCGGACCGGGTCCGTCTTCCACCAGTCCGTGGACGGGTCGAGCGACCAGGACTCGGAGGCGTCGAGCACCGGGAGCTTCTTCACGAAGGTGTGCAGGTCGGTGAGCTGCTTCTCCAGGAAGAGCAGGTAGCTGACCGGGACGTCGGGAACGACGACCCGTCCGTCGACGGTCACGTCCGCACGGGCGGAGCAGTTGGCCCAGTCCTTGGTCGCGGTCACGTCGAACAGCCGGGTCAGCGACGCCGCCATCTCCCGCACCACGTCCTCGGCCTTGACCTGCACGCGCGTGGACTCGGGCGGAAGCTGCTCGCCCTCCTCGTCCTTCGGCTGGTACGTACGCGAGATGCCGGCCAGCGGTACGGGCTTCTGCACCTTGTGGTGGGCCGCGGTGATGTCCTGGAGCGACTTGCTCTTGACACCCTTCTCCACGGCGATGATCTGGTTGAGCTTCGTCACTTCGCCCCCTTCGAGTGATCAGGAACGGTACCGCACCCGTTTTCGATCAGTCGCGCGGATTTCCGCCGTCCCCTTCCCGGAGGTTCCGTGCCATGCGGAAACCGAGGTCGCCGATCGCGAAGGCGGGGTGGCTGCGGCGGCGCACCGTGGCGCCGCAGCCGCGTTCCGGCTCGGCCCAGCCGCCGCGGAAGGTGCGGTGGGCGTCGTGGGCCTCCTCGTCGTGGAGGTCTCCGCACCACTCCCAGACGTTGCCCAGCATGTCGTACAGCCCCCAGGCGTTCGGGGGCCTGCCACCGACGTCGTGGAGCCGGCCGCCCGTATTCCCCTCGCACCCGGCGGTGTCGTCGAGTTCGCCGCAACGGTGGCCGGGGGTCCCCGCCGTGCACGCGTACTGCCACTCCGCCTCCGTGGGCAGGCGGTAGCCGTCGGCGGACGGGTCGCGGGTCACCTCGCCGCTGCGCGCGTCGCGGGAGTAGGCCGGGGCCAGGCCGATGCGGGCGGAGAAGCGGTTGCACAGGCGGACGGCGTCGAGCCAGCTGACGTTCGTCTTGGGCAGGGCATGGGACAGGGCGGGATCCGGAGCCGTCTCCGTGAGGGCCCAGTACTGGCCGAGGGTGACGGGGAGACGGGCGAGCAGGAAGGGCTCGACGGCCTCCTGCCGCTGTTGCCCGGTGCGGTCGTCGCGGAGGTCGACGGTGCCGGCCGGTATCCGGACCATGCCCGCCGCCGTCTCGTCGTCGAGCAGGCTCACGCGGCGCCCTCCCTGTCCGGAGGGCCGAAGTGCCCCCGTGGTCAGGCTACTTCGGCCGGAACGTGACCGCCGGAGAAGCCGGCTTCCGCCTCAGCCGAGCCTGCGGACCGGCTCCCCGTCGAGCCAGGCGCGGATGTCCTCGACGGCGTCCCCGTAGTACGCCGCGTAGTTGGCCTGCGAGACGTAGCCAAGGTGCGGCGTGGCCAGCAGACGCGGCGCTGCGCGCATCGGGTGGTCCGCCGGGAGGGGTTCGACGTCGAAGACGTCGACGCCCGCGCCCGCGATGGCTCCCCTGCGCAGAACGTCGAGCAGTGCGTCCTGGTCGACGACCGCGGCCCGTGAGGTGTTGACCAGATAGCTGCCCGGCCGCATCAGCGCGAGCTCCTTCGCGCCCAGCAGCCCCCGGGTGCGTTCGCTCAGGACCAGGTGGACGGAGACGAAGTCGCTGGTCTCCAGGAGCTCCTCCTTCGACGCGGCGAGCAGCGCTCCCGCCTCCTCGGCCCGCTCCCCGGTCAGGTTCTCGCTCCAGGCCACCACCTCCATGCCGAAGGCGCGGCCGACCGCGGCGACCCTGCCGCCGATCCTTCCCAGGCCGAGGATCCCGAGCCTGCGGCCGTGCAGATCCGCTCCGACCGTGGACTGCCAGGGGCCGCCGTTCCGCAGGGCGCCGGCCTCGGTCACGATCCCCCGCGCCAGCCCGAGGAGCAGCGCCCAGGTGAGCTCGACGGGCGGTGTGGCGGTGCTGGCGGTCCCGCAGACGGTGATCCCGTGACGCTCGGCGGCGGCGTGGTCGATGGACGCGTTGCGCATGCCGGAGGCGACGATCAGCCGGAGCCGGGGCAGCCGCCCGATCAGCGTCGCGGGGAACGGCACCCGCTCCCGGAGGGTGACGACGACGTCGAACTCGGCCAGGCGTGCCGCGAGTTCGTCCTCGGTGGCGCAGTGGTCGGCGAAGCTGACGACGTCGATGTCGTCGGCGACGGGTGACCAGTCCGCGGCGGTGGCCGCCACGGACTGGTAGTCGTCGAGCACGGCACAGCGGAGTTTCATGGCGGCTTCCCCTTCGGCGGCACGGCGACGGCCCTGCGCCCGCCGGTGCGGCGGTCGCCGGTGCGGCGGTCGCCGGTGCGGCGGTCGCCGGTGCGGCGGCGGTCGGTGCGGTGCGGCAGCACCGCGGCGGCACCGGGGAATCTACCGGCCGGGTCCGGCGCTCACGCGTCCAGCCAGGCCTCCCCGTTCCGCGCGACGTCGTAGACCCGCTCCACCTGGGTGGCGGTGAGCACGCCCGTCAGCGGCGCGAGGGCGGACAGCTCGCGCTCACGGCAGACGCGTACGGCGGGCGGAGTGGCGACCACCTCCAGCGCGGTGACCCCGGTGAACACCAGTACGGTCTGCACCGGCACGTCGAAGGTGCAGAAGGCCTCCAGCACCTCCCGGGCACGGTGGGCGCCCGGGGTGCCGCCGAGGTCGTACGGCTGCGGGGCGCCGTCACCGATCCGCAGCGTGCCGTCCCCGATCCGTACCCGTGCTCCGGGGCGGTGCTCCGTACTCACCGCGAAGACCCCTCCGGGCCCGATGAGCAGATGCCCGATCTCACTGCCGTCCGGCAGCGGGAGGGAGTGCAGGACCCGCCAGCCGTGCCGGGTCAGCCGCTTGAGCTCCGCCCCGACCCTCCGCTCCCCCGCGAGGGCTCCGCGCCGGGAGTCGGCCTCCTTGTTCCGCCGCAGCGCCCCCGTCGCCACGCGCACGAGGGAACCCGCGCCGGACTCGCCGAGCTGCTCGCGGAGCCCGGCCCCCGGCCGTCGTGGAGCGAGGTCGCTCGCGGGTGTCAGCGGCGGCAGGACAGCCGGCCTCCGGCGCCGCTCCGCACGGGGTGCGCTCCCCGGATCGGGCCCGGGGACGACGGTGGGCACGGACTCCACGTCCGGGGCGGGCACGGACGCGGGCTCCGGCTCCGCCACCCGCTCCCCCACGGCCCCCGGGTCCGCCCCGGGTACGGGGACGGCGGGGTCCCGCCGGGCGGCGCCCCGCTTCCGCATCCCCCGCATCGGCGGGATCCGCGGGGCCACGGGCGGCACCGGCGGGCTCGGCACCGCGGCCGGGGCGTCCTCGCCGACCAGGGCCGGCAGGTCCGGGACCTGGCGCGCCAGCGCGTCGGTCACCGCGTCGCGGTAGCGCGGGTGCAGGACCGTGATCGTGCCGCTGCCCCGGTCCGCCCATCCGATCGCGGTGCCGTCCGGCAGATTCACATAGAGCCGGTCGTGCCCGAAGAGCTGCCATGACGTGACCTTGAGATCCTGCATCGTTCCCCCTCTGTTCACCCCTCCGGCATCCTTGCTCCCCAGCCTGGACGGCGATGCGGCCCCCGCACAGGGCGCAGAGCGGGCGCGCGGAGTCGGGGTGACGGCGTTCCGGAGCAGTCCGGGCCCGGAGTGCCCCGGACCGGACTGCTCCGGCGCCCCGCTCAGGCGAGGGGGAGACCCGGCGCCGGATAGGCGTCCATCATGGTCCGCACTTCGTCCCGGACCTTGGAAATGGCCGTTTCATCACCTGTACGAGCGGCGTCGACGACACAGTCGATCCACTGCGCGACCGCTCCCATCTCGGAGGCGGGGATGCCCCGGGACGTCAGGGCGGGGGTGCCGATGCGGATGCCGGACGGGTCGAAGGGCTTACGGGGGTCGTAGGGGACGGTGTTGTGGTTGACGACGATCCCGGCCCGGTCGAGCGCCTTGGCGGCGATCTTCCCGGAGACGCCCTTGCCCGTGAGGTCGGCCAGCAGCAGGTGGTTGTCCGTACCGCCCGACACGAGGTCGAAGCCCCGTGCGGACAGTTCCTCGCCCAGCGCGCGGGCGTTGGCGACGACCTGGTGGGCGTACGCGGCGAAGTCCGGCTCCGCGGCCTCCTTCAGGGCGACCGCGATGGCGGCCGTCGTCTGGTTGTGCGGGCCGCCCTGGAGCCCGGGGAACACGGACCGGTCCACCGCCTTGGCGTGCTCGGCCGTGGTCAGCAGCATCGCGCCGCGCGGCCCGCGCAGGGTCTTGTGGGTGGTGGTGGACACCACGTCCGCGTAGGGGGCGGGCGAAGGGTGGGCTCCCCCGGCGATCAGGCCCGCGATGTGGGCGACGTCGGCCACCAGCACGGCTCCCACCTCACGGGCGATCTCGGCGAACCCCGCGAAGTCGATCACCCGGGGCACCGCGGTGCCCCCGCAGAAGATCAGCTTGGGCCTTTCGGCGCGGGCGAGGTCGCGCACCTCGTCCAGGTCGACGCGCCCGGTGTCGCGCCGTACCCCGTACTGCACGCCCCGGAACCACGTGCCGGTGGCCGAGACACCCCAGCCGTGGGTGAGATGCCCTCCCATCGGCAGCGACATCCCGAGGACGGTGTCGCCGGGCTCCAGGAACGCCAGGTAGACGGCGAGGTTCGCGGGGGACCCGGAGTACGGCTGGACATTGGCGTGCTCCATCCGGAACAGCGCCCTGGCCCGCTCGACGGCGAGGGTCTCGACCTGGTCGATGACCTGCTGGCCCTCGTAGTACCGCTTGCCGGGGTACCCCTCGGAGTACTTGTTCTGCAGGACGGTGCCGGAGGCCTCCAGCACGGCGGAGGACACGTAGTTCTCACTGGGGATCAGGCGCAGGGTGTCCGCCTGGAGCCGCTCCTCGGCGTTCACCAGGGCGGCGAGCTCGGGATCGGCCGCTGCGAGGGCGGGGCGGCGGGCATCGGACGGCTGTACGGCCACGGGGGTTCCTCCCGGGTCGGTCGCACGGGGGCGACGTGGACCCGGATTGCCCAGGCGGACGGCCCTCCGGCGATGACGCCCCGGGCGTGCCCGGAGTGTGCCGCTCCCTCGTGGTCGTTTCCACGGAGCACCCTGCCGGGTACGCGCCAGTCGCGGCATTCCGCACCCTACTGCGGTCCGGCCTTCCGCGACAGCGCGCCACGGGCGCTCCGGAGCCGTGCGGCAGGGGGGCGCCCGGGAGGGCAGCCGTACGGAACCGCGCCGCGGGTCCTGCGCACCTCCCCGGGCGGAGGCTTCAGGGCGCCTCCTCCAGCCGGAGCGCGGGGTCCGTCACGAGGACGACCTGGGTGATCCGGAACCCGTCCCGGGTCCGTGCCTCCACCCGGTGGAGGCCGGGCGTGGCGACGGTCACCCGGACACCGACGCCTCCGTCCATCCACCCGGGCGCGAGTTCCCGGGCGGTGCCCGGATCCTCGACGTCCTGGATGCGGCAGGTGAGGCCGGCCAGCGAATCGACCCCGCTCAGGGACAGCGTCCACGTGCTGCCCGCCTCCGCCATGTCCGGGGCGGTCAGGCCACAGCCGAACTGCCCCTGAGGCGGGCCCAGATGGATGTCGCCGGAGAGGATCTCCTCGACCGCGTCGAGTGCCGTTCCCTCGACGGGGAGCGAGCCGTGCTGCACGGGCAGGGTCGTCGCTGCGCTGGTGATCTCCGCCGACTCCTTGTAGACCGTGCCGTCACCCTGCACGGTGAAGTAGCGCAGCCTGTCGTACCGGTCCCGGACGAAGGTGCCGTCGCTGTTCTGCCGGACTCCGTCGGGGAAGGCCTCGACGCGGCCGTCGCGGATGGTGAGGCTCTGCGAGGTGGGCTGGTTGATCCCGACGACGGACCGGTGGTCGGGCAGCTCGACACGGTGCTGGTCCGCGTGGAAGTCCAGTGCCCAGGAGGCCAGTTCGGCGCTCCCCCCGATGGCGGCCACGTCCCCGGGCGTGAGGTGCCGGACGTCGTCGTCCTCGCGGACGCTCCGGTACCGGGGCAGCAGGTCGTGCAGTCCCGGCATGGTGGCGCACAGCGAACGCAGCTTGCGCCGGGGAAGCGGCACGGGCGCCCCGCGCCCCGTGTTGAGGATGACCGCGGCCTCGACCGCGCCGCTGAAGGGCGTACCGAGGGTGATGACGCCCCGGGTGTCGGCGGCCAGGTCGCTGTCGTGGCCGCCGTCCAGGGCGGCCCGGGTCACCAGACCGCCCATGGAGTGAGCCACGAAGACCAGACGGCCCGGGCGTTCGTCCACGCGGTGCCGGCGGGCCCGGTCGTGGGCCTCGTGGGCCCGCCAGGCACTCAGGTGCCGGCGGGCCGCTTCGGCGAGGACCCGTGCGTTGGCCGCCACGGGGAGCCGCCAGTCGTAGGCGAAGGGCAGGATCGCCGCCTCGTCCGCGACGCATTTCCTGACGCGCTCGATCAGGGCGGTGTACGGCTCGTGGCCGCGCAGATAGGGCGTCCACGCCGTCGCGGTGAGCAGTCCTGAGGCCCGGATCCGGCCGGTCCGCCCTTCGAGCTCGTCCTCGGTCAGGTGGAGTTCCCGGAGCCCCTCGGGCCGGGTCCACGCCTTGATGTACCAGGAGGCCCCGCCCAGCCCCCAGAGATGACGCCCCGTCGCGGCGTCCTCCAGCGTGCTGCCCATGATGCCCGGCACGACCACCACCGCGTCCTGCGTGACCCTCTCCGGGAGCGGCCGGTCGGCGGCGGACTGCGGAAACGGTGATCGGTGCTGCGGACGGTCCATGGTTGTGCAGAATAGGGACGATGCGGGGGGAGCGGGTGGAGATCGAGTTAACCGGCCGGCCTCGGCGGTCGGCAGCCGTGCCGGAGCAGGGATCCGCCCCGGCCGGCCTCCTGGTCGTGCTGGCCGTCGAGGACGGTACGCAGGCGTTCGGCGCCGCGGTCGACGAGCAACTGCGGGCCGTGCGCGCCTGGTGGGGGGACGGCCCCGCCGGAGCACGCTTCGACGTGATCGAGACGCGAGAACCCCGGCGTCGGCACGACGTCGAACTCTTCCTGGAGAGCGCGGGGTTGCGCGACGCGGAGCCGGACGTCCCGCTGGTGCTCTTCGTCACGGGACACGGCCTGGCGGGTACGGGGTCACGTCACTACCTGCTCCTCCCGGAGTCGGATCGCGGACGCCTGCTGGCGACGACCCTGCCCACCTGCGACATCGTCGTGGCGGCCCTGGACTCCTGCGCGCAGGACGTCCTGGTCGTCGTCAACCTGTGCGAGGCAGCCGGTATCGGCAGCGAACTGCTCTCCTCCATGCGCGACCTGGCGCCCGGCCGCGAGCAGAGGAACAGGCTCAACGTCCTCGCCACCACCGGTGACCGGACGGCGGTGCTCGGGCTGGAGTTCGCGATGATCCTCCAGGAGGCGCACGCGTGGTCGCGGAGAGCGGGCGGGATCACCCGCCCGCATCTGTCCATGGCCGAGTTCATGGAGGCGTTGCGGGCAGCGACGGACACCGTCAACATGAGGGACCACCGCAGCATCGAAGGCCCACGCCCCATCCTGACAGCCGGCCTCGACTCCCCCACGGCCGCGATCCCCAATCCGGGTTACCTGGCTCAGGCGTCACCGCTCGACGACGGCCTTGAGCCGGGGAGCTCCGGCGCCGGCGGGCCGGAACCCGGTCACTGGCTGGAGAAGGCCAGTGGCCGTCCCAGGCCGGAGGACACCGGCTGGTACTTCTCGGGCAGGGAGGACCTCAACCGCGAGGTCGCCGTTTTCCTCCAGGGTCCACCGGGCGTCCTGATCGTCACCGGTACGGCGGCGAGCGGCAAGTCGGCGGTGCTCGGGCGGGCGGTGACCCTGAGCGCGCCCGCCTTCCGGCTCTCCGAGGAGTACAGCGCGGCGGTGCGGGACTCTCCGGCCTGGGCCGTGCCGCCGGACGGCGCGATCACCGCTGCCGTCAGCGCACGGAACCGCAGCTCGTCCGACCTTCTGGAGGCCCTCTGCGCCGCTCTCGGGGCGGAGGGGCGGCACGTGGAGCCCGGCGACGTGCGCCGGGGCCAGGAGAATCTGCGCGCCCTCCTCCTGGATTCCGCCTCCGTGGTCACGATCGTGGTGGATTCCGTCGACGAGGCCCTGAGTCCGGCCCGTTGCGTGAGTGACGTCCTGGCCCCGCTGGCCGCCCTGATCGCCCCCGGTCCGTCGCTCGGCCGCGTACCGGGCCAGACCGGCCGGGCCCCGCGGGGTCCCGTGGGCCGAGGCCTGCGGCTCCTGCTCGGGGTACGCAGTTCGCGTCCGGGCCCCCTCGCCCCCGCGGGGCTCCGCGGGACGAGCCTCACCTCCGTGCTGCACTCCGCCTTTCCCTCGGCCCGGGAGCTCCGCACCGACGGCGAGGGGACGGAGAACGACATCGACCGGTACACCCGTGCCCTGCTGGAGAGCGCGGACGGCTGGGGCGAGCCGGAGCGGGCCGAGGCGGCGGGGCTGGTGGCCCGGCAGGTCCGTCCGTCGTTCCTGGACGCACAGCGCGCCGCGGAACAACTGCGCGTGGGCGGACCGTCCTTGCTGCGCGACCGGGAGTGGCTCGCCCGGCTCGCCGATGGCACGGCAGGACTCCTGAGGGCCGACCTGCGCGCGGCCGCGGGCGACCTGCCTCCCGCGGAGGCACTCGCCCTCCTGCGTGCGACGGCGTTCGCGCAGGGCCGGGGCATGGCCTGGGGGGAGGTCTGGCCGGCCGCGGCCGGGGCGATCCTCGGCCACCCGCTGGCGGGTGCCGACGGCATGATCGACAGGCTGCTGCACAGCTCGCTCTCGGGATACCTCAGCCACGACGTGGAGGACGAGCGCATCGTCTACCGCCCCGCCCACGCACGCCTGACCGAGATCCTGCGGCGGAGCCCGCCGTGGACCGACGCCACGGACGACGGGACCCCCGGTACCGACGACGGGGAACAGCCGTCCGAAGGGCGGGCCGCCGGGGACGAGCGGGCGGCCCACGCCGCGATCAGCACCGCCCTGGCACGCACCTCGGAGCGGACGCAAGGGGATCCGCCGCCCCCCTACATCCGGCGCCACCTCGCGGAACACGCGCGGCTGGGCGGTGTGCTGGACGACTCCCACGTGCCGGTGTGCGTGCTGCCGTGGGAGACGAGCGGGAGCATCCGCGGGCTGCTCGCCTCCACCACGGGTGGCGGGCCGCGCGGCTGGCTGGAGGCGTACGCGGTCGTCGAGCCGTACGTGACGCGGGCGGATGCGACGTCACGGCTCGCCGGCCTGCACCTCGCGCACACCGCGCTCAACCATCCGGGGGTGCCCCACTCCCGGCTGCCCGCCGGGTCCGTGCCGCCGGGGTCCCTCCTGAAGGTCCTCTGGTCCCGCTGGACGCCTCCCACCAACGTGCTCGCCACGACCGCGTACCGGGTGAACGCCCTCGCGCCCGTCGTCGACGCGGACGGCGAGACGCTCCTGGCCGCCGGGGACGAACGGGGCGGCATCGAGTTCATCGATCCGGCGACCGGAGGACGCGTCGGTGACCGGCTGCTCGCGCACGACGGCGCGGTGCGCTCCCTGACGAGCGTCCGGCACCCCGCCGGCCTCGTCCTCGCGTCGGGAAGCGGGGACGGCACCGTACGGATCCGGGACATGCTCACCGGCGCCCTCGTCAGCCAGGTCGGCACTCCCGGAACGGTCTGGGCCGACGATGTGACCGGGTATCTGGACGGCGACGGCCTTCCCGTGGTGGTGTCCGGCAAGGGGGACGGCACCCTGACCCGCTGGAGCGAGTCGGGCGGGGTCGGTGCTCCGACGTCCGTCGGCACAGCGGTCCGCATCTGCGTCACGACCGTCCGGCGCGAGGACGGCAGTCTGCTGCTGGTGAGTGCCGCCGGGTCCCTGACCGCCTGGGCGCCGTCCGGCGGAGAGGCCCTCCACACGTGGCCCCTTCCCGGACAGCCCGGTCAGGAGCTGCGGGTCCTCGCACCCACCCTGCGTCCGGGGGAGGTCGCGGCCGGACACGCGGACGGCACGGTCGTCCTGTGGGACGTCTCCACGGGCGGGCGGACGGTCCTCGGCGGTCCGGGCCACCCGGTGACCGCGGTGGTCGCGCTGGACATCGGCGGGCGTCATGTACTGGCGGTCGCCAACGGAAGCGTGGTCGACCTCTGGGACACGGCCGGCACCCGCCGGGCCGGCCGTCTCCCGGGGCATTCCGGCCCGGTCACGGCGCTGGCGGCTCTTCCCCTGTCCGGTGCGGACGTCCTGGCTTCGACGGCCGAGGACAGGACCGTGCGGCTCTGGGACCGGGCCGCCCTGCTCCGAGCCCTCGACGGCGGCACGGCCGAGGCTCTGCCACCCGCGGTCGCGGCTCTCTCCGCCGACGGGGGCGACGCCCCTTTGGTGGCCGTGGCCACGACGGAGTCGGTCACCCTGTGGGACCTGGAGACGGGAGCGTCCGAAGGGGGATTCGGCACCGGAGGCACCGAGGAGCCACCCGCCCTGGTCTGGGCGCGCCGCCCGTCCGGCCGGACCCTGCTCTGGGCGGCGCCCGACCACGGCGTCCACCTGTGGGACCCGGCTGCGCGCAGGAACCGGGCCGTCAGGCTCAAGGGGCACACACAGCGGGTGACCTGCCTCGCGTCCTGCACCACCACCGAGGGCCGTGAGGTCGTGCTCAGCGGCGGACGCGACCACCGGGTCGTGCTCTGGGACCTCGACGGACCGTCACTGAGGCGTACGTGGAACGCTCACGGGCTGCCCGTCCTGGCGGTGGCGGCGGCTTCCGGCCTGAACAACGACTGGTTCGCCTCCGGCGGTTCGGACGGCACCGCGTGCCTCTGGAGCGTCGACGACAGCGCTCCGACTGCCGTGATCGCGTGCGACCAGGGCACGGTCCGGTCCCTGGCCGTCAACGCGCTCCCGCAGGCGGGTCTGCCGCCCTACCTGGCCAGTGGGGGGAGCGACGGATCGGTGCGCGTCTGGGACCTCCTGACGGCCGGGCCGCTCGGTCCGCCTCTGCTGGGGCACACCGCTTCTGTCGACGCCGTCGCCGCATGGTCCGCCGAGGGGGTGGGGCCCTTCGTGGCGGGCGCGTCGCGCGACGGGACGCTCCGGGTCTGGGACGCGGCGACCGGCCGCGCCCTCCTGCGGCTGGCCATGACCGTGCCCGTGCGCACGCTCGCGGCACGCCCCTCGGAGGCGGAGCCGGGCCGCGTCACCCTCACCGCGGCCGGGCACGCGGGCGCCGTCGTCATGGAGCTGGATGTCAGGGATCTCTGACATCCGGCCCGGTGCCCCCGTGTGCGCCCCCCAGAAGCTTGTGTGCGCCCCGGTGTTCTTTGCGTGGGCGGGCCGCGGAGGAGCGAACCGGGCATAAAAATGATCGTCCCGCATCTGAGGCTGTCGCTT
The DNA here is from genome assembly GCF_042270185.1 of Streptomyces sp. NPDC055962. Classification (NCBI taxonomy): domain Bacteria; kingdom Bacillati; phylum Actinomycetota; class Actinomycetes; order Kitasatosporales; family Streptomycetaceae; genus Streptomyces; species Streptomyces sp. NPDC055962. The sequence goes on from NZ_JBHJYN010000001.1 coordinate 486,042, forward strand.
TACGCGGAGCCGTCCCGCCCGGCGGTTCCGCCCGTCGGGCGACGCGCCGCCCGAGGCGGCCAGCAGCGTGGGGCCCGGCGCTTCCGGGCGCCGTCCACCCGAGTGAGGAGCCGTGCATGACCGTACGAGGAGACCAGCCGGACGTCAGGCTGATCCCCGCACCCGAGCGGGGTGTCTGGCGGCTCGGAAAGGTCCGCGATCCGCTGAGGTACGAGCAGATCGGACGCGACGACGCGGACAGCTCCGCAGGCAACCAATGGAGCCTGGTGGGGTACGGGACCCTCTACTGCGCCTCCGAGCAGGACGGCTGCCTGGCCGAAGCCCTCGCGCCGTTCCGCGTGCACCCCGACTGGCGCGACCTCGCGGCCGCCGACTGGGAGGACGGTGCGCCCGGCCTCGTCCCCCCGGACTGGCCGACGCGGCACACGCTGGAGCGCTTAGAACTGTCCAAGGACGCCAGGTTCTTGGACGTCGACGACGAGCGCACCCTGACGACCCTGTCCGACGAGCTCAGGGAGACCCTGCGCCTCAACGGGGTGGACAAACTGACCCGCAACCACATCGAGGGCTTCAACCGGAAGATCACCCGCGCCATCTCCGCCTGGGCGATCAGCCAGCGGGAACCCGAGCAGGGCGGCCGTCTCGTCCACGGGATCGCCTACCGGTCCCGGCTCGGCATGCACCAGTGCTGGGCGGTCTACAACGACGTCGCCTTCACCCGGATCGAGTCGAACCTGATCTTCCCGGAGGACCCGGCGCTGCGCAGAGTGGTGGAGGCGTACGACCTGCGCCTGCGATGACGCCGGCGGAACCGACGGCGCCCCATCGGAAAACCACTGGAAAGCACCTGGAAACCCACAGGAAAACCACGCGGGAACACCGGAAGTCACGTCACACCCTTGCCCCGAAGAGGTGAACATCCCTGGCACCCACGGCGCCCGGATCCCTCATCACAGGCCGGAATCAGCAGGTCACCACACCAACACGCCGTCCTACACGTCAACTTGACGCTTTCTTACGTGTCTGAAACAACAGTCAAAGCGGTGGAGTTGAGCAGACTTGATGGGTAGTCTAAATGCATCTTCTTCAGATGGGGGTTCGATCATGAGTGAGCAGAGGACCGTCTTAGGCACGGCCCCGAGGCCGCCTTTCTGTGCGCTGCGGCCGCACCGGAATACCGGCCGTCACATCGACACGGCCGCGCACCAGCCTCCATGCACCGGATCCCCGACGACCGGCAGGCATCGAGACTGAGGAGCTGGCGCGCACCAGCCCACCCCGCCCGCCGCGGTCACGCTTCCCCGCGGGTGTGCACCAAGAAGCGTTCCTCTTACCCGGCACAGGTTCCCGCGTCTCCTCCGACAGTCGGCGCGCGGCGCCTCACGGTGCCTTCGCACCGCCCGTGCCCATCACCCGTCGTCCGGCACGCGACCGCCCTCCGAGGCGTGCAGCCATGACAACGAGGGAGACTCCCATGACCACCACCATGACGCCGACCGTCACCGACACGCCTCGCAGCACCGACCTCGCCGAGATCGCGCACGGCACGACCACACGCATGCGCATCGCGGAGATCGCGCGATTCCTGCAGGAGAATCTCGGACCGCGGATCACCGCCCGCATCACGCGGGTCAGCGATCCCCGCCAGGTGGGCAAGTGGGCCGCGGGTGACACGCGGCCGCGCGACGAGGCCGAAGAGCGCCTCCGGGCGGCCCTCCAGACCTTTCACATCATCCAGAGCGCCGAGGACAACCACACCGCCCGCGCCTGGATGATCGGAATGAATCCGCAGCTCGAGGACGAGACGCCCGCCCAGTGCATCGCGGACGGCCGCTTCAAGGACGTCATGGTCGCCGCCCGGGCGTACGTCGACGGCTGCTGATCCCGCCGCAGGCCCCAGCTCCTTCTCCGTGGCCTGCGGCGGGCGCACCACTCCCCGCCGGATCCACCCCAGCCGCACCATCTCGCACCAATACCGCACGGACGCCCCAAGGACGAGTGAACGGGCATGAATCCGGGCAGCTTCCCGAGGACCTGACGAGGTTCGACGGTGGGGGGCCGTGATGGAATCGCGCGATCAGTCGGAGACACCTGAGCCCAGACCCGGGACCGGGTGGGAGACCCTGCCGGAGTACGCCTGGCTGGACGCCGAGCGGCCCCAGCCTCCCTCCCGGCCGCCGGTGGTCGGGCCGCCGCCTCCGGGCGCCGTGCCGAGGGCCGTCGCCGCGGGGCTGCTGAACCTGTCCGGCCTGGGCCTCGGTCATGTCCTGGTGCGCCGCTGGGGCAGAGCCGCGGTGAGCTGGGCGGCCACCGCTCTCCTGCTGCTCGTCGCACTGCCCGCCGATCCGGACGGCGTGCCCGCCGCCCTCGTCGCCGGCTACCTCCTGCTGCTCGTCCTCGCGGCCGCCGACGCGGCCCGGATCGCCCTGCGCACGGATGCCGGCCGGTGGCCGCGGCCGGTCCTGGCGGCGGTGCTGGGGCTGCTGCTTCTCGGTGTCCCCGCGGCGGGCACCCTCGCCTACGGCTCCGCGCGGGACGAGGCGGCCGAGCAGGAACTGCTCGGCCGGCTGGAGGAGGGCGACGATCTGGTCGCGAAGGCGGCGAAGAGCTCGTACATCCTGTCCGGACCCGACTACCGCGAGGCGCTCTCCCTCTACCGGGATCTGGCCGAGGACCACCCCGGCTCCCGCGCCGCCGCCGGTGTGCCCGAGCGCATGAAGGCCTACTACGCGGCGGTCGCCGCGCCGTACCGCGCCGAGCGGTACTGCGAGGCGGTCGAGCCCCTGACCCATCTGCGCACGCTGCCCGGCACGGTGGACCGGAAGCTGCTCGGCGACCTCGCCACCTGGCCCGACGGCCCGCTCGCGGAGTCGCTGTACGGCTGCGGGGTCTCGCGGCTGGACGGCACGGGGACCGAGTTGGGCAGCAAGGAGTTGGGCACCCTGCTGCGTACGTTCCCCGAGTCCTCGCAGGCCGGGCAGGTGGGTCCCGCCGTCAGCGGGAGGATACGGCAGCAGGTGGCCGGGCTGAAGGGTGCGGAGCCCTGCGCCGTCACCGACGAACTGCGCCGTACGAGCACCCTGGTCGCGGAGCTCCCCGAGACCTCCGTGCCCTCGCTGGGCCGGCAGGCCGACGCAGGTGTCCAGGACGGTGTGTACGCCTGCGGCGTGGACGAGTTCAAGGACAAGAAGTTCACCGAGGCGCGGCAGACCATGACGGACTTCGCGGACACCTACGAGGAGGACCGGCGCCGACAGCACGCCCGGAACATCGCCATCGCGGCGGAGATAGCCGAGGACCGGCCCGCCGCGGGCAAGCGGCTGCCCGGGAGCGGCACGCCGGGCGGCGTCCGCATGGAGCTCGTCATCAGCAACGGCGCGCCCAACGAGGTCGAGGTGCTCTACACGGGCCCGGTCACCGGCACGGTGAAGCTGAAGCCCTGCGGCGGCTGCGAGCGGTTCAGCAGTGAGGCCGCCGGTTCGGCCGGCGCGTGCAGGGCGAGCGGCACGTCGTACCCGAAGGCGCGGCTGCGGCTCCCGGCGGGCGAGTACCACTTCCTGTACAAGCACGGCACGGGGGCGACGGCGGCCGTGGACAGCTACTCCTCCGGCTCCCGCGTCCAGCCCGGCTACACCTACACGAGTTGCACGTACGTCGTGGAGAGGGACCGGTACGGCCTGGACCTGCCCACCGTCCCCGACCTGTCCGACCTGCTGAAGCCCGCGTCGCTGCTGCGGTGAGCCGAGGGCATCCGCCGGACGAACCGTTGGCCTGCACGACGAAGTCTGCGGCGGCGCCGGAGTGTCGCACCAATTGACCGATCCGACTGAACTGTCGCCTCACGGCTCGCTAGGTTGGCGGTTCGACGCGAGGAAGGAACGATATGCGGGCGGACACGGTCGATCTGAGGCGCATCTTCGGAAAGGACGTCCGGTACACCGTGCCGTTGTTCCAGCGCCCCTACGTGTGGACCATGCGGGACAACTGGGAAGCCCTATGGGTCGACATCCGGCGAACGGTTGAGCGACTCGAGCAGTCCCAGCACGACGGAAGCACGGTGACTCCGCATTTCTTGGGTGCCGTGGTGTTCGACCAGACTCCCTACCTGTCCTCCAACCTGGAGACGCGTCAGGTCATCGACGGACAGCAGCGCCTGACGACCCTTCAACTCTTCGTGTTCGCCGCTCGGATCTCAGCCACAGCGCTGGATCACGAAAGGTCCCGCAGATTACTGAGCAAGTTCCTGGAGAACGATCGAGACCTCTTCGATTCCGAGAGGCACCCTGACCACCTCTACAAGGTCTGGCCCACGAACGCCGACCGCGAAGAGTTCCGAGCCGTGATGACCGGCGCAGAGGGCAACGGAAAGCTCGCCGACGCAGTCGCATATTTCCGCCAGGAACTCGACACCTGGTTGGCAGAGGCGCCCGAACCTCATGACCGACTCGACGCTTTGGTCCAGACACTTCGAGAACAGCTTCGGCTGGTCATCATCGATCTGGAGGAGCACGACGACGCCCAGGTCGTCTTCGAAACGCTCAACAGTCGCGGCACCCCGCTGGAGCACGCAGATCTGGTGAAAAATCTGCTCTTCCGCGAGGCCGAGCACACTGGGGCTGATATCGATCGGCTCTATCTGACCTACTGGAGCCCCTTCGACCAGCCGCAATGGCGCACGGAACAGACGACCGGGCGCATCACCCGGAGCAGGCTGGACGTTTTCCTGACCTATTGGTTGTCCATGCGCACCCAGCGCGAATTCACCACATCCGCCCTGTTCAAGGAGTTCGAACGGTGGCTGCGGGCAGAAGACGTCTCCACCGAGGAAGTCTTCGTAGAGCTGGCCAGGTACGCGGAGATCTACGACAGACTCGACAAACACCCCCTGCTCGGCCACGAAGGTCGATTCCTCTATCGACTCAAAGTCATGCAGACGTCCACGCCGATGCCCTTGCTACTGTTCCTGTTCGGCCTCGGGGACGACGTCCTCCCTCCGGAACGACGTGAGCGGGCGATCCGGGCAGTGGACAGCTACCTCGTGCGTCGAGCCATGCTCAATCTCAGCAATCGCGACTACAATCACGTCTTTCGCGACCTGGTTGCAGCCGCTTCCGAACAGCCTGAGACCGCCGACGAGGCCGTCATCAAGGCCATGGCAGCGATGCAAGGACACCATCGGCTGTGGCCGACGGACAACGATTTCACCGCGGTTTTGGAGCAGGACCCGCTCTACACCCGCCTCTACCGGCATCGGGTGCGGATTCTGCTGGAAGCCTTGGAGGACGCGTTGCGTTCGGAACACACCGAACAACTCACCGTACCGGTCGGTGTGGACATCGGATCGAAGCTGACGATCGAGCACGTCATGCCCCAGAGCTGGCGCGATAACTGGCCACCCCTGCACGACGATCCCGAAGAGGGCCTCGGGCGGGACGAGTTGGTGCATACGCTAGGAAATCTGACCCTGGTGACGGCAAAACTCAATCCCACCCTCGGCAACATGGCCTGGCTGGACAAGCGCCGGTGGCTCGGCGAGCACAGTCTTCTCCGACTGACCCATGGCACCTTGCTCAACGCTCCTGACACCGACGCCGCAACCGCCGTCGCAGACTGGAACTCCACGTGGGACGAGCGTCGCATCCGTGCCCGGAGTTCTCATCTGGCCAGGTTGGCTGTCGCCATCTGGCCGTCGAAGGACAGGCTGTTGTCCCAGCCGCTGCACACGCTCTCCGGCAGCGCTTGAACGAGCGGGTCGAGCCGTCGCAATGCACCAAGCGGGCGGACCTCGGCCCGACGCGTTGCCGCGTCAGGCCGAGGTCCGCTTCCCGGTGCCCGAGGTGGTCCTCCCGGCCGCGCCCTTCTTCGACGCGGCCTTCTTCGCCGTGGACTTCTTCGCCGTGGACTTCCTGGCGGCGGTCTTCTTCGCCGCGGCCTTCGCGGGTTCCTTCTTCGCCCCCGTCGTCTTCGCCGCCGCCTTCCTCGGAGTGGCCGCGGCCTTCTTCCCGGCGCTCCTGCGGGCCGCCCTCCTGGGAGCGGCGCTCCCGCCGGACCGTGGTGTGCGGCCCTCGATCGGGTGGACGTCGGCGTCCTTGCCGTCCTCCGCGTCCCCCTGCGACTCCTGGGCGGCCCGCACACTGCTCTCCAGGGCAGCCATGAGGTCGATCACCTTGCCGCCGGACTCCTCGGCCTCCTCCTCGGCGACGGGTTCACCGGCCGCCTTCGCCGCCACGAGGGCCTCGACCGCCTCGCGGTAGTCGTCGTGGAGGGTGTCCATGTCGGCGTCGCCGAGGGTGTTCATCAGCGCGTCCGCCAGGTCGAGCTCGGCGTCGCGGACCGTGACGCCGGCGTCCGGTGCGACGCCTTCCGGGGCGCGGATCTCGTCCGGCCAGAGCAGGCCGTGCATCGCGATCACGTCGTCGGCCACCCGCAGCATGCCGAGCCGCTCCCGCCCGCGCAGTGCGTACTTCGCGACGGCGACCTTGCCGCTGCGCCGCAGGGCCTCGCGCAGCAGGGCGTAGGGCTTGGCGGCAGGGACGCCGTTGGCCGCGAGGTAGTAGGCCGAGTCCAGCTGGAGGGGGTCGATCGCCGAAGCCGGCACGAAGCCCTCGATCTCGATCGTCTTCGCGGTGTGGAGCGGGAGCGAGGCCAGGTCCTCGTCGGTCACCGGGATCACCGTGCCGTCGGCGTCCTCGTACGCCTTGACCGTCTCGGAGGGCGGCACCTCCTCCTCGTCCAGTTCGCAGACCTTGCGGTAGCGGATGCGTCCGCCGTCGGCGAGGTGGATCTGCCGGAAGGAGATCGCGTGGTTCTCCGTGGCGTTCATGAGTTTGACCGGGATGCTGACCAGCCCGAACGAGATGGAACCGTTCCAGATCGACCTCACCGCTTCACTCCTCGCGCCCGCCGTGCCCTCAATCAGCCGATTTCATGTGATTCTTATCGTATGACGCCGATGACGGAGGTGGAGGGGCGGCGCCTGGCGCTCAGCAATCTCGACAAGGTGCTGTACCCGGCCACCGGCACGACCAAGGGCGAGGTGCTGCACTACTACGCGGCCACGGCGGCGGGCGTGATGCTGCCGCACCTGCGTGACCGCCCGCTGTCGTTCCTCCGGTATCCGGACGGCCCGGAAGGGCTGCGCTTCTTCACGAAGAATCCGCCGCCCGGTACACCCGACTGGGTGCGGACGGCCCCGGTCCCCCGCAGCGACGACCCCGGCGCCCGGCAGGTGCTCGCACAGGACCTCCCGTCGCTGATGTGGGCGGCGAACCTGGTGGTGGAGTTCCACACCCACCAGTGGCGGCGGGACTCCCCCGCCGTGGCCGACCGGATGGTGTTCGACCTGGATCCCGGGCCCCCCGCCGGCGTCGTCGAGTGCTGCGAGGTCGCCCTGTGGCTGAGGGCGCGGCTGGCCGAGGACGGGTTGTCCTCGTACGGCAAGACCTCGGGGTCCAAGGGACTGCACCTGCTCGTGCCCCTGGAGCCCACCCCCTCCGAGGAGGTGACGGCCTACGCGAAGAAGCTGGCGGTCGAGGCACAGGGCGCGCTGCCCGAACTGGCCGTGCACCGGATGACGCGTGCGCTGCGCCCGGGAAAGGTGTTCGTCGACTTCAGCCAGAACGCAGCCGCGAAGACCACCGCGGCGCCGTACACCCTGCGGGCGAAGGGCAGCCCGACCGTGTCCGCACCCGTCACCTGGGACGAGATCGAGGGGTGCCGCGCTCCGGACGACCTGCTCCTCCTCGCCGGTGACATGCCCGCACGGCTGGAACGGCACGGGGATCTCCTCGCTCCGCTGAACGATCCCGGGCAGGCCCGGGCACTCCCCCGGGGCTGAGGAGGGCGGTCGGGAAGAGGGCGCTCACAGCACCTTCACAGCCCTGGGCCGGCGCGGCGAGGAAAGGCCGCAAGTGGAGGGTGGATTGTCCGGGCCGTGGTGCACACTCTGCCCAGACGCTGCTTCACGGCATGGTTCTCCGCCGTGTGGGGGGCGCGGAAGGAAGACACGGGGAGGGTGTGGCGTGTTCACGGGGATCGACGAGGTCGGCTGGGCCTCGATGAAGCATGCCTACGGCCCGGCCGACGACGTGCCGGGGCTGCTGTACGGACTCGCCTCCGCAGACCCGGCGGAGCGGGAGAGCGCGCTCGACGGGATGTACGGCGCGGTCCACCACCAGGGCAACGTGTACGCGTGCACGCTGGCCTGCATCCCGTTCCTCTTCGAGCTGGCGGCCGACCCCGGTATACGGGACCGGGGCGGCATCGTGGAGCTGCTCACCAGCATCGGCGGCATCGACCTGGACGAGGACGAGGAGGACGGGCTCGACGAGCTGGACGAGGACGAGATCGAGGGCGTGGCCAACTACGCGATGGCGGCGGCCGCCGTGTCGGCGGGCTCCCCGGTGTTCTTCGAGCTCGTCGCCGACGAGGACCCGGGGGTGCGACTCGCCGCCCCGCTGGCGCTGGCCACCCTGCACACCCGGCCCGCCAGGGTGCTCGCGCTGCTGAGGGAGCGGCTGCCCGTGGAGGCCGACGACGAGGTGCGCCTCGCGCTCGTCGAGGCCGCCGGCCGGATCGCCCTGCGCCATGCCCGGCTCACGGAACGGGTGGCGGACTGGCTGAGCCGGCTCGCGGCGGAGGCGTACCCGCCCGGACTGCGGCTCGCCGCCCTCGCCCAGCTCGCCCGGTGCTCCCCCGACGCCCTGCCCGGCGACGTCGTGCGGGTGGTGTCCGGGCTGCTGCGGGAGCTCCGCTCGGGGCCGGCCCTCGTGGAGACCTCCGCCTCGGAGCCGCCGGGCGGCGACGAGGGGGCGTCGGACCGGACCACCGCTCCGACCCTGGTGGGCCGGTTGCGGGAGCTGTCCGCGGAGGACTCCGCCGGGCGGGGCACCCCGTGGGCCACCGACCTGCTGCGGACCCTGCACGTCGGCCTGGACGACCGCGTGGCGGACCGTACGGCGCTGCTGACGGACCAGCTGGGCAGCCCCGACCCCTGGCAGCGCGTCGACGCCGTGCGGATGAGCAGCGGGCTGATGCGGGCCTGGCGCGGGGCGTACGAGGAGCTGGTGCGGCTGGTCGGGGCGCAGCTCTCGGATCCGGAACCCCGGCTGGCCGAGGCGGCCTCGTACGCGCTGGAGGACCTGTTCGCCCTGGCCGCGCCGGCCGGGGACGCCCTCGCGGAGCGGGTGGCGGGGGACCCCGGGGCCTGGGTGAAGGAGTGGCCGAGCGGCCCTCCGGGGCTCGGCTCGGCGGTGAAGGCGCTGGCCAGGCTGGGCGACGCGCGGGTACTGCCCGCCCTGGCTGCGGCTCTGGAGCGGCCGGAGGTGCCGCACGACGTGGGCTTCGCGATCGGATGCCTGGGTGCCGCGGCCGACCCGCTCGCCGGGGCACTGCGGCGCAGGCTGGGCGAGGTCGCCCTGGACGAGAGCGCGTACGACCGGGCGAGTCCGCTGCTCGCGGGGCTGACGGCGCTGCGCGCGGGCGAGGCGGCCCCCGAGGTGCTGCGGGTGCTGCGAGGGGCGCCCGAGTACCGGGGCGAGTGGTTGCGGACAGCGGCGCTGCGGGCGCTGGGCTCGTTCGGACCGGCCGCCGGCTGCGCGGTCCCGGAGCTCCGGCGGCTGGTCCGGCGCCCGGGGACGGCTGCGGCGACCGAGGCTGCCGAGGCGCTCTGGGCGGTGACCGGCGACGCCGACGCGGTCCTGCCGGTGCTGACCGAGGGGCTGTGGGCGGAACAGGCGCGCGACTGCCGGGCGGCGGCGAGCGCGCTGGGAGCGCTGGGACCCCGGGCGGGGGCGGTGGCGCCGCGGCTGCGGGCCCTCCTGGCGCACGACGAGCTGTGGCTCCGGGTCGAGGCGGCGATCGCCCTGTGGGAGATCTCGGGGCGGACCGCCGAGGTGGTGCCGGTGCTCCTGTCGGCGTGGGAGAAGAACTGCCATGTCAGGGTCCGGGTGGCGGAATGCCTGGCGCGGATGGGCCCCGGCGGTGCAGGCTCGGACGCGACACGGGTGCTGCGCGCCGAGCTCCTGTCCGTACGCCGCCACAAGGCGATGGACGGCGGATACGGCAGTCACGACACTCATGAGGACGAGAAGCTGCTGGCGGTCTGCCGGCGGGCGCTCCTGGGAAGCACGGGGAAAGGAAACACATCATGATCATTTTCGGTACGCGGGGCTATCTCCACCAACTGGCGGTCCTGACGATGGTGTGCGGCTGGTGCGGGAATCCCGCGGCGCACACCCTGCGCAAGCGGGTCACCAAGTTCACGCTGTTCTTCGTGCCGCTGTTCCCCTTCTCCACGAAGTACGCGACGCAGTGCACCTTCTGCGGCGGTGAGCGGCAGATACCGAAGGAGCAGGCCGAACAGCTGCTGGCGCAGGCCCAGGGCGGGCAGGACGGCAATCCGTACGGAGCGCCGCAGCAGCAGCCCGGTTACGCGCCCCCCGGCGGCCAGAACCCCTACCAGAGCTGATCCGTCGGGCGGTGGAGGCCGGGGAAGTGCCACGAGGGTGACATAAGGGAAATAACACCCGCCTCTTGCTACGTTGCGGGGCATGACCGCACCGACGGCGGAGGCACGCCCGCCCGAGCTACGCCTGCCCAAGCGGCGCGGGGTCGAGCTCTCGCTCCTGATCGGGGCCGTGCTCATCTCCGTCTACGGCTACGCCGCCGTCGGCCTCGCCCGGAACGACGCCGTGCCTCCCGACGTCGCCGGGTACGGCGCGGGGCTCGGCCTCCTCGCCCTGCTCGCCCATCTCGCGGTCCGCTTCCGCGCCCCGTTCGCCGATCCGCTGCTGCTGCCCATCGCCGTACTGCTCAACGGGGTGGGGCTGGTGCTGATCTACCGGCTCGACCTGGAGACCCCGGGCGACCGTGCGGCGACGACCCAGCTGATCTGGTCCACCCTCGGGGTCACCCTCTTCATCGCCGTCGTCGTACTGCTCCGGGACCACCGGGTGCTCCAGCGCTACGCGTACCTCTCGGTCGCCGCGGCGCTGGTGCTGATGATCGTGCCGATCTTCTTCCCCGCGGTGAACGGGGCCAGGATCTGGATCCGTCTCGGCGGCCTCTCCTTCCAGCCGGGCGAGTTCGCCAAGATCCTGCTCGCCGTCTTCTTCGCGGCCTACCTCGCCGCGAACCGCAACGCGCTCGCGTACACGGGCCGCACGATCTGGAGGATCCAGTTCCCCACGGGCCGGGTGCTCGGGCCCATCGTGGCGATCTGGCTGCTCAGCGTCGGTGTCCTCGTCCTCGAACGGGACCTCGGCACCTCACTGCTCTTCTTCGGCCTCTTCGTGATCCTGCTGTACGTGGCCACCGGCCGGACCGGGTGGATCGCCGTCGGGCTGCTCCTCGCCGCCGCGGGCGCCTTCGTCGTCGGCTCGTTCGAACCCCATGTGCACAGCAGGGTGGAGGACTGGCTCGACCCCTATGCCACGATCGACGCGGGGCAGGGACCCGGTCAGCTCGCGCAGTCGCTCTTCGCGTTCGCCGCCGGCGGCATGCTCGGCACCGGCCTCGGGCTGGGCCACTCCATCCTCATCGGGTTCGCCGCCAAGTCGGACTTCATCCTGGCCACCGCGGGCGAGGAACTCGGCCTGGCGGGCCTCACCGCGATCTTCCTGCTGTACGCCCTGCTGGTGGCCCGCGGGTTCCGCGCGGGGCTGGCCCTGCGCGACCCCTTCGGCAGGCTGCTGTCGATCGGCCTCGCCTCGATCCTGGCGCTCCAGGTCTTCGTGATCGCGGGCGGGGTGATGGGGCTGATCCCGCTGACCGGGATGGCGATGCCGTTCCTCGCCCAGGGCGGCTCGTCCGTCGTCACCAACTGGATCATCGTGGCCCTCCTCATCCGGGTCAGCGACGTGGCCCGCACACCCGACCCCGGCACCGCAACCGTGCCGGCCGCGGAGGAACAGTGATCCGCTACATCCGGCACGCCGCCGGCTTCTGCCTGCTGCTGCTCCTCGCCCTGCTGGCGAACGCCGCGCGCGTCCAGCTCTTCGAGGCCGACGAGCTCGACGCCAACCCGGCCAACCGCCGCACCACCATCGACCGTTACGACCAGCCGCGCGGCAACATCCTGGTCGGCGACGAATCCGTCACCGGTTCGAAGGACACCGGCGAGCAGCTGGCGTACGAGCGCACCTACCGCCACGGTCCGCTGTACGCACCGGTGACGGGGTACGCCTCGCAGACGTACGGGACCACGCTGCTGGAGAACGCCGAGGACCCGGTCCTCTCCGGCTCCGACCCCATCCTGGCCCCGCTCCCCCTGTGGGGTGACATCACACGCAGCCTGCAGCCCGGGGGCGACGTCGTCACCACCGTCCAGGACGCGGTGCAGCGCGCGGCGTACGAGGGCCTGGACGGCCGGCGCGGCGCGGTCGCGGCGCTCGACCCGGCGACCGGCCGGATCCTGGCGCTGGTCTCCTCGCCCTCGTACGACCCCGAGGTCCTCTCCGGGACCGGCCCTGCCGTCACCGACGCGTGGGCGCGGCTCAACCGTGCGCCGAGCCGCCCGATGCTCAACCGGGCCCTGCGGCAGACCTATCCGCCCGGCTCCGCCTTCAAGATCGTGACGGCGGCTGCGGCGCTGGACGCGGGCGTGGTCACCGATCCGGACGCGGACACGGACACCCCGTCGCCGTACGTCCTGCCGGGGACCTCGACCGTGCTGCCCAACGAGGCGAAGGGCTGCGGGAAGGCGTCCCTGGCGGAGGCGATCCGGGTGTCCTGCAACACGGTGATGGCCCATCTCGGCGTCCAGGTGGGGCTGGACGGGATGCTGGACGCGGTCGCCGGATTCGGGTTCAACGACGACGGCCTGAAGATCCCCTCCCGGGTCGCCCGCAGCAACTTCGACGAGGACATGAGCGACGACCAGCTCGCCCAGTCCTCCATCGGCCAGTTCGACACGGCGGCGACCCCGCTGCAGATGGCGATGGTCGCCTCGGCGGTGGCGAACGGCGGTGAGCTCATGCGCCCGCAGCTGGTGGACCGGGTGACCACCGACGACGGCGGCACGGTCCGGCAGCAGGGGCCCGACTCGTACCACCGGGCCATGAACCCCACGACGGCCCGGCAGCTCCAGCGGATGATGGTCGACGTGGTGGAGAACGGCACCGGCACGAACGCGGCGATCGACGGTGTGACGGTCGGCGGCAAGACGGGCACCGCCCAGCACGGGGTCGACAACTCCGGGACCCCGTACGCCTGGTTCATCGCCTGGGCGCAGGCGCCGGACTCCGGGCGCCCGGCGGTCGCCGTGGCGGTGGTCGTGGAGGACGCGGAGGCCGACCGGGCCGACGTCAGCGGGGGCGGCAACGCGGCCCCGATCGCCCGTGCGGTGATGGAGGCGGCGCTGCGGGAGTGAGGCCGGCCCGGCGACACTGGGTCCATGACATCGGCTCTGGCGACGGCCCTCGGACGGATCGACCGGCTCGACCCGGACCTGTGCGCGTTCACCGAGGTGTGGCACGAGGAGGCACGGTCCCGGGAGGCAGACGCGTCCCGCCTCCCGCTCGCCGGACTGCCGTTCGCCGTGAAGGGACGCGCGGGCATCCGCTCGTACACGGCACGCCGTCTGATCGCCGCGGGCGGGATCCCGGTCGGTGCGACCTCGGTGCCCGGCCCGGGCACCGGGTGGCAGACCTGGGGCCGGGGGGCGCACGGCCGTACGGTCAACCCCTGGTGCCGCGACCGGACTCCGGGCGGCTCCTCCGCGGGCTCCGCGGTGGCCGTCGCGGCAGGCATGGTCGACGTGGCCACGGGCAGCGACGGCGCCGGGTCGGTGCGGATCCCGGCGGCGTGGTGCGGGGTGTTCGGTCTGCGGACGACGAGGGGGCTGCTGCCCTCCCCCGACCGTACGGGCCTCGCGTCCGCGGGCCTGCTGGCGAGCTCCGCCGGGCTCGCGGAGACCTGTCTGAGCCATGTCCTGGACGGATATGTGCCGAGACCCGCGCGCCTCCCCGTTCCCGCCGTGTTCAGCCCGGATCTCGGATTCGCCCGCGTCGACCCGGAGGTGGCGGAGGTGACACGGGCCGCGGTGGGCCGGCTGGTGGCGGCGGGAGCCGTACGCCTGGTGCCGGCCCCCTGCACACTGCTGGATCCGGCCGAGGCCTGGCTCGCGGTGCGCGGAGGGACCCGGACCCCGTCCTCGGAGCGGCTGCGGGAGGCCAACGACCGGACCCTCGACGCCCTCTTCGCCCGGACGCCCTTGCTGCTCACCCCGGTCACACCCAACCGGCCGCACGGCCACGACGGGCCGGGTGACGTCTACTCCACCGCGCTCACGTGGGCCTTCAACCTCAGCGGGCATCCGGCGGCGAGCCTGCCGGCCGGGCTCACCCCGGACGGCTGCCCGGCCGGGCTCCAGCTGGTGGCAGACCGGGGGCAGGACGCCGAACTGCTCGGCGCCGCCCGCGCGCTGGAGCGCCATCTCCCCCGGTCCCGGCCGGTCGGCTGACGGATCTCCGCGCGCACCACCGGCGTCCCGCCGGCCGACGTCGCCAGGTCGACGGGGCGACGGCCTCGCCGCCGTCCGACTCGGCGGCCCCCTCCAGGATCGCGGCCGGGGGTGAACTCCTCCTCCGGCCGCCAGGGTCTTCGGCACCACGGGCCTGTGCGTGGTGCCGGGAACGCCAGGTCCGTGCACCTGTCGGCCGGTTCCGGGGAATCCGCCCGGTCAGGCCCGCCCGGTCACCAGGGATCGCTCCGCGGCCGCCCCCATCGGTCCAGCGGCTCCCTCCGCCGCCGCCACTCCGCGGGGACGCCCTCCATCCCGGTCCGGGCGCCGACGACGCCCCCGGTGATCGCGCAGGTCGTGTCCACGTCTCCGAAGCCCTCGGCCGTCGACCACAGGGCCGCTTCCAGGTCGTCCGGATGCCGGGCGGCGGTCCACAGCGCGAACGGCACCGTGTCGTCGGCCCTGATCCGCCGCCCGTTGCCCAGGAGATCGGCGGCCCTCCAGGGTTCCGTCGTGAAGGGCACCTCGGCAGCACGGAGCACGCCCTCGCGCACGAGCCCCTCCGGCGTACGCCCGGCGACGGCCTCCAGGGTGAACTCCCCGCGCACCGAGAGCGCCGCGGCGACCGCCACCGCCACCGCGCCGGCGACGCCCTCCGGGTGGGCGTGGGTGACGACCGCGGAGAGCGCGGCCTGTTCGGCGACGTGGCCGAGGTCCGCGTGGAAGCGGGCCCCGAGCGGCGCAACCCGCATCGCCGCGCCGTTGCCGAGGCTGCCGCCCTCGAAGAGTCCGGGCGCCAGCGTGCGCCAGTCGGCCGGCGAGGTCAGCAGCTCCGGCAGCAGGATGTGCATGCCGTGCCCGTACCCGCGGGCACGGTCCGCCTCGAAGGCCAGGGCGAAGTACAGGGCGAGCCGGTCCTGTACGACCTCCCCGTGCTCGTCCAGCACCCGTTGCAGGGCGAGCGCCAGCGCGGTGTCGTCGGTCCAGTGCCACTCGGGCTCGTGCGGGGTCCGGCGCGCGCGGACCTCGGCGTACGCCTGCCGGGGCGGCCGGAAGAGCGGGAACCAGCGTTCCCCGAAGGCGTCACCGAGCGCGAGCGCCTCGAGGCTGCGGCGCGCGGCCGCCGTGTCCCCGCCGGTGGAGGTCGAGTTCATGCCTCCCATCCTGCCCGGGTGGCCCGGAGGCGCACATCCCCTTTCTCCGTGCACGGGCGCCGCACGCGCCGGGCCCCGCAGGCGTCCGGCGCCGCGCGCCCCGGGGGTGCTCACTCGGAGGCACTCGACCGGGGTGCACTCCCGGGCGCGCTCACCCGGGGGTGCCGCCATCCGCTATCGCGTCGGCGACCTCCGCGACCCGCGCCTGCTCCTCCACGGCGAAGCGGTCCCGGTCCAGTTGCTCGGCGATCTCCTCGTCCTGGGCCATCAGCAGGTCCAGATTCGAGTCGCCCAGCTCGAACACGCCCATGTCGACGTAGGCCTTCTGGAGCCGCTCGCCCCAGAGGCCGATGTCCTTGACGCAGGGGACGATCCGGCTGAACAACAGCTTGCGGAAGAGCTGGAGGTACTCCGAGTGCTCGGAGAGGTCCTTGGCCTCCTGCTTGCCGATGCCGAAGTTCTCCAGGACCTCGACACCGCTGAGGCGGTCGCGCATCAGGTAGCAGCCCTCGATGACGAACTCCTCGCGCTCGCGCAGTTCGGCGTCGCTCAGCTGCTTGTAGTAGTCGCGCAGCGCCATCCGGCCGAAGGCCACGTGCCGGGCCTCGTCCTGCATGACGTAGGCGAGGATCTGCTTCGGCAGCGGCTTGGTGGTGGTGTCGCGGATCATTCCGAACGCGGCCAGTGCCAGCCCTTCGATGAGGACCTGCATACCGAGGTAGGGCATGTCCCAGCGGGAGTCACGGAGAGTGTCGCCGAGCAGCCCCTGGAGGTTGTCGTTGACCGGGTAGAGCATCCCGATCTTCTCGTGCAGGAAGCGTCCGTAGATCTCCGCGTGCCGGGCCTCGTCCATCGTCTGGGTCGCGGAGTAGAACTTCGCGTCCAGGTCGGGGACGGACTCCACGATCCGGGCGGCGCAGACCATCGCCCCCTGCTCGCCGTGCAGGAACTGGCTGAACTGCCAGGAGGTGTAGTGCTTGCGCAGCTCGCCGCGGTCCCGCTCGGTCATCTTCGCCCAGTGCGGGGTGCCGTAGAGGGTGAGGGCCTCGTCCGGGGTGCCGAGCGGGTCGGCGGGATCGACCTCCAGGCTCCAGTCGATGCGCTTGTTGCCGTCCCACTGCTTGTCCTTGCCCTTCTGGTACAGGGCGAGGAGGCGTTCGCGGCCGTCGTCGTAGTCCCAGTTGAACCGGGCCGCCCCTGTGGCGGGGACCTGCCACGTGGGTGCGGTGGGTGCGGTGGTGTAGAGGTCGTGTGTCGACACGGACAGCTCCTTCGCCTGGCGAGGATCGTACGTTCCGTGGTGCTGACGTCAGTTGGCAGGTTCACACGTTGGTAGACGCGCGGTCAACAAGTCGCGCACAAGGGATTGACTGTCTTGCTGACAGGCAGTCTCATATGGGTGACCGCCAACCTGACCGCCGGTAACCCCATGTGCGAGGTGCCTTCAGCCATGACGACAGTGACCGACCAGGACATCCAGGCGCTGCGCGATGCCCTCGGCCCCCTCAAGGACCGCGAACAGGTCGCCGTCCGCCTTCTGGAGGCCTCGGCCAAGCACTCCTTCGACCCGGACACCGAGCTGGACTGGGATTCGGCCGTCGAGGACGGCAAGTGGTTCTGGCCCCCGGAGCTGGTCTCCCTCTACGACACCCCGCTGTGGCGGAAGATGTCGCAGGAGCAGCGGATGGAACTGGCCCGGCACGAGGCGGCGTCGCTGGCCTCGCTCGGGATCTGGTTCGAGATCATCCTGATGCAGCTCCTCGTCCGGCACATCTACGACAAGTCCGTGACCAGCAAGCACGTCCGGTACGCCCTCACGGAGATAGCCGACGAGTGCCGGCACTCCATGATGTTCGCCCGCATGATCGAGTGGGGCGGGGCACCCAGCTATCCGGTCCCCCGGCGCTACCACAACCTGGCACGGGTACTGAAGACCATCTCCACCACCCCAGGTTCCTTCGCCGCGACTCTGCTGGGCGAGGAGATCCTGGACTGGATGCAGCGGCTCACCTTCCCCGACGAGCGCGTCCAGTCGCTGGTGCGCGGGGTGACCCGCATCCACGTCGTCGAGGAGGCCCGGCACGTGCGCTACGCCCGGGAGGAGCTGCGGCGCCAGATGGTCACCGCGCCGCACTGGGAGCGCCGTCTCACCCGGCTCAACTGCGGGGAGGCGGCCCGGGTCTTCTCCGTCTGCTTCGTCAACCCGCAGGTCTACGACAACGTGGGTCTGGACCGCCACGAGGCCGTCGCCCAGGTGAAGGCGAGCGGCCACCGGGCGGAGGTCATGCAGACGGGGGCGAAGCGGCTGACGGACTTCTTCGACGACATCGGTGTGCTCAACGGGGTGGGACGCAGGCTGTGGAAGAGCTCGGGTCTGCTGGCCTGAGGCCGCCTCCTTCGCGCGTACCGGCCCGCGCGACGCCGCCCCCTCACGCGCCGGCCCGCCGTAGGCTTCGGGGTATGACCTCCGCCCCCGCAGCACCGCCGGCCCGCGCGTACCGACGGCTCGGTGTCGAGGAGCGCCGCGCCCAACTGCTCGGCGCGGCGCTCACCCTCTTCGCCCACCGGGCACCGGACGACGTCTCCATCGACGAGGTGGCGGCGGCGGCCGGTGTCTCCCGGCCCCTGGTCTACCGCTACTTCCCGGGCGGCAGGCAGCAGTTGTACGAGGCCGCTCTCGGGTCGGCCGCCGAGCAGCTGACGCTCTGCTTCGCCGAACCCGCGGTCGGGCCGCCCACCGAGCGCGTGAGCCGGGTCCTGGACCGCTACCTCGGCTTCGTCGACCAGCACGACGCCGGTTTCAGCGCGTTGCTGCGCGGAGGGAGCGTGGCCGAGACCTCGCGTACGTCGACGATCGTGGACGGCGTGCGCCGGTCGGCGGCCGAGCAGATCCTGCTCCACCTCGGGCGCGGCGGCGGCCCGGGACAGGAACCCGCCGGGCCGCGCCTGCGGATGATGGTGCGCACCTGGATCGCGGCCGTGGAGGCCGCGTCCCTGATCTGGCTGGACGAGGGGAAGCAGCCCGGCCCCGCCGACCTGCGGGGCTGGCTCGTCGACCATCTGATGGCCCTGCTCGCGGCCACCGCCGCCTCGGACAAGGAGACGGAAGCCGTGGTGGCGGAGCTCCTGGGCAAGGAGACCGCGGACGGCCCCGCCGGCCGGCTCGCGACGCTGATCATCCCGGTCGCCGGCCGGGCCGCACACCTGCTGCCGCCGGACTGAGGGCTCCTGGGTGAGACTGGCACCGTGAAAAGCGAGAACACGCCCTTCCGCGGCGGCCCCCTGGACGGCCGGGTGCTGCCCGTCCTGCTCGGGCCGACCGGCCATCCGCCCAAGTGGTACGAGGTCCCGGTGCCGGCCGCCGACGGCGGCCCGGCCACCGTGTACGCGTACCGGCGTGCTCCGGCCGGCTATTCGAAGCGGCTCGGGCTCCAGCGCGGCTGGGTGTACGAGTACGCCCCCGGCGGACGGGAGCGTTTCACCCCCAAGTGGCCCTGGACCAGGCCCCGCAGCGGGTCCTGAGCCGCATCCGCGCGGGCGGCCGTAAGATCGGCGGTCAGGTGCCGAGGGCACGGTCACAAGGGGGGTGCGCCATGGAGGCGCTGCGTCAGGACGATCCACGCCGCTTCGGCCCGTACACGGCGCTGGCGCGCCTCCGCGAGAGCGCGAGTTCGGTGCACTTCCTGGCCCGCGGCGCGGACGGCGACGAGCTCGCCGTGGTGACCGCCGCACGGCCCGCCCTCGCCTCCGTACCCGCGTTCCGGCGCCGCTTCCGGTCCGAGGCCCGCACCGCCGAGCGCCTCGCGGGCCGCTGGGTCCAGCCGCCGCTCGCCGCGCCGGAGGACGAGGCCCTGTGGACCGCCGCCGCCTATGTGCCCGCGGTGACGCTCGCCGAGGCGATCGGCCTCGCCGGTCCGCTGCCCGAGCGTGCCGTGCGGATAATCGGTGCCGGGCTGGCCGAGACCCTCTCCCGGGTGCACGCCGCCGGGGCCGTGCTCCAGGGACTGGCGCCGGAGACGGTGCTGCTGGCCGAGGACGGGCCCCGGCTCGCTGCGTTCGGCCCCCTGGGTGCCGCGGCCTCCGCAGAGTCCCGGGAGAGCGGGCAGCTGTCGGTACGGCTCGGATATCTCACCCCGGAGCAGGTCGAGGGCAAGGAGGCGGGCCCGGCGTCGGACCTGTTCGTCCTGGGCCTGCTGCTTGCGTACGCGGCGACCGGGACCACCCCGCTCGCCGACGGGCCCGCCGACGAGGCCGCGGAGCGCATCGCGCACGGCTCGGCCGAACTGGGCTCGGTACCGGACGAGTTGCGTGATCTGATCGCGGACTGCCTCGCGAAGGATCCGGACGACCGGCCCGGTGCGGGAGCGGTGGCGGCGAAACTGGCGCTGGAGGGCGCCGCGGGGCTCGCCAAGGGCGGCTGGCTCCCCGGGCCCCTGTCGGCCGCGGTGACGGACCAGGGGGTCAGGGCCCGGTCCCTGGAGCCTCCGGTGGACCCGCCCCAGGACGCGGTTCCGGACCCGGTCCAGGACGCGGCTCCCGCGGACGGAGCGGGGGACGGCGGGGACGTCGGCGACGACAGCCGGACGACGCGATTCCTGGGAACCGGGGCGCGCTCACCGCAGTCCGACCGGGTGACGGCCCAGCTCGCCCTCCCCCGGGAAGCGACCGGATCCACTCCCCCGGGCCCCGCCGCAGCGGCGCTGCTCCCCGCCCTCGCTCCCGCACTCCCGCCCGTGCCCGTGCCTGCTCCCGCTTCCGCGCAGCCGTACCCGTACGCGTACCCGGCCGCCGCTCCCCAGGGGCCGCCCGCACCCGCCCCGCTGCCCCTGCCCGCCGCCGCACCGGCCGCACCGGCCGGTGGCGGAGGGGCCGGCCCGGTCACCGGGCGGCGGGCGCTGCTCACCGCCGTCGCCGCGGGCGCCGCCGGGCTGGTCCTGGGCGGAGCCGCGGTGGCCGCCCTCGGGCAGGACGACTCCGCCGCCGCGGACACCGACGACAAGCCGGCCGCCCGGCCCGGCCCCGCCGTCCCCGGCCGGGCCCCGGATCCCCGGTGGATCTACACCCACCCGGCGGCCTCACCGGCCCCGCTCACCGCGGGCGTCTGGCAGGACGAGCTCCTGGTGCTGACGGACGAGGCCCGGGCGACCGCCGTCGACCTGCGCACCGGGCGGAAGGTCTGGGAGCGTGCCGACGCGGCCGGTGCCCAGGAGGTCCTCCCGGCGGGTGAGGGCCTCTGCTTCCTGGCGAGCCCGACGGAGTTCCTCTGGCTGTCGGCGAAGGACGGGCGGATCGCGCACCGGGTGCGCTTCGCCGACCAGTTCACCGGCATGCCCGGCATGAAGGTCTCCACGCTCACCGGAGTGTCCGGCTCCGTGCTCTGGTTCACCGGGTCCCACACCGTCACCGAGAAGGCACCGAAGCCGAAGAAGGGCAAGAAGCCCGGCAAGGACAAGCAGGTCGTCAAGGCGTACCTCTTCGCGTACGACCTCGTGCGGCGCAAGGAACTCTGGCGCACCCCCGTCCCCGCCGGCCGGGCCCCCGGCACCCCGGTCCACCGTCTGACCGCCGTCAGGGACGCCGACATCGTCGTACGGCAGGACGCCGGCACGCTCACGCCCGCCGACGTGGCGGCGGCCAAGGGCAGGGCGACCTTCCGGTGCTTCGACCGCGCCACGGGAAAGCCGCTGTGGACCCGGCAGTTCGGCGCGGTCCCGCCGTCCGGATCGGCGGCCGGTGACGAGGCGGGGCGGCTGTACGCCGCGGTCGGCGACGACCTGCAGGCGTTCGGGACCGGCACCGGGAAGCCGGTCTGGACGCTCAACGGCACGGCGTCGTCCGTCTTCGGCACCCCCCTCCCTGCGGGGGAGGTGCTGCACACCACGAACCGCAACCAGGAGGTCGCCGCGGTCGAGAGCGCGACCGGCAGGCTGCTCTGGCGACGGTCCACCGAGGGTCCGCTCGGCACCTACGCGCCCTCCATCGCGCTCAGCGGCGGCGGGAAGACCCTGCTCGCGGCGGACACCACGCAGGTGACCGCCTTCGACGCGGCGGACGGCCGCCGGCTGTGGAAGTTCCAGGACATCGGGGTCCAGGACCCGAAGGGTGCGACCGTCACCGGGTGGTACCGGGTGCTGCCCGCCGGCAGGACCACCGTCGTACGGCGAGAACGGGCCTTCTACGCCTTCCCCGTGGAGTGACTCCCGGGGCGTCCTCCGTTCGGGGCACGCCCCGGACGGCGCGCGGGACGGTCCTTGCATCACTCCCGGCCGAGTGACCGGATGGTCGAGATCCGACCATTCGTGGGGTAATCCGATTAATCGGCATCACCCTTGTCACCGGAGGTGATGTCGTGTCAGGAAGACTCGCACGTACCCTCTGCACCGCGGCGCTGGCCGCGGTCGTCGCCGCCTCGCCCGCCTTCGCCGAACCTGCCGACCCGGGGTCGGCTCCGGCGGCCGGGCCGGACCCCGCCCCGGCCGCCGGAGCCGAGCCGCAGAGCGTGGCGGGACTGCTCGCGCAGCTGCAGACGCTCTACCGGAAGGCCGAGGAGGCCGGCGAGCTGTACAAGGGCACCGAGGACGAGCTGAAGAAGCGTACGGCCGCGGCCGGGAAGCTGCGCGCCGAGCTCGCCCGGGCGCGCAGGGCCCTGGACTCGGGCCGCCGTGACGCCGGGCGGCTGGCGCGGGACCAGTACCAGGGACGCACCGACTTCTCCGTCTATCTGCGCCTGCTGCTCGCCGAGGACCCGGCACGGGCCCTGGAGCAGAGCCATGTCATCGAGCGCGCCCAGGCCGGCCGGTCGGCGGTGGTCGACCGGCTGACCGGTGCGGAGAAGCACGCCGAGGAGCTGGCGGCCCGGTCCCGGACCGCCCAGGACCGGCAGCGGGCGCTGGCCGCGCAGCGGAAGAAGCAGCGCGACACCGTGGAGACACGGCTGAAGGGCATCGAGGCGATGCTCGCCTCGCTGTCCGCGGAGCAGCTCGCGGCCCTGTCGTCGCTGGAGAAGAAGAACGTCGGCGAGGCCCAGGACGCGCTGGCCGCCTCCGGAGCGCTCAGCTCTGCCCGGCCGCCGTCCGAGGAGGGCAGCGAGGCCGTGCGGTTCGCGGTCGGGCAGATCGGCAAGCCGTACGTCTGGGGCGCCGAGGGGCCGGACTCCTTCGACTGCTCCGGGCTCACCTCGCAGGCCTGGTCGGACGCGGGGCGGACCATCCCACGGACCTCGCAGGAGCAGTGGCGGGAGCTGCCGAGGATTCCGGTCGGCTCGCTGCGCCCCGGCGACCTGGTGGTCTACTTCCCGAAGGCGACGCACGTGGCGCTGTACATCGGCGACGGCCTCGTCGTCCAGGCCCCCAGGGCCGGGGCCTCGGTGAAGGTGTCCCCCCTGGCCTCCAACCCCCTGCTGGGTGCCGTACGCCCGGATCCGGACGGCGAGCCGCTGAGCGCGTACACCCTTCCGGAGCTGCCCGAGGACGCCGCCTCCGGGTCCGACACCGGGTACGACGCCCCGGACGCATGAGAACCGGGCCGCCCCGTCCGTCCCTGCCTGCGTGACGGATGTGGCGGCCCGGTTCCGGGGTGCGCGGACGTCAGCCCTGGGCGCCCGTGAGCGAGCCGAGGTACGCGTTCGTCTTCTCCGGCTCGAAGAAGAAGTTGTCGAAGTCCGCCGGGTTGTCGAACCCGTTGGCGAAGCGGTCGGCGGCCGGCTGGAGCTGGCCGGAGGCCCCGATCAGGTTCAGCACGTGCTCCGGCGGCGGGCCGAGCATCGCGTTCGTCCACTTCACGACGTGCTGCGTCTTCTCCCAGTGGCGCTCGAAGGTGGCCTCCATCCACTCCTCGTCGAACGGGCGGTCGCCGTGCTCGAGGATCGAGTGCAGGTAGGAGTGCGCGCACTTGGACGCGGTGTTGGAACCCTGACCGGTGATCGGGTCGTTGGCGACGACCACGTCCCCGACGCCGAGGACCAGACCACCGCCGGGCAGCCGCCCGACGGGCTTGCGGACGGTCGGGGCGTAACGGCCCGCCAGCGTGGCGTTGGCGTCCGTCAGCTCGACCTTGGTGGCGCGCGCGTACTCCCACGGGGTGTACGTCTCCATGAGCTCCAGCGTCTTGGCCAGGTGCTCCGACGGGTCCTTGATGCCCTGGAAGGCGTCGAGCGGACCGCCGGGGATGCCCTCCCAGAACAGGATGTCCGCGCGGCCCGAGGTCGTCAGGGTCGGCATGATGAAGAGCTCACCGACCCCGGGGACCAGGTTGCAGCGCACCGCGTCGAACTCGGGGTGCTCCGGGCGGGGGCCCAGACCGTGGACGTAGGCGACGGCCAGCGCGCGCTGCGGGGCGTCGAACGCCGAACGGGAGGCGTCCCGGCCGAACATGGAGACGAGCTCGCCCTTGCCGGCCGAGACCATCACCAGGTCGTAGGTGCGGGAGAAGTAGTCCAGGTCGGAGACGGCGGCACCGTGGATGACGAGCTGCCCGCCGCGCTGGGCGAACGTGTCCATCCAGCCGGCCATCTTCACGCGCTGGTCCACGGACTGCGCGTAGCCGTCGAGCTTGCCGACCCAGTCGATGACCCGTGAGGAGTCGGGGCCGGCGACCGAGACGCCCACACCCTCGATCCGCGGGGCCTGCGACTCCCAGAAGTTGAGCTGCAGGTCGCGCTCGTGCTGGAGGGCCGTGTGGAACATGCACTGCGTCGACATGACCCGGCCGGACCGGATCTCGTCCGCGGTGCGGTTGGACATCAGGGTGACTTCGTACCCGCTGGACTGCAGTCCGAGGGCCAGCTGGAGACCGGACTGGCCGGCTCCGACTATGAGTATCTTCCGCATCGCGGTTCTCCGTTACGTGTGC
Organism: Streptomyces sp. NPDC055962; assembly: GCF_042270185.1. Lineage (NCBI taxonomy): Bacteria > Bacillati > Actinomycetota > Actinomycetes > Kitasatosporales > Streptomycetaceae > Streptomyces > Streptomyces sp. NPDC055962. The sequence goes on from NZ_JBHJYN010000001.1 coordinate 510,507, forward strand.
TGGGTGCGTCCGTCTTACTCGGGGGCGACGTCGAGTGCGTGGCCCACCAGGGCGAGCAGCGACTCGACGACCGTGATCCTCTTACGCGCATCCATGATCACAACAGGCACGTGCGGGGGCACGGTCAGGGCCTCCCTGACGTCGTCCTCCTCGTAACCGGTCGTCCCCTCGAAGTGGTTGACCGCCACGATGTAGGGGAGGCCGCAGCTCTCGAAGTAGTCGAGCGCCGCGAAGCAGTCGGCGAGCCGCCGGGTGTCGGCCAGGACGACCGCGCCGATCGCGCCGCGCACGAGGTCGTCCCACATGAACCAGAATCGCTGCTGACCGGGGGTGCCGAAGACGTACAGGACGAGGTCGTCGTCCAGTGTCAGGCGGCCGAAGTCCATCGCGACCGTCGTGGTGACCTTGTCGGGGGTCGCCGTGAGGTCGTCGGTCTCCTCGCTGGCCTGCGTCATCAGCGCTTCGGTCTGCAGCGGGGTTATCTCGGAGACCGATCCGACGAACGTCGTCTTGCCCACGCCGAAGCCGCCCGCGACCACGATCTTGGTCGCGATCGGTGCGCGCGTGTGGTCGAGCTGCCAGGCCTGGACCGACTCACCGGGCCCGTCCTGCGGCCCCCGCTGACGCGGAGTGAAGAGCGGCGCCTCAGAGACGGCGGAGTCCATTGAGCACCCTTTCGAGCAGCGCGCGGTCGGGCTGGCCGGTGCCGTGACCGGTTCCGTACACGCGGATCTTTCCTTGGTCGGCCAAGTCGCTGAGCAGCACCCGGACCACGCCGAGCGGCATCTTCAGCAGGGCCGAGATCTCCGCGACCGTACGCATACGGCGGCAGAGTTCGACGATGGCGTGCAGCTCGGGCATGACCCGCGAGGCGAGGTTGCCGTTCGTGAGCTCGCGGCGCTCCTCGGGAGCGTCCAGCGCGGCGACGAAGGTCTCGACGAGCAGGACGTGCCCGAAGCGGGTGCGGCCGCCGGTGAGGGAGTACGGACGGACCCGAGCGGCCTTCCGGTCGGCACCCCGGACGGGGAGTTTTCGTACGGGTTCAGCAGCTGACGTCACTGGGTGCTCTCCATCGATTTGCGCAGCTCACTGCGGAGTTCGGGGGTGAGTACGTGTCCGGCACGGCCGACGAAGAGCGCCATGTGGTAGGCGATGACGCTCATGTCGCAGTCGGGGGTGGCGTGCACACCGAGCAGGGAGCCGTCACTGATCGACATGACGAAGACGCTGCCCTCGTCCATCGCGACCATGGTCTGCTTGACGCCACCGCCGTCCATCAGCTTGGCGGCGCCGATGGTGAGGGACCCGATGCCGGAGACGATGGTGGCGAGATCGGCACTGGAGCCCCTGGGACCCGTCTGCCGTCCTGCCGCCTTGGCCGTCGCGAGACCGGGGTCCGAGGAGAGCAGCATCAGCCCGTCGGACGAGACGACGGTGACCGAGTGGACCCCTGGCACCTCCTCCACGAGATTGCTCAGCAACCAGTGAAGGTTCCGGGCCTCGGTGCTCAGCCCGAATGTGCTGGGCGCAGTCAACTGCGTGCCTCCTCGACTGTGTCCCCCGTCTCATCGATTCGACCGTCGGTACGGTCGTGGTCGGTCTGTGGGCCGCTGTCGGCGATCTCCGCCTCGACATCGCGGCGGCCGTCCTTCGCACCCTGGTGGAAGCCGCCGAGCCGGCGGCGCAGGGCCTCCTTGTCCAGGGTGCCCTTCCGCTCGGTGACCGGGGCCGCCGGAGGTGCGGAGATCTTCGGGGTGCGCTTGGGCAGCCCCTTGTCGGTGAGGCGCTCGGGCGAGGGCGCCGGGTCGGGCACCTCCTCGCCGAGTCCGGTCAGCGGCTGCCGGGGGCCCGGCACGGCCTCGGCAGCCGGGTCGGAAGCGGGGGCCGGAGCAGGGGCGGGGGCCGTGGCGGGGCTGGTGTCCGCGGCGCGCTCGTGGCGGTCGGGCCCGATGGCGTAGGGGCTCGGCGCGTCCTTCTGTGCGGGGAGCCGGACCTGCATGGTGGTCTCGGCGTCGGACTCCTCGCCGGCCGCGGGCTCCTCGTCGGCCGCGGGCCCGGGCCGGGCGGCGGCGGGCGCGGGCGCCTCGTGGACCACGGCCTCGGCGGGTGCCGGGGCGGGCCCCGGCACCGCTGCCTCCGTCGCCGCGGGCTCCGTGCCGGCCGCCTGGAGGGTCCGCTCGGCTGCCGCGATCAGCGGATCCCCTGCCGGGAGGGCCGAACGGGTCGGCAGCGCGTTGGAGTTGGCCTCGGCGACCGATCCGGGGAGGTTCAGGGTGGGCGCGTCGCCCGGCAGCGTGACGGGCGGCGGGGACGCGGTGGGCGGTGCCTTGGGCAGCAGCGCCTGGGGAAGGACGACGACCGCGGTCACCCCGCTCCCCTTCTGCTCGCGCAACTGCACCCGTACGCCGTGGCGGGCCGCCAGCAGCGAGGTCACCTGAAGACCCAGCCCGGCCCCGTCGGCGGCCTGTTCGCCCGCTTCGAAGGACGCCGGGTCGGCCAGCCTGGCATTGAGTTCACTCATCCGGACCGCCGACATGCCGATGCCCTCGTCCTGCACGGAGAGCATCACCTCCCCGGTCTCCAGCAGCCAGCCGGAGAGCTCGACATGGGAGTCGGGCGGGGAGAAGGACGTCGCGTTCTCCAGGAGTTCGGCGACGAGGTGGCTCAGGTCGTCGGCGGCGAAGCCCGCGACCTGGGCGTGCGGCGGCAGGGACTGGATGGTCACCCGCTCGTACCGCTCGATCTCGCTGACCGCGGCGCGCAGTACATCGACGAGCGGGATCGGACCCGCGTGGCCCTGGTTGTGATCGGTGCCGGCGAGGACCAGCATGTTCTCGCTGTGGCGCCGCATGACCGTGGCCATGTGGTCCAGCTTGAAGAGGGTCGCGAGGCGCTCGGGGTCCTGCTCGCGCTCCTCCAGGCCCTCGATGACGCCCAGCTGCCGCTCGACCAGGCCGAGGGTCCGCAGCGACAGGTTGACGAAGGTGTGGTGGACCGTGTTCCGCAGCCGCTCCAGCTGTCCGGAGAGTTCCGCCACCCGGACCTGGAGTTCGGCCCGCTGGAGCGTGAGGGCCTCGCGGCCCGCGATCAGCTCGCCCCGCTCGGTCTCCATGCTCCCGAGCCGGCCGGTGACGTCGTTGTGCAGCCCGTGCAGCTTGCCGTGCAGGGCGTTGATGGACCGTACGACCTGGGCGAACTCGTCGTTGCGCCCGGTGTAGCGGACCGGTTCGGCGGTCTCGGGTTCGGCCGCGATCCGGCCGGCGCCGATCCGCAGGACGGCGAGCGGCTGGGTGAGGGTGCGGGCGACGGCCGTGGAGACACCGACGGCGATCAGCAGGCAGCCGCCGAGCAGGGCGAGCCTGAGCTCCAGTGCGGTGACGTCGTCGTCCCGCAGCCCTTCCAGTCGCGCGACCTGTGCGGTGCCCAGCGCGGACTCGACCGAGCGCATGCGGTCGATCCGCGCGGAGAGCGCGGCCTCGACCTTCTCGGGGTCGGCCGCGCGGTCCTCGTCGGACAGCTCGGGGCGGTCGGTGAACCGGGTGAGGTACTTCTCGGCACGGGTGACCTCGGGGCCGGTGACCGTGGAGGAGAGCTTGTCGCGGGCGGTGGGCCCGGCGGACTGGTCGAACTCGGCGAGGGAGGCGAGCTCGCGCACCCGGGCCTGCTGGGCGGCGGCGCTCAGCTCGTCGCGGTCGCGGTCGTCCTCGTCGCCGCCCGTGTCCTGGCCCTGGACGGGCAGGCCGGTGAACGGGTCGATCTGCTGCTGGGGCGGCTCCGAGCCGGGCACGGCGAGCGCGGCCAGGAGGAGTCCCCTGGTGGCGGAGGCCTGTTCGACCGCGCCACCGAGCGCGAGCGGCGCGCGGGTGGCGTCGGCGGCGCGCGGCGGGGTCTTCTCGGCGAGCTCGTCGGCGAGGTCGTGGAGCTTCGCGATGACCTCGGAGTAGGCCTGGTAGGCCTCCATGGCCGAGCCCTTGCCGGTGAGGGCGGTCCGGCGGAGCGACGGGATCTCGGCGAGGTCCCGGCGCAGTGCTGCCGGGGCGGCCTCCCTGATCTCGTCGGCCTGCTGGTCGACGCGGGCCGCGGGCCCGGTGGTGCCGTCCTCGGCGTCCTTGTCCTCACGGCCGCCCGCGATGTGGGCGGTGACCTGGTCGCGCTCGTCCGCGAGGGAGTGCGCGAGGGTGATGGCCTGCTGGTTCAGCTCGGCGAGCGTGACCAGCCGCTGGGACTCGTTGAGATCGGAGGACGCGCCGAGGGCCGCCGGGGCTCCCGCCGCGATGACGGTGATCCCCACGACGGCGACGCCGGCGACGAGCCGGCTGCGTACCCGTACGGTCCGCTTGGAGGCACCCGCAGCCTGAGGCACCGCCCCGGACTCCTCGCGCGTGCTGTCCTTGCTCCGAGGCCGCTTCTTCTGCACCGGTGCTCGCAATCTTGACTCGTCCGCCCTTGAAGCAGAGGTGACGCGCAGTCACGTGAATGGGCACCCCGCCCTGGTGGGCGCCGTACGGCTTCCGACCATTCCAGCGCTTTTGGGAGGGGGGCCGCGCATCAACCGCTCCGCCACTCGAACGAGTGAACATCACTCCGGAGTTGGCGAACAAGTCTCCCCACAGGCGGCTCCAGGCATGCGCGGACCACCGGGTGGAACTTCGGGCCAGGCTTTGGCAGTATGCCCGCCCGCATATGCACAAGGCCCTGGATTCCTTGCCCCGTGGCCATTCTGACCTGCCGCGACGGCCCAACCCCGGGATCGTGCAGGCGCCGTGAAGGCATCGTGCAGACTGGCTGAATGCGCATCGAACTCGCCACCGAGCCGGGCGGCCCCGAACGCCCCAACGAGGACTGGGTATCGGCCCTGGCCCCTGCGGAAGGCCGGGGTGGCGCCCTCGTCCTGCTGGACGGCGTGACGCCTCCCCCCGGCAGCGACGGCTGTGTGCACTCGGTTCCGTGGTTCACGGCGCGGCTCGGGGGCGCGCTGGCCGAACTGTCCGCTTCGCGGAGGGATCTGACACTCACCGAGATCCTCGCGGCGTCCATCCGGCGCACCGCCGACACGCACCGTTCCCTGTGTGACCTTTCTCACCCCCGTACGCCTCAGGCGACCGTGGTCCTGGCGCGTTGGGACGACGAGAGGGTCGAGCACCTGGTGCTCTCCGACTCGGCCCTGCTCGTCGAGGGGCCCGACGGCACGGTCAGACCGCTGCTCGACGACCGCCTCGACCGGCTGCCGCCGGGCTCGCTCGCCTCGGCGGAGATCGCGGACGCCCACGTGCGGAACAAGGAGGGCGGCTTCTTCACGGCCGCCGCCGACCCCCTGGTGGCGTCACGCGCGGTGACCGGCGAGACCCCCCGGGCGGAGGTCAGGGCGCTGGCGGCGCTGACCGACGGGGCGAGCCGCTGGACGGAGAAGTTCCGGGAGGGTGACTGGACGGCCACCCTGGGGGTGCTGCGCGAGGCGGGACCTCAGGGGCTGATCGACCGCGTCAGGGAGTTGGAGCGGGCCGACACCGAGCGCGTGCACCTGCGCAGCAGCAAGACCCATGACGACGCGACGGCGGTCCTCGTCGAGCTGTAGCCGCTCCACCCCGGCGCTCCTCACTCCTCGGCGCGCTCGTTGAAGTGGTGCAGCAGGCGGGCCAGTTCCGCGACCTCGGTCCGGTCCCAGCCGGCGAGCTTCCGGGCGTAGCGGCCGCGTCGCGCGTCACGGACGCTGCGGAAACGCGCGAGGCCCTCGTCGGTGAGGTGGACCAGGGAGGCGCGGGCGTCCGCGGGGTCGGCCTCGCGCGCCACCAGACCGAGCCCCTCCAGGGCCCGCAGCTGACGGCTCATGGTCGCCTTGCCGACCCCGAAGTAGGCGGCGAGGTCCGTGGCGCGCTGACGCCCGGCGGACTCCAGCCGCACGAGGAGCCCGTAGGCCGCGGCTTCCAGATCCGGATGGACCTCGCGGGCCATCTCCCCCGAAGTGGCCCGCGCACGGCGCAGGAAGACAGCCAGCTCGCGCTCCAGCGCGAGGAACTCATGGTCCACACCGCTTCCGGCCGTCACACCGGGTTCACTGCCGCTTCCACTCACGTGCACGTCAGTACCCCTCATACGCTTTCCCGCCGATGAAATTTTCTTCCGACTCCGGTCATCGCCGCAGCTGGGCCAGTATTTCGCAGGCGTAGACCTCCGGCGGCGGCCAGGGGCCCTTCCGGGCACGGGTCCACGCGCGTAGCTTCGTGAGCGCCGTGGGTGGCGTGTGCACATCACACGCCCGCACCACGGTGCACGCATCGCAGGAGTGTCCCGCACCCGCTCCTGGGCCATGAGCTCCCCCACCGAGCCCTCGGAGGCACGCAATGCCCGTGCACAGATCCGGAACCGCTTCGTCCCACCGCCCCCGCACCCTCGCGACGGGCACTCTCCTCGCCGCTCTCGCCCTCCTGCTCGCCCTGCCCGGACCGGCCTCCGGGGCCGCCACCGCGGCCGTCCCCGAAAGGGGTACGGCGAGGATGGGCCAGGGCGTGATCGCGCACGACGGCCAGGGGAGCGGCTCCCCGACCGGTCCGGCCGCGGTGCAGACCGAGGGCGTGGACGTCAGCAGCCACCAGGGAGACGTCGCCTGGCCGACCCTGTGGAACAGCGGCGTGAAGTGGGCCTACGTGAAGGCCACCGAGGGGACGTACTACCGGAACACGTACTTCACGCAGCAGTACACGGGCTCCTACGGCGTCGGGATGGTCCGGGGCACCTACCACTTCGCCACCCCGGACACGACCGGCGGAGCGGCCCAGGCCGACTACTTCGTGGACAACGGGGGCGGCTGGTCCAGGGACGGCAGGACCCTGCCCGGCGTACTGGACATCGAGTGGAACCCCTACGGCGCCCAGTGCTACGGCAAGACCCAGGCCGGCATGGTCGCCTGGATCCGCGACTTCGTGAACACCTACAAGGCGCGCACCGGACGCGACCCGGTGATCTACACCGCGACCAGCTGGTGGAAGGACTGCACGGGGAACCATGCGGGATTCGGCGCCACCAACCCGCTCTGGGTGGCCCGTTACAACACCACGGTCGGCGAACTCCCGGCCGGCTGGAGCTACTACACGATGTGGCAGTACACGTCGTCGGGCCCGACGGTCGGCGACCACAACCACTTCAACGGGGCGCTCGACCGCGTGGTGGCGCTCGCGAACGGCTGAGGACACGGACCGCACCACCGAGCCCCGGCGACCGACCCCAGGTCACCGGGGCTCGCTTCCGCCCGCCACCCCACTATGCACCGCGCGTATACGCACTATGTATAGTCGCGGCGTGCCACACCACCGGTGTGCGGCCGAGCCTTGGGGAGTGACGCGCTGTGTCTGTTGTGCCCGAAAAGACGACGCTCTTCGGCGCGGGGTTGGCCGCCGCCCTCGTGACGGTCCTCACACTGACGCTCAGCGGATGCTCGATGGAGACCACGGCCCCCGGATCCGCCCGCGCCGACGCCGCGTCCGACGCCAAGGGCGCGTTCGGACCGGTGGACTGCCGCAAGGCCAAGTGCATCGCGCTGACCTTCGACGCGGGGCCCGCGAAGGACACACCGCACCTCCTGGACGTCCTCAAGGAGAAGAAGGTGCCGGCCACGTTCTTCCTGCTGGGGAAGAACCACGTGCTCAAGCACCCGGACACGGTGCGGCGCATCGCGGCCGAGGGGCACGAGGTCGCCAACCACACCTGGTCGCACCAGATCCTGACGGGGCGGAAGCCCGACGAGATACGGGCCGAACTGGAGCGGACCCAGCTGGCGATCGAGGGGATCACCGGGAAGAAGCCCCGGCTGATGCGCCCTCCGCAGGGCCGCACCGACGACACCGTCTCCGGGATCTGCGAGGAGCTCGGACTCTCCCAGGTCCTGTGGAGCGCGACCGCCAAGGACTACTCCACGAACGACTCCGCGCTGATCAGGAAGCGGATACTCGACCAGGCCGGCAAGGACGGGATCATCCTGCTGCACGACATCTACAAGGGGACGGTGCCCGCGGTGCCGGGCATCATCGACGCCCTGAGGAAGCAGGGCTTCACCTTCGTCACCGTCCCCCAGTTGATGGCTCCGGCGGAGCCCCGGCCCGGGACGGTCTACCGTCCCTGACCACCCGTGTCCCCGGCCGCCGGGCTCGTAGCGGACCGTCCTGCCCGCACGCGGACGGTCCGCCCTCCCGGAGGAGGACGGACCGTCCGTACCGGCCGTCGGCGTGGTGCCGCGCCCGTCACTGCGTGACGCCTACGCGGCGGCCGGGAGCCTGTCCCTCACCTCGGTCGAGGCCGGGGCGAGCGCGATCTCCAGCACCTGGCGCACATCGGTCACCGGGTGGACCTCCAGCGTGTCGAGGACCTCGGCCGGGACGTCGTCCAGGTCGGCCTCGTTGCGCTGGGGGATCACCACGGTGGTGATGCCCGCGCGGTGGGCGGCCAGCAGCTTCTGCTTCAGGCCACCGATCGGCAGCACCCGGCCGGTCAGCGAGACCTCGCCGGTCATGGCCACGTCCGTACGGACCAGCCGTCCGGAGAGCAGCGAGGCCAGCGCGGTCGTCAGGGTGATGCCGGCGCTCGGGCCGTCCTTGGGGACCGCGCCCGCGGGGAAGTGGATGTGCACGCCCCGGTCCTTGAGGTCCGCGACCGGAAGCTCCAGCTCAGCGCCGTGCGAGCGCAGGAAGCTCAGCGCGATCTGCGCGGACTCCTTCATGACGTCGCCCAGCTGACCGGTCAGGGTCAGCCCCGAGGCGCCGGTCTCCGGATCGGCCAGCGACGCCTCGACGAACAGCACGTCGCCGCCGGCTCCCGTCACCGCGAGCCCGGTGGCCACACCGGGCACCGCGGTCCGGCGCTCGGCCGGGTCCTGCGCGGACTCGGGCACGTGGTGCGGCCGCCCGATCAGCGCCCGCAGGTCCTGCTCGGACACCGTGGCCGGGAGCTCGCGCTCACCCAGTTCGTGCTGGGCCGCGACCTTGCGGAGCAGCCGTGCGACGGCCCGCTCCAGGTTCCGCACCCCGGCCTCCCGGGTGTACTCGCCCGCCAGCTTGCGCAGCGCGGACTCGTCGAGTCCCACCTCGTCCTTCTCCAGACCCGCCCGCTCCAGCTGGCGCGGGAGCAGGTGGTCCCGGGCGATGACGACCTTCTCGTCCTCGGTGTACCCGTCCAGGGTGACCAGCTCCATGCGGTCGAGCAGGGCCTCCGGGATGGATTCGAGGACGTTGGCCGTGGCCAGGAACACGACGTCGCTGAGGTCGAGTTCGACCTCCAGGTAGTGATCCCGGAAGGTGTGGTTCTGCGCCGGGTCGAGCACTTCGAGCAGCGCTGCCGCGGGGTCGCCGCGGAAGTCCGAGCCGACCTTGTCGATCTCGTCGAGGAGGACGACCGGGTTCATCGAACCGGCCTCCTTGATCGCCCGGACGATGCGCCCCGGGAGCGCGCCGACGTACGTACGCCGGTGGCCCCGGATCTCGGCCTCGTCCCGGACCCCGCCGAGCGCGACCCGGACGAACGTGCGCCCCATGGCGTGCGCGACGCTCTCCCCGAGGGAGGTCTTGCCCACGCCGGGCGGGCCGACCAGGGCCAGCACCGCGCCGCCGCGCCGGCCGCCGACCACGCCGAGACCGCGGTCCGCACGGCGCTTGCGCACCGCGAGGTACTCGGTGATGCGCTCCTTCACGTCCTGCAGACCCGCGTGTTCGGCGTCGAGGACCTCCTGGGCGCCGCGGATGTCGTAGGCGTCCTCGGTCCGCTCGGTCCAGGGGAGCTCCAGGACGGTGTCCAGCCAGGTCCGGATCCAGGACCCCTCGGGGCTCTGGTCGGAGGAGCGCTCCAGCTTCTCGACCTCCTTGAGAGCCGCCTCGCGGACGTGTTCGGGGAGGTCCGCCGCCTCGACGCGCGCCCGGTAGTCGCCGGACTCGTCCTCCGGATCGCCGTTGAGCTCGGAGAGCTCCTTGCGCACGGCGTCGAGCTGGCGCCGCAGCAGGAACTCGCGCTGCTGCTTGTCGACACCCTCCTGGACGTCCTTGGCGATGGACTCGGCGACGTCCTGTTCGGCGAGGTGCTCGCCGAGCCACTGGACGGCCAGCTTCAGACGGGCGACCGCGTCCGCGGTCTCCAGCAGCTGGACCTTCTGGGCCGTGGTGAGGAAGGGCGAGTAACCGGAATTGTCGGCGAGGGCGGAGAGGTCCTCGATCTGCTGGACCCGGTCGACGACCTGCCAGGCACCGCGCTTCTTCAGCCAGCTGGTCGCGAGGGCCTTGTACTCCTTGGCGAGCTCGGCGGCCGAGCCCGGCAGGGGGTCGGGGAGCGCCACCTCGATCCGGGTGCCCTCCACCCAGAGGGCGTTGCCGGGACCGCTGGTCCCTGCGCCGATCCGGACCCGGTCACGCGCCCGGATCAAGGCGCCCGGATCGCCGTCCGACAGGCGTCCGACCTGTTCGACGGTGCCCAGCACGCCGGTCCCCGTGTAGTTCCCGTCGATGCGCGGCACGAGCAGCACCTCGGGCTTGCCGTCCCCGGGCCGCGCGACGGCCTGCGCGGCCTCCACGGCTGCGCGCACCTCCGCGTCCGACAGGTCGAGCGGCACCACCATTCCGGGCAGCACGACCTCGTCGTCCAGCGGCAGCACGGGCAGGTCGATCGGCGTGGACGCCTTGGACGCGTTGGACTCTGCAGTCATGATCTCCCCTTCGGCAGGCAAGTTGAGCTATGTGGACTCAATGCTTGTGAGCCTCCACATGTTCCCCGGACGGTGTTCGCTCTCAGCGATCGCTCACCCCACCGGCCCTGCCTGCCCCGGTCCACGGCCGCCCCAGGGGCCTGCCGCAGCCACCCGCTCCTACCGCAGCGCCCCGCCGGACGCGGTCATTCCCGGTGCCTCCGTGCGCGCCGCGGTGCGCACCGTACGCCGGTGCGCACAGGACTCCCCGCCGGGTGACACTCCGGGAAACGGGTGGCCCGGAGCGGCGGGGCCGAGGAAGGATGGGCCGCCGGAGGAAGCCCCACCCCCTGCCGGAGACCGGAGACCGCGCCATGCCCGCCACAGACGCCCACAGCCCCGTCGTCCTCGACCGGCGCGAAGGCCCGTTCGGCGAAGTAGTCCTGCGTGAGCGCGGCGACGACTTCGAGATCATCGCCAACGGGTGCTTCCTGATGGACACCTCCGACGGGCGCTCCGAGCGGCTCCTCGTCGACGCGGCACTCGCCGCCCTGCCCGCCGGACGGCCTGACCCGTCGGTGCTGATCGGCGGGCTCGGCGTCGGGTTCTCCCTCGTGCGCGCGGCCGACGAGCCGCGCTGGGGCCGCATCTCGGTCGTCGAGCGGGAGCAGGCCGTCGTGGACTGGCACCTCGACGGACCGCTCGGCCGGATCTCCGGAGCGGCGCTGGCCGATCCGCGCACCGAGATCCTCCGCGCGGACCTCGTGACCCACCTCCACACGACCACGGAGCGTTACGACGCACTGTGCCTGGACATCGACAACGGCCCCGACTGGACCGTCACCGAGGACAACGGAGGCCTCTATTCGCCCACCGGTCTCGCGGCCTGCCGGGAGCGCCTGACGCCCGGCGGAGTCCTCGCGGTCTGGTCCGCGCAGCCCTCCCCGGAGTTCGGCGAAGCTTTGCGGAATGCCGGATTCCACGCAGTAAGGACCGAAGAAGTAGCGGTTGCCCGAGGTGTTCCGGACGTGGTCCATCTCGCACTCCGCGGCGACTGAACCCCCACCCGGTATCCGCATCCCGTTCCTGCCACGGGCCGGGCACCACAACTCCGCCGATCCGTCTGCTTTCCGCGGGTAACACCTTCACGACGGACAACACCCTGCGTAGCCGGGAGGCGTCCTCTGCCTTTACGCTGCTGACCGGCACAAGGGATCACCGACGAAATCCACAAGCGACAACCGTGCCTCCGGGGGAATGGCCTCCGCGAGAACGGGCAGGGGCGGGGCGATGGAACAGACACACACCACCCACAACGGCGTCGCGGCCACCCCCGGGGCTCAGCGCCGGGTGCTGGTGGTCGAGGACGACCCGACAATCGTCGACGCCATCTCCGCCCGGCTGCGGGCCGAGGGCTTCCTGGTGCAGACCGCACTGGACGGGCCGGCGGCCGTGGACGCGGCCGAGGCCTGGCAGCCCGACCTGATGGTTCTCGACATCATGCTTCCGGGCTTCGACGGCCTGGAGGTCTGCCGCCGCGTGCAGGCACAGCGCCCCGTACCGGTGCTGATGCTCACCGCACGCGACGACGAGACCGACATGCTCGTCGGGCTCGGTGTCGGGGCCGACGACTACATGACCAAGCCGTTCTCCATGCGGGAGCTGGCGGCGCGGGTCCACGTCCTGCTGCGCCGGGTCGAGCGGGCCGCGCTGGCCGCGGTGACGCCGCGCAGCGGCATCCTCCGCCTCGGCGAGCTGGAGATCGACCACGCGCAGCGCCGCGTCCGGGTGCGCGCCGACGACGTCCACCTCACTCCGACCGAGTTCGACCTGCTGGTCTGCCTGGCCAACACACCGCGTGCGGTGCTGTCCCGGGAACAGCTGCTGGCCGAGGTCTGGGACTGGGCCGACGCCTCCGGCACCCGCACGGTCGACAGCCACATCAAGGCGCTGCGCCGGAAGATCGGCGCCGAACGGATCCGTACCGTGCACGGCGTCGGCTACGCCCTGGAGACACCCGCGCCATGACGCGGCCCGGCTCAGGACTGCGGCCGTTCTCGATCAAGGCCAAGCTGGGCACGCTCGTGGTGGTCTCCGTGTTCATCACGACGGGACTGCTGATCGTCGCCCTGCGGACCAGGACCGAATTCCGGTTCATCACGGTCTTCTCGGTGATCGCCACCCTGCTGATCACCCAGTTCGTGGCGCACGGCCTGACCGCACCGCTGGACGAGATGCGCGCCGTGGCGCGGTCGATCTCGCACGGCGACTACACGAGACGGGTGAGCGGCGCCGGACGCCGCGACGAGCTGGGCGATCTGGCCCAGACGATCAACCGCATGGCGGACGACCTGGAGGCGGAGGACCGGCACCGCAAGGAGCTGGTGGCCAATGTCTCCCATGAGCTGCGCACCCCCATCGCGGCGCTCAGAGCCGTGCTGGAGAACGTGGTCGACGGGGTGTCCGCCGCGGACCCCGAGACGATGCGCACGGCCCTCAAGCAGACCGAGCGCCTCGGCCGGCTGGTGGAGACCCTGCTCGACCTCTCGCGGCTGGACAACGGGGTGGTGGCCATCAAGGCACGCCGCTTCGAGGTGTGGCCGTACCTGTCGGGGGTGCTGAAGGAGGCGAACCTCGCCGCCTCCCAGCGCCGCCTCTCCTCCGGTTCGGGCAACCACTCCCGCACGGACGTCCATCTCCATCTCGACGTGTCGCCGCCCGAGCTGACGGCGCACGCGGACGCGGAGCGCCTGCACCAGGTGGTGGCCAACCTCATCGACAACGCCGTGAAGCACAGCCCTCCGCACGGCCGGGTCACGGTGCTGGCGCGGCGCGGGGAGTATCCCGAGTCGCTGGAGCTGGAGGTCGTCGACGAGGGGCCCGGCATCCCGGAGGCGGAGCGCCACCGGGTCTTCGAGCGCTTCAACCGCGGTCAGGCTCCCTCCCCGCACGGCCCCGGCAGCGACGGCGGTACGGGCCTCGGGCTCGCCATCGCCCGCTGGGCGGTGGATCTGCACGGCGGCCGCATCGGCGTGGCCGAATCCGCCCGCGGCTGCCGCATCCAGGTCACCCTTCCGGGTACGCATCAGCCGCACGGTTGACCCCGCGTTCGAAGCGGAGGGCCCCGTTTCTCCTTCTCGGCCGGGAAAGAGATACGGTCCAAGGGGCCGTAGCACCGGCCTCGCGTACCCGAAGGGCAGTGGAACCCTGCTTGTTTCCCGCCATTTCATGCGCCGAAACCCGGCTTCCGATGTGATGTGCACGACGAAGACCGGCCCGGCCTGCACGTAACGGCCAGGGAGGCGTAGCCTTGATTTCCGCTGTCCATCACCTTGTGAAGCGGAAGAGGGCGGTTGCCGCCGTGTCGTCTCAGTCCCCCAGTAACTCGAGCATCTCGACCGATCAAGAAGCAGGCTCCGGGTCCAACCCGGCCGCCGCTTTCGGCCCCAATGAGTGGCTCGTCGACGAGATCTACCAGCAGTACCTCCAGGATCCGAATTCGGTCGACCGTGCCTGGTGGGACTTCTTCGCCGACTACAAGCCGGGTACGTCCGGCACGGCGGACAAGCCCGTACCCGCACCCGCGGGAGCGGTGACACCGGCCCCGGCCGCCACCGCTGCGAGCACCGTGAACAACACCGCTCCGGCGCAGGCGCCGGCCGCGCCCCCCGCCGCCCCGGCCAAGGCCGCGGCCGCCGCCCCGGCGGCTCCGGCCGCCCCGGCGAAAGCCCCCGCCGCTCCCGCCGAGGCGGCGCCCGCGAAGGCAGCCCCGGCCGCCGCGAAGGCGGACGCCTCCACGGAGGCCCCGGCCGGTCCCGAGTACGTGACCCTGCGCGGCCCGTCGGCCGCCGTCGCGAAGAACATGAACGCCTCCCTGGAGCTGCCGACGGCCACGTCCGTCCGCGCCGTTCCGGTGAAGCTGCTCTTCGACAACCGCATCGTCATCAACAACCACCTGAAGCGGGCCCGCGGCGGGAAGATCTCCTTCACGCACCTCATCGGGTACGCGATGGTGCAGGCCCTCAAGGCCATGCCGTCGATGAACCACTCGTTCGCGGTGAAGGACGGCAAGCCGACCCTCGTCAAGCCCGAGCACGTCAACCTCGGCCTGGCCATCGACCTGGTGAAGCCGAACGGCGACCGCCAGCTCGTCGTCGCGGCCATCAAGAAGGCCGAGACGCTCAACTTCTTCGAGTTCTGGCAGGCCTACGAGGACATCGTCCGCCGTGCGCGCGTCGGCAAGCTCGGCATGGACGACTTCTCCGGTGTCACGGCCTCCCTGACCAACCCCGGCGGCATCGGCACCGTCCACTCGGTGCCCCGCCTGATGCCCGGACAGGGCCTCATCATGGGCGTCGGCGCGATGGACTACCCGGCGGAGTTCCAGGGCACCTCGCAGGACACCCTGAACAAGCTCGGCATCTCCAAGGTCATGACCCTGACCTCGACGTACGACCACCGCGTCATCCAGGGTGCGGCGTCCGGCGAGTTCCTGCGCGTCCTGGCCCAGCTCCTGCTCGGCGAGAACGAGTTCTACGACGAGATCTTCAAGGCGCTGCGCATCCCCTACGAGCCGGTCCGCTGGCTCAAGGACATCGACGCCTCGCACGACGACGACGTCACCAAGGCCGCACGGGTCTTCGAGCTGATCCACTCCTACCGGGTCCGCGGCCACGTCATGGCCGACACCGACCCGCTGGAGTACCGCCAGCGCAAGCACCCCGACCTGGACATCACCGAGCACGGCCTCACCCTGTGGGACCTGGAGCGCGACTTCGCGGTCGGCGGTTTCGCCGGCAAGACGATGATGAAGCTCCGCGACATCCTCGGCGTCCTGCGTGAGTCGTACTGCCGCACCACCGGCATCGAGTTCATGCACATCCAGGAGCCGAAGGAGCGCAAGTGGCTCCAGGACCGGGTGGAGCGTCCTCGCCCCGCTCCGGAGCGCGAGGAGCAGCTGCGGATCCTGCGCCGCCTCAACGCCGCCGAGGCGTTCGAGACGTTCCTGCAGACCAAGTACGTCGGCCAGAAGCGGTTCTCGCTGGAGGGCGGCGAGTCCGTCATCCCGCTGCTCGACGCGGTCATCGACTCCGCCGCCGAGGCCCGCCTGGACGAGGTCGTCATCGGCATGGCCCACCGCGGCCGGCTGAACGTCCTGGCGAACATCGTCGGCAAGTCCTACGCGCAGATCTTCCGGGAGTTCGAGGGCAACCTCGACCCGCGGTCGATGCACGGCTCCGGCGACGTCAAGTACCACCTGGGCGCCGAGGGCACCTTCACCGGTCTGGACGGCGAGCAGATCAAGGTCTCGCTGGCCGCCAACCCCTCGCACCTGGAGGCCGTCGACCCGGTCCTCGAGGGCATCGCCCGCGCCAAGCAGGACATCATCAACAAGGGCGGCACGGACTTCACGGTCCTGCCCGTCGCGCTCCACGGCGACGCGGCCTTCGCAGGCCAGGGCGTCGTCGCCGAGACGCTCAACATGTCGCAGCTGCGCGGCTACCGCACCGGCGGCACCGTGCACGTGGTGATCAACAACCAGGTCGGCTTCACCGCCGCCCCGGAGTCCTCGCGCTCCTCGATGTACGCCACGGACGTGGCGCGCATGATCGAGGCGCCGATCATCCACGTCAACGGCGACGACCCGGAGGCCGTGGTCCGCGTCGCGCGGCTCGCCTTCGAGTACCGGCAGACGTTCAACAAGGACGTCGTCATCGACCTCATCTGCTACCGCCGCCGCGGTCACAACGAGGGCGACAACCCGGAGTTCACCAACCCGCAGATGTACACGCTGATCGACAAGAAGCGCTCGGTGCGCAAGCTCTACACCGAGTCCCTCATCGGTCGCGGTGACATCACGCTGGAAGAGGCCGAGCAAGCCCTCCAGGACTTCCAGGGCCAGCTGGAGAAGGTCTTCGCGGAGGTCCGCGAGGCCACCTCGGCGCCGTCCCAGCCGCATGTCCCGGACGTGCAGGCGGAGTTCCCGGTCTCGGTGGGCACCGCGGTCTCCTCGGAGGTCGTGAAGCTGATCGCCGAGTCCCAGGTCAACATCCCCGACGGCATCACGGTGCACCCGCGTCTGATGCCCCAGATGCAGCGCCGCGCCGCCTCGGTGGAGAACGGCACGATCGACTGGGGCATGGGCGAGACCCTGGCCATCGGCTCGCTGCTCATGGAGGGCACCCCGGTCCGGCTCGCCGGCCAGGACACCCGCCGCGGCACCTTCGGCCAGCGCCACGCGGTCCTCGTCGACCAGAAGACCGGCGAGGACTACACCCCGCTGCTCTACCTCTCCGACGACCAGGCCCGTTACAACGTCTACGACTCGCTCCTCAGCGAGTACGCGGCGATGGGCTTCGAGTACGGCTACTCGCTGGCCCGCCCGGAGTCCCTGGTGATCTGGGAGGCCCAGTTCGGCGACTTCGTCAACGGCGCCCAGACCGTCGTGGACGAGTTCATCTCCTCGGCCGAGCAGAAGTGGGGCCAGACGTCCGGCGTCACCCTGCTCCTCCCGCACGGCTACGAGGGCCAGGGCCCGGACCACTCGTCCGCCCGCCCGGAGCGTTTCCTGCAGATGTGCGCGCAGGACAACATGACGGTCGCGATGCCGACCCTCCCGTCGAACTACTTCCACCTCCTGCGGTGGCAGGTGCACAACCCGCACCACAAGCCGCTGATCGTCTTCACCCCGAAGTCGATGCTCCGCCTCAAGGCGGCGGCGTCGAAGGTCGAGGAGTTCACCACCGGCGGCTTCCGCCCGGTGATCGGCGACGAGACGGTCAAGGCCGAAGCGGTCCGCAAGGTCGTCTTCGTCTCAGGCAAGCTCTACTACGACCTGGACGCCGAGCGCGAGAAGCGGGGCGACACGGAGACGGCGATCATCCGTCTGGAGCGTCTGTACCCGCTGCCGGGTGCGGAGATCCAGGCCGAGATCGCCAAGTACCCGAACGCCGAGAAGTACCTCTGGGCCCAGGAGGAGCCGGCGAACCAGGGTGCGTGGCCGTTCATCGCGCTCAACCTGATCGACCACCTGGACCTGGCCGTCGGCGCCGATGTGCCGCACGGTGAGCGCCTGCGCCGCATCTCGCGTCCGCACGGCTCGTCCCCGGCGGTCGGCTCGGCCAAGCGTCACCAGGCCGAGCAGGCCCAGCTGGTCGCCGAGGTCTTCGAGGCCTGATCAGCGGCTGTATGTCACCGGAGGGCCCGGCCCCGCGAGATGCTCGCGGGGCCGGGCCCTCCGGCTTTCCGGCCTCGTTATCCTGGTGCCATGTACTTCACGGACCGTGGCATCGAGGAACTGGAGAAGCGGCGCGGCGAGGAGGAGGTCACCTTCGAGTGGCTCGCCGAGCAGCTGCGTACGTTCGTCGACCTCAACCCCGACTTCGAGGTCCCCGTCGAGCGCCTCGCGACCTGGCTGGCACGCCTGGACGACGAGGACGAGGACGAGTAGTCAGCCGCTGTTCCGTGCGCTTTTGCCGGCCGCGCTCCTGACGTGGTCGTACGCGAGTCCCAGCACCCCCTGCACGAGGAGCACCAGGCCGGCCGCGATCCAGCCGCCGCTGCGGCGGCGGGCTCCCCACAGGGTGAGCGGGAGCCCTGCGGCCACCTGGACCGCGGCCGCCGCGCGGGCCCTCGGGCCGAGCATCCAGGGGCCGAGGCTGCCGCTCTCGACGGCGTCGAGCTCCACCCGTACGGCGTCGCGCCAGCCGGCCCACTCGATCAGTTCCGCCCGCGGAAGCACCTTCGCGACCGAGCGCAGCCGGTCCGCGGGTTCACCGGGTGCGAGGCCGGCAGGCAGGTCCACACCCGCGCGGGTCAGCACGGCGAGCAGTCCACGCAGCCGGGCGTCGGCGTCGGCCGACGGATCGGCCCGGGTCAGCGCCTCCAGCTCCTGGACGTCGAGGACGGGGTCGAGGCCGAGCCGTACGGCGGACGTCCGCATGGCCTCCTCCTCGGCGGCCGGGGTGCCGTCGGCCAGCCAGATGTAGCCGACGGGGCGGCGGAATCCCGAGGCGAGGGTGTACCCGGACCGGTCGCCGTCCCACCAGAGCGCGAGCACCGGCCAGGTCGAGCCGACCGCGAGCGCCGTGGCCCAGCCGCCGACGACGCGGTCGACGGGTTCGGCTCCCCCGTCCACCGCGTTCCCCACGGCTCCCGCGTTGCCGTCGGCTGCCGTTCCCGCGCCGCCCTCCCGGACGTGCCTCCGCCAGGGCTTCCCCTCGGGGACCAGCACGCTCCAGCCGTCGCCGGCGGGCACGAGCAGCATGCGCTCCTGCAGCAGATGGGCCACGGGCCGTACGGTCTCGGGGTCGGCCCGGCACAGCAGCAGGGCGCCCACGGATGTCGTGGTCATGGTCCACACGCTAGGGCAATTCGGACATGTATGAGCGCTTTTGTGCGCTCACCCCTCGCCCCGCCGACCCCCTCCCGATGCCACCCTTGACTTCCGCGATCCACGATATATCGTGTTCTTCAGTGGACGCGATATATTGCGTCACGCCACCCAGCGGGAGGTCAGATCCATGCCCGAGACGACGTGGACCGTCGCCGAGCCCCGAAGGCTCACCTTCGACGAACCGGTGACAGCACTCGACGTACGCGT
Source organism: Streptomyces sp. NPDC055962 (assembly GCF_042270185.1). Classification (NCBI taxonomy): domain Bacteria; kingdom Bacillati; phylum Actinomycetota; class Actinomycetes; order Kitasatosporales; family Streptomycetaceae; genus Streptomyces; species Streptomyces sp. NPDC055962. The sequence continues at coordinate 529,766 of NZ_JBHJYN010000001.1, forward strand.
CGTCGACGGCGCGATCAATGTCGTCGGCACGGACGAACCCGACGCCCGGCTGGAGGTGTCCGCGATCGACGGGCCGCCTCTGGTCGTGACCCTGCGGGAGGGCACCCTCACCGTCACCTACGAGGACCTGCCGTGGCAAGGGTTCCTGACCTGGCTCGACCAGCGGCGTCCGCGCCGCAGCGCCGTGGTCTCCCTCACCGTGCCCGCGGGCACGGCGGTGAAGGTCGGGGCGGTCGGCGCCGAGGCGGTCGTCTCGGGGGTCCGGGGGCGCACCGAGCTGAGGGGCGTCTCCGGCGACAGCACCCTGGTGAGTGTCTCCGGAGCCGTCCGGGCCGAGACCGTGTCCGGCGGCCTGGAGGCCCAGTCCGTCACCGGCGACCTCCACTTCCAGTCCGTGTCGGGCGATCTGACGGTCGTCGAGGGCGCCGGCACCTCGGTCCGCGCGGAGTCCGTCTCCGGCCACATGGTGCTCGATCTCGACACCTCGCCGAAGCCGACGGACATCAGGCTGACCTCGGTCTCCGGCAGGATCGCCGTCCGGCTGCCGCACCCGGCGGACGCGAGGGTCGAGGCCAACACGGCCGCCGGCACCGTCTCCAACGCCTTCGAGGACCTGCGCGTGGCCGGCCAGTGGGGCGCGAAGAAGATCACCGGAACGCTGGGAGCAGGCACAGGAAGGCTGAAGGCGACCACCGTCTCGGGTTCGATCGCCCTCTTGCGCCGTCCCCCTGCCCAGGACCACACCCACGGTGCCGAGCCGACCGGAAAGGTGCTCTGACATGGCCCCCGTATTCGCCCACGGCCGTCTCCGCCTCTACCTCCTCAAGCTGCTGGACGAGGCACCCCGCCATGGGTACGAGGTGATCCGCCTCCTGGAGGAGCGCTTCCAGGGGTTGTACGCGCCCTCGGCCGGCACGGTCTATCCGCGGCTGGCCAAGCTCGAGGCGGAGGGCCTGGTCACCCACGCCACCGAGGGCGGCCGGAAGGTCTACTCCATCACCGACGCCGGGCGCGCCGAGCTGGCCGGCCGGGGCGGCGAACTGGCCGATCTGGAGCTGGAGATCCGGGAGTCCGTGTCCGAGCTCGCCGCCGAGATCCGCGAGGACGTACGGGGCGCGGCGGGCCGGCTCCGCAGCGAGATGCGCGCCGCGGCCTCCGAGACCCACCACACCCCGTCCGGCGGGAAGGGCGGCTGGGACCCCGGCTTCGGGGAGAAGGAGGCCTGGCGCTCGGCGAAGGAGGAGCTGCGGAAGGCCAAGCAGGAGTGGAAGGAGCAGGCCCGCAGGGCGAAGGACGAGTCCCGCAGGGCCCGCGAGGACGCCGAACAGGCCCGCCGCCAGGCCCAGGAGGCGCACGAGAAGGCGCGGGAGCAGATGCAGAACGCCGCGCGCCAGGTCCAGGAGCACTTCGCCCGGGGCGACTGGCCCGCAGGTGTGCGGGACGGACTGGCCGAGATCACCGGCCAGCTGGGCGGCTTCGCGAGGACCGGCACCTGGCCCTCGTACAGTCGGCCCGCGCCCGGGGAGCCGGACATCGAGTGGGCGGCCGACACCGCGAGCACCGACGATCCGGCCCGCGACCTGGACCGGCTGCTGGACCGCTTCCGAGACGACATCCGTGATGCCGCCCGGGACCGCGGCGTCAGCGAGGCCCAGCTGTCGGAGGCCCGCGGCCATCTGGCCGCGGCCGCCACCCGCATCGACTCGCTGCTGCGTGGCACCTCCGGTGCGGCGAAGGGCACCTCCGGCACCTCCTGACCCCGCACGCGCCGGACCGCCCGAACCCCCTCCGAACGGTGCGGCGCGATCCAACCGTGCGGCACGACCCGACGGTGCGGCGCGACCCGACGGTGCGGCGCGATCCGCCGTGCGGCACGAACCGGATCACCGGGGGGGGGGGGAAGGAGCGGTCCGGCTGGTGGGGCTCTGTCAGCTCGCCCGGGCCTGGCCTCCGCCTTCGTCGCCGTACAGCGCGCGCTCCACCGTGGCGTAGGTCGCACCGTGTTCGGCGAGCACGTCGGCGACGACGCCGGGGCAGGCGGTCAGGGCCAGCAGCAGGTGCTCCTCACCGATGAAGCGGTCCCGGCGGCCGAGAGCGATGCGCAGGGACTTCTCCAGGGTGCTCTTGGCACCGCTCGTGAAGGGGCGGCGCCCGGTCCGCCACCGGCGGTTCCCACGGCCGCCGGCCAGAGCCCCTTCACCATGGGCACCCTCGATCCGGGCCACGATCGCGCCGACATCGATGCCGATCCCGGCGAGTGCCTCGGCGTCGGCGCCGGTCAGCCCGCCCCGGCGGCGTACCTCTTCGAGCGCCGCTTCCACGGAGGCGCGGCGGCCGGTGAGCCCCAGGGAGGCGACGGCGAAGGAGGCCCTGCTGCCCTCCTGGTCCAGCAGGGAGAGCAGCAGGTGCTCCTCCGTGACCGAGTCCGCCCCGGCCCGTTCCGCGTAGGTCACCGCGCCGGTCACGACGGTCCGGGCACCCTTGGTGAATCGCTCGAACATCAATGCCTCCCGTACTTCTTGTGCACGGCCTGCCTGCTGACACCGAGCTCGGCTGCGATCTCCTGCCACGACCATCCCTGGACGCGGGCGCTTCTCACCTGGACGGCTTCGAGCTGTTCGAGCAGCCGCCGCAGCGCGGCGACGGCCCGCAGGCCGACACGCGGGTCGTGGTCACCGGCGCGGGCGGCGAGGTCCGTTGCTTCGGTCATGACGTCAACCTACGTTGACATCCGACATCTGTCAACCATCGTTGACATGATCGGTCGCGAGGCGTGCGTGGCGTTCCACGTCGTACCGGACGTCCCCGTAGCGGAGCTTCTCCCGGTCGACGCCCTCCGGGCGGAAACCGGCCCGCACGGCCACGGCGCAGGACGCCGGATTGTTCGTCCGGTGCCCGAGCTCCAGCCGGTGGAGCCCCAGGTCGTCGAAGGCCCAGCGGGCCAGTACCCGCACGCCCCCGAGGGCGACGCCCTTCCTGCGCGCCCCTTCGGCCGTCCAGTACGAGACCCAGCCGATGCCATGGACGTGGTTCACCGCCGCCACGGACACATGACCGAGCGGCACCCCGTCGCCTACAACGGCCCAGGCGTACGCCGTCCCGGCCGCCCGCTCACCCTCCCGCTCGGCGACCCACTCCAGCGCCTCGGTGGCGGTCGTGACGGGCCGGCCCGCCTGCCGCGCCATCTCCAGGGGCGAGAAGGCGCGGAGGACCACCGGAGCGTCGCCGGGCCGCCAGGGCCTCAGCGTGAGGCCGTCCGGCCCGGCCAGTTCCCCCGGTGCGCCCATCAGGGAGTGAGAACGATCTTCCCGAACAGGTCTCCGGCGGCGAGCCGCTCGAAGCCGTCGCGCGCCCGGTCGAGCGGCAGCGTCGCATCGATGACGGGCCGCACACCCGTGGCCGCGCAGAACGACAACAGGTCCTCCAGCTCGTCCTTGGAACCCATCGTCGAGCCGACGACCTTGAGCTCGAGGAAGAAGATCCGGGTCAGCTCGGCGTGCGAGGGACGGTCGCCGCTGGTGGCACCCGAAATGACCAGGGTGCCTCCGGGCCGCAGCGACTTGACCGAGTGGGACCAGGTCGCGGCCCCGACGGTCTCGATCACGGCGTCGACACGCTGCGGCAGACGCGCACCCGGCTCGTAGGCCTCGACGGCGCCCAGGTCCACGGCCCGCTTGCGCTTGGCTTCGTCACGGCTGGTGGCGAACATCCGCAGCCCCGCGGCCTTGCCGAGGACGATCGCTGCGGTGGCCACACCGCCGCCGGCCCCCTGCACGAGGACGGAGTCGCCGGGTCGTACCCCGGCATTGGTGAACAGCATCCGGTAGGCCGTCAGCCAGGCGGTCGGCAGACAGGCGGCCTCCTCGAAGGTGAGCTCCTTCGGCTTGGGCAGCACATTCCAGCTGGGGACCGTGACCAGCTCCGCGAAGGTGCCCTGATGGCGCTCGGTGAGGATGGAGCGCGGCTCGTCCGGTCCGACGCCGTGTCCCGTCTGGCCGATGACGGAGTGCAGGACGACCTCGTTGCCGTCCTGGTCGACACCCGAGGCGTCGCAGCCGAGGATCATGGGCAGCTTGTCCTCGGCGAGGCCGACGCCCCGCAGGGACCAGAGGTCGTGATGGTTGAGCGAGGCGGCCTTCACCCGGACGGTGGTCCATCCGGACCGGACCTCGGGAGCCGGGCGTTCACCCAGTTCGAGTCCGTCGAGGGGGCGGTCACGGTCGATGCGGGCTGCATAGGCGGCGAACATGGCCATGACGATAGGCCGTGACGCGCCGTGACGTAACCGTTCGGGGGTGTGACACACACCCCAGCTCGCCGCCGGGTGAGGGAGCCTCCTGACGCGGACCGGCCCGTCGGCCACCGGACGGGGTCCGGTGGCCGACGGGCCGTGGTGGAGCGCACGCCCGAGGAGAGCGGGGCCCCCGGACCTGTAGCGGTTCCGCGGTGGAGCGCCCCGCGCCGTACGGGATCAGCGCCGTGCGACGCCCTCGGCACGGGCGGCGGCGGCCACCGCGGCGGTGACGGCGGGGGCGACCCGCTCGTCGAACGGCGACGGGATCACGTAGTCCGCGGCCAGCTCGTCCCCGACGACGTCCGCCAGCGCGTTCGCCGCGGCGATCTTCATGCCCTCGGTGATCCGGGAGGCCCGCACCTGCAGCGCGCCCGCGAAGATCCCGGGGAACGCCAGCACGTTGTTGATCTGGTTGGGGTAGTCCGACCGCCCGGTCGCCACGACGGCCGCGTACTTGTGCGCGATGTCGGGGTGGACCTCGGGGTTCGGGTTGGCCATGGCGAACACGAACGCGCCGGGTGCCATCGAGGCCACGGCCGGCTCGGGGACCGTACCGCCGGAGACTCCGATGAAGACGTCGGCGCCGGCCAGCGCCGTCTCCAGCGTGCCGGTGATGCCGGCCCGGTTGGTGATCTCCGCCAGCTCGCGCTTGACGTCCGTGAGGTCGTCGCGGTCGCCGCTGACGATGCCCTTGCGGTCGGCGACGGCGACGTCGCCGATGCCGGCCTCCAGCAGGAACTTGGCGATGGCCACACCGGCGGCGCCGGCGCCGGAGATGACGGCGCGCAGATCACCGAGCGTCCGGCCGGACAGCTTCGCCGCGTTGCGCAGCGCCGCGAGGGTGACCACGGCGGTGCCGTGCTGGTCGTCGTGGAAGACCGGGATGTCGAGACGTTCCTGGAGCTTGCGCTCGATCTCGAAGCACCGCGGCGCCGAGATGTCCTCGAGGTTGACCCCGCCGAAGGAGGGGGCGAGGCGGACGACGGTGTCGACGATCTCGTCCGCGTCGGTCGTGGCGAGCGCGATCGGCACCGCGTCGACCCCGCCGAACTGCTTGAAGAGGATCGCCTTGCCCTCCATCACCGGGAGGGAGGCCTCGGGACCGATGTCCCCCAGGCCGAGGACGGCGGTGCCGTCCGTGACGACGGCCACGACCTGCGACTTCCAGGTGTAGTCGTGGACGAGCTCGGGATTCTCGGCGATGGCGCTGCACACCTTCGCCACGCCGGGCGTGTACGCGAGGGACAGGTCGTCCTTGTCGCGGATCGGGACGGTGGCCTGCACGGCCATCTTCCCGCCGCGGTGGAGGGCGAAGGCCGGATCGAAGGGCTCTTCCGCGCCCATGGGCCCGGCCGTGCCGTGCGTCTTGCTGTCGCTGCGAGGATTGACGATCTCCGCTGCCATTGTGTTGACCCCTTAAGTCTTCATCAGTTGAGGGTGGCCACTCCTGGTTGAGGAGGGGTGGGCGGGCACCGCGTACGTTCCCGGCACCGAGCGGTTGGCCCGCTCCGGCAGGGGAGACACATACGCGCGGGCGCGCCGCACACGCGCCCTGAGCCCCGGATGAGGGGTGTAAAGGTCTTTCTTACCGGACGGACCGGGCCTCTTACGAGTCGGTATCGACTCGGTGACATGGCTCATAGCCGAATATCTGGACAAGTCCACTAAGGGCTACAAAGGCCGTCCGTAGGTCGAGACGCACCGGAGATTCTCCGGAGTGGTGCTCACTTTCCAGCAGATGGTCCGGCCCTGCCGTACCGGGCCGTTGAGCTTCGGGGGTCACCCGTTACCCGATTTTGACATGCCTGGCCCCCTGATCGGGTGAGTCCGAATGGCAAGATGCCCTAATCACACAAGGTGGCGACACTCGAAGGTGCGTGCGTGTCCACCTGACCAGCACCCTCTCCCTCACTGCCGGAGGATTCCGATCATGACCGCAAGCACCCTCTGTCGTACGGCCGCGAAGTCCCGGATTGCCGCGGTCTGCGCAGTCGCGGTCGCCGGCACCCTGCTGCTGACCGCCTGCGGCGACCAGACCGACAGCGCCACCGAGAAGGACACGAGCTCCGCTTCCGCGGACAAGGCGCCGCTCGCCGACCTCGTCCCCCAGTCCGTCAAGGACAAGGGTGAGATCAAGGTCGGATCCGACATCGCCTACCCGCCGGTCGAGTTCAAGGACAAGTCCGGCAAGACGGTCGGCATCGACCCCGACCTCGCGGACGCCCTGGGCAAGCAGCTCGGCGTGAAGTTCGTCTTCGAGAACGGCACGTTCGACACCCTGCTCACGGGCCTGCGCTCGAAGCGCTACGACCTGGCGATGTCGGCCATGACCGACACCAAGGACCGCCAGGAGGGCGTCGACTCCGAGACGAAGAAGAAGGTCGGCGAAGGCGTCGACTTCATCGACTACTTCACCGCGGGCGTCTCCATCTACACCAAGAAGGGCGACGACAAGGGCATCAGCACCTGGTCGGACCTCTGCGGCAAGAAGCTGGTCGTCCAGCGGGGCACCGTCTCCCACGACCTCGCCAAGGCCGAGAGCACCAAGTGCGGCAGCAAGGGCAAGATCTCCATCGAGGCGTTCGACAACGACCTCGAGGCCCAGACCCGCCTGCGCGGCGGCGGCGCCGACGCCGGCTCCTCCGACTTCCCGGTCGCCGCGTACGCGGTCAAGACCTCGGGCGGCGGCAACGACTTCCAGCTGGTCGGCGACCAGGTCGAGGCGGCCCCGTACGGCATCGCCGTCGCCAAGGGCAACGACGAGCTCACCAAGGCGATCCAGGCAGCCCTGGACGCGGTCATCAAGAACGGCGAGTACGAGAAGGTCATCGCCAAGTGGGGCGTCCAGGCCGGCGCGGTCACCGAGGCCAAGATCAACGGCGGGTCCTGAGCGGGGACCGGCGCTGAAAGGCATCATCTGTGACTGACATCAAGAAGGCGGGTCCGGCGGACACCCCGCCCACCCCGTCGGCGGGGCCGGAGGCGATCAAGGCCATACCGGTGCGCCACTACGGCCGGTACGTCTCGGCGATCATCACGCTCGGCCTCCTGGCCACGCTCGTCTACGCCTTCGCCCAGGGCGACATCAACTGGGCGGCGATACCGGACTACTTCTTCGACGACCAGATCCTCGAGGGCGTCAAGAACACCGTCATCATCACGGTCCTCTCGATGATCATCGGTGTGGTGCTGGGCATCGTGCTGGCCGTGATGCGGCTCTCCAAGAACCCGGTGACCACGTCCATCGCGTGGGGCTACATCTGGTTCTTCCGCGGCACCCCGGTCTATGTGCAGCTGCTGGTCTGGTTCAACCTGGGCATCGTCTTCGAGTACATCAACCTCGGGCCGATCTACAAGGACGAGTGGTCGTCCTTCATGACCCCGTTCCTCTGCGCGCTGCTCGGCCTCGGCCTCAACGAGGCGGCGTACATGGCGGAGATCTGCCGGGCCGGCCTCCAGTCGGTCGACGAGGGCCAGACCGAGGCGGCGCACGCCCTGGGCATGAGCCACGGCAAGACGCTCCGCCGGATCGTCGTCCCGCAGGCGATGCGCGTGATCGTGCCGCCGACCGGCAACGAGGTCATCAACATGCTGAAGACCTCCTCGCTCGCGGTCGCCGTGCAGTACACCGAACTGCTGCGGTCCACCCAGAACGTCTCGCAGACCTCGGGTGCCACCGTGGAGATGCTGTTCCTGGCGGCCGCCTGGTACATGGTGCTCACCTCGGTGCTCAGCATCGGCCAGTACTACCTGGAGCGGTACTACGCACGCGGGTCGAGCCGCAGCCTGCCGGACACCCCGTTCCAGAAGATCAGGGCGAACATGCTGTCGCTCGGACGCCCGAAGGGAGGTGCCGCATGACCGCCATGGTGAAGGCCGAGGGCGTACACAAGTCCTTCGGCCCCGCACACATCCTCAAGGGCATCGACCTGGAGGTCGCCCCGCGTGAGGTCTTCTGCCTGATCGGCCCGTCCGGTTCCGGCAAGTCGACGTTCCTGCGGTGCATCAACCACCTGGAGCAGATCAACGCCGGGCGGCTGTACGTCGACGGCGACCTGGTCGGCTACCGCCAGAAGGGCGACAAGCTCTACGAGCTCAAGGACAGCGAGGTCGCGCTGAAGCGCCGGGACATCGGCATGGTCTTCCAGCGCTTCAACCTGTTCCCGCACATGACGGCCATCGAGAACGTCATGGAGGCTCCGATCCAGGTGAAGGGCGAGGCCAAGGCCGTCGCCCGGGCCCGGGCGGAGCGGCTGCTGGACCGGGTGGGGCTGTCCGACAAGGCGAAGAACTACCCGTCGCAGCTCTCCGGGGGTCAGCAGCAGCGCGTGGCCATCGCGCGCGCCCTGGCCATGGAGCCGAAGCTGATGCTCTTCGACGAGCCCACCTCCGCGCTCGACCCGGAGCTGGTCGGTGACGTCCTGGACGTCATGCGCGGCCTGGCCGAGGACGGCATGACGATGATCGTCGTCACGCACGAGATGGGCTTCGCCCGCGAGGTCGGCGACGCGCTGGTCTTCATGGACGACGGCGTGGTGGTCGAGTCCGGCCACCCGCGCGACGTCCTGACGAACCCGCAGCACGACCGGACGAAGTCCTTCCTGTCCAAGGTGCTGTAGCCGACGGCGACGCCGAGGAGGGCGGCGCGGGCCCCTGGCCCGTGCCGCCCTCCGGTGCGTCCGCTATCCCTTCGGAAGCAGCTCGGGCCGCACCAGGAGAGCGCGGAGTTCCTTCCCGCCGAGCGGCGGCTCCGCGAGCAGCGGCCCCTGGGACCGGCCGCCGAGGTAGCCCGAGCTGGACCGCGCGGCCAGCACCGAGCCGTCCTTCAGGACCAGCCGTCCCGCGGTCTCACGCCCCCACCGGGGTGTGCCTCCGTCCCCGTGCTCCATCGAGTCGCTCCACGTCGTCACGACACTGCCGTCCGGCAGCTCCTCACGGACACAGTCCGAGACGGACGGTTCCGTGCCCCGGGTCGCGCAGAGGTCGGACCGACCGGTCCTGCCGCCGAGCTTCTTCACCACATCGGCTCGTTCCATGAAGCGCAGGAGGAGATAGCCGGCGCCGTCGCCCTCGCGAACCAGGTACTCCCCGTCCAGCGGCCCCACGTAGGTCGTTCTCGCCTGCTCCTCCGTCGCGCCCTTGAGCAGGACGGCCAGCGACACCTGCTCGATGCCGCCCACGCCCGGCGGCAGCAGCGCGGCCAGACGGCCCGCCTTGCCTCCGGCGCCCGTCCCGCCGTCCGGTGCGGCGGCCACCGCGGTGTGTTCCGTCCGGGGCCCGTCCGCTGCGCCCGTCAGCGAGAGCGCCCCCGCGACGACCACCGCGAGCGCGGCAGCCGCAACCGCGGCCCGCCGCCCGGTCCTGACCCTGGCGGCCCGCGCGTACACCGCCTCGGTCGAGCCCGCGGAGCGCCCCGCGGACTCGACGGCCCGCTCCAGAAGTTCGTGCACGTCGTTCATACGAGTTCCTCCGCCGTGTCCGCCGTCAGCTCGGCGCGAAGCGCCGCCAGCCCCCGAGCCGTGTGGCTCTTGACCGTGTTCTCCCGCATCCCGAGCAGTTCGGCCGTGGCCTCGACGCTCATGTCCTCCCAGTACCGCAGCACCAGGACCGCGCGCTGCCTGGCTGTCAGCCGGGCGAGCGCCGCCCGGACCACCAGGCCGGTGTCCGAATCCGCCTGATCGCCTGCGCGGTCGGGCATGTCGCCGTACGGGTGCTCACGCCGCCAGAAGCGGCGGCGTGCGGCGATGTGGGTGTTGACCAGGGTCTTGCGCGCGTATGCCTCGATGTTGTCGAGCCGACCGTGCCGTTTGCCGCCGAGGACGACTTTGACCAGCGTCGTCTGGACCAGGTCCTCGGCCTCGTGCCGGTCGCCGCACAGCAGATAGGCGCTACGGAACAGCGCCGTGCGTCTGCCCTCCACGAAGGCGTGCAGCGCGGCGTCGTCGTCGATCCGCGTCATCTGCCCCCCTCTCCGGGTCCGCGGATGCGGACCGTCTCACCCTTCCAGTGCGGCGGGAGGGGTGGCAGGTTGCGGCTGCGGGTGAACGGCGGGAGGGGGGAAGGCCGCGGCCTTACCCCCTCCCGCCGTTCGCCGCGCTCTACTTCACCGCGAGGACCAGGCTGTCCGACGGCGAGGCCCAGACGGCCCGCGCCTCACCGAACCCGGCCTCACGCAGGGTGCGGGCGTGCCAGTCGGCGGAGGGCATGTCGCCGTCGGCGTGTTCGCCGTAGATCCGGAACCGCTCGGCGGTGGGTGCCGCGAGGGCCGGGTCCTTCGCCGCCAGGTCCCACCATTCCCGCCAGTCCACGGCCCCTGCGGCCTTGGCCCGGTCCATGGCCGCGTGCCGGTGGGCACGTTCGGCGGCGTTGATGCGGGGGGTGTCCGTGTCGATCATGTGATCCGCGTTCATGAAGACCCCGCCGTCCCTGACCAGCCCGCCGATACTCCCGTACAGGGCGGCGAGCGGCTCGGCGTGCAGCCAGTGCAGGGCGGTGGCGGTGAGCACCGCGTCGTAGGAGGTGTGGGGCAGCCGCTCGGTCCAGGCGGCGTCCTTCAGGTCGGCGGTCACGAAGGTGACCCGGTCGTCCCCCTCGAAGGTGCCGCGCGCGATGGCGAGCAGTGCGGGGTCCAGGTCGACGCCCGTACTGGTGGCGCGGGGGAACCGCTTGAGGAGCCGGTCCGTGATACTGCCCGTACCGCACGCGAGGTCGAGCACTCTCGGTTCGGGCCCCACGACGGCCTCGACCATGTCCAGCATCACCCGGAACCGCTCCTCGCGGTCCGGCATGTACCACTCCTGCTGCCGGTCCCAGCTCTCCTGCCAGGACTGCCAGTCGATGCCCGTCGCCGTCACTCGAACCTCCACCTGTACACATATTCGTAAGACCCATTGGGCGCGACCACCCATTACACTGGTCGACACGCCGACCATAGACCGACGCCGTAAGGACTACAAGTGGAATTGGCCTATTACTCGGACTACGCCGTGCGTCTGGTCAACACCGAGGAGCCGGCCCGCAACAAGGACGCGCTCACCACGGTCGAGTCCGTCCGCGAGCTGTTCGGCCCCAACGCCCAGGCGGCCCGCCGCGCGACGGACGCGGACGTGACCCGCTTCCGGTCCGTGCGCGCCCGGCTGCGCGCGGTCTTCGAGGCGGCCGACACCGGCGAGGAGACCCTCGCGGTCGACCTGCTCAACTCACTGCTGCTGGAGTTCCCCGTGAGTCCGCAGATCTCCGGGCACGACACCCGGGACGAGGACGGCAAGCCGGACTGGCACATGCACCTCGCCGACCACCCGTCCAACGCGACGGCGGGCTTCGCCGCGATCGCGGCGATGGGCCTGGCCTTCCACCTCACCTCGCACGGTGTGGACCGGCTCGGCCTGTGTGAGGCGGCGCCGTGCCGCAACGCCTATCTCGACACCTCGACCAACCGCTCACGGCGCTACTGCTCGGACCGCTGCGCGACCCGCGCCAACGTCGCCGCCTACCGGGCCCGCAAGCGCCTGGAGACCGAGCGTTCCGCCGACACCCGCCGCACCGCGGACACCGCCCAGCCCAGCAGCCCGAGCACCGAACGCTGATCCTTCCTCAGCGGCCGGTAGCGGGCACGCACCCGGGCCAGCACGAGCTCCTCGGGCACCGTCCCGTAGTCCGTGCTGTCCCCGCCCGCGTACGCGTTGTCGCCCAGCACCCACCAGCCGCCGCCGCGTCGCTCGGTCGCGCGTTTGACCACCAGCAGATCCTGCTGCAGGGGATGACGCAGGATCACCACGTCCCCCGGACGCACCAGCGCACCACGCTGCACGAGCAGCCAGTCCCCGTGGTAGAGCGTGGGCACCATCGACGGCCCCGTCACCTCCACCACCTGGAACGCCCTGCGCTCCGCCCGCCCGCTCCACGGCTCCTGCGCCGGCTCCGGCATCTGTGGCACCTCCCGGTCCGTCCTCCAGTACACGGCTGCGCGCACCGCTTCGTATTTTCGGCCACAGGTCCCGTCCTCACCCCGGACTTTTGGCCTAAGCCCTAGGGGGCAGCCGCAAAAAGCAGCTCCCCACGGAGTAATGTCCCACCTGAGAAGACGATCACGAGGAAGGACAGCTCCATGCTTTCCCGCCTGTTTGCCCCCAAGGTGAAGGTCAGCGCCCACTGCGACCTGCCCTGCGGTGTGTACGACCCGGCCCAGGCCCGCATCGAGGCGGAGTCCGTCAAGGCCGTCCAGGAGAAGTACCAGGCCAACGAGGACGCGGACTTCCGCACGCGCGCCGTTCTGATCAAGGAACAGCGTGCCGAGCTCGCGAAGCACCACGTCTCGGTGCTCTGGAGCGACTACTTCAAGCCCCCGCACTTCGAGAAGTACCCGGAGCTGCACCAGCTGGTCAACGACACCCTCAAGGCGCTCTCCGCGGCCAAGGGTTCCAACGACCCGGCCACGGGCCAGAAGGCTCTGGACCTGATCGCCCAGATCGACAAGATCTTCTGGGAGACCAAGAAGGCCTGATCCAGGGCCGGGCCGCCCGACCGGGGTTTCGCGGTCGGGTCGCCCGCTCCCCCGCACCCGGCCGTCGGCCGCCGTTCACTGCGGCCCGACGGCCGGGTGCGGTCGTGTTCCCGCCGGGCGTCCGGCCGTCGGGGCGGGCGGGGCGGCACGTACGGCACCCGGCTCCCCCGCTCGAGGGGGAGTCAGGAGTCCCGGTCCGCGGCCAGGTGGCGCCAGCTCCCCGGGTTCTCCCGGAGGTAGGCGGCAAGGCTCTGCGCCGGGCGGCCGGTGAGCGTGGGCACGGCGTCCGAGACCTTCTCCAGCTCACCCGCGGCGATCGCCTCGTACGACGTGACCCAGCCGGCCACCTCCCAGTCCTCCGCGCCGTAGGAGGCGCGTGAGGCGTAGGCCTCCTGCGTGGTCTCGGGGACGTACCGGATCGCGCGTCCCGTGCAGCGGCTCAGCTCGTCGGCCGCCTCCGCCAGGGTGAACGCCTCGGGGCCCGTGAGCTCGTACGTCCGGCCGTCGTGGGCCGTCCCCTCGTCCAGCAGGACGGCTGACGCCGAGTCCGCGATGTCCTCGTGGGAGACGGCCGACACCCGCCCCTCGCCACCGGGACCGCGCAGGACGCCGTCGGCTCCCGTCATCGCGGGGAGCGCCGCCAGGTACCAGCTGTCGCGGAGGAAGGTGTGGCGCACCCCGGTCATCCGGATGTGTGCCTCGGTGTGCCAGTGGTCACGGGCGAACGTGAACGTCGCGTCCGGTGCCGCACCGAGGAACGACACGTAGACGAGGCGCTCGACGCCCGCGGCGAGAGCCGCGTCCACCGCCGTGGTGTGCTCCAGCACCCGGCCCGGGCTCTCGTGCGCCGAGACGAGGAAAAGGGTGTGCGCGCCTTCGAGCGCGCGCCGCATCGCCCCGCCGTCCCCGTACGGCGCGGGAGGCGCGGCGACCGCGCCGGGCAGCCGGGGGAGCCGGGTGGGGTCCCTTCCGAGGAGGCGTACGGGGACGCCGGTCCGGGCCAGCCGCCCGGCCACCCGGCCGCCGACCGCCCCGCTCGCACCGGTGACCGCGACGAGAGGGCTGATCACCGGGAACCGCCCTCCTCGCGCACGGTGCGCGCGGTGTGCTCGGCCCAGGTCCGCACCTCCACGACGGCCTCGACAGGGAGCGGCCCGTAGAGATGCGGGAACTCCTCGCCTCCGGGCTTCAGGGCCTCGTACCGCACGGGTGACGGGAGCCGCCCGGTGTCGATGACGAGCACCACCAGTCCCTCGTCGTCGGATCCGTACAACGCCCGTGCCACGGTGGGGAGCTGATGGGGCAGCGAGCAGTGGATGAACCCCTCCTCCCGCAGGGTGCGGCCCCGGGTGGACATCTCGTACGTCCCCGCTCTGCGGGCGGCCTCCCACAGGGGCTCTTCGGTGAGGTGCAGCAGCTCTGGCTCTTCGGTCATCGGGCCACGCTAAGGGCTGTCGGGCAGGGCGAGGAGCTTCGCCTCCGTCCGCGCGTCGAGACCGGGCGCCGGCCGGTCTGGCCGCTGCGGGGCGGTGCCCCCCAGATCGTGCAGCCAGGCCCAGGTGTCGGCAACGGTCTCCCCCACAGGTCTGCACCGCAGCCCGGCGGCGTGCGCCTTGGTGACATCGCCCCGGTGGAGGGTGTCGTGGAGCTCTCCGGCGGGCAGCCAGACCGGCAGGTCCGTCCAGGGTTCGACGCCTGCCGCGAGGAGCACCTCGGGGTCGGTCCAGCGCAGCCGGGCCCGCGATCCGGTGACGCGGACACAGGTGTCCAGGAGCTCCCCCATGGTCGTGTGCCCCGGCCGGCTCACCGTGTTGTACGCCCCTGACAGGCCGTCCGCCGAGGCGTCGAGCAGCCAGTGGGCCAGGTCGCGGGCGTCGATGTACTGGAGTCCGGCCTCCGGTGGTCCCGGCGCGATCACGTCCCCGCCCCGGGCCGTCCGGCCCAGCCACCACGGCAGACGGCCTATGTTCTCCCCGGGGCCGAGGATCAGCCCGGCACGGGCCAGCAGCGCCCGGTCTCCGAACGCGTCCAGTGCCGCGAGCTCCCCGCCGCGTTTGGCCAGGGCGTACGGGACGTCGGGCCCTGCGTCGGAAGATGCTCCGGCCACGAGCGGTCCGTCCTCAGCGAGTCCGGCGGGGGTGGGGTACTCGTACACGGATCGGCTGGAGACGTAGCTGAAGTGCCCGGCCCGGCCCGACAGCAGACGGGCGGCGTCCCGCACGGCGGAGGGCGCGCCGCTCCAGGTGTCGACCACGAGGTCCCAGGTGCCGTCGGACAGTTCCGCGAGGCCCGCCTCGCCCGCCGTGCGGTCACCGGTCAGCGTCCGCGTCCCGGGTGGTGCCGCGTGGCGGCCGCGGTGGAAGACCGTGACCTCCCATCCGCGCCCGAGCGCGGCGTCGGTGACCGCGCGTCCCACGAATTCCGTACCGCCCAGCATCAGGAGCCTCATGCGGTGGTCCTGCCCACCGCCGCCCGTGGGAGAAACGGCACCTTGCTCTCGGCAGAACGGGGAACTCTCCCGCTCAGGACGTGTGCGCGAGAGGGCTGCTGTGGCGCAGCAGCCACCGGTGGTACTGCTCCGCCCGCCGCGCCGCGTCGCGGTACGCCGCCTCCAGTTCCTCGTACACGGCGTCCATGTCCGCACCCGGCCGGGAGACCAGGAACAGCCGCACCGCCAGCGGGTCGCCGCGCAGCGGACGGATCGCCATGTCGTCGCGCGGGCCCGAGGTCGGCTGGCAGGGGGCGACCGCCTCCCCGAGGACGACGAGGGAGGCCGCCGTGAGGTAGTCGCCGTGCAGGACGGGCGGGTCGAGACCTGCGGCACCGAGGACACGGCGCACCCCGTCCCATTCGCCGTCCACCGAGGGATCGACCATCCACCGGTCGCCCGCCAGGTCGTCGAGGTCCACCACGGCGCGTCCGGCCGCCGGGTGGTCCCGGGCCAGGGAGATGAACTGCGGTTCCCGCTCCACGAGTACGCGCTCGGTCAGCCCCTCCGGGACGGCGAGCGGGCAGCCCTCGACCTCGTGCACGAAGGCCACGTCGAGCCGCCCCGCAGCCACCGCCGCCAGCAGCGACCGGGCCGAGACGTCCACCCGGAGCGAGATGTCGGTGCCGGGCAGCCTCACCCGCAGGCCGCGCAGCCAGCCGCCGATGACCCGGCTCGCGGTGGACCCGATCCGGAGCCGGGGCCCGCCCGCCCGGGCGGCCTCGGCCTCCGCCAGTGCGGCACCCACCAGGGCGGTCATGCCGTCCACCAGCGGGCGCGCCCTGCTGAGGACGGCGCGGCCCAGGAGGGTGGGCCGGCAGCCCGTCCTCTCCCGGCGGAACAGCTCCGCCCCCATCGTCCTCTCGATCCGCTGGAGCTGGGTGGTCAGGGAGGGCTGGCTGACGCCCAGCACCCGCGCCGCGCGGTGCAGGCTGCCCGTGTCCGCGATGGCGCAGAGCGCCCTGAGGTGTCTCACCTCGAGCTCCATGACGGCGAGGGTATGGCCGTTCGCACGTTCGGCACCAGATGTCCCAACCCCATCAAAGGGGGACGGTTCAGGGGGTGTCGGGGCGACCGGCACGTGCTGATTCCGTGTGCGTCATCTCCGGGTGATAGGGCGGCGCTATCGCGCGTTGACATCATCCGCCGCGGGCCTCCCGGCCGGAGACTCTGTCCGTACCCCCCACCCGTTCCCCACCCGTTCCCCGTCCGTCCCCGGACGGGGTTCTTCGGACAGGCAGGAGACACCCCCCATGAGACACCTCAGGACAGCTGTCATGTCGGCCGTGGCCGGTCTCGGACTCGCCGCCGCACTGGGCACCGCACCCGCGGTCGCCGCCCCGGCTCCCGTGGCCTCCGCCGGCACCGCGCAGGCCGGTTCCTCCGCACAGGCCGGCTTCGCCGCGTACGCCGGTTCCAGCGAGAACGCCGCCGCCAACAAGGCGTTCTTCGAAGCCGTCATGAAGTCCGTGGCCGAGAAGCGGGCCGCCAAGCCGGGTGCGCAGGCGGTCACCGTGGTCTACAGCACCACCAACGCCCCCAGCTTCCGCAGCCAGATAGCGAGCAGCACGAGCATCTGGAACAGCTCGGTCTCCAACGTCAAGCTGCAGGAGGGCTCCAACGCGGACTTCGCCTACTACGAGGGCAACGACTCCCGGGGCTCGTACGCCAGCACGAACGGCCACGGCAGCGGTTACATCTTCCTCGACTACGCGCAGAACCGGCAGTACAACTCGACCCGCGTGACCGCCCACGAGACGGGCCACGTGCTCGGACTGCCCGACCACTACACGGGGCCGTGCAGCGAGCTGATGTCGGGCGGCGGTCCCGGCACGTCCTGCACGAACGCCTACCCGAACGCCACCGAGCGCTCCCGGGTGAACTCGCTCTGGCAGAACGGTCTCGCGGCCGCTCTCGCCCGCGCCGCCTCCTGACCTCCGGCACCACGCGCCGAGGTGGCCGTTCCGCCTGTGCGGAGCGGCCCCTTCGGGGTGACGGGAACCGTCAGGCGTGCTCCAGGGGGAAGGCGCCGCGGTGCCCGGTGCCGGCGCCGTGCGCCGGGCGCGGTTCGAACTCCCGGCAGCTCCAGATCTCCTGGACGAACCCGGTGCGCCGGTCCCACAGGCCGGCGACGTCGTCCCCGCCCTCCACGTCGCGGTAGGCGTCCTTGGCCCCGCGGAAGCAGGCGAGCCCGCCGGACAGGCCGCGGACCGGGGCGGGGAAGTAGTCGGAGAAGGCGCAGGCTATGCAGGTCTGCAGATGCATGTCCGGCGGCAGGATCCGCTGGATCGTGGCCAGTGCCGCGGCGAAGTCGCCCTCGGCGCGGTTCGACTCGTACACCGCCCCGTCCAGATGGAGGGCGAGATACAGGTCCGGGTCCTCCCTGCGGAGGGAGAGCAGGCAGCCGAGGGTGGCCTGACGGACCGTGCCGGACACGAGGACCGGCAGCGGGAGGTCCCATTCCAGTACGCAGTCGTCGAGCACGCCGTCGACCAGGTCGAACAGCCCGTCCTGGACCGGCGCACCCGCCACCGGGCCCAGGCCGTCGAAACTCCCGCCCTCGAAGTCCGTGCCCCGGACGCGGATACGGAGCTGCTGTCCGTCCGTGGTGAGGATGACCGCCTCGGAACCACGGCGGTCCCGGTACCAGCCTGCCCACGACTCATCTGTCATGAGCAGGGACTGTAGCCCGTGCCCCGGGACCCTCCCGGCAGCACCCTCCCCTTCCGCGGCACCGCTCGCCGGACGCTTCTCATCCTCCCTGCGGCTCACGCCACATGGGCCACATCGACGGTCCGCCGGGAAGGTCGACGGTCCGTCCCGTGAAGGTGAATCCGAGGCGTTCGTAGAGAGCGCGGCTGCGGGCGCTGCTCGCCTCCAGATAGGCCGGGGTCCCCTCGCGGTCGCACCGCTCCAGGACACCCCGTATCAGCGCCTCCCCCAGACCCTCCCCCTGACGCTCCGGGGAGACACCGATCATCAGCAGGTACGCGTGCGCCCGGTCGTGGGGGTGGACGGCGCCCGTCAGCCTCCCCACCAGCTCGCACCGTTCGTTGCCGGGGTCCGCCGTCTCCCGCATGAGGGCCGGGATGTCGTCCTCCTCCTCGGGCGCACCCGCCGGCACGGAGAGCCAGAGGGCTGTCGCCGTGCCGTCCTCCAGGAGATCGATCCGGCCCCCTTCCAGCGTGACATCGGCGAAGACCCCGAGGAACTTCCCGTGCACGGCGCGCCGGTGCTCCTCGTCCGGGAAGACCCAGCTGCTCACCGGATCGTCGTGGAACGCGTCCTCCAGAATCCGTACGACCTGGTCCCTGTCCCGCCCGTCCGCCTGCCGCACCCGTACGCCCATGACCGGCCCCGCCCTCTTCGTCCCGTGATGATGAGGGATACCTGCATCCCAACCGACGCACGGAATACTAGAGTTGAGGACAGCAGCGGCCACGGGCGGCCCGGCTCAGTGGGTTCTGCGGGTGACGAACTCGGCGAGTGCCAGCAGGTCTCCGGCGGCGTCCGGCGCGGGCACGGCTCGGGACAGGTGGTGGACCGCGCGGGCCATGCGGTCCGCTGCCGCGGTCTGGGCCCAGTCCCGGCCGCCGGCCCGGTCGACGGCGTCGGCGGCGCTCCCCACCTCTCCCGGGGTGTTCATGGCTCCCCGGTAGAGGGCGGCGAGCTCGGCCCCGGCCGGGGTGCCCGAGGTGAGCGCCGCGACCACGGGCAGGGACTTCTTGTGGGCGCTCAGGTCCGCCCCGACGGGTTTGCCCGTGCGTGCCGTGTCACCCCAGATCCCGATCAGGTCGTCGATGAGCTGGAACGCGAGGCCCGCCTCCCGGCCGAACCCGTCCATGGCACGGACCTCCCGCTCCCCCGCCCCCGCGTAGAGCGCCCCCAGGGCGCACGCGCAGCCGAGCAGGGCCCCCGTCTTGGCCATGGCCATGGCCAGGCACTCGTCCAGGCTGACGTCCTCGGGCCCGCGCCCCTCCAGGGCGCAGTCGGCCTGCTGGCCCGCGCAGAGCTCGATGACGCAGGTGGCGAGCCGGACCGCGGCCTGTGCGGACGCGGGGTGCGGGTCGTCCGCCAGCAGCCGCAGGGCGAGGGAGGACATGGCGTCCCCGGTGATCACGGCGTCCGGCACCCCGAACACCGCCCAGGCCGTGGGCCGGTGCCGCCTGGTGGTGTCCTCGTCGATGACGTCGTCGTGGAGCAGGGTGAAGTTGTGGGCGAGCTCCACGGCGACCGCCGCCCGCATCGCCGCCTCCGGGTCGCCGCCCAGGGCGCGGGCGGCGGCCAGGACGAGCGCAGGCCTGATGGCCTTGCCGGCCTGCCCGGAGGCGGGTGTGCCGTCGGCGTTCTGCCAGCCGAAGTGGTACATGGCGACCCGGCGTATCGCGCCGGGCAGCGTCTCGACGGCCGCGCGGAGGTGCGGGTCGACGGCGCTGCGGGTGTGTTCCAGCAGCGCGGCGGCCTTGCGCCCCTCCATCGCGGCATCCGAACTGGTCATGGTCACGGTCACTCCTTCCGGGCGCCACGGGGCACCTTGGTCGCGGCCTCGGCCCTGCCGGGGCCCGGGCGGTCGCCGCCCGGGCCCGGGGAGCGTCACCGCCAGCGGCTCACCTCCACGTTCTCCAGGACACCGAGTGCGTCGGGCACCAGCACGGCGGCGGAGTAGTACGCCGTCACGAGGTACGAGATGATCGCCTGCTCGTCGATGCCCATGAAGCGGACCGAGAGGCTCGGTTCGATCTCGTCCGGGATGCCGCTCTGCTGGAGCCCGATGACCCCCTGGTCCGACTCACCGGTCCTCATGCAGATGATGGAGGTGGTGCGGGCGTCGGTGACGGGGATCTTGTCGCACGGGAAGATCGGCACGCCGCGCCACGAGGACACGTGCTGTCCCCCGACCTCGACGGTCTCCGGCACCAGGCCCCGCTTGTTGCACTCGCGCCCGAACGCGGCGATGGCACGGGGGTGGGCGAGGAACAGCTTCGATCCGCGCCGCCGTGACAGGAGCTCGTCCATGTCGTCGGGGCCGGGGGCCCCGTCGTGGGGCTGGAGCCGCTGCCCGTAGTCGCAGTTGTTGAGCAGGCCGAACTCCCGGTTGTTGATGAGCTCGTGCTCCTGGCGCTCGCGCAGCGCCTCGACCGTGAGCCGCAACTGCTGCTCGGTCTGGTTCATCGGCTGGTTGTAGAGGTCGGCCACCCTGCTGTGGACCTTCAGCACGGTCTGGGCGACGCTCAGTTCGTACTCGCGGGGCGCCGACTCGTAGTCGACGAAGGTGTGGGGGACGACGCTCTCCCCCACATGGCCGGCCGAGAGGTCGATCTCCGCCTCGCCGTAGCGGTTGGTCCGCTGATGGGGGATGGCGAGCAGCCCGGCGAGGTGGTCGCGGAGCGAGTCCGCCCGGGCCGCGAGGTTGAGCACGTCCGCCCGGCGCAGGGTCAGCAGCGTGCAGGCGGTCACCGCGCGGGCCGTGTACTCCCAGTTCGCGTCCCCGTCGATCAGGACGTGGTCGCCGAAGTAGGCGCCGTCCGCGAGGACTCCGAGCACGGTCTCGTCACCGTACGGCCCGGTCCCGATCTTCTCGATCTTGCCGTGGGCCAGCAGATGGACGCGGTCCGCCGCGTCACCGGCGGTGACGAGCACCTCGCCGGCGGCGACGTCGCGCTGTTCGCACCTGCGCGCCAGCTCGGCCAGCACCTCCTCGTCCCCGAAGTCGCGCAGAGCGGGAAGTTCGCCGAGCTCGGCGGGGATGACCGTGACCCGGTCACCGGTCTGGACGAAGGTCACCCTGCCGTCCCCGACCGAGTAGCTCAGCCGGCGGTTCACGCGGTAGGTACCGCCCTGCACCTGTACCCACGGCAGCATGCGCAGCAGCCACCGCGAGGTGATCTCCTGCATCTGCGGGGCGGACTTGGTGGTCGTCGCGAGGTTCCGCGCAGCCGCTGTGCCGAGACTCTGCTGCTGCGGCGGCTGCGTGTCGCGAACCTCTTCACCAACGGACATCCGACATCCTCTCGATCATGGGCTGACCTGCGAGAAGCACACTTCCAGCCCGAGGACACCGCGCGCTATTACACAAAAGAGTGTGACTAATCGGGCGCGGGACGGGAACGTTGCCCGCATCCCGGCGCCCGCATACGGACCGGGCGCGAACCGTGCGAAGTCGTTGCGGTCGCAGGGCGGCCGGGGCCCGGGACCTAGGTCCTCCGCACGCTCCGGATCCCGGACCTCCGCCCGTTACGGCGCCGGGTACCGCGGCCTAGCGTTCTCGCCATGGATACGACAGGCACCCTCGACGAGGCGCTCCAGCGCCTGCACGCGTCCGGCCCCGAGCGCCTCGGACGGCTCACCAACCACGCACCGATGGCCGTCGAGGCCCTCGCCGCCAACGGCCGGCCGGAGGCCGTGCACCGCTGGCTCGACGTGTACGCGTGCCGGCTCGAGGAGTTCCCGGCCGGCGTGGAGCCGGTCACGGACGCCGACTGGCGCTCCGCGCTGGGTGATCCACGCCGCGCCGCCGACTGGATCGGCTACTTCGGCCGGGAGATCGCCGAGCGCCCCTGGCGCGACGTGCTCGCCCAGTGGTGGCCCCGCCTCCTGCCCGGCATGTACGGCGGATCGACGCACCCCGTGATCCGCGTGGGCCACGCCGTGCGCACGCTGCTGGCAGGCGAGAGCACCGGGCCGCGGCTGAACGAGCTCGCGCACGGCCTCGGTTACTGGGCGGCACGCCACCACCCCGTCACCGGCCTCGCCCCCGTGGCCGGTGCCGAGGGCGCCGGCGCGGCCCTCGACGCGGTGCGCCCCATCGCCGCGCGGGAGGGCGGCTTCCCCGACCGGCTCGGCCGCGTCACGAGCGTGCCGGTGTGGGCGGCCTCGGTCACGGACCCGGAGGAGGCGCGCAGCCGGCTCACCGAGCTGGTGCGGGCGGCCACCCACCGGTACGCCACGCACGGCCACGGTGAGGAGACGATGCTGGTGCACGCGGCGACCGCACCCAACGCCGTCCTCCGGACGCTTCCCGCGCTCCCGCGCGCCCTGTGGGTGCCGAGCCTCCGGGCCGCGTGGACCGCCTCGGCCGCGGTCACCGCCATGTACGCGCCCAAGGCCCCGGTGGCCTGGGTCCCGCCGGGCGGGGTGACGCCCGAAGAGGTCTTCGAACTGGCCCTGGCTCACGGCGACGAGCACGTCGTCAAGCTGACCGACACGGCCCTCGACGTCGGCGGCGAGCAGGCGCTCGCGGCGGCGCTGCGGGCCGTCGAGCTCAGCGAGCCCCTCCGGTAGGGCGGTCAGCCGGACAGCGGCGCGCCGGACGTGACGACCTTGCCCGGGTTGAGGATGCCGTGCGGGTCCAGGGCGGCCTTGACCGCCCGCTGCATGGCGAGGTTGACGGGGCCCACCTCCCGGCCCATCCCGCCCATCTTCAGCAGGCCCACTCCGTGCTCACCGGTGACGGTGCCCCCGAAGGAGATCGCCGCGTCGAGGATGTCCTCGAAGGCGAGCTGCGCGCGGGCGCGGGCGGCGTCGTCCCCCGGCTCGGTGATGATCAGAGGATGGAGGTTGCCGTCGCCGGCGTGCGCGATGTTGGCGATCAGGACGTCGTGCTCGCCGGCGATCTCCTCGACACGTGCCAGCATCTGCGGGACACGGGACCGCGGCACGACCACGTCCTCGGTGAGCACCGGACCCAGCCGCTCCAGGGCGGGGTAGGCGAGGCGGCGGGCCTGGAAGAGGGCGTCCGCCTCCGCCTGGTCGGTGGAGACCTCGGCCCAGGCGGCGCCGGCCTCCGCGAAGCAGGCCCGCACGGCGTCGGCCTCCGCGTCACCCGCGGCTCCCGGGGTGTCGACCCGCCCGAGCAGGATGGCGTCGGCGTCCGCCGACAGCCCCATGTTCTTCCACTCGTCGACGGCCTTCAGGCAGTGCCGGTCGAGGAGTTCGAGCGCCGAGGGCACGATGCCCGCGGCGGTCACCCGGCTCACCGCGTCGCCGGCGGCGACCACCGAGTCGAAGAAACCCGCCACGGTGCGCTCCGGGGGACGCGCGCCGCGCAGCTTCACGGTGATCTCGGTGATCACGCCGAGCGTGCCCTCGGACCCGACGAACAGCCCGCACAGGTCGTACCCGGCGACGCCCTTGGCGGTCCGCCTGCCCATCCGCACGACCTCGCCGAGGCCGTTGACGGCCTCGAGCCCGATGACGTAGTCCCGGGTGACGCCGTACTTGACGCAGCACATGCCCCCGGCGTTGGTGGCGGTGTTGCCGCCGATGGTGGACCAGGGGGAGCTCGCGGGGTCCGGCGGGTACCAGAGCCCCTCGGCGGCGCAGGCGGCGCGCAGGTCGTCGTTGACGACTCCCGGCTGGACGACGGCGATGCGCTCCACCGGGTCGATGCGCAGGATCCGGTTCATGTCCTCGAACGAGAGCACGACGGCGCCGTCCACCGCGTTGGCCCCGCCCGAGAGGCCCGTACCGGCGCCGCGCGGGATCACCGGGATCCGGTGTCCGGCGCAGTACGCGACGACCGCCCGCACCTCGTCGGTGTCCTGGGGCCGCACGACGGCGAGGGGCACCCCCGCCGGGGCCCACTCCGCCTCGTCGTGCGCGTAACGGCCCAGGCTGTCCGGGTCGGTGATGACCTTGCTCGCCGGTATCCCGTCGGCTGCGTTCGGCTTCGGCACGGCCGCTGACCACCTCTCTCGCACCACGCGGACCCCGCATCCGTCACGGAGCCGCTCCCCCATCATGGCCCTCCCTCGCCGGCCGGGAACAGCCGCCCTTACTTGCATCTCATATGCAACTTATCTACGCTGCGGCCATGCGGCTGACGCGATTCACCGATGTGGCGCTCCGGGTGCTCATGCGCCTGACCACCACCGCGGACGGAGAGGACCCGCCGACCACCCGCGAGGTGGCGGCCACCATGCAGGTGCCGTACACCCACGCGGCGAAGGTAGTCGCCCGCCTCCAGCACCTCGGCCTGGTCGAGGCCCGACGCGGCCGGGGCGGGGGCCTCGCCCTCACCACCGCCGGACGGTCGGCATCGGTCGGCGCCCTGGTGAGACGGCTCGAAGGGCCCGGCGAGGTCGTCGAATGCGAGGGCGGCACCCCGTGCCCGCTGCGTTCCGCCTGCCTGCTCCGCTCCGCGCTCCGCCGGGCCGAGGAGGCGTTCTACGCCTCGCTCGACCCCCTCACGGTCGGCGATCTCGTCTCCTCCCCCACCGGCCCGCTCCTGCTCGGCATCAGCCGCGGCCGGCCCGCGGCCGGCTGACCCCCCGCACGCCCGGCGGACAACTCGCCGCACCCGCGGCCGGGCACGCCCGGGCAGAAATACGCATCTCACATGCCATTTTTCGAGGGCCGCCCCGCGCGGCCGCCCTCACGACCGAGGAGTCAACCGATGCTCTCCGACACGTCGACCGCGACCGTACGAGCCACGCTGCCCGCCGTGGGAGCGGCCGTCGACGACATCGCCGACCTCTTCTACCGGAAGCTGTTCGACGCCCACCCGGAACTCCTGCGGGACCTGTTCAACCGGGGCAACCAGGCGTCGGGCACCCAGCGCCGGGCGCTCGCCGGCTCCATCGCCGCCTTCGCCACGCACCTGGTCGAGAACCCCGGCACCCGGCCCGACGTGATGCTGGGCCGCATCGCCAACAAGCACGCGTCGCTGGGCATCACCGCCCCGCAGTACGCGATCGTGCACACCCACCTCTTCGCCGCGATCGCCGAAGTGCTCGGCGACGCGGTCACCCCCGAGGTCGCCGCGGCCTGGGACGAGGTCTACTGGCTGATGGCCGACGCCCTGATCGCCGTCGAGGAGCGGCTCCACGCACAGCAGGACGTGACGGCGGGGGACGTGTGGCGCGCGTGGACGGTGATCTCACGCACCGAGGACACCCCCGACGTCGCCACCTTCCGGATCATCCCCGCCGACGGCGCACCTGCGCCCGCCTTCCGGCCGGGCCAGTACGTCTCCGTCCAGGTGGAACTCCCCGACGGCGCCCGTCAGATACGCCAGTACAGCCTCACCGGGGCGCCCGGCCCCGGCCCGCGCTCCTTCTCCGTCAAGCGGGTGCGGGGTGAGGAGGGCCCGGAGGGCGAGGTCTCCGCCCACCTGCACGCACGGCTGCGCGCGGGCGACCCGCTGCGCGTCTCGGCGCCCTACGGCGACCTGGTGCTCGACGACTCCGACGCCCCCCTGCTCCTCGTCTCGGCCGGCATCGGCTGCACCCCGATCCTGTCGATGCTGGAAGACCTGGCCGGGCGGGGGCACCGCTCGCCCGTCACCGTGGTGCACGGCGACAGGTCGCCCGCCGACCACGCGCTGCGCGCCCGCCACGAGGCCCTCGCCGGTGAACTGCCCGGCGGCTCGTCCCACTTCTGGTACGAGACCCCGGCGCCCGGACACCCCGCCGAGCGCACAGGGAGGGTCGACCTGGACGGACTGGAGATCGCGCCGGGCAGCCGGGCCTACCTCTGCGGTCCGCTGCCCTTCATGCGCGCCGTCCGGACCCAGCTGCTGGGCAGGGGGGTGGCCCCGGCCGACATCCACTACGAGGTGTTCGGCCCCGATCTCTGGCTCGCCCAGGACTGAACACGACGCGCCGCCGCCACGTACGGAGTGTCCGGATCGAATCGCACACGACGCGAACAGCGCACGAACAGGTTTGGCGGAGCCTCCTGTTCCGGTACAAGCGCTGTACGGACACACGCTCCGCCCCGTGACGAAGGAGTTGGCCATGTCCTCACCGATGTCCGCGAGCAGCTTCCTCAAGGCCCTGAAGGACGAAGGACTCACCGTCGTCCAGGTGGGCGACTGGCGTACGCACAACCGCAACCACAAGGGCCCCTGGGGGCCCGTGCACGGCGTGATGCTCCACCACACCGTCACGAAGGGCACCGCCCGCACCGTCGAGATCTGCCGGGACGGCTACTCGGGCCTGCCGGGCCCGCTCTGCCACGGTGTGATCGCCAAGGACGGCCGGGTCCACCTGGTCGGCTACGGCCGCGCCAACCACGCCGGTCTCGGCGACGACGACGTCCTGCGCGCCGTCATCGCCGAGACGCGCCTGCCGTCGGACAACGAGTCCAACACCGACGGCAACCGGCACTTCTACGGCTTCGAGTGCGAGAACCTCGGCGACGGCAAGGACCCCTGGCCCGCCGTGCAGCTGGAGGCCATCGAGAAGGCCGCGGCCGCGGTATGCCGCTTCCACGGCTGGGACGCCCCGTCGGTCATCGGGCACCTGGAATGGCAGCCCGGCAAGGTCGACCCGCGCGGCTTCTCGATGACGGGCATGCGCAACCGGATCCACGACCGGCTGAAGTAGGGCGGTACGGGCGGCACACAATGAAGGCATGGACGACGACGCACCCGACCTCTCCCGGCTGCAGCCGGTGCTCCCCTCACCCCTGCAGCCGGCCGAGGACGAGCGCTTCGCGCGGCACGGCGTGACGCTGCTGCTCAAGCGTGACGACCTGATCCACCCGGACCTCCCGGGCAACAAGTGGCGCAAGCTCGCCCCCGGCCTCCGGGCCACCGCCGGACGTACGGTGCTGACCTTCGGCGGGGCCTACTCGAACCACCTCAGGGCCACGGCCGCCGCCGGGCGCCTGCTGGGCTTCCCCACCGTCGGCGTGGTGCGGGGCGACGAGCTGGCCCACCGCCCGCTGAACCCCTCCCTGGCGCGGTGCGCCGCCGACGGCATGCGCCTGCACTTCGTGGACCGCGCCACCTACCGCGCGAAGACCTCTCCCGGCGTCCTGGACGGCCTGCTGAGACTCTTCGGGGACTGCCTGGTCGTCCCGGAGGGCGGCAGCGACGCGCTGGCCGCACAGGGCTGCACAGAGCTCGGCCGCGAGCTCCGGGGCGAGACCGGGACCGTGGCGGTCGCCTGCGGCACCGGCGGCACCCTGGCGGGGCTGGCCGCCGGGCTGGGCCGGGGCCAGCGCGCCCTGGGCGTTCCCGTCCTGCGCGGCGGCTTCCTGGGAGAGGCGGTGCGCGACCTGCAGCGGGAGGCGTTCGGCGGCCCGGCCGGGGAGTGGTCGCTGGACGAGCGCTTCCACTTCGGCGGGTACGCCCGCACGACGCCGGAGCTGCACGCCTTCGCCGACGACTTCGAGGACCGGCACGGCCTGCCCGTGGAACGGCTCTACGTCGCCAAGCTCCTGTACGGACTGACCGTCCTGGCCGGGGAGGGCGCGTTCGCCCCCGGGTCCGCGGTCACCGCGGTCGTCACGGGAAGCCCCTGGCCGGCGGCGGACCACGGTCACGCCCCGTCCGACTCCCGGTAGGCGGCGGCCTCCTCCAGGTCCAGCCTCCGCAGGAGGGCCCGCAGCATCTCGTCGTCGATCCGCCGCTCGTCCCTCAGGCGTACGAAGACCTCGCGCTCGGCGGCGATCATGTCCCGCGCCAGCCTCCGGTAGGTGTCGTCGACCGACTCCCCGGTGACCGGATTGGGCGCGCCGAGCCTCTCCCACACAGCGTTGCGGCGCCGTTCCATGACGGCCCTCAGCCGCTGGGTGAGGGGGTCGGGGAGTTCGTTGCGCGGGTCGGCCAGCAGCGCCTCCAGCCGCTCGTCGGCCACCGTCGACGCCTCGTTCTGCGCCTGCGCCTCCGCCAGGGTCTGGTCGCGTTCGCTGCGCCCCCGGAGCTTCAGCACGCGCACCAGGAGGGGCAGGCTGAGCCCCTGGACGACCAGGGTCCCGATGACGGTCGTGAACGTCAGGAACAGCACCAGGTTGCGTGCAGGGAAGTCCTCCCCGTCGTGCGTGACCATCGGGATGGAGAAGGCGATGGCCAGGGAGACGACGCCTCTCATCCCGGCCCAGCCCACGATCAGGGTCGAGTTCCACGGGGGCACACCTTCGCGCTCCCTGATCCGCCTGGAGAGACGGGGCGGCAGATACGTCGCCGGGTACACCCAGACGAAGCGCACGGCCACGACGGCCACGAACACGAGGACGGCGTAACCGAGGGCCTCGGCGACGCCGTACGCGCCGAGCCCTCTGAGCACGAAGGGCAGCTGCAGCCCGATGAGCGCGAAGACCGCGGACTCCAGGACGAACGCGACCATCTTCCAGACGGCCGCCTCCTGGAGGCGCGTCGCGAAGTCGACCTGCCAGGAGCGGTGCCCCAGGTAGAGGGCGACGACGACCACGGCGAGCACCCCGGAGGCATGCACCCGTTCCGCCGCCGCGTAGGCGACGAAGGGGATCAGCAGCGACAGGGTGTTCTGGAGCAGCGCCTCCTTGAGGTGGGTGCGCAGCCAGTGCAGCGGCACCATCAGCAGCAGGCCGACCGCGACGCCCCCGACCGACGCGAGCAGGAACTCACCGGCCCCCGCGCCCCAGCTCATGCCCTCGCCGACGGCGGCGGCGAGGGCCACCTTGAAGGCGGTGATCGCGGTGGCGTCGTTGACCAGCGACTCCCCCTGGAGGATCGTCGTCACCCGTGCGGGCAGACCGACCCTGCGGGCGATCGCGGCGGCCGTGACCGCGTCGGGCGGGGCGACCACCGCGCCGAGCACCAGGGCGGCGGTGAGGGGCAGGTCCGGCACGAGGAGATAGGCCAGCCACCCCACGGCAACCGTCGCGAAGAGCACGTACCCCACCGAGAGGAGCGCGACCGGTCTGAGATTGGCCCGCAGGTCGAGGTACGAGCTGTCGACCGCCGCCGTGTACAGCAACGGCGGGAGCAGCAGGGGCAGCACGACGTGCGCGTCCAGCGTGTAGGTCGGCACCCCCGGCAGGTACGAGGCCAGCAGGCCGGCGGCGACCAGCAGCAGGGGTGCGGGGACCGGGGTACGCCGCGCGGCCCCCGCGACCGCGGCGCTTGCCGCGATGAGCGCCACCAGCGGCAATGCGTCCATCTCACCGTCCTCACATCCGACGTAACGTGGCCATCATGAGTGAGTGCGCCCACGTATCCGAATTGCCGCGCCCCGAGCCCGCCCCGCTCCACGACACCTGTCAGGAGTGCCTGGAGGCGGGCACCCATCCCGTGCAGCTGCGTCTCTGCCTCGTCTGCGGGCACGTCGGGTGCTGCGACTCCTCGCGCCTGAAGCACGCCACCGCGCACCACCGGGAGACCGGGCATCCGGTGATGCGCAGCTTCGAATGCGCGGAGAGCTGGCGCTGGTGCTTCGTGGACGGTTCGATCGTCTGACGCCTGGGTACGTCAAACCGGCGCCGGTTCTTCGCAATTGACCGCCGCAGACCCCTAGCCACTGTGCGTACTCATGTGCCTACCATGAGTAACCATGAGGTTGCGGTCGCGGCGACACGGCATCATGGGTCGCGACAGCGTCGCCGAACCACAGAACCGACGACGGTCCGCACGGCCCCGGGCAATCACCCCGGAGCCTCGAACGAGTTTGTGCCACCTTGGAGGTGAGGGTGTCCCAGATCGCAGGCGAGCCCGGGAACCAGGACTTCGTAGAGGTCCGGCTGCCCGCTGCGGGTGCCTACCTGTCGGTGCTGCGTACGGCCACGGCCGGTCTCGCAGCGCGCTTGGACTTCACTCTCGACGAGATCGAGGATCTCCGAATCGCGGTCGACGAGGCCTGCGCGATCCTGCTCCAGCAGGCCGTGCCGGGCTCCGTGCTCAGCTGCGTGTTCCGCCTCGTCGGCGATTCCCTCGAGGTGACCGTCTCGGCCCCCACGACGGACGGCCGCGCCCCGGAACGCGACACCTTCGCGTGGACGGTGCTCTCCGCACTGGCAGGCAAGGTCGACTCCACGGTCGCCGACGACCGCACGGTCAGCATCAGCCTCTACAAACAGCGCGGCGCGGGACCCGGGCCGGCGTGAGCGACGGGAACGGGGACGGTCCTGTGCGGGACGAGACGATCCGGTCGGAGGCGGTGCGCCCAGCCGCCCTCCCGGAACAGCAGGCCCGGCCGCACCCGGAGGGCGGGCCGGACGGGGCGGACGGCACGCAGGGCCGTCCGGTCGCGGCGGAGCAGTCGCAGGCGGAGCGGGCAGGCCAGATGAGCGAGCACAGGCACCACGATCCACACGACCGCAGCGGGGCACGGGCACTCTTCATCGAGCTCCGGGAGCTTCCCGACGGCTCGGCGGAGAAGGCCGAGCTGCGCAACCGGCTGGTGCGGATGCACCTGCCGCTCGTGGAGCACCTGGCCCGCAGGTTCCGCAACCGCGGGGAGCCGCTGGACGACCTGACCCAGGTCGCCACCATCGGCCTGATCAAGTCGGTGGACCGGTTCGACCCGGACCGCGGCGTCGAGTTCTCGACGTACGCGACTCCCACGGTCGTCGGCGAGATCAAGCGCCACTTCCGGGACAAGGGCTGGGCGGTCCGGGTGCCCCGGCGCCTCCAGGAACTGCGGCTGTCGCTGACCACGGCCACCGCGGAGCTCTCCCAGCAGCACGGCCGCTCCCCCACCGTGCACGAGCTGGCGGAGCGCCTGGGCATCTCCGAGGAGGAGGTCCTGGAGGGGCTGGAATCGGCCAATGCCTACAGCACGCTCTCGCTGGACGTGCCGGACACGGACGACGAGTCCCCGGCGGTCGCGGACACGCTGGGCTCCGAGGACGAGGCACTGGAGGGCGTCGAGTACCGCGAGTCGCTCAAGCCGCTGCTGGAGGACCTCCCGCCGCGCGAGAAGCGGATCCTGCTGCTGCGCTTCTTCGGCAACATGACCCAGTCGCAGATCGCGCAGGAGGTCGGCATCTCGCAGATGCACGTCTCCCGGCTCCTCGCCCGCACGCTGGCACAGCTGCGCGAGCGGCTGCTCGTCGAGGAGTAGCAGCCGGAAGGGGTCCCGGGGAACGGGCCGGGGAGTCCCGGCCCGGACACCGGTCAGGCGTCGGGGGTCGGACGCGGTCCCCGGCGGATGCCCAGCGCCTTCGTCGTCGTGGGGTCGAGCACGAGGACGAGCGCCGTCACGGCGACGGCCGCAAGGACGATGCCGGCGGGGATGAGCGCACCCTGGGCCCGCAGCAGCGTCCAGGCCACCGGCATCGCCATGAGCTGGGTGATGAGCGCGGGGCCACGGCTCCAGCTACGGCGCCGCAGCAGCCCGCGGGCCGCGAACAGCGGGATCAGACCGAGCGCGACCAGCGTCAGTCCGCCCATCTCGGCCTGCTGGATGTCGTCGGGCGCCCCGAACAGGCCGACGGCCAGCATGTAGATCCCGCCGACGGCGAGCGCCGCGCCTTCGAGCGCGTTGAGTGCGGCCAGGGCGGCGATCCGGCCCGGCTTCTCCGCACCGGCCGAGGGCGACGGAGAGGGCGTGTTCTGCTGAGTGCTCACGTCTTTCAGATTCGCATCCCGGCCCCCCGATCGCGAAGCCGGGGCCGCGCCGGACGCGCCACGACGACCCGGTCACACTGTGTGACTGCCCGTGGACCCCTCGGATCGTGACTTCAGGGCGGTGGCGCACCGTAGGTACTCTGGCGGACATGCGCGCACTCCTCGTGGTCAACCCAGCTGCCACCACTACCAGTGCGCGGACGCGTGACGTGCTGATCCACGCCCTCGCGAGCGAGATGAAACTCGAGGCCGTGACCACGGAGTACCGCGGCCACGCCCGGGACCTGGGACGACGGGCCGCCGACTCCGACGACATCGACCTGGTGGTCGCCCTCGGGGGCGACGGCACGGTCAACGAGGTGGTCAACGGGCTGCTGCACGACGGTCCCGACCCGGAGGGCCTGCCGAGCCTTGCCGTGGTCCCCGGCGGGTCCACCAACGTGTTCGCCCGGGCCCTGGGCATCCCCAACGACGCCGTCGAGGCGACGGGCGCCATCCTGGACGCCCTCGCCGACCGCAGCGAGCGCACGGTGGGCCTGGGCCTGGCGGCCGGCACCCCGGGCACGGCGGACGAGGCCGTTCCGGGGCGCTGGTTCACCTTCTGCGCGGGGCTCGGTTTCGACGCGGGCGTCATCGGCAGGGTCGAACAGAAGCGCGAGCGGGGCAAGCGGTCGACCCATGCCCTGTACGTGCGCCAGGTGCTCCGGCAGTTCATGGAGGATCCGCACCGGCGCAACGGGCTGATCACCCTCGACGTGCCCGGCCAGGACCCCGTCACGGACCTCGCGCTGTCGATAATCTGCAACACCGCACCCTGGACCTACCTGGGGAACCGCCCGATATACGCCTCCCCGAAGGCCTCCTTCGACAGCGCCCTGGACATCCTCGCCCTCAAGCGCCTCTCCACCCCCGCCGTGACCCGGTACGCCACTCAGCTGCTCACTTCGAGCCCCGAGAAAGGCCCACACGGCAAGCACGCCGTCTCCATGCACGACCTCACGGACTTCACCTTGCATTCAAAGGCTCCACTGCCCTTCCAGATGGACGGCGACCACCTGGGACTGCGTACAAGCGTGACGTTCACAGGCGTACGCCGTGCACTGCGTGTGATTGTGTGAGTAGAAGGGGCGAAAGTCCTTTAACTCGAACGTTTGGGCTGGCCCCCACCCCTTAGAAGTACGGCTGTGACCTAGTCGACACCGAGGAATCAAAAAAAAGTTTCCAGAAGGGGTTGTATCCGCCGCCGAGGTTTGCGAATCTCTACATGGCGATCGGGACGGCCCGCAACATCGGCCTCCACTGAGAGCCAGAACCCCTCCTCACCACAACAGGACCACATCCAGTTCATCTGGACGTCGGACCTTCGTCTGCGGGGGGATTCGTGAAAGCGTTCACATTCACAAGCACCAGCATGTAATACCAAGGAGAGGTAGCAGCCATGGACTGGCGTCACAACGCCGTTTGTCGTGAGGAAGACCCCGAGCTGTTCTTCCCCATCGGCAACACCGGTCCTGCGCTGCTGCAGATCGAGGAAGCCAAGGCCGTCTGCCGTCGCTGCCCCGTCATGGAGCAGTGCCTGCAGTGGGCGCTCGAGTCCGGCCAGGACTCCGGCGTCTGGGGTGGCCTCAGCGAGGACGAGCGCCGCGCAATGAAGCGCCGTGCCGCTCGCAACCGGGCGCGTAACGCCAGCGCCTGACCGACGCCCCCCGCACGACGAGCCTCAGCCCGGCGGCGCGTACAGAGCGTACGCACAGCCCCGCCTTCGAGTCGCAGCGCGCAGTACCCCCGAAGCGCATCGCACCGTGAGCACCACGCAGTGGGCCCGGACCGTCACAACGGTCCGGGCCCACTGCCATGTCCGGTGCCGGCTGCGGCGACCGCCGCCACCACAGGTCTACTTGTCGTTCTGCACGGGGATGTCGAGCACCACCTGCGTACCGCGCTCCGGGGCCGGGACCATGCCGAAGGTTCCGCCGAGCTCGCCTTCCACGAGCGTCCGTACGATCTGGAGGCCCAGGTTGCCGGCCCGCTGGGGATCGAACCCTTCGGGCAGACCGCGCCCGTCGTCCGTCACCGTGATCAGGAGCCGCCCCTCGGCCGGCGAGCCGCCGCGCACCACGGACACCTCCACGGTGCCGCGCTCGGCCACGGTGAAGGCGTGCTCCAGCGCGTTCTGCAGCACTTCGGTGAGCACCATCGAGAGCGGGGTGGCCACCTCCGCGTCGAGAATCCCGAAGCGACCCGTGCGGCGGCAGGTGACCTTTCCGGGTGAGATCTCGGCGACCATCGCGATCACCCGGTCGGCGATCTCGTCGAACTCGACCCGCTCGTCCAGGTTCTGGGACAGCGTCTCATGGACGATGGCGATCGAACCGACGCGCCGTACTGCCTCGTTGAGCGCCTCACGGCCACGCTCCGAGTCCATCCGGCGCGCCTGGAGGCGCAACAGGGCCGCCACCGTCTGCAGGTTGTTCTTCACCCGGTGGTGGATCTCCCGGATGGTGGCGTCCTTCGTGATCAGTTCCCGCTCGCGGCGCCGCAGTTCGGTGACGTCGCGGAGCAGCACCAGCGACCCGATGCGCACCCCCTTGGGCTTGAGCGGGATCGCACGCAGCTGGATGACACCGCCCGCGCCCTCGACCTCGAACTCCCTGGGCGCGTACCCGCTCGCCACCTTGACGAGGGCTTCGTCCACCGGGCCGCGCGACGGGGCGAGTTCGGCGGTCGTCGCACCGAGGTGGTGGCCGACGAGATCCGAGGCGAGGCCCAGCCGGTGGTAGGCGGAGAGGCCGTTGGGGCTGGCGTACTGCACGACGCCGTCGGCGTCGAGCCTGATCAGCCCGTCACCCACGCGGGGCGACGCGTCCATGTCGACCTGCTGGCCGGGGAAGGGGAACGACCCGGCGGCGATCATCTGGGCCAGGTCGGAGGCGGACTGGAGATACGTGAGCTCCAGCCTGGAGGGCGTACGCACGGTGAGGAGGTTGGTGTTGCGGGCGATGACCCCGAGGATCCGCCCCTCCCTCCGTACGGGGATCGACTCGACCCGGACCGGCACCTCCTCACGCCACTCCGGGTCCCCCTCGCGCACGATGCGGCCCTCGTCCAGGGCGGCGTCCAGCAGCGGTCGGCGGCCGCGCGGCACGAGGTGTCCGACCATGTCGTCCTGGTAGGACGTCGGGCCGGTGTTGGGCCGCATCTGCGCCACGGAGACGTAGCGCGTCCCGTCGCGGGTGGGGACCCACAGGACGAGGTCGGCGAAGGAGAGGTCGGAGAGCAGCTGCCACTCCGAGACCAGCAGGTGGAGCCACTCGAGGTCGGTGTCACCGAGGGCTGTGTGCTGGCGGACCAGATCGTTCATGGAGGGCACACGTGCGAGCGTACCCGTGGAAAGGAAGAGGTTCCGAACCGAACGGCCCCCGGATACGTGACACTGTGAGGGACGGCCCGGACGGGAGATTGTCCGCGCCGACGGATGGACACGGCCTATTGGTCTAGTCCACAATGCACCACGTGGGGGCACGACGGGCAGGACCCGCTCCCGCGCGACAGACCTCCGCTCTCCCCGCACAGGAGAGCGGACCGAGGTACCCGGCGCTCTCTGCCCTGACTGCGCCGGTGCCTCCAGTGGCCGGAGGCACCGCACACCGCCGGCCAGGTAGCTCCGGGCTGCGGTGCCGGACGGGCTGAGGGTCCCGTCCCGGCGCCGCGGCCCGCGGGTGTTTCCGGGGGTGATTCCCCCCCGCGGACGGAGCCGTCCGCCGACAGGGCGACAACCGGTGACCCACTCGTGAACGGTTCCCCTCCGGCGCGCCCCGTTCTGCTAGATTGGGACTTCAGATTGGTCTATACCACATGACGCCACTCTTCAGATCGGCAGGCACAGCGTGGAAGTTGTCATCGTCCCGGACGCCACGGCAGGCGGCGAGCTCATCGCGGAGGCCATCGCGGCCCTGCTGAGCCGCAAGCCCGACGCCCTGCTCGGCGTTGCCACCGGCTCGACCCCGCTGCCCATCTACCAGGCCCTGACGGCGAAGGTCCGCTCCGGCGCCGTCGACGTCGCGCGCGCCCGGATCTGCCAGCTCGACGAGTACGTCGGACTGCCCGCCGGCCACCCCGAGTCCTACCGCTCGGTCGTCCTGCGCGAGGTCATCGAGCCGCTCGGCCTGTCCGAGGCGTCCTTCATGGGCCCGGACGGCTCCGCCGAGGACGTCCAGGCCGCCTGCGAGGCGTACGACGCGGCGCTCGCGGAGGCCGGCGGGGTCGACCTCCAGCTCCTCGGCATCGGCACCGACGGGCACATCGGTTTCAACGAGCCGTGCTCCTCGCTCGCCTCCCGCACCCGGATCAAGACCCTCACCGAGCAGACCCGGATCGACAACGCGCGCTTCTTCGACGACGACATCGAGCAGGTGCCGCACCACGTCATCACCCAGGGGATCGGGACGATCCTCGAATCCCGCCACCCGGTCCTGCTGGCCACCGGCGAGGGCAAGGCCGACGCCGTGGCCCAGACCGTCGAGGGCCCGATCGCCTCGATCGTGCCGGCGTCGGCACTGCAACTGCACCCGCACGCCACGGTCGTGGTCGACGAGGCGGCGGCGTCGAAGCTCAAGCTGGCCGACTACTTCCGTGCCACGTACGCGGCGAAGCCGCGGTGGCAGGGCCTGTAGGCACTCCCCGCACGCAGGAGGGCCGGGCCACCGTCACGGTGGCCCGGCCCTCCTGCGTCGTCCTCCGGCGGCGTCAGGCCCCCGTACCGGTGATCACCTCGGCGGCCGCGACCCCGCACACCCGTGCGGCGCCGTGGGTGACGACGTGCAGCGCCCCCCGGGGCGGCGCCTCGGGGAGGCCCATCTCGACCACGACCGTGTCGGGGCGGGCCGCCAGCACGACGTCCAGCGCCTCGCTCATCCACGCGTGCCGGTGGGCGTCGCGGACGACGGCGACGATGGGCCGGTCCCCGGCCGCCGCCAGCACCTCGGCGCCCGGCGACGGGCTCGCGCCGTCGTAGGTGTCCGTCTCCGTGCCGGGCAGGATCCGCGACAGCTCGGCCGCCACGCCCCACGGCGTCTCGTGGCCCACCGCGATGTTGGCCACCGGGGTGAGCGCCGCGACGTAGGCCGGCCCGGTCAGCGGTCCGGCGGTGCCCGTGACCTTCACGGCCCGTCGGGCAGCGACCAGTCCGATCCCGGCTCCGGTGCCGGGCGCGGTCCCCTCCTGCATGTCCGCGCCCGGCTCCGGGGCAGCCCCCCTGACCCCCTGCGTCCAGGACGCGAGGGCCCGTACACGTGCGGCCGCGTCGGCCAGCCGCTCCTCGGACAGTTCACCGGTGCGTACCGCCGTCACCAGCGCGTCACGCAGCCGCAGCACGGTGTCCTCGTCGGCCAGCCCGCCTCCGACGCAGATGGCGTCGGCGCCCGCAGCGATCGCGAGGACGGATCCGCGCTCGATGCCGTACGTACCGGCGATGGCGTCCATCTCCATGCCGTCGGTGACGATCAGCCCCTCGTAGCCCAGCTCCTGGCGCAGCAGACCGGTGAGGATCTGCGGGCTCAGGGTCGCCGGACGGGTCGGGTCGAGTGCGGGAAGCAGGATATGTGCACTCATCACTGATTTGGAACCCGCCGCGATGGCCGCCCGGAAAGGCACCAGCTCACGGGCGTGGAGGGTGTCCAGGTCCACATCGATGCGGGGCAGCGAGTGGTGCGAGTCGACCGCGGTGTCGCCGTGCCCGGGGAAGTGCTTGGTGCACGCGGCGACACCGGCGGCCTGGAGCCCCTCCACGTACGCGGCGGTGTGCCGGGCGACGAGCGCGGTGTCGGCACCGAAGGACCGCACGCCGATGACCGGGTTGACCGGGTTGGAGTTGACGTCCGCGGACGGCGCCCAGTTGAGGTTGACGCCGCACTCGGCCAGCCGGCGGCCGAGCTCCCGGGCGACGGCCCGGGTCAGGTCCACGTCGTCGACGGAACCGAGGGCGAGGTTGCCGGGGAAGGAGGAGCCGTTGCGGACCTCGAGCCGGGTGACGTCGCCGCCCTCCTCGTCGATCGCGACGAGCACGTCGTCCCGCTCGGCGCGCAGCCGGGCCGTGAGGGCCGCGAGCTGCTCGGGAGAGTGGATGTTACGGCCGAACAGTCCGACGGAGGCCAGGCCTTCGCCGACCCTGCGCAGGAGCCAGTCGGGGGCGCTCGTGCCGGTGAAGCCCGGCTGGAGGACAGCGAGCGCGTCGCGGGTGACGGTGTCCGTGGTGGATACGAGGGTGGTCATGGGGCTGCGTTATCCCTTCACGGCGCCGGAGGTGAGCCCCGTAGCCATCTTCCCCTGGATGATCATGAAGAAGATGACGACCGGGATGGAGATGAGTGTGGAGGCCGCCATCAGGGCGCCGTAGTCCGTTCCGCGCTCCGTGGTGAAGGTCATGAGCCACACGTTGAGCGTGTACTTGGAGTTGTCGTTGATCAGGATGTACGCGAAGAGGTACTCGTTCCACGCGTTGACCAGCGCGAAGATGGACGCGGCGGCCAGTCCCGGTGCCAGCAGCGGGAAGATGACCCGGCGGAAGGCCCCCATGCGGGTGCAGCCGTCCACCATCGCGGACTCCTCGAGCTCCACCGGGATGTTGATCACGAATCCGCGGATCATGATGGTCGCGAACGGCAGCGTGGACACGAGGTAGACGACGATGAGTCCCCAGTACTCGTCGATGCCTCCCAGCGCGTTGAGCTGGAGGTAGATCGGGATCAGCATCGCGGTCGGCGGCAGCATCTGGACGAGGATCATGATCATCATCAGCGCCTTCCGCCCGAAGAAGCGGAAACGTCCGATGGCGAGCGCCGCGAGGGTCGCGATGATCATCCCGCCGACGACGGCGGTGACCGAGACGATGAGGCTCGACTGGATCGCCGTGGCGAAGTTGTCCTGCTTCACCGCTCGCGCGAAGTTGTCGAAGGTGAGGGAGGACGGCCACAGCGTCTGGTCGTAGGACCGGATCTCGTGGTTGGGACGCAGCGAGCTGACGATCAGCCAGTAGACCGGGAAGGCCATCAGCGCGGCGGTGACCAGCGCCAGGACGTTGTAGCCGAGGCGGTTGCGCTTGCGGTCGGGCCTCAGGACCTGGGCCGGCGCGTTCGTGGTCGTGGAGGCGCTCATTCGACCTCTCCCGTCTTGATCAGCTGGCGCAGGTAGTACACGGCGACACCGGAGAGCATCAGGACGGTGATCAGAGCGATCGCGCTGCCCTGGCTGAACGAGGTGGACTCGAACGCCTTGGAGAAGGAGTAGAGGCCGAGGGTCTCGTAGTCGGGCTCGGGCTTGTTGCCGCGCAGCAGCCAGATCTGGCCGAACACGTTGAAGTCCCAGATGACCGAGAGCGTGGCGACCATCGTGAAGACCGGCTTGATGACGGGCCAGGTCACGTAGCGGTAGACCCCGAACGCCGTGGCGCCGTCGAGGGAGGCCGCTTCCTCCAGCTCCTTGGGGACCTGGGTGAGAGCCGCGTACATCGTGATCACGACGAAGGGGATGGCGCCCCAGACGACCAGGAGCGTGATGATGCCGAAGCCCTGCCAGGGGTCGAGGAACCAGTTGTGGCCGAGCCACCGGTCCTCGTCGCCCGTGATGTCGGCGAGCAGGGTGTTGATGAGGCCGTAGTCGGAGTCGGACAGCCAGCGGAAGACGGACGCGGCGACCATCAGCGGCATGGACCAGGCGGCGATCAGCGCCACCGTGAGGACGATGCGCACCCAGGTGGAGACCCGGAGCATCATCAGGGCGATCAGCAGGCCGATGCCCATCGTCAGCACGACGCAGATGGTCATGAAGACGACGGTCCGGCCGACGACGGCCCAGAAGTCCGGGTCGCCGAGGATGTTGGTGAACTGCTCGAAGCCGACCCAGGGGGTCTCGCCGTTGCCCCAGAGTGCCGCCCGCCCCAGGTCCTGGAAGGACATGATCACGGTCTTGACCAGCGGGTAGACGTAGACGGCGGCGATCGCCAGGATCGCCGGCAGGATCAGGAGGTAGGGGAGCAGCTCTCCCTTCCTCCGCTGTCTCTTCGGGCGCGGCCCGGCGGCTTCCTGCGGGGAGGGCGAGGTCCCGGTCTTCTCCGGGACACTCGGTACGGGGACCGGTGGACCGGCGGCCTTGGTGTCGGCAGCAGTCACGTGACTGACCTTCCATCGGGACTCCCGGGGTCTCTACCCGGGAATCACGGCGTTCTCAACCTAAGAAAGGGACGGGGGCCCGGTGTTCGCCGGGCCCCCGCCTGGAGAGCCGAAGGCTCGTGACTACTTGTTGATCAGCTCGTTGATCTTCTCGTCGGCCTTCTTGGCGGCGTCGGCCACCGAGGTGCCCTTGAGGATCTCCAGGAGCATGTTCTCCAGGACCTCCTCCTTCTCGATGGAGGTCCAGCCCGGCGCGATCGGCGTGAACCAGGCGTCCGGCACGGCGTTGGCGACGGCGGCCGTCTCCGGCTTGGACTTCAGCGGCTCGAGCTGCTTCTCGTTGTTCGGGAGGATGTTCTTGGAGGTGAGCACCTCCTGCGACTTCTCGCTGGTGAAGAGCGAGACCCACTCCTCACCCAGGTCGGTGACCTTGGACTTGGCGGTCACCGCGAGGTCCGAGCCGCCGATGAAGGACGGGAGCGCCTTGCCGTCCGGGCCGGGCATGCCGGCCGTTCCGATCTTGCCCTCGAGCTTCGGGTTGCCGTTGTTGGCACCGTCGACGACCGAGCCGGCCTCCCAGCCGTTGCCGTAGATCAGGGCCGCCTTCTCGTTGGCCATGACGTTGGCGTGGTCCTGCTCGTCCTTCGTCTGGTCGGCCTTGTTGTACTTCTTGACCAGGTTGACGAAGTGCTCGATGCCCTTCTGGGACTCGGGGGAGGAGAGGTTGCCCTTCCACTCCTTCGCACCCTCGTCGTACTCGGCGATGGAGCCGCCGTAGCCCGCGACGTAGGACATGGCCGCGTACCAGTAACGGCCCGGCAGGTAGAGGGACGAGAAGCGCTTGTCCTTCTTGTTGTACTCCGCGGAGACCTTGTCGAGTGCGGCGAGCAGCTCGTCCTCGGTCTGCGGGAGGACATCGCTGCCCGTGCCCTTCTTGAGCATGTCCTTGTTGTAGATCGCGACACGGGCGCCCGCGTAGTAGGGCACGCAGAACTGCTTGCCCTCGAAGGTGCAGGTGTCCTTCAGACCCTTGATCCAGGTGTCCGAGTTGTCGTACTTCTTGGGGTCGATCTCGGCCAGCGCACCGTTGAGGATGTACTGCATCGTCTCGGTGTTGCCGAGCTCGACGACGTCCGGGAACTTGTCGCCGCCGAGGGCCGTGTCGAGCTTCTTGGCCTTGTCCGCCCACTGCTGGTACTGGACGTCGACCTTCACCTTGGGGTACTTCTTCTTGAACTGCGCGTTGACGTCCTTGACCAGTTCCGGCCAGGTGCTCTGCGCGTCGACCATGAGCCAGACCGTCAGGCTCTCGGTACGGTCCTTCGGGTCCTTCGAGGCGTTGTCATTACTGTCCCCACCACACGCCGCGATTCCGGTCATCATCGCTGCGACGCCTACTGCCGCAATGAGCTTGCGCTTCATGCCACACCCTCCTCAGGGATACCAGCAACCCCCCGCCCACCGCGAAGACGTACGCCGGCGCTACCTGTGGGGCTGGGACCTGGTCTTTAATGGTTTAGACCAGTACCGGGAGCTTGGCCTAGACCTTTAGGGGTGTCAAGGGTGTATAAGAAGTGCACTCGCGTCCGTTATCGGACCGACACCTGAGGGAGGGCGACGAGCCGTGACCGGACCGTGCCACCATGTGAGCCGCGACAGACGGAGGAGCCGGTGACGGCAGCAACGCAGCAGTCGGGAAGGCGGGCCATGGGTGCCGACGGGGGCAGCAGTACGAGCGAGACGGGTACGGGTACGGGTGCGCGTACGGCACGCGTCCCGAAGTACTACCGGCTCAAGCGCCACCTCCTCGACATGACGGACACCATGCCGCCCGGCACCCCTGTGCCGCCCGAGCGGACCCTGGCCGCGGAGTTCGACACCTCGCGCACCACGGTGCGCCAGGCCCTCCAGGAACTGGTGGTCGAGGGCCGGCTGGAACGCATCCAGGGCAAGGGCACCTTCGTCGCCAAGCCGAAGGTCTCCCAGGCCCTGCAACTCACCTCGTACACCGAGGACATGCGCGCCCAGGGTCTGGAACCCACTTCCCAGCTGCTGGACATCGGCTACGTCACGGCGGACGACACCCTCGCCGGGCTGCTGGACATCACGGCCGGCGGGCGGGTGCTGCGCATCGAGCGGCTCAGGCTCGCCAGCGGCGAGCCGATGGCCATCGAGACGACGCACCTGTCGGCCAAGCGCTTCCCCGCGCTGCGCCGTTCGCTGGTGAAGTACACCTCCCTCTACACCGCCCTGGCCGAGGTGTACGACGTGCGGCTCGCCGAGGCCGAGGAGACCATCGAGACCTCGCTCGCGACCCCGCGCGAGGCGGGACTGCTCGGCACGGACGTCGGTCTCCCGATGCTCATGCTGTCCCGGCACTCGATCGACGGACACGGCGAACCGGTGGAATGGGTGCGCTCGGTGTACCGGGGCGACCGGTACAAGTTCGTGGCCCGTCTGAAGCGTCCGACCGACTAGACGTCCCGGACCTCCGGCGCGGCCGATCCCCCTGTGCGGACAGGGGGATCAGTCATTTCGGGCGACACCGGACCGTTGCAGGACCGCAATGCGGACGGGGGGTGACGGTGGGCGGACCTCTCGCCTAGATTTCCTGCGCATTACACCAGGTGATCAGCGAGGGGACGGAGTCGCCACATGCCAGAAGAAACCGATGCGAACCCACCGGCAGCACCGGCGGTGACACCCGCCAGGGTGGTCATCGCGCTCTGCCTGATCGCCCCGTTCGTGGCGATGCTCTGGGTGAGCTCGTACGCGAAGGTCGAACCGACCTTCATCGGCATCCCGTTCTTCTACTGGTACCAGATGCTCTGGGTGCTCGTCTCGACCGCGCTGACCATGATCGCGTACAAGCTGTGGCAGCGTGACCAGCGCGCCCGCAAGGGGGGTGCGTCCGCATGAAGGACGGCGTGAACGGCGTGGCACTCGCCGTGTTCATCTTCTTCTTCCTGGCCGTGACGGTCATCGGATTCATGGCGGCGCGCTGGCGCAAGGCCGAGAACGAGGCGAGCCTCGACGAATGGGGGCTGGGCGGGAGGTCGTTCGGCACCTGGGTCACCTGGTTCCTGCTCGGCGGCGACCTCTACACGGCGTACACCTTCGTCGCGGTGCCCGCGGCGATCTACGCGGCGGGCGCGGCCGGCTTCTTCGCCGTCCCCTACACGATCCTCGTGTACCCGCTGATCTTCACCTTCCTGCCGCGCCTGTGGTCGGTCTCGCACAAGCACGGCTACGTCACCACCTCGGACTTCGTCCGGGGCCGGTTCGGCTCGAAGGGGCTCTCGCTGGCGGTCGCCCTCACGGGCATCCTCGCCACCATGCCGTACATCGCGCTCCAGCTCGTCGGCATCCAGGCCGTGCTGGACGTCATGGGCGTCGGCGGCGGCGAGAACACGCACTGGTTCGTCAAGGACCTGCCGCTGCTGATCGCGTTCGCCGTCCTCGCCGCGTACACGTACTCCTCGGGGCTGCGCGCACCCGCGCTCATCGCGTTCGTCAAGGACGGCCTGATCTACCTGGTCATCGCGGTGGCCATCATCTACATCCCGATCAAGCTCGGCGGCTTCGACGACATCTTCGCGAAGGCGGGCGAGGCGTTCGCCCAGACCAACGAGGCGACGGGCAAGCCGCGCGGAGCACTCGTCCCCGGGGACATGGGCCAGTGGGGTTACGCCACGCTGGCGCTCGGCTCGGCGCTGGCGCTCTTCATGTACCCCCACTCGATCACGGCGACGCTCTCCAGCCGCAGCCGTGAGGTGATCCGGCGCAACACCACGATCCTGCCGCTGTACTCGCTGATGCTGGGCCTGCTCGCCCTGCTCGGCTTCATGGCGATCGCCGCCGGCATCAAGGTGGACAACGGCCAGCTCGCGATCCCGCAGCTGTTCGAGAACATGTTCCCCGACTGGTTCGCGGGCGTGGCCTTCGCCGCGATCGGCATCGGCGCCCTGGTGCCCGCCGCGATCATGTCGATCGCCGCGGCGAACCTCTTCACCCGCAACATCTACAAGGACTTCATCAAGCCCGACGCGACCCCGGCGCAGGAGACCAAGGTCTCCAAGCTGGTCTCGCTGCTGGTGAAGGTCGGTGCGCTCGCCTTCGTCCTCACCATGGACAAGACGGTGGCGATCAACTTCCAGCTGCTGGGCGGCATCTGGATCCTCCAGACGATGCCGGCCCTGGTGGGCGGCCTGTTCACCCGGTGGTTCCACCGCTGGGCCCTCATCGCCGGCTGGGCGGTCGGCATGATCTACGGCACGGTGGCCGCGTACGGCGTCGCCAGCCCGACCCAGAAGCACTTCGGCGGGTCCTCGAAGGAGATCCCGGGCATCGGCGAGATCGGCTACATCGGTCTCACCGCGATCGTGCTGAACATCGTCGTCGTGGTCGTGCTGACCTTCGTCCTGAACGCGCTGAAGGCCCCGGCCGGTGTGGACGAGACCTCTCCGTCCGACTACACGGCCGACGTCGGCGACCCGGGCGTCAAGGCCGAACTCCCGCCGGCCACGGTGGGCGCCCCCGGGGACGA
The DNA here is from genome assembly GCF_042270185.1 of Streptomyces sp. NPDC055962. NCBI lineage: Bacteria > Bacillati > Actinomycetota > Actinomycetes > Kitasatosporales > Streptomycetaceae > Streptomyces > Streptomyces sp. NPDC055962. Next base: position 574,035 of record NZ_JBHJYN010000001.1, read on the forward strand.
GGAACCGCTGCAACGAGCGTAGGCCTCGCGTCGTCCGTCCCGGCGGGGTCTCCCCGCCGGGACGTCCGCGCGCGTGGGCCGGAGCATGTCGGCGCCGCCTCGGAAAGGCCGTGCGCCCGGCCCGCGGGCCGGTGCAGACTGGCTCCCATGGATGTCTCGATCAGACCGGTCCGCACCGAGGAGCACGAGGCCCTGGGTGAGATGACCGCCCAGGCGTACCTCGACGACGGGCTGCTGGACTTCGACGCCGACGACCCCTATCTGGAACAGCTTCGCGCCGTCGGGCGCCGGGCCGCCGAGGCCCTGGTGCTGGTCGCCGCGGACGCCGACGACGGCGTGCTGGGCGGGGTCACGTACGTCGCGCCCGGAAGCCCCTGGGCGGACATCGCCGGGGAGGACGAAGCCGAGTTCCGGATGCTGGCCGTCTCCGCGAAGGCGCGTGGCCGCGGTGCAGGCGAGGCGCTCGTGCAGGCCTGTGTCGACCGCGCACGTGCCGCCGAGGGGCTCTCCGGGATCGTCCTGTCGACCCAGTCGTCCATGGAGGCCGCCCACCGCATCTACCGCCGCCTGGGCTTCGTACGGACGCCTGAGCGGGACTGGAGCCCTGTGCCGGGCTTCACCCTCCTGACGTTCCGCCTGGCCTTCTGACCCAGCACGACACTACATCTGGGGGCTGCCATAACCAGCGGCCCCCACATGTATGCTCGACCTCGCTGTCGCCGCAGGGGAATCCGGTGCGAATCCGGAACTGTCCCGCAACGGTGTGATCGGTGCGCTTTCGCGCATCGCGGAGTCCGAAGACCTGTCGGCAGCGCGTCCGGCTCGACCGAACCGGACGCAGAGACGTCCGGGCCCCGCGGAGGGCCGGTGGACGCCGTGCGCCGTGCCCCCCTTCCCGGGTGCCGTCGTGTCCGGCTGCCCCGCTCCCGCAGGCCCTGAGCCGAGCGAGGGATAGCCCCAGTGACCATCGCGCCAGCAGACCCGGTTTCAGCCGCGGAACTCGAAGGCCGCACGACCGACGCGCCCGGGACCGCACTCCTGCGGACCCTGACCGGTCTCACCGCCGATCTGCCCGACACCGACCCCGGACGGGTCGCCGCCGCCGCGCTGCGCGGCCGCAACGCGCGGTCGGACGAGGCCGAGCTGCGCTCGCTGGCCACCGAGGCCGCCGCCGGCCTGATCTCCGAGGACCCGGCCTACTCCCGGCTCGCGGCCCGGCTCCTCACCCTGGCCATCGCGGACGAGGCCGCCGGCCAGGGGGCCGTCTCCTTCTCGGCGTCGGTCGCCGTCGGACACCGCGAGGGCCTGATCGCGGACCGGACGGCCGAGTTCGTCACGCTGCACGCCGCCGCCCTCGACGCCCTGGTCGACCAGGCCCTCACCGACGGCGCCGACGACCGCTTCGGCTACTTCGGGCTGCGGACGCTGCACAGCCGGTACCTGCTGCGCCACCCGATCACACGGGAGGTCGTCGAGACGCCGCAGCACTTCATGCTGCGCGTGGCCGCCGGTCTCGCCGAGGACACCTCCGAGCGCGCCCTGGGCGAAGTCGCCGCGCTGTACGGACTGATGAGCCGGCTCGACTACCTTCCGTCCTCCCCCACCCTCTTCAACTCCGGCACCCGGCACCCGCAGATGTCCTCCTGCTACCTGCTGGACTCGCCGCTGGACGAGCTCGACTCGATCTACGACCGGTACCACCAGGTGGCGCGCCTCTCGAAGCACGCGGGCGGCATCGGCCTCTCGTACTCCCGTATCCGCGCCCGGGGTTCACTCATCCGGGGGACCAACGGGCACTCCAACGGCATCGTCCCGTTCCTGAAGACGCTGGACGCCTCGGTCGCCGCCGTCAACCAGGGGGGCCGGCGCAAGGGGGCCGCCGCTGTCTACCTGGAGACCTGGCACGCGGACATCGAGGAGTTCCTGGAGCTGCGCGACAACACCGGAGAGGACCAGCGGCGTACGCACAACCTCAACCTCGCGCACTGGATCCCGGACGAGTTCATGCGCCGCGTGGACGCGGACACGGAGTGGTCGCTGTTCTCCCCCGCGGACGCCCCGGAGCTGGTGGACCTGTGGGGCGACGCGTTCGACGCGGCGTACCGCGCCGCCGAGGCGAAGGGGCTGGCCCGCAAGACGATGCCGGCCCGCGAGCTGTACGGCCGGATGATGCGCACCCTCGCGCAGACCGGGCAGGGCTGGATGACGTTCAAGGACGCCTCCAACCGCACGGCGAACCAGACCGCGGAGCCGGGCCGCGTCGTGCACTCCTCGAACCTCTGCACCGAGATCCTGGAGGTCACCGACGACGGTGAGACGGCCGTCTGCAACCTCGGTTCGGTCAACCTCGGCGCGTTCGTCGCCGACGGTTCGATCGACTGGGAGCGGCTGGACGCCACCGTCCGCACTGCGGTGACCTTCCTCGACCGGGTCGTGGACATCAACTTCTACCCGACCGAGCAGGCCGGGCGCTCCAACGCCCGCTGGCGCCCGGTGGGTCTGGGCGCGATGGGCCTCCAGGACGTCTTCTTCCAGCTGCGCCTGCCCTTCGACTCCCCCGAGGCCCGCGCGCTCTCCACGAAGATCTCCGAGCGGATCATGCTCGCCGCGTACGAGGCCTCCTGCGGTCTGGCCGAGCGGTCGGGCCCGCTGCCCGCCTGGTCCGAGACCCGTGCCGCGCGCGGCGTGCTGCACCCCGACCACTACGACACCGAACTGCACTGGCCGGAGCGCTGGGACGCGCTGCGCGCCCGCGTCGCGAAGAGCGGGATGCGCAACTCCCTGCTGCTGGCCATCGCGCCGACGGCGACGATCGCCTCGATCGCCGGGGTGTACGAGTGCATCGAGCCGCAGGTCTCCAACCTCTTCAAGCGCGAGACGCTCAGCGGCGAGTTCCTCCAGGTCAACGCCTACCTGGTGGACGAGCTGAAGCGGCTGGGCGTCTGGGACGCCCGCACCCGCGAGGCGCTGCGCGAGGCGAGCGGGTCCGTGCAGGGCTTCGCCTGGATCCCCGAGGACGTGCGGGCTCTGTACCGCACGGCGTGGGAGATCCCGCAGCGCGGCCTGATCGACATGGCGGCGGCCCGTACCCCGTTCCTCGACCAGAGCCAGTCGCTCAACCTGTTCCTGGAGACGCCGACGATCGGCAAGCTCTCCTCCATGTACGCGTACGCCTGGAAGCAGGGGCTGAAGACGACGTACTACCTGCGGTCGCGCCCGGCGACCCGGATCGCCCGCGCGGCGTCCGGGAAGGCCGCCGCCTCCGCCCCCATCCCCGTACAGCAGGCCGCCGCCCCCGACGCGGACGCCATCGCCTGCTCCCTCGAAAACCCCGAGTCCTGCGAGGCCTGCCAGTGATGAGCACCACGAACAACGAGAAGAACCTGCTCGACCCGGGCTTCGAGCTGACCCTGCGTCCCATGCGCTACCCGGACTTCTACGAGCGCTACCGGGACGCGATCAAGAACACCTGGACCGTCGAGGAGGTCGACCTCCACTCGGACGTCGCCGACCTCGCGAAGCTGTCGCCGGGTGAGCAGCACATGATCGGCCGGCTGGTGGCGTTCTTCGCGACGGGTGACTCGATCGTCTCCAACAACCTGGTGCTGACGCTGTACAAGCACATCAACTCCCCCGAGGCGCGGCTGTACCTGTCTCGGCAGCTCTTCGAGGAGGCCGTGCACGTCCAGTTCTATCTGACGCTGCTGGACACCTATCTGCCCGACCCGGACGACCGGGCGGCGGCGTTCGACGCGGTCGAGGAGATCCCCTCGATCCGCGAGAAGGCGCAGTTCTGCTTCCGGTGGATGGACTCGGTGGAGAAGATCGAGCGGCTGGAGACGAAGGCCGACCGCCGCCGCTTCCTGCTGAACCTCATCTGCTTCGCCGCGTGCATCGAGGGCCTGTTCTTCTACGGCGCGTTCGCCTACGTCTACTGGTTCCGCTCGCGCGGTCTGCTGCACGGCCTCGCCACGGGCACCAACTGGGTGTTCCGTGACGAGACGATGCACATGAACTTCGCCTTCGAGGTCGTCGACACCGTCCGCAAGGAGGAGCCGGACCTCTTCGACGACGAGCTCCGGCAGCAGGTCACCGATATGCTGAAGGAGGCCGTCGAGGCGGAGCTGCAGTTCGGCCGGGACCTGTGCGGCGAAGGCCTGCCCGGTATGAACACGGAGTCGATGCGCCAGTACCTGGAGTGCGTCGCCGACCAGCGGCTCACCCGCCTCGGCTTCCCGCCGCTCTACGGCTCCGAGAACCCGTTCTCCTTCATGGAGCTCCAGGGGGTGCAGGAGCTGACGAACTTCTTCGAGCGCCGCCCCTCCGCCTACCAGGTGGCGGTGGAGGGGTCCGTCGGCTTCGACGACGACTTCTAGATCCTCGCCCACGACCCGAGGTGGGGGCGCCGCGCGGCCGGGGCCCGCCGCGCGGCGCCCCCCCCACGGGGGGGGGGGGGGGGGGGTGAAGTGGGAGGGGGAGCCCCCCGCCCCCCCCACCCCCCCCCCGGGGGCGGGGGGGGGGGGGGCCGAGCAGATAGTGAAC
>NZ_JBHJYN010000001.1:578586-668678 GCF_042270185.1 Streptomyces sp. NPDC055962
GTCCCCCTGTGGCTGTCGCCGCCCCGGCCCCGCGGACCCCCCCCCCGGGGGGGGCCCCCGGCGGCGGGCCCCGCCCCCGCGGCGCCGGTCGTTCCCGGGGGTGCGGCCTCCCGGTTCCGTTGCGCCTCCCGCAGTTCGCGGTCGATCCGGCGCTCCCGCGCGAACCCGAGGGCGGCGGGCAGCAGGACGAGGGCGAAAAGTGCGGCTATGGCCAGGTAGCTCAGGAATGTGTTCATGGCTCTACTGTCGTCCGCCCGCCCGGATTCCGGCAGTGGCAGGACTGTCACACACCATCGAATTGCTGCCACACTGGCGTCATGCTGAAAAATGTCGCCGTTCTGCTCCTCGACGAGGTCCACCCCTTCGAACTCGGTGTGCTGTGCGAGGTCTTCGGCCTCGACCGGTCCGAGGACGGCCTGCCGGTGCAGGACTTCGCAGTGGTCTCCGCCGAGGGACAGACGCTGCGGACCCACGCCGGATTCACGATCAGCACACCGCACGGCCTGGACCGCCTGGAGGAGGCCGACCTCGTCGCCGTCCCGGCCGGCGGGAGTTTCGCGGCCAGGGAGTACCCCGAGGAGGTCCTCGACGCCCTGCGGCGGACCGTGGCGCGCGGAGCACGGGTGCTGAGCGTCTGCTCCGGCGCCTTCGCGCTCGGCGCCGCCGGGCTCCTGGACGGCCGTCGCTGCACCACCCACTGGCGGCATGCCGACGAGCTGGCCCGGCGGTATCCGGAGGCCCGGGTGGAGCCCGACGTGCTGTACGTGGACGAGGGCCCGGTGATCACCTCGGCGGGGACGGCCGCGGGCATCGACGCGGCCCTGCACCTGGTCCGCCAGGCGCACGGCCCCGGGGTCGCCAACGCCATCGCCCGCCGCATGGTCGTCCCCCCGCACCGCGACGGCGGCCAGGCGCAGTACGTGAAGCGCCCGCTGCCGCGCACCCGGTGCGACACGGTCGGCGAGACCCTGGCCTGGATGGAGCACAACCTCGACCAGGAGCTGACCGTCGAGCAGCTGGCCGACCGCACCCACATGTCGCCCCGGACCTTCGCCCGCCGCTTCCAGCAGGAGACGGGGACCACGCCGTACCGCTGGCTGCTCCGGCAGCGCGTACTGCTGGCACAGCACCTGCTGGAGACCTCGGACGAGACCATGGACATGATCGCGGGGCGGACCGGCTTCGGGAACGCGGCCGCCCTGCGCCACCAGTTCGTACGGTCCCTGGGCACGACCCCGCACGCGTACCGGCGCACCTTCCGGGGGCCCTCCGACCTGACCGAGGTCGCCTGAGCGGAGAACCCCCGGGACCGGCGTCAGATGCCGCAGCCGGAGGCCGACCAGAAGTGGCTCGGTCCCTGGTTCACGTGGATGTGGTCGCTGTGGCCCGCGTACCCCGGGCCGAGGATGCCGTTGAAGCCGTGGTTGCGGGCCTGCTTGGCGATGGTGCAGAGCGAGTGCGGACCGGAACCGAGGTCGACGGCGTCGCCGTACAGATGACGGCTGTTCGTCGCCCCGCCGACCGCCGAGTTGCAGGAGGTGGAGCGGAAGCCGCTGGTGACTCGGATCGACTGGTCACCGAGCGCGTGCCGCAGCGCCTCCAGCTTCCACATGCTGCTCAGTGCGTTGGCCTTGGCCGTTCCCGCGGCGACGGCCCCGCCCGCCCAGGTGCTGTTGCACGTGTTGAGCTCGGGGTACGTGAAGTGGATCGGGGTGCAGTCGTCGTCCTGGAGCGCGTAGAGCTTGGACTGCGTGGCGGGCCCGGCGACGCCGTCCGCGGCGAGGCCGTACGCGGACTGGAAACGCTTGACCGCGGCCGTCGTGGCGGGGCCGTACGAGCCGTCGACGGCCAGCACCGAGTTGTACCCCGGGTAGCCCGACACCCGGATCTGGAGCTGGGTGACATCGTTGCCGGTGGCGCCCGGCGACAGCGTGCGTGTCCAGGTGTAACAGCCGTCGGCCTGCGCGGTGCCGGCCGTGACGACGGCGCCGCCGACAGCGAAAGCCATGGTCATGACAAGGCCGAGCAGTAGATGTGCGGTGCGTCTGATCAAGGGATTCTCCCTGCACGGTGAGGCGTGGTGGAGCGGTGTGAGGGTGAGCCTGTCGGACGGGTCGACGCGCGTCAACCACGCCCGGGAGAACACCGGCCGACGCCCCCGTGCCCCCTCGACACGCGAGAGGGCCCCGCTGCCGGCAGGGCCCCTCTCCGAAGGCGATCAGTCGTTCGGGACGACCTCGTAGCGCGGGGTGCCCTCCGCCATCTGCTTCAGCGCGTCCTTGCGGTCACGCTTCGACAGCCGGTCGATGTAGAGGTAGCCGTACAGGTGGTCCGTCTCGTGCTGGAGGCAGCGCGCGAAGTAACCGCTCCCCCGCACCTTCACCGCGTTGCCCCGGGCGTCCTGACCGCGCACGACCGCGTAGTCGGGACGCGCGAGCGCCGCGTACGCCGTGGGCACGGAGAGGCAGCCCTCGTTGGAGTCGTCGAGGTTGCGCTGCTCCGGCGCGAGGTCCTCCAGCACCGGGTTGCAGATGGCGCCGACGTGCCGTACGCCGTCGTCGTCCGGGCAGTCGTAGACGAAGACCTTGCGGTCCACACCGATCTGGTTGGCGGCCAGGCCCACGCCCTCCGCCGTCCGCTGACTGGCGAACATGTCGTCGATCAGCTGCGCGAGCTCGTCGTCGAACTCCGTGACGTCACTGCACTCCTTGTGCAGAACCGGGTTGCCGACCACCGTGATCGGGCGGGAGGTGCCGCGCTCGCGGTGCGCCGCCTCGCGCGCCTCGCAGTCCTCGGTGTCCACGAGGAATCCCTCGTCGTCCACACCGGCCTGCTGGTCCGTCTCCTGCTGCGACATGTCCGCCGTACGCCTTCCTGCAACCTGAACCCGTGAGTACCGCACCCGCATCGGTGCCCGTACAGCCTACGGGCACCGCTCAGCAGACTTCTTCCAGATCCCGCCACTCACGGCTGTCCGGGCTGTCCGCCACCCAGCCGTCCAGAAGCCCGCGCACCAGCCCGGCGGGGGCCGCTATGCCGCACTCCCGCTCCGGCACCCAGAGGTCGCCCGCGGTGCGGTGGCCGAGGGGCCCCGGGTGGCCCGGCTCGCTGTGGTCGTGCGGGTCCAGGTGCTCGCCGTCGCCCTCGTCGCTCTCCATCCGGCTCTCCGAACAGGCACGGCAGAGCAGTCGCACGGAGGACGACCAGTCCTCGGCGGCGAATCCGGCGTCGGAGGCGAGCCGCTCCAGCGCGTCCCGGTCGGCCTCGGTCGCGGCCTCCAGGAGCACCACCCAGGTGGGGACGGGAGAGGGCGCCCAGAGCTCGATCTCGTCGAAGACCGGGTAGGACGGCCCGGCGGCGGTGACCCGCTCACCGTTGGGCACTCCGTCGTGCAGGACGACCTCGCCCCAGCGCCGGCCGGACGACGGCAGCGGGATCGACAGCACCTCCATCCGTGCCGGATCCAGCCTGCGTCCCCAGACCACCTCGGCCTCGCCCTCGGGCGAGAGCCGCACGGCGGCGCTGCCCAGCTCCATGCCCGTGGGCTCGCTGTTCGCCGCCGCGTTGTGCTGACCGGTGCCCGGCACCTTCAGCCCGTACGCCTGCCAGGCCCGGCGCGCCAGCGGCCAGTCCTGGAGCGCGGTGGCCGCGATCCCGACGTTCCACCAGTCCGGGGCCCCGGACTCCCGGTCGAGCAGGGCGACGGCGCGCAGACCCGCGGCCCTCGCCTGTTCCCAGTCGTGCCGGAACTTGTGCAGCAGCGCCAGATTGAACCAGGACTCGGAGAGCCAGGGCTCCAGATCCGCCGCGCGCGTCAGCAGCGCCCCCGCGTCCTCGTACCGGCCGTCGCCGATCAGCGTGAACGCGCGGTCCGTGGCCTGCCGCCAAGAGGCGGACGGCCGATGCCGTACCTTCCCGAAGATCCTCACGATTCCCGCCTGTCCCGACTGGACACCCTCGTCTTCCGCTCTCTTCGCATCCAACCATGCCCGGCCGGACGCTCGCTCATTACCCATGGGTTACCCAGCCCCGGCCGGGGTCAGGCCGCCCCGCGCCAGGACTCTGGCCAGAGCCTCCACCACCTGCGGCTGGTAGTCGCGGCCGGTGCCGAGCCTGAGCTGCTCCAGCGCCCCCAGGGGCCCCTTGACGCCTTCCCCGCACAGGTCGTCGTACGCGTTCACCGCACGGACGATCCTGGCGGCGGTCTGCTGTTCCCGGTACGGATCGGCCTGCTGCTCCACCACCACCGCGACCGCCGGGTCCACGCCCGTCTGCCGGACGACCGCGCCGCCGAGCAGCGCGATCCGGCGCTGCTCGGCGGCCGGGAGGACCGCGGTCGCCCCGTCGGCGACCGGGTCGACGAGCGAGAGCTGGCCGATGTCGTGCATCAGCGCCGCGTACTCCAGCACGGTCAGCTCGGGGCCTGCGAGCCCCAGCTCCCGCCCGACGGCCGTGGAGAGATCGGCCACCCTGCGGGCATGGCCGTGCGGGGTGTACCCCGCGATCTCCGTGGACCTGGCCAGCGACGCGATGGTCTGCCGGTAGGTCGTGCGCACGGCGGCGTACCGGCGGAACGACACCTGGGTGAGCAGCAGCGGTACGCACAGGACGGGCAGCGCCCAGAGCCCCGCGACGGCCACCCCGAGCGCCATGACGGCACCAGTCGCGCAGACCGCCGAGCCGATGCCGCTGAGGGCCCGGAGCTCGTCGCGCAGCTGCGGCCCGTACGGACGGGAGGTGCCCGCCGTGAGGGCCGCGAGGACGGCGTCGCACAGGGCGGTGAGGGCCAGCAGCAGGAGCAGGAAGAGAGCGAAGTACGGCCCCTCTCCGAACCAGCGCTCCGACCGGCCCGTGTGGTGGAGCGGCTGGAAGCACAGGGCGGCGAAGGCCACGGCCAGGACGCGGCGGGCCGCCTGGTCGGGCCCGGGGCCGCTGCCCCGCGCCACGTGCGGCACGGAGGCCAGCAGCTGGGCCGCGACGACGACGGTGACCACCTGGAGGACACCGTGCGCCGTGTCCTGGCCGGCGCTGCGCCCGAGCAGGGCGTACGCGAGCGCTCCTGCGGCCCCCAGCGGCGCGGGCTCGCGCTCCTCGGGCAGGGCGCCCCAGCGGGCCAGCTCGCCGACGGCGACGAGGACCCCGAAGGCGAGCGCGTGCCCCGGCTCGACGACGCCGTTCCACAGGGTGTGCCCGAGCGCGACGAGCGCGAGGACCAACGCGGAACCGCGGACCGCGAGGACCGGGGGCGACCGGTGGGCCGGCGTCACCGGTGGCGTCCCGGCCGGCGGTCCGGGGACCCGCTGGCGGGCGGCCGTGCCCCCGCCCGCGGGCTCGGCAGCCCGGCCGGCTCCTCCTCCGAGGTGACCGTGTTGGCCGCTGCGGACCAGCCGTGGCGGTCCAGGGCGCGGGCCAGCGCCCGCACCATGCGCGGGTCGAACTGGCTCCCGGCACAGCGCTCCAGCTCCTCCACCGCCGCGGGGACGGGCCGTCCCCGCCGGTAGGAGCGCGTCGAGGTCATCGCGTCGAAGGCGTCCGCGACGGCGACGACCCGGGCGAACTCGGGGATCGTGTCCCCGGAGAGGCCGTACGGATAGCCGCTGCCGTCGAGCCGCTCGTGGTGGTGCAGGATCGCGGCGCGGGCCTCGTCCAGGAAGCCGATGCCGCGGACGATCTCGTGGCCGTACTCGGGGTGCAGTTCGATCACGCGGCGTTCCTCGGGGGTCAGCGGCCCGTCCTTGCGCAGGACCCGTGTCGGGACCCCGAGCTTTCCGACGTCGTGCAGGATCCCGGCGAAGCGGAGCGCCTCGATCCGGTCCTCCTCCATGCCGAGTTCACGGGCGATCAGCTCGGAGGCGCGTCCCACACGCTCGCTGTGCCCCCGGGTGTAGCCGTCCTTGATGTCGACCGCCTGGACGAGTGCCCGGATCGTGGCGCGGTGGGCGGCGTGCCTGCGGTGGTACTGCGCGAACACCCAGCAGGAGATGTACATGGGCAGCAGGACCACCAACGCCGACAGCGGCCCGTAGGAGCTGCGCCACAGGACCGCCATCATCAGCCCCGCGAGCGCGTGCACCAGATGCGGCCCCACCGAGCGCGCCGGCAGCCCGCGCCAGGCGTGCCTGACGGCCACGCGCTCGGCGGTGACGAGGATGCAGCCGTCCAGCACGGCCGTCACGAGGCTGAAGACGAGCGCCGTGGCGCAGGCCGGGAGGAGGGCGTACGGAAGACGGGGCACGCCCCCGTCCGACGGGCCCCCGAGCGTGGCGGGGCCGCCCAGGAGCGCGTACGCCCATGAGGCGGCCCCGACGGTCAGCGCCGGCCGTGCGGCCCGCCAGAGACGGCGGGCCGTCGCGGGCGGCTGCTCCACCCGTCCCACGAGCGCGCCGGGTACGGCGACGAGAACGGCGGCGGACGGCGGCAGCAGGAACGCGGCGGCCAGCAGCAGGGGGAAGAAGGATCCCGCGCCGACCGGCACGGAACTGCCGAAGAACCGGCAGCGCCCGGGGAGTTCACAGACGAGATGGAGCACGGCCAGGAGGCCGAGCGTGCCCCACGGGGTGGCGGCCCCCGGGGACAGTGCGGGGAGCGCGCAGAGCACGGCGCAGACCACCGTGCACAGGATGAGGACGCGCGCCGCCCCTGGTGTGCCCCTCACCCGTACCGCCCGCCCCCAGCCTGGTCGATGGAGGCGCCAGGCTAGCCAGCTGGGGGTCGCACAGGGCCCGAACGGGCCGGATTAGCACATTCGGGTGACACGACCGGGAGGGATGGGGCGGCGGCACGACAGGGAGCTCGACGCCCGGCGCACGGCCGGGCGTCAACGTCCGGTGTACGGCGGGGCGTCAACGTCCGGGCGTCAACGCCCGGTGTACGGCCGGTCGGGCGCCGCCGTCACTCGGCGGTGGCCGGACGGTCGGCGCCGCCCAAGGCCACGTCCTGCTCGGGCACGGACTGCCCCGAACGGATCAGGTCGATCCGTCCCATCACCTTCGAGCGCAGGTCGGCGGGGACGTCGTCCTGGCCGCAGCAGCGCTTGACCAGCTTCTTCACGGCCTGCTCGAGGCCGTACTTCTCGAGGCACGGGGAGCACTCCTCGAAGTGCACCTCGAACTTGGTGCAGTCGCCCTCGGGCATCTCATGGTCGAGGAACTCGTAGAGATGGTCGAGAACCTCTGAGCAGTCCGTCTCGTGCGGCTCTCCGCAGCTCATGAGGCCGAGCCTTTCGTTTCGTCCGACTCACCGGCTCCGGCCGGGACGAGCCCGCGCTCACGCGCGTAGTCCTCCAGCATGCCGCGCAGCTGACGGCGTCCCCGGTGCAGCCGCGACATCACCGTACCGATGGGTGTCCCCATGATGTCCGCGATCTCCTTGTAGGCAAAGCCCTCTACATCGGCGAGATACACGGCGATGCGGAACTCTTCGGGGATCGACTGCAGCGCGGACTTCACATCGGAGTCCGGCAGGTGGTCGAGCGCCTGGGACTCCGCCGAGCGCAGGCCCGTCGACATGTGCGACTCCGCACGTGCCAGCTGCCAGTCCTCGATCTCCTCGGCGGCGCTCCGCTGGGGTTCGCGCTGCTTCTTGCGGTACGAGTTGATGAAGGTGTTGGTGAGGATGCGGTACATCCACGCCTTGAGATTCGTACCCTCACGGAACTGGTGGAAGGAGCCGTACGCCTTGGCGTACGTCTCCTGGACCAGGTCCTCGGCGTCCGCAGGGTTGCGCGTCATGCGCAGTGCGGCCGAGTACATCTGGTCGAGATACCCGAGGGCGTCCCGCTCGAAGCGCGCGTTGCGCTCGGCAGTCGTCTCCTGCGCACGGCCGTCGTCGGTCCCTGTGTCGGTCCCAGTGACCGGACCCACCTCCTCCAACGATGTCGCGGGGCCGAAACCGGACCCGCTCGCATCGGAGAATAGTCGACCTTGCTTCTGTACGGGCTGTCGATCGGCTCCGCCCGGGGCGCGCGCCGGAGTGCTCTTTGCCGCGTGGAGCACCGTCCACTCCAGCTCTGCGGCGTTCGAGCGGCTCGGGCAGATGGTCGAACCCATGCGACGGACTCCCTCTCCACGTACGACGTTGTTGTACCGACACCAGCCACAACAGACGCCCCGCACGGCGCATTCCCGGGGCAGGCCGGCCCGCCGTGGACTGAAGGACCCAGAGGTCAGGCGAGCCCGTCCAGCCAGTCGGCGACCGCCCCGGCGAGGGCGTCCATGGCCTGATCCTGGGTCAGCGGCGCCTTCTTCGGTACGGCGAATCCATGATCGGCGTACGCCACCTCGACGAGCCCGTGGTCCCCCGGCGGGAACTCCTCAGGACGACCGAACGGGTCGCGGCCGCCCTGCACCACGAGGGTGGGGAGGCCCGCACCGAGCAGCTCGTCCGCGCGCGACTTCTCCGGCTTCCCCGGCGGGTGCAGGGGGAAGCTCAGGGCGAGCACGGCACGGGCGCCCAGCTCCGCCGCCGTACGGCAGGCCACCCGGGCCCCCGCGCTGCGCCCGCCGGCCACGACGGGCGGACCCGGCGCCGTCAGCGCCGGCCAGAGCCCGCGCCAGCCGGTGTCCAGGGTCCGGGGCGCCGGTGCGAGTTTCTTGCCGGCCACCCGCCACGGCTGCTCCACCAGGGCCACGGTCACCCCGCGGACCGGCAGCACCGCGGCGAGGGCCTGGAGGTCCCTCGCCTCGATCCCGCCCCCGGCACCGTGGCCGACGGCCAGCACCAGGCGGGGCGCCTTCGCGCGGAACCAGGTGATCCTGGCCTCTCCCGCGTCGGTGGCGACGTTCTCCGTCTTCTGCGTCATCCCTGTCGTACGGCTCACAGCACCATCCTGCCGGGTCAGAAGAGTGTGCCCACCTCCGGCGCGGCGAGCTCCTCCAGGAGTTCCGGGCCGTTGTTGCGCACGTTGCTGACGGCGGTGGCCACCGGGTACGCCCGCATCAGCCCGCCGGGCGGCGGCTCCAGGAGCGCCTTCAGCTCCCCGATGTCCGTGCGCGACGGGTCGAGCCAGTCGTCCCAGCGGTCCGGGGTCAGCATCAGCGGCATCCGGGGGTGGATGTCGGACAGCGAGGAGGGCCCCTCGGCGGGGGCCACGGCGAGGGGGGCCGTCTCCGCCTCGGTGGTGATCACCGAGCAGGTGACCCACCAGGCCTGCGGATGGTCGTCGGGGAGGGTCCGGTCGCGCCAGAACTCGTACAGGCCGGCCATGGCGAAGACGGAGCCGTCGGCGGGGGTCACGAAGTACGGCTGCTTGCGCGGGCGCTTCTTCCGCCCCTTCTCCTCCAGCTGCCGCTCGTCGGCACCGGTGACCCACTCGTAGTAGCCGTCGGCGGGGAGGATGCAGCGCCGCGACACGAAGGGGCGGCGGAAGGACGGCTTCTCGTGGACCGTCTCGGCGCGGGCGTTGATCATCCGGGCGCCGCCCTCCGGCGACTTCGACCAGGACGGCACGAGCCCCCACTTCAGGGCGCGCATCTGGCGAACCGGCCGTTGGTCGTCCGCGTCCTTCACAGGACGGTCCAGGACCGCGTAGACCTCCTTGGTGGGCGCGACGTTCCAGTCGGGCTCCAAGGTCTCCGTCGGTTCCCACTTCTCCACGCCGAAGAGCCCGGTCAGATCCTCCGGCCGCCGGCTCGCTGCATACCGTCCGCACATAAGTGCCAGACTGCCACGACCCGCCACCCGAGTGGACGCCGATCCCTCGAGCACTCCAAGGAGCCGCCCTCGCCATGGACACCACCGAACTGGGCGATCTGTGGGATCGCGTCTTCGGGACCCAGCCCGCCCCCGAGCAGTGGCTGGTGGTCGTCACGGCCACGGCGGCGCTCGTCGCGGTGGTCCCGAACCTCATATGGCGGCTCTCACGCAACGCGATCACCATCGCGCACGAGGGCGGCCACGGGCTGGTCGCCCTGCTCACCGGACGGCAGCTCTCCGGGATCCGGCTGCACTCGGACACCAGCGGCCTGACCGTCAGCCGCGGCAAGCCCACCGGCATCGGCATGATCCTCACGGCGGCGGCCGGCTACACGGCACCCCCGCTGCTCGGCCTCGGCGGCGCCTGGCTGCTGACCAACGGCCGGATCACCCTGCTGCTGTGGCTGGCGACCGCGCTCCTGGCCGTGATGCTGGTGATGATCCGCAACCTGTACGGAGCGCTCACCGTCATCCTCACGGGTACGACCTTCCTGCTGGTGTCCTGGCTGACCTCGGCCGACGTCCAGTCGGCGTTCGCGTACACGGTGGTCTGGTTCCTGCTGCTGGGCGGCGTGCGCCCGGCGTTCGAGCTGCAGTCCAAGCGCAGGTACGGCGGTGCCCCCGACTCCGACGCCGACCAGCTCGCCCGGCTGACGCACGCGCCGGCCGGGATCTGGCTCTTCCTCTTCCACGCGGTCTCGCTCTGCTCGCTGATCGGCGGGGGACGCTGGCTTCTCGGGCTCTGAGGGTGCGGGGTGGGAGCTCGCCCTTACCACCCTTGTATTACGCCCCGATTTCATCCTTTTTGTTCAGGATCTGGGTTTGCGCTGAGCCACTAAAGTGAGGGGCATGACCGAAAGTTCCGTGCACCCCGCCCTCTGGCCCGCCCCCCTTGCGACAGGGGCCGTCGACGCGACCGTCACCGTGCCCGGATCGAAGTCGGTCACCAACCGCGCTCTCGTCCTCGCCTCGCTCTCCTCCGAGCCCGGGTGGCTGCGCCGCCCGCTCCGCAGCCGCGACACCCTGCTGATGGCGCAGGCGCTCCGCGCGATGGGCGTCGGCATCGAGGAGGGCGTCGGCCCGGACGGCTCGGGCGAGGCCTGGCGCGTCATCCCCGCCGGCCTGCACGGCCCCGCCCGGGTGGACGTCGGCAACGCGGGCACCGTGATGCGCTTCCTGCCGCCCGTCGCCTGCCTCGCGGACGGACCCGTCCACTTCGACGGGGACCCCCGTTCCTACGAGCGGCCGCTGCACGGCGTGATCGGCGCCCTGAAGTCCCTGGGAGCCCGGATCGACGACGACGGCCGGGGGACGCTGCCCCTGACGGTGCACGGCGCGGGGGCGCTGGACGGCGGCCCGGTCTCCATCGACGCCTCCTCCTCGTCCCAGTTCGTCTCGGCGCTGCTGCTGTCGGCCCCCCGGTTCAACCAGGGCGTGGAGGTGCGGCACACCGGCTCCGCCCTCCCGTCCATGCCCCACATCCGGATGACCGTCGACATGCTGCGCGCCGTCGGCGCCCAGGTCGACGAGCCGGAGTCGGGCGGCGAGCCCGATGTCTGGCGGGTCTCCCCCTCCGCCCTGCTGGGCCGCGACCTGACCGTCGAGCCCGACCTCTCCAACGCCCAGCCGTTCCTGGCCGCGGCCCTGGTGACCGGGGGCCGCGTCACCGTCCCGGACTGGCCGCTGAGGACCACCCAGCCGGGTGACGCGCTGCGCGAGATCTTCACCGCAATGGGTGGCGCCTGCGAGCTGACCGAACGCGGTCTCACCTTCACCGGCTCGGGCACGGTCCACGGCATCGACGTCGACCTGAGCGAGGTCGGTGAGCTGACACCGGGCATCGCGGCCCTGGCCGCCCTCGCCGACTCCCCGTCCACCCTGAGCGGTGTCGCCCATCTGCGGCTGCACGAGACGGACCGGCTGGCGGCGCTCACCAAGGAGATCAACGGTCTCGGCGGCGACGTCACGGAGACCGCCGACGGCCTGCGCATCAACCCCCGCCCCCTGCACGCGGGCACCTTCCACACGTACGACGACCACCGGATGGCGACCGCGGGCGCGATCATCGGCCTGGCCGTCGCCGGGGTGGAGATCGAGAACGTCGCCACGACGGCGAAGACCCTTCCGGACTTCCCGGAGATGTGGACCGGCATGCTCGGGGAACCCTCCGGCGCCGTCGGCGTCTCGCCCGGGGCGCTCGGTGCCGCGCCGGCGAGGCGCGGGGTCTGAGGACATGCGCCGCTACGGGAAGAACCCCGACGAGGACGACATCCGCGTCCGCCCCAACCCCAAGGGCAACCGGCCCCGTACACACACCCGCCCCAAGCACGAGGACGCCGAGGACGGCATGGTCCTCACCGTCGACCGGGGCAGGCTGACCTGCCTGGTCGAGGACCGCACGGTGGTGGCCATGAAGGCCCGCGAGCTCGGCCGCAAGGCCGCCGTGGTGGGCGACCGGGTCTCTCTGGTGGGTGATCTCTCCGGCGCCAAGGACACCCTGGCGCGCATCGTGCGCATCGGGGCGCGCACGTCGGTGCTCCGCCGCACGGCGGACGACGACGACCCGTTCGAGCGAGTGGTCGTCGCCAACGCCGACCAGCTGGCCATCGTCACGGCGCTCGCCGACCCGGAGCCGCGCCCCCGCATGATCGACCGCTGCCTGGTGGCGGCGTACGACGGCGGGCTCAGCCCGCTCCTTGTGCTGACCAAGTCCGACCTCGCCTCGGCCGACAAGCTCCTGGAGGCGTACACCCCGCTGGGTGTCCCCTACATCGTGACCAGCCGCGAGGAACTGGAGAACGGCGACGCCGCCGACCGCGTCCGCGAACTGCTGAACGACCGGGTGACCGCGTTCGTCGGGCACTCCGGGGTCGGCAAGACGACCCTGGTCAACGCCCTGGTCCCGAAGGACCGGCGGCGTACGACCGGGGTGGTCAACGCCGTCACGGGCCGCGGCCGGCACACCACCACCTCGGCGCTCGCGCTGCCGCTGCCCGACGGCCGCGGCTGGGTGGTCGACACCCCGGGCGTGCGGTCGTTCGGACTGCACCACGTCGACCCCTCGCGCGTCATCAACGCCTTCCCCGATCTCCAGCCGGGCACGGAGAACTGCCCGCGCGGCTGCACCCATGACGGCCAGGAGCCGGAGTGCGCCCTGGACGCGTGGGTCGCGGAGGGCCATGCCGATCCGGCGCGGCTCGACTCGCTGCGCAGGCTGCTCTCGACCCGGGAGCGGCGCGAGGGCGACTGAGGCCGACGCCGGGCCGTACTGCGCGCGCGTTCACGGGTGGCGCCTGCCGGTAGGGGCATAATCGCGTCGAGCGGGACGAAGCGTCACCTACGTGGGAGGCACCTGACAATGGCGTGGTTGCTGGTCGTGGTCGCCGGACTGCTCGAGACCGGCTTCGCCGTGTGTCTGAAGCTCTCGCACGGATTCACCCGTCTCTGGCCGACGATCGCGTTCTGCGCGTTCGCCCTCGGCAGCTTCGGACTCCTCACGCTGGCCCTCAAGAAGCTCGACGTCGGGCCCGCCTACGCCGTGTGGACGGGCATCGGGGCGGCGGGGACGGCGATCTACGGGATGGTCTTCCTCGACGACGTGGTCTCCGCCCTCAAGCTGGTGTCGATCTCCCTGGTGATCATCGGCGTGATCGGTCTGCAGCTGTCCGGTTCGGCGCACTGACCCGCGGCGTCCGCCGGGACGAGCGCGTACGAGAGGGCGAGCCGCAGCGCGATCTCGCAGGCCAGTTCCAGCTCCCCGGGCGGGCGCGGCGCCGGGCCGCGCTCCAGCTCGGCGACGGCCCGGTCCCGGACGAGCGCGAGCAGCTCGGTGGGCGTGGGAAGCGCCTTGCCGGCCCTGGGCCCTGCGGCGGGAAGGGCCGCCGGGGCGGGGAGGCGGTCACCCCAGACACCGGTGAGCAGCGCCTTGACGAGCACGTCGGCGCGGGCCGCCGCGACCGTCCAGCGGGCCAGCTCGGCCGGCCCCCGCCCCTCGGTCCGGTGAGCGCCGAGCGTCGCCTCCACGCCGGCCAGGTACCTGTCCGCCGCGCGCCGGACCAGTGCGCGGGCGAGGCCGCTCTTGCTGCCGAACTCGTTGTAGAGGGTCTGCCGGGAGACTCCGGCCGCCGCCGCCACGTCGACCATGCGCACGGCCGTCCAGGGCAGCGTGGAGAGCGCCGAGTGCGCGGAGTCCAGCAGTGCTTCTCGCGCTGAGGGCATCGTCGCCTCCCACGCCGGGGACCTGGGACTCAGAGTTGAGGCGCGCCGGAGCGCTGTCAAGGGTCCGCGTACGGCGGGAGGCCCGCCCCCGCACGGGCCCGTGTAGCCCGGGCGGGTGGCTGTGGATACTGTGACGGCATGCCCGATTACCACGATGATCTGCGCCTGGCCCATGTCCTGGCGGACGCCGCCGACGCGGCGACGATGGACCGGTTCAAGGCTCTGGACCTCAAGGTCGAGACCAAGCCGGACATGACTCCGGTGAGCGAGGCCGACAAACACGCGGAGGAGCTGATCCGCGGTCACCTGCACCGGGCACGCCCGCGCGACGCGATCCTGGGCGAGGAGTACGGGATCGAGGGCACGGGTCCGCGGCGCTGGGTCGTCGACCCGATCGACGGCACCAAGAACTACGTGCGCGGCGTCCCCGTCTGGGCGACGCTGATCTCGCTGATGGAGGCGGGCGAGGACGGCTTCCAGCCGGTGGTCGGCGTGGTGTCGGCCCCCGCGCTGAACCGCCGCTGGTGGGCGGCGAAGGGCGCCGGCGCCTTCTCGGGGCGCAGCCTGACGTCCGCGACCCGGCTGCACGTGTCGAAGGTCGAGCGGATCGCCGACTCCTCGTTCGCGTACGCCTCGATGACCGGCTGGGAGGAGCAGGGCCGGCTCGACGGCTTCATGGACCTGACCCGGGCCTGCTGGCGCACCCGGGGTTACGGGGACTTCTGGCCCTACATGATGGTCGCCGAGGGGTCGGTGGACATCTGCGCCGAGCCGGAGCTCTCGCTGTGGGACATGGCGGCGAACGCGATCATCGTCCAGGAGGCGGGCGGGCGGTTCACCAGCCTCGACGGCGTCTCCGGCCCGGGCGGCGGCAACGCCGCTGCGTCCAACGGGCTGCTCCACCACGAGCTGCTCGGCTATCTCAACCAGCGTTACTGACGTCGCCGGCCGGGGCCGGGCGCAACCCCCGGCCCCGGCCTCGGCCCGTCCGGGCGGCTGCGTCGGCCGCGTGCCGTGCCCGCCCCCTTGTCGTGTCCGGTCCTGGGTGCCACTCTGAGAGTCCCCCCACTTGTGAACTTGTGAATCGCCTCACGAAGGCGTTCCGCAGGTCACTCCTCAAGGAGGTGGCTACCCTCATGCTTGTCCGTGACGCCATGAGCACCCTGGTCCTCACCATCGGCCCGGCCCACACGCTCCGCCAGGCGGCCCGGCTGATGTCGGCCCGACGCGTCGGCGCAGCAGTCGTCCACGACCCGGACACCTGCGGTCTCGGCATCCTCACCGAACGCGACATCCTCGACGCCCTCGCCGCCGGCCTGGATCCCGACGTGGAGACCGCCTCCACCCACACCACGACCGACGTGGTCTTCGCCTCCCCCGCCTGGACCCTCGAGGAGGCGGCGGAGGCCATGACGCACGGCGGCTTCCGGCATCTGATCGTGCTGGACGGGGACGGACCGGTCGGCATCGTCTCGGTGCGCGACATCATCAGGTGCTGGGTCCCGTCCAGGAGGCGGGCCGCGAGCATGGCGCTCTGAGGGGCGGCCCGCCCTCGGCCCTCACACGCCTGCGGGCCGGACCCCCTGGCATCCGGGGAATCCGGCCCGCGGCCGACGGCAGGCGTCCGTCCTAGCCGCGCAGGGCCTGGACCGCGGCGTCCAGCCGCTTGCCGAAGTCTCCGTCGGCCTGACGGAAGTTGCCGATCGCGCGCTCGGCGATGCCGTCGCGCGAGACCTTGGCGATGAACCCGGCGAGATTGCCGATCAGCCGCGCCTTCTCGTCCTCGGACAGCAGCCGGTAGAGGTTGCCGGCCTGCACGAAGTCGTCGTCCTCCGCGTGCGAGGGCGCCTCGTGGGTACCCGTGCCGCCGGTGACGGGGACGGGCTGCCACAGCGGCCGGTCCGTCTGCGCCGGGCCGCCGAAGCTGTTCGGCTCGTAGTTCTTCGCACCCTTGTGACGGCCGTCGTACAGGTGGCCGTCCCGGCTGTTGGTGCGCGCCTCGGTGGCGTGCGGGCGGTTCACCGGCAGGTGGTCGGCGTTGATGCCGACGCGGTAGCGGTGGGCGTCGCCGTACGCGAAGAGACGGCCCTGGAGCATCTTGTCCGGGGACGGGCCGATGCCGGGGACGAAGTGCGCCGGGCTGAAGATCGACTGCTCCACCTCGGCGAAGACGTTCTCGGGGTTCCGGTTGAGCTCGAGCTTCCCGATCTCGACCGGCGGGTAGTCCTCGTGGGGCCACACCTTGGTCAGGTCGAAAGGGTTGAAGCGGTACGTCGCCGCCTCGGCCGCCGGCATCACCTGGACCTGCACGGTCCACGTCGGGAAGTCGCCCCGCTCGATGGACTCGCGCAGGTCGCGCTGGTGGCTGTCCGGATCCACGCCGGAGAGGCGGACGGCCTCCTCGGTCGTGAGGTTCTTGATCCCCTGGTCGGTCTTGAAGTGGTACTTGACCCAGAAGACCTCGCCGGCCTCGTTGTTCCACTGGTAGGTGTGCGAGCCGTAGCCGTTCATGTGACGGTACGAGGCCGGGATGCCCCGGTCCCCGAACAGCCAGGTCACCTGGTGGGTGGACTCGGGCGACAGTCCCCAGAAGTCCCAGACGTTGTCCGCCTCCTGGGAGCCGGTGTACGGGTCGCGCTTCTGGGTGTGGATGAAGTCGGGGAACTTGATGGCGTCCTTGATGAAGAACACCGGGGTGTTGTTGCCGACGAGGTCGTAGTTGCCCTCCTCGGTGTAGAACTTCAGCGCCCAGCCGCGGGGGTCCCGGGCCGCGTCGGCGGAACCGAGGTTGCCCGCAACGGTGGAGAAGCGCAGGAAGGTCTCGGTCTGCTTCCCGACCTCCGAGAGGAAGTCCGCCCGCGTCCACCGCGAGACGTCCCGGGTCAGCGTGAAGGTGCCGTACGCGCCGGCGCCGCGGGCGTGCACGACGCGCTCCGGGATGCGCTCGCGGTTGAAGTGGGCCAGCTTCTCGAGGAGCGCCTGGTCCTGGACGAGAACCGGTCCACCCGGGCCGGCGGTCTCACTGTTCTGGTTGTCGGCCACCGGAGCGCCGGCCTCCGTGGTGAGCGGTCCCTGAGTCACGCGCGCCTCCTGCGTCATCTCCCGCGCGGCGCCGTTCCCCGCGCGGTCCCATCTCGGCCGCAGCCTGTCCTTGGCCAATTCGGGACCGATCCTACATTGGACAATGTCCAAGTCAAATGATGATCTAAAGTCACACCTACTCGGGACTCGGCCGATCCACTGTTAGGCTGGGCCCCATGAGTGACCTCCTGGAACGACTTCGTGGACGCGGCTGGCGCATGACGGCCCAGCGGCGCGTGGTGGCAGAGGTTCTCGAGGGGGACCATGTGCACCTGACGGCGGACGAGGTCCACGCGAGGGCCGTCGAGCGGCTCCCCGAGATCTCACGCGCCACCGTGTACAACACGCTGGGCGAGATGGTGTCCCTCGGAGAGGTCATCGAGGTCTCCACCGACCGCCGGGCGAAGCGGTACGACCCCAACGCCCACCGTCCCCATCACCACCTGGTGTGCGGGCGCTGCGGGGCAATCCGGGACGTGCACCCGTCGGGCAACCCCCTGGCGGACCTGCCCGCCGACGAGCGCTTCGGCTTCACCGTCTCGGACGTCGAGGTGACCTACCGGGGCATCTGCCCGAACTGCGCCGCCACGGCCTGAGGGCTTCCGCCCCGCGCCCACCCCGCCGGACACCTCGCCAGGGATACGTGCCCAGGGGTACTTGCATCGGGCGCCCTTTGCGAGGGCACACGACAGAGGCCCGGATCCTTGGAAGGATCCGGGCCTCTGTCTTTCAGTAGCGGGGACAGGATTTGAACCTGCGACCTCTGGGTTATGAGCCCAGCGAGCTACCGAGCTGCTCCACCCCGCGTCGTTGTGAGTGCAACACTACGGCACCCCCACCGGCCGGAGCAAATCACTTACCCGGACACCCGTACGCACGGCAGGCGGCCGACCTCGGAGACACCCTCATGCGGTGAGCTCCTGGTGCAGCGCCTCGAGCAGCCGCGCGGCGCGCTCGGCCACCTCCGCCGGACCCAGCTCGACCGCCCGGGCACACCAGCGCTGCCCCTCGGTGAGCTCGCCCCGCCGGGCCGCGAGCAGCGCGAGACGCAGGGCCGCCCGGCCGTGGCCGTCGTTGGCCGCCCGGCTCCACCAGAGGGCCGCCTCGCGCTCGCTGCCCTCACGGGCGAGCAGCAGGCCGAGGTTGAAGGCCCCGTTGCGGCTGCCGGACTCCGCGGCCTCGCGGTACCAGCGGGCGGCGCTCGCCATGTCACCGCGCGCGGCCGCGAGCATCCCTGCCCTGACCTGGGCGCGGCGGTGGCCCTGCTCGGCCGCCCTCTCGTACCACTCCTCGCACTCGGTCTTCTCCGGCATCGGCTCCCCCAGCGCGGGCGGCCCGGGGGCCGGCTGGCGCAGGTCGAGGACACCGGCCAGCCGGAAGGCCGCCTCGGCACTGCCGCCGCCCGCGGCGCACCTCAGGTGGCGTTCGGCCGCCTGCTCCTCGCCGTCCCTCAGCAGGGCCATGCCGACCTGGAGCGCGGCATCGGTGTGCCCGGCCGCCGCCGCCCGCTGGTACCAGCCGAGCGCCGTGCGGTCCTCGTCCCGCCCGGCGTGCAGGATGCCGAGGTTGAAGGCCGCGTCCACGCTGCCCGCTTCGGCCGCCTTGGAGAACCAGGGCTCGGCGCCCGTCGCGTCTCCCGCCTGGAGCAGCAGCACGGCCAGGGCGTTCGCCGCCTCGCGGTGCCCTGCGTAGGCGGCACGGCGGTACCACTGCTCGGCCTGGGGGATACGGTCCTGGGCGGCGCAGAGCAGGCCGAGGTTGTACGCCCCGTTGACGTCGCCGGCGTCCATCGCGGCCCGGTACCAGCGCTCGGCCGTCTGCTGCTCGCCCCGGGCGGCGTGCAGTGCGCCGAGAGCGTTGGCGGCGTTGCCGTCGCCGTCCTGGGCGGCACGGAGCCACCAGACGGCGGCGCTCTCCTCGTCACCGGCGTCACGCAGCAGGAAGCCGAGGGCGCAGGCCGCCCGGGCCTCGCCGTCCTTGGCCGCGGTGAGGTACCAGCGGCCGGCCTCCTTCAGCTCTCCGCGCTGTTCGAGGATCGCGCCGAGGTGCAGCGCGGCACGGCGGTGACCGCGCGCGGCGGCCTGGCGGTACCACTGCTCGGCCTCGCCGACCCGGCCGGAGTCCGGGCCCGCGACGGGGCTGTCCCGCTTCGCCGGCGCACCGGTGTCGAAGACCCGCCGGCCCTCGCCCACGACCCGGCCCAGGCCGAAGGCGTCGTGGGCGTCACCGACCGCGTTGCGCTCGATCGTCCGCGCGAGCCGGTACGCCGCCTCCCGGTGCCCCTGTTCCGCCGCAGCGCGCAGCCAGCGCTCGGCGCCCGCGTCGCCGCGGTGCTCCAGCAGGTCGGCCAGGGCGTACGCGCCCAGCGCGTGGCCCTGCTCGGCGGACTGGCGCAGCCAGTACTCGGCGCCGGGCTCGTCCCCGCGCTCCCTGAAGTGGCGCCCGAGGGCGTGCGCGGCGGCGGCGGAGCCGGCGACGGCGGCGATACGCCACCACCCCGCCGCCTCGTCCGCGTATCCCCTCTGGTGGAGGAGGACGCCGAGGTTGTTCGCCGCGGCACGGTCGCCTTCAGCCGTCGCGGCGCGCAGGTGTGTCTCGGCGCCGTCCAGGTCCCCGCGGCGCAGCAGGAGGGCGCCCAGGACGCTCATCGACGCCGTGTCGCCGGCCTCCGCTCCACGCCGGTGGCGCGCCTCGGTCTCGTCGGCGTGATCCGTGGTGTCCGTGGTGTCGGCACTCTCGGCGGCGTCCGTCCCTGTGGCAGTGC
Source organism: Streptomyces sp. NPDC055962 (assembly GCF_042270185.1). Lineage (NCBI taxonomy): Bacteria > Bacillati > Actinomycetota > Actinomycetes > Kitasatosporales > Streptomycetaceae > Streptomyces > Streptomyces sp. NPDC055962. The sequence goes on from NZ_JBHJYN010000001.1 coordinate 598,343, forward strand.
CGGCGCTCTCGACGGCGTCGGTCGCGTCGATGGCGTCCGCGGTGACGACTGCGGCCTCGCGAGCGGCGTCGGCGGTGTCAGCGGTCGCGGCCAGGGCAGCGGCGAATGCCGCATCTGCCTCGTTTTCCGTCGTCCGGCCGCGTCGCTGCACAAACCGCCCTGTCTCCAACAGAGTTGCCCTGTCCCCCATAAATACCATCGTCCCACCACCCGCAACCCGCGTACACCTGGAATACCGCAGCCAGTGAGGTCACTTCAGCGTTTTGTCGACATGCCCACAGAGAGACAAGTGAAACACGGTTGGTCTCAACTGGTGCCCCGCGAACCGCACTTCACTCCGACAAGTTGAGAAAACGACTCACGACATGACGAAGGCCCGGATCCCAAAGGATCCGGGCCTTCACCTTTCAGTAGCGGGGACAGGATTTGAACCTGCGACCTCTGGGTTATGAGCCCAGCGAGCTACCGAGCTGCTCCACCCCGCGTCGTTGTGTTCAAACCGTACCACGACGCGGGGTGGACCCTTCTCAGCTGCCCTGGTCGTCGCCCGAGGGCTTCTCGGCGCCGTCGCTCCCCGAGGAGGACCCGGCCTTCGGCTGAGCCGCCGCGGCCCGCTCCAGGGCCTTCTGCAGGGCGGCCTGGGCCTTGCCGTAGGCCTCCCAGTCCTGCTCCTTGAGAGCCGTCTCGCCGTCCGTGTACGCCTTCTGGGCGTCCGCGATGGCCTTCTTCAGAGCGGCCTCCCCGGTGGCCGGCGGCTCCGTGGTGTCACCCGGTGGCTCGGTCGGCTCCGTCGGTGGTGTGGTCGTGTCGGACCCCTCGACCCCGAAGACCGCGTTGAGCGCCTCCCCGAGACTGTTCTCGAAGACGATCTTCGACCCGTAAGAGGCGGCCACCTTGCGCAGCAGCGGGTAGTTCTGCGTACCACCGCGCGTGTAGACCGGCTCGATGTAGAGGAAGCCTCCGTCGAGCGGCACCGTCAGCAGGTTGCCGTACTCGATGTCCGAGTCGGTGCCCTTGAGGTTTCTCACGAACTCGGCGACGTCGTCGTTGCCGTTGAGCTCACTCTGCACCTGGCCGGGGCCCTTTACGGTGGTGGTGACTCTCAGCAGTCTTATCGTGCCGTAGTCCTTGCCGGCCGCGTCCGCGTCCACCGCCATGAACGCCCCGAGGTTGGGCCGCCCTCTCGGTGTGAACGTCGTGGTCAGGGAGAACTTCTGCGTGTCCTGGCCCGGCATCTTCATGCTCAGGTAGTACGGCGGGACGGCCCCGGGTTCCTTGTTGGTGGGGTCGTCCGGCACCTGCCAGGCGTCACTGCCGCTGTAGAACTGCGCGGGATCCTCGACGTGGTAGCGCGTGAGCAGCTCCCGCTGGACCTTGAACAGGTCCTGCGGGTACCGCAGGTGGTCCATCAGCTCCTGCGGGATGTCGCCCCGCGACTTCACGGTCCCCGGGAAGGCCTTGCGCCACGTCTTGAGCACCGGGTCCTTGGTGTCCCACTCGTAGAGCGTGACCTTGCCCGTGTAGGCGTCGACCGTGGCCTTCACCGAGTTGCGGATGTAGTTGACCTGGTTCTGCTGGGCGACGACTGCGCGCTGGTTGGTGGTCAGCGAGTCGGCCGTGGTGTCACCGAGCGTCGTACGCGAGGCGTACGGGTAGCCGTTGGTCGTGGTGTAGGCGTCGACCACCCACTGGATGCGCTTGCCGACGACCGCCGGATAGGCGTCGCCGTCGATGGTCAGCCAGGGGGCGACCGCCTCGACGCGCTCCTTGGGTGTCCGGTTGTACAGGATGCGCGATCCCTCGCCGATGGCCCCGGAGTACAGGATCTGCGGCTCACTCATGGAGACCGCGTAGGCGGCGCGGTTGAAGGCGTTGGAGAGACTGACCCCGCTGTCGCCCTTGTAGCTGGTGGTCTTCTCGCCGTCCTCCTCGTAGTCGAGCTCCTTCTGGGGCCCGCCGACGATGGAGTACTGCTCGGTCTTCTCGCCGTAGTAGATCCGCTGCTCGTACTCCCCCAGCTCGCCGGTGGTCGGCAGACCCGACTCCGTGAAGTCCGGGGAGCCCGAGGGGTTGGTGCCCGTCGTGGTGCCCCGGGCCGCGATGGCTCCGTAGCCGTGGGTGTACGTGAAGTGGTCGTTGATCCAGTTCCGCTTGGGGAGGCCGTCCAGGTTGAGCTCGCGCAGACCGATGACGGTGTCCTGCTCCTTGCCGTCCTCGCCCTTGTATCGGTCGACGTCCAGCGTCTTGGGGAACTGGTAGTAGTTCCTCCTCTGCTGGAGCTGCTGGAAGGCCGGGGAGACGACGTTCGGGTCCATCACCCGGTAGCTCGCGGCGTCGCCGGCGGCGGCACGCAGCTTGGCCTCGTCCGTCGTCGTGCTCTTGCCGGAGTAGTCGTCCACCTGCGCGTCGTCGATGTCGTAGGCATCACGCGTCGCGTCGATGTTCTTCCGGATGAACGGCGCTTCCTTGGCCTGCTCGTTCGGCTGGACCTGGAACTTCTGCACGATCGCCGGGTAGAGACCGCCGATCAGGATCGCCGACAGGACCATCAGTCCGAAGCCGATCACCGGCAGCTGCCAGGTGCGCCGCCACAGGGTCGCGAAGAAGAGCACGGCACAGATCACGGCGATGCAGAACAGGATCGTCTTCGCCGGCAGATAGGCGTTGGCGTCGACGTACCGCAGGCCGGTCCAGTTGTCCGTGGCCTTGAAGTCACTGGACTTCACGGCCAGGCCGTACCGGTCGAGCCAGTACGCCACGGCCTTCAGCGCGACGAAGATGCCGAGCAGCACGGAGAGGTGGCCGGTGGCCGCACCCGTGGCCCGCGCGCCGGGGCTCGTGACCCGCAGCCCGCCGTAGAGGTAGTGGGTCAGTGCGGCCGCGATGAGCGACAGCACCACGGCGGCGAAGCCGAACCCGAGCAGGAAGCGGTACCACGGCAGGTCGAAGGCGTAGAAGGAGACGTCCAGCTTGAACTGGGGGTCCTTCTGCCCGAACGACACGCCGTTGACATACATCAGCCAGGTGCGCCACTGGCCCGACGCGGAGGCGCCGGCGATCAGCCCGACGAGGGCGGTGACCGCGAGCAGCACCCACTTCTTGTACGGGGCGACGCTCATCCGGTAGCGGTCCAGGCTCTGCTGTTCCAGCGACATCGCGCTCAGCGGCGGCCGGAGCCGGTGCGCGAGCCAGACGTTCACACCGATGGCGACGGCCATCAGCAGTCCGAAGACGAGGAACAGCCCGATCTTGGTCCACAGGGTGGTGGTGAAGACGGATGAAAACGCGACCGACCTGTACCAGAGCCAGTCCGTCCAGAACCCGGCGAACATGACGAAGGCCATGGCGAGAACCGCCAGGACGCCCAATGTCATGAGCAGGGTACGGACGCGCCGGGACGGGCGGCCGACTCTGATCCGTGGCCCGGTCGGGCCTCCGCCGCGGTCCGGCATCTGGAAAGCCAACGTGCGCACCTCGAAGTTCGCGGTCGTGTGAAGCAGGCCCAGCGATCGTAGAGCCCACCTATGCAACTTACTGAGGCTTTACCTAGTTCCCGTTCCCGGGGCAGAAGGAGGCAGGATGTTGGGCATGCCCAACGTTTCCCCCTCAGGCCCCCCGATGGCCGCGAGCCCACTCACCGTCGCCGTACTCGAGATCGACGCCTACGCCGCAGGTCTCGGCTGGGACCAGCCCGCCCGGCTGTTCGCCCTGGTCGACACCGCACGGCTGCGTGCCCACGAGCCGGGCCTCGCCGCCCAGCTCGGCCTCGACGACACCGCTTCCACGACCGCCGCCCTCACCCCCGTCGAACAGGAGGAGCTTCCCGCAGGCACCGCGCTGGACGAGTTCCTCGCCACGATCGCCTGGCCCGACGCCGTGGTCGGCTGCGCCATGACCGTGGAGCGGATGATGCTGCCGCCGTCCGCGGAGGCCTCCGTACCGGAAGGACTGACCGACGCCCAGCTGACCGAGTGGGTCTCCGGCCACCCGGACCGGCAGGAGGTCCGGATGACCGTGGCGGTGCTGCGGGACGGCGCACGGGACTCCGCCGTGCGCCTGCGGGAGAAGGACTCCCCGACCGAGGTCCTGACCGGTGCGGGGCTGGTCCCGGGGCTGGCCGAGGCTCTCGCGGCCACCTTCGAGTCCTGACCCCCCGCGGCGGGGGCCGGCCTCAGCCCGCCGAGCAGCTCGGCAGGCCGGCCGTGTCCCCCGTCCGGATCTTCTCCAGGGACTTCTTGGCGTCGTCGAGGGTCTTCACCCTCACCAGGGTGAGGCCGCTCGGGGTGTCGGACGCCGCGGCGGCGCAGTTGTCGTCCGGGGTGAGGAAGTACCGGGCACCCGCGTCGCGGGCGCCGACCAGCTTCATGTTGATGCCGCCGATGGGGCCGACCTTGCCGTCGTCGTCGATGGTGCCGGTGCCCGCGATGAACTTGCCGCCCGTCAGCTTTCCGGGCGTCAGCTTGTCGATGATGCCCAGCGAGAACATCAGGCCGGCGCTCGGTCCGCCGACGTCGGCGAGCTTGATGTCGATCTCGAACGGGAACGTGTGGTCGGTCCCCGCCTGGATCCCGACGATCGCCCGGTCCTCGGAGGGGTTCGAGGGATCCTCGGGCGCCTTCCGCGTGGTGAGGGTGACGTCCTTGGAGCCCTCGGGCTCCTTGCCCGCCTTCTCGGCGGCGGCGGCCGTCTTCGCGGGGACCACCGTGAAGACGACGTCCTCGCCGGGCTTGTGCTTCGTGACGAGCTTGGCGACGTCCTCGGGCTGCTCGACCGCCGCGCCGTCGACGGCCTTGATCACGTCGCCCGCGTGCAGCACGCCCTCGGCGGCGCTGTCCTTCACGACGGTGGAGACGACCACCCGGGAGGTGACGGGGATCTTCAGCTCCTCCAGGGCCGCGACCTTGGCGCTCTCCTGGGACAGGCTGAACTCCTCGGCGTTCTCCTGCGTCGACTCCTCCTCGGTCTTGCCGTCCGGGTAGAGGGTGTCGTGCGGAACGACCACGCTGTCGTGGGCCAGCCAGCCGTAGACGGCCTCGACGATGTTCATGTCGTAGTCCGCGCCGGTGACCCGGACCGTGGTCATGTTGAGGTTCCCGGACGTCGGGTACGTCTTGTGCCCGCTGATGTGGAGCACCGGCTCGCCCCGTGCGTCGCCGAGCGTGTTCACGGTCGGACCGGGAGACATCTCCGAGTACGGCACGCGGATCAGCACCCCTGCGCAGAGCAGCGCGATCAGGATGAGGGTGGAGGCGAGCATCGTCGCGGTGCGGCGTGGCATGGAACGACAGTACGGGAACGGCCTGTCAGTGCACCGTCGGGGCCGGTCCGTACGGGGCGGACGGCCGAGAGGTCCGGCAGGTCCGGCAGGTCCGGCAGGGATGTCGCGTAGGCGCTCATCGCGCGGGCGGTGCCCGGCGGAGCGGATGCACCCTTGGCAACCGCGTACGGCTGCGGTGTGTCAGACGGCCTCGGAACCGGAGTGCGACTTCTCCATCGCTTCACGGAACCTGGCGTATCCGGCGAGTTCGGTGACGTCGCCGGTCGTTCGGTTTCGGGCTGCCCACCCTCCCCATATCGCCGCGCCGAGAGCGGCTATAAGCGGAATCAACAGCCACGCGAGTGCTGCCATCACGACCTCCCTGCCCCATGAGCGACCGCAACCGGCGATCAGAAGATTAACCAGGTGCAGGACCAACGCTCACGGCAGGGGTGCGGTTACGCAAATCGGGGCTGATGCACCCCGGGGCGGTTTGCGCTCAGCAGGCGCCGACCCACTCCTCCGTGCCGTCGGAGAAGCGCTGGTGCTTCCAGATCGGGACCTCGTGCTTGAGGTCGTCGATCAGCTTGCGGCAGGCGTCGAAGGCCTCACCCCGATGGGCGCAGGACACGGCGACGACCACGGCCAGATCGCCGACACCCAGTTCACCCACCCGGTGGACGGCGGCCAGGGCCCGCACCGGGAAGTCCGCCACCACCTTCTCGGCCACCCGGCGGAGCTCGTCGCCCGCCGTCGGATGGCAGGAGTACCCGAGGGAGCCGACGTCCTGACCGTCGTCGTGGTTGCGCACCGTGCCGACGAAGAGCGCCGTGCCTCCGGCGGCGTCGTCCCCGACCGCGCGGAAGATCTCGTCGACGGAGAGCGGTGTGTCGCGGATGTCCAGGAGCCTGATCGGGTCCTGGGCCGCCTGCTCGCCGGGGTGGTCGTGGGTGCGTGCCATGGAGCCATCGTGCCGCACGGCACCGGTATCGCGGAATAGCGCTTTCGACCGGTGGCGTGCCGGCCCGCTTGGAGCCTCCTACCAGGCGGGGCCGCCCCGGGCCTCCGCCCGGGTCCCGGCCCGGAGCCCTGCCGGCTAGAAGCGACGGCGTGCCTTGCGGGCCCTCCGGACCAGCGCCGCCGTGCCGAGCAGCGCGACGGTCGCGCCCGCCGCCCCTGCCGCGGTGGCGTCCTTGCGGCCGAGCCGCCGGCCGGCGACGGTGTGGCGCCCCTCCACCTCTTCCAGGAGCGCGGCGAGGACCTCCTCGTTGGTCCACTTCGGGCGCCATCCCGCGTCGTGCAGCCGGCTCACGCTGACCACCCAGGGGTGCATGGTGTAGGCGAGGTCGCCCGCGGGTGAGGGGGTGAGGCCGATCCGGTGCAGCCGGGCGGCGGCGCCGAGAGCGACGGCGGACGGCAGCTCCATGCGGCGTACTCCGGAGAGCTCCTCCACCTCCTCCTGTTCGAGCCAGCCGTCGCAGCCGACCGCGAACTCGCCGTCGATCTTCCCGAGAGCGGCGTACTCCAGTGCGCTCACCAGGTCGTCCACGTGACAGAACTGCCAGGCCGGCCGCGACCCGGCGACGACCAGCAGCCTCGGGGACTCGAAGTACCGGGTGAGTGCCGTGTCCGTGCCGCCGACCAGGACCGTGGGGCGCACCACCGTGACGTCGAGGCCGGGGTGGGCGCGGGGGGCGCGGCGGCCGAGCCGTTCGATCTCCAGCAGGTCGCCGACCGCGGTGGCCTCCGCCGTGGCCCGCAGCTCGGCGTCCTCGGAGAGAGGGACGTCGTTGTCGGGCAGGGCGCCGTAGACCATCGCCGAGGTGCACAGCACGACCCTGTGGACGCCCACGGCCGCCGCGGCCGTCAGCACGGTCTGGGTCCCGCGCACGTTGTAGGCGGTACGGGCCGCGGGGTCGGTCTCCAGGTCCAGGTCGAGTGCCATGTGCACGACGACGTCCGCGCCGCGCAGTTTCTCGGCGATGGCGGGGTCCCGCACGTCCAGGATGTGCCAGGTCGCCTCGGAGACGTCCCCCCGGCGCTCGTCGATGGCGATGACCTGCTTGATCGCGTCGGATGCGGCGAGGTGGGCGGTGAGCAGCTCACCGACGCCGGTCGCGGCGCCGGTGACCGCGACGACGGGGCCGCGGCTTCGGGAGAGATTTTTCGTGGGCTTGCTTTCGGGCGAGGGGTCGGCCAGGTTTCGCGCTGCGCGAACCTGCGGATCTGGGGAACTCACCGGGCGTCTCCAGCGGTTGTCTTCAGTACGTACCCGAATGACGCGTGCGTACCAGGTGGCGTCCATCCTGCCGCAGGCCGGGAGCCGGCGGAGCACTGAGGGCCCGAGCGGGCTTTGGTGTCTACGCTGGATGGTGATGTCGGGCAGTCGCCGTCGGTTCGAGCCGGCGGCCCTACGAGCCGAGGAAACCCGTGAGTGACACCCCATTCGGATTCGGCCTTCCGCCGGAGGAGCCGGAAGACGGCGACGAAGGCAAGAAGAAGGACCCCACCGGTGGTGGGCAGGGCTCGGGCGGGCCGGCGAACCCGTTCGGCTTCGGGCCCGGCGCGGGCGGGGACAACCCGTTCGCCGCGATGTTCGGCTCGATGAACCCGAACGACCTGGGTGCGGCCTTCCAGCAGCTCGGCCAGATGCTGAGCTACGAGGGCGGGCCGGTCAACTGGGACATGGCCAAGCAGATCGCCCGCCAGACGGTGTCGCAGGGCACCACGGACGGCAGCAAGGACGCGAGCGTCGGTCCCGCGGAGCGGTCCTCCGTGGACGAGGCGCTGCGTCTCGCCGACCTCTGGCTGGACGGCGTGACGTCGCTGCCCTCGGGTTCCGTCTCGACGGTGGCCTGGAGCCGCGCCGAATGGGTGGAGGCGTCCCTCCCCGCCTGGCAGCAGCTGGTGGACCCGGTGGCCGAGCGTGTCGGCCTCGCCATGGGCGATGTCCTGCCCGAGGAGATGCAGGCGATGGCGGGCCCGCTGATCGGCATGATGCGGTCGATGGGCGGCGCCATGTTCGGCCAGCAGATCGGGCAGGCCGTGGGCGTGCTCGCCGGAGAGGTCGTCGGCTCGACCGACATCGGTCTCCCCCTGGCACCCGCGGGCAAGGCCGCGCTGCTTCCGCTGAACGTCGAGCGGTTCGGCAAGGACCTCAGCGTGCCGCAGGACGAGGTGCGGCTCTACCTGGCGCTGCGCGAGGCGGCCCACCAGCGGCTCTTCGCCCACGTCCCGTGGCTGCGCTCGCATCTGTTCGGCGCGGTCGAGGCCTACGCGCGCGGCATCAAGGTCGACACCAGCAAGCTCGAGGACGTCGTCGGCCAGTTCGACCCCTCTCAGCCCGAGCAGCTGCAGGACGCGCTTCAGCAGGGCATGTTCCAGCCGGAGGACACCCCGGAGCAGAAGGCGTCGCTGGCCCGTCTGGAGACCGCCCTCGCCCTCGTCGAGGGCTGGGTGGACGCCGTGGTGCACGAGGCCGCGAAGTCCCGGCTGACCTCGGCGGACGCACTGCGGGAGACGATGCGCAGGCGGCGGGCCTCCGGCGGTCCCGCCGAGCAGACGTTCGCCACGCTCATCGGGCTGCAGCTGCGGCCGCGCAGGCTGCGTGACGCCTCCCGCCTGTGGGCCTCGCTCACGGACGCCCGGGGCGTCGACGGCCGTGACGGCCTGTGGGAGCACCCCGACATGCTGCCGACGGCGCAGGACCTGGACGACCCCGACGGCTTCGTCCACCACGAGCAGCTGGACTTCTCCGAGCTGGACAAGATGCTCGGGGAGGCCGCGAAGGGCTCCCCGAAGCCCTCGGCCGAGGACCGGGGCAAGGCCGAGGAGCCCGAGGACGGCCCGAAGGACGACGGCAAGGACGACACCGACCGGTGAGCCTGCACGACGACGCTGTCGCGGTGCTCGAGGCGTACGCCGGGCCCGACGCACAGCAGAAGGAGCTGCGCGGGACGTACCTGGACCATCTGGCCGGGCACCCCGACGGCATGTGGAAGGCGTGCGGGGCCGGGCATCTGACGGCCAGCGCGCTGGTGGTGGACCCGGAGCGCGGCAGGGTCCTGCTGACGCTGCACAGGAAGCTGCGGATGTGGCTGCAGATGGGCGGCCACTGCGAGCCCCAGGACACCACGCTGGCGGCTGCGGCGTTGCGTGAGGCCGCGGAGGAGTCGGGGATCGCCGGACTCACCCTGCTGCCCGGCGGGCCCGTGCGGCTCGACCGCCACCCCATCCCGGCGCCCTGCCACTGGCACCTGGACGTGCAGTACGCGGCGATCGCGTCGGCCGGGGCGGTGGAGCGGATCAGCGACGAGTCCCTCGATCTGCGCTGGTTCCCGTACGACGAGGTGGCCGGCGTCGCGGACGCCTCGGTCGTGCGTCTGCTGGAGAGCACCCGCGTACGGCTGGGGCACGGCCGCTAGACAGCGGTGGGGGGCGGATTCCCTGGGAATAATCCGCCCCCCACCGCTGTCTCCGCCTGTTCAGTTCCAGGCGTTGTTCTGGTTCTGGCCGTGCGCGCCGTGCTGGCCCACGCCGAACTGGGCCGCGGCCCCCTGGCCGATCTGGCTGTTCTGCGGGGGCAGCACCTCGCTCGGCTGGACGAGGGCGAAGCCCTGGCCCAGGAAGCTCAGCTCCCAGCCCTCCCCCGTGTTGCCGCGGCGCCGGAAGACGCCCGAGGAGTGGGTCTGGGCCTGCATCTGGACCCGCAGCCCGCTCGACCAGGCGACGATCGCGTCGGCGTCGACGTTGATGTACTTGTCCGGGGTGACCTGCATCATCAGCGGCTGGCCGGAGGTCATCAGGGCGACCTTGCCGGTGCCGGAGATGTTGAGCTGGTACTTGCCGGTGCCGGAAATCCCGTACTGGCTGTCCACCGCGATGACCTCGGTGTGCAGCGAGGAGTCCAGTGCGAGGACGTAGGCGCTGTCGACCGTCATGCCCTCGTGGTCGACGTCGACCACGTGGATGTACTGGGCGAGGTTGGCCAGGTAGACCGTGCCCTGACCGGAACAGCGCATGAGGTCGAGGCCCTCGCCCGTGTTCCTCCGGGCGCGGCGCTGGCCGTGCGACTGGTACTCGCCGTCGAACTCCATGAGCCCCTGGTAGGCGACCATGGCGCCCTTACGGGCGAGAACGTCGTCGTGGCCGGTCAGCGAGACCCGCAGGAGCTGCGGATTCTGGATGGCGTAGCGGTCCTGGGTCTGTTGTTCGGTGTGGCTGAAAAGCGGACTCTGCATGATGTGGTTCCTCCCCCGCTCAGTTCCGGACCCGGAGGCGGTCGGTGCTGTCCTCGCTCGGCTGGACGACGACGATGCCCTGCCCGGAGAACGCCATCTGGAAAGCCTCTCCGCTGCCCCGGCCGATGAGCGAGCTCGCCTTGAAGCTGCGCTTGCCCTTCACCTTGAGGTTCGGGGACCACGCGACGAGGGCGTCGGGGTCGACGTACGTCTCGTCCTCGCCCCGGCCGCAGTCGACGACGATCGGCGTGCCGCGCGAGGTGATGGCGACCCATCCCGTGCCCTGGATCTCGACGTTCCACAGGCCCTGGCCGGCGAACTTGGCCAGCCCCTTGACCCGCTCCACACCCCAGGTGAGGTGGCCGTCGAAGGCCAGGAGGTTGGTGCCGTTGACCGAGAGCGAGTCGTTGTTGAGATTGATGACGACCACGTCGGCGCCGTAGTCGGCGAGGTAGAGGAGACCGTCACCGGCGCACTTCATGAGGGGCGCGCCCTCGCCGGTGATCCACTGGGAGGCGATCCGGCGTACGGCGGGCGGATTGGGCTCGTACTGGATGAAGCCCTCGTAGGCCACCATCGAGCCGGTGCGCGCGTAGAGGTCCTGGCCGGTGGCCATGGCGACCTTGAGCATCGTGCGGCCGTGGTTCTCCATGCGGGCCGTGACGGGGGTCGGGGCGAAGCCCGCGAGCTGCTGATTCATGACGGGCTCCCTCAGACCTCGTAGGGCTGGACGACGATGAAGTTCCCGGGCGCTCCCCGGAACTGGAGGTTCACGGTCTCTCCGCTGTGCCCGGGATACGCGTTGCGGCGCAGCCGGACCTGGCTGGAGAGGATCACCTGGGACGCGGACGACCAGGCCACGACGGCGTTGCAGTCGGCGAAGGTGGTCGGCGTGACCGGAAGGACGACCGGTACACCGTGGGTCTTGACGACGACGGTGCCGGTGCCCTGGAACTGCATGGTGAACAGGGCGCCGCCGGGAATGCCGTGGCCCTCGATCCTGCGCACCTCGTACTGCAGGGACTCGTCGAACGCGAGGACGCTCTCCGCGGAGACGCAGATGCCGTCGCCCTGGAGCTCGATGGGGTGAAGATGTGCCCCCTCCTCGGCGAGGAAGACCTGGCCGCGACCGGTGCAGCGCATCAGCTGCATCTCCTGGCCCGTGGCGTTGCCGACCATGCGGCCGGCGAACCCGGCTCCCTTGTAACCGAAGTCGACCTTGCCCTGGTACATCACCATGCTGCCCTGACGGGCGAGCACCGGCATACCGCCCATCGTGAGGTCGACGCGCATGAGCTGCTGGTTCTGCGAGGTCCAGCGCTGGCCGGTGGCCGCCTCCTTGTACGGCTGCAGGGCTGCCTGCAGACCCGCGCCGGCGGCCGGAAGCCCCTGGGGGATCCCGTGGGGCGTGCCGGGCGGCATGCCCGGGGGCTGCTGGCCGAACGGGGGCGCGGCCGGGGGCTGCTGACCGAACGGCGGGGCCGTCGGCGGGGAGCCCTGCCCCGGGACCTGCCCGAACTGCGGCTGCTGGGGCGGCTGCCCGTACGGGGAGGGCGCCTGCGGCGCCGGTGCCATGGGTGCGGCGATGGTCGGCGCGGCGTGCATCGGCTGCTGCGCGGGAGCCGGAGCGGGCGGAGCACCGAAGGAAGGTGCCGGCTGCGGCGGCTGGGGAGCCGCGGGAGCTCCGAAAGCGGGAGGCGCGGAGGCCTGGGCGGGGGGCGCGAACGAGGGAGCGGCACCCTGTACGGGCGCGGCAGGGGCTTCCTCGGCGACCTCGCCACCGAAGTTCTTCAGCAGCGCGTCGAGCCCGCCGTCGAAGCCCTGGCCGACCGCGGCGAACCGCCAGACGTCCTTGAGGTAGAAGTCACCGAGCATGACCGCGCGTTCGGTGGTGAACTCGGAACCGGTGAAGGCGTACCTCACCACTTCCTCACCACCCGCCACGATCCGGATGTATCCGGGACCGGCCTGCGACATCTGCCCGGCACCGTCGAGAGTCGCGGTGAAGGACAGCTTGTGGATGTTCGCCGGAATACGGTCGAGGGTGACGCGGAACGACTCGGTGTCACCTGCCTGGGCGCCGAGAAGCTGAATGGACTCCTCAGGCGATTTCGGCTGGTTGAAGAAGATGAAATACCGGTCGTCGGAGAGCTGCTCGTCGGCGTCGAGACCGAAGCAGCTGATGTCGAACGTCAAGCCGGATCCCGCGATCTGCACACCTACGTACAGATCCGTCCCTGACGTGAGATCACTGATCTTGGCCTTGTGGCCGCGCTGAAATTCCCTGGCCATGCGTAACGACCGTCCCCCATCCCGAAGGTGAATGCTCGCGTCAGGCTAACCGCAAACCACGACATCGGGCCAAGCCGGTACCGACCCGGTACAGAATCGGCAAGGTCACTCTTCGCGGGCGCCCGGCAGATGCGGAAGCCGGTCGGCGGCCACCACTCCTTCGAGGTAACCGCGCGCACGCTCGGTCCGGGGGTAGGCCTCCAGCAGCCGCCAGAAGCGCGGCCCGTGGCCCGGGACCAGCAGATGCGCCAGTTCGTGGAGCAGGACGTAGTCGAGGACGTACTCCGGCATGCCCTGCAGCCGGTGCGACAGACGGATGCTGCCCTCGGCCGGGGTGCAGGAGCCCCAGCGGGTGTTCTGATTGGTCACCCACCGCACGGAGGAGGGCCGAGCCCGGCCCTCCAGATACTGGCCGGAGAGCCGCTCCGCCCGGTCCGCGAGCTCACGGTCGCCGATGACGCGCTTGCTCTCCTGCGCGGCGAGCTTGTCGAGCATCACACCGACCCAGCGCTGCTCCTCGGCCTCCGACATCCGGGCCGGGATGAGCACGATGGTGCGGTCGCCCTCCCGGTACGCGGAGACCGTTCTGCTCCGCCGGGCGCTCCTGCGGACCTCGACGGCACTCATCACCGATGCGCGGGGCTGACGGGTGGCTGCGCTGCGCTGCGCGTGTCCGGCGCTGCGCGCGGGGGTCTCCCCGGCGAGACCGGGAGAGGAGTCGGCGGGCACGGAACGACGTTACCCGCTGGCGACGGGGGAAGTCCCGCCTCCGCGACGGTTCAACGTTGATCCACTTCTCGGCTTGCACCATTTGAACGACTAATGCCCCAGCCTGTGGATAACTTTCTGCCCGTTCCGCCGCCACGTTGCATTCTGGCAACGGATCCCGACACCGACCTGGGAGAAGTCATGCATCCGATGCTGAAGCCCGCACTCCGCCGGGCCTGGCGCGGACGGAACACCGTGCAATTCGGTGTGACGCCCGCGCACGCGGTAACGCTGGGCCCGATGGATATCGCGACCGGCAGCTTTCTGGAACTCCTCGACGGAACGCGCGGACTTCCCCTGCTCCGCGAAGAGGCCCGCGCTCTGGATCTGTCGGACCGTCATGTGGACATTCTCGTATCGCGCCTCACGGAAGCCGGCCTGCTGGACGATCCGGACGCCGGCGGCCCGGAGGCCGACGCCTTACGCCGACGGGCGGAGACCCTCGAGCGGCAGCGGCCCGACGCGGCGGCCCTCTCCGTGGTCCACCCGGCACCCGGCAGCGCGCTGCGCAGGCTGGCGGCCCGGCGAGCGATGCGTGTACAGGTGCGCGGCGCCGGCAGGGTCGGCGCCGCGATCGCCGCGGTGCTGTCCGGGTCGGGGGTGGGCCACGTCGAGGTGCTCGACGGCGGCCGCACCGAACCCTGGGACGTGGCTCCGGGCGGACTCCCCCCTTCATCGGTCGGAGAGCGCCGGGACACGGCGGCCAGGCAGCTGGTGCGCAGATCCGCCGCCGGCGGCCCTCCACGGCAGGACCGGACGGGCGGGGCTCCTCCGTCGGGCGAGCCCGCGCTGTCCCTGATCGTGGCGGCGCCCAGGGACGGCCTCTCGGTCTACGCGCCCGATCCGGACACCTCCGCGCCGTGGATCGCCTCGGGTACGCCGCATCTCTACGCGGGAGTGATCGAAGCCACCGGAGTGGTCGGACCGCTGGTGCTGCCCGGCGGTACCGGGTGCGCCGGCTGCCTGGCACTGCGCCGCGCGGAGGCGGACCCGCAGTGGCCGCGGATGCTCGCACAGTGGAGGTCCGGACGGCGCTCCTGTGTACAGGCCTGCGACCTGGGCCTGGCGACAGCGGTGGCCGGTCTCGCCGCCGCCCATGCGCTGTCCTTCCTCGACGGAGAGCTCCCCGCCAGTACGGGGGCACGGTGGGAGGCCGCCATGCCTCTGCTGGACTGGCGGTCGGAGCGGCTGGCGCCGCATCCCGACTGTGTCTGCGAGGCCGCCGGGCACACTGAGGCGGAGCTCACCTCCGCGGCCGGCGCCGCGCAGGACACAATGGCCGGGTGACCGCCGCCGACGGAGCGGAGCCGGATACTCACGCGGCACGGCAGTCTGGGAACTGGAGGGGCACATGTCTGATCTTCCCCGGAAGGCGGTCACCCGTACCGCGAAGCTGGCAGCCCTGCCTCTGGGCTTCGCCGGCCGTGCCACATGGGGTCTGGGCAAGCGGATCGGCGGCAGATCCGCCGAGCTGGTGGCCCGCGAGGTCCAGCAGCGTACGGCGGATCAGCTCTTCAAGGTGCTCGGCGAGTTGAAGGGCGGTGCGATGAAGCTAGGACAGGCGCTGTCCGTCTTCGAGTCCGCACTGCCCGAGGACGTGGCGGGCCCCTACCGGGCGGCGCTGACCAAGCTCCAGGAGGCGGCACCTCCCATGCCGACCCGCACCGTCCACGGGGTGCTGGCGGAGCGGCTCGGAGAGGACTGGCGGGAGCTCTTCACCGAGTTCGACGACCAGCCGTCCGCCGCGGCGTCGATCGGGCAGGTCCACCGTGCCGTGTGGCACGACGGACGTGATGTCGCGGTGAAGGTGCAGTATCCGGGCGCCGGTGAGGCGTTGCTGTCGGACCTCACCCAACTCAGCCGTTTCGCACGGCTGCTCGGACCGCTGGTCCCCGGGATGGACATCAAGCCGCTCATCACGGAGCTGCGCGACCGGGTGTCCGAGGAACTGGACTACGAGCTCGAGGCCGCAGCCCAGCAGGAGCACGCGGCGGAGTTCGAGGATGATCCGGACGTCGTGATCCCTGGCGTGGTGCACCGGTCCGAGCAGGTGCTGGTGACGGAGTGGATCGACGGCATCCCTCTGTCGGAGGTGATCGCCGACGGCACGGAGGAGCAGCGGGACCGGGCGGGCCAGCTCCTGGCGCGCTTCCTGTTCTCGGGGCCCGCGCGCACGGGTCTGCTGCACGCGGACCCTCACCCGGGTAACTTCCGGCTGCTCCCCCCGGAGCCGGTGGCTTCGGCGGCGGCCGGCCGGGGCGCCACCGACGCCTCGGACGGCTCCAAGGACTCCGCCAGCCCCGACGGCACCGACGGCACAGCCGGGGATCACGGCCTGTGGCGCCTGGGAGTTCTGGACTTCGGGACGGTGGACCGGCTTCCGGGCGGCCTGCCGCAGACCATCGGCGACGCCCTGCGGATGACACTGGACGGCGACGCCGACGCCGTCTACGCGATGCTCCGGGAGGCCGGCTTCGTCAAGGAGTCGGTCGAGCTCGAGCCGGATGCCGTGCTCGACTATCTGCTCCCCATCATCGAGCCGGCGCAGGCGGACGAATTCACCTTCACCCGCTCCTGGCTGCGCAGCCAGGCCGCCCGCATCGCCGATCCGCGCTCCCCGGCACATCAGTTGGGCAAGCAGCTGAATCTGCCTCCGGCCTATCTGCTGATCCACCGCGTCACGCTGAGCACGATCGGGGTGCTGTGCCAGCTGGGCGCGACCGTCAGACTGCGGGACGAACTGGAGTCCTGGCTCCCGGGATTCGTCCTCCCGGATCCGGACGCGGCAGAGTTGGAAGCGGAGTCCGCACCGGAGGCCGAAGCAGAACCTGGAACGGGGCTGGAAGCGGAGCCTGGCGTGCGGCAGCGGGCGGGACACCGGTCCGCCGGTCGCGCGGCGGACGAGGACGGTGCCGAGGACGGAACGACGGTCGAGGTGTAGCGGGCGCCGTCTCCTCGCCCCCGGTCACCACCAGACGGAGTCCAGCCGGCTCTCGATCGCCCTGATGTGAAGGCGGGCGCAGTCGTCGCAGAAGTACTGGCGCCTGCCGTCCTCCACGGCACAGACCCAGGTCGGAGGGGGTACGTCCGATTCCGCGGTGGCGCCGCAGCGGGCGCACAGTACGGGACCGGAGGCCGGCTTCCCGGGGTGATGAGTCTCCTCGTCCACCTCGCGACGATAACGCCGCGGGCCGGGCGGCGCCCGCCGTAACGCACCGCGGGGCCGGCCTGTGAGGCCGGCCCCGCGGAAGGGGAGGTGGCTGCTTCGAGGGCGGAGCGGTTGCCCGGCAGCCTTACTGCTGGTGGAGCTGTCAGTGCATGACGGCCATGGCGAGCGCGCGGCGGGCGCGCATCGAGGCACGCTCCGCACGGCGCTGCATCCGCCGGGCGGACACCAGGCGCGCGGCCTGACGTCCCTCCTCGGCCTCCCTCAGGCGGTCGTGCATATGCGCACGGGCCAGGGCTTCTGGGATGAGTTGCATCTCGCGGGTCCTGTTCTGGCGCGAGTCGTTCGCGCCGATGATGGTGACGTTCGGGGTCGCGGAGCCGACGGGCTCCCTCGTGGTGGTGGTCATTGGTGCCTGATTCCGGGGGTCATGAGTCTGGGGACGGTCGATGGTTCCGATGCTGCGATGCGTTCGTGTGGGAGCCATGGCCCCCAGGTCGGCGGTCACGCCGCGACCGGGTTCTTGCGCGGACGGCCACGCGGGCGCTTCCGGGCGACGACGACGCCCTGGACGAAGAGCTCGCCGCCCCAGACGCCCCACGGCTCGCGCCGCTCCTTGGCGCCGGCGAGGCAGGCCTCGATCAGCGGGCACGTCCGGCAGAGGGACTTGGCGTACTCGACATCGGCCGGCGACTCCGCGAAGAAGACTTCCGGGTCGTAGGAACGGCACGGGACGGGCACGCCGAGGTTCTCGATGGCGTCGTCGAGCGCGGTGAGCGTGGTGAGGGGGAGCAAGGTGGAGTCCTCCGTGAGGCCGGGCGGGGAGATCGTGTCGGAAGGCGGTACGGACGGGGCGTGCGTCTCGAGTTGCACGGTGGTGTTGTCCTCGTCTGGTCGTGCCGGCCTGTTGGCCGGTTGGCGGCTGGTACCAGGTCCTGCTGTCCCGAGGCTCCTCCGTCTCGTCTCGTCCGTTCGGACAAAACAAAAGGGCCGCGGATCCCGAGTGGGGTTCCGCGGCCCTGAAGGCGCCGGCCTGATGCTGATCAGGCTGGATCACTCCAGGGTTCAGGCCCACGGAAGGCCCACATCGTGTGGTGGTGCTGCGTCGTCTGCTTCTTGGCTCCGGCACCGGCTGCGGCTGCCGCAAAGGCATAGGCCGAGGCCTGTCCCTTCACTACGGCTGCTTCCGGTGCCCCGGTCGGTCGCTCATTGCGCTCTCGCACGGGCAGGCTCGCCAGGAACAGCGGGCTGACCAGGGAGACGCCGGACGCACCGGTGCCACGGAGCGAGAGCTCGGAAGAGCGGGTGAGGCCGAGCGAGCAGGTGGAGACGATCGACGGATCGGTCATTTTGATGGTGTTGATGATGCTGATCACGGACAATCGCCTCCTCTCGGCGTCTCGGGGGACCGGCCGGGGCCGATCCTGCGGTATTCGGATAAGTACAGCACGGAATCAGGGCTTCAGAGAAGTCGCTGTTCCCGTGGTTAAGAACCTATGGTGATGACTGCTGCGCGCGCAAACTATTTTTTCGACGAGTTTTTCTCACACGTCGCCGTCGCCCTCCTCCGGCTCCTGACCCACCGTCCGGCCTGCACAGATGTCGAGCACGTCGGCCCCGAACCTGGTCAGCTTCCGGTTGCCGACACCGGCGATGACGACGAGCTCGCCCTCACTGCCCGGCGCCGCCTCGGCGATGGCCATCAGTGTCTTGTCGGTGAAGACGCAGTAGGCGGGCTGGCTGATCTCCTTCGCCCGGTCCGCGCGCCACTCGCGCAGCCGCTCGTACAGCCCTTCGTCCATGTCGGAGGGGCAGTCCTCGCAGCGCATCAGCTTCATCTCACCGGCCTCGGTGAGTGTCCTGCCGCAGACGCGGCACCGCACCGGCCCCCGCCTCCCGGCCCTGGCGGGCTTCTCCGCGCCGGCGACAGCCGTGCCCGCACGCGAACCCCGGTCGATGCCGCCGCCGCCTCCGGTTCCGCCCCGTGCGGCGAGCCCGGCCGATCCGGGCCGCAGCCCGTTGAGGAAGCGGGTCGCCCTGCGGTTCCCCCGGCCACCGGGCGACCGGGAGAGGGCCCAGGACAGCGAGAGGTGGAAGCGGGCCCGGGTGACTCCGACGTACAGCAGACGGCGCTCCTCCTCGACCTGCTCGTCCGTCTTGGCGTAGGCGATCGGCATCATGCCCTCGGTGAGCCCGACGAGGAACGCGGCGTCCCACTCCAGGCCCTTCGCCGAGTGCAGTGACGCCAGGGTGACGCCCTGGACTGTGGGCGCGTGCTGGGCGGCGGCGCGCTCGTCGAGCTCGGCCACGAGCGCGGAGAGCGTCGCGCCGGGCCTGGCCTGTTCGAAGTCCTCCGCCAGTCGCACCAGCGCGGCGAGGGACTCCCAGCGGTCGCGCACCGCGCCCGAGCCGGCGGGCGGTGTGGAGGTCCACCCCTTGGTGGAGAGCACCGCCCGCACCTCGGCGGGCAGGTCGTCGGCGCCGTCGAGCAGGGAGTCGTTGCCCCCCGCCCGGGCGGCGCCGCGCAGGGCGACACCCGCCTCCCTCACTTCAGGACGGTCGAAGAAGCGTTCGGCTCCGCGCAGCTGGTAGGGCACACCCGCGTCCGCGAGGGCCTGCTCGTAGACCTCGGACTGGGAGTTGACGCGGTACAGCACGGCGATCTCACCGGCGGGGACTCCGGCGGCGATCAGGTCGCGGATCCGCCGGGCGGTGCCCTCGGCCTCCGCGGGCTCGTCCGGGTATTCGGTGTAGACAGGTTCGGGGCCCTTGTCCCGCTGGGAGACCAGCTCCAGCCGGTGCTCGGCCGCCTTGCCCCGGGCCTGGCTCAGCAGGCCGTTGGCCAGATGGACGACCTGGGGGGTGGAGCGGTAGTCCCGTACCAGCTTGACCACCGTCGCACCTGGATGACGGGTGCGGAAGTTCAGCAGGTGGTCGGGGGTGGCACCGGTGAAGGAGTAGATCGTCTGACCGGCGTCCCCGACGACGCAGAGGTCGTCCCGGTCGCCCAGCCAGAGATCGAGAAGGCGCTGCTGGAGGGGGCTGACGTCCTGGTACTCGTCGACGACGAAGTGCTGGTACTGGCGACGCACATGGTCGGCGATGTCGTGGCGGTCCTGGAGGATGCCGACCGTCAGCAGCAGCACGTCCTCGAAGTCGATCACCGACCGGTCGCGCTTCAGCTGCTCGTACATCGCGTAGATCTGGGAGAGCTCCGCCGGGTCGCGCGGGGCGTCCCGCTGGGTCTTGGCGACGGCCGCCGGGTAGTCGGCGGGCACCGTCTGGGTGACCTTGGCCCACTCGATCTCGCTGGTGGCGTCCCGGAGCTCGTTGCGGTCGAGGCGGATCCCGCAGCGCGCCGCGGCCTCGGCGACGAGCTGGACCTTGCGCTCCACCAGGCGCGGGAGCTCACCGCCGACAGCTTTCGGCCAGAAGTACTGGAGCTGGCGCAGGGCCGCGGAGTGGAAGGTCCTGGCCTGGACTCCGGTGGCGCCGAGCTGGCGGAGCCTTCCCCGCATCTCCCCGGCGGCCCGGTTGGTGAAGGTGACGGCGAGCACGGTCGTCGGCTGGAGGATCCCGGCACGCACCCCGTAGGCGATGCGGTGCGTGATCGCCCGCGTCTTGCCCGTACCGGCTCCGGCCAGCACGCACACGGGCCCGCCGAGGGCCAGCGCCACCTCGCGCTGCTCCGGGTCGAGGCCGTCGAGGACGGCGTCCGCGGAGTCGGGGACCTGAGGGAAGAGGGTGGAACGCGTTGCTGCTGTCACCCTGCCATGCTGCCAGGTCGCGAGGGGACGCCGAGGCGGTTGTCCACAGGGGCTGCCGTTCGTCGTACCGGTGGGGCAGGGGCGTCGGCCCCGCAGGGAGCGGGGCCGGGAATGGTGGTCGGGTCACGGACGTTCCCTCGATGCGGGAGGGTGCGCGGGCGGGCTCGTCCCGCCTCTCCGGCGAGAATTCCCCCGCCGGGACACACCAGCGGACATACGAGACAAGGGAGCACCGACGACATGCCGGGCACTGTGACGATGTACAGCACCACGTGGTGCGGCTACTGCCGCCGGCTCAAGGGCCAGATGGATCGCGAGGGCATCGCGTACACCGAGGTCAACATCGAGCACGACCCGGATTCGGCCGCTTTCGTCGAGAAGGCGAACGGCGGGAACCAGACGGTTCCGACGGTGCTCTTCCCTGACGGTTCCACGCTGACGAACCCCTCCCTCGCCCAGGTCAAGCAGAAGATCGGCGCCTGACCGGCATGCTCCGCACGACGAAGGCCCCCGCCGAGGCGGGGGCCTTCGTCGTGCAGGGACCGTGCCTCAGGACACGGGACCGCGCTCAACACACCGGACCGCTCCTCAGCACACAGGAAAGGTCCTCAGGACACGCGACCGGTGCTCAGGGCACGGTGCGACCGGTCAGGAGACCGTGCCCGGCCTGGGGAGCGGCTTTCCGTACCAGAGCTCGATCAGACGCGCCGCGATCGAGACGCCGAACGGGGGCAGCACCTCTCCCGAGTCGAAGGCGGCCGTCAGGTCCTCACGGGAGAACCAGCGGGCCTCCTCGATCTCCTCGCCGTCGACCGTGATCTCCGAGGACACGGCACGCGCCATGAATCCGAGCATGAGGCTGGACGGGAACGGCCAGGGCTGGCTGGCGACGTACTCGACCTCGCCGACGGTGATCCCGGCCTCCTCGAAGACCTCTCGGGCCACGGACTGCTCGATCGACTCCCCCGGCTCGACGAAGCCGGCGAGGGTCGAGAAGCGGCCCTCGGGCCAGTGCACCTGGCGGCCCAGCAGCGCGCGGTCCTGGTCGTCGGTGACCAGCATGATCACCGCGGGGTCGGTCCGCGGGTAGTGCTCCGCCCCGCAGGCCGGGCAGCGGCGGATGTGGCCGGCTGCGGCGATGACGGTGCGCTCCCCGCAGCGGGAGCAGAAGCGGTGCAGCCGCTGCCAGTTCTCGAGGGCGACCGCGTGCACCATCAGTCCGGCGTCACGCGGGCCGAGGAGCAGCCCCGCCTCGCGCAGTCCGGCGGGCCGTGCGGACTGGTCCATGCGGCCCGGCAGCGAGTCCTTCTGGAGGGCGAAGTAGCGCACGCCCTCCTCGTCGGTGCCCAGGAAGTAGCGGTGGGTCTCGGTGACCGGTGCCTCGAAGGCGGGGGTCATCACGAGCTCGGTGCCGCCGTCGGGGGTGTCGTCGACGAGCGCCTGGCCCCCGGACACCACGAACACTCTGGTCGTGGGGTGGCTCCAGGCCGCGGCGAGCCAGGCCTCGTCGAGCCGGTGGTGTGCGGCGCGGTCGATGCCGCTGGGCGCGGTGAAACCGATGGGACGGTCCGTGGCGTTGTCGAAGGTACTCACAGGTGCTTCCTACTCCCCCGGGGGTGGATCGGGCGTTCAGAGATTCAGCGCAGTGCGTCGGCCAGCTCGCCCCACAGATGGGCGGCGGTCTCCACGCCCTTGAGGAGGAGGTCGAGCTCGACCTTCTCGTCGGGGCCGTGCCAGCCGTCGGACGGCACGGAGGTGCCCAGGAAGAGGACAGGGGCGCCGAGCACGTCCTGCAGGTCGGCGGCAGGGCCCGAGCCTCCCTCACGGGTGAAGAGGACCTTCGTCCCGAAGGCACGTCCCATGGCGCGGGCCACGGCCTGGAGGGCGGGATGGTCCAGGGGGGTCAGACAGGGCCGGATCGCGGGGGCGAAGGTGACGCGGTGGCGGACACCGGCCGGGATCAGGGCCTCGGCCCAGGTGCGTACGGCGTCCTCGATCCGCTCCGGTTCCTGGCCGGCCACCAGCCGGAAGCTCAGCTTCACCAGGGCGGACGAGGGGATGACGGTCTTGCTGCCCGCCCCCTGGTAACCGCCGCCGATGCCGTTGACCTCGGCGGTGGGCCGGGCCCAGATCCGCTCCAGGGTGGAGTAGCCGGCCTCGCCCGCGGTGGCGTGGGAGGCGGCGGTACGCAGCCAGGTGTCCTCGTCGAAGGGCAGCTGGGCGAAGAGGGCGCGTTCGGTTGCGGTGAGCTCGGCGACCCCGTCGTAGAAACCGGGGACGGTGACCCTGCCCTCGGTGTCGTGCAGGGCGGCGACGAGGCGCGCGAGCGCGGTCGCGGGGTTGGGGACGGCTCCGCCGAAGGACCCCGAGTGGAGGTCCTGGTCCGGGCCGAACAGCTCGATCTCGCACTCCGCGAGGCCGCGCATGCCGGTGCAGACGGTGGGGGTGTTCTCGTCCCACATGCCGGTGTCGGAGACGATCACGACGTCGGCCGCGAGACGGGCTGCCCGTTCCTCGGCCAGTGCGCGGAAGTGCGGCGAGCCGGACTCCTCCTCACCCTCGACCAGGAGTTTGAGGTGCACCGCGGGGGTCGTGCGGCCGGTCGCGGCGAGGTGGGCGCGCACGCCGAGTGTGTGGAAGAACACCTGGCCCTTGTCGTCGGCCGCGCCGCGTCCGTACATCCTGCCGTCGCGGATCACCGGCTCGAACGGGTCGGTGCTCCAGCCGTCCTCACGGGCCGCGGGCTGCACGTCGTGGTGGCCGTAGACGAGGACGACGGGTGCGTCCGGATCCTCCGAGGGCCACTCGGCGAAGACCGCGGGTGCCCCGGGCGTCTCCCAGATCTCCGTGACCGGGAACCCCGTCTCCGCGAGCTTCCCGGACAGCCACCGCGCACTGCGCCGTACGTCCCCGGCGTGCTCCGGCTGAGCCGACACCGACGGGATGCGCAGCCACTCGGCCAGGTCGTCGAGGAAGGCCGTGCGGTGCTGCTCGGTGTACGTACGGACGGCGCTGTCCGGGGTGTCGCTCATGCTCATGAGCCTATCGGCCCTGCGGAGGTGGCTCGTCCAGCAGGAGCTTCTCCAGCTCCTCCCGGCCCGGCAGCTTCTCCGGACGGGAGGTCTCGCCCGTGCGGACGTAGAGGAAGGTCGCGGTGACCGCCTCCGGGGGAAGGCCGTGGAGTTCGGCCCAGGCGAGCCGGTACACGGCGAGCTGGAGCGGGTCGGCGGCGCGGTGCCGGCCGGTCTTCCAGTCGACGATCTCGTACGTCTCGCCCGTGCGGTAGACGGCGTCGATCCGGCCGCGGATCACCCGGCCACCGAGCGTGATCTGGAACGGGGTCTCGACGCGGTACGGGGTGCGCCGGGCGTACGCGGTGCGTTCGAAGGCCTCCTTGAGCTCGGCGAGGTCACGCTCGTCGGCGATGTCCGCGTCGCTCTCGTCCCCGCCGGGGAGTTCCTCGGGGCCCAGCATGGGCAGCGGGAGCTCCTCGAACCGGGATTCGACCCAGGCGTGGAAGCGCGTGCCCCGGCGGGCGGCGGGCTGCGGCGGCCGGGGCATGGGGCGGGCCAGTTCGCGCGCGAAGCCGTCGGGGTCGTCGGCGAGGTGCAGGAGCTGGGTGGCGGACAGGGTGGCGGGTACGACGACGTCGTGCACGGTGGCCCGGGCACGGCGCAGCTCGCCGGCGAGGGCGTCGAGGTCGCGGTCCCAGGAGGCGAGCGTGCGGGACTCCTCCGGGGTGAGGCCCGAGTCCGCCGGGGTGAGGCCCGCGTCCGCCGGCGCGCGGGCGGCCGGAACGTGCGGGACGGGGGATGTGCGCGGGGACGGGCCTTCGTGGCCCGGCCCAGGGGACGGCGGACCGGACCGGCTGCCGTCCGGGGAGGGCCCCTCACCGCCCAGGAGGATCCCCTCAGCGTCCGGGGCCGGGGCGCCGTACGGCATCGGGTCGCCGTCCGGGAACGGGTCGTCGTAGGGAGCGTCCGCCTCGTCGTGGGGCGGCTCCACCTCGTACGGGGGCTCCTCGCCGTAGGGAGGCTCCTCCTCGTACGGGATCTCCTCGTCGTACGGCGGCTCGTCCCGGAGCTCCCCCGTGTGCGCGGACGCCTCGTACACCGGGGGTACGGGCGTGGCCGTGAGGGCTTCCAGGTGGGCGAGCACCGTGTCCCGGGCGGCGCGGCGGCGGGCCAGGGCGGTCGCGTCAAGCGGGAGCGGCCAGGCCTGGTCGGCGTCCCGCTCCTGGAGCGCCGGATTCTCCTCGTCCTCCCCCGGCGCCTCCTCCCAGACCTCGATCTCGCCGTGTCCGGCCGCGCAGTGCTCGTACAGGGCGTCGAGGAAGGCCGACGGCCCGCGCGGCTTCTTCTGGGACGGTCCCCACCAGTGGCCCGAGCCGAGGAGGAGGCTGCGGGGGCGGGTGAAGGTGACGTAGCCGAGGCGGAGCTCCTCGGTGTGCTGGTGCGCCTTCATCTCCTCCTTGAATGCCTTGAGGCCCTTGGCGTCGAAGGATCCGAGGACGGGGAGTGTGGGCGCGTCGCCGCGCAGGGCGTGCGGGAGGACGTGGGACTGCGAGGTCCACGCGTCCCGGGACTGCGTGCTGGGGAACTGGCCGGTGACGAGGCCCGGTACGGCGACGACGTCCCACTCCAGCCCCTTGGACTTGTGGGCGGTGAGGACCTTCACCGTGTTCTCGCCCCCGGGCAGGGCGTTGTCCAGCCCCTTCTCGTACTGCGCGGCGGTGCGCAGGAAGCCGAGGAAGGCCAGCAGGGTCGCCTCCCCGTCGACCGCCGCGAAACCGGCCGCGACGTCCAGGAAGTTGGCGAGGGTCTCGCGGCGGCGGGCGGCCAGGGCGTGCGGCGAGGCGGAGAGTTCCACTTCGAGGCCGGTCGTCGCCAGGACGCGGTGCAGTACGTCCATGAGCGGGTCGGCCAGTGCGCGGCGCAGGTCACGGAGCTCTGCGGCGAGGCGGGCGAACCGGACGCGTGCCTCGGCGGAGAACGGCAGCTGGTCGTCCTCGCCCCCGCCCGACTCCAGGAAGGTGTCGAGGGCGTCGGCGAGCGAGATCACCTCGGCGGGGTCGATGCCCTCGACGGCTTCGGCCAGGCGCCGGTCCGGATCGGTGTCGTCGTCGCCGGGGGCGGAGCGGTGGACGAGGAGGCGGGCGCGGCGCCCCAGCAGGGCGAGGTCCCGGGGGCCGATCCGCCAGCGCGGTCCGGTGAGCAGCCGGACCAGGGAGGCGTTGGCGCCGGGGTCCTGGAGGACCTCGCAGACGGCGACGAGGTCCGCGACCTCGGGGAGGTGCAGCAGGCCGGACAGGCCGACGACCTCGACCGGGACGTCCCTGTCGACGAGAGCGGCCTGGATACGGGGGAAGTCGCCCGCCGTCCGGCACAGGACGGCGATCTCCCCGGGCGGTGTGCCGGTCCGCACGAGGTGGGCGAGGGAGTCGCCGAGCCAGTCGATCTCCTCCGCGTGGGTGCGCAGGAGGGCGCAGCGGACCATGCCGTCCCGCTCGGCCCCGGGTGCGGGGCGCAGCGCCTCGACCCCCTCGTGCATGGCGCGCAGGGGGCCGGCGAGGCCGTTGGCGAGGTGGAGGAGGCGGCCTCCGCTGCGACGGTTCTCGCTCAGCGAGTAGCGGGTGGCCGGGGTGCCGTCGGCGTGCGGGAAGTGGTGGGGGAAGTCGTCGAGGTTGGCCACGGAGGCTCCGCGCCATCCGTAGATCGCCTGGCAGGGGTCGCCGACGGCCGTGACGGCGTGCCCCGTCGTGCCGTCCCCGCCTCCCCCTCCGAAGAGGGCGGCCAGGAGCAGCCGCTGGGCCACGGAGGTGTCCTGGTACTCGTCGAGCAGGACGACCCGGAATGCGTCGCGGAGAACGGTGCCGACCTCGGGCCGGGTGAGGGCCAGCTCGGCGGAGAGGGCGATCTGGTCGCCGAAGTCCAGCAGATCGCGGCTGCGCTTGGCGGCGCGGTAGCGCCGGGTCAGTTCGAGGAGTTCGCGGCGGGCCCCGGCCGTCTCCGGGATCTTGCGCAGCTCGGCGTTGGTGAGCCGGGCGGTCGCCAGGCCCTGGAGCAGGCCGGTGTCGTGCTCCGCGAGCTGTTCGGGGCGCACGAGGTGTTCGGCGAGCTCCGCGTCGAGCGCCAGCAGGTCGCTGACGAGGGTGGGGAAGGACCGGGTCAGCGCCGGGTAGGGCCCGGGTGCCTCACGCAGCACCCGGGCGGCCAGCTGGTAGCGGGTGGCGTCGGCGAGGAGGCGGGTGGTGGGTTCGAGACCGATCCGCAGGCCGTGGTCGGTGAGGAGTCTGCCCGCGAAGGCGTGGTAGGTGGAGATGCTGGGCTCGCCCGGCGGGTTGTCGGGGTCGATCACGTCCGGGTCGGTGACCCCCGCCGCGACGAGGGCCTTGCGGACCCGCTCGGCGAGCTCGCCGGCCGCCTTGTTCGTGAACGTCAGGCCGAGGACCTGTTCCGGGGCGACCTGTCCGGTGCCGACCAGCCAGACGACACGGGCCGCCATCACCGTGGTCTTCCCCGAGCCGGCTCCGGCCACGATCACCTGAGGGGCGGGCGGCGCGGTGATGCACGCCGTCTGCTCCGGGGTGAAGGGGATCCCGAGGAGCTCCTTGAGCTGCTCGGGATCGGTGATACGGGAGGACACTCCACAGAGGCTAACCGGACGGACCGACAAGGCGGTCCCGCGGAGGTCCGCCGCCCGGGGACCGGCGGGCGGCGGCCGTCACTCGACGACCTGGCGGCCCTCGGGCCGGGCGCTGCACGACGCCTTGAAGGAACAGTGCGTGCAGTGCTGTCCGGTCGTGGGCGTGAACCGTTCGTCCAGGACCCGGCCGGCCGCCGTGGCCAGCAGGTCGGAGACCCACTCCCCGGAGAGCGGTTCCTGGGCCTGGACCTTCGGAAGGGCGTCGCCGCCCTCCTTCTGCGGGGCGGGCCGGCGCAGCTGCACGAGTTCCGCGCCCCCCGTTTCCGGGCGGCGGCCGTCGAAGACCTCGTCGACGGCGCCTTCCCTGACGGCCAGCTGGTAGACGGCGAGCTGGGGGTGGGCGGCCACCTCGTCCCTGGTCGGCGCCCCCTTGCCGGTCTTGAAGTCGACGACGTAGGCCCGGCCGTCCACGTCCTGCTCGACCCGGTCCATGGAGCCCCGGATGCGTACGGCGTACTCACCCGCTTCGAGGGTGACGTCGAAGTCGTGCTCGCTGGCGGCGGGGGTGCGCCCGGCGCGGTCCATGACGTGCCACCGCAGGAAGCGCTCCAGCGCGGCACGCGCCTGGTCCTTCTCCTGCCGCGACTTCCAGGGGGCGTCGAAGACCAGGCCGTCCCAGACGGAGTCCAGGCGCTCCATCAGGACGTCCAGGTCGGCGGCGGTACGTCCGGAGGCCACCTCGTCGGCCAGGACGTGGACGACGTTGCCGAAGCCCTGTGCCGCGGTCGCCGGGGCGTCGGCCTTGACCTCGCGGCCCAGGAACCACTGGAGGGCGCAGGTGTTGGCGAGCTGGTCGAGCGCGCTCCCGGAGAGCGCGACGGGTCGGTCCCGGTCGCGCAGCGGGATCTCGGAGCGGGTCGGTTCGTCCAGCCCCCACCAGCGGTACGGGTGGGCCGCCGGCACCAGCGGCTGCCCCTCGTCGTCGGTGAGCGCCGCGAGCCGGGCGAGCCTGCGGGCGGCCGCGTCGCGCAGGGCGTCCGACGCGGCGGGGTCGACGGTCGTCGCCCGGAGCTCGGCCACGAGCGAGGCCACCGCGAGCGGGCGGCGGGGGCGCCCGGTCACGTCCCGGGGCTCGGTGCCGAGCTCGGCGAGGAAGCGTGAGGGCTGGTCGCCGTCGTCGGCCGGTGCCTTGACGGCGGTGACGACGAGACGGTCACGGGCCCGGGTCGCGGCGACGTAGAAGAGGCGGCGCTCCTCGGCCAGGAGCGCCCCCGGGGTGAGGGGTTCGGCCAGCCCGTCGTGCCCGATCCGGTCCGCCTCCAGGAGCGATCCCCGGCGGCGCAGGTCGGGCCAGAGCCCCTCCTGCACCCCGGCGACGACCACCAGGCCCCATTCCAGCCCCTTGGAGCGGTGCGCGGTCATCAGGCGTACGGCGTCGGGGCGCACGGCCCGGCGGGACAGGGTGTCGGCGGCGATGTCCTGGGCGTCGACCTCCTCCAGGAAGTTGAGCGCGCCGCGTCCCCCGGTGCGCTCCTCGGCCCGCGCGGCGGTGTCGAAGAGGGCGCACACGGCGTCGAGGTCCCGGTCGGCGTTCCGGCCGCCCGCACCGCCGCGGAGCGCCGCCCGCTCCAGCCGGCCGGGCCAGGGGGTGCCGTTCCACAGGGTCCAGAGGGCCTCCTCCGCGGTGCCGCCGCCCTGGAGGAGCTCGCGGGCCTTGCGCAGGAGCGCGCCGAGCCGCTGCGCCCCGCGGGCGTACGCCGGGTCGTGCGTGACCAGTCGCTCCGGCTCGGAGAGTGCCCTGGCCAGGAGTTCCCCGGACGGCGGCGGTACGCGGTTCCCGGCGGCCCGCTCCTCGTCGCGCAGGGCGCGTCCGAGACGGCGCAGGTCGGCGGCGTCCATGGAGCCCAGGGGTGAGGTGAGGAGGGCCAGGGCGGTCTCGGTGTCGAGCGCGCCGGACGCCGCCCCCTCGCTCCCCTCGCCGTCCCCGTCCTCCTGGTCGCCGTCCCCGTCCTCCCCGTCACCGTCCTCCTGGCCGGCGGATCCGTCCTCCTCCCCGTCACCGGGTCCGGCAGGGTGCAGCGCCGCCGTGGCGACGGTGCGCAGCGCGGTCAGGAGCGGGGCGACCGCCGGCTCGTGGCGCAGCGGGAGGTCGTCGCCGTCGACCTCCAGAGGCACGCCGGCGGAGGTGAGCGCCCGGCGCACGGCGGGGATCGAACGACCGCCGGCGCGCACGAGGACCGCCATGTCCCGCCAGGGCACGCCCTCCTCCAGGTGCGCGCGCCGGAGCAGATCGGCGATGTTGTCCAGCTCGGTGGAGGGCGTCGGATAGGTGTACGCCTCGACCCGGCCGCCGCCGCGCACGGCGGACAGCTCCCGGTGGGCGCGGACCTTGTCCGAGGGCAGGCGGGTGAGAGGCATCCTGCGGGTGAGCAGCCGGGTGGCCTCCAGCAGTTTCACGCCGGAGCGGCGTGACGTGGTGAGGACGCCGACCGGGGCGGGGGCGCCGTCGGCCCGGCGGAAGGTGTCGGGGAAGTCGAGGATGCCGTTCACGTCGGCGCCCCGGAAGGCGTAGATCGACTGGTCGGGATCACCGAAGGCGATCAGGGTCCGGCCGCCGCCGGTGCCGGGCGCGGCACTCCCCCGGTTCCCTGCCAGCGCGTGCAGCAGCCGCACCTGCGCGGGGTCCGTGTCCTGGTACTCGTCGACGAGTACCAGGTCGTAGCTCCGGGCCAGCTCCGCGGCCACCTCCGGCCGTTCGGCGAGCAGGACCGCGCGGTGGACCAGCTCCGCGTAGTCCAGGACGCCTTGGGCGTCCAGGACGTCCAGGTACTCGGCGAGGAACTCGGCCGCGGCGCTCCAGTCCGGGCGGCCGGTGCGGCGGGCGAAGGCGGCCAGCGCGTCCGGGCCGAGGCCCAGCTCACGGCTGCGGGCCAGCACCGCGCGCACCTCGTCGGCGAAGCCCCGGGTGGTCAGGCAGGCCCGCAGTTCGTCGGGCCAGCGGACGTTGCCGAGTCCGGACCGTTCCAGCCCCAGCTGGCCGGCAAGCAGCTCGCGGACGGTGACGTCCTGTTCGGGGCCGGAGAGGAGGCGCAGCGGATCGGCGAAGAGATCGGCGTCCTGGTGGGCGCGGACCAGGGCGTAGCAGTAGGAGTGGAAGGTGGTGGCCTGCGGGCCCCTCGTCCCGCCGAGCCGGGCGGCCATCCTGTCCCGCAGCTCGACCGCCGCCTTGCGGCTGAAGGTGAGCACGAGGATGCGGGCGGGATCGGTCCCGCGGGCCACGTGCCGTGCGACCGCCTCGACCAGGGTCGTGGTCTTGCCGGTGCCCGGTCCTGCGAGAACCAGCAGCGGGCCGTCCCGGTGGTCGGCCACCGCGCGCTGCGGGGCGTCCAGGAGCGGGGGTTCCACGGAGCCCGGCGGGGTGCGCACCAGCCGGTACGCGCCCGGGGCCCGCCGCCGTGTCTCACGGTGCGGGCTGTTCCGGGTGGTGGATGAGGAGCTCACGTGGATCGCCGGTCCTGGTGGGTGTACGGGGTCTGCGCGGGGGACGGTCTGGTGGGTGTACGGGGCCTGCCCGGGGGATGGCCTGGTGGTGACGGCCGCCCGGGTGCGAGGGGCGGTGCCGGGGCGGCCCGGTCGGCTCGGGACGGGGTCCCCGCGTGGGGACGACGCTACGCCAGCAAAGGGGCGGACAGCGGACGGTGGACCACGCGCGGACCGCGTCCCGCGTCACACGAGGCCCCCTCGTCCGGTCCGACGGCCCCCTCACCCCGGTCCGACGGGCCGTGCGTCCCGGTCCGGCGGGCGGCCGTGCCTCCCGGTCACCGGCCCGTCGCCCGTCCCGGCGGGGCACGATGGCGGAAGCTGTCAGGTGTGAGCTTCCTCGCCCGTTCCTCCGGTCACGCCGTCCCATCGGGCGCGCTTCATGTCGAGCCGCGGAACGTGCCCCTCCGCTTCGCGCGGTGCCCCGCGCAGCGGTGTGCCCTCCTCGCGGTAGTGGCCGAGCGCCCGCAGTTCGTGGCCCGGCAGCAGCACCCCGTCGGACCGCACCACGCGCCACCAGGGCACCGCGGAGCCGTACAGGGCCATCACCCGGCCGACCTGCCGCGGCCCGCCGTCCCCGAGCCACTCCGCGACGTCCCCGTAGGTCATGACACGGCCGGGTGGGATGAGGTCCGCCACATCCAGGACGCGCTCGGCGTACTCGGGCAGCTCGGCGGTCTCGGGGCTCGCGGGCGCGGCACCGGTCCGGTCACCGCTCGTCCGGTCTTGGCTCATCCGTCCCATCCTGCCGTACGCCACCGACAACCGGCCCCCGCCGGTGTCGAACCGGTCACACTCCGTGCGGGCGTGGGCGAGGGAGCGTATGTTGCGCATCGCGCCCGCGCAATGCACCCTGATGCCCCCCTCTGTCTGCAGGCCGTGCCACCATCATGCGGGCGGTGACCGGTGATACGAGAACACGAAGATTCATCAGAGGCTAAGGAGCAGGGCGTGCAGCCACCGAAGGCGGCGGACGCCTCTGACGCGGAGCCGCGCCCGGAAGCGCCCGACGCACCCGGCGCCCCGGACACGCCGGACACGCCCGGCGCCCCGGGCACACAGGACGCCGAGGAGACCCCCCGGCCGTCGAGGGGCCGTCCGGCGGGTTCCACGCTCGCCTCGTCCGAAGCCGCGCTGAGCGACCGCGTCTCGGGCGACGAGCCGCTGCTGCCGGCCCGTGTGCACCGCCCCTCCGATCTTCTGCGGCTCCTCGTCGGGGTCCTCGCGATCGCCCTGCTCTTCTCCGTGGCCGCCTTCGCCCAGGGGACCACCACGGGCCTCGAGGACGACATCTCCAAGGGCACCGACCAGGCCCCCGATCTGCTGATCAAGCTCGCGGGCCTGGTGTCCAGCATCGCCGTGCTCCTCGTGCCGGTCGCCTTCGCGATCGAGCGCCTGGTCAAGCGCGACGGGCTGCGGATCGCGGACGGCGTGCTCGCCGCTGTGCTCGCCCACGGGGTGACCCTGGCCACCGATCTCTGGGTGGCCAGGTCGGCCCCCGGGACGATCCGGGAGGCGCTGACCCAGCCCCAGCCGGGGGACGCGCTCACCGATCCCGTGCACGGGTATCTCGCACCCGTCATCGCCTACATGACGGCGGTCGGGATGGCGAGGAGACCGCGCTGGCGGGTCGTGCTGTGGGTGGTGCTGCTCCTGGACGCCTTCGCGATGCTCGTCGGCGGCTACACCACACCGTTCTCGATCGTCCTCACCGTGCTGATCGGCTGGACCGTGGCGTACGGCACGCTGTACGCGGTCGGTTCGCCGAACGTCCGCCCGACCGGCCAGCACCTGATGGCCGGTCTGCGTCACGTCGGCTTCCGCCCGGTGGCCGCGATGCGCACCGAGGACGCCCCCGACAACATCGACCAGAGCGACCGGGGCCGCCGCTATCTGGTCACGCTGGAGGACGGGCCACCGCTGGACGTGACGGTCGTCGACCGTGAACAGC
Organism: Streptomyces sp. NPDC055962; assembly: GCF_042270185.1. Taxonomy (NCBI): domain Bacteria; kingdom Bacillati; phylum Actinomycetota; class Actinomycetes; order Kitasatosporales; family Streptomycetaceae; genus Streptomyces; species Streptomyces sp. NPDC055962. The sequence continues at coordinate 630,969 of NZ_JBHJYN010000001.1, forward strand.
AGGCCCAGGGCTTCTTCTACCGCGTGTGGCGCAGGCTCACCCTGCGCAGCATCACCCAGCGCCGCTCCATCCAGTCACTCCGCCAGGCCCTGGAGCAGGAGGCGCTCCTCGCGTACGCGGCGATCGCCGCCGGGGCCAACGCGCCCAAGCTGATCGCCACCTCCGAGCTCGGACCGGACGCCGTGATGCTCGTCTACGAGCACATCGGCGGCCGCTCGCTGGACGCGCTGGAGGACGAGGAGATCACCGACGACCTGGTGCGGGGCGCGTGGCGGCAGGTGCGGGCGCTCCAGTCGCGGCGGATCGCGCACCGCAGGCTCACGGGCGACGCCATCCTGGTGGATCCCGACGGCACGGTGTTCGTCACCGACCTGCGGGGCGGGGAGATCGCGGCCGGAGACCTGATCCTCCGCATGGACGTCGCCCAGCTGCTCACCACCACCGGCCTGCGGGTCGGCGCCGAACGGGCCGTGGCCGGGGCGCTCGCCGTGCTCGGCCCGGACGCCGTCGCCGACTGCCTGCCGCTGCTCCAGCCGATCGCGCTGAGCCGTTCCACCCGGGCGACGCTGCGCAGGCTCGCCCGGGAGCGCTCGCAGCGCGAACGGGAAGCGGTGCTGGAGGCCTCTCAGGCGGCGAAGCAGGACAAGGCCGAGGAGCAGGACGTCCCGGCGGCCGGCGACCGCAAGGCCGTACGCAAGTCGCTGCGGACGGAGAAGCAGGCCGAGAAGCGGGCGATAGACGATGCCCTGGAAGAGGCCCGCGAGGAGGACATGCTGGCCCAGATCCGCCGTCAGGTGCTGCTGATCAGGCCGCAGGCCCCGGTGGAGCCGGTCCGGCTGGAGCGCATCAAGCCGCGCACCCTCTTCAGCTTCATCGCGGGTTCCATCGCCGCGTACTTCCTGATCTCACAGGTCACCGAGGCCGACTTCGGCACGGTCGTGGAGCAGGCGGAGTGGGGCTGGGTGGCCGCGGCGCTGGGCTTCTCGGCCCTGAGCTACATCGCCGCGGCGATGAGCCTGCTCGGGTTCGTGCCCGAACGGGTTCCCTTCGGGAAGACCGTGCTGGCGCAGGTGGCCGGATCGTTCGTGAAGATCGTGGCGCCGGCGGCGGTCGGCGGTGTGGCGCTGAACACGCGCTTCCTGCAACGCGCCGGGGTGCGCCCGGGACTCGCCGTCGCGAGCGTGGGCGCGTCCCAGCTGTTCGGCCTCGGCTGCCACATCCTCCTGCTCGCCCTCTTCGGATACCTGACGGGCACGGAGAAGACCCCGGATTCGCTCACCCCGTCGAGGACCGTGATCGCGGGCCTGCTCACGGTGGCGGTGCTCGTGCTGGTGGTGACCGCGATCCCGTTCCTGCGGAAGTTCGTCGTCACCCGGGTGCGGTCGCTGTTCGCCGGCGTCGTGCCGCGCATGCTCGACGTCGTGCAGCGGCCGCAGAAGCTGGTCACGGGCATCGGCGGCATGCTGCTGCTGACCGGGCTGTTCGTGCTCTGCCTGGACGCCTCGATCCGCGCGTTCAGCGGGCCCGACGTCCCCCAGCTCAGCTACGCCAGCATCGCGGTGGTCTTCCTCGCGGGCAACGCCCTCGGATCGGCGGCGCCGACCCCGGGCGGCATGGGCGCGGTCGAGGGCGCGCTGACCCTGGGTCTGATCGCGGTGGGCCTGCCGAAGGAGGTCGCCGCACCGGCCGTGCTCCTGTACCGCGTGATGACGCTGTGGCTGCCGGTGCTTCCCGGCTGGATCTGCTTCAACCAGCTGACCCGCAAGGGCGAGCTCTAGAACGTATGAGCGGGGCGCGCCACTCGCATGGACCGCGCCCCGCGCGCTCCCCCGCGCCCCGCCGCACGATGGGGTCATGAGGACCTCTCCCGCTCTGCGTGCCGCTGCCCTCGTCGCCACCGCCACCGCGCTGCTCCCGCTGGCGGCCTGCTCGGACGACGACGGAGGGACGGAGAAGGCGACACCCTCGGCGGCGTCGACGGCATCGCCGACGGCGACACCGGAGAAGCTGTCCTCCCAGAAGCTCGACTGGCAGCCCTGCCCGGCCCCCAACGCGGCCCAGGGCAGCGGCACGTCCCCCTCGCCGCTCCCGGGCGGGACGTCCTGGCAGTGCTCTTTCATGGACGCGCCCCTCGACTACGGGGACCCTGGGGGCCGGACCATCGAGCTGGCGCTCATCCGCGCGGTCGCCAGGAACCAGGACCGGCGGATCGGCTCGCTGATCTTCAACTTCGGCGGCCCGGGCGCCTCCGGCGTCGCCACCCTGCCCTCCTTCGGCACCGACTACGACACGCTCCGCACCCGCTACGACCTGGTCAGCTTCGACCCGCGCGGGGTCGGACGCAGCGAGGGCGTCGAGTGCTCGGACGACGAGACGCTCGACGCCCGGTACGAACAGGACGGCACCCCGGACGACTCCGAGGAGGAGAAGGCGTTCGTCGACGACCAGAAGGCGTACATCGCGGACTGCGAGGACAACTCCGGCGACGAACTCCCCTACGTCGGCACGACGAACGCGGCCCGGGACATGGACCTGCTGCGCCAGGTGCTCGGCGACGACAAGCTGTACTACTTCGGGATCTCGTACGGCACCGAACTGGGCGGCGTCTACGCACACCTGTATCCGAAGAACGTCGGCCGGGCCGTCCTGGACGCGGTGGTCGACCCGACGGAGGACTCCCTGGAGTCCTCGATCGGCCAGGCCGAGGGGTTCCAGCTCGCCCTGGACAACTTCACGGCCGACTGCGCCGGGCGGGACGACTGCAAGCTCCCGGGAGCCACCTCCCAGGAGGTCCAGGACTGGATCGCCGGTCTGCTCGCGAAGCTGGAGAAGAAGCCCGTCCCGGGGCTCGGGGAGAGGGAACTGACGGAGACCCAGGCCACCACCGGCATCGCCTCGGCGCTCTACTCCAAGGAGACGTGGCCGCTGCTCGAACAGGGCCTCGACGAGGCGGACGGCGGCAACGGCGGACTGCTGCTCGCCCTCGCCGACTCGCTGAACGGCCGCTCCGAGGACGGGCACTACGACAACTCGAACGCCGCCAACGCGGCCGTCAACTGTGCGGACTCCAAGCAGCGGTACACCCTGGAGCAGACCCGTAAGGCGCTCCCCCGGTTCCGCGAGGCGTCCCCCGTGTTCGGCGACTACCTGGGCTGGGGACTCATGGCCTGCACGGGCTGGCCGGTCGCGGGTGCCTGGGAGACCCCGGACGTCAGCGCGCCCGGCTCGGCCCCGATCCTGGTCATCGGCAACACCGGTGACCCGGCGACGCCGTACGCCGGCGCGAAGGCGATGGCAGCCGAACTCGGCAAGGGGGTCGGCATCGAGCTCACGTACAAGGGCGAGGGCCACGGCGCGTACAACGGCGGCAGCACGTGTGTGCAGAGGGCCGTGGACAGCTATCTGCTCGCGGGGAAGGTGCCGAAGTCGGGAACGGTCTGCGAGTGACCGCTCGTTGGACGTCAGGACATCGGGGACACCGGACCTGTCCGGGCGTCCCCGCCGGGCACGGGGAGGGAGCGCGCCCATGCGCGTACGTGGACGGGCCCGCGCAGGCGCGGCGCTCGCCGGAGCGGCCCTGCTGGTGACGGCGGCCCTCTCGGGGTGCGACAGCGCTCCGGCGCCCCCGCAGTCGTCGAAGGGCCCGTCGCCCCGGGCGTCGGAGAAGCCGGCCGGGAACACCTCCGCCCTGGGCCGGCCGCTGGAGTGGAGGCGCTGCGGCGCGCCGGAGGGTGGCACCGCGCCCGGTTCAGCGTGGCGGTGCGCGACCCTCGACGTGCCCCTGGACCACGCGGAGCCGGGCGGGGAGACGATCGGCATCGCCCTGATCCGCAGGGCGGCCACGAAGAGGAGCGAGCGGCTCGGCTCGATGCTCTTCGACTTCGGCGGACCCGGCGGCTCCGGAGTGGACATCCTGCCGCGCGCCGCCTCCGCGTACGGGAGGCTCAACACCCGCTACGACCTGGTGGGGTTCGACCCGCGCGGGGTCGCGGCCAGTTCCGGGGTGCGCTGCCGGGGCGACGAGGAGCAGGAGAAGGCCTACCGCGAGGTCGACATGACCCCGGAGACACCGGCGGAGGAAGCCGCGTTCATCGCCGACGGCAGGGACTTCGCGGCCGGCTGCGTACGGCTCTCCGGCCGGCTCCTCCCCCATGTCGGCACCACGAACGCAGCCCGCGACATGGACGCGATCCGCCGCGCGCTCGGGGACGAGAAGCTGTCGTACTTCGGCATCTCCTACGGCACGGAGCTCGGCGGGACCTACGCGCACCTCTTCCCGGAGTCGGTGGGACGTTTCGTGCTGGACGCCGTCGTCGACCCGACGGCGGACACGGTGGGCCATGCCCGCAACCAGGCGACGGGCTTCCAGCGCGCCCTGGAGAACTATCTGAAGTCCCGGGGCGAGGCCCCCGCGGCGGGCACGCGGCGCGTGGCGGCGCTGCTCGGACGGATCGACGGGCACCCGCTGCCGACCTCGTCCGGCCGTGAGCTCAACGAGTCCCTCGCCGTCCTCGGCATCGTGGCCCCCCTCTACTCCAGGAGCAGCTGGCCGGCCCTCACGGCCGCGCTCGACGAGGCCGGGAACAGGGGCAGGGGCGACCGGCTGCTCCGCCTCGCCGACTCGTACAACAACCGCGACGGGCAGGGGCACTACGGCACCCAGAGCCACTCGCAGCGAGCGATCTCCTGCGCGGACGCGAAGGCGAGGCCGACGGCTGCCGAGGCCCGGGCGCTGCTCCCCGGGTTCCGCAGGCTGTCCCCGGTCTTCGGCCCGTTCCTGGCCTGGGACACGGCCGGCTGGTGTGCGGGGTGGCCGGTCGAAGGGGAGCACGACACCCCCGAGGCGAGCGCCCAGGGAGCCGCTCCGATCCTCGTCGTCGGTACGACGGGCGACCCGGCCACCCCCTACGAGGGAGCGCGGCGGATGGCCGACGAACTGGGCGAGGGCGTCGGGATCCTGCTGACCAACGAGGGCGAGGGGCACGGCGCTTACGGCAGGAGCAGGTGCGTGACCTCACTTGTCGACGCCTACTTCCTGAGGGGGAAGGTCCCGGCGGACGGGCACGTCTGCTCCTGACCGCGCCAGGGCACGCGAAGGGGCCGGCCCCGTCGCCGGAGCCGGCCCCTTCGTACGTCGTGCCGCGGGTCTAGTAGACCGGCTTCTCCGGCTCGATCTGGTTGACCCAGCCGATGACGCCGCCGCCGACGTGCACCGCGTCGGCGAAGCCCGCCGACTTGAGGACCGCGAGGACCTCGGCACTGCGGACACCGGTCTTGCAGTTCAGGACGATGCGCCTGTCCTGCGGCAGGTCCTGGAGGGCGTTGCCCATCAGGAACTCGTTCTTCGGGATCAGCCGGGAGCCCGGGATCGCGACGATCTCGTACTCGTTCGGCTCGCGGACGTCGATGATCTCGATCTTCTCGTCGCCGTCGATCCACTCCTTGAGCTGCTTGGGAGTGATCGTGGAACCGGCCGCCGCCTCCTGGGCCTCCTCGGACACGACGCCGCAGAAGGCCTCGTAGTCGATGAGCTCGGTGACGGTGGGGTTCTCGCCGCAGACCGCGCAGTCGGGGTCCTTGCGGACCTTCACCTGGCGGTACTGCATCTCCAGCGCGTCGTAGATCATCAGACGGCCGACGAGCGGGTCACCGATACCGGCGAGCAGCTTGATGGCCTCGTTGACCTGGATGGAGCCGACGGACGCGCAGAGCACGCCCAGGACACCGCCCTCGGCGCAGGACGGAACCATGCCCGGGGGCGGCGGCTCCGGGTAGAGGCAGCGGTAGCAGGGACCGTGCTCCGACCAGAAGACGGACGCCTGGCCGTCGAAGCGGTAGATCGAGCCCCAGACGTACGGCTTGTTCAGCAGGACCGCGGCGTCGTTGACCAGATAGCGGGTGGCGAAGTTGTCCGTGCCGTCCACGATCAGGTCGTACTCGGCGAAGATGTCCATCACGTTCTCGGCTTCGAGCCGTTCCTCGTGAAGGATGACGTTCACCAGGGGGTTGATCCCCTGCACGGTCTCCTTGGCCGACTGGGCCTTGGACTTGCCGATGTCGGCCTGGCTGTGGATGATCTGGCGCTGCAGGTTCGACTCGTCGACCTCGTCGAACTCGACGATACCGAGCGTGCCGACACCGGCCGCGGCCAGGTACATCAGGGCCGGCGAGCCGAGGCCGCCGGCGCCCACACAGAGCACCTTCGCGTTCTTCAGCCGCTTCTGTCCGTCCATCCCGACATCCGGGATGATCAGGTGGCGGGAGTACCTGCGGACCTCGTCGACGGTGAGCTCAGCAGCTGGCTCGACCAGGGGTGGCAGCGACACAGGAACCTCAACAATGCAGGTGGTCGGTTTCTACGTACTTCATCTACGTACGGTTGTTCTCCCGTAACACTGCCACGCCGCTCCTCATTCCGAGATACCGGGTCCGATCCGCGAGACGAATTCGTCCCAGTAGCTGGGCAGTGCCGCGAATGGGTCGCTTTGCCCCTTCGCCCCGTCCCGGTCCGTGAAGAAGATCGTGCCCGCGCCCTGCCAGCGGGCGATGCGCATGGCCTCCTCCAGGTGGGTGCGCGGGACCCCGTGGACGAAGTGCGCGAAGCGGCCCGGTGGGTACGAGGCGGTCCACTCGGCCACCTGCGACCAGCGGTAGTCGGTCCAGGCGCCCCGGAAGGTGACCAGTTGGTCGGCCGCTTCGGCGTACCCGGGGTGCGGGTGGGTGCCGTGGCCCAGGACCAGCCGTCCTCCCTCCTCGTCCGCGCTGTCGCTGTCGGCGAGCAGGGCGGCGAGGGTGCTGGTCAGCCGGCGGACGGCCGGGAGGCCGTCGCGTTCGGCCGGGCAGTGGTCCAGGTAGAAACCGCCGACGCGGTACCAGTCGAGGTAGGACTGGGCGTCGGCGACCAGCTCGCCGAAGGGGCGGCTGCCGTGGGCCAGGTCGATGTGGCCGAGCAGCCTTCCCCCCGCGGCCCGGACGGTGTCGTCCGGCACCTCCCCGTGCAGAGCCCGCTCACGGGCGTTGCGCAGCCGCCCGGCCGCCTCCAGGCAGTGCGGGTCGGGCCGGGCACCCGGCCCGTTGTCGATGTTGAGGACCGCCCAGTGCAGCGGGGTGCCGGGCCGGTTGAGACCGGCCCATTCGGCGGGCGCCAGCAGCGGATGGGCGTACCCGGGCACGCCGACGCCGAGCTGTTCCGCGGCGCCCTTGCGCAGGGTGGATCCGGTGCCGGTCAGATACGGCACGCCGCCTCCATCCAGATGTCGGCGAGCGACTCCTCCAGGTTGATCCTGGGACGCCACCCGAGCCGGTCGCGCGCGGTACGCACATCGGCCTGCTGCCAGGCGCCGCAGCCGTCGGGGTAAGGGGAGGGGGTCGCCGCGAGGTGCTCCACGACCGACTCGGTGGAGGCCCGGGGCGCACCGATGGGAAGCCGGGCGGGGGGCGCGTCGAGCTCGTGGAGCGCGCCCGCGTATCCGGCGACCCGGGCGAGGACCGCCGCCGCGTCGCGCAGCCGAACGGCCCGGCCGGTGCCGATGTTGACGACGCCCTGGGCGGCGGAGAGCGAGGCCGCGTGCACGGCGCGGGCCACGTCGCGTACGTCGACGAAGTCGCGCTGCACCCCGAGGCCGCTGAGCTTGAGCTCGGGGTCGCCGGACTGCATGGCACGGCGCATCGTCTCGGCGAGCCGGCCGAGCGGGGAGCCGGCCGGGGTCCCGGGGCCCACCGGGGAGAAGACCCGCAGCACGACCGCGTCGAGTCCGGAGCCGAGGACCAGCTCCGTCGCGGCGAGCTTGCTGACGCCGTACGGGCCGCCGGGGCGGGGCACCGCATCCTCGGCGGTGGACGAGCCGGGCTGCGAGGGCCCGTACTCGGAGGCGCAGCCGACCTGGACGAGCCGTGCGCTGCACCCGCTGCGGCGCATGGCCTCGCAGACCGTGGCCACGGCGACGGTGTTGTGGCGCGTCAGGTCCCGGGCGCCTCCGCGGGTGGCGCCCGCGCAGTTGACGACGACCCCGGGGTGGACGGCGTCCAGGAAGCGGGTGAGCGCTCCGGGGCTGCCGCCGGCGAGGTCGAAGCGCACGTCGGCGTCGTCGCCGCGGCCGAGGGCCGTGAGGTGCACCGCGGGGTCGGCGAGCAGGCGGTCGGCGACGAAGCGGCCGAGGAATCCGTTGGCTCCGAGCAGCAGAACCCTCATCGCGCACCCCCTCGGTGCCGACGGCACGCTGCCGGTGCGGGGGATTGGGGGGTCATGTCCGGTGTCTCCTTGAGGAAGGTGGTGCGGTACGGGAAACCCGCGGCGTCGGCTCCGCGGGGTGGAGCGGGCCCTCAGGCCGAGGCGTGGGCGGACGCCCGGGTGAGCGTGACCGATGCGTGGATCAGCAGCCCGGACGCGGCGAGGCCGCAGGCGAGGATCTGGACGCCGCCGGGGCCGGCCGCGGCGACGACGGCGTCGACGGGCCGGGCGAGGAGGTCGAGTCCGGGCAGCCGCCCGGCCAGGACCAGGAAGGGGGCCGCCACTTCGACGGCGCAGGCCGCGGCGAGTCCGGTGGCCGCGGGTTCCGGGAAGCCGTGGACGGCCAGCAGCCGGGCCAGGAGGAGCAGGGCGCCGAGAGCCGCCGGGCCCGCCGGGCTGCTCCCCGGGCCGGGGTGGCCGAGGTCGGCGAGGTACAGCAGCGCGGTCAGCGCGCAGAGGAAGAGCGCCACGACGCCGAAGAGCAGGGGGCGCACGCCGGCGCCGAACTCGGACAGGGCGTGGGAGCCGGCGAGCCGGTGGCGCGCGTGTCCGGCGAAGAGGTGGGCGCACCAGGCCGCGGGGGCGAGGGCGAGCGCCAGCCCGAGCAAGGGGGCGGGGGCGGCCGTCCAGTGACCGTCGGGGCCGCCGCTGACGACCTGGGCCAGCAGGTCCTCGCCGTACACGACGTAGCCGAGGAGCCAGCAGACGTACAGCGCGACTCCTCCGGTGCCGTGCGGCGCGCGCAGTGGACCGCCGCGCAGGCAGAGCCGGAGCCCGAGGAGGACCAGAAGCGCGCCGGCGGCGGTCACCGCGAAACGGGCCCCGCCGCCGAGCACCCCCTCGGTGGCCCTGAGCGTCCCCGCGGTCGCGAGGCAGGCGGCGCCGGGCAGCAGCGCCGAGAGTGTCCATCCGGCCCGTGTCCCGCTGCCCGGGTACGGCCGTGGCCGGGGGGTGCGGGGGGCGTGCCGGCCCGCGCCGGGCACGCGGGCGTAGAGCTCCTCGGCGAGCGAGAAGACGTCGCGGTGCCGGTAGCGCGCGGCGACCCTGTCGGTGAGCCCGTGGGCCTCCAGACCGGCGGCGATCTCCAGAGGGTCCACGGCACGCTCGCAGAGGTCCCGGTGCCGGTGCATGAGCACCTTGACGGGGTCCGCGGGTCCGCGCCGGACCGCGGGTCTGCGGGCCGGGTGGTAGGCGATCTCGGGTGCCCGTACGGCGGAACGGACCGCCCCCGGCCCTTCGCCCGTCGCCTCTCCCCCGGAGTCCGGGGGAGAGGCGTCGGTCGGTCTGCCCATCGGGGCTCCTCCGTGGTCGTGGCCGCTCGTCTCGTCACGCATCGCCGTCCCCCGCACCGCGTGCGCCCGCGCACACGCCCTCCGCGCCGACGGCCCAGCTCGGCACCCGGGCCGCCCGGGCACCCGCGGGGACCGGCTCCGGGAGCAGGTCTCCCCGCACATGGGCCTCCGGAGGTGTGGCGAAGGGACGCGGCGGGCCGGCCGCCCCCCGGGGGCCGCCAGGTGGGGCCCAACGGGCGGGGGCGTGGCTCACCAGGTCCAGGTAGATCCCCCGGAACGCCGTCAGGTTCTGTTCTACGGTGAAGAGTTCGAGGGCCCTGGCCCGCGCCGCCGCGCCCAGGCGCGCACGGCGCTCGTGGTCGCGCAGGAGCGCGACACAGGCGTCGGCGAGCGCCCGCGGATTGCGCGGGGGCACCACCAGACCCGTGCCGCCGACGATCTCGACCACGGCTCCCACGTCCGTCGAGACGGTGGCCCGGCCGCAGAACATCGCTTCCACCAGGCTGATGGGAAAGCCCTCGACGACGCTGGACAGCACGACGACACCGCCCGCCGCGTATGCCTCCGCGAGGTCGGGCACCTCGGGGCCGCCGATCTCCTCGAAGGTGACCGGGTTGTCGCCCTCGGCATGGGCGTCCGCGGCCTCGTCGGGGAAGAGCTGGGCGGCGAGGGCCCGGCAGTGGGCCAGGTAGGTCTCGCCCTCGCTCCCCTGGACCGGGGCGCCGAAGATCCGCAGCCGGGCGTCCGGCTCGGCCCTGCGCACCTCGGCGAACGCGTGGAGCAGGGCGATCAGGTCCTTGGCCGGCTCGATCCGCCCGATCCACACGAGCGTGCCGGGCCCGCCCCCGTCGTCGGCATCGCCCACGGCCCCGAAGCGCTCGGCCTCCATCCCGGGGTAGACCGTGCGCAGTTTGTCCCGGTCGGCGCCGAACCGCTCCTGCCAGCGGCGCACATGGGTGTTGCCGGGGGTGATGAGCGCGGCCTGCCGGTACACCTCGGAGGCGAGCAGCCCGTGGAAGTTGGCGAGCAGGGCGCGCACGGGTGCGCCGAGCTCCGCTTCGGGCGCGGCGAGGTAGTGGGCGCGCAGCGGGACCCCGTGCTCCGTCACCAGCAGCGGTACGCCGAAGAAGCGTTTGGCCAGCAGTCCCGGAAGGGCCGCCGCGCCGCCGGAGGCCGCGTGGCAGAGGTCGACCTCGCCGAGCCCGTCCTCGTCGTACCAGTCCAGGGAGAGGGGGCGCAGGGCACGCTCCAGCTCCGCCGCGAAGGCGAGGTAGTCGGGCACGGTCGCGCTGTGGACGGTCCTCCCCGTCCCCGGGGCACGGCAGGCGGACTCCACGATGCGCACGGTCGTCTCGGAGCGCAGGGCTGCCGGCAGCCCGCCGCGCTCCCGGGCCAGTTCGGCGAGGCCGTAGAGGCCGTCCGTGAAGAGGCGGGAGGCCGTCGCGGCGTCCGCGCCGTCGGCTTCCGGCCCGGTCTCCGTACCCGAGCAGACCGCACCGACGAGCGCCGTCGCGTGCGCCGTGAAGCGCCGCCGGTCCCGACGCCCGTACGAGCGCCCGAGGCCGGTGGCGAGTCTGCCCGTGACGCCTCTGGGACGGCCGGGATGCAGCGCGTCCTCGCCGTGGGTCCACATCGGCGCCGTACGCACCCGCCCGACCCGGTCGGGGAGCCGGACCCAGCCCTGTTGTTCCTGGTCGGCGGAGCGGCTGAGCGCGAAGAGGTCGAACTCGTGCTGGGGCAGGCCGCGCACCAGGCGGTCGCACCAGAGTCTGGACTCACCGGTCGCATACGGATAACCACCGTCCGTGAGGAGTCCGATCCGCACGAGCACACCCCCGATCTCCCTTGTGGGCGGCCGCCGTTGATCGGCGACTCGCAGCGGGACGACCGTATGCGGATACAGAGGTGGTGCGACGGACGGTTGTCCGTCGCACCACCGAAAGGGGTGAACCGGCGTAACTTTCCCGCCTCAGTCGCGTTCTGTTGCGAACACGGAGGGTTCGGTGACGCTGCGTCAGGCTGCGGCCAGCTCCGCGCGGGCCGCACGGCGTTCCGCGGCACGCGCCGGATCGAGGGCGGGTACCGCTGCCAGGAGCTGCTTGGTGTACGGGTCGCGCGGTGATCCGTACACCTCGTCGACGGTGCCCTGCTCGACGACGCGGCCCCGCCGCATCACCGCCACGCGGTCGCTGACCTGCCGTACGACGGCCAGGTCGTGGGCGATGAAGACGAGCCCGATGCCCAGTTCCCCCTGGAGCTCCGCGAGCAGGGAGATCACCTGCGCCTGGGTCGTGACGTCGAGCGCGGAGACCGGCTCGTCGCAGACGATCAGGCGGGGCTCGGCGGCGAGCGCCCGCGCGATACCGATCCGCTGGCGCTGCCCGCCGCTGAACTCGTGCGGATGGCGCTCGTACCGGCCGGGGTCGAGCCCGACCCGTTCCAGCAGTTCGCGCACGCGGTCCCGGATCCGGGACTCGTCCTGCTCCCCCGCCGCGCGGAGCGGGTCCGCCACGGACTCACCGATCGAGCGGCGCGGGTTGAGCGAGGCGACGGGATCCTGGAAGACCATCTGGAGCTCCCGGCGGAACGGACGGATGTCCCGCTCCGGCAGCCCGCCGATCTCCCTGCCCCCGTACCGGAGGCTGCCGTCCGTCGGGTCGAGCAGCCGCACGAGCATGCGCCCGAGGGTCGTCTTGCCGCTGCCGCTCTCCCCCACGATGCCGAGGGTCTCCCCGGCGTGCACGGTGAGCGAGACCCCGTCCACCGCGGCGACCCGGCCGGCGCCCCGGCCGAACTCGCGCCGGAGGCCGACGGCTTCGAGGAGCGGCTCGGCGTCCGCGGGCGCCGTCCTCGGACGGGGGACCTGGACCCGCTTCTCCTCGATCCGGGGCACCGACGCCAGGAGCTCGCGGGTGTACGGCTGCCGGGGCGCCCCCAGCACCTCGGCGACCGGGCCGCGCTCCACCGCGCGGCCGTGCCGCATCACCAGGACGTCGTCCACGCTCTCCGCGGCGACACCGACGTCGTGGGTGACCAGCAGCAGGCCCATGCCCGTCTCGCGGCGCAGGTCGTGCAGCAGGTCCAGGATCTGGGCCTGCACGGTGACGTCGAGGGCGGTGGTCGGCTCGTCCGCCACGATGAGCCGGGGCTCGCAGGCCAGGGCCATCGCGATGAGGGCCCGCTGCCGCATCCCCCCGGAGAACTCGTGCGGCCGGGACCGGGCGCGGCGGGCCGCGTCCGGGATGCCGACCCGGTCCAGGACCTCGACGGCCCGGGCCCGCGCCGCTCGCCTGGAGACGGAGTTGTGCACCCGGTACACCTCGGCGATCTGGTCGCCGACCGCGTAGTACGGGTCGAGCGAGGAGAGCGGGTCCTGGAAGACCATCGCCGCCTTCGCTCCCCGCAGGGCCCGCAGTCCGGCCTCGTCCGCGGTGCCCACGTCGGTGCCGGCGACGCGGACGGTGCCGGTGACCCGGGCGCCCGTGCCCCGGTGGAGTCCGAGCAGGGCGGACGCCGTCGCACTCTTGCCGGAGCCGGACTCGCCGACGACGCCGAGGGCCGCGCCCGCCTCCAGCGTGAAGGAGATCCCGTCCACGGCCCGGACGTCGCCGAAGTCGACGGTGAGGTCCTCGACCTGGACCAGCGGTGTTGTCATGACAGGACCACCCGTCGGTCGGCCAGCGCGTACAGCATGTCCGCGACGGCATTGGCGAGCACCACGAAGAAGCCGGTCACCAGCACCATGCCGACGACCACGGGCAGGTCGACGACCTTGACCGCGTGGACCAGTTCGCGCCCGATGCCCGGGATCCCGAAGAGGGACTCGGTGAGGACCGCGCCGCCGAACATGGAGCCGACGTCGAGCGCGCTGAGCGCGATCACCGGGGCGAGGGCGCCCCGCAGGGCGTGCCTCCCGATGACCGCGCGTTCCCCGACGCCGTACGCGCGGAAGGTGCGCACATGGTCCTCGGCGAGCGTCTCCAGCATGGAGCTCCTGGTCAGCCGCGCGTACTTGGCGGACTCGATGAGCGCCAGGGAGACCCAGGGCAGCAGGAGACCCCAGGCCCACTGCTCGGGGTCCTCGGTGAACGGCACGTACGTCGGCGACGGCAGCCACTGGAGCGTGGAGCAGAAGACGATGATGAGCAGCAGCCCGATGACGAAGACGGGCGTGGCCGTCCCGGCCAGGGTGAGCCAGGTGAGGACCCGCTCGGTGATCCGGCCGCGGCGCCACGCGGACAGGACCCCGGTGCCCACGCCGAGCAGGATCCAGAGGACGAAGGCGCCGACGACGAGCGAGCCGGTGACCGGCAGCTTGGTCAGGATCAGCCGCGTGACCTGCTGGTCGCTCTGGTAGGACACCCCGAGGCAGGGCGCGGGGCAGTGGTCCGTGCCCGTACCGGTGGAGAAGTCCCGCCCGGCGACGATGCCCTGGAGGAAGTGCCCGTACTGCGTGTACACCGGGTCGTCGAGCCGGAGCTGCTCGGTGACCTGGGCGACCTGGGCGGGTGAGCAGCGCGGACCGCAGGCGATCTGGGCGACGTCGCCGGGGGCCACGTAGAAGACCGCGTACAGGATGACGGTCAGGGAGAGGAGGACGAAGACGGCGCCGCCGAGCCGCCGCAGGAGGAACCCGGTCACGACGTCTGCTCCTTCGTGCGTTCCGCGCGCTTCTCGCGCCCGGTGCCGATCCGCAGCCGGGAGGCGGCCCGCGGGTCGAGTGCCGTGCGGACGCCCTCACCGAGGACGGTCAGGGCGAGCACGGTCACGAAGAGCAGCCCGGCGGGGATCAGGAGGTAGGTGGGGGCCGACTGGTACCAGGTGTCGGCCTCCGTGAGCATCTGCCCCCAGGACGGCGTGGGCGGTTTGATGCCGACGCCGAGGAAGGACAGGGCGGCCTCCACCGTGATGTTGACGGGAAAGAGCAGCGCGGCGTAGGTGATGACGGGCGCGGCGAGCGAGGGCAGCAGTTCCCGCCGGGCGATGCTCCAGCGTCCGCGTCCGGCCAGCTGTGCGGCGGAGACGAAGTCGAGGGACTTCAGGGCGAGCGCCTGGGCCCGGACGATCTTGGACGTGCCGGCCCAGTTGATGCCGCCGATGACCAGGGCGATCAGCACGGGCCGGGGGAAGGAGGGCGGCACGATCGCAAGCAGTCCCAGGGCGATGACCATGAGCGGCAGGGCGACGTTGATGTCGGTGATCCGGCTGAGGACCTGGTCGACCCAGCGGCTGCCGAGGGCTGCCATCAGCCCCACGATCACGCCGATGGTGACCTGGAGGACGGTGGCCGCGAAGGCGACGCCGAGGGAGACCCGGGCCCCGTACACGACGCGGGCGAAGAGGTCGCGGCCCGTCTGGGGTTCGACGCCCAGCCAGTGGTCCGCGCCGATGCCCCCGAAGGAGCCGATGGGGACCCCGCCGGCCGCCGAGTCGACGAGGTCGGGGTGGTAGGTCTGGGGGTCCTGGCCCGCGAGTGCGGCGAGCAAAGGCGCGCCGATCGCGGTCAGGAGGAGCAGGAGGACCACGACCGCCGCGACGGCGGCCGCGCGTTGTGCGCGCAGCCGCAGCCAGAACTGCCGGGCCCCCGAGGCGGGGGCGGCGACCGGCGCCGCTCCCGCCTCCTGGACCAGAAGTGCTTCCGACATGACTACTTGACCGCGGCCTGGGAGATGTCGAGAACGCCGGTCCAGTCGCTGATGACGACGTTCTTGACGTCCTGGCCGTAGAGCCGCTTGTAGACCGGGTGGAAGAGCGGCACGGTCAGCGCCTGCTCACCGATCTTCTTGTCGAGGGCGCCCCAGCGCCGGGCGGCGGCGTCCAGGTCGGTGAGCTTGTTGATCTCGTCGATCTCCTTGTTCACCGACGCGTCGTTCAGGAAGCCGGTGTTGAAGTTGGCACCGTCCTTCACGATCTGCCGTCCGTCGAAGATCGGCGCGAGGAACGGGCCGCCCGAGGGCCAGTCGGCACCCCAGTGGGCGAGGAAGAAGCCCGGCTCCTTGGACGCGCTGTGGATGGTGTCGGAGTAGTCGTTGCCCTCCAGCCCCTTCAGCTCGACGGTGATGCCGGCCTTCTTGAGGGCGGCCTGGAGCGCCGTGGCGATCTCCGGGCTGGTCTCGAAGTCCTTGTCGTTGGAGTGCGTGAGGGTGACCTTCAGGCCGTTGGGGTGACCGGCCTCCTTCAGCAGCTCCTTGGCCTTCGCGGCGTTGCCGGTCTCGCCCGCCGGGAAGTGGTCGTAGGCCGTGTAGCCGAAGGACTTCTGGTTCGGCAGGTAGGTGGTGGCCGGCTCGGCCAGGGACGAGCCGCCCGCCGCGTTGATCACCGAGGAGCGGTCGACGGCGTACGAGATCGCCTGGCGCACCTTCGGGTCGTCGAACGGCTTCACCTTCGGGTTGAAGGCGATGTAGTTCGTGTAGCCGAAGTGGCCGGTGCCGACGCGGGCGGCGAGCTTCTTGTCGCCCGACACCTTGGCGAGCTCTGCCGGGCCGAGGTTGGTGTCGGTGGTGACGGCCGCGGCGTCGACGCCCTGCGAGGCCGACAGCCGCTGGTTGATGACGGCGGAGTCCAGGCCGGACCGTACGTCGATCCTGTCCGGGTAGGCCTTGCGCTCCTCGTCCGTGGCGGGCGACCAGTGCGGGTTGCGCTCCAGGACGAGCCGCTCACCGTCGTTCTCGTTCGACACGACCTTGTACGGACCCGAGGAGACCGGGTGCTCCTCGTACTTGGTGCCCTTGTCCTTGGCCTTGGGCACCGGGGTCGTCTGGGTCTGGGTGGCGAGGTAGGGGAACTCGCCCTCGGGCTTGTTCAGATGGAAGACGATGGTCTTCTCGTCCGGTACCTCGATCGAGTCGAGCCCCTTCTCGTCCTTGTACGGGCCCTGGTAGTCGGCCCCGCCGATCAGCCAGTCGCGCAGGTACGGTGCGCCGCCGGAGAGTTCGGCGGCGAAGGACCGCTCGATGCCGTACTTGATGTCCGCGCTGGTGATCGCGGTGCCGTCCTCGTACTTCAGCCCGTCCTTGAGGGTGTACGTCCAGACGGTGGCGTTCTTGCTGGGCGTGCCCAGGTCGGTGGCGAGGTCGGGGACGACCTCGGCACCCGCCGCACCGTTCTCGCGGTTGCGGGTGGTCAGCGTGCGGAAGACGAGGGAGGGGACGTTGCCGCCGCCGGAGGTGTAGAGCCGCGCCGGGTCGAAGTCCTCCTGCGGGTTGCTGTTGAGGACCGTGAGGGTGCCCCCCTTCTGCGGCTTGCCCGAGGCGCCGGACCTGCCGCCGCTCCCCCCGTCCCCCTGGGGCCCCGCGCAGGCCGCGAGACCGGCGACCAGGGCGAGACTGACGGCGGCGGTGGTTGCCACGCGGCGCGATATGACGGACGGCTGACTCATCGGAAGATGACCTCTCGGTGTGCTGCGGCAGGGGAGGGAACGGATCCCGCACGGGCGCAGCCGGTCCCGCCCCCGGTGCGGGGGGAGGGAGCCGGATACCGAAAGGCCGCGCCTGCGGGCGGAGTACGCCCGGGCGCGGCGGAGGAAGGGGTCCGAGGAGCCCACGGAGGGGCTCGTCGGGAGGCCGACGCGCGCGGGCAGGCGTCAGCGACAGAGAATGTCGGCTACGCAGTGCCCGGCCACGCCGAGGAGCGCCAGCTCAAGGGCGGCGCGCTCGGAGGATGCGGGGCTGCGTGACATGCGGAGAAATATGAACGACCCCTCCCCCGATGTCAACGCGCAGTGAGACGCCTGTCCCACAGTGCGGACAGAGCGCCTCCCTCGCCGGTCAACTTCCGGGATGGACCCAGGGGTTGGGCCGGCACTTGATGCCGTCGATGTCCAGGGTCTTGGTCTGCTGCTGCATCACGGGCGCGAGGGCCCCAGGGGTGCGGCAGCTCACATGGTTGTGTCCCAGCCGGTGGCCGACCTCGTGGTTGATCAGCATCTGACGGTAGGGCAGGAGCTTGTCCTTGCCGAAGGTCGAGGCCCCCTGCGCCCATCGGTACGCGTTGATCATCACCCGGTCGGTGGCGGCCGAGTCGCAGGAGACGTTGTCCTCCGTGGTGTCCAGGCCGGACTTCTCGCACCAGACCCCGGTGGTCCCCGGACTCGCGAGGGTGATCACGAAGTCGGGCTCGCCGGAGGAGATCCGCTCGAAGGTCATGGCGCCGTTGTGCGCCCAGCTGCGGTCGTCGTTCAGCGTCTTCTGCACGGCTTCGGCGAACAGCCCGGCGTCGAGGCCGAGTCCCTTCTCGACGTCGATCCGGTACCGGTACTTGTGCCCCTTGCCGGGAGCCTTCGCCAGCCCCGCGACCGCCTCGAACGACCCGGATCCCTTCAGGTCCGGTGCCAGCGGGAAGGCGGTGGCCATCTTCTGCGCGTACGACTGGGGCTGGACGTCCTGCCGCTGCACCTGGGGGGTGGGGCGGTCCACCGAGCGGGAGGCGTCCTCCGACCCCTGCCGGTCGACACCCGCCGGCTGGGAGCCGTCGCCCGTGCTCCCCGGGTCCTGCGCCACCTGTCCGGCCACCACGACGGCGAGCACCGTGGTCACGGCGGCGGCCGCGATCCCGGTGAAGGTCCGGCCCTTGCCGCCCTTCGCCGTGCGCGCCTCCCCGTCGTACGGGCCGCTGCCGGGCCCGTCGGGCTCCGCGGAGGCCGGGGCCGCGTCCTCGGGCGGTACGGGCGGTGAGGGGTGCGAGGGCGCGGTGTCGAACGCCTCCAGGAACTCCCTGCGCGGGCCCGGTATCAGCGGGGCGCCGCCGGTCCGCGGCCCCGGCGCGCGGCGCTCGGCCTCCTGCTGCGCCGCCCGTTGCCTGGAGATGGCGGCCTGCCGGGCACGGAAGACGTCCTGTCCGCCCGGACCCGCCGGATCCCTCCGGCTGTCGTA
Organism: Streptomyces sp. NPDC055962; assembly: GCF_042270185.1. Taxonomy (NCBI): domain Bacteria; kingdom Bacillati; phylum Actinomycetota; class Actinomycetes; order Kitasatosporales; family Streptomycetaceae; genus Streptomyces; species Streptomyces sp. NPDC055962. Next base: position 649,361 of record NZ_JBHJYN010000001.1, read on the forward strand.
CGGCGGCTGCGGCGCGGCCCCCCAGCCACCGCCGGGCTCCCGGTGTTCGGGGTGTCCGCCCCGCACCTGCGGAGCGTCGCGGAACGGGCCGTGCCCCTCCCGCGGAGGCGGCGTGGCGGAGTCCCGCCCGCGCCTGCCGGTACCGGGCTCCACACCGGCGCCGGCCACGGCCCCGGTCTCACGCTGTCTGGCCTCGGGGCCCTTTCGGCTGTGTCGTCCCACGCCCCGGATCAGCTCCCGCCGCGTTCGTCGAGCAGTTCCCGGAAAGCCTGGGCGATCGTCTCCGGGTACTCCATCATCGCCACGTGCCCGGCGTCGGGCAGTGTCAGCAGGCGCGAGTCGCGGAAGGCCGCGGACGCCCTGCGTGCCATCCGGTACGAGACGAGCTGGTCCCGTCCGCCGTACACCAGCAGGGTCGGTGCGAGCACCCGCTCGGCCTGGCGCCACAGCCCGTGCTGTCCTCCCAGCGTGTAGGCATCGACGATGCCCCGTGCCGAGCGCGTCATGGCGTCCCAGAAGTACGGCAGCTCCAGCCGTCGCTCCATCTCGGCCACCGCGTGGCGGAAGGCTTCGTCGGAGATTCGTGCCGGATCGCCGTAACAGAGTGCCATGGCGCCCCGGGTCCGCTGTTCGGCGGTCCAGTCACGGGTGAGCCTGGCGAACAGGGATGCGACGCCCGGGAGTGCGAGGAGGGCGGTCGGCACGGCCGGCCGCTGGACCCGGATCTCGGGCAGGGCGGGGGAGATCAGCGTGAGGGTGCGCACCAGGTCCGGCCGTACGGCGGCGACCCGGGTGGCAACGGCGCCACCCAGGGAATTCCCGAAAAGGTGAACGGGGCCGCGCCGGCCGGCGTCCAGCAGCCGGATGACCGCCCGGGCGTGTCCGGTGACGGAGTAGTTGCCGTCGTCCGGCGGCGGCGAGTCCCCGAACCCGGGCAGATCGACCGCCTCGCTGTCGAGGGTGTCCGCCAGCAGCGGCATCAGGGCCGACCAGTTCTGGGAGGAGCCGCCCAGCCCGTGCACGAAGAGGGCGGGGGCCGGGGCCGCCGCCTCCGCCGGACGCGTGCGGACGGTCAGGGTGAGGCCGGGCAGCCCGACGGAGCGCAGCTTCTCCCCCTCGGCGACCCGTACGGCGCTGACCGTGGGGGCCACCGCGGCGGCGGCGGCCTGGATACCGGGCAGGTCGGTCGAAGACATGCGGCAATGTTACGAGACGATCACGCGGTGGTTCATGTGTTCGCGGTCACAGGCCGCATAGCGTCCGTGCGGGGTTGCTCCTAGGCTGCAAGGGAAGGAAGGGAGCCATCATGACGGTCGACCCGAGCGACCCGGAGACCTTCGAGGACCCCCAGCCGGACGAGCCGGACCCGGAAGCCCCGGAAGCCGACAGCGCCGAACAGCAGGCCCCCGTCCGGCCGGAGCACGACGAACCGCTCAGCGGCGTCGACCGCGGCACGGCGAACGAGGCGGATGCGGCGGAGCAGGCCCGTGTCATCACACAGGATGAGGACGATTACCGGTAGAACGCACCGCTATGCGGCGCGGGCCGACGAATCTGCGGCTACCGCAGCCGTCCGGTCCGTGAAATTCTGCGTCCGCGCCGCGCACACCCGGGTTACTCAAAAGTACGATGGCCCCACGGCGCAGCGTGCACGGTACGACTGTGTTCGACCACGACATTGGGAGGCGGCGTGACAGCCATCGAGCAGACAGAGGCGGCGCGCCCGCGGGGCACCCGGCTGCCTCGCCGTGCCCGACGCAATCAGCTGCTGGGCGCCGCCCAGGAGGTCTTCGTCGCGCAGGGCTACCACTCCGCGGCGATGGACGACATCGCCGAGCGGGCGGGCGTCAGCAAGCCGGTGCTCTACCAGCACTTCCCGGGCAAGCTGGAGCTCTACCTCGCCCTGCTCGACCAGCACTGCGAGTCACTGCTCCTGGCGGTCCGCACGGCGCTCGCCTCGACGACGGACAACAAGATGCGCGTCGAGGCGACGATGGACGCCTACTTCGCGTACGTGGAGGACGAGGGCGGCGCGTTCCGCCTGGTCTTCGAGTCCGACCTGACGAACGAGCCGGCGGTCCGCGAGCGGGTCGACCGGGTCTCCCTGCAGTGCGCGGAGGCCATCTCCGACGTCATCGCCGGTGACACGGGCCTGTCCAAGGACGAATCGATGCTGCTCGCGGTCGGCCTCGGCGGTGTCTCCCAGGTCGTGGCGCGCTACTGGCTCTCCAGCCGCTCCGGCATTCCGCGCGACACCGCCGTGCAGCTGCTCACCTCGCTGGCCTGGCGGGGCATCGCGGGATTCCCGCTGCACGGCGTCGATCAGCACTGAGCCCCGGCGGGCACGCGCCCGGTGTTCGCTGCGGGCGTTGCCGGTCGACCCGTGCTCCGTCCCTTCACCGGGCTAATGTGTGCTGCGTACGGCGCGGTTCACCGCGCAGAGACGGACCGTCGGAGGGACATAGCCGTGGAGGTCAAGATCGGGGTGCAGCACACGCCCCGCGAGATCGTTCTGGAGAGCGGACTTTCCGCCGAAGAGGTCGAGAGCGCGGTCGGCGAGGCGCTCAGCGGCAAGGCGCAGCTGCTCAGCCTCACGGACGACAAGGGCCGCAAGGTCCTGGTGCCGGCCGACCGGATCGCCTACGTGGAGATCGGCGAGCCCAGCACCCGGCGGGTGGGATTCGGCGCGCTGTAGCCCGCGCGACGCGGCAGCAGAGGTGGAGGCCCGGCGGACGAATCCGCCGGGCCTCCACCTCTTCTCCGCCGGACCTGCGCCCGATCCGTCCCTCGGTGGGGTTCACGCGAGCGCAGGAGGGTTGTGTTCCGCGGGCCCCGGGTAAGACGGCCTACGACCGAAGACCGCCGTGCCCACCAAGCGAGGTGACCCCTCTGTGCTCTGGGAATCCATCAGCTCCGTCGTGCTCGGACTCGCCCTGTCCTGGGTCGCGCTCCACACACTGCACGGGCGGCTCCCGTCCTCCCGCGTGGTGTTCGTCACGGGCGGGCTGGGTGCCCTGTTCGGCGCCTATCTGACGCATTCGACGCTGGGCTCCGGCCATGTCCTGGCGACGCCCGCGGGCGCCGTACTGGTCGGCGCGGTGACCCTGTCCCTGCTGATCCGCCCGCGGGGCGGGCGGCGGGTCCGGTCGGCCGCGGCCCAGTAGGGCCCGCCGCCCGCCCGCTCAGGCCGCGAGACCGAGCGCGGCCATCCGCTTGGTGTGCGCCTCGGTGATCCGGGAGAACATCCGGCCCACCTCGGCGAGGTCGAAGCCGTCCGCCACGCCGCCCACGAGCATCGTGGAGAGGGCGTCGCGGTCGGCGACCACCCGCTGGGCCTGCGAGAGCGCCTCGCCCATCAGCCTGCGCGCCCACAGGGCGAGCCTGCCGCCGACCCGGGGGTCCGCCTCGATGGCGGCCCGCACCTTCTCCACCGCGAAGTTCCCGTGACCCGTGTCGTCGAGCACGGAGAGCACCAGGGAGCGGGTGTCCGTGTCCAGGCGGGCGGCGATCTCCCGGTAGAAGTCGCTGGCGATCGAGTCGCCGACGTAGGCCTTGACCAGCCCCTCCAGCCAGTCGGACGGCGCCGTCTGGCGGTGGAAGTCGTCGAGCGCCTTGGCGAACGGCTCCATGGCCGTCGTGGGCGCCTCCTCGACGGCCGTGAGGCGGTCGGTCAGCTGCTCGAAGTGATGGAACTCCGCGGACGCCATCTTCGCCAGCGCCGCCTTGTCACCGAGTGTCGGCGCGAGTTTGGCATCCTCCGCGAGACGCTCGAAGGCCGCGAGCTCCCCGTAGGCGAGCGCGCCGAGCAGGTCCACGACCGCGGCGCGGTACTGCGGGTCGGCGGACGCGGTGGCCCAGTCCTGGGCGGCGATTCCGGTCGGTGCGGGCGCTTCTTCGGTTGCTGCAGTGGCGTTGTCAGGCGTCTCCATGGAGCGCAGAATAGCCCGCTCCACGGGGGACCGAAGGGCCTGGTCACCGGGAGACATCACACCGTTCCGATGAATTCGCCCAACACGCATGCGCGAATCCGGGGTACAGTGGTATTGCGCTTGCTGAGCATTTTGGTGTGCCAGAAGCGCGACCTTGAATGAGGATGCCCGGTCGGTGGCCCGATCGGCTCCGACCCGACAGCCCTCCACGCGGGGCGTACACCACGTACGACCGCAGATGAGGGGCCCCCTCAGCGGCACGAGCGCTCGAGCGACGGCAGTGGTCCCGCGCCACCCGGCCCATCCACGGCCGGATGACCAACCCCGGCACGGTACGACCCCCAGCGTTCGCCTCGGGCCGCGTCTCACAGAAGAGGCAGCACCCTGACTACCTTCCGCGACCTCGGAATCCTCACCGAGACGGCCGAAGCCCTCGAGGCTGTCGGCATCACGTCCCCCTTCCCCATCCAGGAGATGACGCTCCCCGTGGCGCTCTCCGGCTCCGACGTCATCGGCCAGGCCAAGACCGGCACCGGCAAGACGCTCGGCTTCGGCCTCCCGCTCCTCGAGCGCGTGACCGTCCCCGCCGACGTCGAGGCCGGCCGTGCCGCGCCCGAGAAGCTGACGGACGCACCGCAGGCCCTGATCGTCGTCCCCACCCGTGAGCTCTGCCAGCAGGTCACCAACGACCTCCTGACCGCCGGCAAGGCCCGTAACGTCCGCGTTCTCGCGATCTACGGCGGCCGGGCGTACGAGCCCCAGGTCGAGGCGCTCAAGAAGGGCGTCGACGTGGTCGTCGGCACCCCGGGCCGACTGCTCGACCTGGCCGGCCAGCGCAAGCTCGACCTCTCGCAGGTCCGCGCCCTCGTCCTGGACGAGGCCGACGAGATGCTCGACCTGGGCTTCCTGCCGGACGTCGAGCGCATCATCACGATGCTGCCGCCCAAGCGCCAGACGATGCTCTTCTCGGCCACCATGCCCGGTGCCGTCATCAGCCTCGCCCGCCGCTACATGTCGCAGCCGACGCACATCAACGCCACGTCGCCCGACGACGAGGGCACGACCGTGAAGAACACGGTCCAGCACGTCTACCGCGCGCACAACATGGACAAGCCGGAGATGGTCTCCCGCATCCTGCAGGCCGAGGGCCGCGGGCTGGCGATGATCTTCTGCCGCACCAAGCGCACGGCCGCGGACATCGCGGAGCAGCTGGAGAAGCGCGGGTTCGCGTCCGGCGCGGTCCACGGCGACCTCGGCCAGGGCGCCCGCGAGCAGGCGCTGCGCGCCTTCCGCAACGGCAAGGTGGACGTCCTCGTCTGCACCGACGTCGCCGCGCGCGGTATCGACGTCGAGGGTGTGACCCATGTCATCAACTACCAGTCGCCGGAGGACGAGAAGACGTACCTCCACCGCATCGGCCGTACCGGCCGCGCGGGTGCCAAGGGCATCGCGATCACGCTGGTCGACTGGGACGACATCCCGCGCTGGCAGCTGATCAACAAGGCCCTGGACCTGAAGTTCCCGGACCCGCCGGAGACGTACTCCACGTCCCCGCACCTGTACGAGGACCTCAACATCCCGGCCGGCACCAAGGGTGTCCTGCCGCGCACCGAGCGGACCCGTGCGGGTCTGCGCGCGGAGGAGATCGAGGACCTCGGCGAGACCGGCGGCCGCGGCCGCAAGTCCGCCGCCTCCGCCCCGGCCCCCCGCGAGGAGCGCCCGCCGCGCACACCGCGTCAGCGTCGCCGCACGCGGGGCGGCAGCGCCCCCGACGAGGCCGCCGCCGTCACCGTGCCCGCGCCGGCCGTCGAGCCGGCCGGTGAGGAGTCGCCGGAGCCGCGCACCCCGCGCCGCCGGCGCCGTACCCGCGCCGCCGTCACCGAGGGTGTCGCCGAGGCCGCGGTGGCCGTGGCCGAGGCCCCGGCCGTCGTCGCCGCGCCGGTCGCCGAGCCGGCCGCGGAGGCCAAGCCGCGCCGCCGTCGTGCCCGCACCACGGCCGCGAAGCCGGCCGTCGCGTCCGTGCCGGCGGCCGAGCCGGTCGTCGACTTCCAGACCGTGGCGATCGCCGCGCCCGCAGCGGAGCCCGTGGCCACCAGGCCGCGCCGCCGCACCCGGGTCGTGAAGCCGGCCGACGAGGTCGACTTCCAGATCGCGCCGGTCTCGGAGCCCGTGACCGAGACCAAGCGCCGGCGTCCCCGCGCCGCCGCGAAGCCGAAGGCCGAGGCCGTGGCCACCACCGCGACCGCCGCCCCGGCCGAGGACGCCGTGGAGACCAAGCCGCGCCGTCGCCGTCCGCGCGCCGCGGCCGCCGACACGGCGGAGGCCGTCACGGTCGCCGAGGCCGTCACGGACGGCGAGGCTCCCGCGAAGCCGCGCAGGCGTCGCTCCCGCGCGGCGGCCGCCGCCGAGTCGGCCGAAGGCTGATCACCGGCCGCAGTCACCTTCGTACGGCCCCGGTTCCCGCCTCGCGGGGGCCGGGGCCGTACGTCTGCCCGGGCGCGTCCGGACCTCCGGCGATACGCTCGGGCCCATGAGCAGGCCGCCCACCTTCACCCCGCCCCCCTGTGCCCGCGCCCGCGTACTGCGGACCGGGCGCGGGGACTTCGCCGTGCTGGATGCCGCGCCTCAGGGCGGCGCGCACTCCACGGCACTCCTGCTGCCCGGGTACACCGGCAGCAAGGAGGACTTCATCGCCCTGCTCGAACCGCTCGCCGAGGCCGGCTTCCGGGTGCTGTCCGTCGACGGCCGGGGGCAGTACGAGACCGCGGGGACGGGGCGCCAGGAGTCCTACGCGCAGGCGGAGTTGGCCCGTGACGTGCTGGCCCAGGCGGCCTCCGCCGACGGCGCCCCGGTCCCCGGCGGCATCCATCTGCTCGGCCACTCGCTGGGCGGCCAGATCGCCCGCGCCGCGGTGCTCATGGACGCCGCGCCCTTCCGTTCCCTCACCCTGATGTCGTCCGGTCCCGCCGAGATCGACCCGGCCCAGCAGAAGAAGGCGCGGCTCCTCGGGGACTCGGTGGGCCGCTGGAGCATGGACGAGGTGTGGCGGATGATGCGGGCGATGGACCCGCCGGAGGACGCGGACACCGGCGACGGCGAGGATCTGCGCCGCCGCTGGCTGCGCCACGACCCGGCACAGCTGGCCGCCACGGGCGCGCAGTTGTCGTGCGAGCCGGACCGGGTGGCCGAACTGGCCGCGCTGTCCCTTCCCGTGCACGTGATCTCGGGCGAGCGCGACGACGTCTGGCCGGTGCCGCTGCTCGACGCGATGGCCGAACGGCTGGGCGCCCGCCGGACCGTCGTCGCGGGCGCCGAGCACTCCCCCAACACGGCCCGTCCGGTGGAGACCGCGGCCGCGCTCGTCTCGTTCTGGAAGGGCGCCTGACGCCCTCCCCCGTGCGGACCCGCCCGTAGGCGGGCCGGTCCGCCCGCCGGATCGGCCTGTGTCAGTACTGCGCCTGCAGGTGCTGCCAGAACCCGTCGCGCAGTGCCCGGCGCAGGTGGGCGTGGCCGCGCAGCGAGTGCTGGAGGAGCCGTTCGGCCTCGACGAGCAGGTCCTGGTCGACGGAGCCGGGGAGGTAGGGGTGCCCGGGCAGCAGGTCGGCGAGGGCCTCACGGCCGCGTGTGGAGAGCCAGCCGGCGGCGATCTGGGCACCCACGAACCGCACGTCCTCGCGTGCGGGCGCGGGGCTGTCGTCCTCGTACATCGTCACGGAGCGCCGGGTCACGTAGGGGCGGCAGAAGTCGAGGTCGAAGGTGCGCTGGCTGTCGACCTCCCAGAGCAGCGGCTCGGCCTGGTTGCGGCCCTCGCCCGCCTCGATGCCCCAGAGGTGCACCCGGGCACCGTAGCCCTGGGCGGCCTCCACGGCCGAGACCAGGTCCTCGTCGCCGCCGACGAGCGCCGCGTCGCTGATGGCACGGTGCCGGGCGAGCGACTCGAGGTCGGTGCGGATGAGTGAGTCGACGCCCTTCTGCTGGTTGTTGGCGTTGAGATTGCCCAGCCTGACCTTGACGTCGGGGAGTTCGGCGATGGACTGCTGCTCCACGGTGTGGATGCGGCGCCTGGCCCCGTCGTACCAGTACACGCGCAGCAGCCTGCTGTCGGCGAAGATCGTACGGGCCTTGTCGATGAAGGCCTCGATCAGGCCCTCGGCGTCCAGGTCGAAGGACCGGCGGTCCTCGGTGCCCGTGACGAGGAGCCCGGCCGCCGCGTAGACGTAGCCCGCGTCCACGAAGATCGCGTGGGTGGAGGGGGTCTTCGACACCTCGGCGAGGACGCGCTGGAGCAGCTCGTTGGTGCGGTCCAGCTGTTCACGGATGCCGGACTCCTCGTCCGTCCGCGGGTCCGCGTGACTCATGCGGGCCTCATTGTCTGCGCATGGCCGATTACCGACGGGTACTTAGACATCCAAAAAATTTCCTTAGCGTAGGGAATGTTTGCGGTAGGCAAGTCGTTGTACCCCTTGTGGAGCGCGAGACGCGGACGCCTTGCGCTCCCCATCCTTGAGGACGGCCAGCCCGTCCTCCCAGTAGTTCTCCAGCAGGAGGATCAGACGAAGGGAAGCCATATGCGCTTCGAGATCATGCGACTCGACGATGTCGACGGTACCGCCGTGGACACCACCGTCGTGGACGCCGCCTCCGTCAACCGGATCGTGCAGCAGGCCGCGGCAATGGGCCAGCGCATCTACATCCGGCCGGCCGACACGTCGGCTTCGTAACACCTTGTATTGTTTTTTGTCGCTGACTTCGAGTGCATGACGAGCTGAAGATGAGCGCATGACGAGCTGAAGAAGGACGAAGCGCCCCCGCACGGAGGATCTGTGCGGGGGCGCTGTGGCGTCCGGGCCCGGAGGCCCGGACCTTCAGGCCTCAGGAGTTCTGGATGACCTGGGTGACGCCGTTGATGATCTGCTGCACGGCGATGGCCGAGAGCATCATTCCGGCGAGCCGGGTCACCAGCACGACGCCGCCGTCCTTGATCACCCGGATGATCAGCAGCGAGTACCGCATGGTCACCCAGAGCACGAGATGCATCGCGACGATGGCCGCCCAGACCGAGATCTGGCCACTGGTCCCGTCGGCGTTCTGCACCGCGAGGATCACCGAGACGATCGCACCCGGCCCGGCGAGCAGCGGCATGCCGAGCGGCACGAGGGCGACGTTGACGTCCTTGGTCTGCGTCGGCTCGTCCGTCTTGCCGGTCAGCAGGTCGAGCGCGATGAGCAGCAGGAGCAGCCCGCCCGCGATCATCAGCGCGGGGACGGAGACGTGCAGGTAGTCGAGGATCTGCTGGCCGAGCAGGCCGAACACGGCGATCACGCCGAAGGCCACGGCGACCGCCTGCAGGGCCATCCTGCGCTGCACCTTCGCGGGGCGGCCCGCGGTGAGGGCCAGGAAGATGGGGGTGATTCCGGGCGGATCCATGATCACGAAAAGCGTGAGGAAGAGGGATCCGAAGACAGCGATGTCGAACACGGTGAGCCTTGCGAGAGAAGAGCGGGCCGGACAGAGGGGCACGCACCGGCACGCCGCCAGGACGTCCGGGCGCGCGGGGGCGACAGGAGAAGGGGGACGAAGGAAGAGGGAGGGGAGGGACCCCGTCACACGGGGAACGGTCCGCCGGCACCCGGCACCGGGAACGCCCCGGTGGCGCGCCGGGTGATCTCGCCGTAGATCTCCGGGTCGGTGGTGTACTCCCCGATCCGGACCGTCTTACGGGTGCCGTGGTAGTCGCTGGACCCGGTCGTCAGCAGTCCCAGCTCGGAGGCGAGACCCCGCAGCCGGGCCCTGGTGGGCCCGTCGTGGTCCATGTGGTCGACCTCGACGCCGTCGAGTCCCGCGGCGGCCAGCTGCGCGATCACGGACTCGGACACCACCTCGCCGCGCTTGACGGCGAGGGGATGGGCGAGGACGGTGACGCCGCCCGCGGCCTTGACCAGCCGGATCGCGTCCAGCGGGTCGAGTTCGTGCTTGTCGGCGTAGGCGCGGCCGCCGTTGCCCAGCCAGGCCGAGGTGAAGGCGTCGGAGACGGAGTCGACGACTCCGAGCTCCACGAGCGCGGTCGCCACGTGCGGGCGCCCGACCGAGCCGTTCCCGGCGATCCGCGCGACCTGCTCCCAGGTGATCGGGACGCCCAGCTCCTGGAGCCTGCGCACCATGGTCTGTGCCCGCGGCACCCGGTCGTCCCGGACGAGCTCGCGCTCACGGGACAGTTCGGGCTCGGCCGGGTCGAAGAGGTAGGCCAGCATGTGCAGGCCGATGCCGTCGACGCGGCAGGAGAGCTCGGCGCCGGTGACGAGGGTGAGCCCCTCGGGCAGGGCCGCCGCCGCCTCCGCGTGGCCGCCCACCGTGTCGTGGTCGGTCAGGGCGACGACGTCGAGACCGGCCGCGACGGCGTTGGCCACCAGCTCGGCGGGGGTGTCCGTGCCGTCGGAAGCGGTGGAGTGGGTGTGCAGATCGATGCGCACGACGCGTACTCCAGTGCTGGCGGACGGACAGGGGACGGTCAAGGATAACCGCCGGGCGTCACCCGTCCGGCCCCGTTCCGCGTGACCGGCCGGTCAGGGCGGCGTGAGCAGCCGGGGGGTGAGGGCCCCGCACGGCAGGAGGTCCACTTCCCCGCCGGCGTCGCGCAGATCGGTGAGCACCAGTTCGTCGTACATGAGGAGTCCGGACTGTTCGGGCCAGACGATCGCCCAGAGCCACAGGCCGCGCGCCTCACCCGCGAAGACGGCCCGGTCGGCGGGTGCGTCCTTGACGTGCCAGAGGGCGGTGGGCCGCCCCGCTGCGAGGACCTTGGCGTCGGGCGCCGCGTCGACGTGCAGACCGGAGCCGGGGTCGAGGCCGTCGATGCCCGCGTACCGCGCGCCGAGTCCGACGCCGAGCTCCTCGGCGACGAGCAGCAGCTCGCCCATGCCCCCGAGCGGCCCGGGGCCCGAGCACGCGACGGCGGTCGCCCGGCCGCCGCTGCGGTCGTCGCCCGCGTAGGCCGCGCCCGTGAAGAGCCAGCCCACCGGGAGCGGCCAGGGCATCCACACCGGTACCTGGGCCCGGTGCACCACCACGCCCAGCGCCTCGACGCTGGGGGGGACCACCGGCTGCATCGGGTGGACCTGGCCGTGCGCGGAACACTGCCAGGCATCGGCGAAGAGACCGGGCGCCCTGACCCGGCCACCGCACTTCGGGCAACTGGGTTCGCCCCTCATAACGCCCAACGGTCCTCCCCGGCCGCCGCCGCGTCAAGGACGATCACCCGTCCGCAGCGCGGCTCCGACCAGGGGAGATAGATGCGGCTTGCACTTATTAGGATGGCTAACTTATTCTGTGCATAACGCAACTACCTAGTGGAGAGCGAGAGAAGCCATGCGGGGAGAGGATCCGTTCGACGAGGGGGCGACCAGCATCCTGCGTCAGCCGAAGGCCGTCTGGGCCACGGCGGGCGCCTCGGTGGTGGCCTTCATGGGGATCGGGCTGGTGGACCCGATCCTCCCGTCCATCGCCAAGGGCCTGGAGGCCACACCCAGCCAGGTCTCGCTGCTGTTCACCTCGTACTTCCTGATCACCGCGGTGGCGATGCTGGTCACCGGCTTCGTCTCCAGCCGCATCGGAGGACGCAAGACCCTGCTGGCCGGGCTCGCGCTGGTCGTCGTCTTCGCCGCGCTCTCCGGCACCTCCTCGTCCGTCGCCGAACTGGTCGGCTTCCGGGCCGGCTGGGGCCTGGGCAACGCCCTGTTCGTGTCCACCGCCCTCGCGGTGATCGTCGGCGCCGCCGCCGGCGGCAGCGCCGCGGCGATCCTGCTGTACGAGTCGGCGCTCGGGCTCGGCATGGCCTGCGGCCCCCTCGTCGGCGCCCTGCTCGGTGACGCCAGCTGGCGCTACCCCTTCTTCGGCACCGCGGCCCTGATGGCGATCGGCTTCCTCTGCATCACCGCGTTCCTGAAGGAACAGCCCCGCCCGGCCCGGAAGACCTCGCTGCTCGACCCGCTCAAGGCGCTCGGCCACGGCGGACTGGCGTCCGTCGCCACGTCGGCGTTCTTCTACAACTACGCCTTCTTCACGATCCTGGCGTTCACACCGTTCGTGCTCGACATGTCGCCGTACAGGTCGGGCGCGGTGTTCTTCGCCTGGGGCCTGCTGCTCGCCGTCTTCTCGGTGCTCGTCGCACCGCGCCTGCAGAGCCGCTTCGGTTCGCTGAAGGTCGTCGGCGGCTCCCTGGTGCTGCTCGCCGCCGACCTGGTGGTCCTCGGGTACGGCAACCACACGACGGCCATCGTCTGCACCATCGTCTCGGGCGCCTTCATCGGCATGAACAACACGGTCTACACGGAGCTGGCCCTCGGCGTCTCCGACGCGCCGCGCCCGGTGGCGAGCGCGGGCTACAACTTCGTCCGCTGGTTCGCCGCTGCGGCGGCGCCCTACCTCGCCCCGAAGATCGAGGAGTGGACCGACATCCACATCCCCTTCGTGGTGGCCGCGGTCGCGGCGCTGGCCGGAGCCGCGGTCATCGGGATCCGGCGTACGGCGCTGACCCACGAGGCGCGCGAGCTGGAGCCGCGCCACGCGGCGGAGGACGGCGTCGCCGCCTTCGCCGACTGACCCGCCCGACGGCTCTCCGGACTCCCGGCCCCGCCCGCGCTCCTTCCCGGCCGCGCGGCGGGGTCCGCCGCACCGGGGTGGCGTCAGTCCAGCGGTACGGACGCGCGCAGCGGGTCCCGCAGGTCGGTCCCCTGCGAGAGCCAGCGCTCCTGGAGCTCCTGCGCGCCCCTGACCCGCTTCCAGGCCGCCTCGTTGTGCGTCATCGGCAGCAGCGGCAGGAACCGCACCGGCTCCATCGGGGCGTCCAGCTCCAGGTCCTCGACCAGGCCGCCCGGCTCGGCGACCAGGACGGAGCTGAAGGGGGCCCCGGTCCACAACGGCTGCCCGAGGTCCAGCGATGCCCCGGGCGCCACGATCAGGCCCTCGACCTGCGGGGAGGCCGCGAGCACCGCGAGGGGCCGCAGCACCTCGTCGGTGCCGGCGAGCCCGGCCCGTACGGACAGGACCAGCTCGGCGCGCGGGCCCTTCACCGGGTCGGCGAGGGGCGAGGTCGGGTCGGCCATCGGCTGGGCGGACATACCGAGTGTGGCGTAGCGCACGACATCGCCGTCGATGAAGCGGAGCACCTCGATGCGGTCCGTGCCGAGGAACGTCACCCCGGCCCGGGCGTCCGGCTCCCCGAGGGCCGTACGGAGCCGGGCTTCGACCAGATCAAGAATTTCTCCCATGCCGCGAGCATAGAACGCGTAGGGAACGGGCAAAGGAAGGGATTGGCTCCTCACCTGGCTGATAGCCTGAGGCGTCGGTCGGGACAGCACGCAGAAGCGTCGCTCTCAGTCCTGACAACACGTGATCCCCCACGGGGGACCGGCCGGAGGAGGTGGGGCTGCGGTGGATCCAAGTCGACCGTGCAGTACCAACCGCTCTTCCGCACGCCGCTTTCCTTCTGTGTCCTGACGCCCCTCCCGGCCGTCACCACGGCAGTTCGCGCACCGGAAGAGCCCCGCGTTTTTGCCTGTCTGTAGCGAACGCCGTCATCGTGCCCACGCGGTGCCGCCCGCTTTGCGGACGTGAGCGCACGTCCCCATTCCGGGCTGTTCCACGTGCCCGCCGACGGCCCTCCGTGAAGAGGAGCCAGCCATGTCGATGATCCGTGACCTGCGCGCCGCCGTGCGCCCGTCCATGCGCAAGAGCAGCACCCCGTACAACAGCTACGACGCCACCCGTGACCCGTCGGCCTCCAGCGCCGTCGTCGACTGCGCGGTGTACCGGGACGGGCGGCGGCTCACCGACGCCTCCAGCCTGACGCCGCGCGAGGCGATGCTGCGTGTGCGGGAGGAGGGCGGCTTCGCCTGGATCGGCCTGCACGAGCCGACCGAGGAGGAGTTCGCCGGTATCGCCCGGGAGTTCGGGCTCCACCCGCTGGCCGTCGAGGACGCCGTCCACGCCCACCAGCGGCCCAAGCTGGAGCGCTACGACGACACGCTCTTCACCGTCTTCAAGACGATCCACTACGTCGAGCACGCCGAACTGACCGCGACCAGCGAGGTCGTCGAGACCGGTGAGGTGATGTGCTTCACCGGGCGGGACTTCGTCATCACCGTCCGGCACGGCGGCAAGGGTTCGCTCCGGGCCCTGCGCCACCGGCTCCAGGAGGACCCCGAGCTGCTCTCCAAAGGTCCTTCCGCCGTGCTGCACTCCATCGCCGACCACGTCGTCGACGGCTACATCGCGGTGGCGGCCTCGGTGCAGGACGACATCGACGAGGTGGAGATCGACGTGTTCTCCACCCCCGCCAAGGGGACTCCGCGCGGGTCGGACGCGGGCCGGATCTACCAGCTGAAGCGCGAGGTGCTGGAGTTCAAGCGCGCCGTGTCGCCGCTGCTGCGGCCGATGCAGCTGCTGAGCGAGCGGCCGATGCGGCTGATCGACCCGGACATCCAGAAGTACTTCCGCGACGTGGCCGACCACCTGGCCCGGGTGCACGAGGAGGTCATCGGCTTCGACGAGCTCCTCAACTCGATCCTCCAGGCCAACCTGGCCCAGGCGACCGTCACCCAGAACGAGGACATGCGCAAGATCACCTCCTGGGCGGCGATCATCGCCGTACCGACGATGATCTGCGGGGTCTACGGCATGAACTTCGAGCACATGCCCGAACTGCGGTGGACGTACGGCTATCCGATGGTGCTCGCGCTCATCGGCGTCGTCTGCTTCTCGATCCACCGCACCCTCAAGCGCAACGGCTGGCTCTAATAGAGTGCGCGCATGACTGCTGCTGACGTGTTGCTTGCCCGGGCTCTCGTCGAGGAGGCCACCAAGAAGTCCGGCCTGATCTGGGTGCGGGGCTCGGGTGCCTCCAGGGCGCTGTGGCACGTGTGGCACGAGGGTGCGGCCCTGCTCGTCGGCGACGGCCCCGGGGAGCAGCCCCTCCCCGAGGGGCTCGACGCCGGCGCCGCCGCCGAGGTGACCGTGCGCAGCAAGGACAAGGGCGGCAGGCTCGTCGCCTGGACCGCCGCCGTCACGGTGCTGGAGCCGCACTCCGCGGAGTGGGAGGCGGCGGTCGCCGAGCTCAAGGGCAAGCGGCTGAACGCCCCGGACGCCGAACAGCTGACGGAGCGCTGGGCGCGGGAGTGCCGGGTCGTACGGCTGGCGCCCGGCTCTTCGAGCACCGAGCTGCCGGACGGTTCGCTGGCCGCGGCGCCGCTGCCCACCGGGGCGACCACGCGCAGGACGGCTCCCGCCGCGCTCCCCCGGCTGCTGCTGAAGCGCCGCGGGAGGCGCTGAGGGGCCGGTCCGGTCAGCCGGACGACCTGGGCAGCTCGCCGCCGTAGTCGACGGTGTCGTCCTCGGACGGCGCCTCCAGCCGGAAGCTCTCGCCCCAGTCCCGGAGGGTGACGGTGCCGCCGCCGCCGCCCCGGGCCACGCGCAGAGGGTAGGGCGTGCCCTTGAGCGAGACGTCCAGGGCGCCACCCTCACCCTTTCCGCCCATGATCTGCACGGTGCGCACCCCGCCGACCGTGTCCCGGTCGCCCTTGTTGATCTTCCCGTGCAGGGCGAGCATCCCGTCGAGGAGCGTCTCCTTCTCCGTGAAGCCGCGCAGCTGCCGGTAGGTGGGGTCGTCCTCGGGGACCTTCACGTACATGCCCTCGAGCTTGTCGGCGGCCTGGTCGCTCTCGTCGTCGGCCTTCTCGTCCTTCCAGAAGCCGGCGTCGGCCTTCAGGAAGAGCTCGTCCCCGATGCGCAGCAGCTCGAAGGTGTTCTGCTTCGACGTGACCGAACCCGTGCCGCCCTCGCCGCTGAGCTGCATGTCCAGCGTGTACGTCCCGCCCTTGCTGACCAGTTTCCCCGTCAGCCGCACGGCTTCCGCGGCTTCCGCGGCGGCCCGCGCCTTGGTGTCGATCTGGTCGGCCGTCAGCTTGCCGACGCCGTTGGTCCCCTGGTCCGGGTCCTCTCCGGCGCAGGCCGTGAGCGCGACGGTCAGCCCCGCGCAGAGCACCACGGCGAAGGCGGTCCGGCGGCGGGCCCTGCCGGCCGGGGCGGATGAGGTCACGGGCGCACTGCCTCTCATCTGTGTGTCGGGGGTTGGCAGACGGCAGCGTACCCGTGCCGCGTACGCCGTTCGGCAGAGCGCCGGACGGACGGTCCGCCAGGGCGGCCCGGACCGGTACGGGCTAGCCTGATCACTGCGGAGGAGGACACGGAGGACCGAGGGAGGCGCACAGGATGGCGGCAGGGACGCCCAGGGTTTTCGTGTCGCACCTCTCCGGCGTACCGGTGTTCGACCCGAACGGCGACCAGGTCGGCCGCGTGCGCGATCTGGTGGCGATGCTCCGGGTCGGAGGCAAGCCGCCGCGTCTGCTCGGCATGGTCGTCGAGGTCGTGAGCCGGCGGCGCATCTTCCTGCCGATGACGCGGGTGACGGGTGTGGAGTCCGGCCAGGTCATCACCACCGGGGTGGTCAACATGCGGCGCTTCGAGCAGCGCCCGACCGAGCGACTCGTCCTCGGTGAGTTCCTTGACCGGCGGGTGCGTCTCGTGGAGACGGACGAGGAGGTGACCGTCCTCGACGTCGCCATCCAGCAGCTCCCGGCCCGCCGCGACTGGGAGATCGACAAGTTCTTCGTGCGTAAGGGACGCGGCGGGGCTTTGCGCCGCAAGGGCGAGACGCTGACCGTCGAGTGGTCGGCCATCAGCGGCTTCTCGCTGGAGGAGCACGGGCAGGGTGCCGAGAGCCTCGTGGCGACCTTCGAGCGGCTGCGCCCGACCGACGTCGCCAACGCCATGCACCACCTGACCCCCAAGCGCAGGGCGGAGGTGGCCGCGGCCCTGGACGACGACCGGCTCGCCGACGTCCTGGAGGAGCTCCCCGGCGACGACCAGGTGGAGATCCTCGGGAAGCTGAAGGAGGACCGTGCCGCGGACGTCCTGGAGGCGATGGACCCGGACGACGCGGCCGACCTGCTCTCGGAGCTCCCGGAGGCGGACAAGGAACGCCTGCTCGCCCTGATGCGGCCGGACGACGCGGCCGACGTGCGGCGGCTGCTGGCGTACGAGGAGCGGACCGCGGGCGGGCTGATGACGACCGAGCCGATCATCCTGCGGCCCGACGCGACGGTCGCGGACGCCCTGGCCCGGGTCCGCCAGCAGGACCTGTCACCCGCTCTGGCGGCCCAGGTGTACGTCTGCCGGTCGCCGGACGAGACGCCCACCGGCAGGTACCTGGGCACCGTGCACTTCCAACGGCTGCTGCGGGATCCGCCGTACACCCTCGTCAGCTCCATCGTCGACAGCGATCTCGTCCCCCTGGCGCCGGACACCCCGCTGACCGCCGTGACCAGCTATCTGGCCGCGTACAACATGGTCTCGGTGCCCGTGGTGGACGAGAGCGGCTCGCTGCTGGGCGCGGTGACCGTCGACGACGTGCTGGACCACCTGCTGCCCGAGGACTGGCGCGAGACCGACTTCCTGGGCGGGGAGGAGATCGCAGGTGGCCGCTGAGGACCGTTCGCGGACCGCGCCGACCGGCGCCTCGGGCCTCGTGCGCCCGCCGCGCTTCCGGCTCGACCAGCCGAAGGCGCCGCGGCGCAGGCTGCTGCCCGAGTACGACCCCGAGGCGTTCGGCCGGTTCTCCGAGCGGATCGCCCGCTTCCTGGGCACCGGACGGTTCATCGTCTGGATGACGCTCATCATCATCCTGTGGGTGGTGTGGAACATCTTCGCGCCGGAGAACCTCCGGTTCGACGAGTACCCGTTCATCTTCCTGACCCTGATGCTGTCGCTCCAGGCGTCCTACGCCGCCCCGCTGATCCTGCTCGCACAGAACCGCCAGGACGACCGGGACCGGGTCACCCACGAGCAGGACCGCAAGCAGAACGAGCGCTCCATCGCGGACACCGAGTTCCTCAGCAGGGAGATCGCCGCACTCCGGATGGGCCTCGGCGAGGTCGCCACCCGGGACTGGATCCGCTCGGAGCTGGAGGCCATGGTGAAGGACATGGAGGAGCGCCGGGTGCTCCTGCCCCAGGAGAGTGACGAAGCCGACCGCGGAGGGACTACCCGCCCGTAGGTACCGGCGCCGTACCATCGTCCTATGGCTACGGAAGACGCGGTGCGTGAAGCACTGGCGACAGTGAACGACCCGGAGATCCACCGACCGATCACCGAACTGGGCATGGTGAAGTCGGTCGAGATCGATCCTGACGGTGTAGTCGCTGTCACCGTGTATCTCACGGTCTCCGGCTGCCCGATGCGCGAGACGATCACCAGGAACGTGACCGACGCGGTGGCCCGCGTCGAGGGCGTGTCGCGGGTCGAGGTCACCCTCGACGTGATGAGCGACGAACAGCGCAAGGAGCTCGCCTCGTCGCTGCGCGGCGGCACGGCGGAGCGCGAGGTGCCCTTCGCCAAGCCCGGCTCGCTGACCCGTGTCTACGCGGTCGCCTCGGGCAAGGGCGGTGTCGGCAAGTCCTCGGTGACGGTGAACCTCGCGGCGGCGATGGCGGCGGACGGCCTCAAGGTCGGCGTGGTCGACGCGGACATCTACGGGCACAGCGTGCCCCGGATGCTCGGCGCGGACGGAAAGCCCACCCAGGTCGAGAACATGATCATGCCGCCGTCCTCGCACGGCGTGAAGGTGATCTCCATCGGGATGTTCACCCCGGGCAACTCCCCGGTGGTGTGGCGCGGTCCCATGCTGCACCGCGCGCTGCAGCAGTTCCTCGCCGACGTGTACTGGGGCGACCTGGACGTCCTGCTGCTCGACCTGCCCCCGGGCACGGGTGACATCGCGATCTCCGTGGCGCAGCTGGTGCCCAACGCGGAGATCCTCGTGGTCACGACCCCGCAGCAGGCCGCCGCCGAGGTCGCCGAGCGGGCCGGCTCCATCGCCGTGCAGACCCACCAGAAGATCGTCGGTGTCGTCGAGAACATGTCGGGCATGCCGTGCCCGCACTGCGACGAGATGGTCGACGTGTTCGGGTCCGGCGGAGGACAGCGGGTCGCCGACGGCCTGACGAAGACGGTCGGCGCCGAGGTGCCCGTGCTCGGGTCCATCCCGATCGACGTACGGCTGCGCGAGGGCGGCGACGAGGGCAAGCCCGTCGTCCTGTCCGACCCGGACTCCCCCGCGGGCTCCGCACTGCGCTCCATCGCGGAGAAGCTGAGCGGCCGTCAGCGCGGCCTGTCCGGCATGTCGCTGGGGCTCACCCCGCGCAACAAGTTCTGAGCGCACCGACGGGCGGGGGGGGGGGGGGGGGGGGGCCGGCCCCCCCCCCCCCCCCGGGGGGGGCCCGCGACCCCGCCGCCGCCCTAAGGGGGGGGGCGGTGTGGGAAAAAAAAAACCGGCCCCA
>NZ_JBHJYN010000001.1:668688-880930 GCF_042270185.1 Streptomyces sp. NPDC055962
GCCGGCCAGGGCGCGGGCCCCCCCCCCCCCCACCCGGCCCGGCCCCCCCCCCCGGGCGGGGGCGGCCTCCTGATCAGGAGGCCGCCCCCGCCCGTCGGTCGTGCCGCCCGGTCCCCGGCGGCTCAGTTCTCGTACGAGGCGATGTCGCCGATCACCGCGAACCCCAGGCCGTAGGCGCTCATGCCGCGCCCGTACGCGCCGATGTGCACCCCGTCGGGGGCGGAGCCCGCGAGCACCCAGCCGAACTCGGACTCGCGGTAGTGGAAGTCCACCGGTACGCCGTCCACGGGCAGGGACAGCGTCGACCAGGGCGCGCGGTCCAGATCGTCCGCGATCTCGAACGCGGTCTCGGTCTGCTGGTTCAGCCATTCGCCACGCAGGGTGTGGTCCATCTGCGGGGGCCAGGTGCAGTCCAGCAGCCCGGAGCCCGCCAGCCAGGCGGCCGACGAGACCGTGGTCGCGTCCAGCACCCCCGTGCCGTCGTCGCTGTGCCGGACGGGGTTGCTGCCCACGGTCACGACCACCGCGAAACGCGCCTTCTCCGCACCGGCGTCCGCCCGTACGACGGGCTCCTCGCCGTGCCCGGTGGACCCGTGCTGCACCGTGTCGTCCGCCGCCGCCGTGACGTGCATCAGCCAGCGCGGTCCCGTGAACGCCTCGTCCAGGCCGTACCAGGGGAACGGCGCCTTGAGATAGCCGTCGACAGTACGCCGGGTCGCCGGCAATCCCTCCGCGGTGACTGTGCTGGGCGCACCGTCCGCCCCTGCCCGACTCGTCGTCTCCACTGTCCGGCCGCCTCCTCGATCATTCGCTGATCCGGAGCGGCCCTCCCCCCGTGGGCATGGGCAACCTCGCAACCGGACAGATGGAGAATAGCCATACCGTCCGGACGAGCCGGGATTGACCGGTCTCAGGTGGCGTCTGCGTCGAAGGGCGGGCGGTCGTCCTTGGCGGGCTGCGCGGGCTTCTTCAGGAGGTCGGGCGCGGCCGCGGCCCCGGCGGCAGCGGCGGTGCCCGGCTCCGCGGTGCCGCTGGACGAGGCGCTCTCACGGCCGTTCACCGCGTCGGTGACCTCGGCCATCTCCTTGCGCAGGTCGAAGCTCTCGCGGATCTCCTTGAGCCCCAGCTCGTCGTTCCCGTCCATGAGCTGCTTGCGGACGAACGTCTTGGGGTTGAGGTCCTCGAACTCGAAGTCCTTGAACTGCGGTCCCAGCTCCGAGCGGATGTCTTCCTTCGCGCTGTCCGAGAACTCACGGATCTTGCGGATCGTGCGCGTGACGTCCTGGATGACCTTCGGCAGCTTCTCCGGGCCGAATACGAGCACGGCGAGAACCACGAGCGTCAGCAGCTCGAGTGCGCCTATGTCATTGAACACCTTGCTGCTCCTCGTGTTCCCTGCGTGGTCTCCGCCGCCAGGTCGTCGGGGGCCCGGACCGCTCCACGGTACCCGGCGAAGCTGTCCGTGCGGTACCTGCCGGTGGCCGTCAGGTGCCGCTCGCCGAACCGAGCGTCAACGTCATGGTCAGGTCCTTGCCTCCGCGGGTCAGGACCAGAGCCAGCCGGTCGCCGGGCCGGTGGGCGCGGATCTTGACGATCAGTTCCTCGCCGCTGTGCACCCGCCGGCCGTCCACCTCGGTGATGACGTCACCCGACCGGATGCCCGCGTCGGCGGCCGGTCCGTCCTCGGTCACCGCGGGCCCGCCGCCCGCCGTTCCGCCGCCGACCTTGGCCCCGTCGCCGGTGAACTCCATGTCCAGCGTGACGCCGATCACCGGGTGGGTCGCCTTGCCGGTGTTGATCAGCTCCTCGGCGACCCGCTTGCCCTGGTTGATCGGTATCGCGAAGCCGAGGCCGATGGAGCCTGACTGGCCGCCGTCGGGAACGGATCCGCTGTCGGCGGCGCGGATGGCGCTGTTGATGCCGATCACCCGGGCGTCGGTGTCCACCAGGGGGCCTCCGGAGTTGCCCGGGTTGATGGGCGCGTCGGTCTGGAGCGCGTCGACGTAGCTGACGTCGCTCCCGTCGCCCTTCTCGCCGCCCGCGGTGATGGGCCGCTCCTTGGCGCTGATGATGCCCGAGGTGACCGTGTTGGACAGGTCGAACGGCGCGCCGATGGCCACCACCGGGTCGCCGACCCGCACGTTGTCGGAGTTCCCGAGCGGCAGGGGCTTGAGGCCCGAGACACCGGTCACCTTGACCACGGCGAGGTCGTAGCCGCTGTCCTTGCCGACGACCTCGGCGGGCGCGCTCTCCCCGCTGCTGAACGTCACGGTGATGTCGCCGGTGGAGCCCGCGGGGGCGACCACGTGGTTGTTGGTGAGGATGTGGCCGCTGCCGTCGAGGACGAAGCCGGTGCCCGTGCCGGACTCGGCGGAGCCGCTGACGTGCAGGGTGACCACGCTGGGCAGTGCTCTGGAGGCGATGCCGGCGACGCTGTCGGGGGCCCGGCCGCCGTCGTCCGGGCCGGCCTGCGGCAGTTCGACCGTGGTCAGGCCGCCGTTGCGCTCGACGTACGCGCCGATCCCGCCGCCGATCCCACCCGCGACGAGCGCGAGCAGCGCAGCTCCGACGAGGATCGTTCCCCGGCGGCTCCGGCCCGTCCGCGCGTCCGGGGCGGGGCCGGGGTGGCTGAGCGGCTGCTGCGGGAGCGTGCCCCAGGGGTCGTAGCGCAGCCACTGCGAGGCCGGCTGCGGGGACTGCCGGGCCGGAGCGGGATGCTGGAGGGTCTGGGGCGCCGCGGGCTGCTGGGGCACCGTGGGGGGCGCGGGCGGGGGTGCGTAGGCCTCGGCATGGCCGTGGCCGCCCTGCCCGGGGGTGGTGCCGGGAAGGGGCGCGGGCATGCCGTGACCGTCCGTCCCCGCGTAGGGCGGTGGTACGGGGGTCCCGTGGGCCGGGGTCGGCACCGGACGCTGCACCGGCGGTGCGGGCGCCCAGGGGCCGGGGTCGCCGTAGGGAGGGGTGCTGTACTCGTCGGGCGCGTGCAGCGGCTGCGCACGGGGCAGCGGGTGCTCCGCGGCCGGCGGCACGGGGGCCGGGGGTGCCGGTTCGTCCGGCAGGGCGGCCCCCCGGATCTCCTGTGCGTCCGGCACGGCGGCCGGAGGTACTGGTTCGTCCGGCAGGGCGGCCGGGGACGCCTGTGCATCCGGCGCGGCGGCAGGGGGTGCCGGGATGAAGTCGCCGGTGGGCGGGGCGGGGGTGAAGTCGCCGTCCGGTGTCACCGCCGCGGGCGGCTCCCCGGCCGGACGCGCGACGGCCTCGCCGGCGCGCGCCCCGGCGGACTCCGCCCCGGACGACGCGTCGCCCTCCGGTCCGGCCGGACGGTTCCGCTCCGTCGAAGGACGGCTCCACCACTTCGTCTTCGGCCCGCTGGGCTTCCCGTCGTCCATGCTCTCCCCGCAACTGGCCCTCGCACGCCCCACGGAGGCGTCCCTGCCGGAATTCAACCAGGTTTGCGATTCCGCGCGCAGGGCCCTTCTCAGCGCAGCGGGGTGAGAGGCGTCGCCCCGTCGCGCAGCTGCGGGGCGGAGGCCGTGGCGGACGGCACGGCCCGCTCGGGCTCCGCTCCCCCTCCGAGCGCGGCCGAATACAGCGGGCCGGCGCCGGTCGGGCGTATCAGCGGGGGCACGGCGACGTTCAGAGCCGGGAAGGCGAAGGTGCCGCCGCTGACGGCCGAGGTGCTCAGCAGCGTGGGTGAGGAGGCGAGCGCGGGGCGCACGGACGCGGACGGCGTGACGCCGGGCAGGGGGCCCCGGTCGTCCCCGACCGCCAGGGCGCCTCCACCGCTGCGGCTCGCCGCTGTGGCACCGCCGGTCCGGTCCCCGGCGGCGAGTGCGGGCGTGCTGCTGCCCGCGCCCTCGGCGCTGAGGGGCGGTTCGGGACCGTAGTCGAGCGGGAGGGAGCCACCCAGTGCGATGGCCGCGAGCGAGACCGCGCTGGCGGCGACGAACGCGAAGCGCCGGGCGCGCCAGGGCGAGCGGTCCGCGTCCCGGCCCACGTCGTGGATGCGGAAGCCGGGGGCGGACGGGCCGCCCGGCAGCACGGCGGTCGAGCCGTGAGGTGCGGGGAGGTAGCCGAAGCCGTCCAGCGGTGAACGCTCCGGCTCCGCGGGCCCGCCGGACCCCCGTACGGGGAAGACCCCTTCGCCGAAGCGCCGGCCGGCGCCGAAGCCGTCACCGGGTCCGTCGTCCCTGCCGCTGGGCCCACCGGGGAGGCCCTGGAGACGCGCGAGGAAGCCCTCGGAGGGCGAGGGAGCGGCGGAGGTCGCGAAGGCGCTCTTCAGCCGCCGCTGGGAGTCGGCTTCGGACTTGCACCTGGCACAGGTCGCCAGATGGGCCAGGACCCGCTCCCGGGCGTCGTGTTTGAGCTCGCCGTCGACAAGCGCGGCGAGCCGGTCCCCCAGGTGCTGTTCCGCGGGGGTCGGACCTGTGCCACTCACGCCGTACCGCCCTCCCCCGCCAGGACCGCGTCCGCGAGGGAACGCTGCTCGGCCCGCGCCTCGGGCGAACGGTGCTGGAGCGCCTTGCGCAGGTGGGAACGGCCCCGGTGGATGCGGCTGCGCACCGTGCCGAGCTTGACGCCGAGCGTGGCGGCGATCTCCTCGTACGAGAGGCCCTCGATGTCGCAGAGCACGACCGCGGCGCGGAATTCGGGCGCGAGGGTGTCCAGCGCCTGCTGCACGTCCGCGTCGAAGTGCGTGTCGTTGAAGACCTGCTGCGGGGACGGCTCACGGCTCGGCAGCCGTTCGGCCGCGTCGTCGCCGAGGGAGTCGAAACGGATCCGCTGCTTGCGGCGGACCATGTCCAGGAAGAGATTCGTCGTGATCCTGTGCAGCCAGCCCTCGAAGGTGCCGGGTGTGTAGGTCGACAGCGACCGGAAGACGCGGACGAAGACCTCCTGGGTGAGGTCCTCTGCGTCGTGCTGGTTACCCGTCAGCCGGTAGGCGAGGCGGTACACCCGGGCGCTGTGCGTGCTGACGATCTCTTCCCATGAGGGCGGGGTCCACGCCTGGGAATCCGCATCTGAGGCGAAGGTCGCGGTCGGTGCGGAATCGTTGGAAGAACGGTCAGCAATGTCGGTCACGGATTTCGGCTCACCCGCCGACCTGAGAAAGCGCCGCAGCGCACCTCTCCGATCCACAGGCACAGCCGCACCTCCCCTATCGGCTCTGGTGGTGTCCAGTGGAGCCCCTACCATAGCCACCTCGCCCGTTAGCTCCGGATAAGCCTTTTTACCTGCTCGTGCCCCGGTGTCGCGGGGGCAAGAGGAACATTCCGGGCCCGGCTCGACCGGCCGGTCCGCGCGTTCCCCTCCGCCCCTTCCTAACGCCTGGTCCCATCAGCGGGTTCCCGGGTCCAGCGGATACAGTCACCGTTGCGCCAACTACGGGGACAGGAGAGGGTCATTACCGCCAACCGGCAGACGAGCTGGGCATTCGCCGACGCCTTTGTCGCCGAGGAAGAAGCTCTGCTCTGGGCCCGGGACCGGGCCCACGAGACAGGGCTCCGCCCGGTGTCCTCGGGCACCGGTGCGGCACTGCGCCTGCTCGCTGCCACCGCGGACGCCAAGGCCGTCGCCGAGATCGGCACCGGAACCGGCGTGTCCGGTATCTATCTGCTGCAGGGCATGCGGCCGGACGGCGTACTGACCACCGTCGACCCGGAGCCCGAACGCCAGCAGTTCGCCCGTGAGGCCTTCCGTGCCGCCGGCTTCGCGACGAACCGGGCCCGCTTCATCCCGGGGCGCGCCCTCGACGTGCTGCCGCGGCTCGCGGACGGCGGGTACGACCTCGTCTTCTGCGACGGCGACCGGCTCGAGAGCCTCGACTGCCTCGCTGAATCGTTGCGCCTGCTGCGGCCGGGCGGCCTGGTCTGTTTCGAGGGCGTCTTCGCGGACGGCCGCACGATCGACTCCGCCGCGCAGCCGGCCGAGGTGCTGCGCCTGCGGGAACTGCTGCGGGCCGTGCGCGAGAGCCAGGAACTCATGGCGACCCTGCTGCCGGTGGGCGACGGGCTGCTGTGCGCGGTGCGGCGCGGCTGAGCCCCTGTGCGCCGCGGCTGCTCGCCGGCCGGGCACGGCGGGCGAGCAGCCCCGTGCGGGACGCACGCCGGGGCGGACCATGACGCACTGCTGCCCCGGCACGGAATCCGTGCCGGGGCAGCAGTGAAGTGTGGGCTCCTACGCCTCAGCCGACGACCTTCTTCAGCGCGTCACCGAGTGCATCGGCCTCGTCCGGAGTCAGCTCGACGACAAGCCGACCGCCGCCTTCGAGCGGAACGCGCATGACGATGCCCCGCCCCTCCTTTGTCACCTCGAGCGGGCCGTCGCCCGTCCGCGGCTTCATGGCCGCCATGCTCGTTCCCCTTCCTGAAACCAGCTCATCGCAGCCGGCGGCTCCATGACAGGCGCTGCCTCACCGGCGTCGAACACAATGCTTCCTCCGCATTATCCCGCATCGGAGACCCCGATGACCAACATCGGTCTGCATCGCTTGCGCAACGCGCTTTCCCAAAACCACCCAATTCGGCGATCCAACTGCGATACTGCGCCACCGCCGACCGCCCGCCGAGGTCCAATCGTTAGACGCAGGTCACATGTCCGGGCCGCCCGGAGTCCGCCATGCTTGCCTGGACAGGCACAATGCCGGAGCCGTAAGGGGACTGAGGAATGGCCGACACCATGGCTGACACCGTGCTCACGGACGTGAGCGACGGGCTCGCGACGATCACGATCAACCGGCCCGACGCGATGAACGCCATGAACACCGCCGCCAAGGTCGCGCTCCGCGACGCGCTCAGGGCGGCCGCCGACGACCCCGCCGTGCGGGCGGTTCTGCTCACCGCCACCGGGCGCGCCTTCTGTGTCGGCCAGGACCTCAAGGAGCACGTCGCCAAGCTCACCGAGGCGCGCGAACCGGACGGCGGCAACGCGCTGAGCACGGTGAAGGAGCACTACAACCCCATCGTCCGGGCCCTCACGGAGATGGAGAAGCCCGTCGTCGCGGGGGTCAACGGGGTGGCCGCGGGGGCGGGCTTCGGGTTCGCGCTCGCCGCCGACTACCGCGTGGTCGCCGACACCGCGTCCTTCAACACGTCCTTCGCGGGCGTGGCGCTGACCGCCGACTCGGGCGTCTCCTGGACCCTGCCCCGGCTGATCGGCGCGAGCCGCGCCGCCGACCTGCTGTTCTTCCCGCGGTCGATCTCCGCCCAGGACGCCTACGAGCTGGGGATCGCGAACAAGGTGGTGCCGGCCGCCGACCTGGCGAAGGAGGCGCACGCGGTGGCCCGCGCCCTGGCGGACGGACCGACGGTCGCCTACGCGGCCCTCAAGGCCTCCATGGCCTACGGCGCCGGGCACACGCTCGCGGAGACGCTGGAGAAGGAGGACGAACTCCAGACGAGGGCGGGCGCGTCGCAGGACCACACGATCGCGGTCGAGGCCTTCCTCGCCAAGCAGCGGCCGAAGTACCTCGGCAGGTAGGGCTACCGGCCGCCGCCCCGGGCCACGCAGTCGGCCAGGTGGTCGTCGACCAGACCGCAGGCCTGCATCAGGGCGTACGCGGTCGTGGGGCCGACGAAGCGGATGGACCGCTTCTTGAGGTCCTTGGCCAGCGCCGTGGACTCGGGGGTGACCGCCGGGACGTCACCGAGGGCGCGCGGGGCCGGGCGCGTGGCCGGGTCGGGGGCGTGCGACCAGATGAGCGCGTCCAGCTCGCCCGTGTCCCAGCCGGCCAGCACCTCGGCGTTGGCGAGTGTGGCGTCGATCTTCGCCCGGTTGCGGATGATCCCGGCGTCGGCGAGGAGCCGTTCCTTGTCGGTGTCGGTGAACTCCGCCACGGCGGAGATCTTGAATCCGGCGAACGCCCTGCGGAAGCCCTCGCGGCGGCGCAGGATCGTCAGCCAGGAGAGCCCCGACTGGAACGCCTCCAGGCAGAGCCGCTCGAAGAGGGCGTCGTCGCCGTGGACGGGGCGGCCCCACTCGGTGTCGTGGTAGGCGAGGTAGTCCTCGGTGGACAGGCCCCAGGGACAGCGCAGGCGCCCGTCCGCCGCCGGCTCGGCGCCGCTCACCGTCCGCCCTCCTCGTCGTGGGGAGCGTCCTCGGCTGCGGGCGGCTCGCCGGGGCGCTTGAACAGGTCGGGGCCGTTCACCGCGGTCGCCTGGGCACCGGCCAGTGCCGATTCGAGCTCCGCGATGTGGGCGTCCCGCTCGGCCAGCTCGGCGCCGAGCCTGCCGAGCGCCTCGTCGACGTCCGCCATGCGGTAGCCCCGCACGGCCATGGGCAGCCGCAAGGACTCGACATCGGCGCGGCCGACGGGCCGGTTCGTGGGCAGCGGGTCGGTGAGCCTCTCGGGCTCGACGTCCTGCAGCACCGCGCTTCCGCCTCCACCGACCACCGCCAGGGTGACCGCGGCCACGACCACGGCCATCGTGAGCAGCAAGAACCAGAACACGTGCATCTCCCCGGGAGCGGAATACCTGTCCAGGTCAGATCGTGCCATGCGCCACCGACAGTTAGGGTCGCAGGCGCAGGCGAGCTACAGGAGGAACCAGGGATGCGAAGCGCGGCGCTCAGGCTGGGGCGGCGGGAATTCGGACCGGACGAGCGGGTGGTCATGGCGATCGTGAACCGGACGCCCGATTCCTTCTACGACCAGGGCGCGACGTTCCGCGACGAGCCCGCGCTCTCCCGGGTCGAGCAGGCCGTCGCGGAGGGCGCGGCGATCATCGACATCGGCGGGGTGAAGGCCGGTCCCGGCGAGGAGGTGACGGCCCAGGAGGAGGCGCGCCGCACGGTCGGCTTCGTCGCCGAGGTGCGCCGGCGCCATCCGGACGTGGTGATCAGCGTGGACACCTGGCGCCACGACGTGGGCGAGGCCGTCTGCGAGGCGGGGGCGGACGTGCTGAACGACGCCTGGGGCGGCGTCGACCCGAAGCTGGCGGAGGTGGCCGGGCGGTACGGGGCGGGGCTCGTGTGCACGCACGCCGGGGGCGCGGAGCCTCGTACGCGGCCGCACAGGGTCGCCTACGACGACGTGACGGCGGACATCCTGGAGGTGACCCTGGGGCTCGCCGAGCGGGCCGTGGAGCTCGGGGTCAGGCCGGACGGGATCATGATCGACCCGGGGCACGACTTCGGGAAGAACACCCGGCACTCCCTGGAGGCGACACGCCGGCTGGACGAGATGACGGCGACGGGCTGGCCGGTCCTGGTCTCGCTCTCCAACAAGGACTTCGTCGGGGAGACGCTCGACAGGCCCGTGAAGGAACGCGTGATCGGGACACTGGCGACGACGGCGGTGTCGGCCTGGCTGGGTGCGCGGGTGTACCGGGTGCACGAGGTGGCGGAGACCCGGCAGGTCCTGGACATGGTCTCGTCCATCGCCGGCCACCGGGCGCCCGCGGTCGCCCGGCGCGGGCTGGCCTGAGCCCGCCCCCGCCCCCGCCCCCGCCCCCGGTCCGGGCCTGCGGGCCGGACCGGGGGGCCCGCCCGCAGGCCCGGACCGGACCGGTCGGTTCCGACCCGCCGGACGGGGCGCGTCGGGCCGGGGTGCGTCAGGCCGGGACGCGTCGGGCAGGGACGCGTCGGGCCGGGGCGCGTCGTGAAGTCCTACCGGCCGACCTCCTTCGTCACCAGCCGGACCGCCTCGTCCACGTCGTCCGTGACGTGGAACAGCATCAGGTCGCGCTCGGACGCCTTGCCCCCCGCGACGACCGTGTCCCGCAGCCAGTCCACCAGGCCGCCCCAGTACGCCGTGCCGAACAGGACGATCGGGAAGCGGGTCACCTTGCCCGTCTGCACCAGGGTCAGCGCCTCGAAGAGCTCGTCCAGCGTGCCCAGACCGCCGGGCAGCACGACGAAGCCCTGCGCGTACTTCACGAACATCGTCTTGCGGACGAAGAAGTAGCGGAAGTTGACGCCGATGTCGACATGTGGATTCAGCCCGGACTCGAAGGGCAGCTCGATGCCGAGTCCGACGGAGACGCCCTTGGCCTCCCGCGCCCCCTTGTTCGCCGCCTCCATCGCCCCGGGGCCGCCGCCCGTGATGACGGCGAACCCGGCCTCGACGAGCGCCTTGCCGATCCGGACGCCGGCCTCGTAGTCCGGTCCGTCGGCCGGGGTGCGCGCGGAACCGAAGACACTGATGGCGCTGGGCAGTTCCGCCAGCGCACCGAAGCCCTCCACGAACTCCGACTGGATCCGCATGACCCGCCAGGGGTCCGTGTGCACCCACTCCGAATCACCTTCGGAGTCCAGCAGCCGCTGATCGGTCGTGCCCGGCTGGACCTGGTCCCTGCGACGCAGTACCGGGCCCAGTCGCTGTTCCTCGGGCTTCACCGCGCCCTCGGGAATCTGCGCGCCCTCGGGGATCCGTGCGTCCTCCGGGTTGCCCATGACCTGCTCCCTCCGCCGACCTGCGATGTGCGTGTGTCGCTTCAGCGTAGATCGGCGGAGGTTACGCGCAGGGGAATGCCGTGAGTCAGCTGGTGAGCCAGGAGCGGAGGCGCTCCTCGCAGTGGGTGATCCGGTCGACCGCCACGTGCTCGTCCCGCTTGTGCGCGAACAGCGCGTCGCCGGGGCCGTAGTTCACCGCGGGAACGCCGAGCGCGCCGAAGCGGGAGACGTCCGTCCAGCCGAACTTGGGCTGGGCCGTGCCGCCGACCGCCTCCATGAAGGCCTTGGCGGCGGGATGTGAGAGGCCGGGCATCGCGGCGCCCGAGTGGTCGTCGAGGGTGAATTCGGCGACGCCGCAGTCCGCGAAGACCTCCCGGACGTGCGCCTCCGCCTGCTCGGGGGAGAGGTCGGGCGCGTACCGGTAGTTGACCACCACGGTGCAGGCGTCCGGGATGACGTTGGTGGCGACACCGCCCTCGATGCCCACGGCGTTGAGCCCCTCGCGGTACTCCAGGCCGTCGATGACCGGGCGGCGCGGCTCATAGGCGGCGAGCCTGGCCAGGACGGGCGCGGCGGCGTGGATCGCGTTGGCCCCCATCCAGCTGCGTGCGGAGTGGGCCCGCTCGCCGGCCAGCCGCAGGTGCACCCGGATGGTGCCCTGGCAGCCGCCCTCGACCTGCGCGTCGGAGGGCTCCAGCAGGACGGCGAAGTCGGCGTCGAGCCACTCGGGGTGCGCCTCGGCCACCTGCCCGAGGCCGTTGAGGTGGGCGGCGACCTCCTCGTTGTCGTAGAAGATGAACGTGAGGTCGCGGTTGGGCTCCGGCACCGTCGCCGCGATCCGCAGCTGGACGGCGACGCCCGACTTCATGTCGGAGGTGCCGCATCCCCACAGCACGCCGTCGTCGTCGAGCCGGGACGGGACGTTGTCCGCGATCGGGACGGTGTCGATGTGCCCCGCCAGGACGACGCGCTCGGCACGTCCCAGCCGCGTCTTGGCCACGATGTTGTTGCCGTGGCGTTCGACGGTCAGGTGCGGCAGCGGTCGCAGGGCCGCCTCGATGGCGTCGGCGAGATCCTTCTCCTGCCCGCTGACCGAGGGGAAGTCGACCAGCCGCGCGGTGAGCTCCGGGCCGTCCAGGGCGAGGTCGAGCGTGTGTCCATCCATGGCCCCGAGCCTAAGGGACCACGCTCTCGGTCCCCGCTCGTACCCTCCAGTACGGTGGGCCCGTGCCCCGGACCAGCTCCTCCCCTCGCCGCAGCCGCCTCCTCCGTGTCGCGGCCGCCTTCGCCGTGCTCGTGGCCCTGGCCGGCTATCTGGCCGTGCAGTACCTCTCGGGGCACAAGGGGGCGCCCCGGTGCACCGTGGGGCCCTCCGACGGGGGCGAGGGGCGTACGTACGAGCTGACCCCGGACCAGGCGGCCAACGCGGCGACGATCTCCGCCGTGGGCACCACCCGCGGGCTGCCGGAGCGCGCGGTGACCATCGCGCTGGCGACCGCGCTGCAGGAGTCCGCCCTGCGCAACATCGACCACGGCGACCGGGACTCGCTCGGGCTCTTCCAGCAGCGCCCCTCGCAGGGCTGGGGCACGCCCACCCAGATCATGGACCCGGTGTACGCGTCGGGGAAGTTCTACGAGCACCTCGCCGAGGTCCCCGGCTACTCGCGGCTGCCCCTGACCGTCGCGGCCCAGCGGGTGCAGAAGAGCGGGTTCCCCCAGGCGTACGCCAAGCACGAGCCGGACGCGGCGCTCCTGTCCGCCGCGCTGACCGGACGCGCCCCCGCCTCGCTGACCTGTTCGCCGTCGGCGGCGACGGCCGCGGACCCGGGAGACGCGGCCGAGGTCCGGTCCGATCTGACGCGTGCCTTCGGGAAGGACGTCCTGCCCGCCGCCTCGTCGGCCGGCTCGGCCGCCACGAGCACGGTGTCGGTTCCCGTGCCGGCCGACGAGGGGGCGACGTCCCGGCGCGGCTGGGAGCTCGCCCACTGGGCGGTCGCCCGCGCCGGCACCCTGCGGATCGACGAGGTCTCGTACGCGGGCAAGGTGTGGACCTCCGGCACGGGCTGGCGGACCGAACGCGCGGAAGGCGGGACATCACCCGCGCACACCGTCCGGATGCGGCTCGCTCAGTAGTACGGCCTGTCATCCGGGAGGGGTGTTCGGCACTCACCCGGACCCCACGCGCACCGCCTTTCCCGCACCCCCTCATTTCCGGCCGATTCTCGCGGGGAAAAGGGGAAGTGACGGCTCATCACGGCCTCGGCGCCTGCACCGTTCGCCCGGGTTCCTCCGTTGCGGATTATCTGACGCATTACCCACTCTTTACCTCGGTGCCCCGCAACCTTCCCCGCCCCCGGACCTGTTGTTCAGTGCGTCCGATCACCGGACAGGCGGATTCCGTATCCGCCGCGAACCCGTTGACGTCCCGCCGAAGGAGCATCATGTCCCTCCCCCTGACCCGTCGGATCGCCCGTGCCGCGCTGCTGATCGCCGCAGGCGCCGCACCCGTGGTCGGCGCGGCCGGTGCCGCGGGCGCCGCGGGGCTCCCGCAGACCCCCGCGCTCGGCGGCCTCACCTCGCTCGACGGCGCCGGCGTCAGCAGCACCCTGGACTCCACCGCCAAGCAGGGCTCCGACGTGGCCAACGAGACCGGCGGCAAGGTGGTCGGCACGACTCTGCCCGCCGCCGGCAAGACCCTGGAGAAGGCCGGCGACGCCGCGGGCGGCGAGCTGTCCACCGACTCCCTGCCGACCAAGGGCCTGCCCACCAAGGGCCTGCCGATCGGCTGATCCACCGGCACCCGTGCCGTACGGCATGCGAAGGGGCCTCGGGAGTGCGCACTCCCGAGGCCCCTTCGCCGTACCGGAGCCCTTGGCCGTACCGGAGGAGCCCTAGGCCGTACCGGAGGAGCCCCCTCGCCGTACCGGGCCCCGCGGGCCCTAGGACAGCCGCTTGACCGCCGCCTCCACACGTTCGTCCGAGGCCGTCAGCGCCACCCGCACGAAGCGGTCCCCGGCCGGTCCGTAGAAGTCGCCGGGCGCCACCAGGATGCCGAGCTCCGCGAGATGCGCCACGGTCTCCCAGCAGGGCTCGTCGCGCGTGGCCCAGAGGTAGAGGCTCGCCTCGCTGTGCTCGATCCGGAAGCCGTGGGCCTCCAGGGCCGCCCTCAGGGCCGTGCGCCGGCGCGCGTAGCGCTCCCGCTGCTCGGCCACGTGCGCGTCGTCGCCCAGCGCCGCGACCGTCGCCGCCTGGACGGGGGCCGCGGTCATCATCCCGCCGTGCTTGCGGATCTGGAGCAGCTCGCCCAGGACCGCGGCGTCGCCCGCGACGAAGGCGGCGCGGTAGCCGGCGAGGTTGGAGCGCTTGGAGAGCGAGTGGACGGCCACGACGCCCTCGTACGTCCCGCCGCAGACGTCCGCGTGGAGCACGGAGACGGGCTCCGCCTCCCAGCCGAGCTCCAGGTAGCACTCGTCGCTGAAGACCAGCACCCCGTGCTCGCGCGCCCAGGCGACGATGCGGGTCAGCTCGTCCTGGGGCAGCACCCGGCCCGTCGGGTTGGACGGGGAGTTGAGCCAGAGCAGCTTCAGCCCCTCGGGGTCCAGCTCCGTCGGGTCGTCGTAGACGACGGGTTCGGCGCCGCAGAGCCGGGCACCGACCTCGTACGTCGGGTAGGCGAGCCGGGGGTAGGCCACCTTGTCGCCGGCGCCGAGACCGAGCTGGGTCGGCAGCCAGGCCACGAGCTCCTTGGAGCCGACGACCGGCAGCACGTTCTCGTGGCGCACGCCGACCGCGCCGAGCCTGCGCTCCACCCAGCCGGTCAGGGCGTCGCGCAGCGCCTCGGTCCCCCACACCGTCGGATAGCCGGGACTGTCCGCCGCGGCGATCAGCGCCTGCTGGATCAGCTCGGGCACCGGGTCGACCGGCGTGCCGACCGAGAGGTCCACGATGCCGTCCGGGTGGGCCACGGCCGTCGCCTTGTACGGCGCGAGCTTGTCCCACGGGAAGACGGGGAGTCGGGAGGAGACGGGAACTGCTGCGGACACGGAACTCTGCTTTCTCGTACGGGGCGTGGCGGCCGGGAAACACCTCGGTCCCGCACGGTGACGAGCCGTACGGGACCGGGCGGCGCTGTGGTGCGGTCGCCTACTGGTTCTGCGGCGGCAGCGCGGCGATGAACGCGTGGTCGCGCTCGATGAGACCCAGCTTGGAGGCGCCACCCGGCGAGCCGAGGTCGTCGAAGAACTCGACGTTCGCCTTGTAGTAGTCCTTCCACTCCTCCGGGGTGTCGTCCTCGTAGAAGATGGCCTCGACCGGGCACACCGGCTCACAGGCTCCGCAGTCGACGCACTCGTCCGGGTGGATGTACAAGGACCGGGAGCCCTCGTAGATGCAGTCCACGGGGCACTCTTCGATGCAGGCCTTGTCCTTCACGTCGACACAAGGCTGCGCGATGACGTAGGTCACGCTGTCGTTCCTCCTCGGTAGGGCGTTGGCTCTCGCGCGGGAGCGCGGCGTCGTCGATGCCCGCCCCTAGTATCTCCGTTCCGGGGCACGATCCGAACAGGAGGGGCAGACAGAGCTGTGGAATTCACCATGGGCGGACGGCTCGAGGTTCGCATAACACCCGATGACGTGGGAAAACGCGTCTCGGTGCGGCGCGTCGTCGGCCCAGCGGGCGAGGGCGCGAAGTTCACCGACACGGTCGGGGTTCTCACATCGTGGGACGACGGCGTGCTCTCCGTCACCACGAAGGACGGCGAGGGCGTCCGCATCGCGGAGTCCTCACTGGTGGCGGGAAAGGTCGTGCCCCCGGCCCCGGCGCGCCGTCGCGGTCCGGCCGCCTCCTTCGGTGAACTCGCCCTCACCACCGCGCGCGCCTGGCAGCCCGTGGAGAGCGAACCCCTGGGCGACTGGCGGCTGCGCGCGGCCGGCGGGTTCACCCGCCGCGCCAACTCGGTGCTGCCGCTCGGCGATCCGGGCCTCCCCCTCGACGAGGCGCTCGGCACGGTCCGGCGCTGGTACGGCGAAAGGGGCCTGCCCGCCTGCATCCAGGCCGCCACCGGTGCCGAGGGGACCCAGGAGCGGCTCTGCGCGGACCTGGAGGAGCACGGGTGGCGGCGCGAGGTGACGGCCGAGGTGCGCATCGCGTCCCTGGCGCCGATCGGCGACCTGGACCACGACGTGTCGGCGGTACGGACGTCCCGGGAGCCCGGAGCCGGCTGGCTCTCCCGGTACCAGCGCTTCGAGACCCCGGGACCCCATGTGCTGGAGGTGCTGGGCAGCGGCCCCTCGGTGTGGTTCGCCTCCGTACCGGGCGACGGCCCGGAAGGGGTGCCCGCCGCGATCGGGCGCTGCGTGGTGGACGGGCGCTGGGCCGGCTTCATGGCCGTCGAGGTGGACCCGGAGCAACGGCGCCGCGGTCTGGCGACGGCCGTCATGACGGCCCTGGCCCGTACGGCGCTGGCCGAGGGCGCCTCCGCCGCCTGGCTCCAGGTGGAGGCGGACAATGAAGGTGCCCGCGCGCTCTACGACGGCATGGGCTTCGCCACCCACCACCGCTACCACCACTTCCGGTGCGCGTAGCGGAGACAGCAGCGGGGATACGTGTCACACATGAGCTCCGATGATCCCGGCAGGTCCGAGCGACGGCAGCGGTTCGCCGAGGAGGCGCGCGCCGAGCGGCCGGACCTCGCGCTCCTCTGCCTGCTACTGGGCGCGGAGGCGTCACCGCCCTCGGCGGGGGACGCCGACCCGTACGGCGTCGACGCGGCGCAGATCGAGCTGGACCGGCTGGCCGGCCTCCTCCCGTACGGAGCCCGCGGTGCCCGGGTGTGGGCGTCCGCCCTCGCCGAACTGCTCGGTGAGCGCTGCGGTTTCGCGGGGTCGTCGGCGGACTACCAGCGGCTGGACTCGTCGGTGCTCCAGCAGGTGCTCCGGCGCCGCCGGGGGCTTCCGATCCTGCTGTCCGTCGTCTGGATCGAGGTCGCGCGGCGGGCGGGGGCGCCCGTCTACGGGGTGGCGCTCCCGGGCCACTACGTGGTCGGGTTCGGCGATCCTGCCGAACGGGTGCTGGCCGACCCCTTCGCCGGCGGCGCCCCGCTGAGCGGCGAGGACGCGGAGCTGATGGTGGCGGGGGCGACGGGGACGCCGCTGGAGCAGTCGATGCTGGTGCCCGCCAGGCCGCTGGAGACGGTCCTGCGGATCCTGAACAACATCCGGGCCTGGGCGTCGGCGCGCCCCGAGCGCACGGACGTGGCGCTGTGGGCCCTCGAACTCTCCCTGCTGCTGCCCTCCCACCCCGCCAGGCTCCGCTACGAGCGGGCCCAGCTCCTCGTGCAGCGCGGGGAGTTCCTGCGCGGGGCGGCGGAGATGGACGAGTACGCCGAGATCGTCGACGGCATCGAGCCCACGGCCGCCGAGGCCATCCGCCACCGCGCCCAGGCCGCCAGGGCACTGCTCAACTGACGCGGACCGGAGGCCGGAAGGGCCGGGCCCGGGTCCGCTTCGTCCGGCCGGCTACGGGCCCTGAGGTCACCTTGTGAACTCAGGGCCGGTGCGAACTGCGCACAGAACACCTCAATCGGCGCACGGCCGACGCCACAGGTTGCCCGAACGGGGAACGGACGAGACTCCTGATGCGCACCTATTGACGTGTCCAAGGCAACAGCGGTTACATCGGCGACAC
Source organism: Streptomyces sp. NPDC055962 (assembly GCF_042270185.1). Classification (NCBI taxonomy): domain Bacteria; kingdom Bacillati; phylum Actinomycetota; class Actinomycetes; order Kitasatosporales; family Streptomycetaceae; genus Streptomyces; species Streptomyces sp. NPDC055962. Next base: position 685,763 of record NZ_JBHJYN010000001.1, read on the forward strand.
GAGAGAGCGCTCTCTCGTCTCTCTCGCAGTTCCGTCGTGCACCCGTACCACGACCCAGGAGACGCCATCCATGCACGTTCCCCCCACGCACCACCCGCACCACACGCCCCCCACGGCACCCCGCAGGCACCGCAGGACCAGAGCGCTCGGCTTCGCCGCGCTCGCCGTCTCGCTGCTCATGGCCTTCCCCACGGCACAGTCGGCGTTCGGCGAAGAGGCCGAGGTGGTGGCCGGCGGCGGTGACCTCGGCCCCAACGTCCTGGTCTTCGACCCCTCGACCCCGGACATCCAGGGCAAGGTCGACGAGATCTTCACGAAGCAGGAGTCGAACCAGTTCGGCAGCGACCGCTACGCCCTGATGTTCAAGCCGGGCACCTACAACGACATCAACGCCCAGATCGGCTTCTACACCTCCATCGCCGGCCTCGGCCTCAACCCCGACGACACCACCTTCAACGGTGACGTCACCGTCGACGCCGGCTGGTTCGACGGCAACGCCACCCAGAACTTCTGGCGTTCGGCCGAGAACCTCGCCCTCAACCCCGTCAGCGGCACCAACCGCTGGGCCGTCTCCCAGGCCGCCCCCTTCCGCCGCATGCACGTCAAGGGCGGCCTCAACCTCGCGCCCGACGGCTACGGCTGGGCCAGCGGCGGCTACATCGCCGACAGCAAGATCGACGGCCAGGTCGGCCCCTACTCGCAGCAGCAGTGGTACACCCGCGACAGCTCCATCGGCAGCTGGGGCAACGGCGTCTGGAACATGACGTTCTCCGGCGTCGAGGGCGCGCCCGCCCAGAGCTTCCCCGAGCCGCCGTACACCACCCTGGAGACCACCCCGGTCTCCCGTGAGAAGCCCTTCCTCTACCTGGACGGCGACGCCTACAAGGTCTTCGTCCCGGCGAAGCGCACCAACGCCCGCGGTACGACCTGGGCGGGCGGCACCCCGCAGGGCGAGTCCATCCCCCTGGACCAGTTCTACGTGGTCAAGCCCGGCGCGAGCGCCGAGACCATCAACGCGGCGGTGGACCAGGGGCTGCACCTGCTGTTCACCCCGGGCGTCTACCACGTCGACCAGCCGATCGAGATCGACCGCGCGAACACCGTCGCCCTCGGCCTCGGCCTCGCCACGATCATCCCGGACAACGGCGTGACGGCGATCAAGGTCGGCGACGTCGACGGCGTCAAGCTCGCCGGACTCCTGGTCGACGCGGGCCCGGTCAACTCCGAGACCCTCGTCGAGGTCGGCCCCGACGGCGCCTCGGCCGACCACTCAACCAACCCGACCTCGTTGCAGGACGTGTTCGTGCGGATCGGCGGCGCCGGCCCCGGCAAGGCCACGACCAGCATCGTCGTCAACAGCGACGACGCGATCATCGACCACACCTGGGTCTGGCGCGCGGACCACGGCGAAGGCGTCGGCTGGGAGACCAACCGGGCCGACTACGGCGTCCACGTGAAGGGGGACGACGTGCTGGCCACCGGCCTGTTCGTCGAGCACTTCAACAAGTACGACGTCCAGTGGTCCGGCGAGAACGGGAAGACGATCTTCTTCCAGAACGAGAAGGCGTACGACGCCCCGAACCAGGCCGCCGTCCAGAACGGCGACACCAAGGGATACGCCGCCTACAAGGTCGACGACTCCGTCACCACCCACGAGGGCTGGGGCATGGGCAGCTACTGCTACTTCAACGTCGACCCGACCATCCGCCAGCAGCACGGCTTCCAGGCCCCGGTGAAGCCCGGGGTGAAGTTCCACGACCTGCTCGTCGTCTCGCTCGGCGGCAAGGGCCAGTACGAACACGTCATCAACGACACCGGATCCCCCACGTCCGGTGACACCACCGTCCCGTCCCAGGTGGTCTCCTTCCCGTAGACCGGAGGAAGGCGGGGCCCGGCCGCGGCCGGGCCCCCGTCGTCCGCGCCCCCTGCGCCGGTCAGAGGACGCAGAACTCGTGGCCCTCCGGGTCCGCCATCACCACGTGGTCGGGCCGCCCGTTCAGCTCGTGCCGCTGGATGACCGTGCCGCCCGCCGCCGTCAGCCTCTCCACCGCCTCGGCCACCCGCGGCCGGCGGATCTCCCACGGGGTCTCGCGGCCGCCTCCGGCCTGCACGTCGAGGTGCAGGCGGTTCTTCGCCGTCTTCGGCTCCGGGACCTTCATGAAGGACAGGCTCGGTCCCGTGCCGTCCGGGTCGGACAGATGGGCGCCGTCGTCCCACTCCGCCTCCGGGACGCCGTGGTGGACGAACCACTCCTCCCAGCTGCCGAATCCGGCGGGAGCCGGCTTCTCCACGTACCCCAGGGCGAGCGCCCAGAAGCGTGCCAGCGCCTTCGGGTGCGCGCAGTCGATCGTCAGACTCCACCGGGTGGACATGGATCCGCCTCCTTCGCGGGCCGTCCCTCTCCGTGAGCCGCCCGCACACCGGGTCCGTACGACGGCACCGCCCCCGTCGGAGGTTCCGGGCGGGGGCGGGTCGTACGGTGCGGGGCCGGTCAGCCCGCGCCGTTCAGGTCGATCGCGACCGTGCGCTCCGCGGGCGTCCTGCCCAGCAGCGCGCCCTGCATGGCCTGGGCCACGTCGTCGGCGCTCACCTCGTGCTGCTTGCCGTCACCCTTGGTGATCATGATGCCGTCGAAGACACCGTCCAGCAGGGTGTTGATCGCCTGCTTGTCGTAGACCTCGACCAGCCTGCCGTCGACCGGCTTCATGGACAGGATCTGCGGCAGGGACCTGGCGGGGCCGAAGTCGATCTGCTTGGGCCCGGCCTTGATGGTCACCAGACCGGACATGGCGGGCTCCGCGAACTCCTTCATCGCCCGGTCCAGTTCGGCCTTGGTGATGGTGGGTTCGTGGGCGGATACGGGCAGTTCGACGACCGCCTTCTCGCCGGTCTGCACCTGCGCGCGGTAGGCGTCCCGCACGGAGATCAGGGACCGGTTGACGTCCAGCGACCTCCCCGCCTTGCCGGGGACGGCCACGGCCTTGTTCGGCTCGAACGTGATCGTGCCGTCGCTGGCGGAGCCGGAGGCACCGGCCAGGTCGGTGAGCGCGACCCCGAGCTTCTCCTCGTCGACCGGGATCACCGGGTCGGCGGGGCGCGCCCCGCCGAACAGGGAGCCGATCACCGAGACCGGGTTGTAGTCGCTGCCGGCGGCACCACGGACGGTCTCCTGGCTGTCCAGGGTCAGACCGGCCTTCTCGGGGTCGAGCTGCTCCTCCTTGCCGTCCACGGACAGCTTCAGAGGCGTCTGGGCGCGCTTGCCGAGGGCGGCCTCGAGCTTGGTGACCGCCTCCTCCTTCGTGCCGCCGCCGATGTCGACACCGAGCACGGTGGTGCCCTTGGGGACCTCGGAGTGGTTCATCAGCAGGCCGGCGCCGTAGGCGACACCGGCCAGCACGACGACGGCCACACCCAGGAGGACCAGCTTGGAGCGGCCCTTCCTGGCGGGCGGCGCGGCCTTCGGAGCGGGCCGGGGGGCGGGGGCGGGCGCCTGGGCACCCGGATCACCCGGTCCCGTGCCCCTGGGACCGTCGGGCGGCCGTACGGCGCCGGGCCCGCCCGGGAACGCCGAGCGGGACTCCGAGGGGATGACGGGGATGCCGCTGGTGAGCGTGTCACCGGAGACGTTGCCCCCGTTGCCCGGACCGGGGGCCGGGGCGGGTGCCTGGGGCGTCAGGATCGCGGTGTCGTCCGACATCCGGGGCGGTACGCCGCCGGGGCCGCCCGGCCGGGGGCCGGACGGGCCGCCCGCTCCGGGCAGACGGTCGAGGTCCGGTGTCAGCGGCGAAGTGCCGGTGACGGGGCCGGTGGTGGGACCGGAGGGACCCGGACCGCCCGGCGGCCGCACGGCGGGGTTCGGCGTGGACCGCGGACCGCCCGGGCCGCCCGCGTCGATGTCGTCGAACGCGCTCCGCCCGGGGCGGGGCGCGCCGGGCTGCTGCGGGCCGTCCGAGAAGTACGGCGAGTCCGTACGGGGCGGCGTCGGCCCGGGGCCGCGGCTGCCGCCGGGCGGGCCGGAGGGTGCCCCTCCGGGGCCCTGGCCGGGGCCGGGCGCTCCCGGGGCGGAAGCGGCGGGAGCCGCGCCCGCGCCGGGGACGGAGGCCGGGGCCTTGCGCGGGGCGAACCAGTCGCTGCCGCTCTTCTCCCTGGCAGGCTTCTCCGCCGGAGCCTCGGCGGCCGGGCCCCCGTCGCTCCCGTCCGGGCCGGCACCGGGCGCCCCGCCGTGCGACGGCGCGGGTGCGCCGGGCCTGGGGGTGCTGCCGGTGCGTTCGGCGTCCGGACGGCCGCCGGACGGGTCCGTGTCGCTCATCGGCGTACGCATGACGACAGGCGGGATCGGACGCGAACCCGGGATGTTGATCCGGATGCGCGTCGTCAGCGTGGTCTCTGTTCTGGGCTCCTCGGGCTGAGGCGGATCCGCAGGCTCCGGAGTCTCCTCCGTCCCGTCCTGAGACGGGTGCAGCGACGGATACTGGCGTGATCCGTACGGCGGCGTACCCGACGGGTACGCGGCTCCGCCGCGCCCCTGGGGCCCGGAGGACGAACTGTCAGTTTCACGACTCAAAGCAGGTTCTCCCGATTGGCTCCGCCGCCCGTACTTCCCCCATGCCGCAGGCCAGGGGACGGCTCGGCGCGCGCACCACCATACTGGCCGCCACCGTAAGACTCTCCGTGCCGGGGGGAAACAAGGATGCACACACCCCTGCACCAGGGGGCGATCCGGGGGCGGTCATAGCACATCACCTGCCGGTTCGGCCGGTGTCGTTGGCCGGATCAGGCAGGCGCGACATGGTGGCACAGATCACAGCGACGGCCATCCCTCCGAGCATGAAGAGGGCGAGGCCGACCTCCTGGCCGAAGACGTAGTCGCCCTCGGGCCGTCCGCCGAGGAGGACGATGACGGCGATGAACCACCCCACCGCCGGTACCAGCGCGCCGAGCTGCGTACGGGTCAGCACCCGCCCGCCGTAGAACACTCCGGCCGACGCGGCGAGCGCGAGCAGCAACCCGCCCGGGAACAGGGCGGCCTGGACCAGGGTGCCCGCGAGCCCGACGGCCGCTCCGAGCAGCGCGAGGGCGGTGTACAGCGGGATCCGACGGGGGTTCGGAGGCGCGGCGAGCCCGGTGGGCGCGGCGCTCCTGGGCGGGGCGTTGGTGCGCGGGGACTGCGACGAGGCGCGCGGCCTCTGCCTGCTGCTCATGACCGCGCCCCCGGTGCGGCGGCCGCCTCCGGCACGCCCGCGAAGAGGTCGCGCTCCCGGCCGTCCCCGCCGGACTCGCCCCGCACCAACTGGTAGTACTCGGTGGTGAGGAGGGGCTGCCCCAGGTCGTTCGAAAGAGCGAAGAACGGCTCCTCGACGGCGATCTGGGTGGCATGCGCCCGCATGGCGGCGGCCTTCGCCCCGGCGTGGGCCGATCCGTCGATCTCGGCCGTGACCTCCGCGTCGTCCACGACACCGGGCACGTCGTCGACCGCCGCGATCCCCGGGAAGACGTCGGGTGCGGTCTCCCGCAGCCGCACGAAGGCCTCCTCGACCACAGGTCGGGGCACGCGGTTCCAGTAGATCTTCGCGACGGTGTGCGGGGCTCCCGCGCCGTCGTCGTACGCGGGATCGGCGGCAAGGTCCGCGGCGCGCATGGCGACGCGGTGCGCCTGGATGTGGTCGGGGTGGCCGTAGCCGCCGTCGGGGTCGTACGTGATCATGACCTGGGGACGCAGGGACCGGATCACCTCGACGAGGTGGCCGGCCGCCTCGTCGAGGTCGGCGCCCCAGAAGGCACCGGGCCGGTGATTCTGCTCGGTGCCCATCATCCCGGAGTCGCGGTAGCAGCCGGGACCGCCCAGGAACCGGTGGTCGGCGACCCCGAGCTCCCGCATCGCGGCGGCGAGTTCACCGATGCGGTGGTCGCCCAGGCCGCCGGCACGGTCCGCGGCGAGGTGTGCGAGGTCCGGCGGGATGACCTCGCCCTCCTCGCCGAGGGTGCACGTCACCAGGGCGACGTGGGCGCCCTCGGCGGCATACCTGGCCATCGTGGCACCGTTGTTGATCGACTCGTCGTCCGGGTGCGCGTGCACCAGGAGCAGCCGGCGGGCGGGAAGGTCCGTCATGGGACCACCCTACGAGCAGGCCGCCCCTCGGGCCGAACGCCCCACGGGGTCCGGGGCGCCGGGCGGGGCGCCGGTCAGAACTTGATGCCCCCGATCATGCCTGCCACGTTCGACGTCACCTCCGAGATGGTCGGTGCGATCGACGAGCTCGCGAGGTAGAACCCGAGCAGCATGCAGACCACCGCGTGTCCGCCCTTCAGTCCGGATTTCCGGATCAGCAGGAAGACGACGATCGCCAGCAGCACCACCGCCGAAATCGAGAGTGCCACGGCGGTTCACCTCCATCAGTACGGTCGGGACGGGCAGCACACATGGAGCCAGCAGGTTCATACCCACCGAGCGCTACGGATCATAACTATCCGTGCCGACGCATTGATCGGGGCACAGCAGCACGAGGGGCGCACGGACCGGCGGTCGCGGACTAGGTTCGGTGCCATGACCTCGCAGAAGCTGTCCTTTCCCCTCCAGCACGCCCGGACCCAGCGGTTCACTCTCGGCGCACCCAGGGCCTTCACCGTCTCACCGGATGGGACGCGGGTGCTCTTCCTCAGGTCGTCCTCCGGCACCGACCGGACGAACCGCCTCCTGGTCCTGGACACGGCGACGGGCGAGGAACGCGTGGCCGCCGACCCCGACGCCCTGCTGGGCGGTTCCGCGGAGAAGCTGTCGCCCCAGGAGCGCGCACGGCGCGAGCGGACCAGGGAGGGCTCGGCGGGCATCGTGGGCTACGCGGTGGACGACGCGGCCGAGTTGGCGGCCTTCGCCCTCTCCGGCAAGGCGTACGTCGCCGAGTTGACCGCGGGCACGGCACGCGCCCTCCCGGTACCGGGCCCGGTGATCGATCCGCGCCCCTCCCCCGACGGCCGGCACATCGCCTACGTGTCACGGGGCGCCCTGCGCGTCGTGGGAGCGGGGGGCGACGGCGACCGGGCGGTCGCCGAACCGGAGGACGAGCACACCTCGTACGGCCTCGCGGAGTTCGTCGCGGCCGAGGAGATGAGCCGCTACCGGGGATTCTGGTGGTCGCCGGAGTCCGACCGCCTGCTGGTCGCACGGGTCGACGACAGCGCCGTACAGCGGTGGTGGATCGCCGATCCTGCGCACCCCGGGAACAAGCCGGCCGAGGTGGGCTATCCGGCGGCGGGCACGGCCAACGCCGACGTGCGGCTCTTCGTCACGGACCTGGACGGCGGCCGTACGGAGGTCCTCTGGGACCGGGTCCGCTTCCCGTATCTCGCGCGGGTCCACTGGTCCTCGCACGGTGCTCCGCTGATCCTGGTGCAGGCCCGCGACCAGCGCAGCCAGCTGCATCTGGCCGTCGACACCGGGAGCGGCACGACCCGCACGGTGCACGTCGACGAGGACGATGTATGGCTTGATCTTTTCGCCGGGGTGCCCGCCTGGGCGCCGGACGGGCGGCTGGTGCGCATGGCCGACGAGGGGGGCGCACGGGTCCTCTCGGTCGGCGACCGGCCGCTGACCGGCGACCGGCTGCACCTCCAGGCGGTGCTGGACATCGGGGAGTCGGACATCCTCGTCCAGGCGACGGCGGGCGAGGGGGCGCCGGACCCCGAGACGGGGCAGAGCCATGTGTACCGGGTCAACGAGCTGGGTGTGGAGCGGGTGAGCGAGGGCGCCGGGGTCCACACCGCGGTGCGTGCGGGCGGGGTGACGGTGCTGGTGTCCACCTCCCTGGACCACCCAGGGACGGCGGTGCGGGTGCTGCGCGACGGCAAGCGGATCGCCGCGGTCGAGAACCTCGCCCAGGAGCCGGTCCTGACCGCGAGGGTACGGCTGACAGAGGGGGGCGCACGGCGGATCCCGTGCGCCGTCCTGCTCCCCGCCGACTACAAGGAATCAGACGGTCCGCTTCCGGTCCTGATGGATCCCTACGGGGGTCCGCACGGCCGCCGGGTGGTCGCCGCACACAATCCGTACCTCACGTCCCAGTGGTTCGCGGACCAGGGATTCGCGGTGGTCGTCGCGGACGGACGGGGTGCGCCGGGCCGCTCCCCCGCCTGGGAGAAGGCGGTGAGGGACGACTTCACCCTGACCCTCGACGACCAGGTCGAGGCCCTGCACGCACTGGCCGGGCGGTTCCCGCTCGACCTCTCGAAGGTGGCCATGCGCGGCTGGTCGTACGGCGGCTATCTCTCGGCGCTCGCGGTGCTGCGCCGTCCCGACGTCTTCCACGCGGCAGTCGTCGGCGCTCCGGTGGCGGACTGGCGGCTGTACGACACCCACTACACCGAGCGGTACCTCGGCGACCCCGCGAAGCAGCCCGAGGTGTACGCCCGCAGCTCCCTGGTGACCGACGAGGGGCTCTCCGAACCGGCCGACGGGGTACGGCCGATGATGATCGTGCACGGCCTGGCCGACGACAACGTGGTGGTCGCCCACGCGCTGCGGCTCTCGTCCGCACTGCTGTCCGCCGGGCGCCCGCACGAGGTCCTGCCGCTGAGCGGGGTGACGCACATGACCCCGCAGGAGCAGGTGGCCGAGAACCTGCTGCTGCTCCAGGTCGACTTCCTCAGGCGGTCCCTGGGGCTGCCGCGGGGCTAGTCCGGGACGCTCACCAGCCGGGCGGCGGGGACGCGGGCGGCGGCGGGGACCCGGCGCCGCCCGGCGGGTAGCCGTGCCCAGGCCCTCCGGACTGCGGGTAGCCGTACCCCGGACCGCCCGACTGCGGGTAGCCGTACCCCTGCGCGTCGGTCTGCGGGTAGCCGTATCCGCCGTACCCCTGGTCCCGGCCGTCGGCGTCCTCGAAGCCCCTGCGGGCCAGGACCAGCAGGCCCGTGGCGCCCGCGAGGGCGAAGAGGACCGAGGTGAGCACCATGAGCTGCTGTTCGGCCCCGAGGTCGCCGAAGTGCTCCACCATCCGCAGGTGGAAGGCCCGGGCGATCCCGCAGACGCCCGCGACCAGCAGGAATCCGGCGGCGATCATCCCGAGCGGCCGCGCGTGGACGGCGCGGAAGAGCGCCGTCCACGCCACCACCAGGCAGATCACCGCGAGGGCCACGCTGCTCCAGCCGGGCGGGGCGGCGGTCAGTCCTGTCAGGACGAACCGTCCGCCGATGAACCAGTCCGGATAGAGCTCGGAGGGCAGGGTGACGAACTGGCGGATCTCCCAGGCGATCATGACGGTACCCGACGCGCCGAACACCAGGAACGCGGTGACCCCGGCCGCCTGGCCCGGCCTGGTGGGCAGCCGTTCCCAGGAGCCCGCCGGCTGCCTGCGTCCGGCCGCTCCGGTGACGATCAGCGCGAGCGCGGCGCCCAGCGCGACGAAGGTCCCGACGAGCGCCCGGGTGCGCAGTTCGTCGCCGTACCGTCCGTCCGTCGAGGACGCGCCGATCGTCCAGACGCCGGGCAGCCGCAGGGCGAAGGTGACGACTCCCGTGGCGACCAGGGTGGACGCGGCGACGGAGGAGCGCAGGGCCGCGACGAAGGCGCAGACGTGGACCACGAGGAGCACGGCGTCGGCCTGGAGGGTGGCGGGCTGACCGTCGGGCCGGGCACCCGTGTAGCCGGCCCAGTAGCGCAGCAGGCCCTCCGGATCGCCGACCGCGCGGACGTCCCGCACGATCCAGCCCAGGACCATGGCGGCGAGCACGGCCGACAGCACCGCACCGGTGATTCTGGCTCCCCGTGTGAGTATCACCCCAGCGATACTCCACCGAGGTCCGCCGATGGACAAGAGGACCTGTGGGGCGGGACGGACACGGGTAACCGGCCGGGGCGACGTGATGAACGCCCCGGCCGGTTCACGGCACCCGCACGGCCGTACGCTCTCTATGGTGGGACGTCCGTATATCGGTGCGACGACGGTCAAGTTGCCTCTGTGTTAACGGATATGAGGCCCTTTTGCCCCGCTCCGTCATCCGGTGCCCGACCCGGTGTCCGGATCCTGGGGGGAGTCTCCGCGCGGGGACGCCGGCGCCCCGTCCTGGGGGCCCGACCCTGGCCCCTCACGCGGGACCACCCGCTTCTCCTCGGCGAAATGGCACGCCGAGTCGTGCCGGGCGGGGGTGTCCGACTCACGGAAGACCGCCGGCACCGCCAGCAGCGGGACCTCCAGCGCGCACCGCTCCTGCGCCTTCCAGCAGCGGGTGCGGAAGCGGCAGCCCGACGGGATGTTCGCCGGGGACGGCACGTCCCCGTGCAGGATGATCCGCTCGCGGTGCTCGCGAGCCGTGGGGTCGGGGACCGGGACGGCCGAGAGCAGTGCCTGGGTGTACGGGTGCGTCGGGTGGTCGTAGATCTCCTCGTCCGTGCCGATCTCCACGATCCGGCCGAGGTACATGACGCCGACCCGGTCCGAGATGTGCCGGACGATCGACAGGTCGTGCGCGATGAACAGGAAGCTCAGGTCGAATTCGGCCTGCAGCCGGTCCAGCAGGTTGACGACCTGGGCCTGCACCGACACGTCGAGCGCGGAGACCGGCTCGTCGGCGACGATGATCTCGGGGTTGAGCGCGAGGCCGCGGGCGATGCCGATGCGCTGGCGCTGACCGCCCGAGAACTGGTGCGGGTACCGGTTGATGTACTCCGGGTTCAGACCGACGACGTCGAGCAGGTCCTGCACCTTCTGCCGCCGGCTCCCCTTGGGCGCCACCTCGGGGTGGATCTCGTAGGGCTCCCCGATGATGTCGCCGACCGTCATGCGCGGGTTGAGCGAGGTGTACGGGTCCTGGAACACCATCTGGATGTTGCGGCGCACGGCCTTCAGCGCACGGCCGGACAGCTTGGTGACGTCCTCGCCCTTGTAGCGGATCACGCCCCCGGTCGGCGGCTCCAGGTGCACCAGCATCTTGGCGACCGTCGACTTGCCGCAGCCGGACTCCCCCACGATCCCGAGCGTCTCGCCCGCCACCAGGTCGAAGTCCACCCCGTCGACGGCCTTGACGGCGCCGATCTGCTTCTTGAAGAGGATCCCCCGGGTCAGCGGGTAGTGCTTGACCAGACCGCGCACCTCCAGGATCGGGTCGCCCTCGGCGAACGGCCGTGACCGACCCGCCTCCCGTGCCTCGGACAGCAGTGTGGAGCCTCCCGGCCCGCTCCCGGTTCCCGCGTCGTCAGCGTGCATCGAGCGTCTCCTTCCAGAAGTGGCAGGCGCTCCGGCGGTCCTCGTCCACGGTGTACAGCGGAGGCACGTCCGTACGGCACACGGCCTGGGCCATGGGGCAGCGCGGGTGGAAGGCGCAGCCGGGCGGGATGTGCAGCAGGTTGGGCGGCAGCCCCTTGATCGCGTAGAGCTCCTGGCCCTTCTGGTCCAGCCTCGGGATCGAGCGGAGGAGCCCCTTGGTGTACGGGTGGGCGGGTGCCTTGTAGATGTCGTGGACCGGTGAGGTCTCGACGATCCGGCCCGCGTACATCACGGCGATCTTGTCCGCGACGTCGGCGACGACACCGAGGTCGTGCGTGATCAGGATCAGGCCCATGTTGAGCTCGCGCTGGAGTTCGGCGAGCAGCTCCATCACCTGGGCCTGGACGGTCACGTCGAGGGCGGTGGTGGGCTCGTCGGCGATGATCAGGTCGGGCTCCAGGGCGAGCGCCATCGCGATCATGATGCGCTGGCGCATACCGCCGGAGAACTGGTGCGGGAAGTTGCCGACCCGCTCCCGGGCGGCGGGGATGCGCACCCGGTCCATCAGCTCGATGGCCTTGGCCTTCGCGTCGCCCCGGGACATCCCGCGGTGCACGACGAACATCTCACCGAGCTGTTCGCCGACGCTCAGCACCGGGTTCAGCGAGGAGAGCGCGTCCTGGAAGATCATGGCCATCTCCTGGCCCCGTACCCTGCGGCGCTCCTCGGGCTTGAGCTTGAGCAGGTCGCGGTCCTTGAAGAGGATCTCGCCCCCGCTGATCTTCCCCGGCGGCATGTCGAGGATGCCCATGATCGCCTGGGCCGTGACGGACTTGCCGGAGCCGGACTCGCCGAGGACGGCGAGCGTCTCGCCCTCGGCCACCGAGTAGTTGACCCCGTTGACGGCCTTGGCCACGCCGTCGCGGGTGTGGAACTCCACGTGCAGATCGCGTACTTCGAGCAGCATGGCAGCGGGCTCCTCAGCGCAGCTTGGGGTCGAGGGCGTCGCGCACCGCGTCGCCGAGCATGATGAAGGCGAGCACGGTGACGGCCAGCGCCCCCGCGGGCCAGAGCAGCATGTGCGGCGCGTTGCGGACGTACTGGGAGGCGGCGGAGATGTCGATGCCCCAGGAGACGGCGGGCGGCTTCAGGCCGACGCCCAGGTACGAGAGGGTCGCCTCCAGCGAGATGTACGTCCCCAGGGCGATGGTGGCGACGACGATCACCGGCGCGATGGCGTTGGGCATGATGTGGCGCAGCATCATCCGCGCGTTGGAGGCTCCCAGCGCCCTGGCCGCCTGGACGTAGTCGTTCTGTTTGGCGGTGATGACGGAGCCGCGCGCGATGCGCGCGATCTGGGGCCAGCCCAGCAGCACGATGAAGCCGATCACGGGCCAGATCGTGGAGCTGGTGACGACGGAGAGGAAGACCAGGCCGCCGAGGACCACCGGGATGCCGAAGAAGACGTCCGTGATGCGGGACAGCACGGCGTCCCACTTGCCGCCGAAGAAGCCGGCGAGCCCGCCGAGCACCCCGCCGAGGAGCGAGACGCCGACGGTGGACAGGACGCCGACGGCGACGGAGGTCCGCGCTCCGTAGACCGTGCGTGTGTAGACGTCGCAGCCCTGCCCGTCGAAGCCGAAGGGGTGTCCGGGCTGGGACCCCTCCTGGGCCTTGGCGAGGTCGCAGTCGAGCGGGTCCTGGTCCGCGATCAGGGACGGCCAGATCGAGATGATCACCAGGAAGAGGATGACGAGCCCGGAGATGATGAAGACCGGGTTGCGGCGCAGGTCGCGCCAGGCGTCGGACCACAGGCTGCGCGGCTTGCCGGCGGGCCCGGTGCCCTCGGGGCCGCCGGGCGTCTTGTCCAGCGTGGTGCCCTCGTCCATCGCGAGGTCCATACCACCGCCCGCACCGGCCCCCGAGATGGCTCCGCTGCCCGTCGCGTCGTCCCACGGCTTCTGCTCAGGCATAGCGGATCCTCGGGTCGAGTACGGCGTACAGGAGGTCGACGATCAGGTTGGCGGCCAGGAACACGAGGACCAGGACGGTCACGAACCCGACGACGGTCTGGGAGTTCTGGCGCAGGATGCCCTGGTAGAGCTGGTAGCCGACTCCGTGGATGTTGAAGATGCGCTCGGTGACGATCGCCCCGCCCATCAGGGCGCCCACGTCGGTGCCGATGAAGGTGATGACGGGGATGAGGGAGTTGCGCAGCAGGTGCCGTACGACCACCCGGCGCCTGGGGAGGCCCTTGGCAACGGCGGTGCGGACGTAGTCGGCGCGGGCGTTCTCCGCGATCGAGGTCCGGGTGAGCCGGGTGACGTAGGCCAGGGAGACGGAGGCCAGCACGAGTCCGGGCACGATGAGTTCGTCGACGGGCGCCTCCGAGGAGACGGAGGGCTTGATGATGCCCCACTCCACACCGAGGAGGAGCTGGAGCAGCAGGCCGGTGACGAACGTCGGTACGGCGATGACGACCAGGGTCAGGATGAGCACCACGGTGTCGACGGGCCGCCCGCGGCGCAGGCCGGTGACGACGCCGAGGCTGATGCCGATGACGATCTCGAAGACGATCGCGACGATGGTGAGCCGGATGGTGATGGGGAAGGCGGTGGCCATCAGCTCGGTGACCTTCTGGCCGTTGAAGGCCGTGCCGAAGTCACCGGTGAAGATGTTGCCCATGTAGGTCAGGTACTGCTGCCACACCGGCTTGTCGAGGCCGAACTCGGTGCGCAGCTGGGCGGCGGTCGCGGGGTCGCACTGGCGGTCGCCGCAGAGGCCCGCGATGGGGTCGCCCATCACGTTCACCATGAGGAAGATCAGCAGCGTGGTGCCGAAGAAGACGGGGATCATCTGCAGCAGCCGCCGGATCACATAACGTCCCATGAGGGGCTCCGGGGGTCTAGGGGCATCCGTCCGGCGCGGCCGGCGGGACACCTCTCAGGCGAACGGGCGGAGGACCGGAAAGCCGGGCGGCCGGTGCGGTGTCCCGCACCCGCCACCCGGCTTCAGCGGGTCACTTGACCTTGATCTGGTCGTACACCGGGACGCTGAAGGGGTTCAGCGAGACGTTCTCGACCCTGTCCGAGTAGCCGGCACTGCCGTTCTGGTACCAGAGCGGGATCACGGGCATCTGCTCGACGAGGACCTTCTCCGCGTCCTGGAAGGTGCTCACGGCGGTGGCCTTGTCGCTCTCCGCGTTGGCCTTGTCGACCAGGTCGTCGAACTTCTTGTCGCTCCACTTGCCGTCGTTGGACGGGGCGTTGGTGTAGTAGAGCGGCTGGAGGAAGTTCTGGATCAGCGGGTAGTCCATCTGCCAGCCGGCGCGCCAGGCACCGGTCAGCTTCTGGGTGGAGACCTGGCTGCGGAAGTCCGCGAAGGTGCCGACGGGCCCGCCGACGCACGCCTTGTTGTTCCCCATGACGTTGTTGATGCTGTTGCAGACCGCGTCGACCCACTCCTTGTGGGAGCCGGTGTCGGCGTTGTACGAGATCTTGAGCTGGCCGCCGGGGATGCCGCCGCCCTCCTGGATCAGCTTCTTGGCCTGCGCCTTGTCGTACTCGCACGCCGGGCCGCAGAGGCCCTTCTTGAAGCCGCCCTCCTCGCCGAGGACCGGTGAGGTCCAGTCGGAGGCCGGGGTGCGCGTCTTCTGGAAGATCTGATTGGTGATCTGGTCGCGGTTGATCGCCATCGACAGCCCTTGACGGACCTTGATCGCTCCGGGGGTGTCCCAGGCCTTCTCGTAGAAGGGGAAGGCGAGGGTCTGGATGATGCCGGCAGGTGTGTTGATGTACCGGTCGCCCAGGTCCGCGGAGACGTTCTTGAGCTGCGCGGCGGGCACGTCGTCGACGAGGTCGAGGTTGCCCGCCGTCAGGTCGGTGTAGGCGGTGTTGTTGTCGGTGTAGACCTTGAGGTCGATACCGCCGTTCTGCGCCTTGTCCGCGCCCGGGTAATCGTCCCACCTGCGCAGACTCATCGACGAACCCTTGGCGTACTGGTCGATGGTGTACGGCCCGTTGCCGACGGGCTTGGAGAGCCAGGCGTCGTGGTCGTCGTAGAAGGTCTTGGGCAGCGGTACGAAGGCCGCGTAGCCGAGGGTGTCGGGCCAGAGCGAGAACTTCTGCGACAGCTTGGCCGTGAAGGTCGTGTCGTTGACGACCTTCAGGCCCGAGAGCGTGTCCGCGGAAGCCGAGCCCGACTCGGGGTGGACCTTGTCGTAACCGTCGATGTACTGGAAGAAGTAGGCGTTCTTCTGGTTGTTCTTGAGCGCGGCTCCGTAGTTCCAGGCATCGACGAACGACTTGGCGGTGATCTTCTCGCCGTTGCTGAAGGTCCAGTCGTCCTTGATCGTGATCGTGAAGTTCTGCGAGTCGCTCGACTCGATCTTCTCGGCGATCTCGTTCTTCGCCTCACCGGTCTTGGGGTCGTAGCGCACGAGCCCCCGGAAGACCATGTCGAGGACCTTGCCGCCCTGGACCTCGTTGGTGTTCGCCGGCTCCAGCGGATTCTGCGGGTCGCCCCAGGAGGAGCTCACGATCCCGTCGGCCCCACCGCCGCCACCGCTGTCCCCGCCGCCGCAGGCCGTGGCCGTCAGGGCGACGGCGACGGCGCATGCGGCCCACCTGGCCTGTGTGGCTCCGCGCATGAGTGCCTCCTAGGGTTCCCTTGAGTGCTCAATGCCTCATATCACCCCATATGACACTGCGTCGCATGTCGGCCTACGCCGTACGCCGTACGGGGTCCGCGGGAACGCGAGGACGCCCGGCACCCTCTCGGGGGCCGGGCGTCCTCGTCGGAACGATCAGGAGCTACGACGCGTGGACGACGTCCTTCTCCTCGGCGAAGTGGCACGCCGACTCGTGCGCGGCCGGAGTCTCCGAGCTCTTGAAGCGCTCGGGGATCGCCAGCAGCGGCACCTCGGTGGCGCACTTGTCCTGGGCCTTCCAGCACCGCGTACGGAAACGGCAGCCGGACGGCGGGTTCGCCGGCGACGGGACGTCACCGGAGAGGATGATCCGCTCGCGGCCCTCACGGGCGTCCGGGTCCGGGACCGGGACCGCCGACAGCAGCGCCTGGGTGTAGGGGTGCGTCGGGTGGTCGTAGATCTGCGTGTCCGTACCGATCTCGGCCATCTTGCCGAGGTACATGACGCCGACCCGGTCCGAGATGTGCCGGACGATCGACAGGTCGTGCGCGATGAAGAGGTAGGAGAGGTTGAACTCGTCCTGGAGCTTCTCCATCAGGTTGATGACCTGCGCCTGCACCGACACGTCGAGCGCGGAGACCGGCTCGTCGCAGATGATGATCTCGGGGTTGAGTGCGAGGCCGCGGGCGATGCCGATGCGCTGGCGCTGACCGCCCGAGAACTGGTGCGGGTACCGGTTGATGTACTCCGGGTTCAGACCGACGACGTCGAGCAGGTCCTGCACCTTGCGGCGCCGCTCGCCCTTCGGGGCGGCCTCGGGGTGGATCTCGAAGGTCTCCCCGATGATGTCGCCGACCGTCATGCGCGGGTTGAGCGAGGTGTACGGGTCCTGGAACACCATCTGGATGTTGCGGCGCACGGCCTTCAGCGCACGGCCGGACAGCTTGGTGATGTCCTGGCCCTTGTAGAAGACCTCACCGGCGGTGGCCCGCTCCAGGGTCATCAGCAGCTTGGCGACCGTGGACTTGCCGCAGCCGGACTCGCCCACGATGCCGAGGGTCTCGCCCTGGTAGAGGTCGAAGGAGATCCCGTCCACGGCCTTGACCGCGCCGACCTGCTTCTTGAAGAGGATGCCCTGGGTCAGCGGGAAGTGCTTGACCAGGTTGCGCACCTGGAGGATCGGCTCACCCTTGGACACCGGGGCGTCCAGGGCCGCCACGGCCTCCGTCTCGCTCGCCGCGTTGACCGTCGCCACTTCGGTGACGTTCGGGGTGGCGTCCACGGACTCCTTGTCGAGCTCAGCCATGGATCGTCTCCTTCCAGAAGTGGCAGGCGCTGCCGCGGCCGACCAGCTCGGTACCGTCCTGCTCGGTCACCGGGCGCAGCGCCGGGATCTCGGTACGGCAGATGTCCTGCGCCATCGTGCAGCGCGGGTTGAAGGCGCAGCCGGACGGCACGTGCAGCAGGTTGGGCGGCAGGCCCTTGATCGCGTAGAGCTCCTGACCCTTCTGGTCCAGGCGCGGGATCGACTCCAGCAGGCCCTTGGTGTACGGGTGCGCGGGGCGCTTGTAGATCTCGTGGACCGGAGCGGTCTCGACGATCCGGCCCGCGTACATCACGGCGATCTTGTCCGCGACGTCGGCGACGACACCGAGGTCGTGCGTGATCAGGATCAGGCCCATGTTGAAGTCGCGCTGGAGCTCCGCGAGCAGGTCCATGACCTGGGCCTGGACGGTCACGTCGAGTGCCGTGGTGGGCTCGTCCGCGATGATCAGGTCCGGCTCCAGGGCGAGCGCCATCGCGATCATGATGCGCTGGCGCATACCGCCGGAGAACATGTGCGGATAGTCGCCCACCCGCTCCTTGGCCGCCGGGATGCGCACGCGGTCCATCAGCTCGATGGCCTTGGCCTTGGCGTCCTTCTTGGAGAGGCCCTGGTGCACACGGAACATCTCGCCGAGCTGGTAGCCCACGGAGAGGACCGGGTTCAGGGAGGAGAGCGCGTCCTGGAAGATCATCGCGATCTTCTGGCCGCGGATCTGCCGGCGCTCCTCGTTGGACATCTTGAGCATGTCCTGGCCGCGGAAGAAGATCTCGCCCTTCGGGATGCTTCCCGGGGGCATGTCCAGGATGCCCATGATCGCCTGAGCGGTCACGGACTTGCCCGAACCGGACTCGCCGAGCACGGCGAGGGTCTCGCCCGCGCTGACGCTGTAGTTGACTCCGTTGACGGCCTTGGCGACACCGTCGCGGGTGTGGAACTCCACATGGAGGTCGCGGACCTCGAGCAGCGGGCCGCTCGCGTCGTCGGAACCCCGCGGAGCGGGAACATCCGCCGTCTTGTCGATGATGGTCATGTACGCCTCCCTCAGCGCAGCTTGGGGTCGAGGGCGTTGCGTACCGCATCGCCGAGCATGATGAACGCCAGGACCGTGATGGACACCATGACCGACGGGATGATCAGCACGAACGCGGCGTTGCGCAGCTGCTCCTGGCCGGAGGAGATGTCGACACCCCACGACACGGTCGGCTCGGCGAGACCGATGCCCAGGAAGGACAGGGTGGCCTCGGCCGAGATGTAGCCGCCGAGCGCGATGGTCGCGACGACGATCACCGGGGCGATCGCGTTGGGCAGGATGTGCTTCAGCAGGATGCGGGTGGTCGAGGCACCGAGCGCCTTGGCCGCCATCACGTAGTCCGCCTGCTTGATCGTCAGCACCGAGCCGCGGGCGACACGGGCGATCTGGGTCCAGCCGAGGAAGGCCAGGGCCAGGATGACGACCCAGATCTTGCGCTCCTCGAACGAGGTCAGGACGACCATCGCGCCGAGGATGAACGGGACGCCGAAGAAGATGTCGGTGACCCGGGACAGGATTGTGTCGATCCAGCCGCCGAAGTAGCCGGCGAGCATGCCGACCACGGTGCCCAGGACGGTCACGAGGACCGTGACGACGACGGCGACGGTGATCGAGGCGCGGGCGCCGTAGACGACACGCGCGTAGATCGAGCGTCCCTGGATGTCGTACCCGAACCAGTCCTCCTGGAAGAAGTTCCCCCACTTGGGCTTCTGCAGGTAGTGGTGGGCCAGGTCCGCGTAGCGCGGGTCGGCGCCGGTGAACAGGCCGGGTGCGATCGCCATGACCAGCAGGAAGATGATCAGGACCGCCGAGATGACGAACAGCGGGCTGCGCCGCAGGTCGTGCCAGGCGTCGGACCACAGGCTGCGGGGCTTGCCGACGGGTGCGGCGGCGACGGGTGCGGCGACGGCCCCGGGCGTGTCCGGGGTGGCTTCCTTGAGCGTCTCAGGCATAACGGATCCTCGGGTCCAGGACCGCGTAGAGCAGGTCGACGACCAGGCTGGCGACGAGATAGACGATGACGATCAGCGTCACGATGCCGACGACCGTGGCACCTTCGCGGTGCCTGAGCGCGTCGAAGACGGCGGAACCGACACCCTTGACGTTGAAGATGCCCTCGGTCACGACCGCGCCGCCGAGCAGGGCACCGAGGTCGGTGCCGAGGAAGGTGACCACGGGGATCATCGAGTTGCGCATCAGGTGCACACCGATGATGCGGCGCCGGGGCAGGCCCTTGGCCACCGCGGTGCGCATGTAGTCGGAGCGCAGGTTCTCGGCGACCGACGTCCGGGTCAGCCGCGCGACGTACGCGAGTGACAGGGAGCCGAGCACCACAGCGGGCAGGATCAGCTCGCTGGAGTTCGCTTCCATGCTCACGTTGGGCTCGACCCAGCCGAGCTGGAAGGCGAAGAAGTACTGGCCGAGGAAGCCGAGCACGAACGAGGGGACCGAGATCAGCAGGAGCGTCAGGACGAGCAGCCCGCGGTCGCGGAGGGTGTCGGCCTTCAGACCGGCGAACACGCCCATCGTGATACCGACGACGACCGTGAAGATGAAGGCAAACAGAGCCAGCCGCACCGTGATCGGAAACGCTTCCGAGATGATGTCGGCGACCGGTCGGCCACTTGCGATCTGCGTGCCGAAGTCACCCTGGAACAAGTTCACAAGGTAGTTCCAGTACTGGTGCCAGAGCGGCAGGTCGAGCCCGAGCTCCTTCTTCATCGCCGCGATCTGCGTGGGGTCGACTGTCTGTTCGCCGGCGAGTGCGCGCACGGGATCGCCGGGCAGCGCGTACATCATGGCGAAGACGAGCAAGGTCGACCCGATGAAGACCGGGATCATCTGGAGCAGTCGCCTCGCGACATAACGCCCCATGTTTGCCTCCGATTAGGGGTAATGCAGCCCAGGGGCCGCTCTCCCGATGTGGAGAGCGGCCCCCGGGACCTACTGCCTGTGTGGGCGGCTGATGGCCGAGTGGGGGCCCTCAGGCGTGACTACTTCGCGACGGTGACTTCGGTGATGTTGTAGTCACCGTGGAAGTCGATCGTCACGTTGTCGACGGACTTCGAGTAGCCACCGTTGGTCTTGTACTCCCAGAGCGGGATCGCCGGCATCTTGGCGAGGACGAGCTTCTCCGCGTCCTGGTACGCCTTGATGGAGTCGTCCAGGGTGGCCGCGTTGTCGCCCTTCTTGAACGCCGCGTCGACCTCCTTGTCGGAGAACCGGCCGTTGTTGGCCTCGGCGGTCGTGCCGTACAGCTCCCGCATGAAGTTGACGTTCAGCGGGTAGTCGGCGACCCAGCCACCGCGGTACATCGACTTGACCTGGTCGTTGTCACGCGCCTCCAGGTCGGTCTGGAAGTCCGGCTTGGCGTCCGGCACGCAGTCGACCCCGGTGGCGTTGCGGATGGACTCGCAGACCGCGGTCACCCACTCCTTGTGGCCGCCGTCGGCGTTGTACTGGATCCAGATCTTGTTCTCCGGAACACCGCCGCCCTCGGTGACGAGCTGCTTCGCCTTCGCCGGGTCGAACTTGAACACGTCGGTGCCCAGGTCCTGGTTACCGGCGACGCCCGGAGGCGTGAAGCTGGTGGCGGGCTTGCGGGTGCCGTTGAGCACGGTCTTGGTGATCGTGTCACGGTCGATCGCCATCGACAGACCCTGGAGGACCTTCGGGTCGATGTCCTTGAAGGTCTTCGAGTAGAAGGTCGGGACCAGCGACTGGATGGCCGCGTACGGCTCGTCGATCGCGCGGTCGCCGAGGTCGGCCTTGTACTTCGGCAGGTCCTTCGGGCCGACCTGGCGGATCATGTCCAGGTTGCCGGAGAGGAGGTCCTGGTACGCGGCCTCGACGGTCGCGTAGTTCTTGAAGAGGACACCCTTGTTCTTGGCCTTGTTCGGGCCCTGGTAGTCAGGGTTGGCCTTGACCTGGATGAGCTTCTTGTGGTCCCACTTCTCGAAGATGTAGGGACCGTTGCCGACCGGAGCCTGGCCGAACGCCTTGGTGTCCTTGTAGAAGACCTCGGGCAGCGGGGCGAAGGTCGTGTAGCCGAGCTTGTACTCGTAGTACGGGACCGGCTTGTTGAGCTCGATCGTGAAGGTGGTGTCGTCGACGGCCTTCAGACCGGACATCTCCGTGCCCTTGGGGTCACCCTTCTCCGGGTGGACGTCCGCGTAGCCCTTGATGTCCTCGAACCAGAACGCGTTCTGCTGGGCGTTCTTGACGTTGGCGTACCAGTTCCAGGCCTTGATGTACGACTCGGACGTGACCGGGGTGCCGTCGTGGAACTTCCAGCCGGGCTTGAGCTTGACCGTCCACGTCTTGTTGTCCGTCGACTTCACGGACTCGGCGTTCGTGTAGACGATGTTGCCGTCCGCATCGAAGTCGAGCAGCTGGGTGAAGATCGACTGGATGACGTAGCTACCCAGCGACTCGTTGGTGTCGGCCGGGATCAGCGGCTTCTGCGGCTCGCCGACGTCGATGGAGACGTAGCCCGCGGGCTTGCCCTTCTCCTTCGAGGCGTTGCTGCTGTCGTCGCTGTCGCCCCCGCCACAGGCAGTCGCGGCCAGGGCGATGATTGCCGCTCCCGCGACCCACTTGGCGCTCTTGGCACCGCGCATGGGTTTCCTCCTCATGAGTCCACTTTTGACTACAAGAGGGGCACTGGAGAGATCCACCGACACCCCTGACGGCGATCGTTTTCAGTGCCCCGAGTGTGCTCGTGAGTCCGCACTCCCCACAGTGCGCCGACCCATTGACCCGAGCTCAATGGAGCCAACTATTAAGTAACACCGGGCTGTAAACCACACTTAAAGGGTCTCGGTTTGACAACATCGAGAAGCCATGGTTGCCCGAAATCCGGACAAAGTGATCCCAGACAGACACCCCCGAAACGGACCGTTAACACATGTTCCGGAGAGCGACGCACGATATGCGGACACCTCGGTCAGGAAATCGGGTTGACGAAAGGCCCGGACCCCCACAGTGTCTGCGGGGGTCCGGGCCTCATGTCAATGGCTCGTACTGACGGTTCGCCGGCCGGAGCGGGCGGTACCGGTCAGGTCAGCCGTTCTTCGCGCGCGAGGCCGAGCGGCCACGCTGCTTCTGGTCCAGGACGACCTTGCGGATGCGGACCGTCTCCGGGGTGACCTCGATGCACTCGTCGTCGCGGCAGAACTCCAGGGACTGCTCCAGCGACAGCTTGCGGGCGGGCACCACGTTCTCCGTGGTGTCCGCGGAAGCCGCACGCATGTTGGTGAGCTTCTTCTCCTTGGTGATGTTCACGTCCATGTCGTCGGCGCGCGAGTTCTCGCCGATGATCATGCCCTCGTAGACCTCGGTGCCGGCCTCGGTGAAGATGACACCGCGCTCCTGGAGGTTGACCATCGCGAACGGCGTCACGACGCCCGAGCGGTCGGCCACCAGCGAACCGTTGTGGCGCGTGCGCAGCTCGCCGAACCACGGCTCGTGGCCCTCGAACAGGGAGTGCGCGATGCCGGTGCCGCGGGTCTGCGTCAGGAACTCCGTACGGAAGCCGATGAGGCCGCGGGACGGCACGATCCACTCCATGCGGACCCAGCCCGAACCGTGGTTCGTCATCGTCTCCATGCGGCCCTTGCGGGTCGCCATGAGCTGGGTGATGGAACCGAGGTGCTCCTCGGGCGAGTCGATCGTCATGCGCTCGATCGGCTCGTGCGTCTTGCCGTCGACCTGCTTGGTGACGACCTCCGGCTTGCCGACGGTCAGCTCGAAGCCCTCACGGCGCATCTGCTCGACCAGGATGGCCAGGGCGAGCTCACCACGGCCCTGGACCTCCCACGCGTCGGGACGCTCGGTCTCCAGGACACGGAGCGAGACGTTACCGATCAGCTCGCGGTCGAGGCGGTCCTTGATCTGGCGCGCGGTGACCTTGTGGCCCTTGCCGCCCTTGCCGACGAGCGGCGAGGTGTTCGCACCGATCGTCATCGAGATGGCGGGCTCGTCGACCGTGATCAGCGGCAGCGCGACCGGGTTCTCGGGGTCGGCAAGGGTCTCGCCGATCATGATGTCCGGGATACCGGCGATCGCGCAGATGTCGCCCGGGCCGGCCTTCTCGGCGGGCTTGCGGGTGAGCGCCTCGGTCATGAGCAGCTCGGTGATGCGGACGTTGGACATCGAGCCGTCGCGCTTGATCCACGCGACGGTCTGGCCCTTGCGCAGCTCACCCTGCTCGACACGGCAGAGCGCGATACGGCCGAGGAAGTTGTCGGCGTCCAGGTTGGTGACGTGCGCCTGGAGCGGGGCGTCCTCGTCGTACTCCGGGGCCGGGACCGCGGAGAGGATCGTGCTGAAGAACGGCTCCAGGCTGTCGCTGTCCGCCGGGACGCTGCCGTCCTCCGGCTTGGTCAGCGAGGCGACGCCGTCACGGGCGCAGGCGTAGACGATCGGGAACTCGATCTGGTCCTCGTCGGCGTCGAGGTCCAGGAAGAGGTCGTACGTCTCGTCGATGACCTCGGCGATCCGGGAGTCCGGGCGGTCCGTCTTGTTGATGCAGAGGATGACCGGCAGCTTGGCCGTCAGCGCCTTGCGGAGCACGAAGCGCGTCTGCGGGAGCGGGCCCTCGGAGGCGTCGACGAGCAGGACGACCGCGTCCACCATCGAGAGGCCGCGCTCGACCTCACCACCGAAGTCGGCGTGGCCGGGGGTGTCGATGATGTTGATGGTGATGACGTCGCCGCCATCCTTGGGGTGGTACTTGACGGCCGTGTTCTTGGCCAGGATCGTGATGCCCTTCTCACGCTCCAGGTCGTTCGAGTCCATCATGCGTTCGTCGAGGTTCTCGGCGGCGTGCGCGGCGAAGGCGCCCGCCTGCTTGAGCATGGCGTCGACCAGCGTGGTCTTGCCGTGGTCGACGTGGGCGACAATGGCTACGTTACGGATGTCGTGGCGCGTGGGCATGGGTGGCTTGCGCTTCTCTCGGATCGTGGGATCAGGCGTCTCAGTCGGTCTCGAGTCCTCGTACGCCCGCCGGGCGGCACGCCACGGCTAGTCCAATGGTACGGGCCCGATGGGTCCGGGGCTTCCCGGGCCGATCCTGAGAGCCGGGCCACAGCCACAATTCAGCCGATATTCAGCCGGTATTACGTCATCGTCCAGCCGGCGTACGGCCGGACGGCAAGGGGTGTGAGAAGACGAGCAGCCCGGGTCGGGGCGGACACCACCTTGCCCGCCGGGGGCTCCGGCGGGCAAGGGAGTTGAGCTGTATCTGAGCTTCGAATACGCCTTTGACCTGCTACTTCTTCCGATTCGCGGGGGAACCTGCCGCTTCACGGCCGGTGAAGCCGATGTCCTCGTAGCGAGGGGCGGCGAAGCCGAAGGCGCCGATGTTCGCCAGTTTCTTGTCGACGGCGACCAGCTGTGGCCTCTGATACAGCGGAATCGATCCTGCGGCTGCCCAGATCCGGGCGTCGGCCTGCTTCAGGAGGTCCCTGGACGCGTTGGCGTCGAGCTCGGAGACGGCCCGGTCGAAGAGCTGGTCGATGTGGTCCGACCCGACCCGCGTGTAGTTCTGCTCGACGAGCAGCGACCCGTCGGTGGCGGGCTCCGGCTTGGCGAAGATCGGCCGGCCGTCGGTCGCCGGGTAGGCGGTGGCGGGCCAGGAGTACAGCGCCATGTCGTACGCGCCGGACGCGATGTGGTCCTTGAAGTAGCTGTCGTCGTCGACCTTGGTGACCTGCGTGCTGATGCCGATCGAGTCCAGCATCGCGACGATCTTCTCCCCGACGGCGCGCAGCGACTGCGAACCGGGTCCCGAGGGCAGGACGAAGCGGAGGCTCAGCGGCTTGCCGCCCTTGCCGAGCCGGTCCTTGACCGAGACGGGGGCCGGTGCCGCGGTCCCCGCAGGGGCGTAGGCACCCGCGGCACCACCGGGACGCTTGTCCTGTGCGGTGACCTCGGCGTCGCCGGCCCGGCGCTCACCCGGCTTGTCGTCGCCGACGACGTAGGTCCCCTCCTCGCGCGAGGCCTTCTCGTCCTTCTCGGCCTTCTCGTCCTCGGCCTTCCCGTCCTTCTCGGACGCCTTCTTCTCCTTGTCGGCCGTACTGCCGCCCTTCCCGGACGCCTTCTTCTCCTCGGCCGCCTTCTTCTCGGCCTCGCTGCCCGCCTTGGTGTCCTCGGTCTTGCGGATCGCCCCGCCCACGGTCCATCCGGCGTCGGCCAGCAGCGCCTGCGCCTCCTTGGTGTCCCGGTCGCCGAGCGCCCCGCTGCCGTCCTTGTAGGCGGGCTGCCCGGCCAGCGCGAGGTGGCTGCCGGGCGGCTTCGCGGGCAGGCCGAGCGGCTTCAGCACGGTGTCGGCGAGCTCCTGCCGGTCCAGGGTGCGGGCGATGGCGCGGCGCACCCGGTCGTCGGAGAGGGGCCCGGACTCACCGTTCAGCGCCAGCTGCGTGTACGCGGGCTCCAGGGACTTGCGCACGGCGAAACCGCTCAGCGACTTCTGCTCGGCCGCGTACACGGCGACGGCTTCCCTGCTCTTCTCGCGGGCGGCCTGCGCCGTCTCGGCGGCCTCCTCGTCCGAGCCGTGGGCCAGCGCCCAGGAGCGCAGGGCGGAGGCCGGGGTGATGTCGGCGCCCGGTCCGTGGGCGGGGGGCTGCCCGTTCCCGCCCCGGTAGCGGGCGGCCTGCGTGATGCTGTTCGCCGCGGACGGGTCGATGTCGGCGACGTCCACCGTGCCCTTGGTCAGCGCCTCGGTGCGGTCCTCGGGCCCGACGGCCCGGAAGACCAGGGACTCGAGTTTGGCCTCGTCGCCCCACCAGCGCGGGTTCCGGTCGAGCACGACCGTCCCCTCGGCCTTGCTCACGCTGCGCAGCCGGAAGGGGCCCGCGGTGTTCTTGAGGGTGGTCCGCGCCCCGTCGTTGAAGGTGCCCGGGGACCCGGTGACCTCCTTCGGGTACAGGGGTGAGAAGAGCGAGCGCCAGTCGGCGTACGGCTTCGAGAACGTGACCCTGACCTGGAGGTCGTCCTTGCCGCGCTCGATCTTCTCGATCCGCTCGTACCCCGCGTTGCGCGCGGTCCAGAAGGCGGAGTCCTTGCCGCTCAGCGCGCGCCACTGGGCGACGAAGTCGGGGGCGCCGATCTCCCGGCCGTCGCTCCACACGGCCTGCTGGTCGAGCTTGTAGAGCACGACCTGCTTGGGCTCCTGCTCGATGACCTCGGCCGACTCCAGGTAGTTCGGGTTGAGGCGCGGCTCGCCCCGCGCGTCCATCGAGAAGAGGGAGGGCAGGAGGGCGCCGGTGATCCGCGTGGTCGCGCTGTCGGCGTCCGCCTGGAAGGCGTTGAGGGTGGCGGGGACCGCGTCGATCGCCCAGGTGAGGGTCGAGCCTTCGGTGACCCGGTCCCGGGAGGCCGGGGCGATGTCCTGCGGGACGGCCACCGAGGCGGGGCCCTCGCTGTCCGAGGTGCAGCCCGCCAGTACCGGGATCGTGAGCACGCCTGTCGCCAGGAGCGCGACCGAGCGGCGCTTTCGGGCCGTCCCGCGCGGGACGCCGACGTGGGCCATGGCTGATACCTCCGGGGCCGGCCCGGTCCACCCCGTACCGGAATGGACCGGATGATGCGTTCTGGTGGCATTTGCAGTTGATCAGATTGATTCGCTGATCCACTGAACGCACCGGTACGCGCGGGAGGCGGCAGACACGGCCGGTGGGGCCGCACACGTCACCCGTGCGGCCCCGGTTCCGGCACCGGCCCGGCGGTGTCAGCCGAGCAGCTCGATGATCGCCGCGGTGGTGCCGGTCTCGCCGAGCCTCGGGAAGATCTTCTCGACGCTGTTGCCGTGGGCGGCGGCGTCCATGTCGGTGACCGCGTCGGTGGCGACGGTGACGTGGTAGCCGTGCTCGTGGGCGGCGCGGGCGGTGGACTCGACACCGATGCTGGTCGCGATGCCGGTCAGCACGACCTGGGTGATCCCGCGGCGGCGCAGTTCGAGGTCCAGGGCCGTGCCGTGGAAGGCCCCCCACTGCTGCTTGGTGACGACGATGTCATCGTCGTGCGGGCCGAGCTCGGGCACGATCTCCGCCCAGTCGGCCGCGGGCTTGCCGGACGGCGCCTTCCCCTCGTTGCGGCCGGGGGCGCCGCCGGTGACGCGGACCAGGAAGACCGGGAGGCCCTTGGCGCGGAACGCGTCGGCGAGGGTCGCCGAGCGGGCGACGACGTCGCCGGCCGGGTGGGCCGTCGGAAGGGCGACGATGCCCTTCTGCAGGTCGACGACGACGAGTGCGGTCCGGGGGTCCAGGACGGTGGCGGTCATGTGCGTACTCCTTGAGGTGCTGTCGGTCAGGTGCGTGCGCGCGGGGGCGCGCGGGGGTGGGGTCGGGGGGGGCGTGGGGCCGGGCTCAGGCGCGGACGCGCAGGGAACGGTCCGTGAGCGTCAGGACGGCCAGCAGGACCGCCAGGACGACGGATACCGCCGCCATGAGGTGCAGTCCGGCGTCGGTCGCCGCGTCGGCGTAGGCGAGGGCGATCAGGCTGGACGCCGTGATGGCCCCGATGTACTGGGCCGTGCGCTGGAGCCCGGCCGCCGCGCCGATGCCGTCCGGGGGCGCGTACGCCTGGACGGCCGCCTGGTTGCTCGTCCCGATGAGACCCTGCGGGGCGCCGAAGCACGCCCCGGCGAGCAGCAGCACGGCCAGCGGGGTCTCGCCGGTGAGGAACAGCAGGACGCCCGCGCCGGCGGTGAGCAGGAGGCAGGCCACGGTCAGCGGGCCGCGCAGGCCCTTCGTGCGGGCCCCGAGCAGCGAGCAGACCAGCGCCGTGACGGACATGGGCAGCATGAGCAGCCCGGTGTGGCCGGAGGAGAAGCCGCGGGCCTCCTCGAGCCACTGCGTGTAGCCGTACATCACGCAGTAGATGAGGAGATAGCTGAGCCCGTGGCGCACGTAGGTACGGAGCAGGGGTCCGTTGCGCGCCAGCATCCGGACGTCGATGAACGGCTGCGGGGTGCGCAGCTGCCGGCGGACCAGGACGGCCGTCAGCACGGCGAAGGGCGCGAGCAGCCACCACTGGGGGTGGGCCAGGTCGAGCAGGAAGAAGACGAGCAGCGTCAGCGCCGTGGTGAACAGGCCTATGCCGAGAGGGTCCAGCGAGAGCTTCGGCGTGCTCCCGTCGGCGGACCGTCCGCGCGGCGGGTCGGCCGGGACCCAGAGCAGCGCGGCGCCGAGGGCGAGCAGCGCGATCGGCACGTTGACGGCGAAGATGCCGCGCCAGCCGACGACCGACACGAGCAGTCCGCCGAGCGCGGGGCCGACGGCGGCGCTGCCCAGGGCTGCGAAGGAGAGCCTGGCGAGCACGGGGCGCGGGGTGGGCCTGCCGAGGCGGCGCGACTCGTCGCGCAGGACGGCCATGGCCGCCGGATAGGCGGCCGACGTACCGATGCCGAGCAGCAGGCGGGAGACGATGAGCGTGCCGAATCCGGGAGCCAGCGCGCCGACCAGCCCGGACGCGATCACGACGACGAGACCGGCCAGGAAGACCCGGCGCGGGCCGAGGGTGTCGGCGAGCTTGCCGAGGACGGGCTGGGCGACGGCGCTGGCGAGGTAGAGGACGGAGATGAGCCAGGCGGTGTCGGCCGCCCCGATGCCGAAGGAGTGCCCGATGGACACCAGGGCCGTGGAGATCATCGTGGTGTTGAGCGGGTTGAGCAGGGAGCCCATCAGCAGCGGCGCCGTGAGCCGCCCGCTGAATCCGGGCCCCGGCTCCGCCGGGCCCGCGGAGGGGGTTCCCGCCACGGGCGCGGCGGGGCTCAGGTCCGTGCCGTACCGGGTCACTTGTCGACCAGCCGGCCGATGAGCCCGACGGCCTCGGCGAGCGCGCGGCGCTCCGCCCCGTCCAGCTCGGCGGCGATCACTTCGGCCAGCCAGCTCCGCTTGGCGGCCCGCACGTCCGCGAGCGTGGCGCTCCCCGCCTCGGTGACGGACACGACCGACTTGCGGCCGTCATCCGGGTCCGGTGCGCGGGTGACGAACCCCTGGCTCTCCAGCGCGCCGAGGGTCAGCCGCATGGACTGGGGCCGCACCAGCTCGGCCCGGGCCAGCGCCGCCGTGGTGGCGGGGCCGCCGTCCTCCAGCCTGGCGAGGACCGAGCGCTGCGAGGGGGTGAGCAGGCTGTCGGCCGACGAGCTCCGCAGCCGCCTGAGCAGCCGGCCGACGACGGCCGCGAGATCCGTGGCCACGCGCTCCGCCCCCGGATCGCCGGGGTGCTGCGGCTGGGGGGTCTCGGACGTTTCGGACATGCTCCCCACCGTAAAGATGGACAGGACATCTTGCAAGGCAGCCTGTCCATTATTGGGCAAAGGCCGGACGACGCGCGGTACGGGGGTCGCTGTTGCCCGCCACCGGGCCCGCGATCTAGGGTGAATGCGCTTTCAGAAGAGGGCCCCCACCGGCAGGCAGCCGGTGGTGCACGGAGAAGAAGCGGACGGTCGGTCGAGTGAGCGCCCCTACGGTGTACGACGTCGCCGAGCGGTCGGGCGTCTCGATCGCCACGGTTTCCCGGGTCTACCGCAACCCCGGCTCCGTGCGCGCCCAGACGCGGGAGAGGGTTCTGGAGGCGGCCCGCGAGCTCGGCTACGTGCCGAGTGGCAACGCCCGCGGACTGGCCAGCCGCACCACCGGCGTACTGGGGCTCTGCTTCCCCGATTACGCCGATCCGGACGCCGAGGCGGACGCGGAGACCGACAGCGGGGCCGACGACGCGGCGATGCTGTACTCCGACCAGATCATCCGCGGGATGGAGCGGGCGGCCCGCCGCCACGGGTACGCCCTGCTGATCGCCGCCTCACTGGAGGGCGGGCCGGAGAGCCTCGTCGCGAAGGTCGCGGGCCGGGTGGACGGCTTCGCCGTGCTGGCGCAGACCGTGCCGACCGAGGACCTCGAGGTCATATCGCGCCGGCTGCCGGTGGTGATGCTCGCCGGCCCCCGCGAGATCGACCACCTCGACCACCTCGTCGTCGCGAACGCCGCCGGGGAA
Source organism: Streptomyces sp. NPDC055962 (assembly GCF_042270185.1). Taxonomy (NCBI): domain Bacteria; kingdom Bacillati; phylum Actinomycetota; class Actinomycetes; order Kitasatosporales; family Streptomycetaceae; genus Streptomyces; species Streptomyces sp. NPDC055962. Next base: position 715,963 of record NZ_JBHJYN010000001.1, read on the forward strand.
CGCGAACTGGCCCGCCATCTGATCGAGGACCACGGGCTGCGCCGGCTCGCCTTCGTCGGGGGCGGCCCGGAATCCCCCGACGCGGAGGCGCGGTTCCGCGGCTTCCGGGACGCGTGCCGCGACGCGGGGCTGCCGGTCCCCGGCGCACCGGACCTGCGAACCGGGATGATGACCCGGGCCGAGGGCGCGCGGGCGGCCGAGACACTGCTCGACCGGGGTACCGAGCGGCCGGACGCGATGCTCTTCGCCAACGACCAGATGGCGGTGGGGGCGCTGCGCGCCCTGGAGCGGCGCGGGGTGCGGGTGCCCGAGGACATCGCCGTGACCGGCTTCGACGGGATCCCCCTGAGCCGGATCGTGCGCCCCTCGCTGACGACCGTGCGGCAGCCGATCCGGCAGCTGGGCGAGCAGGCGGTGGAGTTGCTGGTGCAACGCCTGGCCGACCCGGGCCGCCCCCCGGTCTCGCTGGAGCTGCCCGTCTCCCTGGCCCGCCGCGCGAGCTGCGGCTGCGGCTGACCCCACGCGGCCCGGGAGCGGGTACGGCCCACCCCACGCACCCAGGGAGCGGGTACGGCCCACCCCACGCGCCCCGGGAGCGGGTACGGCCGGACTCGGAGGGGCGGAACCGCTCCCGCCGAACGGCCCGGAGCCCCTCGGAGCCTCGGCCCTGCCCCAGGACGCCTCAGGACGCCTCCCCGGGCACCCCCTCAGAGCCACTTCCCGAAGAAGACCTCGCGTCGCGCGGCCAGCGCGGCGCTCTCCTCCGCCCGCCCCTCATGGGCGAAGTGGCCCGCCCTCAGCACCATCAGCTCCCGGTGCCCCGGCAGCGCGTTGTGCACGGCGAACTGCCCCGGCGGCGGCACCGCCGGGTCGAACAGAGCCGCGGCGACCAGGGTCGGCAGCTCCAGGCGCGCCGCGGCCGTCGCCGCGTCGAAGTACCGCAGCACCTCCGTCACCTCGGGGTGCTCGCGGTGATGGGCGCGCACGGACTCGCCGCTGCCGGAGCAGGGCAGGGTGAGCCGCAGCGGGTGGCTGCCGAAGGTCGGCACGGTGAGCTGCGCGGCGCCGAACCTCTCGTCCCAGGGCAGCGCGAGAGCGCCGAGACCACCGCCGAGGCTCTCCCCGAGGAAGCCGAGGCGGCCGGGTCCGGCGAGCCCGGGCAGCACTTCCTGGAGCGCCGAAGCCGCGCACCACAGGTCGGCCACGCAGGCGCCGATGACGTAGGTGTCGCGCGAGCCGATGCCGTGCAGGACGTGTCTGGCTGCCTTGTCCGGGACGCCGGGCAGCCTGCTCCGGGAGCCCATGCCGCGTACGCAGGGAAGGATCGCGGCCGCCCCGGGCAGGGGCAGCGGCACGGCGGGGCCGGCCGACTGCCGGCCGCCGTATCCGTGGCCGATGACGAAGCCGTGCTCCGCCGGGCCCTCGGCGGGCAGCGCGAGCCAGCCCCCGAGGCGTACGCCGCCGACGGACGTGAAGGTCACGCCGTGCACCCGGACCCCGTCGCGCTCCTCCTCGACCGGCCCCACCACGGGAGCCGTGGCGACCGCGCGGGCCTCACGGTGCCGCGCCTTCCAGAACGCGTCGAAGTCCTCGGGGGCGTCGTCGGGCGCCGGTATCCGCACCAGGTCGTCGAGCGTCCGGCCGTGGGCGGGGTCGAACGGGTAGTCGTGTGCGAACGGAGCCATGGCCAGGACAGTAATCGGCCACCGAGCGAGCTCCGAATTCCGCCAAACATGCGGAATCGGTCACATCCACTTCAAATCCGCAAACGGCGTGCTTACGGTGCCACGACCGGACCTCCAGGTGTCGAGCGCGTTGCACGAGTGTGACGCAGCACCCCCTTGCGGATTCCCGAACGACTGCCGCAGAGTGATGTATGCGCTTACAGGCAGCGCATACATTCGGATTGCTCGAGGAGGAGCCCTCCATGTCCCGCACCGCCAGAACCGCCTCCGCCGCCGTCACCGTGGCGCTCGCCCTCGGCCTCTCCGCCTGCGGGAGCTCCGGTGGTGACGACGTCGCCGCGGACGCGAAGCAGACGCTCACCGTCTGGGCCATGGGGGCCGAGGGCGAGAAGCTCGCGGAGGTGGCCGAGGTGTACGAGAAGGCCAACCCCAACGTCACCGTCAAGGTGACCCCGGTCGGCTGGGACGTCGCCCACCAGAAGCTCGTCTCCGCCGCCGCGGCCGGCACCATGCCGGACGTGGCGCAGATGGGCGGCAGCTACATGGGAGAGTTCGCCGAGCTCGGCGTGCTGGAGCCGGTCGACACGAAGACCTTCGACAAGAAGGACTTCTTCCCTGCCGGCTGGGACCAGGGCGAGGTGGACGGCACCGCGTACGGCGTGCCGTGGTACGTCGACACCCGGGTCCTCTACTACCGCACCGACCTCGCGAAGAAGGCCGGCGTCGACAAGGCGCCCGCCGACTGGCAGGAGATGCGGGACCTGGCCGGCGCATACCAGGAGAAGGCCGGCACCAAGTGGGGCCTGTCCATCCAGCCCAGCGGCCTGGACACGGTGCAGAGCTTCTACTCCTTCCTCTACTCCGCCGGCGGCACGATCCTCGACGACGAGGGCAAGGCGGCCGTCGACAGCCCCGAGGCGGTCAGGGCGCTGGAGGAGTACGGCACGTACTTCGAGAAGGGCCTCGCGGACAAGTCGCTGCAGCCGGGCTACGACGTCGTGAAGGACTTCGGCAACGGCCGGGTCCCCATGTTCTTCGGCGGCCCCTGGCACGTCACCCTGCTGGACGAGGGCCAGCCGCAGATCAAGGGCAAGTGGGCCGTGGCCCCCGTCCCTGCGGACAAGACCTCCGCCTCCATGGCGGGCGGCTCCTCCCTGGTGGTCTCCAAGGACAGTGAGCACAAGGCCGCGGCGACGGAGTTCGTCAAGTACCTCACGGACACCGAGGGCCAGGCCGACTGGTACGAGCGCACCAAGGACCTCCCCGCGAACACCGCGGCCTGGGACTCCGGGAAGCTCGCGGACGACGCGAATCTGCAGGTCTTCAAGAAGCAGATGGACACCGCCAAGTCCTCGCCGGCCACGGCGCAGCTGACGGAGATCACGGACAAGGTCGACCAGGCGATCGCGAAGGTGACGCAGGGCAAGGCCTCCGCCGAGGACGCGCTGGGGACCGCGCAGTCCGAGATCGAAAGCCTCGTGAAGCAGTAGCCATGGGCACCACGACCTCGACGGCCGCACAGCCGGCCACGGTGAAGGACGGCCCCGGGGCGCTCCCGCCCCGGGCCGCCCGGGACGGCCGGCGCAGCGGGAAGCGCTCGATGGGCGTGCAGAACGCGGCGGGCTGGCTGTTCTCCATGCCCTTCCTCGTCCTGTTCACCGTCTTCATGGCGTTCCCGATCCTCGCCACGCTGCTGATGAGCTTCACCGACTTCGGGCTGCGCAACGTCACGCGCCCCTGGGAAGCGAACTTCATCGGCTTCGAGAACTACACCGAGCTGTTCGGCGACGAGAAGTTCCTCAGGTCGCTCTTCAACACGGCGTACTTCGTCGTGGTGGGCGTCCCGCTCACGATCGCGATCGGGCTGGTCGTCGCCGTACTGCTGAACAACGGCATCGACCGGGCGAGGACCTTCTTCCGGGTCGGTTTCTACGCCCCGGTGGTCACCACCATCGTGGCCGTCGCCGTGGTGTGGCGGTTCGTGCTGGACCCGAGCGACGGGCTGATCGCGGGCCTCTTCTCCGAAGTGGGCCTCACCGCGCCGGACTTCCTCGGCTCGGAGGCGCTGGCGATGCCCTCGATGATCGCGATGGCGGTCTGGCGCAACGTCGGTACGGTCATGGTGCTCTTCATCGCCGGCCTACAGGCCATTCCCACCGAGGTCCGTGAGGCCGCGCGGCTCGACGGCGCCGGCGTGTGGCAGGAGTTCCGGGGGATCACGGTGCCGCTGCTGCGGCCGACGCTCCTCTACGCCACGGTGATCACCACCATCGGCTACCTCAACGTCTTCGAGGAGCCGTTCGTGATGACCCAGGGCGGGCCGTCCGACTCCACGCTCACCGTGTCGCTGAACATGTACCGCGAGGGCTTCAACTTCTTCCACATGGGCTACGCGAGCGCCATGGCGTACGTGCTCTTCGTGGTGATCATGGGCATCACGGTGCTGCAGCTCCGACTGCTGAAGGACAACACCAAATGACCGTCGGCCAAGCACCCGCGCGCACGGCTCCCACGGGCCCGTCCCGGAACCTGAGGCGTCCCCTGGTCTACGTCCTGCTCTCGCTGGGCCTGCTGATCATGTCGGCGCCGTTCCTCTGGATGGCCGTGTCGTCCTTCAAGACGACGAGCGACCTCTCGGCCAGCCCTCCGGTGTGGATCCCCACCGAGTGGACCCTGGAGAACTTCCGGCAGCTGCTCGACAAGCTGGACCTGCCGCTCTACTTCATGAACTCCGTGATCGTGGCGGTGCTGGTCACCGTCTCGAACCTGGTCTTCTGCTCGATGCTCGGGTACGCCCTGGCCAAGCTGAGGTTCGTCGGCCGCAACAAGATCTTCGGGGTCGTCCTGGGCGCCCTGATGGTGCCCGGGAACCTGATGCTGCTGCCGCTGTTCGTGCTGATGAGCAAGTTGAAGCTGATCGACTCGTACGCCGGTCTGGTCCTGCCCTTCGCCGCCGGGGCCTTCGGGGTCTTCCTGATGCGGCAGTTCATGCAGTCGATCCCGGACGAGCTGCTGGAGGCGGCCCGGATGGACGGCGCCGGCGAGTGGTACATCTTCTGGCGGATCGTCATGCCTCTGGTGAAGCCCGCGCTCGCGACGCTCTCGATCTTCACCTTCCTCGGCTCGTGGAACAACTTCGTCTGGCCGCTGATCGCGACCAACGACCCCGACAAGTACACCCTCCCGGTGGCCCTGGCGACCTTCGCCACCGACCCGAACAAGGCGGGCGGCTCCAACGGCATGCTCATGGCCGGGGCCTTCCTGGTCGTACTGCCGGTGCTGATCCTCTTCATCGCCCTGCAACGGCACTTCACCCAGGGCATCGCCACGGCCGGCATGAAGTAGCCCGCCCTGCGCACGCACGCCCGCACCCGAGGCCGCACCCCGCACCGCGGCCGCACCCCTCTTCACGCACAGAAAGACACTCCGCGATGACGCACGCCCCCGTCCCGTTCCCCGAAGGCTTCCTGTGGGGAGCCTCCACTGCCGCCCACCAGATCGAGGGCAACAACACCAACAGCGACTGGTGGGTCAAGGAGCACTCCACCGGCACCCACATCCAGGAGCCCAGCCTCGACGCCTGCGACAGCTACCACCGGTGGCGCGAGGACATGGACCTGCTGGCCTCCCTCGGCTTCACCGACTACCGGTTCTCGATCGAGTGGGCGCGTATCGAGCCCGCCGAGGGCCGGTTCTCCCGTGCCGAGCTGGCCCACTACCGCCGCATGGTCGAGGGCGCGATCGCCCGCGGGCTGCGCCCGATGGTCACGCTGCACCACTTCACGGTGCCGCAGTGGTTCGAGGCGCGCGGCGGCTGGACCGCGGACGGCGCCACCGAGCTGTTCGCCCGGTACGTCGCCGCCTGCGCGCCGGTGATCTCCGAGGGCGTCAGCCACGTCTGCACGATCAACGAGCCGAACATGATCGCTGTCATGGCCGGCCAGGCGAAGCGCGGCGACATCGGCTTCCCGCCCGCCGGACTGCCCACCCCGGACGACGAGACGACCGAGGCGGTCATCGCCGCGCACCACGCCGCGGTGAAGGAGGTCCGGGCGATCGACGCCGGGATCCAGGTCGGCTGGACCATCGCCAACCAGGTCTACCAGGCCCGTCCGGGCGCCGAGGACGTCACCGCCGCCTACCGCGGTCCGCGCGAGGACGTCTTCATCGAGGCCGCCCGCGGCGACGACTGGATCGGCGTCCAGTCCTACACCCGTACGGAGATCGGCGCCGACGGCCCGATCCCCGCGTCCGGCGACGTGGAGCGGACGCTGACGCAGTGGGAGTACTACCCCGCCGCCGTCGGGCACGCCCTGCGCCACACCGCCGAGGTCATCGGTGCCGAGATGCCGCTGATCGTGACGGAGAACGGCATCGCCACCTCCGACGACACGCGCCGCGTCGACTACTACACCGGCGCGCTGAACGAGGTGGCGTCCGCGATCGAGGACGGGCTGAACGTCCGGGGCTATCTGGCCTGGAGCGCTCTGGACAACTACGAGTGGGGCTCGTTCACGCCGACGTTCGGCCTGATCGGCATCGACTGGGAGACCTTCGAGCGCACCGCCCGCCCCTCGGCCGAGTGGCTGGGCTCCCTCGGCCGCTCCCGCGAGCTGCCCCGCACCGCCGGCTGAGACCGGCCCCCGACAGGGATCGCCTGACGGCTCCCTGCGGTGCGGGAGCCGCCGTCACCTGACCGGCGGCGGCTCCCGCACCCGCGCCCCGCACCACCCGCCGCGCCTGTGCGGCGCCGCGCCCGGAAACGCTGTCCTGCTCACCGTCGCAGTCGATGTCTCTTTCCCGAGAGGTTCCGATGGACCGTCGCACGTTTCTCACCGCAGCAGGGACCGGGGCCGGTCTCTCCCTCGGAGCGCTCACCGCTCCCCACGCCACGGCCGCACCGGCCGGCCGTGCGGACTCCGGACACGACGGGCTCCTGGCCTGGTTCCGCGGCACCTACCGGTCGATCGAGGCCATGACGACCGGCTTCGGTCTCACCGCCGACAAGGCCGACCTCAGCGGCGCGGCGCCCGTCGTCTCCCGCCAGACCTCGCCCACCGACATCGGCTGCGGCCTCTGGTCGGCGGTGGCCGCCGGAGGGCTGGGCGTCATCGGCGGGGCCGCGATGCTCCGCACCCTGGAGCGGACCGTCTCCGCCGTCGAGAAGCTGGAGCGCCACCACGGTTTCTGGCTCAACTGGTACGACGCCCACGACGGGTCGGTGCTGACCCGGTGGCCCGGCAGCGGCGACCCCGTCCGCCCGTTCCTCTCCTCGGTCGACAACGCCTGGCTGGTCACCGGTCTGCGGATCGCCGCCGACGCCGCGCCGTCGCTGCGTCCCCGCATCGCGCGGATCCTCTCCACCGCCGACTGGTCGTACTTCTACACGCCGTACGACCCGGCCGACCCGGTGGCCGGGCCCGGGCAGCTCCGCGGGGGCTTCTGGACCGACACCGGGGAGCCCACGGCCCACCACTACGGCGCTCTCAACACCGAGCCCCGCATGGCCAGTTACCTCGGCATCGCGGACGGCTCGCTGCCGCCCGAGCACTACTGGCACCTGTTGCGCACCATGCTGCCCGAGCACGAGCAGGAGCAGGTCCCGAAGGGCGCGTACACCGTGTCGCACGGCGTGCGCGTCTGGCAGGGTCACTACACCCACCGCGGACGGAAGATCGTCCCCACCTGGGGCGGTTCGATGTTCGAGGCGCTGATGGTTCCGCTGTTCGTGCCCGAGCCGGAGTGGTCGCCGCGGTCCTGGGGCCTCAACCACGAGCGCTACGTCCGCGGCCAGATCGAGCACGGGCTGCGGGAGGCGGAGTACGGGTACTGGGGCTTCTCCCCGGCGAACATCCCCCAGGGCGGCTACCAGGAGTACGGCGTCGACGCGCTGGGCATGCAGGCCGACGGCTACGCGTCGAACACGGACCGCACGTACACCACGGACGGCGCACCGCTGCCCGGCCCGTCGGCCTTCACCCACGGCGTGGTCACCCCGCACGCGTCGTTCCTCGCGCTGCCGTACGCCCGCCGGGAGGCCCTGGCCAACCTCCTGGCACTGGAGCGTGACTTCGGCGCGTACGACGAGGGGTACGGCTTCCGGGACTCGGTCGACGTCGGCACCGGGCGGGTCAGCGACTTCGTGCTTGCGCTCGACCAGGGCATGATCGCGGCGGCGCTGGCGCAGGAGCTGAGCCCCGGACTGCTGCAGCGGCCGTTCCGGACGGGTGGCTTCCGGTCACGGGTGCGCCCGCTGCTCGCCGCGGAGCGCTTCAGCATCTGAGCGCGATCTTTCGGATCCGGGGAGCCCCCACCGGCCGGGTCGCGGGCGGACGAAGGCGGACATAGCCTCCCACATGTGACGCCGCCTGCGAGCCGTACCGGGATGTCCCGGCCTTCGATATCCGGCAGGGTCCTCGCCGCCGCCCTGACGGCGGTGCTCTGGATCGCCCTGCCGGGCGGCCGGGACGCCCGGGCCGAGGACCCTGTCACCCTGTCCCGTGACGGGCAGATCACCGACAAGGTCAGGGCTCTCGGCGACCGCGAACCACAGGTCGAGGCCGCCCTCGACCGTCTGTTCGAAGAACGGCAGGTGCAGCTGTTCGTGGCGTACGTCCGTGACTTCTCCGGACGCGATGCCCAGACCTGGACCGACGAGACGGCGAACCGCAACGGCCTCGGCCAGGAGGACGTGCTGCTGGCGGTGGCCACGCACGACCGGCAGTACGCCTACTCCGTCGACCAGGGGTCGCGGCTCACCGACGCCCAGCTCCGGGACGTGGCGAACACGGCGATCGAGCCGGCGCTGCGGCAGAACGACTGGGCCGGGGCCGCGATCGGCGCCGCCGACGGCTACGCGGCGGTCCTCGCCGGCGACCCCGTACCGACACCCGCCGTCACTCCGGGCGCGGCGGATCCCGGAGGCACCGACGGCGGCGCGTCGGTGAATCTGATCGTGCCGCTGGCCGTGGTCGTCGTCGCGGGAGCGGTCGCCTTCCTCGCCTTCACCCGTCGCAGGCGGCGTGCGGCGACCCGGACGACTCCGGCGGCCGGCGGCTGGGGCAGTGGGGGCCGAACGGCGGCCGAGCCCCCGGTCCCGCTTCCGGAGCTGGACGCGCGGGCTAAGGAGGACCTGGTCGACACGGACGACGCCGTGCGCACCAGCGAGGAGGAACTGGGCTTCGCGACGGCCCAGTTCGGCGAGGAGGCCGCGGCCCCGTTCGCCGAGGCGGTCGCGCACGCCGGGAACGAGCTGACGGCGGCCTTCCGGCTGCGGCAGCAGCTGGACGACGCCTTTCCCGAGGACGACACGGCACGGCGCCGCATGCTCGACGAGATCATCAGCCGCTGTGCGGACGCCAACGGGCGCCTGGACGCCGTGTCGGAGGACTTCGACCGGCTGCGGGCCCTCGAACAGACGGCGCCGCAGGCGGTGACCACCGCCGAGACCGCCTTCCGCGAGCTGATCGCACGGGTCTCCGCCACGGAGACGGACCTCGCCGCGATGCGCGGACGGTACGCGGACTCGGCCACCGCTCCGGCCGCCGGGGACGTCGAACAGGCCAAGGACCGGCTGGTCTTCACCACCTCCGCCCTCAACCGGGCCCGCCAGGCGGTGGACAGCGGGAACAACTCCGAGGCCGCGGTGTACGTACGCGCCGCCGAAGGAGCCATCAAGCAGATCTCCACCCTGGTGGACGCGGTCGGCCGGCGGGCCGGGGAGCTGGCCGAGGCGGCGGGGAAGCTGCCGAGTGCTCTCACGGAGACGGAGACGGACCTGGCCGATGCCAGGGGGCTCCTGGACGGGACCCCGGAGGGGGTGCCGACCGCGGATCTGCGGGGCAGGGTCGCCCGCGCCGAGGCGGTGGTCGCGGACGTGAGGGGCGAGACCGCCTCCGGACCGTACGACCCCGTCGACGCGCTGCGCCGGGTGGAGGAGGTGGATGCGGCGCTGGACGAGGCCTTGGCCGGGGCGCGCGAGCAGGAGCACGGCGACCGGCGGGCCCGCTCGCTCCTCGACCAGGCGCTGCTCACCGCCCGGTCGGCGATCGGCGCGGCGGCCGACTACATCACCACCCACCGGGGAGCGGTCGGCAGCCAGGCCCGCACCCGGCTCGCCGAGGCCCAGCGGCGGTGGGAGGGGGCCGGACAGCTGTCGGAGGGCGGCGACCCCCAGGCCGCCCTGGCCGAGGCGCAGCAGGCGGACGCGCTGGCGGCGCAGGCGCGGAGCCTCGCCGAGCAGGACGTACGGGACTACGGCGACCGCGGCGGCTTCGGCGGTCCGCGCGGCGGTGGCGGGACGGGCGGCGCCGTGCTGGGCGGCATCATCCTCGGCGGACTGCTGGGCGGCGGGCGCGGCGGCATGGGCGGTGGCTTCGGCGGCGGCTTCGGCGGGTCCGGGGGCGGGTTCGGAGGGGGGCCGGGCAGCTTCGGCGGTGGGGGGACCCGCGGCCGGCGGGGCGGCGGAGGCCGCTTCTGACAGTGCCGCCGGTCACCGGCTTTCGTACGACGAGATCTCGCACAAGGAGAGGTGCCATGAGCAAGCAGACCGTACTCGGCCGCGTCACCCAGCTGGCACGCGCCAACATCAACGCCCTGATCGACCAGGCGGAGGACCCGCAGAAGATGCTGGACCAGCTGATCCGCGACTACACGGACAACATCGCGGAGGCCGAGCAGGCGGTGGCCGCCACCATCGGCAACCTGCGGCTGATGGAGGAGGACCACCGGGAGGACGTCGACGCGGCCAGGGAGTGGGGCCAGAAGGCGCTGGCCGCCAGCAGGAAGGCCGACGAGCTGCGGGCCGCGTCGGCGGGCGCGGAGGCCGACACGTTCGACAACCTCGCGAAGGTCGCTCTGGGGCGGCAGCTCCGGTCGGAGCAGGAGGCGAAGACGGCGGAGCCGACGATCGCCTCGCAGACCGTGGTGGTGGACAAGCTGAAGTCGGGCCTGGACCAGATGAAGGAGAAGCTGACGCAGCTGAAGTCCAAGCGCGACGAACTGGTCGCGCGCGCGGCCTCGGCCCGGGCGCAGAACCGGATGATGGACGCGGTCAAGAGCATCGACGTCATGGACCCGACGAGCGAACTCGGCCGCTTCGAGGACAAGGTGCGGCGCGAGGAGGCGCGGGCGGTGGGCAAGCAGGAGCTCGCCGCGTCGTCCCTGGACGCCCAGTTCGAGCAGTTGGACAGCCTCGGGGACAGCGCGGAGATCGAGGCCCGGCTCGCCGCCCTGAAGTCCGCTTCGTGAGCGGAGCCCGCTCCGGGAGGCGGCCGGGATCTCCTCGTACGCCCGGTCAGTACATGCTCAGCAGCTGCTCCACGGAGAGCTCCGGGGCGGGCTCTCCGTCGGGCAGCGCCAGCTCGAACCAGACCGTCTTGCCGCGCGGGGTGCGCCGCGAGCCCCAGGCGGCGCTGAGCAGGCCGACCAGTTGCAGTCCGCGCCCGCCCTCGTCGGTGTCGCGCGCACGCCGGCGCCGCGGCTGGACGAGGCCCGCGTCCCAGACCTCGCAGACGAGGGTGCGGTCGCGGAGCAGCCTGAGGCGGATCTCGCCCTCGCCGTAGCGCAGGGCGTTGGTGACGAGCTCGCTGACGAGCAGTTCGGTGGTGTCCACCAGGTCGTCCAGGCCCCAGGCGGTGAGCTGCTCGCGGGCCAGCTCCCGGGCGCGGGCGACGGACCGCAGCTCGCGCGGGAGCCGCCAGTCCCCCACGGCGTCCGGTGCCAGCCCTTGGATACGGGCCATCAGCAGGGCGATGTCGTCCTCGCCGTGCCGGGTGTCGAGGGTCGACAGCACGTGGTCGCAGACGTCCTCGAGCGGCTGGGACGGTTCGGCGAGTGCCCGCCGGAACGTGTCGAGGCCCTCGTCCAGCGGATGGTCGCGGGACTCGACGAGCCCGTCGGTGTAGAGGGCGAGGAGGGACCCCTCCTTGAGCTCCACCTCGACCTCCTCGAAGGGTTCGCCGCCGACGCCGAGCGGCATGCCCGGCGGTACGTCCAGGAGCAGCGCGGGCTCGCCCGGTTCGGCGACGACCGGGGGGAGGTGTCCGGCGTTGGCGAAGGTGCACCGCCGGGTGACCGGGTCGTACACCGCGTAGACGCAGGTCGCCAGGTAGACCTCGGAGAGGTCGGCCTCGCGCGACTTGTGGGCGGCCCGGGAGGGCCACTGGGCGCCGCCGCCCGCGCCGAAGCCGTCGCTCCGCTCGCCGCCGCCCGGGGTGCCGAGACCGCGCGCCACCTCGTCCAGGGCGGAGAGCACCTCGGCGGGTTCCAGGTCCAGGAGGGCCAGCGTGCGTACGGCGGTGCGCAGTTCGCCCATCGCGACGGCGGCCCGCAGTCCACGGCCCATCACGTCGCCGACGACCAGGGCCGTGCGGTGTCCGGGGAGCTCGATCACGTCGAACCAGTCGCCGCCGACCTCGGTGGCCGTGTTGCCCGGGAGGTAGCGGCAGGCGATGTCGAGGCCGGCGGCCTCGGGGTCGCCCGGCGGGAGCAGGCTCCGCTGGAGGATCAGCGCCCGCTCGTGCTCCCGGCGGTAGAGGCGGGCGTTGTCGATGCAGACGGCGGCGCGGGCCGCGAGCTCGGTGGCCAGGGCGCGGTCCCGCTCGCCGAAGGGCTCGCTGCCCTTGGTGCGGGAGAACTGGACGAGGCCGACGACGACGTCGTGCGCGACCATCGGCACGGCGAGGGTGGAGTGCACGAATCCCCGCTCGTCCCCCGGCACGTCCTCGGCGCGCCCGGTGCGCAGGGCGACGGCGCAGGGCGAGTGGAAGGGGTAGCGGTGGACCGAGCCCAGGGCGGGCTGTCCCGGGTCCTCCCCGGCCTCGGCGCCCGCGCCGGGGAGGCCCGCCGGGAGGGCGTCGGAGACGGCACTGGCATGGGCCACCCTCCGCAGCTCCGCCGAGCCGGTGCCGGATTCCTGGTGGTGCCCGCCCCAGCTGGCGGGTGAGGCCTCCTCACCGGTGAGCAGCCCCTGGTACAGGTCGACGGAGGCGAGGTCGCAGAAGCCGGGCACGGCGACGTCGAGCAGTTCGCGGGCGGTGGTCTCCAGGTCGAGGGAGTTGCCGATGCGCGCGCTGGCCTCGTTGAGCAGGGCGAGGTTGCGGCGGGCGCTGGCCGCCTCGCGGGCGGCGATGTGCCGCTGCGTGACGTCGGTGGCGAGTCCGGCGATGCCGACGGGGCGCCCGGACCCGCTGTGCACCCGGTAGAGGTTCATGGACCAGTGGCGCCGGCCCGGTGAGCCGGGCGGAGTGCCGACGAGCTGCAGGTCGGTGACCGCGTCACCGGTCTCCAGCACCCGTTCGAGCGTGGCGGAGAGACGCTCGGCCTCGGGGCGGGCCAGGTAGTCCCCGACCGTGCGGCCGCGGTGGTCGTCGGCCTCGCCCCCGAAGACGGTGGCGAAGCGCTTGTTGGCCCGCACGACGGTGAAATCGGTACCGAAGAGGACGAAGCCGAAGGGAGATTGACCGAAAATCGCCTGCGAGGCGGCGAGGTCCGTCTCGATGCGCCGCAGCGCTCTGACATCGACGACGATGCAGAGGGCGGCACGTTCACCGGCCCCCGTCTCGCTCGGCATGACGTAGATCTCGGCGAGACCGCGGACCGCGTTCTCGCCCGGGATCCGGAACGGGACGAGGCCCGTCCACTCCTTGCCGTCGAGTATCTCGCCGACCCGCCTGTGCGCGCCCGGGCGCAACTCGGCAGGCATGAAGGCCTCGACCGGGTCCTTGCCCACCACCTCGGCGGAGGTCATGCCGAAGAGGCCGGCGGCCCGCCGGCTCCACTGCTCGATCAGCCCGTCGGGCCCGATCGAGAATGAGGCGACCCTGATGTAGTCATAGATCGAGCCAGGCGGGCTGCTCTGCCACATGACGTCGCCCGCTGTCCCAGGTATCTCGCTCACGCGACCGTCCCCTCCAGCTCACACACCGGACCGGTCCTGCCCGCAGTATTCAGCACTACGGGCCTCACCGGCACGGCGTTCACGATCACAGCACGGTCTCAGTACCTTTCAGCCAGGTTCTGCCCGACCTCCGGTGATCGCTGTGCGTCCCTCCACACTCCTAACCAGGCAGAGCGAGCTCGAACCACACGGTCTTGCCGCTCTTTCCGCGCCGGGTCCCCCAACGACGTGCGGAACAAGCCACGAGCTGCAGCCCGCGCCCTCCTTCGTCCTCGGGTCCGGCCGTGCGTTCGGTGGGCGGATCCGGAACCGGATCGGAGACCTCCACCAGCAGACCGTGCCCGTGGGCCCCCTGGGCGGACCCGTCACCGCCGGGACGCGGCCGCACCAGCCGGACCCCGATGGGCCCCGAGGCGTAGCGCAGGGAATTGGTCACCAGTTCGCTGACGAGCAGTACGGCGAGGTCGCCCACCGAGGCGTCGTACCCCCAGGAGTGCAATGCGTCACGGACCGCGTGCCTGGCGCTGCGCACGGAGCCCGGCACCGCCGGAAAGCTCCACTCGGCGCAGTCGCCGTCGGTATCGGTCACGCCGATCACTTCCCAGGGCCGGCAGCAAGGGCGCGCCCTGTCCAAAAGGGCCTAACCGGCACATACCCGATAAATGACTCAACCTATCGCACACCGTGGCGCATGGTGCGTACGGGTGCACACCACCCGTGGAAGCGGAAGGGGAGATCGGGCACGCCGGAGGAGGGAACACGGCGTCAGCAACCCCCCGGGCGCCGGGCGGGGGCGCGGCTCAGCCTCGCGACGCCTCCCGCAGACGGCGTACCGCCTCGGCCACGGCCGGGCGGTCCTGGTCCAGCCAGTCGACGGTGTCCGTCTCGTCCAGGGGGAGCCAGCGCAGCTCGTCGTGGTCCTCCAGGGGCGCGGGCTCGCCCGACAGCAGCCGGACGGTCCAGACCCGGAGCACGTAGCCGGGTTTCAGGGGCCACTCCCCCGGGACGCGCTCCAGCGGCTCCGCCTCCACGCCGAGCTCCTCGCGGAGCTCCCGCACGAGCGCCTGCTCGCCGCTCTCCCCCGGCTCCAGCTTGCCGCCCGGCAGCTCCCAGCGCCCGGCCAGCTCCGGCGGGGCGCTGCGGCGGGCGGCCAGGAGCCGCCCGCCGTCACAGACAGCTCCGGCCACCACCACGGAATCACTCATGTGCCGGAGCGTAGCCGGTGGTCCTCCGCCCTCTACGGGTGCGCACTCCGGCTCGTTCGCTCCACCCAGTAGAGCTGCTTGTGTCCGTGCCGGTCGAGGCCGTCCGCGATCTTCTGTGCCTCGTCCTGCGTCGCATAGCGGCCGACGCGGTACCTGTTGCCGTTGTCGTCCTGTCTGATCACCAGCCAGGGGAGCACGGCGCCGCTGTCCGTCATCGCATCCCTCTCCGGCATCTCGCCCCTCTCCCCACTGGCGTGCACGTCTCTAAGGATCCCCAGGAAACCGCAGTACGCATATGCCCGAGCGTACGCCTGACCTTCACTCAGCGGATGCGTGTTTACACAAAGAGACACGCATCCGGCCACACCAAAGGGGGCGCACGCTCCCGAATGCGCCCCCTTCGCCCGCGCCGGCCGGTTCAGCCGGCCGGGTTCCGTACGGTCGGCAGGGGCATCAGCACCGGGCCTGCCGCCGGTTCCGTGCGGCAGACGTCCCCGCATTCCGCGTCCAGCGAGCAGCACAGGGAGCAGATCGGGCCGGACTGCACCGGGCAGTCCGCGATGTCCGGCAGTTCGTAGGCGGTCTCGCAGACGGCGCAGGTGTGGGTGGCGGTGATGTCGGCGATCTCGACACCCGGGCCGTTCACCGGGTTCGGCCGGGCGAGGTAGTACTTCCCCTTCGTCAGCCAGGCGATCAACGGGCAGAGGATCAGGGACAGCCCGGCCGCGATGAAGGTGGAGAAGGCCTCGGCGTACCGGCCGAACAGCCCGAAGAAGGCGAGGATCGACACGGTCGACGCGATCACCATCGCCCCGAAGCCGGCCGGGTTGACCGCGTGGAGATAGGCGCGCTTGAACTCGATGTAACGGGGGCTCAGCCCGATCCGCTTGTTGATGACGAGGTCGGCGGCGACGGCCGCGATCCAGGCGATGCCCACGTTGGAGTAGAAGCCCAGCAGCTTGTTGAGGGCGGCGAACATGTTCATCTCCATCAGCGTCAGCGCGATGACGAGATTGAGGAAGATGTACCAGACCCGGCCCGGGTGCCTGTGCGTGATCCGGGAGAAGAAGTTCGACCAGGACAGCGAGCCGCTGTAGGCGTTCGTCACGTTGATCTTGATCTGGGAGACGATCACGAAGAGGGCAGCGGCCGGGAGCGCGAACGAGCCGAGCCACGGCTTCAGGGCCTCGATCTGCGGGGCGATCGGCTCCAGGGCGTGCGTCTTGCCGACCGCCTCCAGCGCGACGAAGGCGAGGAAGGCACCCCCGAGCTGCTTCGCGGCGCCGATGATGACCCAGCCGGGTCCTGCGGCGAGGACGGCGAGGTTCCACCGGCGCTTGTTGGCCTCGGTCCTGGCGGGCATGAAGCGCAGGTAGTCGGCCTGTTCGCCGATCTGGGCGATGAGCGAGAGCGCGACACCCGTACCCAGCCCGAAGGCGATCCAGGAGAAGCCCGGGCTCGCCCCCTCCGTGCCCGTGAAGGATCCGAAGGCACCCCAGGAGTCCGGCGCTTCGAAGGCGAGCACCACGAACGGCAGCACCATGCCGATGATCCAGACCGGCTGGGTCCAGGCCTGCACCTTGGCCAGCGCGCCCATGCCCCGGAACACGATCGGGATGACGATCAGCGTGGTGACCAGGTAGCCGACTTCGACGGGGAGCCCGACGGCCTGATGCATGGCCTGCGCCATGATCGAGCCTTCGAGGGCGAAGAAGATGAAGGTGAAGGACGCGTAGATCAGGGAGGTCAGCGTCGAGCCGAAGTACCCGAAGCCCGCCCCCCGGGTGACCAGGTCCATGTCCAGGCCGTACTTCGCACAGGCCCGGGCGATCGGGACACCTGTGAGGAAGATGATCGCCGCCGCGGCCAGGATCGAGGCGAACCCGCTGGTGAATCCGTAGGTGAAGACGATCGACGCACCGATCGCGAAGTCGGCCAGGTACGCGATGCCGCCGAGCGCCGTCCCCGCGACCATCGAGGGCGACCAGCGCCGGAAGGAGTGCGGCGCGTAACGGAGCGAGTAGTCCTCGCGGCTCTCGTCGGCCGCGAGCTTGGCGTAGCTGCGTCGGGGCGCCCCGGGGCCTTCCTGCGGCTCCGGTCGCGGCGCCTCGCCCGTCATGGGCGGTGCGATGTCCGTCATCGGTGACTTCCCGTTCGTCGGTCCGGTGTGCGGTGACCCACGGGAAGTTAGAGTTTGGACATGACAAGCTGTGACGGCGGACGGTTGCCCGCCTGTTACGGGGGGCGCGGGAGCGTTAACTCCGGATCACGTGCGGCGGACAGCGTGTCGCCCCCAGCGGTCACCGCGGCCGCCCCACCTGTCACCACCGCCTCCCCAGCCGTCATTTGACGGGCAGATGGTAGGCAATCCGGTAGCGGTCGGCGGGGACCACGACGTCAGCCGTCTCGACCGCGCGGCCCGACGCGTAGTACGTCCGCCCGATCACCATCACCACATGCCCCGGCACGCCGCCGAGCGCCAGGAGCTCCTCCGCCAGCCCCGGGCGCGCGCCGACCTCCTCGGCGACGTTGTCCACGACGACGTCGATCGCCGCCATGCGGTCGACCACGCCGCAGCCGCCGAGGGGGCCCTCCTCCGGAAGCATCACCGGGGTGCGCCCCGTGACGGCCAGGGGCTCCCAGGACGTGGAGAGCATCATCGGCTCACCCGCCTCCCGGAAGACGTACCTCGTGCGCATCACCCGGTCGCCCGGCTCGATCCCGAGCCGCTCGGCGATCTCGGCGCTCGCCCCCTCCTGCTCGCTGCGGGACTCCCAGGTCCCCCGCACCCCTTCCGCCGTCTGCTCCTGGCGGAACGGGCTGGCACCCGCCCCCGGCCGGTATCCGGAGCGGGCGATCCGGCGCGGGACCGGACGCGCCCGCACATAGGTGCCCGAGCCCGACCGCCCCTCGACGAGGCCCTCGGCCATCAGCACCTTGCGCGCCTCCAGCGCCACGGTGTCCGAGACCCCGTACTCCTCGCGGATACGGGCCTGCGACGGCAGCCGGGTATGAGGCGGCAGCGCGCCGTTGACGATCTTCTCCCTGAGATCGCTCGCCACGCGCAGATAGGCGGGCTGCTCACCGAAAGGCACAGGCCACTCCCAACAGGTTGACAGACAGCGACAGCGTGGCAACCGTGGGTTGAGAACCGCAAGCAGGGGCCAGAGTTTCACTCGAAGTGATGATTCCTCGCCCACCTGCGCATACCTGGCCGAGGTATCCGCGGACGGTACGCGACCCCTTGACCGTTTTTGGTCCAGACCAATACCTTCCTGTGCACAGCACGGCTCCCGAAGGCCTTTCCCGCACACGGACAACTCCCCCGCGAACAGCGCGGAACCAGCACCCGGAACCAGCACCCGGAACCCGTCCGGGACCACGCACAGGAACGAGCCCCATGCGCCGAAGAACCCTGACCGGACTGACCACCGCCGCCTGCGCCCTCACCCTGCTGGCCGGCCTCGCCCCCGCCGCCACGGCCGGTCCGGCCGGTCACGACCGGGGGCCGGGCCACCACGACCGCGCGTACCGCACCGTCGGATACTTCACCCAATGGGGCGTCTACGGGCGTGACTTCCAGGTCAAGGACCTGGACACCAGCGGCACCGCGGAGAAGCTCACCCACATCAACTACGCGTTCGGCAACGTCAGCGCCGAGGGCCGCTGCTTCACGGGCAACGTGCCCGGCGAGGCGGACGCCTGGGCGGACTACGCCCGTCCGCTGGACGCCGCGGGATCGGTCGACGGCGTCGCCGACACCGACACGCAGGCGCTCGCGGGCAACTTCAACCAGCTGCGCGAGCTCAAGGCCGCGCACCCCGGGCTCAAGGTGATGATCTCCCTGGGCGGCTGGAGCTGGTCCACCCACTTCTCGGATGCGGCCCGCACCGCGGCCTCCCGCAAGGCACTCGTCTCCTCCTGCATCGACCTGTACATCAAGGGCGACCTCCCGGTGGACGGTGCGCGCGGAGGCGACGGAGCGGCGGCCGGCCTCTTCGACGGCATCGACCTCGACTGGGAGTGGCCCGGCTCGGCCGGCGACACGGACACGGTGTACCGCCCCGAGGACAAGAGGAACTTCACGGCCCTGGTCCACGAGTTCCGCACCCAGCTCGACGCCTATGCGAAGAGCAGCCGGAAGGGGAGGTCCGAGGCGAAGCACTACGAGCTGTCCGCCTTCGTCCCCACCGCCCCCGCCAAGATCGACGCGGGCTTCGACGTGCCGCGCATCATGCGGGACTTCGACTTCGTCAACCTCCAGGGCTACGACTTCCACGTCTCCGGCGAGAAGACGACCGCCCAGCAGTCCGCGCTGTACGCCAGGGGCGACTTCAGCGTCGACCAGACGGTCCGTGACTGGATCAGGCGCGGCGCGCCGGCCCGCAAGCTCGTGATGGGCATGCCGTTCTACGGGCAGGGCTGGACCGGTGTCACGGGCGGCGGCGACGGGCTCGGACAGCCCGCAGCGGCGCCCGCGCCGGCCACGTACGCCGCGGGCTACGAGGACTACAAGGCACTGAAGAAGCTGGCCGATTCGGGGCAGTACACCGTGCACCGGGACACCCGCAACGGCCACGCCTGGCTGTTCGACGGCACGACCCTGTGGACGTACGACGATCCGCAGGTCCTGCGCGCCAAGACCTCGTACATCCGCGACCGCGGGCTCGGCGGGGCGATGTTCTGGTCGCTGGACGGCGACACGGACGACGGCGAGCTGATGGCCGCGGTCGACCGGGGGCTGGGCAGGCGCTGACCCCCGGTGGGGACCGCACGGGACCCCGTGCGGTCCCCACCGCTGCTGGATCCGGCACGTACCGGCGTCCTACATTCGCCTCATGTCTGATACACGGATGCCCGAGGCGGCCTACCTCTGTCCCCGGGACGGGGCACGGGCCCCGTCCACGACGACCGCCTGGTGCTGCCCGGCCTGCGGAGGCCCGTGGGACCTCGACACCGGGGCCCTGCGGCCGGTCCGCCCCGACGCGCTCGGCGGTCGCGTCAACTCGCTGTGGCGCTACGAGGAGGCCCTCCCGCTCGCCGGGCCGGCGGTCTCCCTCGGCGAGGGCCGGACCCCGCTCGTCCCGCTCACGGACCGGGTCTCGGCCAAGCTCGACTTCCTGATGCCCACGCTCTCCTTCAAGGACCGCGGCGCGGTGATGCTGGCCGAGCTGGCCCGCAGGCTGTCCCCGGACCAGGTCGTCGCGGACAGCAGCGGCAACGCGGGGACGGCGGTCGCCGCGTACTGCGCCCGCGCCGGGCTGCCGTGCACGGTGTACGTCCCCGAGGGGACCTCTCCCAAGAAGACCGAGCAGATCCGCGCCCACGGCGCCCGCCTGGAGACCGTGCCCGGCGGGCGCGAGGCCACGGCCGTGGCCGCCCGCGCCGCAGCCGGGGCACCGGGCACCTTCTACGCCTCGCACGTCTTCAACCCGTACTTCCTCCACGGCACGAAGACGTACGTCTACGAGATCTGGGAGGACCTGGGCGGCACCCTGCCCGACGCCATCGCCGTACCCGTCGGCAACGGCACCCTGCTCCTCGGCGCGGCGCTCGCCATCGGAGAGCTCCTCGCCCACGGCCTGATCGACCGCCGCCCCGCCCTGATCGCCGTACAGGCCGAGGCCGTGTCCCCGCTCGCCGCGGCGTTCCGGGCGGGGGCGGAGGACCTGTCCGGTGCCCCGGAGGGGGTGGCGCCCACCCTGGCCGAGGGGATCGCCATTCCCCGCCCGCCCCGCGCGCGTCAGATCCTGGCCGCCGTCCGGGAGTCGGGCGGCACCTTCCTGACGGTGACGGAGGAGCAGATCAGGGCGGCACAGAAGGATTTGGCCGCCCGGGGCTTCTTCGTCGAGACGACCGGGGTCGCCTGCTGGGCGGCCGTGGGGGGCGAGACGGAGCGGAGCGTGGTCGTCCCGCTCTGCGGGGCCGGCCTCAAGACGGGTCTCGCGGCCTGAACGCGACCGCCCCGGGCCCCTGCGCGCTCCGGGGCTCCCGGGGCCCGGGAGCGGTCACTGCGTCCAGTAGGTGTCGTGCCGGAAGAAGAACTCCGCCCGCTCCTTCTCCGGCCAGTCGGAGACCTGCCCCACCTTCTCGAAGTACTCCTCGCGAGGCGCCCCCGGTGTGAAGAGCAGCAGCATCGAGGCGGGCTCCCCGGAGTCGTTGCGGAAGGCGTGCAGGCCGCCCTGGGGCACGTACACGAAGTCCCCCGGCACGGTGTCGGCCCACTGCCGGCCGTCGTAGATCCGCACCGTCCCGTCGAGGACGAAGAACGACTCCGAGATCGACCGGTGGAAGTGCTCGGCCGGGCCGCCCGCCCTGGGGCCCATGTCGATCCGGTAGAGACCGAATGCGCCGTGCGTCGACTCCGAGGTGGCCAGGTAGTGGGTGCTGCCGCCGGAGCGTGTCAGCAGATTCGGGGTGGTGCCCGCCGGGCGGTAGCGGGCGCTGATCTCGCCCGTGCCGTCCGTGTAGACAGGTTCCGGATACGACATGCCGTTCTCCTGACCCCGGCCTGGACCGGTCCGCTCGTCCCGCGCGCCGGTACCGCACCGGTGGCGCGGCCTTCCCTACCTTCGGGGGGTGAGCCTCTCGCGCCTCTCCCTCGTCACGCCCTTGATCGTGGGCACGCTCATCGCCCCTCCGCCGCTCGCGTACGCCGCCGGTCCGGCCCCCGCCCCCGTGTGCGGGGCGCCCGGGACGGCCTCCGACGCCTCCTGGTCGCCGACGTCCACCACCTTCGGCGAGGCCGGGGGATACGACCCCTATGTCGGCAACGGCTACCTGGGCCACCGCGTGCCCGCCACCGGCGCCGGTTACGCCGCCACGGGCGGGAACACGGGCTGGCCCCTCTACACCCCACGGTACGACGGGGCCTTCGTCTCCGGGCTGTACGCCCGCGACCGGGCGCTCGCCGGGGGCCGCGAGGTGATCGCCGCACTGCCGTCCTGGACCACGCTGGACGTGCGCGTCGGCTCCGAGACGTACGGTTCATCCACCCCCGCCGGCCGGATCTCGCACTACCGGCAGACCCTTCACCTGCGCTGCGGCGTCGTGGTCACCTCCCTGCGCTGGACCACGGCCGACGGCCGCGCGACCGACCTGGCCTACGAGATCCTGACCGACCGCTCCGACGTGCACACCGGCGCCGTGCGGCTGCGGATGACCCCGCACTGGAGCGGCACGGCGACGGTCACGGGCCGGCTGGACGGACGCGGGGCCCGCCGGGTCACGGTGGCCGGCGACGGCACGTTCACCACGCTCGGCACGGGCACGGAGGGTGCGGTCGCCCAGCGGGGCACCACCGGCACCCGCACGGTCCGGGCCGTACCCGGCCGGACGTACACCTTCGAGAAGTACGTCGGCGTCGACACCGCCCTCACCTCCCGCACACCGGTAGCCTCGGCCGGGGCGGCGGCCGACCGGGCCGCCCGCCGCGGCTGGTCCGGGGTCCTCTCCGCCAACGCCGCGGCCTGGCGCGAGGCATGGGCGTCCGACGTCAGGACACCGGGCAGCCCGGACCTCCAGGCATGGCTGCGCGCCGCCCGGTACGGGCTGCTCGCCAGCACCCGGCCGAACTCCTCGGACAGCATCGCCCCGGCCGGGCTCACCAGCGACAACTACGCCGGTCTGGTGTTCTGGGACGCCGAGACCTGGATGTACCCGGGGCTGCTGGCCACCGACCCCGAACTGGCCCGCTCCGTCGTCGAGTACCGCTACCGCACCCGGGACGCCGCCCGCGCGAACGCCCGGAAGCTGGGGTACGAGGGGCTGTTCTACCCCTGGACCAGCGCGAGCAAGGGGGATCTCGACGCCGAGTGCCAGAGCTGGGACCCGCCGCACTGCCTCACCCAGAACCACCTCCAGGGTGACATCGCGCTCGCCGTCCAGCAGTACTACCTGGCCACGGGGGACCGGGCCTGGCTGGCGGACCGGGGCTGGCCGCTGCTGAAGGGCATCGCCGACTTCTGGCAGTCGCGGGCCACGGCGAACCCCGACGGCACCTGGTCGGTGAAGGACGTCGCGGGCCCGGACGAGTACAGCAACGGGGTCACCGACGGCGTCTTCACCAACGCGGTCGCCGCCACCGCCCTGCGCCACGCCACCCGCGCCGCGGAGCTGCTCGGCCACCCGGCCCCCGCAGGCTGGACCCGGGTCGCCGACGGGCTGCGCATCCCGTACGACGCCGAGCGGAAGGTGTTCCTCCAGTACGCCGGTTACCTAGGCTCGACCATCAAGCAGGCGGACACCGTGCTGCTCATCCACCCGCTGGAGTGGCCGATGGAGGAGGGCGCCGCCGCCGCGACCCTCGACCACTACGCGGCCCGCACCGACCCGGACGGCCCCGCGATGACGGACTCGGTGCATGCGACGGCCGCCGCCGCGATCGGGGAGCCGGGCTGCGCCACGTACACCTATCTCCGGCGCGCGGTACGCCCGTTCGTCCGCGGGCCGTACCACCTCTTCTCCGAGGCGCGGGGGGAGAAGTCCGGCGCCGAGGACCCGCTCTCCGGCTTCCCCGCCGAGGACTTCCTCACCGGGAAGGGCGGCTTCCTCCAGGTCTTCACGCACGGTCTGACGGGGCTCCGGCTGCGCGAGGACGGCGTACGGCTCGACCCGCTCCTGCCGCCGCAGCTCCGTGAGGGCGTGGAGCTGACGGGACTGCGCTACCGGGGCCGCACCTACGACATCGCCGTCGGACCCCGCACGACCACGGTCCGGCTCACCGGCGGCGCGCCCTTCACCGTCCACACCCCGGCCGGCCCGCGCCGCCTCTCCTCCACGCTCACCCTCCCCACCCGCCGCCCCGACCTCGCCCCGACCTCCGACGCGGCCCGCTGCCGCCCCGCGACGGCCACCTCCGAGGCCCCGGGTCTGTACGCCGAGGCGGCCGTGGACGGGAGCCCGGCGACGTCCTGGTCACCGGACGGCGCGACGGGCACGCTGACGGTCGCCCTGCGCCACGTCACCCGTGTCGCGGCGCTCACCCCGCGCTGGACGGACGTCGCCCCGGCCTCCCACACCCTGGAGACCTCCCTGGACGGCCGCGCGTGGCGGCCCTTCCGTACCGGTGACACGGCCCGGAAGGTACGGATGACGGTCCGCTCCGCGGACGCCGGGAAGCCCACGGGGGTGAGCGAACTGACGGTCCGCACGCAGCGTGACGGGGCCGGGGACTGATCGTGAGTTAGATCGCTTACCGGGGGTCCGGGTTGTGTGCGGGGATGGTTCTCATGTTCGGATGAGGTGATGCACACCCCGCACCGCACGGACCAGCATCACCACCCCCAGGGCCGCTCCGCAGCGATCCGCAACCCCTACGAGGAGCTCGGAGCGCTCGCCGAAGCGCCTGAAGCCGGCCTCCCCGGCGGGTCCGCGGGCGAAGGCGCCGCCGCGCGGAGGCCGGGGCGGGAGCGGGAACGGCCCCCGCGCACGGACCGCCGCGGCGGCCGTCGGCGCCGGCGTTTCGCGGCGCTGCCGCTCGCCGCGAAGGCGGTGGTGGGTCTGGTCGTCCTCGTCGCCTTCGTCGCCCTCGCGGACCGCTGGGCCGTGCTGTTCGCCGAGCGGAAGGCGGCCGACACCCTCAAGAGCCGGCTCGACCTGACCGCGGCCCCCGAGGTGGAGATCGGCGGATTCCCGTTCCTGACCCAACTCGCGGACAAGAAGCTGGACTCGGTGAAGGTGACCGTGCCCGATGTGGCGGCCGACCGGGTGTCGCTGGCGAAGGTGTCGGCCACGGCGCACGACATCCGGCTGAACGCCGACGGCCTCACCTCGGTGCGCGGTGCCGACGTCTCCCGCCTCGACGGCGACGTCCTGCTGTCCTTCGACGACCTCAGCCGCGAACTCGGCGCCTCCCAGGTGACCTTCAGCGGTGACGGCGGCGACCGGGTCGAGGCCCGGGGCACCCTGCCGGTCGCCGGCCACGACCTGCGGCTGCACGCCGAGGCCACGATCAGGCGGCAGGCCGAGCGGGGCATCGCCACGGACATCGGCGGCATGCGCCTGGACATCGGGGACGTGGCGACCTACCGTCCCGGCTCGCGCCCCTCGGACGGCCTGCACCTGACGCCCGGGGCGTCCGCCGATCTCGCCCGGGAGACCCGCAAGGCGAAGGCGCTGCTGTCGGTCCCGGCGATCGTGCAGCGGCTGGGGGTGCCGGAGGCGACCGTCCGCGAGGGCCTGGGCGACGACGGCGCGCTCACGAAGCTGACCGGGTCCCCGCGCTTCGCCCGCGAGGCCCAGAGCCTCGACCTCATCGACCTGGCCGAGGACAACCCGGAGGTCCTCAGCGACCTGGGCCTCGACCCCGGCCTCCTCGACGCCTTGTCGGGGCTCACCCGGCCGGTCCTCGCCGACCGGCTGTCCCTGGCTTTCGAACTGCCGGAGCCCGAGCACGGGGACGTGCGGCTGCGGGACGTCCGCGTCGGGGAGGACGGCATCCGGGTGCGGCTGACGGGCTCGGGGCTGGCCGTGGGCGACTCCTGAGCGGTCAGTCCTCCGGGCAGGGAGGATCCTCGCCGTCACGCCGGTCCCGGGCGTACTCCGCGCCCGTCTGCTCGTACCACGTGTGGGGCAGACGGGCGCCCTGGTACCGGCATGCCAGGGGAGGGAAGTAGACATGGCTGTAGCGGGACGTGTCGCGCAGTTCGCCGGTCAGCTCGAAGGGCTTGCCACCAGGGCCGCTGATCGTCATCTCCGCCGCGCTTCCCGCGACTTGGTAGTGGACCCGGTAGCGCCAGCGGCAGTGCCCCTCGTCCGACGTCGCGTGGACGATGAACGCCTCGGTCTCGTTCTGGTTCAGGGTGATGTGCTTGGCCGCGGCCCCGGTGAAGAACGGTGCCGCGCTCCTGCCGTCCTTCCCGATCGCCTTCAACCGTGGCTGCGGGGAGTCCACGGCCACCTCCAGCGGAATGACGTCCATGACCCCCTGCGAGGGAGCGTGGACGAGGCTGCCGCCCAGCGCCGCCCCGCACGAGCCGCCCTCCAGCTCGGGGACGATGTCGGTGATCCGGACCTGCTGGGCCGCGCGGCCCTGCAAGCTGATCATCCAGTCCGCGGTCCCGACGTCGACGAAGTTCCCCTCCTGCCAGGGGCTGTCCGAGGAGAGCCGCTCGCGAAGCTTTCCGTCCGTGTCACCGCGGGCCAGATAGAACCCGAACTCCTTGACGTTCCGGACCTCGACCACGTCGATGGCGCCCTGGGGCGAGAGCCGGTCGGGCACCCGGTCCAGCGGCAGCATCGTCCTGACCGACGCGGTGAGCACGTCCTGGAAGGTCACGGTGACGACGGCCAGCAGGATGCCCACCAGCCAGGTGGCCGGGCTCCTCAGATGCCGCAGCCGCCCCGGTGGCGCATCGGCCCGTGCCGGACCCTGCGCCCCTCCCCGGCGCACACTCGCCCGGGTGAGCGCGTCCGACCTGCGGGCGACCCGTCTGCTACCGCGCAACGTTCAGCTCTCCCTCGTCCACATCCGCAGCGGGCGCCACCTCGCGCCCGCGGTGCGTGAGCAACAGCACCGCCCCCAGACACGCGGCCCCCGTGGCCCATCCCCACGCGGTGCCGAACCGTACGGCGTCGCCGACGGCCACCCACAGGGGCCGCACCGATTCGGGATCCGAGAGGCGCGGGGCGAACCACTGCAGCAGCCAGCCGTCCACGAAGGCGGCGGCGACGGCGGCGAGCAGGGTCACGTACCAGCCCCGCATGAACAGCCGCACCGACGCGGCCGGGCGGCGTCCGGCCTCCACCCGCCCGGCCACGGATCGCAGCGCCACCGCCGACGCCACGAGGAGGACGGCGCAGACGGCCAGGGTCGCGATCCAGCCGCTGATCCGTTCGGTGCCGACCGGCCGCAGGCGCAGCGCGGGGTAGAGCAGGCCGCTCCACTCCTCGACGGCAGCAGGCGGGCGGTACGCGGTCCACAGCTCCGGATCGAAGGTGCCCGACGACGACTGGACCAGCGGGCGCACGCGGGTGTGCCGGAGGAACGGACCGCCCGCCACGGCCAGCAGTACGGTCGGGATCAGCGCGGCGCACACGAGATCCCGCCGCTCCCGGGCTTGCGTGAGCAGGGGGACCGGCGCCTCCTCGGCCTGGGGCCCCTCCGTCGTCCCCAGGTACTCCACCAGGACCGCCGCGTGCCGGTAGCGCCAGATCAGCGACCAGACGGCGACCTGCAGCCAGACGGTGCCCAGCGCGAACTGGGCAGCGGCGGCCGGCACCGCTCCCAGCCGCGCGTAGCCGAGCCACTCGCCGTACGTGGGCACGGCCGAGCGCGCGTCCGGGCCGAGAAGCGGGCCGATCAGCGTGGCCACCCCCGAGGCCAGGAGCACGGCTCCCACCAGGGCGAGCACGGTCCTCGTCCGCGGCCTGATCCACCGGGCACCCCGGAACACGCCGTAGGTGAGGATGCCGCTCAGGACGACGAACACGGCTTGCGGCAGCCATCCTTCGGCCCGGTCCAGGTCGTGTACCGCGAAGCCGTCCAGCGAGAGCCCCAGCACCCGGACGTCCGGGATCCTCGATCCGGGCGCAAGGGTGTCGATGACCAGGTGCTTCATCGGGTCGAACGCGAAGAGCAGGACTGCCTGGTTCCAGGCCCCGTATGCGGCCAGCGCCACGGACAGGCGGCGATTCACCGTCGTACTCCCCCGAGTCACCTGCACATGCCATCGAATCCGGTGCCCAGTCTGCCCTACCGCCCCCCGGCCACCAAGGGCTTTCCCGTGCGGGGGTGTCCTCACCCCGGGGCGTAACGGCCTCCGGTACGCCCGGAAACCCTCCCCGCGGTTCCGGCCCCCGCGCTAGATTGCCCTGCGTGATCACGACAACGGTCAACGGCGTGTCCCTCCACCATGACGACCAGGGCCCCTCGGACGGCACACCCGTGGTGCTCGTGCACGGCCATCCGTTCGACCACACCCTGTGGGCCCCTCAGGCCGCGGCACTCACGGCAGCCGGTTACCGGGTCGTGACGCCCGACCTTCGCGGCTACGGCGGCAGCGAGGTCGTGCCGGGGACCTGCCTGCTCTCCGACTTCGCCGACGACATCGCCGCGCTCCTCGACACCGTCGGCCTGGAGGACGTCGTCATCGGCGGGGTCTCCATGGGCGGTCAGATCGCCATGGAGTTCCTGCGGACCCGTCCGGAGCGGGTGCGCGCGCTCGTCCTCTCCGACACCTCCCCGGTCGCCGAGACCGAGGAGGGCAAGGCCGCCCGCGCCGCCCTGGCGGACCGGCTCCTCGCGGAGGGCATGGGCGGATACGCGGACGAGGTGATCGGCAGGATGATCGCCCCGTACAACGTCACGGCCCTCCCTGACGTGGCCGGACACGTCCTGGCCATGATGCGCGGCACCGCCCCGGAGGGCGCCGCGGCCGCACTGCGCGGACGGGCACGGCGGCCCGACTACCGTGACACGCTCGCCTCGGCCACCGTGCCGGTCCTCCTCGTGGTCGGCGCCGATGACGACTACACCCCGGTCGGCGACGCGGAGACGATGCGGAGCCTGGTGCCGTCCGCCGACCTCGTCGTCATCGAGCGGGCGGGGCACCTCCCCTGCGTGGAGCAGCCCGCGGCCTTCAACGAGGCGCTCCTGCGCTTCCTCGGCTCCCGGGTGAGCGGCCGCGGCTGACGCGGCCTTCGCCCACCCGGGACGGACACGGCGGGCGCCGCCGCACCCGGGACGGAGGGGCGGGCGCCGCCCTCAGTTCGTGTAGACCTCGGCGCGGTCCACGCTCACGAAGGAGGCACCCGACTGCGTGCCGTGCTCTCCGGTGACCCGGACGCGCAGCGTGTGCCGCCCCGGGGACAGCCGGGGGCTGAGGTAGTGGAGCGTCTCGCCCGTGCGGATGGCTCCGTAGAGGTCGACGCGCTGCTCGGGACCGCCGTCGATGCTCAGAGCGGCGATGCCGTTCCCGGTGTCGCGGACGGACAGCAGGGCGATGCGGGTGCCGGTGAAGGTGAAGGTCGCGGTGGCACCCGCGGCCTCACTCCAGTGGTCGTCGCTCCAGAAGCACTGGGTGGCGCAGCCGCTGCCGGAGTTCCAGGCACCGGTGTACGAGACGGTCCCGGCGCCGCTGGACCGGCCGTCGTCGTTGATCCAGTAGGTGCCGGACCCGGGGTCGCCGGACGGCAGGTCCTGGGTGGCGCCGAGCGCGTACGGACGGCCGAAGTCGGGGCTGCCGTCGGCCTTCCAGGTGAACCGCTGGGCGCGGGTGGTGCGGTTGGAGTAGGTGAGCGCGGACGTCGTCTTGGCGTGGTAGACGATCCAGTCCTCGGTGCCGTCGGGTGAGCTGAAGAACGCGTGGTGGCCCGGGCCGTACACGCCCCGGTCGTCGGCACGCGAGAAGACGGGGCCGGGGTGCTGGGTCCAGTTGCGGGGCACCAGCGGATCGGCGGTGGCGGGCAGCGACATCATCCAGATCTGGTAGTCGGGCTTGCCCGTGTCACAGGTGGAGTAGGTCATCCACGTACGGCCGTTGCGATAGAGGAACTCCGGCCCCTCCCGGACCTCGGGACAGCCGCCCGCCGCGTCGATGGCGACCGCGTCGCCCGAGACGGTGTAGGGGTTCGACATCGGGGCGATGTTGAGCCCGTTGTGCTGGTACGGGTTGATGCCGCTGTAGGCCAGGTAGAGGCGGCCGTTGTGCTGCAGGATGCCGGCGTCGATGGCGAAGTCGTTCGCGTGGTTGGGCGGGGCGAGCTTCGCCTTGAAGTGGTACGGACCGGCCGGGTCGTCGCGCTCCGACTCCAGTACGTACAGGCGGTGGTGGTCGTCGACACCGTCGTCGGCCGTGTAGTAGAGGTACCAGCGGTCACCGAAGCGGTAGAACTCCGGCGCCCAGATGTTGCGGTTGCGGGAGGGGTCGGAGTCGGTCCACACCGTGACCGGGTCGGCTGCGAGCAGGGTGCCCAGCGAGGACGAACGCCACATGCGGACGCTGTCGCCCTGGGTGGTGGCCAGGTAGTAGGACCCGTTCCAGTGGGTCATGAACGGGTCGGGCCCGCTGTTCAGCGGATTACGGAACGTACCCGCGGCTGCCGCCCGTGCTGCCGGAGCGGCGGCCTCCGCCACCACCGCCGGTGACGCCGACAACAGGCCCGACAGGACGGCGATGAGTACGGCCACCGCCACGGCCGCCCGGCGCACGGCGCCGCCGCGGCTCGGGGAAGGCTCGCGGGCGGGGGCGGGCAGGGGGATCCGGGCTGCGCGCACGGGCGGCTCCTTACGGCTGGAGGTGCTCGTCGGTGGGGGGCGCTGCTCTATTACATCGATGTAATGGCGAGGTGACACGCTAGGGACAGCGCCATCAGGTGTCAACGGTCGCCCCACGAAAGGGACTTCGGGCGGACCGGCACACCTGCCGCACCGAAGCCCCCGCACGCACCTCCAGGCGGCCCACCAGCGCCGCGCACGAGCCGGGCCCGCCGCGACACACCTTTGACGCAGGGGCCGGCTCCCGGGAGAGCCGGCCCCTGCCGCCCCGCCCGCCGGGCACAGAACGGGAAGAAACCAAGGGCCCGACCCCGAAGAGCCGGGCCCTCCCCGAGCTGCATGTTCGCCGTATCAGCGACGTGGCGACACGCCAGCGTTACACGTTGAAGCGGAATGTCTGCGGATTGATCCTGACCTGCGGCGAAGCCTCACCTAGGGCTTTGAACAGGCATTTCGCCGTCGGCGCGCGTTGACCTCCGATGGTCCCTTACGGGTGTCCTGCGGACTGTCTGCGGACAGCTCGCTCCGTCGCCGAATCAGGCACGCGTCCAGCCAGACATTGCACGAGCCGGACCTCGTCCGTCCGTGAAGCATGGATGGGGCGCTGTCTCGCTATGCGTCGCTGGCCTGGAAGCGGATAGCCGGCCCGGATCCATCGCTGTCCTTCCTATCGGGAGTCAGCAGTGCGAAGGCGACGGAGACGCGGGTGGGGTCTACCGGTTGTCGGAGCGACTCTTCCGGTTCGATGACGGGATAGAGCAGCGCGACCCCGCGCTCGCCGTCATGCAGCAGCTCCCTCGCCACTCGGCGGTGGCCGGGATCACTGATCGCACCGAAGGCGCCCGGGCGCCGACGGGTACGCCGGAACAGTGAGATCTCGGGCGCCCCGGGAAGGATGCTCTTCAGAGCATTTGCCGAGGCAAGTTGCGGGGCCACAATCAGCCATTCACCCAGGGGCTCCGAGGCAGTGCCGAGACCCCGTAGATAAGCGAGGTGCGGTGCGAAGACCTTGGGATGCTCCCATTCCAGACCAGCCAGTACGTCGAGTAGCTGGGCGTGCGTGACGATCGCGGTGAGCGCCGAGAACGAGGCCGCCCTCGTCCCATCGTGTGCGGGCACCGAGAACCGCTCCAGTGGACCGTCCAGAGCCGAGAACACCGGTCGCCATTGTTCCGTGTTGCGTGCGATCGTGGCAGCCCTGACAGGGAGTGCGCTCGGCTCAACCCACCTGCCAGGCGAGCGGATCTCCACGAGCCTGGCATTGATCATCTTGCTCGCGCTCGTGGGTTTCAGCTCCGGGAGGTACTGGGCCACTAGCGGCCTGATCTGCGACGGCGTGATCGCCAGGCCGCCGTCCGCCGGCTGCGCGTAGTCGGCGAGCTGCGCCCGGAAGGCGTCTTCGTCACGGCAGGCGGCTTCGAACGCCTCGTACAGACCGAGGCCCTTCTCCCCTCCCACACCACGCCCGATGTAAAGCCGCACCAGGTCCCGGTAGCCGTGGCGGAACCCGAACCACCGGCCCATCTGCATGAGTGAGTCGGCTTGGCTGGTGCTGCGCCGGTAGTACGTGACGGTCAGACCTTCGACGGTGAAGCCACGGGAAAGCTTGGCGCCCCCCACAAGGATCTTCCACACCGGGCGACGGTCGAAGTCGACGGTCCCACTCTCGATGTCCCGGTCGCCATTGACCACGACGACGGGACCCCCTCCCGCTTCGATGCGCGTGCGCGCCTCGCGGAGGTACGGCGCCAGGTCAGCGAAGTCCACCGGCCTCACGAACCCGTCGTGGTGGTGGTCCGAGACGCGAGCGAAGTCGCACTCGAAAAGAGCCCGCAGCCGTCCGAGCCGGCGTTCCCCCTCCTGCTGGTCCGCGTGCCAGAGCTGGGCGATCCTGTGGGCACTCTCGCGGTGGTCGGCCATCCGTACGGACTCGTGGACGAGCATCGTGTGGTGGCGGTAGCCGATGCCGCTCGGGTCGTGCGCCTCACGGTAGAGCTTGACCGCCCCCGAGAGCAGGAAGGCGTCCAGTGCCTGGCGCAGGTCCGCGTCGCCATCGTCCCCGGTCTCCCGCATGGGCCGGACGTGCGCGAGCTCCCGCGAGTCTGCGACCGTCCGCTCGTGCACCGGAACGGAGGAGTCGAAGTCGTGAAACTCGCGCGCCCCCATGTATCCGGAGGGGCGGGGTAGGGCGATCACGAAGTCCTTGGGGAACAGGTCCTGCTGGTCGGCCGGGTTGATCAGGACGTTCGCGAACGGGGTGGCGGTGTAGGCGACGTACTGGGCGCGCGGGAGCAACACCAGCAGTTCGGAGATGAGGCCGTTGATCGCCGTGCGGTCAGCTCTCTCCTTTCCGATCCCGGCCTGTGCCGTGTTCACCGATCCGTGGTCGGACTCGTCGTCCACGATGAGGACGGGAACCTCTTCGAGCTGTCGCCCCAGCCGCCGGAGGTCGCTGACGACCTTGCCCAGCACCGCCTTGTTCTTCTTCACCACCATCAGCCGCGCCGCGCTGCGGTGCAGGTTGTGGGGGTGGTGGAACGGCAGGGCGGGATCGGCCTTCTCGAATTCGAGCGCGGTGATGCCCTGGCGCAGCGCCCGGTAATCATCGTTCCGGGTCGTGAGCCGGATGACGTCAAACGCGCCGAGGCGCGATGGGAGTTCGCCGTGCGAGAGGAATCCGCCCTCCTGCCACGCCGGGTCGTCGGCATACTCGGAGTACTCCTCGGGAGCGCCGCGCAGAATGTTCTCCCTGCCCACCAGTTCCATATCGAGACGCCGTTGAGTCTGGGCGCGCAGCAGGTTGAGGGTGCCGCTGAGCACGATCACCAGCCGATAGCCGCGGTCCACCGCCTTGGCGATCACGCCGGTGAAGCTCGCGGTCTTCCCGGACTGGACGTACCCCATCACCAGGCCCTTGGTCTGGTAGGCGGCTTCGTCCGTGGGGTCGGCGAGACGCTCGACCACTCGGTCGGCAGCCTCGTCGATGCCGGTAACGGCCTCGGCCGGCCAGCCCTTGAGGTCCCTCAGGCCCCGTTTGTAGGCGGGCCAGTACCAACCACTGGTGAGGTGCGCCGGAGTGGCCCACGGTTGCGGCGGTTCACCGATGACGATGGGGCCGGCCACGAAGGAGATCGGGATCAACTCGGTCAGGATCCGGCGGGTTGCGGGCTCCAAGGCGAGGGCTTCGTACAGCGCAATCCGTCGCTCGGCGCTGCGGGGCGTGCTGTCGGTCCACCGTGGGCCCGTCTCGTGGTCCCACCGATTGATGTTCCGTCGCCACGAGTCGACTAACGGACCCGCGGCAGCTCCGGCTGTCAGCTGGCCACGCAGCACGTGCTGTGAGGTATCGGGCCGGGCCGGCAGGTCGGAGGACACGTACACGACTGCTCGGGCAAAGGGCCGAGGGCCGGACCCGACCATGGTCTCGAAGGCCAAGTCATGCAGCTCGACCGTTGCCTCCCCCAGCGGTCCGACATCCGGATCGCCCAGCGGAACGAGGCTATCCAGCACGTCGCGGTGGCGCTGTTCGAGTTCCAGCCGGTCATAGGTCGCGCATCGGCGATCCCGTGTACGCGGCAGGGAATCCGTCCCCGCCATGGTGGGTACGGAATCCGCACCCACCAAGATGGCGCGCCAAGAGGCAAGAACGGTGGAGCGCACGCGGGCGGGCGTGTCACGGGCACCGGGTACGTTCTGTGCCGCGTAGCGGTCCAGCTCGGTCAGGAAGGCGTCGCCACGGTCCTCCAGCGACCCTGTGGAGATGTGCAGTTGAGTGCGCAGCCGACGGATCTCTGTGAGGGCCCGGTTCAGGGCGGCCTCCGCTTCCGTGCTTTTGCGATCTGCCTCCTTGGCCTGTTCGGCTCTGCGGCGGACCTGGGCGCTCAGCGTCCTAATCTGGTGCTGCGGATCCTTGCGCCCCTTCTTGGCGGCGTCATGGAGGCGCCGCAGCCGATCGGCATCGGCTGCGGAGAGCCGGTCTCCGGCAAGTTTGACGAGCTGTTCGACGAACTGCGCAGGCGGAAAACTCTTGCACCTGAGGTACCGGCTAACCGTCGTGAAGTCCCACGACAGCTCGCGGGCGACGGCCCTGAGCGAGAGGCCCCGCGTGACGAACGCCGCGCGCATCGCCTCTACGAGGTCCAGTTCGGCGGCGGACAGATCGGCGCGAGGCTCATCGAGGGTGCCGTCCGCCGGGTTGTCTGACAGCACCACCCATTACTACCTGCTCCCTCTGACATCTGGGGGTGTTGCACGGAATGCTGCAACACCCCGACTGTTGCAGCTGGCTCGGCAACATGTTGACCCGTGCGCAACACCCGTCGCGTACCGGAACGTCGTCACCGGAAACTCCCGACCTCACCACCAGGACGACGAAGAATGCGCAAGCCCAAGGCGATCAAGAAGGACCTGAAGACGACCCCGAAGTGGACGGTGCGCATCCGGAGGTTGCGTCGACTCACCCGCCGCGCCGGGTCCGATCTCATCAAGCACGTGCTCCGCGGAGCGGCGTCGGCGCTGGGCTCCACGCTCATGGCGTGGCTCATCTGGTGGGCGATTAATCAGTGAGGCGTGGCCGATCCCCTTCGTGTCGATCAGCGTCGGCCGCGAGCCGGACCCCGTCTGCACGGGGTGAAAACGGAACCACACGCCGGCCACCACACGAGGAAATCGGCCGAGCTCAAACGGGCCCCACCGAAAGCCCGCCTAGGAAACAGCAAGGGGTCGGCTCCCAGAAGGGCCGACCCCACCTGACCTGTGTGTTCGCTAAGCCATCAGCATGGTGTCAGGTCGCTCGCTCCCACGTTAAGGCGGAACGTCGGATAGAAAGCTTGCACTTGCGCAAACGACCATTTCGAGCGGCTATCTCAGCGCGGGAGCGACATCCCAGCACAGCAACCACTGGCATCACACACGTCGCCCAGAGGGTGCGCTTAGTGGGTGGTCAGTGGATCGCATCTGTCTGTCCGGCCAATAATGCTCACTGCTCGTCAGTCCTCTCGGCCGTGCGCAGTCGCCTCTTGGACGGCCCGGCCGCATTCACCGGCTCCACGACCAGCTTCCCCTCCTTGACCATCTTCTTTACGTAGTCCCGCCAGCGTTCGATGCCGTACTCCCGAGTCCACTTCATCCGGACGTCCTCGTCCGGCGGCATGTATCGCTCATTGACGATGATCGACGCGCGGGCATTGACGATCTTGTCTTTGAAGAACGCCTCAATCACACTCGCGTCGACCGGCTCCGCTGACAGACCAAGCAGTTCCCTCATCCGACGCGGACTGCTCGTCAACTCGGTCTGGGTAAGCAGTTCGATCACCTGCTTGTAGGAGTCACCCAGGAGCGCACCACCCGAAGCCTCCGACAGATCCAGCAGGTCGACGTGGCACGAGACCAGCCGCAGGCTGACCCCTGGACCTACGATCAGATTTCGGACCTCCGCCTGATCGAGCGTAACCAGCCCAGAGCCACGGAGTTCGAGCCGGTCGACAACGATGCGGCTCGCAGATCGTGTGACCTCAGCGGTTCCGTGAACCTTCGCCCACAACTCGCCCAGGCTAGCCATGGCGGGACGGATGTGCTCGATGGATCCCGCAGCAATCACTCGCTCCTGAAGCTCCGCAACCACGCGCTCGATTGTCTCGGCCCGGCCCTGCTGCCACATCGAGCGGATCAGCTGCGCACACAGCGCCGAGATGGCGACGTCGGACAGTAGGACCAGTGCCTGCTGGAGCGGCACTCGCGTGACCTGCCGAGCGAGGAAGTGCTCGGCGATCGCAAGGTGGGTGAACCTAAAAGACAGTTCCTCGTCCGACCATTCGGCGCTCATGCCGCACAGCGCAACCAGCCGACGCTTTTCATCCTGCTTAAGGTCTCGCTCCAGCACCTGCCCCGCAGCCAGTTCCAGGTCGTCCTCGGAGATCTCCGGTATCACCTTACGCGCACTCAGTTCAGCGGCTTCGCAGAAGATCTCGGCGAGCTCGTTCTGGTCGAAGATAGGGACACCCTGCTGGCCGACCAGCTTGCTCAGCTCCCGCTGCAAATAGGCGTCAATCACGAAGCGAAGGAACTCGGTCGACTGTCCAGATTGTTTCCAAGCAACGTAGGCAAGGCAGAAAAACGGCGTCGTCAACAGCCTCTGGACCTCCGGTGCATTCTCTGCGGATGCCACGTCAATCGACAGGTTCGCGGTGAGCTCCCGCAACTGCTTCGTACGCCACGGGAGTATTTCCATAGTCGTCAGGCGATGGTGCGACTCTTTCGCAGAGTGCTCCGTCAGGCTGTTCCATAGCCGCGCTTCTGAGTAACTCGATCGCGCTGACAGGATGACGGCCCCCCTGTTACGTAGCTTTTCTAGGATCGGTTGCAAGCCCGACAGAGGGTTGTCGTAGGTGCGGAATCCCAGCATCTCGTCAAAGCCGTCGATCACCAGTATCGCTAGGCCCGCACGGCACAGGGCCAGGACTGATTCCCGATCCAAAATCCTCGTCCTCGCGACGCGGTCGTTGATCAGTCTTTCGAGGCTGGTCGCACCGGATCCGCTGGACGAGATGTAGATCACCACGGGTTCGAGGTCGCTGCTCGCGACCAGCGACTCCCGGGCGAACTGCAGCAGACTGTGTGTCTTGCCAGACCCGGCTTCGCCAGTCAGCGTGATGAGGTTGGTGCTGCCACGGTAAGCATTGACGCCGTCGGTGACCTTCGTGCACGCCTCTGTAATGGTTAGGTCGCTGACAGCCCCGCTGTAGTCGTCGTCAAGCCGCACGAGAGTGGGCACGTGCAGCACCCGCTGCCGCAGATTCGGGAACAGCTCCGTGCTGATCGCTTTCTCTGCGGCAACCTGCTCTTCCAATTCCTCCAGCAGCCGCTGTTTGAGCAACGACCAGTTGCAGATGTCCGCCAGGAACGCCTTATATGGCTTGCGTCCTGCCTCAGTCAGCCAGATCCTGGCGTGGTCTGCTGCGAGCTCGAACCGGTCGACCCGCCTTTCCGCTCCGTCGGAAGTACGCCGGTCCCAGCTCACC
Source organism: Streptomyces sp. NPDC055962 (assembly GCF_042270185.1). Classification (NCBI taxonomy): domain Bacteria; kingdom Bacillati; phylum Actinomycetota; class Actinomycetes; order Kitasatosporales; family Streptomycetaceae; genus Streptomyces; species Streptomyces sp. NPDC055962. Next base: position 752,988 of record NZ_JBHJYN010000001.1, read on the forward strand.
ACGATCGGATCCGGCGGCGACGCCAGGATGCTAACCGAGCCCTTCTCGCAGAAGCCCTTGAGGTCCCGTTCGACGTCCCGGGCGAAGTCGTCGAGCAACTGGTCACCGCGCTGCAGCCCGAGGTTCTTCAGTGCCCGCAGAGTATCGCGGTCCGTCACGTCGACGGCCTCCCCGCGGCGGGGCCAGTACCGTGCAGATACCCCCGAGTAGGAGTGCAGAGCGGCGAGCTCGCCGTTGACCTTCCGGAAGAGTGGCTCCACCTCGCCAACGTGGCCATGCCCATGAACCCGTCCGATCCGTTCGGCGTTATCGGACACCACTCGATGCAGGACCTCCAAGTCGACATTCTCCGGCACCGGGCCACCATGGCACACCTGGTTGCGCACCAGCCGGATCGACAGCAACGGGTCCTCAACCACCGTGGTGTCAATGCAGGACGTGACAGCAAGCGCGTCCTGCCGACACACAGAGCAACCCAGCCTCTCGCTTTGCAGTTCACCGTATTGAGCCCACTTCTCCAGCGATCCCGGGGTGCTGAACTTGATCGGCTTCGGGTCTGCAGCCGCACAGAGCAGGCCCAACACCCGTAGCTGGTACTCCACGTGGACCAGCATCCTGAACGGCTCTTGCTGAGAGTCAGGGGCCGCGACAAGATCGGCAATGGTCAACATCCACTCCAGGGTGGGCAGTACGGCGTCCGCGCTCACGGAACAGCCACGGGTATCACCAATCTACTGGCATGTACGCCGTCAAGTCGGCCAACTCCAAACGATGTTGAGGCCGCCCCGTTGCCCCGTCGCGAAGGCCCGACAGACCGTCGGCTTTGAGCCGCTTCGGCCGGATGACCGCCATCAAAGTCGCCGAGAATGTGGCGGACTCACGCTAGGGCCCCACCCTGATCGCCGTCGCAAACCTGGAGACCGACCGCCCAACCGAACCCCCTGCACCGCACTCACCACCCCCGCCCGCTTTGACGACGCCGACGGCCGCCGGGGAGGTGACCCACCCACTCAATGGAACATGTGATCGATTTAGGACGATGCACGGAACATGACTCGTGGTTCATTTCTATACACTGAATACTGAGAACGTGTAGAGTCGCCTCATGAGCGAGCAGCAGGATGCGCTGGAAGACCTTGACGAGGCAGGCGTGTTGGCAGCGATCAGCTGGGCGGCCGAGTCGGCGTATGCGCGCACCATGCGCGACTACGACCCCGACGCCGGCCACGATCAGGGTTGGGTCGGGTACACCGCCCATGGTTTTCTGCGCGACCGTCAGGACCGAGTTTTCGCATGCGGCAAGTACGCCGTCAGCTCCCCGGCGGACGCCCTTTCAGGTCTGGACACGGTGGCCGCCGGCCTCCTGCCCAGAGAATTCGACAGGATGCCTCGGATTACCCCAGGCACCGTTACGCGGGCCAATCTCAATGGCTCACCGGGGTGGCGTTTCGGAGACTGGAGATGGCTTCAGTCAGCATTCCCCTTCGGGGAAAGCAACGTGATCCCGTGGCCTCAGAAGAGCCCGACCAAGCGGCGCGTCGCAGCGCAGGCAGTTGCCAATCCAGATCAACCAATGCTCCCCCTGGATGAGGATGAAGCGCCTCTCTTCGAGGACGTCATGGAGGCACTTCTGTCTCTCGATGAAGACGACGGCGCTGTTACAACGCTTGTCGTCGCACATTCAGTCCAGAAAGAGCTCGGCGCCAGAGAACTCTTCCTAGGCCGCTCTCGTTTGAATAAGGGGGGCGGCTCGGCATGGCAATGGAAGCATGATCTACTTACGCCGCCCTCCGGGGACTACGGCCGCACACGGAAGCCCATCACGCCCGAACCGTCGGGCGGGTTTGACTCTGTACCTGACGCGGCCGTTCGACTCCGTCGTCACGTGCAGGAGGGCGACGGAAAGTAGTGATGGAATGAGCGGATGGTCATGGAACGTAGTCGTCTCCCCGAGGTTCGCGTTGGCGACGCCTCGCGACTTTTCGATGGGCGTCGCCTGACGCTAGCGCGTCAACTTGCGGGCCTCCGCAAGAATGCGCTAGCTGCTCAGATCGACAAGAGTCCCACCGCAGTGGCCGCCTATGAGAGCAACTCCAAGCGCCCAGCGCCAGCCACGGTGGCACAGCTGTGCCTGACGCTCGGCGTTGACCCATCGTTCTTCCTCCCGGGACCGCAGCGATCTGAAGCAGGTGGGGCGATTCCCCACTTCAGATCGTTGCGGTCTACATCTCAGCTGGCCCGCGATCAAGCGTTTGCCTACGGTCTGGTCGCCAGCGATGTAGGGGCTGCCCTGGAAAGGCACGTGGAATTCCCCAATCCTGATATTCCCCGACTCATCGTCGACGTCGACGATGAAGGAACGGACCTACCGGAGCAAGCAGCGAGACTGCTACGAAAGCGCTGGGATGTCCCTCACGGCCCAATCGGCCACTTGGTCCGGATGGCTGAGAACCGTGGAATCCTCATCGTGTACAGCCCCATCCAGACTGCCGCAGTAGACGCATATTCGTTTGAGGCGGGCACACGCCCGACTGTCGTCCTAAACCCAGCGAAGAATGACTATTTTCGGCAGCGATTTGATGTTGCGCATGAGATTGGCCATCTCGTGATGCATGTTGACTCGGAGCCTGGCGATCGAATTACCGAGAATCAAGCCCATCGATTTGCGGCGGAACTACTGATGCCTGCCGAAGAAATGCGTGAAGCGCTTCCATCGAAGGCGGATTGGCGAGCCCTTAGCGCGTTGAAGGAAGAATGGAACGTCAGCCTCCAAGCTCTCCTCTACCGATCACGACAGTTGGGAGTAATGAGCGACGTTACATACAGAAACGCCATGCTCTATCTATCGTCAAAGGGCTGGCGCCGCCGCGAGCCCGGCGTGATGCCGGTTACAGAGCAACCGTCACTTTTTCCCAAAGCAGTAGAGATTCTTGGACAAGTAGGCATAGACGAAGACGTTTTGGCCAGGGAAGCCCGCGTGCCTGCGGGTCTGTTCCGAGTTGTCGCATCGAGGTTCCCTATCTGGGAAACTCCCCGAAGCGCGGAGCTCGATCAAGAAGCTGATCTTCCTGCAGGTGTTGTATCCCTCTTCGGGTCGGGCCTGGAGTGAAGCCCGAGCCGTAGCTCACCGCTAACTCCGTCTCACCAGCCGTTCAAGGAGACCTTTGCGCCGCCCTCCAGGTATTGGCGGAGGGCGCTGGCGGTGGTGTCCACGAAGGAATCAGGGATGGCATTGGCATCGACCCAGCGGACCTGGGAGTGCTTGCGGGGTTCGCGGTTTTCTGGTTCACCGGTCCATTCGTGGGCGGCGAAAACGACCGTCAGGAAGCCGTTTGGGGCCTCGACGCCCCAGGCGCCGTGGATGATGTGGGCGACCTTGAGGGACTCAGGCTTCACCGTGAGCCCGGTCTCCTCGTAGAGCTCGCGGACTGCGGTCTCGGTGATGGGCTCTCCCGGCTCGCTCTTGCCGACCGGCAGGTCCCACTTGCCCTGGGCGAACTTGGCGTTCTCGCTGCGTTGGAGGAGGACAACGCGGTTGGTGGCCTTGTCGTGGACGATGACGGCCGCGACCAGCAGCGTCATCGAGTCGAGCGCCGGCTTCAGGGCTTGGGGGCGGCTGTCGGTCTGCTGGACCACGGGGTTCCCTTCGTCGGGGCAGTTGTTGGGCATGTTAAGCGAGGGCCTCGCGGGCACGGCGGGCGAGATCGGCGGCGCCGGGAACGCGGCGGCGCTGGTAGATCGCGAGCGTCGAGCGGATCGAGGTGATCGCCTTGCGGGTGCGGTCGGAGGTCATGCCCTCCATGAGGACGAGGGCCTGGGTCCAGGCCGCGACCGCTTCGTCGGCTCGGGCCTGGGCGGCAAGGCTGTCGCCGAGGTCGGCGTGGGTGAGGGCGTGGACGCGCTTGTACTTCTCCGGGTCCCAGCGGGTGAGCGCGTCGCGGTGCTGCTGTTCCGTGCCGATGTGGTCGGCGAGGTCGGTCAGCGTACGGGCGGTGTGGCTGGCCACGGTGCCGGCGGCGGGGCCGCTGACGCGGGAGAAGCTGGGCTGGGGACCGTCATCGCGCAGGAGTGCATCTTCGGCGGCGAGGAGAGCACGAGCGGCCAATGGGTTCTCACCGACGGCTGCGTAGGCGCGCGCGTGCGTGATGTGGAGGAGGGCTTCGGTCTGGCCGTCCACGTGGCCGAGGCCGCGGGCGAGCGCGCCTTTGACGAGGTCCACGCAGTGGTGGGGTTGCTTGAGGCTGAGGGATTGATGGGCGAGGGCGCGCATCATCCATGCGGCGTGGCCGTGGGGGTCCGCTTCGCAGGCGAGCTGGTAGCCGACCTGGTAGTAGCGCTGGGCAGCGCCTTCTTGTCCAAGGTCATGGTGCTTCCAGCCTGCGAGGTAGGCGAGTTCGGCGACGGCGCCGAAGGCTGCCTGGCGTAAGGCTTCTGTGGGGAAGCGGCCGCGCAGTATTGGGGCTGCCGTGTCAGCGAGGTACGCGGTGACCGTGGTCAGGCCGTGCCCGCCGCCGAGCCGTTCGTCGGCGGCGCTGAAGGCTACCGTGATCTGTCGTACGACGTCGATGTCGTCGCTGCCGACGAGGGAGCGTGCGGTGCGGGCACGAAGCATCCGCGAGGTGGCTTCGTGGTCGTGCAGGAGCGGCATGGCCACGCCGGCCGTGGTGAAGGCGGCGATGGCGAGGAAGCGGCGGCGCTCGACGTCCGCGCGGCCGAGGTCGGTGACCGCGGTGACGGGGTCGGTGTCCGGTGGCGACTCCGTGTCGGGTGAGTGGAGGCCGAGCTCAGTTCGAGTAACGACGCGGCCCAGCCGCCGTGAGAGGGCTTCGGCGAGGTACTGGCCTGCCTGGCCGGATGGCGTGCGGGCACCGCCCACCCAGTGGGAGATGGCCGACTTGTTCGTCTGGAGCAGTTCGCCGTTCTCGGCGGCGATGCGGCGTACGTCCTTGGCGAGTGCCTCGTACGTGCACCCGGCGGCGTTGATCGTGTCGCGCAGGCGGGAGTTGGCGCTGGTCGGTGCTGGCACGATCGCCTCCGCTCCGGATCCGTAAACCGTGTATACCGATTGACCTCGCTCACACCGTACCCACTCTGCGTAGCGGACGGTTCACTTATCGACAGCCGCCCCACTCACGGCATCGCGGGCCGGGCGGCCCCCAAGTTCCGTACGCCCTAACGGGCTCGGGCATTCCTGTGCCCCGGGTCCGGACGATCAGAGACGGAGACACGGTGACCACCATCGACACCGCGACCATCACGGTCGAGCTGCCCGACGCCTTCGACCCACGCTGGAACCGCCTGCCCGGCATCCAGATCGACGGCCGGCGCATCACCATCGACCCGGCCGAGTACTTCTTCCGCTTCGAGTCCAGCACCTGGCTCGTCGCCGACTGGGAGTTGGTGAAGGCCCAGCTCCTGGACGTGGACGAGACGACCGAGAGCGCGGTCGAGCAGCTCGCGCTCGACTTCATCAAGCAGCACAGCGAGTCCACGTCCGACGCGGCCCGCGTCCTGGCCACCGCGTACGGGGTGTACTCGTACCTCTTCCGCGAGGAGCACCTGGCCGGCCTCGGCCTGCCGCAGATCACCGCCGAGCACCTGCGCATGCTGCGCGAGGCGGCCACGCTGATGGCGCTCAACAAGGTCGAGCTGGACGGGCACATCTCCAACGTCGGCCCGTGCTGGTTCTTTCCCGCCGCCACGTCCGTCGTCTTCGACCTGGACGACGAGACGGGCGGAATGCTGGACGAGGTCTACCACGGCGGCTGGTTCAACGAGCACCGCCGAATCGAGTCCATCAAGGCCCACGCCGCCCTCGGCGGCCGGCTCGTGCACGGCTGCCAGTCCGTGCCGGACCAGTCCGGCGGCGTGGTCGCGCCCTACGGTGCCTCGATGGCCAACTTCCGTGACGACCTGGCCGAGTTCAAGGCGGGCTGGATCGAGCAGGTCTACGCCCACCGCGTGACCGCAGCCGAGTAACCCCGCCCCCGTACGGCTCCGGGGCGGACCAGCTCGCGCGCGCCCGCCCCGGAGCCCACCATCCCCCTGGAGACCCCCATGGACCAGAGCCTGTCCGCCACCCTGCTGGACGACCTGTGCACCCTCGTCGGCAAGCCCCTCCCCCACCGTGCCGAGATTCGTGTCTGGGGCATGTCCGGCGTCGAACGCGTCACCTTCCCCGACGGGACCACCGCTGTTTTCAAGTACGCCAAGGAGCCCTTCGACCGCGAGGCGCAGGCCCTGCGGCTGGCCCACCAGCGCGGGCTCCCGGTCCCTGCCCTCCACGCCACCGCCATGCAGGACAAGTGGATCGGGATGCTCATGGACGACCTCGGCACCCCCGTACGGAACGCAGACGACCTCGACGGTGTCGCCGCCGCCGTCATGCTCCACGCCGTCCGCCCCGCGGGCGGTCTGCCCCTCCTCGACGGGGCGGGCCTCGCAGCCCTGCCCGGCCGAGCCCTCGATCACCTCCAGCAGCTACGGAAAGCCGACCGATGGACGGACTGCGACGACATCGAGACCGCGCTGGGGAAGATCTCCGCCGCAGCCGAAACCCGTGTCCAGGGTGCGACGCTCGACCCGTTCGGCTGGGTCCACTCCGAGTTCCACCCCACGAGCGTCCACATCGGGGAGAACGGCTGGCACCTCCTCGACTTCGCCCGCGCCTTCACCGGACCCGGCCTGATCGACCTCGCCTCGTACCACGGCACCACCGACGTGCCGAGCCCCTTCCGCATGCGGGTGTTCCTGGAGCAGTACGTCACCGCAGGCGGTCATGAGGACGCCCTCGCCGCGCGGGGCGGACTGGCCGCCGAGGCATGGGCCCTGGGCTGGCACCGCATGTGGGCCGTGGAGTGGTTCATGGAGCAGGCCATCCGCTGGATTAACGACCCGGCCAAGGACTCCGCGTACATCCCCGTTGTCCGCCGCCACCTGAACGACGTGGTCCACCTCCTGGAGGTCTAGGTGCTCGCCCAGGTCTCCCCGTGGTACGCCCACGCAGTCCAGCGCACAGCCGCTGCTCCCGCGCACGCCCTCAGCGCACCGGCCCGGATGGAATGGAGCACTCACGCGGGCATCGGTCCCGGCGCCGAGGTCCTGGGACGGGACCTGTGCGGCAAGCGCGTCCTGGAGCTGGGCTGCGGCCCCGGCCACAACGTTGCCCACCTCGCGAAGCACCACCAGACCCGCGTCTCCGGCGTGGACCTGGTCGGCCTCCAGGTACGCCGGGCCCGCTCCCACTACGGCCACATCGACGGCGCCACCTTCGCCGCCGGCCACGCACTGCACCACCTGCAGGCCACCGGCCGGACCTTCGACGCGATCTACTCCGTCTTCGGCGCCGTCGGCCTCGTCGCCCCCGAGCTCCTCCTCGCCGCCATTTCCCGACGCCTGGAACCAGGCGGTGTCCTGGCCTTCTCCGTCCCTCACCCGGCACGGGCCGGAAGACATCCATCCACGGACGACCGTCCGCGCGAGGACTACGTCACCATGCCCGACCGCACCCGATTGCCCCTCGCCCGATGGGAGTTCGACGCCCGCCGCTGGGGCGCTCATCTCTCCCGGACCGGCCTGCGCATCACCTCGGCGGTGGAGCTGCGGCACCCGCGCCGCGACCCGTGGCCCACCACGCTCCTGATCACCGCCCGCAAACGCTGACCGACGGAGGCACCGATGACCCTGCCCTACCTGCTCCTGGACATCGACGGCGTCCTCATCCCGTTCCCGGCCGCCGACGGCAGCACTCCGCCCACCCACGTCCGCCACACCGTCCTGCCCACCGGCCGGCACCCCGACGACCCCGTGCCCATCTGGCTCGACCCGAGTCAGGGCGGCATTCTCACCGACCTCCTGACCAGCGGACTCGTCACCCCCGTGTGGTGCACGAGCTGGCGCAACGACGCCACCACGATCATCGGCCCCCTCCTGGGGTTGCCCGACTTCCCTTACCTCGACCTGCCTCGCCCCCAGATCACCACCAGCCACCCCGACGGCTACCTCTGGAAACGAGACCACGTCGACGTCTGGCTGGCAGACACCCCCGCCGTCTGGATCGACGACGACTTCACCGGCCTCGACCATGAATGGGCAGCAGAGCGCACCGCCAAGGGGACGCCGACCCTCCTCGTTCAGCCAGACCCATACCTCGGGCTGCAGCCCGAGCACCTGACCGAGCTCACGACATGGATCTCGTAGTTACCCACAGCCCGCGCCGTCTGACGACTGATCCCCTCGCTGCCACGAGCAGCGAGGGCACCAGCGTGTTGCTCGAGCGTCTACCGTCTGCGGTCTGTGGCGGGGATCGGCACCGCTGATGTCGGAGTCGGCTGGAACACTGCGGCCGTGATCAACGAAACAACCCCGGACCTTCCTGATACTCCCGCCGGTTCCCTGCCACCCACAGCACAGGCTGAACTCGCCGACATCGCCTGGGAGGAGCTGCCGCACGTCTGTACGGGCCAGCACAGTGTGCGTGACACACCGGACATCCTCGGCGCTGTGCTCGCCACCGACCCGGCCTGCCGGGTGCGGGCTGTGGAGGACCTGTATCGGCTGCTCCTCAATCGGGAGCAGGTTTTCCCGGCGTCCGCTCCGGCGGCCTTGGTCCTCGCTCGTCTTCTTGACGATCCGCGCACCCTCGCCGAAGACCGGTGGGAGCGCAGGGCCGGCCGGCGGTCGCTTCGCGCCGAACTGCTGAACTGGCTTGCTTCGTTCGCCGACATCGCCCGCCTGGACGTCGAAGACGGCGTCGGCACGGCGCAAGATCTGGCTGCCGCCCGTGCGGCAAGGCCAATACTCCACGACCGCATCGTGGATTTCTGCGACGACGACGATCCACTGGTGAGGGAGGCCGCGCTTGCGGCTACAGCCCTGCTCCTGGCCGACCCCGCCCTCACCTCGTCCGTACCCCGATACGCCCCCGCCGTCCGCGAGGTCCTTGCCGTGAGCGCGGACTCGTACTACCGGTGGATCGCCCGGGAACGGCTGGCCGCCTGGGGGGAGGATGTCACCGGTCTCGTCACTGCGGAGGAGGAGCGCCGCGCAGCCCTGGACCGGGCAGGCGAGTTGGCGGATGACCCATTCGGCCGAGACCAGGAGCAGGCGATCCGCTGGCTGGAAGAGCAACCCAGGGACACCGCGGCTCCGGAACGATTCGGTCACCGGCGAGAGGACCGGACCGCGCCCATACCGGCCGCCCCGCACGAGCCGGCACCCGAGCCGCCCGTGGCCGTCACGGGGTACCGCGGCCCGTGGCGGATTGCCCGGGAGAAGGAGCGCGCCGAGTGGACGTTCACGCCATACGTAGGAGTCGGCCCCCTGCACTTTGGGATGACTTTGGAAGAGATCACCCACGTCCTCGGCGAAGGACCTGCCGTCGTGTCCTACTCCCACCACGGCGAGGGCCAGCAAGTCAACTACGCAGACTTCACCGAGAGCGGGATCAGGGCCCTCTTCCATGACGACCATCTGGGGTGCGTCGCCGCCGACGCCCTCACCGGCCCCCAGGTGAGACTGGACGCTACCCCGCTGACCGGTTGCGTCCATTCTGACGTGGAGAACTGGCTGGTCCACCGCACAACACGGCTTGGCAGCCTGGCGTACAGCGTCGCTGGCGATCCGGTATTCGCCGACCTCGGTCTAGCAATCCGCTCCCAGCGGGCCGACGACGTCGTCCTGACCCGCCCCCTCTTCCTGCTCTACGACTGGCTCGACCTGTGGCACGCACTGCCCCGTGAGGAGTGGAACTGCTCTTGAAGCGTGGTTCGCCGGTCGACCTCACCTGAGTGCGAGGCCGACCGGTACAACGTTCCGCCTAATCGAGCAATAGCAGGGTCAACGGTGTCGACTGCGCCCTTCGAGACTCCTAGCCACTGGTGCGGCCGGAGAATGTGGGGCAGGGGGCTTGGGCGACGTTCCGCTGATGATGCTTCGGCTGTGAGCTGCACGCGTCCTCCTGTTCGGCTGAGCGGTGATGCGCCAGGCGAGAACCTCGGCCGGGTGCTCGGCGCTGTCGAGCTCCCGCTGGGCGCCCGCCTCGGCCAGGAGGCGTCGGGGGTTGTGGCCGGCGGTCTCGGCGTGGGCGAGGGTTGTGGTCATAGCGATCCAAGTGGGGTCGGCGAGGATGCGGTCGGCGTGGTCGGGGAGGGCCGCACGAACGTCCTGCTCGTAGCGGCTGGCGGTCGCGGCTCGTGGTGCGCGGCGGGCCAAGTCCGCCAAGACGGGTGCGGCGGCCTGCTGGTAACCGGCCTGGAGGTGGCGGAAGGCTTCTTCGGCCGCTGCGGCTTGCTGTTGGTGGCCGCGCTGCTCGTGCCACTTGGCGGCGGCGCGGGCCAGGTGCACGGTGGCGAAGAGCAGGGCGATGGCGAGTCCGCCGGGCTCGTTGGAGGCGTAGGCGAGTTCCTTGGCGGCCTGGCGCAGGGCGGTAGCGGCCTGGTGATCCGCGCGGGTGGCGGATCGGCGGGCTCGGTTGAACGTCGAGGCGGCTGCGCGTAGCTCTGCGCGGTGCGGGCCCGGTGTGGCGCTGGCGATGTTGTAGAGGGTGTCGCCGAAGGCGGCAAGGTGGGCCTGGGCGGCAGCATCGTCGTCGGAGTCGAGGATGATGTGCGCCGTCTGTATCGCGGTGATGGTGTGCTGCCACGGCTCGGCGGAGTCTGCCGCGAACCGGGGGCGGTCGGCTTTCTCCTGGTCGGGGAGACGTTCGCGGAGGCGGTTGATCGAGAGGTCAGGAGCGAGCTTCGAGCCGCCGTACCAGATGGGTTCACCGGCGCTGTTGGTGTCGCCGGGTGCGGCGAGGCTGTAGCCGATCACGTCGCCGCTCTCGGGGCCGAGGCGTGTCTTGATCTTGATCCCGAGGGACTGCAGCACGGTGAAGTAGTCGGCCTCGGTGTGTACGGCGGCGGCGACCGCGTAGGCGCGCTCGCGCAGCCAGTGCCGTGCCGTCACGGTCTGGCCCTGGCGCTCGGCCTTGGCGCGTTCGGCGCCGGTGGGGGTGCGGGGCGCGGTGAGGTCTCCGGACTTCAGGCGGCGCAGGCCGTACTCGGTCTCGATCCTGCGGCACTCGGCCTGGGCCCGTCGGCCGTCCTGGTGCGTGCGTGGGCGGCGTCCGTCGGCGCGGACGGTGGTGGCCATGATGTGGATGTGGTCGTCGGCGTGGCGTACCGCGATCCATCGGCAAGCCTTCTCGTCGCCGTCGGGGGCGATGCCCGTGGCGTGCACGACGCGGCGGGCGACCTCGGCCCATTCGGCGTCGGTGAGGTAGCGGTCGCCGGGCGCGGTGCGGACAGGGCAGTGCCAGACGTGCTGAGGTGGTTTCTTGCCGCCCAGCTCGCGGGTGCGGAGGTCGACGTGGTGGTCGAGTCGCCTGGCGAGCTGGGAGTAGGTGGCTGCCGGGTCACGGCCGGGGCCCGGGGCGCCGGCCATGTCCCAGGCGGCGACGATGTGGGGGTTGGTGTGCTCGTCGCGGCGCCCAGGGCCGAAGAGGTAGGCGATCAGTCCGCGGCTGTCGGAACCGGTGGAGACGTCAGGAACCATGAGCCGTGCCGTTCGTCAGGAGCTGGTCGATGAAGTGGAAGCTGTTCTGTGCTGCTTGCTCGACACGGTCGAGAACCGCCTCGGCGCGCTCGGGCACGGTTCCTCGGTTGATGGCTGCGGTGATCTGGTTGAGGTTGCCGCCGATGCGGTTCAGCGCGACCGTGTGCGCCTCGACGGCCTCGATCAGCGGGCGCAGAGGATCGTCCTCCGGGCTGCCGACCATCCCCGCCTTGCCCACCGCAACAGCCAGGGCTGCATCCCCGACGAATCCGGCGAACCTCTGACCGCGCTGGTGAGCGGCGGCACTGATCACTTGGACCGCGGTGCGTGTGAAGCGGATGGTCTTCTCCTGGTCGCGCTTCTCCACGGTGCGCTTGCGGTTCATCTGCGCGGGCAGGGCAGGGGCGTCGAGATCCCGCCAGGAGAGCTGCTCGACGAGCGGTGGGGCATCGGCCGGACTGCTGGGAGGAGCGGAGTCGGCTGCGGGCCGGCCGGAGTCCTCGGCCACCCCCTCCTTCGGCTCGGGCGCCCCCTGGCGCTCGGCCTTGTCCTCCGCCATCCCTGAGGCGGGGGCAAGCGCGGACGAAGCCTCGTTAGAGGCTCGTTCGCTCCAGCTTGCTGCTGGTCGTCGGGTGAGCCTGAACAACTTCCTGCGGCGGCGGGAGGTGGGGTCGTCGGCGTTCGATTCGGGCATGGTGGTGCTCCGTCAGTCGTGTGGGGTGACGCGTCGTCGCATCCGTCGCATCCGTCGCGTGGCTGGTCGGCACAGGTACGGAGATGGCCGCAGGTACGGAGTGATCCGTAACGCCGAGGAAATCCGTCCCCGCGCTGACCTGCGCGGGGACGGATGCGACGGATTGATGCGGACCTGGAGTCAGCGAGTGGGCCTGGGCCCTGCGGGCCCTCCCGGCGGGCCGGTGGGCAGCGTCCCGCACGGAGGGGCAGGCGGCTTGCCTCGGGTCGGACGTGCCGGGACCTCGGCTGTGGGTACCGATGCGGCGGGGGCAGGGCAGTAGCGAGCCCAGGCGTCCAGAAACTGGTTGCGGGCGTACGCCTTGGCCTGCCTGCCGTTCTCGAAACGGTAGTTGGCCGGGCTGATACCGAAATCGCGCAGCAGATTCGCCAGGTGGTAGGCGTTCAACCCCTTCGTGCCGTACTCCGCCCACGGAGCCTCGGCGTCCTGGATCAGCACAGCCAGCAGGTCCTGACTGCGCAGCGCCTCCCTGCCGCCCTCCTGATCGAAGACACGGCGGATGTCACGCAGCAGCCGCGTCTTCAGCGTCGTCTGCTCGTCCTGGACCACCTCGCTGCGCGTCATCGACAGACAGGCGGCACGTGCCCGCGCGGGCCATTGCCCACCGGCGAGATCGGCGACGATGACGAGCGGCTCCCATGTGTCGGCGGCGCGGTCCTCGACGGGCATCTTCGGCACCGAGCCCGCGACGGTGCCGCGCAGCGGGACCAGCCAGTCGGCCAGCCGGTCGCGAAGCGCGTGCAGCTCTGGCACGGAGTACCGCGAACGGAACGGAGTGATCCGCTCGCCCGGCTTGCGCTTCTGCATGCGGATGACGATCGCCCGGTCCATGATCGTGTCCGGCAGGTCGCCGATACCGGCCAGAGCCGCCATCGCGAAGGTGGGGAACGCGGTCGGCTTGTGCTCCGGCCCGGAGATCCGCCAGGCCGGCCGGTTGCGCTGATGCCCGGCGTTCAGCAGGCCGCGCAGGTCCTCCTTGTCGCCCGCCTTGGGGCCGAAAATGGTGTCGGCCTCGTCCACCAGCAGCGTCGGCGGGTTCTTGCCGATGACGCGGAAGACGACCGCGGGGGAGGTGTTCACCGTCATCATCGGCTGGTGGACGGTCTCGTAGAGAACGTCCAGGAGACGGGACTTGCCGCACCCCTTGGTCGGTCCCACCACGGCAAGCCGTGGCGCGTGCTGGAGGCCGGGCTGGATGTGGGAGGCCGCGACCCAGAGGGTGACGGCGGTCAGGGCCTCGTCGCTCGGCAGCACCACGTACCGCCCGATCGCCGTGCGGAGATCGTCCAGCAGCGCGCTGCCCTCGCCTGCCGCCCCGCCGCCGTCTTGGGTTTCTGATCCGCCTGGAGCAGGATCGCCTGCGCTGTCCGGCAAACCGGGTGTACTCCGATTCGGGGCATCGGAGGTCGCGCCTCCCGTTTCGGGGCGTGGTTCCGTCCGCTCCTCGCGGTTCCGAGGCAGACCCTGGCCCGGGATCGCGATCGGTGGCCAGGCAACACCGGATGCCTTCGAGGTGGCGGGGGACGTAGGGTCCTTCATAGATGTTCCTCTCAGGTGGGGGCGAGACGGGCAAGGTCTCGCCCCCGACCAGTTCGTTCAGGGATGGGCGAGGTGCAAGGGGATCTCCGGCCCTCGGCGTAGGCGCGCCGAGGGCCGTTCCTGTGTCCGGGCGGTCCGGCGGCTCATGAGACCAGGCCCCACTCGTCTCCGCCGTCGATCAGCGCGCGCTCGTAGCGCAGCAGTTCGACCTCGGGGTAGAGCACCCGCTTGCCGACCTTGATGCCGCGGGGTCCCTTCTGGAGATGGCGCCAGTAACGGACAGTGCTCTCGGCGGTGCGGTAGCGCTCGGCGACCTCGGCGGTGGTCAGGTATCGCATGCGTTCCCATTCGGCTAGGCGGCGATTCGATCTGCATAATCAGTACCTCATGATCGGCGGTTAGCCAAACCGGGAAGCCCATGTTTCAATTTGGATAGCGACGGTCGCGATGGAGGTTCGATGGCAGGCGAGAAGGCCGAGGGTGGCGAAGTGCCGCTGCTCTACAGCGAAGGCAACGTGGCGGGCCGCGTGGCCCTGGAGCGCGAGGTCAGAGGGTGGAGCACGACCGAGCTGGCCGAGCGGGTGACCAGAGCGGGCGTGAAGATGAACCAGACGGCCGTGTGGCGCATCGAGAACGGCTCACCCCGCCGCCGGATCAACCTCGATGAGGCACTCGCCTTCTCCCGCGTCTTCGAGCTCCCCCTCGAAGAGCTCATGTCACCGCCCTTGGAAGGGCTCGACATCGACAGCCGACGGCTCGTCCAGGAAGCCGTCGAAGCGTTCTACGAAACTCGCGACGCCCGGGACCGCCTGCACCGCGCCGTGGTCGCCGTCGCCGACCACATCAAGGCACACCCCGACAGCTCACGCGCGATCAACGAGCAGTGCCTCCGCCTCATGGGCGACGAGCGGGACGCTCGCACCCTCACCAGCGACATCGAGGACGGCGGCCACTACTGACAACCAGCACGAAGGAGAAGCCACTTGGCGAACATCCAGAAGCGACCCAACGGCAAATGGCGTGCCCGCTACCGCGACCTCGACGGCAAGGAACACGCCCGCCACTTCGACCGCAAGATCGACGCCCAGCGCTGGCTCGACGAGGTCACGACCAGCGTGGTCACCGGGCAGTACGTCGACCCGCGCTCGGCGAAGAAGCCCTTCAAGGAGTACGCGGAGGAGTGGCGGGCCAGCCAGCCGCACCGGCCGTCGACGGCCAAGGCCGTAGCCCAGCACCTGCGTTGCTACGCCTACCCCGTCTGGGAGAAGCGAGCACTCGGTGCGATCAAGCCCGGTGACGTGCAGAGTTGGATCACCAGTTTGACGACCACCCACAAGCTCGCCGCGAGCACCTCCCGCACCGTCTTCAACACGGTCAACGCGGTCTTCCGGGCAGCGGTCCGCGACCGCATGATTCCGCACAACCCCTGCACCGACGCGAAGCTGCCCTCAGTGCCCCGGAAGAAGGTGGTGCCGCTCGCGGTCGAGCAGGTGCGGACGCTGGCCGAGGAGATACCCGGCCGCTACAAGGGCCTGGTCCTGCTGGGCGCTTGCACAGGGCTCCGCCCTGGCGAGCTCTTCGGCCTCCAGCTTCGGCACGTGGACCTGCAACACGCCACTGTCTCGGTCGAGCAGCAGATCCAGCAGACCGCCAAGCACGGCGTGTACGTCTGCCCGCCCAAGACCGCTCGCTCGCACCGCACGGTTCCGCTCCCCCGCATAGCGGTGGATGCGATGAAGGCCCACCTGCGGGACTTCCCCGCCGATGGGCCCGAGGGCTGGATCTTCACGGCGCCGCAGGGCGGGCCCGTGGTCTACACGCACTTCATGGACGGGTCCTGGAGGCCCGCCTGCGCGAAGGCCGGCGTACCGAAGGGCACCGGACCCCACGCTCTCCGGCACCACTACGCCAGCCTGCTGATCAAGCACGGCGAGTCGGTGAAGACCGTCTCCGAGCGCCTCGGCCACACCAACGCGGCCATGACGCTGAACATTTACACCCACCTGTGGCCCGACTCCGAGGAGCGGACCCGGGCCGCCGTCGACAAGGCGTACGCGGACCGGTCCGCCGAGGCTCAGCCGCAGGTCGACGAAGCGGCGTAACCGCTCCCCGCGTGCCGGACTCATCCAGCACGCTGCGGACTCTGTGCGGACCGCAAAGGCCGCCCAACCCGCTCCGTCGCAGGTCAGACGGCCTTTCGCCGGACGTATTAGACGTTGAAGCGGAACTCCACCACGTCGCCGTCCTGCATCACGTAGTCCTTGCCCTCCATGCGCGCCTTGCCCTTGGCGCGGGCCTCGGCGACCGAGCCGGTCTCGACGAGGTCGTCGAAGGAGACGATCTCCGCCTTGATGAAGCCCTTCTGGAAGTCGGTGTGGATCACACCGGCCGCCTCGGGGGCCGTGGCGCCCTTCTTGATCGTCCAGGCGCGGGCCTCCTTCGGCCCTGCCGTGAGGTAGGTCTGGAGGCCCAGGGTGTCGAAACCGACGCGGCCGAGGGTGGCGAGGCCGGGCTCCTCCTGGCCCATGGACTGGAGGAGTTCGAGGGCCTCCTCGTCGTCGAGCTCGATCAGTTCGGACTCGATCTTGGCGTTGAGGAAGATCGCCTCCGCCGGGGCCACCAGGGCGCGCTGCTCGTTCTTGAAGTCCTCGTCGACCAGCTCGTCCTCGTCGACGTTGAAGACGTAGAGGAAGGGCTTCGTCGTGAGCAGGTGCAGCTCGTGGAGGAGGCGGCCCTTCTCCGTGCCGGCGGTGATGCCCCGGGAGAAGAGCGTGTCGCCCGCCTCGAGGATCTTCTGGGCCTCCTCGACGGCGGCGAGGACCGCGACCTTCTCCTTCTGGAGGCGGGACTCCTTCGTCAGGCGCGGGACGGCCTTCTCGACGGACTGGAGGTCGGCGAGGATCAGCTCGGTGTTGATCGTCTCGATGTCGTCCTTGGGCGAGACCTTGCCGTCGACGTGGACGACGTTCTCGTCCTTGAAGGCGCGGATGACCTGGCAGATCGCGTCGGACTCGCGGATGTTCGCGAGGAACTTGTTGCCCAGGCCCTCGCCCTCGCTCGCGCCGCGCACGATGCCCGCGATGTCGACGAAGTCGACCGTCGCGGGGAGCAGCTTCTGCGAGCTGAAGATCTCGGCGAGCTTGTCCAGGCGGGGGTCGGGGACGCCCACGACGCCCACGTTCGGCTCGATGGTGGCGAACGGGTAGTTGGCCGCCAGCACGTCGTTCTTGGTCAGGGCGTTGAACAGGGTCGACTTGCCGACATTCGGCAGACCGACGATTCCGATCGTGAGCGACACTTTGGCGACTTCCTGGAGTGAGGAGAGGGGCTGTCCGGGCGGGCCGGGAGTGGACCGGTTCTCCAGTTTACGGGCGAGGCGGGGCGGCCGGTCACGGGTGCGGGGGCGCAGGCCGGACGGGGCCCCGCCGGGGCCGAACGGTGCTGTTTCGGCCGTGTGGGATCGAACGCAGTGCCAAGGTAGGCCAAAGCGCGTGTCCAACGCCCGAAAGAGTGCACCCGGCGACCTAGGTTGTCGGGGTGGAGCAGCACAGGACACGTACCCCGCAGCGCAGGCAGACCCCGCAGGTCCGGCCCGCCCCGCCCAGCGGCCTCGGTGAGGTGACGGCCTCGTCGGCGTATCCGGTGTCGGTGGCGGTCGCCCCGGCGCCGGTGACGAGCGGCGGTCCCGCGGCGGGACCCGGCTCCCGGCCCCGCGGTGGTGTTCCGCCCGTGGTCCTGGCGCTGCGCAGATTCCCCAACCCGCGGCTGACCGGGATCGGCGCCGGACTCTTCGCGGCCCTGACCATGTTCCTGCTGGCCTGTGCGGACCGGGTGCTCCTGGGGAGTTCCGAGCTCGTCTACGGCCTGTTGTTCCTGCCGGTCAGCGCACTGACGGCCCTCTGGGTGCGGCCCGCCGACCTGGTGACCGCCCCGATCATCGTGCCCATCGCCTTCGCGGTCGGCGTGATCCCGGTCGCCGGGGGCACCGGGGGCTTCGGCGGTCAGACGATGGCCGTCGTGACCGCCCTGGCCGTCCACGCCGGCTGGCTGTACGGGGGCACCCTCGTCGCCGGGCTCATCGCCACCGTGCGGAAGATCCGGCAGATGCGGGAGCGGCAGCGGCACCTGCTCAGGACCGCCGCCCGCCGCCCCCGCCCGTAGGGGCTACTTACCCGCGGCCGCCATCGCGGCGCCGACGATCCCGGCGTTGTTCTGCAGCTCGGCCGGGACGATCTCGGCCCGTACGTGCTCGATCAGCGGCAGGAACTTGTCCGCCTTGCGGCTGACGCCCCCGCCGATGATGAAGAGCTCCGGCGAGAACAGCATCTCCACGTGGACCAGGTACTTCTGGACCCGGTGCGCCCAGTGGTGCCAGCTGAGGTCCTCGTCCTCCTTGGCCTTCGTGGAGGCGCGCTTCTCCGCGTCGTGGCCGTGCAGCTCCAGGTGGCCGAGCTCGCTGTTGGGGACCAGGTGCCCGTCGGTGAAGAGCGCGCTGCCGATACCCGTACCGAGGGTCAGCATGATCACCGTGCCCTTGCGGTCACGGCCCGCGCCGAAGGTCATCTCGGCGATACCTGCCGCGTCGGCGTCGTTGAGGATCGTGACGGGCTGCCCGATGCGTTCGCTGAGCAGCGTCCGGGCGTCCGTGTCGATCCAGCCCTTGTCCACGTTGGCCGCGGTCCTGGTGACGCCGCCGGTGACGACTCCGGGGAACGTGATGCCGACCGGCCCCTGCCAGTCGAAATGGCCGACGACCTCGGCCACACCGTCGGCGACGCTCCCGGGCGTGGCCGGGTGGGGGGTCAGTACCTTGTGGCGCTCCTGCGCCAGCTCTCCGCGGTCCAGGTCCACGGGCGCACCCTTGATCCCTGAACCGCCGATGTCCACACCGAAGATCTCCATACGGTCCACGGTACGGCCAGGTGGCACGGATCACTCCCCGGAAGGGCGATCCCGCCGGGCGTGCCCGGGGCACTGGACCCTGGCGGTTCACCACGCGGGCGCCCGGGGATCCACCCGGGCGCGCGGACGGCTCCCCGGGCGCCGGGCCGCTCCGCTCCCGGCGTGGACGGCTCCCCGGGCGCCGGGCCGCTCCGCTCCCGGCGTGGACGGCTCCCCGGGCGCCGGGCCGCTCCGCCTCCGCTACTCGGCGGAGAGCGCGGCGGCCTCGGCGCGCAGGTCGCGCCGGAGCTCCTTGGGCAGCGAGAAGGTGATCGACTCGTCGGCGGTCCTGACCGTCTCCACGTCGGCGTAGCCCCGCTCGGCCAGCCATTCCAGTACGCCGTCGACGAGGACGTCGGGGACGGACGCGCCCGAGGTGAGGCCGACGGTGGTGACGCCTTCCAGCCAGGCCTCGTCGATCTCGGCGGCGAAGTCCACCAGGTGGGCGGCGGGCGCGCCGGCGTCCAGGGCGACCTCGACCATGCGGATCGAGTTCGAGGAGTTCTTCGAGCCGACGACGATGACCAGTTCGGCGTCCTCGGCCAGCTTCTTCACCGCGACCTGACGGTTCTGCGTGGCGTAGCAGATGTCGTCGCTCGGCGGGGAGAGGAGGTTCGGGAACTTGTTCTTGAGCGCACCGACGGTCTCCATCGTCTCGTCGACGGAGAGCGTGGTCTGGGAGAGCCAGACGACCTTGGACTCGTCGCGGACCTCGACGTTGGCGACGTCCTCGGGGCCGTCGACCAGCGTGATGTGGTCGGGCGCCTCGCCGCTCGTGCCGATGACTTCCTCGTGGCCCTCGTGGCCGATCAGGAGGATGTCGTAGTCCTCCTTGGCGTAGCGGACGGCTTCCTTGTGGACCTTGGTGACCAGCGGGCAGGTCGCGTCGATGGTGGCGAGCTTGCGCTCGGCGGCCTCCGCGTGGACGGTCGGGGCGACGCCGTGCGCGGAGAACATCACGATGGAGCCCTCGGGCACCTCCGCGGTCACGTCGACGAAGATCGCGCCCTTCTTCTCGAGCGTTTGCACGACGTACTTGTTGTGCACGATCTCGTGACGGACGTAGATCGGGGCGCCGTACTGCTCCAGGGCTTTCTCGACGGCGATCACGGCGCGGTCCACGCCCGCGCAGTAGCCACGGGGTGCGGCGAGCAGGACACGGCGGGCAGGCGTTGCAGTCATGCGTCCCATCGTAAGGCCGTACCGAACAGGCGCCGGATCAGCGGGGTCGGGAGACTGATGCGTACGCAACACAGCGACGGAGGGTTCATGTCGGGCAGCAGCATCGAAGAGGGGAAGCTGCGGCGCACCCTGGGGTTCCGGGACCTGGTGGTCTACGGGCTGCTGTTCATCGCGCCCATGGCCCCGGTCGGCGTGTTCGGCACGCTGGACGCCAAGTCCGACGGGGCCGTGGCGCTGGTCTATCTCGTGGCGACCGTGGTGATGGCCTTCACCGCGTTCAGCTACGCCCAGATGGTGCACGTCGCCCCGCTCGCCGGGTCGGTCTTCGCGTACGCCCGCAAGGGGCTCGGGGAAGGTCCCGGGTTCATCGCCGGGTGGATGGCGATGCTCGACTACCTGCTGATCCCGGCGGTCGCCTACCTGTTCTCCGGGATCGCGATGAACGCGCTGGTCCCGGAGGTGTCGCGCTGGGTGTGGACGGCGATCGCGGTCGTCGTGACGACGGCGCTCAACCTCTGGGGCGTGCGGGCGGCGGCCCGGGTGGGGTTCGCGGTCCTCGCCTTGGAGATCGTGGTGCTGCTGGTGTTCGTGGTGTCGGCGGTGGTGGTGCTGGCCAGGGACGGGGCGGAGCGCGGCTGGCTGACGCCGCTCACCGGGGACAGCGGCTTCTCCACGACGGCGGTCCTGGGGGCGGTGTCCGTGGCGGTCCTGTCCTATCTGGGCTTCGACGCGATCGCCTCGTTCGCCGAGGAGGTGACGGGCGGCTCGGCGAAGGTGGCACGGGCGGTGCTGTTCTGCCTGGTGCTCGCCGGAGCGCTGTTCGTCGTCCAGTCGTACCTGGCGGCGCTGCTGGAGCCGGTGAGCTCCGCCGAGCTGGCGGCCGATCCGGTGAAGCAGGGGTCCGCGTTCTACGACGCGGTCGACGCCTCCGTCGGGACGTGGCTGCACGACCTGGTGGCCGTCAGCAAGGCGATCGGTGCGGCCTTCGCGGCGCTGGCGGGGCAGGCGGCTGCCGGGCGGCTGCTGTTCGCCATGGCGCGGGACGGCCGGCTGCCGTCGTTCCTGTCCCGGGTCGACGGGAGGTCCGGGGTGCCCCGGATCGCGATCGCGGGTGCCGCCGTGGTGACGCTGGTGGCGGCGGTGTGGGCGGCCCGGCGCGACGACGGGCTGGACCATCTGGTGTCGGTGGTCAACGTCGGCGCGCTGACGGCGTTCGTGCTGCTGCACGCGTCGGTGGTGGGGTGGTTCGCCGTACGCCGGATGGAGGGGCCGCCGAGCTGGTGGCGCCATGTGCTGATTCCGGTGGTGGGCGCGGCCGTCCTGGTCGCGGTGATCCTGGAGGCGACGACGAGCGCCCAGCTGGTGGGCGTGTGCTGGCTGGGGATCGGGCTGGTGGTGCTCGCGGTGCAGTGGGGGCGCCGGACGGCCTGACTGTCGGCTCCGGCCGATACGCTCGCCCGTATGGCTCTCACTACGTCCCCGGAAGCCCCGCTGCCCGTCGGCGACGTGTCACGCCTGATCGGCGGCTGGATCGACCGGCTCGGCGCGGTCTGGGTCGAGGGGCAGATCACCCAGCTGTCGCGGCGGCCCGGCGCGGGCGTGGTCTTCCTGACGCTGCGCGACCCGTCCCACGACATCTCGGTGAGCGTGACCTGCTTCCGGCAGGTCTTCGACCGGATCGCCGACGTGGTGACCGAGGGCGCGCGGGTCGTCGTCCTCGCCAAGCCCGAGTGGTACGCCCCGCGTGGCCAGCTGTCCCTGCGGGCCACGGAGATACGGCCGGTGGGCATCGGCGAGCTGCTGGTGCGGCTGGAGCAGCTGAAGAAGTCGCTGGCCGCCGAGGGGCTCTTCGCCCTGGACCGGAAGAAGCCGCTGCCGTTCCTGCCGCAGCTGATCGGCCTGGTCTCCGGGCGGGCGTCGGCGGCCGAGCGCGATGTGCTGGAGAACGCCCGGCGGCGGTGGCCGGCCGTGCGCTTCGAGGTGCGCAACACGGCGGTGCAGGGCGTCCACGCGGTGAACCAGGTGGTCCAGGCCGTCCAGGAGCTCGACGCTCTGCCCGAGGTCGATGTCATCGTCGTCGCCCGCGGGGGCGGCAGCGTCGAGGACCTGCTGCCGTTCTCCGACGAGGCGCTGATCCGGGCGGTGGCCGCGTGCCGTACACCGGTGGTGTCCGCCATCGGGCACGAGCCGGACTCGCCCCTGCTCGACCTGGTGGCCGATGTGCGGGCGTCCACGCCGACGGACGCGGCGAAGAAGGTCGTGCCGGACGTGGGCGAGGAGCTCGACCGTGTCCAGCAGCTCCGGGACCGGGCGCTGCGCACCGTCCGGGGGCTGATCGACCGCGAGGAGCGGGGGCTCGCGCACGCGCTGGGCAGGTCCTCCATGGAGCGGCCGCAGCGGATGGTGGACGAGCGGGAGGCGGAGATCGACGCGCTGACGGGGCGGAGCCGCAGGGTGCTCGGGCACCTGCTGGACCGCGCCGACTCGGAGCTCGCGCACACCCGTGCCCGGGTCGTGGCGCTGTCACCCGCGGCGACGCTGGAGCGGGGGTACGCGGTGCTGCAACGGCCGGACGGTCATGTGGTGCGCTCCCCCGCGGATGCCGGGGCCCCGGGCGAGGAGCTGCGGGCGCGGGTCTCGGAGGGCGAGTTCACGGTGCGGGTCGCGGAGTGACGGGCCGGTCCTGTCCGAGCCCCCGCATAGGGTGGACGGCATGACGGACGACGGGACGACGACGGCTGCCGCGACGGGCACGCTCGGCTACGAGCAGGCGCGGGACGAGCTGATCGAGGTCGTACGCCGCCTGGAGGCGGGCGGCACGACGCTGGAGGAGTCGCTGGCCCTGTGGGAGCGCGGCGAGGAGCTGGCGAAGGTGTGCCGGCACTGGCTGGAGGGCGCGCGGGCCCGGCTGGACGCCGCCCTGGCGCGCCCGGACGAGGAAGCGGGCGGCTCCGCGGACTGAGGGACGGGGGCGCACCCTCGGGTGGACCTGTGTGGTGGATCACTCCCCTCCGGATTTAGTTGAACTTTAATCTATCTCCGGGTTAGGGTGTGCTCACAGCTCGCCCCGTATCCGTCCGGAAGGTAACGCCCCAGATGTCCCTCGTTCTTGACCCCGCCGCCCAGGACCTCCTCTTCCGCGAGGCCCGTACCGCCAACACGTTCACCGACGAGCCGGTGACCGACGAGCAGGTCCAGGCGATCTACGACCTGGTCAAGTACGGCCCCACCGCCTTCAACCAGTCGCCGCTGCGCGTCGTCCTGGTCCGCTCGGCCGAGGGCCGCGAGCGTCTGGTCAAGCACATGGCCGAGGGCAACCGCCCGAAGACCACGGCCGCGCCGCTGGTGGCGCTGCTCGTCGCGGACCACGAGTTCCACGAGGAGCTGCCGGCGCTCATGCCGCACTTCCCGCAGGCCAAGGACGCGTTCTTCTCCGAGCGCCCGGTCCGCGAGCAGTCCGCCGGGCTGAACGCCGCCCTCCAGGCCGCCTACTTCATCATCGGCGTCCGCGCCGCCGGCCTGGCCGCCGGCCCGATGACCGGCTTCGACGCCGCGGGCATCGAGAAGGAGTTCCTGGACGGCGACCACAAGCTGCTCATGGCCGTCAACATCGGCAAGCCCGGCGAGGACGCCTGGTTCCCGCGCCTGCCGCGCCTGTCCTACGACGAGGTCGTCACGACCGTCTGATCCACCCGGTACGACGAGGGGCCCGCAGCGCCGAGCACTGCGGGCCCCTCGTCGTACCCGGCACTCACGGTCCCGGGAGGGTACGGCGCATCAGGAGGATGCCGTCTTGAGCGCCGCGGCCATCTCCGCCAGCCGCTCCTCGGGGGCCGAGCCCGTGACCACCGTGGTCACGCCCTCGTCGTGCAGCACGAGGGCGTCGTACTTCGGGCCCTCCCAGCGCTGCCACTCCCGGCCGGCCACCTCTTCGGTGCGCCCGGTGTCCTCGGCGTCCTGACTGACGTCGGGCACGTACTTCTTGGCGGGGGCCGTGGACTGCTCCACGGCGACGTAGTTGCCGTCCGGGTCGAGGAAGCCCAGGTGCCAGCCGGCGCCCGCCTGCCCCTCGTACGAGACGGAGGTCGGCTTCCACCCCTTCGACAGGCCCATGGGCGCCGCCACCGGGTACGGCGCGGCACGACGGGCCGTCGCGAGCTCGACCCGGTAGTCGACCGCCTTGATCGGGTCGGCCTTGTCGTCGTGCGGGATGAAGATGTAGACGACGCCCGCCACCGCGGTGATCACGAGCATCGACAGGAACATGTCCCGGACGGTCTGCTTGCCTCGCTTGCTTGCCACGGACTCAATGGTGGCATGGGCCCCCGGCCGCCCGACCGGCGGGCACCCGCTCATACGTGACCCGCTCTGCTCATTTTATCGACCTACCGATAGAGTCACAGCACCCTCTTTTCCGGTCGTCGTCGTACAGAAAGGTGCGCTCCGATGTCCGAGCATCATCTGCCGTCCCCGCTCGAGGTCTCCCCGGAGGCCCCCGACCGCAACCTGGCCATGGAACTCGTCCGTGTCACCGAGGCCGCCGCCATGGCCGCCGGTCGCTGGGTCGGCCGCGGCGACAAGATCGGCGCCGACGGCGCCGCCGTGAAGGCCATGCGCACCCTCGTCTCCACCGTGTCGATGAACGGCATCGTCGTCATCGGTGAGGGCGAGAAGGACGAAGCGCCCATGCTGTTCAACGGCGAGCGCGTCGGTGACGGCACCGGGGCCGAGGTCGACATCGCCGTCGACCCGATCGACGGCACCACGCTCAACGCCAAGGGCATGCCCAACGCGATCGCCGTCCTGGCCGCCGCCGACCGCGGGGCGATGTTCGACCCGTCCGCGGTCTTCTACATGGACAAGCTGGTCACCGGCCCGGAGGCGGCCGACTTCGTCGACATCAACGCGCCCGTGTCCGTCAACATCCGGCGGGTGGCGAAAGCCAAGAACTCGGCCCCTGAGGACGTCACCGTCGTCATCCTCGACCGCCCCCGGCACGACGGCATCGTGAAGGAGATCCGGGAGACGGGCGCCCGGATCAAGTTCATCTCCGACGGCGATGTCGCCGGCTCGATCATGGCGGCCCGCGAGGGCACCGGCGTCGACCTGCTCATGGGCATCGGCGGCACCCCTGAGGGCATCATCTCGGCGTGCGCCATAAAGTGCCTCGGCGGTGTCATCCAGGGCAAGCTCTGGCCCAAGGACGAGGCGGAGCGGCAGCGTGCGCTGGACGCCGGTCACGACCTCGACCGGGTGCTGGGCACCGACGACCTCGTCAGCGGCGACAACGTGTTCTTCGTCGCCACCGGGATCACCGACGGTGAACTCCTGCGCGGTGTGCGGTACCGCTCGGAGACGGCCACCACGGAGTCCCTGGTGATGCGGTCCAAGTCGGGCACGATCCGCAGGATCGACTCGACGCACCGGCTCTCGAAGCTGCGGGCCTACAGCGCGATCGACTTCGACCGCGCCAAGTAGCCCCGGCGGTACGACACGTGGGGGGCGCCCGGCGGGCGGCCCCCACATCCGTGTGCGGCGCGGGCGCCTCAGCCCGCGGCGGCTATGCGCCCCGTCGGGGCCGCCGCCTTCAGCTCCATCTCGCGCCTGCGGCGCCGGGCGAGCACCACACGGCGCTCGGCGGCGGTGAGACCGCCCCAGACCCCGTAGGGCTCGGGCTGGACGAGCGCGTGCTCGCGGCACTCCACCATGACCGGACATCTCGCACAGACCTGCTTCGCCGACTCCTCGCGGGACAGCCGGGCAGCGGTGGGCTCCTTCGACGGGGCGAAGAACAGCCCGGCCTCGTCCCGGCGGCACACCGCCTCCGAGTGCCATGGCCCCGCCTCGTCGTCCCGCGCGGGTGCGCGCGGGGACGGCACGGCGGCGACCTGCAGGGGCTGATGCGGCATGTGCAGCACGGTCCACTCCTGACGACGGCTTGGGCTTCGCGAGCGAGAGGCGATGCAGCACTCCCTACCCGCTGTACGCACGCCTATGCACTGAGTGGCGCCGCCGGGAGGCCCCCACGGGCGCTCCTGACCGCCGACTGGCCTGAAATCGCGGGTCGCCCGGCGTCAGTGGCCGAGATGCTTGCGCAGCTGCTGGTGGAGGTTGGCGATGAGCTTGCCGCGCTTGGGCTTCGCCTCGACGTTCCCGAAGACGGAGTAGCCGTTCACCACGACCACCGGGGCCTCCGGGTCCGCGGATTCCAGGGTGTCGACCTCGAAATTGCCGAAAATGCCTGTTCCGCTGCCGCGGAGGGAGATGTTCTCGGGAACCTTGATCTCGACGCTGCCGAAGATGGACGTCGCGTTGATCACCGTCAGACGCTGGCCGAACAGCGCCTCGGTCAGGTCGATCTCGACGCTGCCGAAGAGCGCGAAGGCGTTCGTGCGGCCGCCGACGCGCCAACGCCCCCTGCGGGTGGAGCTGCTGAAGACCGCCACCAGGTTCTCGGCGGGTCCGGCCGCCGCGGAGGTGTGGGCGTACGGGGATTCGGCGGAGCGGGTGCCGCCGCCCGGCACCGGCAGGTCCTGGACCAGCGGCTCGAGTTCACCGACGGTCTTGGCCCGGTAGACCAGGTCGACCCGCTCGGCGTGCTCCTCGGCGGTCAGCCGGCCTTCGGCCACGGCCTCCCGCAGGATGTCCGCGATCCGGTCGCGGTCCGCGTCGGAGGCGCGGATGCCGGCGGGCGCGGGACCGGCCGGAGCGACGGGCTGCTGGGGCTGCTTCTCGAGGTCCACCGGACCAGCCTACCCAAACGCGATAGATCGCGACCAGTGCCTCTCCGGCCTCACCCGGAATCCGCACCCGGCGGCCGGCCCTCGGACCGGCCCGTCCGGGTGAGCCTTACCTCACAGGCCCGGCGCACCCCTGGCGCTCTACCCTGGTGGATGCGCTGCCCAAGGGTGGTCAGCCGCTGTCGCCGAGTGAGGAATGGCCGTAATGCCAGAGTTTGCGTACTCCGATCTGCTCCCCCTGGGAGAGGACACCACGCCGTACCGGCTGGTGACCGCCGAGGGCGTCTCGACCTTCGAGGCCGACGGCCGTACGTTCCTCAAGGTGGCTCCGGAAGCCCTGCGCACCCTCGCCGCCGAGGCGATGCACGACATCTCGCACTACCTGCGGCCCGCCCACCTCGCGCAGCTGCGGCGCATCGTCGACGACCCCGAGGCATCCTCCAACGACAAGTTCGTCGCGCTGGACCTCCTGAAGAACGCGAACATCGCCGCCGCGGGTGTCCTGCCGATGTGCCAGGACACCGGCACGGCGATCGTCATGGGCAAGCGCGGCCAGAACGTGCTCACCGAGGGCGGTGACGAGGAGGCCCTGTCGCACGGCATCTTCGACGCGTACACGAAGCTCAATCTGCGCTACTCGCAGATGGCCCCGCTGACCATGTGGGACGAGAAGAACACCGGCTCGAACCTGCCGGCGCAGATCGAGCTGTACGCGACGGACGGCGGGGCCTACAAGTTCCTCTTCATGGCGAAGGGCGGCGGCTCGGCCAACAAGTCGTTCCTCTACCAGGAGACCAAGGCGGTCCTGAACGAGGCCTCCATGATGACGTTCCTGGAGGAGAAGATCCGTTCCCTGGGTACGGCGGCCTGCCCGCCGTACCACCTGGCGATCGTCGTCGGCGGCACGTCGGCCGAGTTCGCGCTGAAGACCGCGAAGTACGCCTCCGCGCACTACCTGGACGAGCTGCCCGCCGAGGGCTCCCCGACCGGCCACGGCTTCCGGGACACGGACCTGGAGCAGAAGGTCTTCGAGCTGACGCAGAAGATCGGCATCGGCGCGCAGTTCGGCGGCAAGTACTTCTGCCACGACGTCCGGGTCGTCCGCCTCCCCCGGCACGGCGCGTCCCTGCCGGTCGCGATCGCCGTCTCCTGCTCGGCCGACCGCCAGGCGACCGCGAAGATCACCGCCGACGGCGTGTTCCTGGAGCAGCTGGAGAAGGACCCGGCGCGCTTCCTCCCCGACACCACCGACGAGCACCTGGACGAGTCCGGCGACGTCGTGCGGATCGACCTCAACCGGCCGATGGACGAGATCCTCGCCGAGCTCACCAAGTACCCGGTCAAGACCCGCCTCTCGCTGACCGGCCCGCTGGTCGTGGCGCGCGACATCGCGCACGCCAAGATCAAGGAGCGGCTGGACGCCGGCGAGGACATGCCGCAGTACCTCAAGGACCACCCGGTGTACTACGCCGGCCCGGCCAAGACCCCCGAGGGCTACGCCTCCGGCTCCTTCGGCCCGACGACGGCCGGCCGGATGGACAGCTACGTCGCGCAGTTCCAGGCGGCGGGCGGCTCCAAGGTGATGCTCGCCAAGGGCAACCGGTCCAAGCAGGTCACGGACGCGTGCGACGCGCACGGCGGCTTCTACCTCGGCTCGATCGGCGGCCCCGCCGCGCGCCTGGCGCAGGACTGCATCAAGAAGGTCGAGGTGGTCGAGTACGAGGAGCTCGGCATGGAGGCGGTCTGGCGGATCGAGGTCGAGGACTTCCCCGCGTTCGTCGTCGTCGACGACAAGGGCAACGACTTCTTCACCGAGCCCGCCCCGGCGCCGACCTTCACCAGCATCCCGGTCCGCGGCCCCGGCCTCGGCTGATCCTCCCCGTCCCGGTTCCAGGGGCGTCCCGGCTTCCGGCCGGGACGCCCCTGCGGCGTTTCTGCGGGGTGGGGGCGGTCCAGGGGCGGACGCCTCCGGGGCGGGGCGTGATCCAGGGGCGGCCCCTTCCGAGGCGGGGCGTGAGCGGGGGCGGGCCGTGATCCAAGGGGCGGTTTTCGGCCATCCCGGGCCCCCCGTGGCCGACCGGCAGGCCGCCGGTCCGGACCGCGATGCCTCCGGATCGGGCCTGCCTGGGTGACCGGGTCGAGTTCGCGCCAAAGATCACCGCGTCCCCGCCCCTTCTCGCTGGGCAGCCCTAGATTGAGGGCGCCCGGAACACCTGATCAGGCGCCGGGCAGCACACATCTCCGGCAGAGAATGGAATCAGCCATGCCCCGATCCGCAGTTGTCACGCGTACGACCCTGGCCGCCGTCGCCCTCGCCGCCGCAGTCCTGACCGCGCCTCAGGCCGTCGCTGCGGACGGGCCCCAGGTGACGGTCTCGGCGAAGGCCGACGCCACGACCCGGGCCATCGCCCGGCAGGACCCGCAGGCTGCCGTCGCCGCCGCGACCGTGTGCGGCACCGGTTACGCCCTGAACAAGGCGATACCCCTGCCGGTCGGGACCGATCCCAGCCTGCGCCTGGCCACCCTGTTCTCCTACACCAACGGGGGCAAGGGGTGCGCGATCATGGACAACAACGTGGGCGTCTCCCGCTACATGTCGCTGAAGGTCTGCAAGGTCGACGGGACCGGCTGTGACAGCGACACCGGCAATTTCACCGAGTACGCGGGCCCCGTCTACGTGTCCAGCATCGCCTGCGCCAAGGTGACGGCCAAGATGGGCACCTCGTCCAGCAGTCTCTTCATCAACTACGCGTCCGACTACGTGTTCCCCTGCAACTGATCTGCCCGTGGAGCGGGCGCGTCCGTCACGCCCGCTCCACCGCGCCCGGCGGTCCGACGACCTCACCGCCGGCACCTTCCGGCAGACGACGCCAGGGGAATACGCGGAACACCCCGCGCGCTCATCTGCATCAGGAGGTCTGAACACCATGGACACAGCGGCCGAGGAAACGGCGTACCGCGTCGAGCACGACTCGATGGGCGAGGTGAAGGTACCCGCGCACGCCAAGTGGCGTGCGCAGACCCAGCGCGCGGTGGAGAACTTCCCGATCTCCGGGCAGCGGCTGGAGCGGGCGCACATCGAGGCCCTGGCCCGGATCAAGGCCGCGGCGGCCAAGGTCAACGCCGAGCTGGAGGTGCTGGACCCCGACATCGCGGAGGCGATCCAGGAGGCCGCCGCGGAGGTGGCGGCGGGGCGCTGGGACGAGCACTTCCCCGTCGACGTGTTCCAGACTGGCTCCGGCACGTCGTCCAACATGAACACCAACGAGGTCGTGGCCACCCTCGCCGGCGAGCGGCTCGGGCGTGAGGTCCACCCCAACGACCACGTCAACGCCTCCCAGTCGTCGAACGACGTGTTCCCGTCGTCGATCCACATCGCCGCGACGGCGGCCGTCACCGCCGACCTGATCCCGGCGCTCGAACACCTGGCCGCCGCCCTGGAGCGGAAATCGGCCGAGTTCTCGGAGGTCGTGAAGTCGGGCCGTACGCATCTGATGGACGCGACGCCCGTCACCCTGGGCCAGGAGTTCGGGGGGTACGCGGCACAGGTCCGGCACGGCGTCGAGCGGCTGCGCGCCTCGCTCCCCCGCCTCGCCGAACTGCCCCTGGGCGGCACGGCGGTGGGGACCGGGATCAACACCCCGCCCGGGTTCTCCGCAGCAGTGATCGCCGAGGTCGCCCGCACGACCGGCCTGCCGCTCACCGAGGCCAGGAACCACTTCGAGGCACAGGGGGCGAGGGACGGACTCGTCGAGACCTCGGGCCAGCTCCGCACGGTCGGCGTCTCGCTCACCAAGATCTCCAACGACCTGCGGTGGATGGCCTCCGGCCCCCGCACCGGCCTGGCCGAGATCACCCTGCCCGACCTGCAGCCGGGGTCGTCGATCATGCCGGGCAAGGTCAACCCGGTGATCCCCGAGGCCGTGCTGATGGTCGCCGCCCAGGTGACGGGCAACGACGCCACGGTCGCCGCCGCCGGGGCCGCCGGGAACTTCGAGCTCAACGTGATGCTTCCGGTCATCGCGAAGAACCTGCTCGAATCGGTGCGGCTGCTCGCCAACGCCTCCCGGCTGCTCGCCGACCGCACGGTCGACGGCATCACGGCCGACGCCGAGCGGGCGCGGCGGTACGCGGAGTCCTCCCCCTCGGTCGTCACCCCGCTCAACAAGTACATCGGCTACGAGGAGGCGGCGAAGGTCGCCAAGAAGTCCCTGGCCGACGGCACGACGATCCGGGAGACGGTGCTGGCCGGAGGGTACGTCGAGCGCGGCGACCTGACGCCGGAACAGCTGGACGAGGCCCTGGACGTGCTGCGTATGACCCGGCCGTGACAGGTGACCCGCCACGCCGCCGCGCACGTCTCACTAAGATCTCTTCATGACAGCGACGGACGCGGGTACGGGAGCAGGCACCGGGGCGGGTGCGGGGGACGGGGTGCGCTGGGCGCCGGGGGACCGGATTCTCTGGCGCTACCGGGCCAACGAGAGGCCGGGTGACGGCGACGGCACGTTCCACATCTGCCGGCCGGTCACCGTCGTCCAGGACACCGACGAACTGCTGGCCGTGTGGATGGCGTCGGGGACCGAGTGCGTGAGACCGGTCCTCGCCGACGGCACCCAGGTGCACGCCGAGCCCCTCGCCACCCGCTACACCCGCCCGCGCACGACGGTGCGTTCGCGGTGGTTCGGCTCGGGGGTGCTGAAGCTGGCCCGGCCGGGCGATCCCTGGTCGGTCTGGCTGTTCTGGGACCGGGGCTGGCTCTTCCGCAACTGGTACGTCAACCTCGAGGAGCCCCGCTCACGCTGGTCGGGCGGGGTCGATTCGCAGGACCACTTCCTCGACATCTCCGTGCGCCCCGACCGCACGTGGGAATGGCTCGACGAGGACGAGTTCGCCCAGGCCCAGCGGGTCGGTCTGATGGACGAGGCCACCGCCCGCCGGGTGCGCGAGGCCGGGCTGGCCGCCGTCGAGGTGATCCAGCGCTGGGGCGCACCCTTCAGCGACGGCTGGGAACACTGGCGGCCCGACCCCCACTGGCAGGTCCCGCCGCTGCCCGATGACTGGGACCGCACCCCCGCCCCCACGCCGTCGTGAGACCCTTGATGCACCCCAGGGGGGCAAACGTAGGATCGCCCTCCATGAACCGCTCCGCCGGACCGATGCGCCACAACCGGCGCGACCGGCCAAGGGCCTGACCACCAGTCACCGCTCGTCCGCACGAGTTCCACGGTTTACGGAGCCGGTGGACGTGCGGTCGCATGAACCACTACGAGGGGGTGGAGACGTGCTCGCAGTCCGCTGTCCGGCCACCGGGAGACCCCGGACCGGCCCCCTGTGCGGCCGTACGGTTTCGGCCCCTTTCCCGAGGACATCCGGTGACAGCCGTTGTTCTCACCGCTCTTGCCGGGGCACAGTGGCGCAAGGCCCCGAGGTGACTGCGCCTGCCTCATACAACCGGCCCGGACGGACGGAATCCCACGCGTGACGGAGCATCCCACCTCCCACGAAGGCCGGCAGCCCCTCGCTGCCCGGCCGCAGGAACGCGCCCGGCCCCGGCAGCAGGAGGCCCCGCCGGGTGCCGCTGCCACCGCCGCGATCCCCGGCCCCTCCCCCGCGGTGCCGAACGCGGCGAAGGGCCCGGTCCCGAACGCCGTACCGGGCCCGCTGCCCGGCACGGAGGGCGCCGCGCCCGTCGCCGACACCCAGACGGTCTCCCGCCGCGAGGGGGACCGTCTGCGTTTCGTCGGCGCCGCGACCCGCCGGATCGCCCGGGGCATAGACCTGGACGAGATCGTGCTGGGTCTGTGCCGGGCGAGCGTGCCCACGTTCTCCGACGCCATACTGGTCTACCTCCGCGACCCGCTCCCGGTGGGTGACGAGCGGCCG
Organism: Streptomyces sp. NPDC055962; assembly: GCF_042270185.1. Classification (NCBI taxonomy): domain Bacteria; kingdom Bacillati; phylum Actinomycetota; class Actinomycetes; order Kitasatosporales; family Streptomycetaceae; genus Streptomyces; species Streptomyces sp. NPDC055962. Next base: position 785,565 of record NZ_JBHJYN010000001.1, read on the forward strand.
GTCAACCCCTTCGTCCTGCGGTTGCGGCGCACCGACAGGCTGCGGCTGGCCGACGAGGAGAGCGAGAGCGGTCCGGAGGGCGAGCGGCTGCGGCTGCCCGTCACCGACCCGCAGGCCGGGTTGCTGCCCGCAGCCGACCTGTGCGAGGTCCAGGCGGGTGGCGCCCTCGCCGAGGTGCTGCGCGGGGTGCGCCCCGTGTTCGGCGACTCGGCCGCCGCCCGCGTGGCCCTGCCCGAGCTGCTCGGGGCGGGCCGGACGGTCCCGACCGGGCACCGCGCGATTCTGGCCCCTCTGCGCGGCCGGCGCCGGGTGATCGGCGCCGCCGTCTTCCTGCGCGGCACGGACCGCCCGCCCTTCGAGGCCAACGACCTCCTCGTCGCGGCGCAGCTGGCCACGCACACCGCGCTGGGCATCGACAAGGCCGTGCTGTACGGACGCGAGGCGTACATCGCGGACGAGCTCCAGCGCACGATGCTGCCCGACTCGCTTCCCCAGCCCACCGGCGTGCGCCTGGCCTCGCGCTACCTCCCGGCGGCGGAGACCGCCCGGGTGGGCGGCGACTGGTACGACGCGATCCCGCTGCCCGGCAGCAGGGTCGCCCTGGTCGTCGGTGACGTGATGGGGCACTCCATGACGTCGGCCGCGATCATGGGCCAGCTGCGTACGACCGCACAGACCCTCGCGGGCCTCGACCTGCCTCCGCAGGAGGTCCTGCACCATCTGGACGAGCAGGCGCAGCGGCTCGGCAGCGACCGCATGGCTACCTGCCTGTACGCGGTGTACGACCCCGTCGCGCACCGCATCACCATCGCCAACGCGGGTCACCCGCCGCCCGTGCTGCTCCATCTGGGCGGCCGGGCCGAGGTGCTCCGGGTGCCGCCGGGTGCGCCGATCGGGGTCGGCGGGGTCGACTTCGAGGCCGTCGAGCTGGACGCGCCGGCCGGTGCCACGCTGCTGCTGTACACGGACGGCCTGGTGGAGTCCCGGATGCGGGACGTCTGGACGGGCATCGAGATCCTGCGGGAGCGGCTGGCCGCCACCGCCCAGCTGACGGGGCCGGACCATTCGCCGCCGCTGGAAGCCCTCTGCGACGACGTGCTGGACATGCTCGGGCCCGGCGACCGGGACGACGACATCGCCCTGCTGGCCGCCCGCTTCGACGGGATCGCCCCGAGCGACGTCGCGTACTGGTTCCTCGAACCGGAGGACGCAGCTCCGGGGCGTGCCCGCAGGCTGGCCCGCAGGGCCCTGAGCCGGTGGGGCCTGGACGACCTCTCGGACGAGGTGGAGCTGCTGGTCAGCGAGGTGGTGACCAACGCCGTGCGCTACGCCGAGCGGCCGGTGACGCTGCGGCTGCTGCGCACGGACATCCTGCGCTGCGAGGTCGGCGACGACTCCCCGCAGCTGCCCCGGCAACGGCGTGCCCGGGAGACGGACGAGGGCGGCCGGGGCCTCTTCCTGGTCAACCGGCTGGCCAGGCGGTGGGGGGCGACCCGGCTCTCCACCGGCAAGGTGGTCTGGTTCGAGATGGCGACCCCCTAAGGGGATCGTCCTGTCCCCGCGGGTTTCCCCGGTGCCGTACTCCTCGTCTCCGGCGGTGCTGGACGGCGTGGGCAAGCCGGTGCCGGAGCGTGCGCCGCAGTACGGGCGCACCGTGGACGAGGGCATCGGCGACCGCGTCGCCGACAACGGCGGCCGACGCCGGACACGTGGGAGGGGCGGGTGCCGGCCGGCACCCGCCCCTCGTACGTCGTCACTGCCCGAGCAGACCCTCGGCGCCCGGCCGCTCGCCCGGCGGCTGGTCCCCGTCGTCGGGGTCCTTGGTCTCGCCCGGTGTGCCGCTCGGCGTCTGGGACGGCGTCTCGCTCGGCGTCTCCACCGGCGGCGACTCCTCGCCGGGCGTCTCGCTCGGCGACTCGGAGGGCTCCTCCGGCTCTTCGGACGGCGTCTCGGAGGGCTTCTCCGTCTCGGACGGGGTGGCCGAGGGGGTCTCGGTCACGGGTGTCTCGCCCCGCTCGACGCCCTCCAGGTCGAAGGTGGCGTCCGAGCCGCCCCCGAGCGCGCCCAGGGTGTAGTCGGCCCAGATCTTCGCGGGGAATCCGCCGCCGTTGGCCCGGCCGGAGTTGGCCGTGCCGGTGAGGCTGACCTGGCCGCCGCCCTCCTTGGTGGACTCGCCGAACAGGGCCACGGCGGTCGAGAGCTCGGGGGTGTAGCCGGTGAACCAGGCCGCCTTGTTGTTCTCCGACGTGCCCGTCTTGCCCGCGGCGTCGTAGGCGGAGGTGTCGGCCTCGTGGCCGGAGCCGATGTCGACGACCTCGGTCAGCGCCTTCGTCACGGTGTCGGCGGACGCCCTGCTGATCACCTGGCCGCCCACGCCGTCGACCGGCTCCATGGTGCGGTCACGGTTGGCGGCGGACTTCACGATGGTCGGGGTGACCTTCTTGCCGTGGTTGTCGAGGGTGGCGTAGACCCCGGCCATGTCCCACGTGGAGGCGTTCATGGTGCCCAGGGTCATCGCGGGCGTCTCGGGGAAGTTCTTGTCCGGCACGCCCAGGGCGAGCGCCGTCTTCTTCACGGCGCTCGGGTCGGCGTCGACGACCATCTGCGCGAAGACGGAGTTGATCGACTTGTCCATCGCCCGCTGGACGGTCGGGCTGTCGTAGCTGATGTCGTCCTCGTTCTGCGGGGCGAAGGGGACGCTGCTGCCGACCACGGGGCGCTTGCTGGTGCCGTCGTAGACCGTGTTCAGGCCGATCAGATCGCCGTCCTGGGTCTTCGACCCGTTCTCCAGCGCGGAGGCGAGCACCAGCGGCTTGAAGGTGGAGGCCGGCTGGTAGTCCTGGCGGGTGGCGTTGTTGTACCAGTGCTCGGTGGCGCCGACACCGCCGTACAGCGCGACGACCTTCCCGGTCTTCGGGTCCACCGAGGTGGCGCCGGCCTGCACGGTGGCGTCGATCTTGTTCGTGTCCCGGTCGAGCTGGTTCTCCAGCTGCCGGCCGACCGACTTCTCGAGCTGCTTCTGCCGCTTCCGGTCGATGTTGAGGGTGACCGTCCAGCCGCCGGCGTCGAGCATCTCGTCGGTGATGCCCTGCCGCTTCATCTCGTCGTTCGCGGCCTCGACGAGGTAGCCGGTCTGGCCCTCCATGCCGGGGGCCGCCTTGGGCGCCTTCGGGACCGGGAACTTCATCGTGTCCCGCTCGGCCCGGTCGAGCCAGCCCTCGTCGACCATGTTGTTCAGCGTGTAGGCCCAGCGCTCCTTGACCAGCTTCTTGCCGGTCGGAGTGGCGTAGGCCCAGTCGTACTGGCTGGGAGCCTGGAGGAGCGAGGCCAGGTAGGCGCCCTGGGAGGTGCTGAGATCCTTGGCGTCGATGCCGTAGTAGGCCTGGGCCGCCGCCTGGATGCCGCTCGCGCCGCGCCCGTAGTACACCGTGTTCAGGTACCCGGCGAGGATGTCGTCCTTCTTCATCCGCTGGTCGACCTTGAGCGAGATCACCAGCTCCTTGAGCTTGCGGCTGACCGTCTGGTCCTGGGTGAGGTAGTAGTTCTTCACGTACTGCTGCGTGATCGTGGAACCACCCTGCTTGCCCTTGCCGGAGAGCGTGTTGAGCAGGCCGCGCGCGGTGCCCTTCAGGTCGACGCCCTGGTCCCGGTAGAAGGACTTGTTCTCGGCGGCGACGAAGGCGTGCTGGACGCTCTTCGGGACGACGGCGAGGTCGACTATCTCCCGGTTGACCTCGGAGTTGCTGCGGGCCAGGAGTGTGCCGTCGCTGTACTTGTAGACGTTGCTCTGCTTCTCGGCCTGGGCGTTGGCCTCGGGCACGTCGACGTAGACGTAGAGCACCGCGAAGGCGCCCATCACCAGCAGGCAGAGCCCGAAGAAGGTGCCCAGGACCTTGCGCCAGGTGAAGAGCCGGCGTATTCGCCCGCCCTCGGCGGCCTGGCGCGCTCCCCGCCCCTGGGCTCGTCGCTCATCCGCTCGACCCATCGCTGTGGTGCTCCTGTCTTCTGCTCGTACCGCTCCGGTCAGACCTGCCAGCTAACACCGAAAGCCTGGACAAAAGGCAGGCGATCCGGTCTTTTCCGGACGTGAGAATCAGCACCCGGTCCTGAAGGAACCGACTCGCGAGGGATGCACAAGGTTGCGAAACGCGTTAATGTGAAATCACATTGATAGCGCGGCGCCATGCCGCAGAGAACGGGGGACCCATGTCCGCACCGCACGACCTTCCCGGCACCACAGGCCCCGGCGCCGACCTGACTCCGGACGCACCCGAGATGCCCGCCCCGCAGGTCAGGGAGATGACCGCCCACTCCATCCCCGGCGGCCTGGGGCTCCTGCTGACCGTTCTCGGGGTGTTCCTCGGGGTGGCGCTCTGCATCGTCGGAGGCGTCCTCGGCTCCAACGGGCACAACGGCGCCGGTATCCCGCTCTTCGTCCTCGGACTGCTCCTGGCCGTCGCCTCCTTCTTCTGCATGAGCGGTGTGAAGATGGTCGCTCCGGGCGAGGCCCGGGTCATCCAGCTGTTCGGCCGTTACGTCGGGACGATCCGTGCGGACGGCCTGCGCTGGATCAACCCCCTGACCTCCAGCCGCAAGATCTCCACCCGCGTCCGCAACCACGAGACGGCCGTCCTGAAGGTCAACGACGCCTACGGCAACCCGATCGAGCTGGCCGCGATCGTCGTCTGGAAGGTCGAGGACACGGCGCAGGCGCTCTTCGAGGTCGACGACTTCCTGGAGTTCGTCGCCACCCAGACGGAGGCGGCCGTGCGCCACATCGCCATCGAGTACCCGTACGACGCCCACGAGGAGGGCGGCCTGTCGCTGCGGGGCAACGCCGAGGAGATCACCGAGAAGCTCGCGGTGGAGCTCACCGCACGGGTGCAGGCGGCCGGCGTGCGCATCATCGAGTCCCGCTTCAGCCATCTCGCCTACGCTCCCGAGATCGCCTCGGCGATGCTCCAGCGGCAGCAGGCGGGGGCGGTCGTCGCGGCCCGTCAGCAGATCGTGGAGGGCGCGGTGGGCATGGTCGAGATGGCGCTGACCCGGATCGCGGAGCAGGACATCGTCGAGCTCGACTCCGAGCGCAAGGCGGCCATGGTCAGCAACCTGATGGTGGTCCTGTGCGGCGACCGTGCGGCGCAGCCGGTCCTGAACACGGGCACGCTCTACCAGTGACCGACGACGCCGCCCCGCCTCCGGACCGGGCGCCCCGGCGCGGCTCCGCCCGCAAGCAGATGCTGCTGCGGCTGGACCCCGCGGTGCACGACGCACTGGCCCGGTGGGCATCGGACGAACTGCGCAGCGCGAACGCGCAGATCGAGTTCCTGCTGCGGCGGGCGCTGGCCGAGGCGGGCCGGCTGCCGGGCGGCGCGGGCCCGATCCCCCGCCGGGGCAGGCCGCCGAAGGCTCCGGCGCCCGGGCCGGTCGAGCTGGAGGAGCCGGACGGCACCGCGGACTGAGCCCCACGCCCACGCCCCCACCGGGCCCCGGACGCCGGGGTCACCACCGTCGTCCAGGACCTGGTGGGGGCATATACATGCGAGGTATACACACCATGTAGAGTGCGGCTCATGTCAATCGGTCACACCCTCCTCGGACTCCTGGAGTCCGGCCCGCGTCACGGCTACGACCTCAAGCGCGCCTTCGACGAGAAGTTCGGTCACGATCGCCCCCTGCACTACGGGCAGGTCTACGCGACCATGTCCCGCCTCCTGAAGAACGGGCTCGTCGAGGTCGACGGGGTCGAGACGGACGGCGGACCCGAGCGCAAGCGGTACGCGATCACCGACGCCGGCATCACCGATGTCGCCGCCTGGCTCGCGCAGCCCGAGAAGCCCGAGCCGTACCTCCAGTCGACCCTCTACACGAAGGTCGTCCTCGCGCTGCTCACCGGCCGCGACGCCGCCGACCTGCTGGACGCCCAGCGCTCCGAGCACCTGCGCCTGATGCGCATCCTCACCGACCGCAAGCGCAAGGGCGACCTCGCCGACCAGCTGATCTGCGACCACGCACTCTTCCACCTGGAAGCCGACCTCCGCTGGCTGGAACTGACCGCCGCACGGCTCGGCCGGCTCGCCGAGGTGATCGCCCCGTGACCCCCGCCGGCTCCCTCCTCACGGCCCACGGCCTGCACAAGGCCTACGGCCCGACGCCCGCCCTCGACGGTGCCTCCTTCTCCGTGCACCCCGGCGAGGTCGTCGCCGTCATGGGGCCCTCCGGGTCCGGCAAGTCGACCCTGCTGCACTGTCTCGCCGGGATCGTCACACCCGACTCCGGCACCGTCACCTACGCCGGACGCGAGCTGTCCACGATGTCCGACGCCGAGCGCAGCGCCCTGCGCCGCGGCGACTTCGGCTTCGTCTTCCAGTTCGGCCAGCTCGTCCCCGAGCTGACCTGCGTGGAGAACGTCGCCCTGCCACTGCGGCTCGCCGGTGTCCGGCGCAAGGCGGCCGAGGGCACCGCACGCGAGTGGATGGCCCGCCTCGAGGTCGAGGACCTGGCCGCCCAGCGCCCCGGCGAGGTCTCCGGCGGACAGGGCCAGCGCGTCGCCGTCGCCCGTGCCCTGGTCGCCTCCCCCAAGGTGGTCTTCGCGGACGAGCCGACCGGCGCGCTCGACTCGCTGAACGGAGAGCGGGTCATGGAACTCCTCACGGAGTCCGCCCGGACGGCCGGCACTGCCGTCGTGCTCGTGACGCACGAGGCGCGTGTGGCCGCGTACTCGGACCGCGAGGTCGTCGTCCGCGACGGCCGCTGCCGTGATCTGGAGTACGCCGTATGACCTGGCTGCGCGATCTCGGCCTCGGCATACGCTTCGCCGTTTCGGGCGGCCGCGAGGGCTGGGCGCGGACCGCGCTCACCGCCGTCGGGGTGGGCCTCGGCGTGGCGCTCCTGCTGATCGCCTCCTCCGTCCCCCACCTCCTGGCGGAACGCGCCCACCGCGACCTCGCACGCCAGGAGAGCGCCGCCTCCTACGAGGACAAGGCCGCGAGGTCCGACACCACCGTGCTGCGGATCAGCGCGGAGACCGAGTACAGGGGCCAGGTGGTCGGCGGCTTCCTCATGCGTCCGGAGGGCGCGCACCCGGTGACCCCGCCCGGGCTCGAGGCGCTCCCCGGCCCCGGCGAGATGGTGGCCTCCCCCGCCCTGAAGGAGCTGCTGGCCTCGCCCGAGGGCAGCCTCCTGCGGGAGCGCCTCCCGTACCCGGTCACCGCGACGATCGGCGACGCGGGCCTGCTCTCCCCGGGGGAGCTGTACTTCTACGTCGGCAGCGACACCCTGACCCCGGCCGCCGGCGGCCATCGGGTCGACGGTTACGGGGACCGCGTCAAGGACGAGCCGCTCCCGCCCGCCCTCGTCGTCCTGGTCGTGATGGTCTGCGTCGTGCTGCTGGCACCCGTCGCCATCTTCATCGCGACAGCCGTACGGTTCGGGGGCGACCGCCGCGACCGCCGGCTCGCCGCCCTCCGCCTCGTCGGTACGGACATCCGGTCGACCCGCAGGATCGCGGCGGGCGAAGCCCTGTTCGGCTCACTGCTCGGTCTGCTCGCGGGCGTGGCCTTCTTCCTGCTGGGCCGCAGGCTCAGCGGCCACGTCGAGGTGTGGAACTACAGCGTCTTCCCCTCCGATCTGACGCCCGCACCGTGGATGGCAGCACTGGTCGCCGTCGCGGTGCCGCTGTGCGCCGTACTGGTCACCCTGGTCGCCATGCGCGCGGTGGTCGTCGAACCGCTGGGGGTCGTACGCGGCACGGGCCGCCGCCGGCGCCGCCTGTGGTGGCGTCTGCTGGTGCCGGCGCTGGGGCTGGCCGTCCTGGGTGTGACCGGCAGAGTGGGTGAGGGCGACTTCGTCGACCCGTACCCCATCGCCGCCGGCGCCGTCCTCGTCCTCGTCGGGCTCGCCCTGCTGCTGCCCTGGCTGGTCGAGGCGTGCGTACGCCCGCTGCGCCGGGGCCCGGTGTCCTGGCAGCTCGCCGTCCGCCGGCTCCAGGTGGACAGCGGCACGGCCTCCCGCGCGGTCAGCGGGATCGCCGTCGCCGTGGCGGGGGCCGTGGCCCTGCAGATGCTGTTCGCCGCCATGGGCGACGAGTTCACGCACCTCACGGGGCAGGACCCGTCACGCGCCCAGTTCCACACCTTCTCCGAGAAGGTCAGCGGCGACGCCGCCACCCGGACCATCGAGGAGTTCCGGTCCACGAAGGGCGTCGAGGCCGTCATCGGCACGGTCGAGACGTACGTGACGAAGCCCGGGACGTACAAGGAGGACCAGGTCACCCCGACGACCTCCCTCAGCATCGGCGACTGCCCGACGCTCAAGGAGCTGGCCGAGATCGGTTCCTGCGCGGACGGCGACGTCTTCGTCGTCCACCCCAGGGGTGACAAGGAGATGAGCGACTGGGTGGACCAGACGGCGCGCAAGGGCAAGGAGGTCGAGCTCGACTCCGGTGCCGAGCTGCCGCCGGGGGGCAAGAGGCAGCTCTGGACCCTGCCGGCGGACGCCCGGACCGTCACCGCCGCGCGCGACCCGCTCGGGGAGGAGCACTGGGGCATCATGGCGACGGTCGGAGCCGTCGACCCGCGCACCCTGCCGGACGCCCAGACCATCGCGCAGATCAAGGTCGACGACGACGTCGAGGACGTCGCCGAGCACGTGCGGAACACCGCCGCCAGGATCGACCCGGGCATGCGGGTCGCCGCCCTGACGTCGATGACGCGCGACCGCCAGTACGCCAGTGTGCAGACGGGGCTGCGGTTCGGCGCGCTGGTGACACTGCTGCTGATCGCCGCGTCGATGCTGGTCTCCCAGCTGGAGCAGCTCCGTGAGCGCAGGCGGCTGCTGTCGGTCCTGGTCGCCTTCGGCACCAGGCGCGTCACGCTCGGCTGGTCGGTGCTCTGGCAGACGGCCGTCCCCGTGGTGATCAGTCTCCTGGTCGCGGTGGCGGGCGGCGTCGCGCTCGGCGCGGTCATGACCTGGATGCTGGCCAAGACGGTGACGCGGTGGTGGGTGTTCCTGCCGCTGGCGGGCGGAGGCGGGGCGCTCGTCGTGGCCGTGACCCTGCTCTCGCTGCCCCTGCTGTGGCGCATGATGCGCCCGGACGGGCTGCGCACGGAGTGACGGCGGGAGGGGTGGGCCCGGCCGCCGTGCGGCTCACCCCTCCGCGTACACCCGCACCGGCAGCGCTCCCAGCGCGCCGCGCAGCGCGGTCGCCAGTTCCTCGAACTCCTCGTGCCGCGCCGAACCCGTCCGCACCGCCAGCGCGACCCGCCGCGAGGGCGCCGGGTCGGTGAAGTACCCGGTGGACAGCGCCTCGTTGCGCCCGGTCTCCACCGTCACCGCCGTACGGGGCAGCAGCGTCACCCCGAGGCCGCCCGCGACGAGCTGCACCAGGGTGGAGAGCCCCGCCGCGGTCGTCGTCACCGGCGCCCCCTGGGTGCGGCCCGCCTCCCGGCAGATGTCCAGGGCCTGGTCGCGCAGGCAGTGCCCCTCGTCGAGCAGCAGCAGCGGCAGGTCGCGCAGCGTCTCGCGCGGCAGTCCGGCCGTCCCGGCGAGACGGTGCTCCTTCTCCATGACCAGTACGAAGTCCTCGTCGAACAGCGGCAGTTCCGTGACGCCGGGCACCCCGAGCGGCACGGCGAGCAGCAGCAGGTCCAGCCGGCCCGAGGCGAGGCCGTCCAGCAGGGAGGAGGTCTGCTCCTCGTGGACCTGGAGGTCCAGGTCCGGATAGTGCTCATGGACGAGCCTGAGGACGGCCGGCAGCAGATACGGCGCGACCGTCGGGATCACGCCGAGCCTGAGCACTCCGGTGAACGGGGCGCGCACCGCCTCGGCCTCCTCCATCAGCTCGCCCAGCGCCTCCAGCACCGCACGGCTCCGCACCGCGAGGCGCTCCCCCGCGGGCGAGAGCAGCACCTTGCGCGTCGTACGCTCGATGAGCTGGACACCCAGTGCCACCTCCAGCGCGGACACGGCTCCGGAGAGTGCCGGCTGACTCATCCCGATTGCTGCCGCTGCATCCCGGAAGTGCAGATGTTCCGCCACGGCCGCGAAGGCGCGCAGCTGCGAGAGGCTGGGCTGCTTGCCCCTCATAGCCTGATTTACATACGCCACTGATAGGCACCTCCGATCATCCCGACCGAGTGTAGCTATTTCCGTGATCAATGCACTCTGTGCCAAAGTGGGACTCGTCCAACCCCCAGGAACGCCCTCAAAAGGGGATTTCCTACGCAGCAAGGAGTGCGCGTGCTCACTGTCGGTGACAAGTTCCCCGAGTTCGACCTGACCGCTTGCGTGTCGCTGGAGAGCGGCAAGGAGTTCGAGCAGATCAACCACAAGACCTACGAGGGCCAGTGGAAGATCGTCTTCGCGTGGCCGAAGGACTTCACCTTCGTGTGCCCCACCGAGATCGCCGCCTTCGGCAAGCTGAACGACGAGTTCGCCGACCGTGACGCGCAGGTCCTCGGCTTCTCCGGCGACTCCGAGTTCGTGCACCACGCCTGGCGCAAGGACCACCCGGACCTGACCGACCTGCCCTTCCCGATGCTGGCCGACTCGAAGCACGAGCTCATGCGTGACCTCGGCATCGAGGGCGAGGACGGCTTCGCCCAGCGCGCCGTCTTCATCGTCGACCAGAACAACGAGATCCAGTTCACGATGGTGACCGCCGGCTCCGTGGGCCGTAACCCCAAGGAGGTCCTGCGGGTCCTCGACGCCCTGCAGACCGACGAGCTGTGCCCCTGCAACTGGACCAAGGGCGAGAACACCCTCGACCCGGTCGCGCTCCTCTCGGGCGAGTGAGCTGATACGACATGGCACTCGATGAACTGAAGTCCGCCATACCGGACTTCGCCAAGGACCTGAAGCTGAACCTCGGTTCGGTCATCGGCAACAGCGAGCTCCCCCAGCAGCAGCTGTGGGGCACCGTCCTGGCCTGCGCGATCGCCTCGCGCTCGCCGAAGGTGCTGCGCGAGCTGGAGCCCGAGGCCAAGGCCAACCTCTCCGCCGAGGCGTACACCGCGGCGAAGTCGGCCGCGGCGATCATGGCGATGAACAACGTCTTCTACCGCACGCGGCACCTGCTGTCGGACCCCGAGTACGGGAACCTCCGTGCGGGCCTGCGGATGAACGTCATCGGCAAGCCGGGCGTGGAGAAGGTCGACTTCGAGCTGTGGTCGCTCGCCGTCTCCGCGATCAACGGCTGCGGCCAGTGCCTGGACTCCCACGAGCAGGTGCTGCGCAAGGCAGGCGTCGACCGTGAGACGATCCAGGAAGCCGTCAAGATCGCTTCGGTGATCCAGGCGGTCGGCGTGACCCTCGAAGCCGAGGCCGTGCTCGCCGAGCAGTGACCCGCAGTACCTTTGTACGAGAAGGGCCCCGTCGACGACCGACCGTCGACGGGGCCCTTCTTCCGTTCCCGCCCCCGCTACCTCTTCCGCTCGTCCGGCAGACCGGGCCCGTCGGAGCCGCCGTCCTCGTCCGTGGGGGCGGGAGCGGGGCCGTCCGCGGCCCCCGCCGTGGTCCCCGCCGTTGTCCCCGCCGCGGGGACGGGCGGCTCCGTCGGAGCGAAGGAGAGCGCGGTGGCCCCGTGGGGACCGGGCCCGTGCAGCGCGGCCGCGTCGGGTGTGAACGAACGCAGATAGCCGACCACCGTGTTGGTCACCGCGACCAGGGGCACGGCGACGACCGCACCGCCGATGCCGGCGACCATGCCGCCCGCCGCGACCGAGAGCACCACGGCCAGCGGGTGGACGCGCACGGCACGGCCCAGGATGAAGGGCTGCAGGATGTGGCCCTCGATCTGCTGCACCGCGAGCACCACGATCAGCACCATCAGGGCGGTGAACACGCCCTGGGTGACGAGCGCGACGACCACCGCGAGGGCGCCGGAGACCACGGCGCCGACCAGCGGGATGAAGGCGAAGAGGAAGATGAAGACCGCGAGCGGGACCGCCATCGGCACGTCGAGGAAGTAGATCCCGAGCCCGATGAAGATCGCGTCGATCAGGGCCACGATCACCGTGCCCCGGACGTAGGCGGTCAGGGTGCGCCAGGCGCGCGGTCCGGCGCCCGCGACACCCGGCCGGGCCTGCGAGGGCACCAGCTTGAGCACCCACTGCCAGATGCGCTTGCCGTCGTAGAGCAGGAAGAGCGTCGAGAACATCGCCAGCAGCAGCCCGGTGAGGAACTCCACCATCACGGTGACGCCCTGGAGCCCGGCCGAGGTGATCTCCTCGGTGTTGGTGCCGATCGTGTCGCTGAGGTTCTTCGCGATGTCGTTGATCTGCGACTCGGTGACGTGGAAGGGGCTGTCCAGGAGCCAGCGCTTCAGCTCGTCGATCCCGTCCCGCACCCGGTCGGACAGCGTGTCCAGGTTGTCCATCACCTGCCAGACGACGAACCAGCCGACCAGACCCATGACGACGAAGCCGAGCACCGCGGTCACCGCGGTCGCCAGACCGCGCGGCAGCCCGACCCGCCTCAGCCGTACGACGGTCGGCTGGAGCATCGCGGTCACCAGCAGCGCCGCGACGAACGCGAGGACGACCAGCTGCACGGCGCTGATGATCCGCATCAGCACCCAGAGCGTGCCCGCCAGCACCAGCAGCCGCCAGCCGGCCTCCGCCGCGACGCGCATCCCCCAGGGGATCGCCGCCACGGGTTCGGGCTTGGCGGCGACGGAGGGGGCGTACGCGGGCGGCCGCGGCACCTGCTCGGCGGCGACGGTGGAGAGAGTGGACGAGGAACCACTGGTGGCGTCGGCCTCGGCACGACGCTCGTCCTCGGCGCGGCGTTCCTCCAGGCGCGCCCCGATCTCGGTGAGTTCTGCGCCCAGCCGGCCGAGCCAACCCGGAAGTTTCGACATGGTTTTCCCTTTTCCCCCGTCCGCCCCTTGCACGCCCCCCGGAGCTGTCCGGATCGACCGTACACGCGAGATGCCCCGCACCGTAGGACGGTGCGGGGCATCTCGGAGTCGAGCGCGTGACCTCGCGGGGTCTAGTACCAGTGGTTGGCCTGCCAGAACGACCAGGCCGCACACGGACTGCCGTAGCGGTCGCTGTTCATGTAGCTGAGGCCCCACTTGATCTGGGTGGCCGGGTTGGTCTGCCAGTCCGCGCCCGCGGACGCCATCTTGGAGCCCGGCAGGGCCTGCATGATGCCGTAGGCCCCGGAGGACGGGTTGGACGCCTGGTAGTTCCAGCCCGACTCGCGGTCCACGATGTTGCTGAAGCACTGGAACTGGTCGGCCGGCATCATCTGACGGGCCATGGCCTGGACCTCGGCGACGCTGTAGGAGCCCTTCGCCGAGAAGGACGAGGCGTCGCGGACGGAGGACCGGCTCGCGCGCTCGGCCTCCTTCTCCTTGGCCTCGCGCTCCGCCTCCAGCTTGTCCTCGGCCGCCTGCTTCTTCGACTTGGCGTCCTTGGCGGCCTGGATGCGGGCCGTCTCCTCGGCGGACTTCTTGGCCGCCGCGTCGGCCGCGGACGCCTGGGCGTCGGCCTGCTGCGTCAGCGAAGCGGTCTGCACCTGGGCCTGCTGGCCCGCGGGGATGTCTGCGAGCAGCGTGGTGTCGGCTGCGGCCGCCTCGAAGTTGTTGTCGTCGACAGCGGGAGTGCTGCCCGACGCAACGCCTACGACGGCGCCTACGGTGGTGACCGCGGTGGCAGATGCCACGGCGAACCCCCGGACCGAGATCCGGCTCACACGGTGTCCTTCCAGCGTCGCCCGCTTAGGTGACCTCGCGAGCGCAATCGTGCCCTTGACACTGGCCTCCCTACTGCTTGGGTCACGGGAGGCACGGGCCCGGTGGGCACTTCCCTGCGGAAGCGCCGCGTGGTACTCGCGGGCGGCATACGGACGGCTTCTGTTGAGTTGTGTGGTGCGTGGCACCTCTGGAGGTGCCCAAGTGCCGTATGCGGGGCCTGACGGAAGCAAGACTCTGCCGGAAGGACACGGTGCGTTGCAATTCTGTGTTGCGTGTGAAAGCTCACACCCCGTTTGGCGCACAACTTTTTCGGAAATGACGGCGCAGCACAATGCCGCCCGGCTAAGCTCCTTGGCTCGCCGGGCGGCATCTATGGGGTGTTCCTGGTCAGATGTGGCCGTCCTCCAGCATTTCGGTCACCAGCGCGGCGATCGGCGAGCGCTCGGAACGGGTGAGCGTGACGTGCGCGAAGAGCGGATGCCCCTTCAGTTTCTCGACCACGGCGACGACTCCGTCGTACCGGCCGACCCTGAGGTTGTCCCGCTGCGCCACGTCGTGGGTGAGCACCACCCTGGAATTCGCCCCGATCCGGGACAACACGGTCAGCAGGACGTTCCGCTCGAGGGACTGGGCCTCGTCCACGATGACGAACGCGTCGTGGAGCGACCGCCCGCGGATGTGGGTCAGCGGCAGGATCTCCAGCATCCCGCGTCCCAAGACCTCTTCGATGACCTCGCGCCCCGCGACCGCCGACAGCGTGTCGAAGACGGCCTGCGCCCAGGGGCTCATCTTCTCGGACTCGCTGCCGGGGAGATAGCCGAGCTCCTGCCCGCCGACCGCGTACAGCGGCCGGAAGACCATCACCTTCTTGTGCTGCCTGCGCTCCAGCACGGCGTCCAGACCCGCGCAGAGCGCCAGGGCGGACTTGCCGGTGCCCGCCCTGCCGCCCATCGACACGATGCCGATGTCCGGGTCGAGGAGCAGGTCGAGCGCGATGCGCTGCTCGGCGCTGCGGCCGTGGATCCCGAAGGCCTCCCGGTCGCCGCGTACGAGACGGACGTTGCCCTCGGCCGTGACCCTGCCCAGCGCCTTGCCGCGCTCCGACTGGAGGACCAGCCCGGTGTGCACCGGGAGGTCCGCGGCCTCGGGGACGTAGAGGCTCTCCTCGCTGAACAGCAGATCGACCTGTTCGGCCGCGAGGGAGAGCTCCGACATCCCGGTCCAGCCGGAGTCGGTGATCGCGAGTTCGGCGCGGTACTCCTCGGCGAGGAGGCCGACCGAGGACGCCTTGATCCGGAGCGGCAGGTCCTTGGAGACGACGGTGACGTCGTACCCCTCGGCCTGCAGATTGCGCGCGACCGCGAGGATCCGTGAGTCGTTGTCCCCCAACCGGTAGCCGGCGGGCAGGACGCCGGGGTCGGAATGGTTGAGTTCGACACGGAGCGACCCGCCCAGGTCACCGAGCGGGATCGGGGCGTCCAGCCGGCCGTACCGGACACGGAAGTCGTCCAGCAGGCGCAGGGCCTGCCTCGCGAAGTAGCCCAGCTCGGGGTGGTGCCTTTTGGCCTCCAGCTCCGTGACCACGACGATCGGCAGCACGACTTCGTGCTCGTCGAAGCGGGCCATGGCGTTGGGGTCGGCCAGCAGGACGCTGGTGTCGAGAACATAGGTGCGCCTGTCGGGCATGCGGCGCTTAGTGCTGGTCACCACGGAAGGACGTACCCCCTCGGACGAGGTCGGGGAGTGCGACGGGCGTCGCGGAACTTCCCGAAGGGAGAGGACGGACCGGGTTCGGACCCCGTGCGCGGGCCGAACGCCGGCCCTCCGCGTCGGCCGCACGGTGTGCGGTCCTTCGTGTGCAAAGGGCCTCCCGGGCGAGCGGGCTGGGTGCCGCTCACTTGGCTGCGACGTCCGCCTGGTTGCTGACCGGACGTCGACCTGAGAGCTGTATTCCCTCGAACACGCGAAGCCATGCCCCGGCCTGCGAGAAGGTGTGTCCCGCCGCCCCGCCCCGCCTCCCGTGACCGCGTGCCGTCAGGCCCCGTAGCGCCGGTGGCGTGCCGCGTAGTCACGCAGGGCACGCAGGAAGTCGACCTTGCGGAAGGCCGGCCAGAAGACCTCGCAGAAGTAGTACTCCGAATGGGCGCTCTGCCAGAGCATGAAGCCCGACAGCCGCTGCTCCCCGCTCGTACGGATCACCAGGTCCGGGTCGGGCTGTCCGCGGGTGTAGAGGTGCTCGGAGATGAGGTCCGTGGAGACGACCTCGGCCAGCTCCTCGAAGGTGGTGCCCTTGGAGGAGTGCTCCAGCAGCAGGGACCGCACGGCGTCCGCGATCTCCTGACGGCCGCCGTAGCCGACGGCGACGTTGACGATTATCCCGTCGATTCCCGCCGTGGCCTCCTCCGCCTCCTTGAGGACCGTCTGGGTCCGCGCGGGCAGCAGGTCGAGCGTGCCGACGTGGTGGACGCGCCACCGCCCGTCGGACGCCAGCTGGCGCACGGTGTTCTCGATGATGCCGAGCAGCGGGATGAGCTCCGCCTCGGGCCGGTCGAAGTTGTCCGTGGACAGCAGCCAGAGGGTGACGACCTCGACATCGGTCTCGCTGCACCAGCCGAGGAGCTCGGAGATCTTGTCCGCGCCCGCCTGGTGCCCCTGCACGGCCGAGCCGCCGGACGCCTTCGCCCAGCGCCGGTTCCCGTCGAGGATGACTCCGATGTGCTTGGGCACCTGGTCGTGATCCAGGCGGCCTCCCACCCGGCGTGCGTAGAGCCCGTACACCAGGTCGCGCAAGTTCACTGAGTTCACCCTCTCGGTTCCGTACGGGCCCTGGGCCCGCCCTCCCCCTCGCCGGGGGTCCGGGGCCGCCCCCCGGGGGATCGCCGCGCGGTCCGCGCTCTCGCGCCGCGGATCGGCATGTCCCGAAGCGGCCACATTACTGCGGACGGGTCACAGGGGCCCAACCCGGCCTGTCACAACTCCGTGATAAGGAGTGAAACGTGACTGATTCCCTCTCCTACCTCGCCGATACCGCACGCTACGACTCCATGGAGTACCGCCGCACCGGCCGCAGCGGGCTCAAGCTCCCCGCCGTCTCGCTCGGCCTCTGGCACAACTTCGGCGACGACCGCGCCCTGGGCTCCCAGCGGGCGATCCTGCGCCGCGCCTTCGATCTGGGGGTGACCCACTTCGACCTGGCCAACAACTACGGCCCGCCGCCCGGCTCCGCCGAGCTGAACTTCGGCAAGCTCTTCCGCCAGGACTTCGCTCCGTACCGGGACGAGCTCGTCATCTCCACCAAGGCCGGCTATCTGATGCACCCCGGCCCCTACGGCGAGTGGGGGTCCCGCAAGTACCTGCTCTCCTCGCTCGACGCGTCGCTGAAGCGCATGGGGCTCGACCACGTCGACATCTTCTACTCGCACCGTTTCGACCCGGCCACCCCGCTGGAGGAGACGATGGGGGCGCTCGCCTCCGCGGTGAGCCAGGGCAAGGCGCTGTACGCCGGTGTGTCCTCCTACAACGCGGCGCAGACCGCGGAGGCGGCCCGGATCCTGCGGGAGATGGGCGTGCCGGCGCTGATCCACCAGCCGTCCTACTCGATGGTCAACCGCTGGGTGGAGTCCGACGGCCTCCTCGACACCCTGGAGACGGCCGGCATGGGCTGCATCTCCTTCGCGCCGCTCGCCCAGGGGCTGCTCACCGGGAAGTACCTCGAGGGCATCCCCGAGGGTTCGCGCGCCAGCCAGGGCAAGTCCCTCGACCCGGGCCTGCTGTCCGAGGAGATGGTGCGCCGACTGCGCGGGCTGAACGGCATCGCCCGGGGCCGCGGCCAGTCGCTCGCCCAGCTGGCGCTCAACTGGGTCCTGAGGGACAGCCGCATGACCTCGGCCCTGATCGGCGCGTCGAGCGTGCGGCAGCTGGAGGAGAACGTGGCCGCGCTCGCCGCGCCGCCGCTGACCGCCGCCGAGCTGAAGGAGATCGACACCTTCGCCGTGGACACCGCGAGCACCAACATCTGGGCCAACCGGGGCTGACGCAGGGCCTTCGCGAGGGCGGACCGCCGTGCGCCGCCAGGGGTCACCACCGGCTCCGCACACGGCCCGCACACCCGGAACACACTCCGGGCACAAAAAACGGGCCGGTCCGTGGGGGGGGTTACGGACCGGCCCGAGGGGGGGGTTTCCACCATAACCCTTCGTAAGTGATGCTGCGTGCCACGCCACCGAATAATCACTCTCCGAATGCGGCGGACTGCGCTGCGGGACCCTCTGCGCACGCCTGCGCCCGGCCCGTCGGAACGCCTACAGGACCGTTCCTGTCCTGTAGGCGTCCTACATTCGGCCCATGACGACACGAGCGCGCAGCACGACGGTGACCTGGTCCCGGGCCAACGCCCGGCGCCTCGACCGGCAGTCCCTCTCCGACAGCCCCTCATCGGCCGGCCACGCGGCTCCGGGGGTCCCCGCAGCCGTCTCCGCGATGCTGGGGGCCCATGCCCAGGTGCTGTCCGCCGCCGAGCTCTCGGTCGGGCTCCGCGCGCCGGGGGTGACGCGCGCGGAGGTGCGCGCGGCGCTGTGGACGGACCGGACGCTCGTGAAGACCTTCGGGCCGCGCGGCACCGTGCACCTGCTGGCGGCCGATGACCTGCCGATGTGGACCGGGGCCCTGTCGGCCGTACCTGCGGGCAGCAGCCCGTTCACCAAGGACGCCCGGATGACACCGGACCAGGTCGAGGCGGTGGTGGCCGCGGTGGCCGGGGCGCTGACCGGGGCGGAGCTCACGATCGACGAGCTCTCCGACGAGGTGGTCGGCCGCACCGGCTCCTGGGCCGGCGACCTCGTGATGCCCGCCTTCCAGGGGATGTGGCCCCGCTGGCGCCAGGTGCTGCACCTGGCCGGCCACCGGGGCGCGCTGTGCTACGCGCCGAACCGGGGCCGGAAGGCGACGTACACCAACCCGGGGACCGTCCCGATGCCCGGTCCGGAGGCGTCGGCCGAGCTGGTGAAGCGGTATCTGCGGGCCTACGGTCCCGCCACACCCGTCCACTTCGCCCAGTGGCTGGCGGCGCCCCGCGGCTGGGCCGGGCAGCTCTTCGAGGACTTGGCGGGGGCCGGCGCGATCGAGGAGGTGACGCTGGAGGGCTGCGGGGGCGCCTGGGTGGTGGCGGGCGACACCCGCTTCCCGTCGGCGGCTCCGCGCGGTGTGCGCCTGCTCCCCTACTTCGACGCCTTCACCATCGCCTCCCGGCCCCGCGAGCGGCTCTTCCCCGGTGCCGCCCGCGAGCGGGCGCTGGCCGGCGGCCAGGCGGGCAACTTCCCGGTGCTGCTGGTGGACGGCACGGTCGCCGGGGTCTGGCACCAGCGGCGCTCCGGGAAGCGCATCGCGGTGACCGTGGAACCGCTGAGCCCGCTGGACGCCGGTCGCACACGGGCACTGGAGGCACAGGTGGAACAGCTGGGGCGGGTGCTGGAGGGGACCCCTGAGCTGACGGTGGGCGAGGTGACGGTGGGCGCGCACGCGTAGGGCACGTCCGGGCGGGGGCACGAAAGGGCACGTCCGGGCGGGGCTGTCGGGCGGGGCTCGGCGCGACACGGAAGGGCACGGCCGGGCGGGCTCAGCGGGGCACGAAGCGGATGGCCACCGTGTCGCCGCCGAGGACGACGAAGTCGCCGTTCTCGCACCGGAACACCGCCTCGCGCACCTCGCCGTGCCCGTCGCGGCGCTCCTGTGTGCCGGTGACGGTCCAGGCGCCGCCGTACGGGGGCGGGGGCAGCCGGCTCAGCTCCTCGAACTGCCACTGCCCGGCGGGCACGCACCAGTCGGGAAGGACGGGCCAGGCGCCGGAGGTGATGCTCAGGCTGCGGTCGGAGGCGCAGGTCAGAAGGACCGACTGGCCTCCCTCCAGCACGAATTCGACGGCTTCGGGCTCCCCGGCGCGGCCCTCGGGACGGTAGAACAGGCCCTGGACGGAGGCGATGCGCGCACCCGTGAGCCAGTCGGCCCTCCCGTGGCGCGGCCGGCCGGCACGCGCACCGATCTGCTCGCCCGGCAATTCCCTTCCCACCGACATGACCTGCTCCTTCGTTGTGCGCTCAACCACCAGGGTCGCACTACTCATGGGTAGGACGGAGGGGCAGGTACTGCCGTTGCGTCGACCGTGCGCGAAGACGCCCTCAGCGCACGCCTGTTGACGTCTCCGCCGGCTTGCGCGCCTCGATGAGGAAGCGGGCGCTGTGCGCGACGAACGGCCCCTCCTGCTCGATCCGGCGGTGCAGCGCGCGTAGTTGGGGCAGATAGGCGTCGACGGTGAATCCGGGCACCATCCAGATCACCTTGCGCAGGAAGTGGACGACGGCGCCGATGTCGAGGAACTCGACGCGGAGCCGCTCGGCGCGCAGATCCGTCACCTCCAGCCCGGCCGCCTCGGCGTCCTCCCGCGCACGCCGCGGGTCCCGGGCACCCCGCTCCTCGGGGGAGCGCGGGCCGAGGAAGTACTCGACGAGCTCGAACACGCTCTCCCGGCCGACCTGCTGGGAGAAGTACGTGCCCCCGGGGGCCAGGACGCGGGCGATCTCCGCCCACCAGGTCGTCACCGGATGCCGGCTGACGACCAGGTCGAAGGCGCCGTCCGCGAAGGGCAGCGGCGGCTCGTCGGAGTCCGCGACGACGACGGCGCCGCGCGGGTGGAGCAGGGCGGTGGCGCGGGCGACGTTCGGCGGCCACGACTCGGTGGCCACGGTGAGCGGCGGCAGCACGGGCGCGGAGGCGAGCACCTCCCCTCCCCCGGTCTGGATGTCGAGCGCGGCCCGCGCCCGCGCCAGCCGGCCAGCCATGGCGTGCGCGTATCCCCACGACGGACGTTCCTCGGTCGCCCGCCCCTCGAACCACGAGAAGTCCCAGCCGTCGACGGGAGCGGCGTCGGCCTCCGCGACGAGGGCGTCGAAGCGCGCGTCGGAAGCGGAGGGGACGGAGGGCGTCGGTGATCCGGTCATGGGCCAAGGGTGACAGCCCGCCGCGGACCGGCGCGACCGGATATTCCGCACGTCCGTGCGCCGGGTGGTGATCAAGCGGCGAGGCCCCCGAACAGCAGGCCGAGGAGCGCTCCCGCGATCATGAACGGGCCGAACGGGATACCCGTCCTGCGTCCGGCGCGCCGTGCCAGCACCAGTGCGGCCCCGTAGAGCGCGCCGAACAGGAACCCGGCGAAACCCCCCGCGAAGAGCACCCCCCAGCCGTACCAGCCGAGCCCCGTGCCGAGCGCGAGGGCGAGCTTCACGTCACCGAAGCCCATGCCGTTCGGGTTGATCAGGAAGAGAAGGAAGTAGAAACCGCCGAGCGCGGCTCCGCCGAGCAGGGCGGAGATCCAGGACCCACCGTGCTCGGGGAGCAGGGCCGCACCCCCCAGGAGCACGGCCGCGGCGCCGGCCAGGGGCAGCGTCAGCGTGTCGGGGAGGCGGTGCACGCGGCGGTCGATGACGGCGAGAAGGACCGCGACGGGGGCCAGCAGCAGCCAGACGACGGCCTCGGGCCGGGGGCCGGTGGCGGCGGCCAGGGCGGCGCAGGCGAGCACCGTGACCACCGGGGCGACGACGGCGGGCGCGTAGCGGTCCCGGGACGGCTGCGGGGGCTGCGGGGCAGCGCCTCCCGGGAGCGAGGGGACGGCCACGGCGCACGACGCGCATCTGGTCGAGCCGAGCCAGCCCCGGGCGGGCCCGGTGAGCGCGTGCCCGGCGGGGCACGCGTCCCGCCAGGGATCCTCCGGTTCGACGGAGAAGCGGTAGGCGGCCCGCGGGAGCAGCAGTCCGGCGGTCACGCCCCAGAGCACGGCGACCGCGAGCAGGGTGGCTTCCACGGATCCGACCCTAATCCGGCCCGTACGGCCGGGTCTTGGGCCCTGGGGCCCACTGCGGGCCGTTCCGGACCCACACGGCGGTCCGGGGGTCTACGGTCGGTGCCCATGGGGAAATGGCGCAACGGCAGCGGAACACTGACGGTCGGGTCCGAGGCAGAGGTGCGGGAGGTGCCGCTGCGCATAGCGGCCTCGTACCGTGCGAGGGCGCGGGGACTGCTCGGCGTGGACGGCGTCGACGGCGCCCTGCTGATCACCCCGTGCGGGAGCGTGCACACCTTCCGGATGCGGTTCGCGATCGATGTGGCCTATCTGGACCGGAAGTTCGGTGTCCTGGCGGTGCGCACGATGAAGCCCGGACGGCTCGGGCTGCCCAGGCTCCGCGCCCGGCACGTGGTGGAGGCGGAGGCCGGGGCGATGGAGCGGTGGGGCCTGCGGCCCGGGACACGGGTGCGGGTCTCCGTACCGGTCACGGAAGTTTCGCCGCCTGTGCCGTGACGAGCGCGGCCGGGATCTCCGGGGCCTTCGCCGTCAGGAAGTTGGCCGCGTAGAAGGTGACGACCGTCGGTCCCGTGCGCACGAGGTGGAAGACGAGCGGCACCTCGGCGCCCTCCAGGCTGCCCGTCACCCGGTAGGCGAAGGACTCCTGGCCGGCCTTCGCGGCCGGCAGCGCCTGGACCCCGGTGTAGGTGGACGGGCCGTCGTCGCTCGTCGTGCGGAACCCCTCGGCGCAGGCCCGCACGGCGTCACGGACGGAGCGCAGCAGTTCCTCGGCTCCACCCTCCGGGTGCGAGGTGAGGATCTCGGTGACGACGGTCTGGTCGTCGCGGCCCTCCTCCGTCGTGTCCGTCGCCGTGCGGAAGACGGTGGCGGCGGGGGCGGGTTCGGGCGAGCCGTTGATGATCGCGGTGATCGGCCGGCATGCCTCGTCCTCGGGCTCCTCGGTGCCGCGTTCGTCGGTCCCCTCCAGGGGGGCGATCTCGTATCCCTTCACCTCGCCCGTCCTCAGGACCACCCCGGCGAGCTGCGCCTCGGTCAGGGTTCTGCCGCTGCCGGACGGCGCGGGGACGGGAGTCCCGGCGTCGACGGCGTCCGTGGGGCCGGCGGCCGGTGTCCGTGAGGCGGCGGCCGTCTTCTCCGGGCCCTTGCCCTCGCTGCCGTCCGGCCCGCAGCCGGCGGCCGCCAGGCAGAGGGCGAGCGCGCCCGCCGCCACGACAGTGCTCCGTACCTTCATCGCTCACCGCTCCTGACCGCCGTGCACCGGGTCAGCACGCTAACAACCGGGGAACGCCCGGCGCGTGGGTCCGTGGGCCCAAGTCAGGGCGGCCCCGGTCCCAGCAGCGTCCACGCGCCGTAGACGGCGGACGCCAGGGCGAGGGCGGCGACGACGGCGCCCGCGCGCGCCGACGTGCGCAGCCCCGCCAGTGCGACGGCCGGGGGCAGGAGCAGGGGGAACGCGGGCATCATCAGGCGCGGCCGGGAACCGAAGTAGCCGGAGCCGATCAGGGAGACGACGACGACGGCGATGCCGTACACCAGCACGGGCAGCGGCTGCCGCTGCCGTACGCACAGGAACACCAGCCACCCCAGGAGGCCCAGCGCGGCGCAGAGCCCGAGTGCGGCGGGGAGCGGCAGCCCGGCGATGAAGGCGGCGAGGGCCCGGCCGCCGTCGATGCTGTTGCCCCACTGGGCCTGGACCTCGAAGTACGCGAAGGCGCCGCCCTCCCGCACAGCCACGAACACCACGTACGCCAGCCACCCCAGCGGCGCGAGGCAGACCCCCAGCAGCATGCGCGCGTTCCGGCGCAGCAGGTCCCGCCGGGCGCCGGCCCGCCACTCCCGTACGAGGACGGCGGCGGCGGTGACCGCGAGCGCCGCGATGAGCGCGGCGGCCGAGGGGCGGGTCAGCCCGGCCAGGACGCACAGCGCGGCCGCGGTGATCCAGCGGTCCTTGAGCACCGCGTACAGCGACCAGGCGGCGAGCGCGGTGAACAGGGTCTCGGTGTACGCCATCGACTGCACGAACGCCGTCGGGTACGCGCCCCAGAGCGCGGCCAGCACGACCCCTGTCCGCCTGCCGCGCAGCCGTGCCCCGACGGCGAAGATCCCCCAGGCCGCGACGAGCCCCGCCAGCCAGGCGACGGCGATCCCGGCGCCCTGCACGGTGAACGGCGTGACCGCGGCGATGCCGCGCTCCAGGGCCGGCAGGAGCGGGAAGAACGCAAGGTCGGGGTGGAGCCCGCCGTCGGGGAGGGTGACGGTCCGGCCGTATCCGTGTACGGCGATCCCCTGGTACCAGACGGAGTCCCAGCGCCCGCCCAGCAGGTGCAGGGCGTCCTTCCCGGCGGCCGGCGCCCACACCGCGAGGGCCAGGAGGCCGACGGCCCTGACCGCCGCGTAGGCGGCCAGGGCGGGTGCGGCGGCGGTGAGCAGGGCGGCGGCGCGGTGCCGTGTGCTGCGGGGTCCGGGCGCCGCCGGGCGGAGGCGCGTCTGCTGATCGGGCATGCGGCCGATTATGGGCCCGATGCCGCGGAGCTCACCAAACCGGGCCGGGCGGCGGCGCTCCTCCCGCCCGCAGCACCTCGGCGTGGTGCGTGTGCCGGGTGCCGAGACCCCGGCCGACCAGCGGGGCGACGGTACGGATCAGCTTCAGCTGGGCCGAGCGCAGCACGCGCAGGGTGGTGTCGTCGGACCAGCCCGTCGTGGTGGACCACTCGTACCCCGAGCCGACCACCTCGCTGGCGAAGGCCAGCTCGGTCGCGAGCAGCGCCCGCGCCCAGTCCATGGGGTCCAGGGCCTCCTTCTGCGCCAGGGCGCCGCGGATCGACATCCCGCGCAGGCTCAGGTCCCGGGCGCTGTCGAAGCCCATGGCCACGGCGAACTCCTCGGTGCAGCGGGCGGGGCCGCACCATTCCATCAGCCCTTGCTGGAGGAGACGGGACTCCTCGTCGGTCAGGGTCAGCTGCTCTGCCGTGGGCACGCCCGTCACCTTCCGGTTGCGGCCCGGCCCGGCGCCGTGGGGGTGCGCCGGGACGGGCGTCGATCACCTGCTGCGCAGACGCTAAGGCCATGGCGGCGTCCCGTCTTGGGCCCAGGGGCCCAAGAGGGGGCCTCAGCCGTCCTGCCGGGCTTCGACGATGCGCTCCACCCGAGCCCGAGGCAGCTGGGCGACGGCCTTCTCGACGGCGTCGACGGTGAAGACCGGCCGGCCGTCCACGTCCATGCCCCCGCCCCCACCGCCGTCCAGAACCCGGGCTCGTGTCCTGAAGCCGTCCGGAGTGGCCGCCCAGTAGGCCGAGGGACGCACCCCGTCCGCCGGATGGAGCACGGTCGTACCGAGCCGGGCCGCGAGCCGCAGGGCCGCTTCGGCCTCGGGCGGCGGCGCGGGCCCGACGCGGGGTGACACATGGACGTCCCAGGCGAGAGCCAGGTCACCGGCGAGGCTCATGCGGTCGCACAGGACCGCGGCCGCCCAGTCACGGTGCCGGCCGGACTCGTCGGCGATGTCCACCTCGGCCGCCGTCACCCCGACCAGCTCGGCCAGGGCGACCACCATGGCGGCCACCGGGAGCCGGTGCACGGTCAGGAACGTGTACGCGGCCATCGGCGACCCTCCTCAGCACTGCCTCAGGCCCGTGGGCCGGCCTTCCCGATCTCCGCCAGCGACTCGGTCGCGGTGCGGCGGATCCTCTTCGTCCTGCCGTGCCCTGCCAGCAGGTCCAGGGCAGGCCGGTGGCTCTCCGCACGGCTCTGCGCCACCCGGAGCTGCAGCCAGTCCGACCAGGACCCGACCTCTGCGGCGTCGTAGCCGGCAGCACGCCGGTCCAAGGAGTCGAGCACCGCCAGCTCCCCCGAGCGCCGTTCGGCGAAGTCCCGGACCTCGGGATCCAGGGCGGCGGTCCAGCTGCCGTGCTCCGCGACGGGCACCCTCTCCAGCATCAGGACCACGACGGCCGATGCGAGAGGCCCGTCGGTCTCCGCCCGTACGGCATCCAGGAGGAGCGCGTGTGCCGCGGGCTGCTCCGCGGCCCGGCGGTAGAGCTCCCACCGGACATGGCCGTCCTCCCAGGAGGCCTTGACCGGGGGTTCCGTATCCCCGGTCACCGCCGCGTCCAGCGCGGACAGACGGGCCGGCAGATCGTGCTCGGGCTCAGCAGCCATTGTTCTTGTGCCGTTCCATCGATACCTGGATGTTCTTCCGGATCTTGGTGATGTTCCGGTTGACGATATCCCGCTGCTTGGGCGGAAGTTCCGGATCGCCCTTCAAGGGCTTCCCGTTCTGTCCGATGCGCGTCTCGAACTTGCCCGGCCCCTTCACGTGCGCATGGGCCGGCGCGTGGTCGTTGGAGTAGATCTGGATCGTCACACCACCTTCGTTGACGATGGTCCCCACGCCCGGGTAGTCCACATTGTGTACGAGGACCGGCGAGTCACCGGCGACGACGTAGTACGTGTGCGGACCGGAGACCGTCAGGTCGTGGGTGGTCTGCGTCCTGACGTAGCGCGTGACGGACATGACCGGGACGTCCCGCCCCAGATCGGTCCGCAGCGTGCCGCCCGCAACGATGTCGCCCGCCTCGGCCCACCGCTCCTCGCCCGTGATCCAGAAGGGGTGTGCGTCGGTCGCCGTGATCAGGGAGGAGCTGCCGTCGGGCTCCCGGATCCGGAGGGTGGTGAAGTGCTTGTCGTCAAAGGTGGTGATCGTGTCCGTGACTCTCCGGGCGCTGCTCGCACCGCTTCGAGGATCCGTCGCCCGCACCAGGTCGCCGACCCTGACCGATTCGATCGGGACCTCGCTGCCGTCGGCCAGCAGCACCGGCGTACCGGGCAGGAAGCTGTGGGTGGGGCAGCTCTCCTTGGGCTTCGGCTCGTCCTCCTTCGGGTCCTTCTTCGGGGGGTCCTTCTTCTCGGCGTCGAGCTTCTTCTTCGCGTCGGCGAGCTTCTTCTCGGCGTCCTTGACCTTCTTACGGTTCTTGACCAGGCCCTTCAGCCCGTCGTAGAGGTCCCCGCCGTGTTTCTTCAACGCCTTGATCAGCTTGGCGGCCTTCTTCCACTTCCACGGCGCCCCGTACTTCGCCGCGAGCTTGCCTACCGCACCCCCGATCAGACTCAGAAGCACATTGATCAACGTCTCCGTGCAGGCGCCCATGTCGCCCTTGGTGATGCAGTCCAGCGCGTCGGTGATCCCCAGCTCCTCCGCCAGGATCTTGGCCAGCTCCTTGGCCGCCTCGACCGCCTTGTCCGAGCTGGTCTTCGCCGCAGCCTGCGCGTCCTGGAGGTCCTTCAGCGCGGCGTCGTAGTCGATCTGGGTCTGCGACCTGGGTGTTCCGTCGTCCGCGACCGGCTCACCGTCACCCGGCGGCCCCTGGGCCGTGGGGTTCCCGCCCCCGTCACCGCAGTCACCGCCGCCGCCGATCCGGCAGACCTGCGCGCCGATCTTCTCCGTCAGCTCGGCGCCGATCCCGGTCGCCACCAGGGCGCCGATGATCGCCACGACCACCATGACCAGACCGACGTACTCGATCGCGCCCTGACCCCGCTGACCGCGCCGCAGCCCGACCATGCGCACGCCTGTCCGCGGCACCCGCTTCCGCGACCAACGACGCAACCGACGACGCGCTTCCCCCGGACCAGTCATACCCGCGACGCTAACCACCCTGCGTCCGGGCGGTCTTGGGCCCGAGGACCCAACCTGACCCCCTCCGCACCCAAAAGCCCGTGCCGCCGGGCCGTCTCGGGTGCCGGACCCGGCGGAGGGGGCACGGCAGGCCGTGCGAGGGTTTCGGGCGGTTGTACGACCCGTACGGCCGGCGCGGAGCGGGAGGAAGGCGACAGCGGATGACGGCCGGTTCATCGGTACCGACGGCGGAGGAACGTGCGGAGCGGCCCCCGCCCGGCGGTCCGGAACCCCGGCCCCGGCTGCTCCGCGACCTCTCCCTGTCCGCCGTGCTCGCCGGCGTCGTCGTGGTGGTCGTCTCCTACTCGGGTCCGCTGGCGATCGTGCTGGCCGCCGCCCGCGCGGCGCACCTGGACGCCGGGCGGACCGGGTCCTGGATCTGGGCGATCTCCCTCGGCAGCGGCCTGACCTGCATCGCCCTCAGCCTGCGCACCCGGATGCCGGTCGTCACCGCCTGGTCCACCCCGGGCGCCGCACTCCTGGTCACCAGCATCGGCTCGTACGCGTACGACGAGGTGATCGGCTCCTTCGTGGTGTCCGGCCTGGTGATCGCCCTGATCGGGGTGACCGGGGTGTTCGGGCGGCTGATGCGGCTCGTGCCGGGGGCCGTGGTCTCCGCCATGCTGGCGGGCGTCCTCTTCTCCTTCTGCGCGGACGTGTTCACCTCGCTGGAGCACACCCCGCTCATCGCGGGTTCCGTGCTCCTGGCTTATCTGCTCGGCAAGCGGTGGCTCCCCCGGTACGCCGTCCTGCTGGCGCTCACGGCCGGTCTGGCGTGCAGCGCGGCGAGCGAGGAACTGCATGTCCGCCTGGACCATGTCGGCCTGGCCCACCCGGTGTTCACGGCTCCCGCCTTCTCGGTGGCCTCGCTGATCGGCATCGCCGTGCCCCTCACCCTGGCGACCCTCGCCTCCCAGAACGCCCCCGGGATCGGTGTGCTCACCGCGTCGGGCTACCGGCCGGACGACCGGCTCCTGGTCGGCTCCACCGGTCTGGTGTCGGCGGTCCTCGCCCCGTTCGGTTCCCACGCGGTGAACCTGGCGGCCATCACCGCCGCGATCTGCACGGGCCCCGAGGCACACCGCGATCCGCGCCGCCGGTATGTCGCCGGGGTCGCCTGCGGTGTCTTCTACCTGGCGGTGGGCGCCCTCGGTTCGACCCTGGTGGCGTTCTTCGCGGGGCTGCCGGAGGAGCTGGTCGCGTCCATCGGCGGCGTCGCCCTGTTCGGCGCGCTGTCCGGCGGTCTGGCGGGCGCCGTACGGGAGGAGAAGGACCGGGAGGCCGCCCTGATCACCTTCCTGGCCACGGCCTCCGGCGTCACCCTGTTCGGCATCGGCTCGGCATTCTGGGGGCTGGTGTCCGGGGTCGCCGCGCACCTCGTGCTCAACGGCTGCCGGCGCGCGCCGAAGGAGTAGGGCGGGGGAACGGGGCCCACACCGGAGACGGTCCGGCAGGGAAACAGCGCCGCACACCGGAGGCAGTCGGGCAGGGAAACAGCGCCGCACACCGGGAACGGTCCGGCGGGCGAACGGCGCCGCACACCGGAGGCGGTCGGTCGCGCCTTGCCGCCCGGCCGTTCAGCCCGACCCGGACGCCCGGAGGACGGTGCACGGGGACCCCCACGGAGGCAGGTCTCCCCGTACCTCCGGCGCGGGGGTGCGCGGTGCGTCGCCGGCGTCCTCGACCTCCAGGACGTAGAACCACGCCCGCTCTCCGACGACTTCGAGCCGTGCGTCGGGAAGGAACGAGAACTCCGCGCGGACGAGCTCGTCGAGCCGCCCGGGCACACCGGACACGACCGTCATCGCAGCGGGAGGCACGGGCGCCGTACCCGCGCTCCACCGGCAGGACCGCAGGCCGCCCACGACCAGGAGCGCGGTGGTCCCCTCGTCGAACCGCGGAGCGGGGCGCAGCTCGAAGAGCAGGGCGATCGTCGACGTCAGCGGACTGGCACGGCAGTCCAGCAGCTGCGCCTCGGCAAGGGCGTCCGGCTCCCGCAGGGGGTCCGGCTCGGCCGTCGGGGGAGGCGAGGGCAGATCCCCGCCGTCGGCGAGGTCGATCACAGAGATCATGCGACCGACGCTAACGACCCCGCCCACCGGACGTCTTGGGCCCGGGGGCCCAGCCGCACGGACGCTGCGCGGCATCTCCCCCCGGGATCGCGGTGTCGCCACACCCTCCGCCGGCGGCACGCCCGTGTGCCGGCCACCCCCAAAGGCCCTGGTTGGGCCCGCATTTGGGACCGAGGGCCCAGGTCACACGCCTGTTCCGTCCGTACGCTCACGTCCCACGGAGAGCGGTGCAGGTGTCGGAGAGAGGGTGAACCGTGAGCGGTGGCAGCGACTGGGGAGGCAGGATCCCGGGCCACGTACCGCCGGGCGCCGCCGGTGACGCGGGCGGGAGCGGCTGGTTCCTCCCCCTGACCCGCGGCTGGGCGGCCGGGGCCCTCGTCTACGTCATCACCGGGTTCCTGGTGACGCGGGCGCTGGTCGAGACGCTGGCCACCGACGAGCGGCTCGAATCGTTCGGCTGGCGACTGGGCCTGCTGCACCTGCCCGCCGTCCTGGTGACCGTGCTGACGGTCCTCGCCTCGGCCCGCACCCTTCCCGACCGGCACCGGGCGTCGCGCTCCCTGTACCTCCTGGGCACGCTCGCCGTCCCCGTCGCCGGGCTCGCGTACGGCTATGCCGTGGCGTGGGACGTCGTCGGCACCGAGGGCATCCTGATGCCGGCGGTCGCGATGGTCACGGGCGGCGCCGTGGGGCTGGCCGTGGACCGGCTCATGGAGGACGGCGACACGGGTCCGGCGTCCTCGTCGGCGTACACACGCTCGTACGACTGGCGGGACCAGGGCGCCACCGCCATGGAGTACCTCGGAGTCGTCGTCCTGGTCGTCGCGCTGGTCGGCGCGCTCGCCATGGCCGGGGTCGGAGGCCGCATCGGCGACCGGATCCGCTGCGCCATCTCCTCCCTCGCGGGGGACGGCGGAGGCTGCACGACGGGGGGCGACGGGACCGCGCAGCCCAAGACGGACGCCGACTACGAACCCAAGCTGTGCCAGATATCCAACGTCTCCGACACGGCGGGCGGCAAGGTCAAGATCGGCTGGTTCGAGTGGGGCGAGGAGTACGGCTTCCAGCAGAAGGTCGCCCAGGCCAACACCGATGTGAACGAGGACGGGAAGGTCGACGAGAACGACAAGCTCGTCTACATGACGTTCACCGACGCCGCTTCCGCCGGTGTCAACGCCAGCACGCCGGGGGTCAAGCTCGGCAGCCTGGGCAAGGCGGACGTCGACATCGGCGGAGGCATCAAGATCACCAATGGTGACACCTGGGTCTTCAAGAGCGAGGCCGACGCCCAGAAGATGCGGGACGACATCGAGGAGATGAAGATGTGGGAGACCTCGATGAAGCACAGCGGCGGCTACGGCGGCGGCTGGTACTCCGGGATGAAGTGGGCGGAGAAGAAGGAGGACATCGAGAAGAAGATCGGTGACAAGAAGATCTCCTACTCGACCATCGGCCTCAACGTGTACGCCGACGGCGGTCTCTCCCTCAAGCCGGCCGACGAGACGAAACTGAGCGCGAAGCTGGGCGGCAAGGCCAAGTTCTCGCCGGACGTGACGATCACCAAGGACGACGTCAACGGCAACGAGTCGTACACCTACACCGCCAAGCTCGAGATCGAGGGCAAGGTGGGGGGCACCGCCGGCCCGCTGGGCGGCACCGCCGGGGCCAAGGACACCCACACCGGGGCCATCACCGTCACCCGCGACCAGAAGACCGGGAAGATCGTCCGGATCGACATGACGAAGACGGTGGAGAAGACCTCGACGTCGGACAAGGGCGAGGCCGGTGGCGACAACGGCCAGAAGGACAAGGACAAGCGGGGCGGCAAGGGCAGCGTGACGGACTCCTCCGGGGACACCGGCATCGAGGTGCAGACGAACTCGATCGTCTTCGGCAAGGAGACCGACAAGGACACCGAGGCCAAGCGCGCCCTCGCCGAGGAGTGGCTCGACGGATCGGGCAACAACACCGCGCCCTTCGAGTACATGTTCGGCGACCATTCGCTGCAGAAGAAGCCCGCCGGCACCGACCCCTTCGAGCAGCTGATGTTCCAGGACGGCCTGTCCAGCACGATGCAGTACCACGGGGAGACGGACGCCCAGGAGTTCGGCTTCGAGGTCTCCCTGGGCATGAGCCTCGGATTCTCCCTCTCCGACGAGCACAAGAAGGAGACACTGACGGACGCGCAGTTCCTCGGAGCTCCGCAGGGCGACAAGCGCACGTACCTCCCGTACAGCTACTGCGCGCGGTGAACACGCGCGACGAAGAGGGGATCACGTTGACGAAGTCCACGGCGCTCGGCACGGCCCTGGCCGCCTCCCTCGGCCTGACCCTGCTCACCGGCTGCGGCGGCACGGACGCCGCCACGGTCCCGGACGGCTGGGGCACGCTCGACACCAGGAGTGTCTCCGTCGGCTATCCC
The DNA here is from genome assembly GCF_042270185.1 of Streptomyces sp. NPDC055962. Taxonomy (NCBI): domain Bacteria; kingdom Bacillati; phylum Actinomycetota; class Actinomycetes; order Kitasatosporales; family Streptomycetaceae; genus Streptomyces; species Streptomyces sp. NPDC055962. Next base: position 817,284 of record NZ_JBHJYN010000001.1, read on the forward strand.
GAGGACGACGGCTACGCCCCCCAGCCGGCCGCCGAGCGGAGCGACGCCAACGCGGCGGTGGCACTGAAGGAGGAGAACGGGCTGCGCACCGGCATGGTCTCCGTCCAGCTCGACTTCGCCACGGGGGTCGACGACGCCGGCGAGGCCGCCGCGGCGGCGGGCGCCGGGATCGGCCTCGGGGCGACCCGCAAGGGCACCCGGGACGTGCGCCTCGCGGGAGAGGAGAGCGCCCGGGAAGCGCGCCGGATCGACTACGAGTTCACCTCGACGGGCGAGGAGTCGACCCCGGCGAAGGGGACGCGGATGACGGGGGTGGTGGTGGCCGGGATCGACTCGAAGGACGTACCGTTCGCCATCCGGATCAATGCGGTGAAGGGCGCGCTGAGTCCGGCGGACCTCGATGCGTTCGTCGGGTCCGTCACCGTCAAGTAACCCGTAGCGGAGCTTCGTTCATGGACGTACTGCCCGGTGGCACGGCCACCTTCCTGCTGCTGTTCGGCCTGTTCCTCGGCGCGTTCGCGGTCCGCTCGGGCCTCCGGCTCGTGCGGGTGCTGCGGCTGGTGCGGCGCGGCGAGCGGGCCGAGGGCCGGTGCTCGGCCCGCCGTGTGGTGGACCGGGGCGCGGACACCGAGAACCGGTACCGCACCGAGTACGTCTTCGCCTTCCGCACCCCGGACGGCCGCGAGGTGGAGTTCACCGACCACGCCCCGGGCCCGTTCGGCTTCGAGGTCGGGGCGCCGGTGCGGATCTCCTACGACCCGGCGGCACCGGAGCGGCTGGCCACCGTCGCGGGGCCGGGAGCCTGGGGGCCGATACTGATGCCGGCGGTGTTCGCGGGTGTGCTGGGGCTGTTCTCGCTGGGGCTGCTGGCCGGGTTCGCGGCGGAGCGGGGCTGGCTCTGAGGAGCCGGGCCGTGGCGGCGGGGGCGCCGGTTCACGTGCCCCTGCCGGGGCGGTCCGGGCGCACGGGCCGGCCGGCGGCACAGGCCGGCCCCAGGACCACGGCGAAGAGGACGACCGGCTCCTCCTTGTCCATCTGCCCGACGCCGATTCCGGCCGACCGCCCGCCCTCGCCCCAGATCTGCAGGTCACCGGAGTAGCCGAGTTCGATGAGCTCCGCGAAGAAGGGTGGTACGACGGCGCCCGCCGCCTCGCGCTCCTCGTACGGGACCGTCGAAAGGGTGCGGTGAGCCCCCCAGCGCGCGTCCAGCGCGAGGACCACGCCCCAGCGCTCGGTCTCGAACTCCTCGTGCGCGGCGCCCGGTCGGGCCACGTCGTCACCGCCCGCACCTGTTCCGGCCTCTCCTGCGGCGTCGTGGAGCTCCTCGCCGACCCGGAGCGCGACGATCGCGAAGTCCTCCCCGTGGGCCGAGCGTCCGGGATCGGCGCAGCACGCCCAAGGCGGCGCGCAGGAACCTGATCGCAGCGCCTCGACCGCGGCGATGTCCTCGCGGACCCTCGCTCCGAGCTCGAGCGCCCCGCTCACCAGGCGGGCCGGGGCGCGGCGACGGGCAGGGGTTCCAGCGCACCGGCCTCCGCGAGCACCCGCTGGGCGGCCTCGACCGCCTCGGTGGAACGCCCCGAATCCAGGACCAGCCCTCCGCCGGCCGCCGGGTGCCTGGCCCCGGGCAGATCCTCGGGCACGAGTGCGGCACGGTTGGCGGAGAGATAGGTCGCCCAGCCGCAGCGGGGCTGCGAGTTACGGAGACCGAAGGCGGCCCTGACGGCGTTGAACAGCGGACGGTCGTACGTCAGACCGGTGTCGGCCTCCCACGATTCGGCCAGGACGGTCAGGACCTCGGGCAGCAGGCCGGACAGCGGCGGAGCGGTCCCCGCCGGCGCTCCGGCCTCCGGGAAGAGCTGGAGGGTGGCCGTGAACGGTGTGTACGCGTCGCTGCCGCCCCCCTTGGCCCTGAGATACGCATAGCCTCCGTCGGGCCAGGTGCCCACGACGGCCGCCTGCCGGCCGAGGATGTCGGCGTCCTCCTCGGGACCCCCGGCCTCGACGACCGTGGCGAACTCCCCGGTGCCGGTGGGGACGGGATCCCCTTTCCCGCTCTCCGTGTCCCACCGCCAGTCGACCGGCGCGGGCGCGGAGAGCTCCGACAGCCGGTCCAGCGTCCCCAGCCAGCGCGCGGCCAGCTCCCGGGACGACTCGGGCCGGGGCCCCCAGGACACCTTCACTACCAGTTCGCCGGACATATGCCTCTCTCCGCCTCGTGCGTCCGCTGCGCTACTTCTCCACCGCAGTGTGCTTCACGATCACGTCCACGTCGGCGTCGTCGAACGCCTTCTGCGCCGCTTCGGCGACCTTCGGATTGGAGAAGTTCCATTCCACCGGCTTGCCGCCGGCGGCACGCACCTGCCGCTGGGCCTGCTCGACGAACTTCGCCGCCTGGGCCGGTTCGAGCGTGCCGTCGGGCCGGACCTTCTTGCCGTATCCGAACTTAGCCTCCTTGAACGTCCGGGAGGCGGAGTCCCAGCCGTCGAAGTCGACGTCCCGGCCGGTGACGGGGTCCTTGACGGCGTACTCCTTGCCCCGCTTCACCCCGGAGACCTGTTCCTGGTAGCGCATCCAGCGTTCCGTGCCGGGCCAGTAGGCCACCGACCTCTTGGACTTCCACTGGCCCGCCCCGAGGTCCTTCGACCCCTTGCGGGGGTTCTTCAGACCCTCGTACCAGGACGGCTTCGCCCACTTCGCGACCTGCTTGCGACTGGCCTCCTTCGCCGCGGCCTTGGCCGCGTCCGCGTCCTTCTGCGCCTGCTCGGCGGCATCGACCTCCTCCTGGCTGACCCCGTCGCAGTCCTTCTCCGCCGCGAAGAGCACCGGGACGCCGTTGACGCGGTACGCGACCGGGGCACCCGCTGCCGCGTTCACCCCTCCGGCGTACGAAGGCTGCGGCAGGCCGCCTCCGAGCGGCCCCGAGCTGATCAGGCAGCCCTTCCCGGCGAGTTCGTCAGCAGCGTCGTCGGCGTGCTCCTGGGCCTCGTCGGCGGCCTTCCTCGCGCCGTCGACGTCGCCCTTGCCCGCGGCCTTGCGCGCCCGCTCGGCGGCCTTGCCCGCCTTCTGCGCGGCCTCGCCCAGCTTGCCCAGCTTGCCGAGTTTCCCGAGCTTGCCCAGCTTCTGGCCGATCTTGGCCTCGCCGTACCCGGGGATGAAGAGGGAACCGATGTTCCACACGACGGTGGTGCCGGCACGGGTCTTCTGACCGTTGTTCCACTGGTCCTTGACCTCGTCACCGATGAACATGTCGTCGAGGACGGTCAGCCCGGTGTCGACGGAGGAGCCGCCCCAGTCGGTCAGGGCGTCCCAGTAGTCGCCCTTGCTCCACTTCTCACCGGCGTCCTTCGTGCCCTCGGACCAGGCGTCGCCGAGCGAGCTGCCGTAGTCCTTGATGCCGTCCCAGGTGCCGGGGAGGTCCGTGACCGTGTCCCAGATCCCGGTGACGTCGCCCCAGATCCCGTCGACGAAGAGGCCCTGGCCGACCTGCTCGACCTTGTCGCCGGCGCAGGAGAAGAACGCCCCGAATCCGGAGAAGCAGTCCTCCTCGTCCTCCGTGCCCTCGTCTCCGGCGGCTTCGTCGTCCTCCCAGCCGGGCTCGTCGTCGGCGGCGTCGTTCTTCTCCTCGTCGGTCTCCTCCTGCACGCTGCTCGCAGGATCGGCCTCCGTACCGCCGGTGCTGCCTCTCGTGGTCCCGCCGGGGCCACCTGGGCCGCTCGTCCCGCCCGTCTCGCCTTGGCCGCCGGGACCGCCTGGGCCGCCTGGGCCGCCTCCGGTGGTGCCGGTCGTGCCTTCGGTGCTGCCGGTCGTGGTGCCCTCGGTGCCTCCGGCGGAGGTGTCCCCGGTGGTGCCGCCTGTGGTGGAACCGTCGGTGCCGCCCGTGGTGGAGCCGCCCGTATCGGCACCGCCGGTGTCCGAACCGCCGGTGTCCGAGCCACCCGTGCTGGATCCGCCGGTGACCGTACTGCTGCCGTCCACTCCGCCGTCCGCGGTACCGCCCTCGTCGCCGTCGCCGTCGCCCGCGACCACGTCTCCGGGGGCAGGGGCGGGTGCTGGGCACGAACTGCCGGTCAGCTCACAGAGCGCACTCCGGATCCCACCGGTCAGCCGGCTGCCCGATGCCGGTGGCCACCAACCCGCCGATGAGGGCCACGACCACGAGGATCAGGCCCAGGTACTCAAGCGCGGTCTGCCCACCGTCACGGCGCCAGGTGATCATCCGGGACAGGCTGAACGGCCGGTGCGGGACACGCTGTTCAGGCCGAAGATCGAACCAGTCGCGGGAACTGCGGCGGAGCAGAAGGACCAGGGTGACCAGCGGAATCACGAGCTGGGTCAGTCCACGCCCGGTCTGCCCGCCGCTCAGGGTCGCGCAGGCCCCGAGGAGGAACCACACGTGGACGCCGAGCAGCCCGCGCCAGATCCAGACATCGCCCGTGCGGACGTGCATCGACAGGGTGAAGCCCGCAGCACCGGGCAGGGCGGCGTACAGGAGGAGCCCGAGCAGCTCCCCGTCGACACCGTCGGCCGACGCCGCCAGCAGCAGACCGCTGACGCCTCCGGCCACCGTGAGCCCGAACAACGCCCGGACGAGGACCAGCACCACGCACAGGGGCCTCGGCAGCGACGTCCGCCCCGCAGGCCCCGCTGTCCAACCGGAGCCACCGACAGCTGCGAATCCCCCTGTGCCGGACACCCTGATCCCCCAACCAGTCGGCCGCGTATGGGATTTCACCCATACCACTCATCCGACCACGGAGCACCCCTCACCGGCATGGGCCTCAGGACCCAAATACGGGTGTCACCGCTCCACGACGGCCTTGCTCACGCATGCGTCGGGGCCGACACCAACCGGTGCCGGCCCCGAGGTACGGACGAGGCTCAGGAGCTACCGCTGCGCTGGAAGGAGACCTCCACGCGACGGTTCTTCTTCCGGCCCTCCTCCGTGCTGTTGTCGGAGATGGGGTACTCCTCGCCGTATCCACGGATCTCGAAGGTGACCGTCGGAGGCAACTGCTTGGACAGCACACCGTTGACCGCTTCGGCACGCTGCTTCGAGAGCACATCGCCGTGGGCGGCGGAGCCGAGGTCGTCGGTGAAGCCGAACACCCGCACCTTGGTGGCGTTCTGCTTCTTGATCTCGTCGGCGATGGCGGCAATGCGCGAATTCGCCTCCGGGCCCAGCTTGGCGCTGTCCTTGCCGAAGAGGACTTCGGCCTGGAGCGCGAACTTGATGTCCGCGTTGCTGTCCTCCCGACGCTCCTCGCCGCCCAGGTCCTCCACCACCTGGATGATGTCTAGGACCCTGGCGGGGGCAAGTGTTCCGCCCTCAGGCATCTGGAGATCCGTATCGTTGCCGTCGACCTGGACCGGCGGCTCGGCGCTCGCTTCGGTACCGGGCGGCACGCTTGGGTCGTCGTCGGCAAAGGCCGGCCCCGCGCCGATCATCGTGCCTGTCATCAGCATTGCTGCCGCAATGGCTACGCCTACCGCCCGTGGCCGCATACGGGTGAGTGTCATATGAACCATCACCCAGAGATCTTCAGGGAAGCGGTCGCAAACGTAGGAAGGCTCAGGTCCACTTCGGTGGTGGTGTTCGGTGGCGCCGGAAACTGCATGAAGACTGGGAGCGATTTACCCGGCTGGACGCCAGTGATTCCCGTCGTGCAGAGGCAACGTCCGTCCGTGTCCCGAAGAATGTAGTAGCGCTTCTTGCCCGCTTTGTCCACAAGCGTTGCGCCACCGACCGAGTTCAGGTTCTTCCTTACGATGATGCTCTCGGTGCCGGCCCAAGAGGCCGGATTCACCGGTTCATCACCTTCGTTGGTCATCGTGCCCTGGACAGTCACGAAGCCCCCGGCATCACGCTTCACCTCATTGATGACCAAGAGCATTCCCTTCTCGCCCTTGATCTCTGCAAGCTTGACATTCGGGTCCACATTGTCCCCTGCGGCGGTGTCCTCCTTGCCGCCCGCACTGTCGTCCGTGGGCTTCGCCGTGGCGGACGAGGAGCTCGTCGCCTTGTTCTCCGCACCGCCATCACCCCCGTCTTCGCCACCGCAGGCGATGACGGAGAGGGTCATGACAACCACCATGGAGGCAGCCGCCACCGCCCTTCGAGGCTCTGTAGCACGCCGGATGCTCATGGATTCTGCTTTCTCACTCGTGATTCGCGGTCAACGGTCGATCAGGTGCACAGCAAAGAGCGTCTTGACCAGAACCGACCATGGTTCGGGGTCCGCCAGGTCGATGCCGAAACCACTCCGGCTGTCGCAGCTCAGGGTGACCAGGGCGCCGACTATGTCGTTGGGCTTGGGGCTGCACCGGAACTCGATCACCGCGGTGGCATCGGCGGTGGCGTGATCGTTCTCCGTGCCGGGGATCACCGATCCTCCGACGGTGTTACGGCTCTCGACCTTCACCGTGACCGCGTCCTGCAGATAGCCGTAGTCCCACGAGCACCAGCCGCGACGGTCCGCCTTGTTCGCAGCGGCGAGACGGTCCGCCGACCCGCACTCGTCATGGAACCGATGCTCCCGAAGGAACCGTTCCAGGCCCTCTGGTGTACGCAGTGCTGCGAGGAACTCAGGGCCCATCCCGTCCCGGGCATCCTGGGCGGCCGCGAGAGCCGCAGCGTCCGCGGCACCCTGCGCCCCGTTGCGCGTGGCCGCGGCCTGCCCGACCGCGAAGAACGCGAACGCGACGAAGAGCAGGCCTACCACCATCACGACGTAGATGGGGAAGGCCTGCCCTCGGTCTCCGCGAAATCCTCCGGCCATTAGCCAGCCTTGATCTGGTCCACCAGGTCGCCGATCCGCTTCGTGATCGACGTACCGATACCCAGGCCCACGATGCCACCGATGATCGCGATGACCACGAGGATGATGCCGAGGTACTCGAAGGCCGTCTGCCCCTGCGAACGCTCGCGGCCCGCCATCCGGGTCACGACGGTGTTCCTCCAGCCCCGCACGGCCAGCTGGGTCTGAACTGCGCTCTTCAGCACGGTGTTCGACATGGTGTACCCCTCCGGTATCGGCCGACCGTGGGACGGCCGACGCGTACGTCTCTGTGGTGCCTTCCGCGTTACCGGCTTCCTCCTGGCCGGTGCCGCTTTCGACGAGAGAAACGTACGTCGGCACACCCTGCGCGCCGGAGGGCCCGTGGGCCCAATCGCGGGCCCAAAGCCCGAGTTGGGCCCGGGGCCCTACACGGCCGGCCCATCTGCCCCTGCCCCGTTCACCCATGACTGCCTGTCCCCCCGGTTCCAGGCCCCGCGCCCGGCGCGGTGCCGAGCCAGCGGGCGATCGCCTCGCTCCTGCTGCTGCTGTGCAGCTTGGTGAAGATGCGGTTGATGTGGTTCTTGACTGTCTTCTCGCTGATGAAACAGGTCGCGGCGATCTGCTGGTTGCTCATCCCCGAAGAGATCAGCTCCATGACTTCCGCCTCCCGTGAACTCAGCTGGTACTGAGCCTTGTTGGAAAAATTTTGCCGACTCGATGACTGTGCCATAACAGGTTGCAGTTGCGAAAGACCCTGCGCGTTCTCCGCGGGTCGCTCCCCCGTGTGCGCCGGGTCCAGGTGCGGAGTGTGTTGCTGCGTTCCGACGGCCGCGACAGTCGGGGGCGAGCCTTCCTGACCCACCCCCGCGTACGGGGGGCCCGACGTCAGCGCGGCACCCAGGCCTTCGGGAAGGGCCTGCGCCGGCAGACCAGGGCCCTGCCGCATATGGGCGAGGAGCGCATCGGCCGCTGTAGCCGTGAAATGCGCGCGGCCTTCCCTGGTGTCCCTGACGGCCTGCACCAGCTGGTCAGCCGTGAACTCCCCGTGGACGAGGTAGCCACCTGCCCCGAGACGGAGCGCCTCGTGCACGACCTCACTCTCCCGGCTGTAGGTCAACATCATCACGGGTGCAACCTGCACCAGGTGCGGCAAAGCGGAGATGCCGTCCACCCCGGGCATGCGGACATCGAGCAGAACGACGTCGGGCCTATGACGGACGGCCTCTTCGTAGGCCTGCCGACCGTCTGCCGCCTCGGCTACCACTTCGATGTCGGCCCGGCCGGACAGCAGCACGCCGAGTCCTGCGCGGACGACCGGATTGTCGTCCGCAACGACGACTCTCAAGCGAGTCGGCACAGGTGCGCCCGGGCCGGTCGGGAATGCGGGAAGTTCCTCAGCTGCCGCGGATCGCTGGGGAACGCGGAACCCGGTGTGCCTCTGTTCCGAACTCGGCGGGGCCGCGTGCGAGGAGCTGTGCTGGGAGGCATGGGTTTGTGCTGCCCAGCTGTGTCCCGGTGCGCGCGAGATGTCGTCCGGCATTCTGCGACCTCCTCTCAGGGGTTTGGGGGACGGAGGTGGAGCGGAGAGTGGATCTGTGTGCGGGCCGAAGGGCGGGCGGTCACTTCAACTGAGGCATGAATGCTCCGCCGTGCCCGGCCATGTACCCGGGCACAGGTTCTGGAGCCGGTGCCAGAGCAGCCATGGGCAGCTCCAGGCGAACCTCGGTCCCCTGGGCCGCCTTGCCCTTGCCGATGCGGATACGCGCACCGATCGACGCCGCGCGTTCGACCATGCCGAGGAGACCGAAGTGACCACCGCGCCTCAGACTGTCGAGGGTCGTCCCGGCGGGCAGGCCCTGTCCGTCGTCGTACACGGTGACGCGCAGGACATCTCCTTTGATTCCAGCCAGGACGACGACATAGGTGGGGTGTGCGTGACGATGAGCGTTCTCCATCGCCTCCGAGGCGATGGTCAGCAGTTGCCGTGCGACCACCTGAGGGACGGGCGGCACAGGCGTGTCGTTGAGCAACCGGAACACCGCGGACACGGTGTGCCTTCTGTTGAAGTCGTCCACACGAGCAGCGAGCTCGGCGATGACGTCCACACCGCCGTCCAAGCCTGATTCTCGACGGAGGTCCGAGAGCAGTTCGCGGGACTCGGCGGCAGCTCGCCGGGCGGACCGGGCCACCAGTTCCGCCTGGTGCTTCACGGTGACCGGGTCCATGCGGTCGGCGGACCGGGCCAGCCCGTCGGCTGCCAGCGCCAAACCGTGCAGGGTCTTGGCCACCGAGTCGTGCATCTCCCTGGCGAGACGCGTGCGCTCACCTTCGACGGCTTCGCTCACGGCCAGCCGTGCCTTGGTCTCGGTGAGCGCCTGACTCGCGGAGCCGAAACGCAGGAGCAGGTTCCGGAGCGTGACTCCGGCAGCTCCGGCGACGACGCAGAAGCCCGGCAGCAGCATTGAGGCCGCACCACCGGCTTCCAGATCGTCGCTGGTGCCGTAGACGCCGAAAATGATCACCGATTGGAAGGCCGCGAAAACCGCAGCCCCTCGCCAGCCAGAAGTAAGGCCGGCCAGGAGGGGGGTGCACACGGTGACGTAGGCGAGCGTGGACTCGGGTGTGGCGGTGATCAACAGCAAGGAACCGAAGAGCGCGTCGACCGCGAGGAGCCAGGGGTGGCGCAGGAGCAGGGGTCCGAAACGCTCCCAGTCCCGGAAGAGGACGTACGAGCCCATGAACGTGACGACGATCGCCGTGGCGACCAGCCAGGTCGCGAAGCCCGAAGCCGTTCCCGCCATGGCGAACGGAGTCGCTATGGCGATCATGGCCAGCCGAAATCCGAAGACCTGGCGGCACATCGCCTGCAGAGCGTTGACCTGGATGGCGAGTGCTGGACGGGGGCGCGCGGCAACCTGGGCCGCCGTGCCCACTTCCGCTCTCAGCCGCGCGGTGAGCAGCTTGACCTGGCTCGCCATGAGTCGTCTACCTCCCGTCCTCGATGGTCCGGGCCATGTCGTCAGCCACCGCCCAGGAAACTGAAGTCGACGTTGGCGCCGTAGACGAAACCGACGACCAGAAGGATCAGCGTCCCTGGCAGCAGGAACGAGGTCACCGCGAAGGTCGCCTTGGGTACTGCCTTGGACGCCTTACGGCGGGCGTTCTGAGCATCGGTCCGGCGCATGTCGTTGGCGATCTGGATGAGCGTCTCGACAATGGGGGCACCGAGTTCCTCGCCTTGCTGGAGCGTGGTCACGAACATCGCGACCTGCTCCGAGTCGTTGCGCTTACGAAGCTGCTCGAACGCCTCCCGCCGGCTGACGCCCATGTCCATCTGCCGCAAGGTGATGCGGAGCTCGTCGGCCCAGGGACCCTCGTACCTGTCGGCCACCCGACCGAGGGCCTGGCGGAATCCGAGGCCCGCCGAGACCACGACTGCCAGCACGTCGAGGAAGTCGGGCAACGTGCGGTCGATGTGGTCGCGACGCACCCGGACCGCGGACCAGATGCCTGCCTCGACCCAGAACATGCCGAAGGCAGCCATGAACAGGGCGACCAAGACCTGTCCGCGAGCGAGCATCAGGAGTGCCGCCACCAGTCCCAGCACCCCGTAGACCGCTCGACGCGCCGCGTAGCGGTCGATGGTGAGACCACCGGGGTTGCCCGCCAGGTCGATCTGACGGCGCTTCTTACTGACGGCCTTGGGGCCCATCATGCGGAGAACCATTGGGGCCCAGCGCATTCCCAGGCGGTCGACCCCGGAGCCGACAACAGTCGTCCGGCTGGCACCGACCTCGAGAGCCACCGCCAGGTCCCCCGGCAGCTTTGCCTCCGCCCGGTACATGCGGATGCCGTGGATAGCCCCATAAACGGCCAGACCGACAACAGCGGCAAGAATCAGGTCCATGTCAGGTCGCCTCTCAGACGTCGATGCGTGACAGTCGCCGGATCACGACGAACCCGATGGTGTACAGGATCAATGAGACGACCACGGCTACTTGGCCGATCAGAGCGCCGGTCATACGGTCGAGCGCCCCCGGCATGACCGAGTTCATCAGGAGCATCGCTCCCAGGCCGAAGATCGGGACGGCGTAGGCCGTGACCGTCACCTGGGACAGCTGGGTCTTGACCTCGCGCCGGGTCTCCTTGCGTTCTTCCAAGGTCTGAGTGAGGTTGCGCAGCGAGCTGACGACCGTGCCGCCCGCCCGGTTGGAGAGAACCAGCGTCGTGACCAGAACGACGAGCTCCCGGGAGGGCAGCCGGTCGGTCAGCTCGCTGAGTGCGTCGTCCAGCGGTTCCCCGACGGCCAGGCGGCGAGCGACGCGGGCCAACTCCTCGCCCGCCGGGTCATCCATCTCCTCTGCCGCCATGGAGATGGCGGTGCGCAGGGCGAGGCCCGCCTGGGTGGCGTTGGCGAGGATGCGCGAGAGTTCGGGGAGCTGGTTGATGAAGCGCTCGGTCCGCTTGGCCCGCTGCCAGTTGAGGAAGGTGTTCGCGCCCCACAGGGCGATGAGTGCGGCGACCGGGCCGAAGAAGGAGGCAAGGAGTGACGACGCGATCAACCACACTCCCGCAACCGCCACGAGCGCGTAGACGAAGAATTCACCAGGTGTGAGCCCGAGCCCCGTAGCCGCCAGCTTCAGCTCGATCCTGCGGCCCAGCCGGGTCGCGCGCAGTCGTCGGTCGACTCCGCGGAACCGCCGGGGGCGGCCGCCGTCCGTGATCTGGCCGGTGTGTGAGAGCCGGTCGACCAGGGCCTCGCGGTCCGCCCGTCCGGCGGCGTAGGTGTGGAGGCCCACGACGCCGAGCACACCGAACAGCAGCGTCACGCCGACCGTGATCAGGGGGAGATTGTTCATGGCGCGATACCTACTTGGCCTCTCGGGTGGCGAGTTGTTCTTCGGACGAGGCGACCCCGAAGGCCTGCGGGATGGGCTGGCTGGCCATGTAGAGACGCTCGGCGGTCCTGCGAGGGAGCGGGAGGTACTGGAACCGGCCGTGGATCCGGCCGTCGGCGGACATCGGCTGCGCGTTGAACCGGGCGACGGAGACGATGCGGTAGTTGTCGCGGCCGTGGGAGTCGAGCACGGCGATCTCGGTGATCTTCCTGGCGCCGTCCGCGTGCCGGGTGAGCTGGACGATCACGTCCACCGCGCTGTTGATCTGGTCGTGCAGCGCCTCGAAGGGGATCTTGATCTCGGACATCGAGGCCAGGGTCTGCAGACGCATGAGGGCGTCCTCGGCGCTGTTGGCGTGGACGGTCGCCAGTGAGCCGTCGTGACCGGTCGACATCGCCTGGAGCATGTCGAGGGACTCCCCGCCTCGGACCTCACCCACGACGATGCGGTCGGGGCGCATGCGCAGGGAGTTGCGGACGAGGTCGCGGATGGTGATCTGTCCCTTGCCCTCCACGTTGGCGGGGCGGGACTCGAGGCGGATCACGTGGTTCTGCTGGAGCTGGAGTTCCGCGGAGTCCTCGATGGTGACGATGCGCTCATGGTTGGGGATCAGTCCGGAGAGCGCGTTGAGCAGGGTCGTCTTACCGGTGCCGGTGGCGCCCGAGACGATGATGTTGAGCTTGGCCTGCACGAGCCCCGAGAGCAGGATCAGCATCTGCTCGTCGAGCGACCCGAAGGAGATCATCTCCGGCAGGGTGAAGGAGCGTGGGAAGCGACGGATCGTGAGGGTCGCACCGGTCAGCGACAGCGGCGGGATGATGACGTTGACGCGCTCGCCGCTGGGCAGGCGGGCGTCCACCATGGGGTTCGATTCGTCGACCCGGCGGTTGACGGTCGACACGATGCGCTCGATGGTCTGCATCAGCTGCTCGTGCGAGCCGAAGCGCATGGGCAGCTGCTCGACCCTCCCGCTGCGCTCGACGAAGATCTGGTCCGGGCCGTTCACCATGATCTCGGTGATGGAGGCGTCTTCGAGCAGGGGCTCCAGGATGCCGAGGCCGAGCGCCTCGTCCACCACCCGCCGGATGAGCTGGGAGCGTTCGACGGTGGAGAGGACCGGACCCTCGCGGCTGATGATGTGTCCGAGGACGCGCTCCAGCCGGGCCCGGCGGTCCGCGGCCGCCAGCGAGGACATCTCCGCGAGGTCGATCTCCTCGAGGAGCTTGGCGCGGTAGGTGGCGACCATGTGGCCGTCCTCCCGTCCCCCGCCGCGCTCCTCGGGGGCGGTGATGCGTGCCCGCAGGCTCATGCAGTCTCTCCTCGGTCTGATGGCCCGGCCGTCGGACTCGCCGGTGCTGGATCGGTCGGTCAGTCGCGGGGCATCGTCGAGCTCCGCTCCGCCCAGCCCCAGTCGTCGATGCCGGGGACGACCGACGGGATCCTCACCCGCGCGGTGTACGTCACGTCGTCCCCGCCCCAGCTGGGGGTGAAGGCCGAATCGTCGGCCAGCCAGTCGCTCATCGCCGCCCGGCCCGCCGCCGGCGGGGGAAGGTCCGGCCGTTCGAAGCTCGCCATGCGGGCGGCAGCCCGCGCACCCGTGCCCGCTTGGCTCACCGTGTAGGCGGCGACACCCAGCTGGACGGCGAACAGCCCGACGATGAGCAGCAGCGGGATGAACCCCATGTACTCGATGGCGACCTGACCACGGTCGGTGCGCCTCCTGCCCTGTTCCACGCCCATCGCTCAGCCCTCCTCGACCGCGGCGGCGTCGCCCTCGACGGTCATCGGGAAGTCCAGTACGCCGGGGACCATCACGGGCACTTTCAGGGAGACCACGGCCCGGTACATGCCGGTCTCCGAGCGGCAGCTGATGTCGGCGCCCTGCGCCCAGGCGTCCGGAAGGTCCTCTTCGGCCGCCCGCTCGCAGGCGGCCCCGCGGAGGAAGGGAGCACCGGTGCCCGCGCGCGCTCCCTCGTCCGCGGCGTTGCCGGCGAGGCTGTAGGTGTAACCGATCAGCGCGCACTGCCAGAGCGCGACGGCCACCAGGATGATCAGCGGCGTGACTCCGACGAGCTCGATCGCGGTCTGGCCACGGTCACGGGCTCGTCGCCCGCCCGTGTCCGCGCGTCGCCACCCGGGTATTCCCCTACCCGCTCTCCGCATGATGGTCATCGGTCAACATGCCCCCTCTGTCGGTCGTGCCACCGTCCTGAGCCGTGCTGTCTCACTTGCGGCGTGCGCGCCCGAGGGCGCCCCGGTCGTCGCGGTACTTCCCGCCGCCCTTCTCGTTCTTCTCGGAGGCCTTCACGAGCCCGAGCTCGCCGGCGAGGCTCCAGAGTGCCTGCTTGACGACGCTCTTGGCGTCGAGTTCGTGCATCCGCCCCGAATCGACCGCTCCCTGGAGCTCCTTGAAGTTCGCGGGGACCGCCGTGGCCGCCATCCGGGTTCCGGTGATGCGCTGGATCAGCGGCGGCTGGATCTCGGTGTTGCGGTTGAAGCGGTTGACGAGCGTGACCGTCTCCTCGGCCTTGCGGATCTGGAGCCGGTCCCACATCCGTACGATGCGCTTGGCCCCCCGCACGGCGACGACGTCCGGTGTCGTGACCAGTACGGCGGTGTCGGCCATCTCGATCGCGGCCGCGTTCGCCCCGTTCATCTGGCTCCCGCAGTCGATGACGACGATCTCGTAGCGGGAGCGCAGGGCACTGACGATCTGGCGGGCGGAGCGGTCGCTGACCTCCTCGCCACGCTCGCCCTCGCCGGGCGCCAGCAGCAGGACCATGCCCGTGGAGTGCGAGAAGACGGCGTCGGCCAGAACACGCGGGGATATGTCGGTGATGGCCGCGAGGTCGACGATGGAGCGCCGGAACTGTACGTCGAGGTACGAGGCGATGTCACCGGTCTGGAGGTCCAGGTCGACGAGCGCCGCCGTGTACCCCGAGGCCTGTGCCGCGAGAGCCAGCTGTACCGCCGTGACGGTGGCGCCGACACCGCCCTTGGCTCCCGTGACGGTGACGACGGTGCCGCCCGGGCCGGTGAACACGTCACCGCCCGAACCGAGGTGGCGCCGCACACCGGTGGACCACTGGGCGGCCGCCTGGACCCGGTTGGCGAGTTCCTCGTAGCTCAGCGGAAGGGTGACCAGGCCGCGGGCTCCGGCGTCCATCGCCGCGGCGAAGAGCCCCTGGCTCGCGTCGGCGGTGATCAGCACGACCCCCACGGCGGGGAAGCGGAGGGAGACCTCCCGGATCAGCTCCAGGGCAGGCACCGGGCCGATCCGCTCATGGACCAGCACCACCTCGGGCAGCTCCTCGATGGACTCCCCGGCGAGGCGGGCGAGCGTGTCGATGAGCTGCGTCGAGTCACCGGCCGGAGCGGCCGGCTCCGCGTCCGGGAGCTGGCTGAGCAGGGTGGTCACGGACCTGGCCGCGTCGGCGTCACCGACGGCAGGGAGGATCCTTGCGGTCATCCGATCCTCACTTGTCCTTGTCGAGCGTGTAGGTACGGTCGCCCGGGCGGATCGTGCCGTCGCTGCCGGGCGCGATCAGCGCGAGGCGCACGTGTTCGGCGAAGGACTCCGCGTACGCGACGCGCTGGGTGTCGAGGGTGTTGAGGGCGAAGGTGATCGGCACGACCTCGGACGCCTGGTTCCTGTCGTCCCCGTTCGGTTCGAGCGCGGTCAGCTCGCCGACGTCCAGCACCTTCGCGTTGGAGACGATGACCTTGGACTGGGACACGTCACCGTCCCGTTCGCCCGCGAAGGTGGCGTAGATGTTGACCTTGTCGTCGGGGTGGATCTTGCCCGCCACGCCGGTCGCCGCGTCGATCATGATGGCGATCTCCTGCTCGCCCGGGCGCAGTTCCGGACTCTTGACCATCATGTCGGACTGCATCAGGGAACCCTTCTGCAGCTGCGTCACGGCGATCTTTCCGTCGATCTCGCCGATGTCCGTGACGGCGTTGTCCGACAGCCAGCGTTTGGGCATGGAGACCTTCTCGAACTGGCCGACGGACAGGTCCGTGTAGGGCGCCACGTTGGTCTTGAGCCGGTAGGCGTCGACCTCGGGTCCGACCTTCGAGTTGACGTCGCTGATCACCGAGAGCACCCCGGCGAAGGCGCCGAAGGCGCACAGGACCGACAGGAGCAGGAGTATCACGCCGCGGCGCTGGCGGGAGTTCATGGGCCGGACAACCTCGTTCGATTCGGATGCGTGGTGCAGCGGACAGAGAGGGATGCGCGGTGTCTGCGGAGTGCCGTGGGGGGCTAGGAGCTGGGCGGCCCGGGCGTTCCATGGTTCAGGACACCCGGGGAGTGCATTCGGTTCTCCGACGGTGCCAGCGGGGAGGAACAGAACCCGCAGCGGTCGCCGATGAGCTCCATTCCGCACCAGTGGCAGTTTTCCCGCCGCACCGAGGAAACGAGCTGGTAGATCACGGAGATGTCCGGGAGGAAGGACGCGAATTCCACCAGCTTCCCCGTGCCCCACCAGCGCGGTGATCCGGTGGGCAGCGCGCACTCCTGAACTGCCTGTACGTTCCAGGCGGGGGCGAGGGTCTGCTGGACCCATTCGGAGGCGAGCTGTCCCTTGGCGATCAGCAGCTGTGTGGCGAAGGGCGGTCCGGTCGGGGGTTCGGCCGTCGGTCCGATCCGGATGAGCTGGGGGCTGGGCCCGGCGACCACGGCGAACTGCGAGCCGGGGACCCAGGACCTGGCGTGCGTCTTGAGGCTGACGGGGACCCGGTCCAGCCGGGCCACGGAGTTCAGCAGGGCCCCGGCGTGGATGTAGTGGGCAAGGAGCCGTGCTGCCGAGGCCACCACCCCCGGGCTGAAGTCACAGACGGACAGCTGGCGCAGCTGGCGCACCAGCACGGCCACGCCCAGGGGCGGCAGGTCGACCTTGAGCAGGGCGATGCGGTCGCTCTCCAGGACGGAGCGGATGGCGTGCAGCCGGCGTTCGTGGGCGGGGCTGATGCTCGCCGGGTAGACCGCGACCACATGGCCGTGCTGCTCCAGGAGCAGGTGCATGTCCCCGATGGCGAGATCGAGGGGCTGGGCTCCGGGTTCCTGCAGCAGCGCCGCTGTGGGTGTCTGCTGATCCGTCGGCGGTAGCACGAGATCAGCACTGGTCACTGCTATTGCGGTCGGCACGCTCTTCCCCGTTCGGCTCCGGCCGTCGTCATGGATGACTCCGGCCGCAATCGCTCCTGCTCCGTGCTTCTTCCCCAGCACTTTAGCCACGTCATACCAGGCAGAGAACAGATATCGGAACCCAGTACGAAGACGTGCGGCACAGGCGTTCGCAACGCCTCCGTACGAAATCGGACGAAAAGCAGATTGGTTAACTCCTGTACCACTGCGCAGAGTTACTTCGGGGCCGGGGGTTTGGAATCCGAGGGAATTCATCCGCCCACGTCAGAACGCATTTCACCTGCTTTCCCGGGCCCTCCGGGATATCCACTCCGTCACGATCCGGACGAGCCGGCCGCATCACCCGCACGAGTGCACGGACGCGGGCTCGCGCGGGGTCACCCGGGGGTGGGCGCACGCCCCGTCCACCCGCCGACCTGCCCCGCTGCCCACATCGGGACCACCAGAGGTCTTGACAACTTGATTGGTCTGGACCAGTTTATCGGCCAACGGTGGCCACCGTTTCCGCCAGCACCCCCAACTCCCCCACCGGAGGCAGCACGTGGAACGCTCCGCAGGCAGCAGCAGACACAGAAGACGCCGGGTCCGTCCGCTCCTCGGCGGGGCCGTCGCGGTCGTCGCGACCGGGGCGCTGGCCGTCACCGGGCTCGTCGGCACCGCCCAGGCGGCGGACGTCAACGTCGCCAAGAACGCCGGATTCGAGTCCGGGCTCGCCAACTGGACCTGTTCCGGGGGCAGCGGCGCCACCGTCTCCTCCCCCGTGCACGGCGGCACCTCCGCGCTCAAGGCCACCCCGGCCGGGCAGGACAACGCCAAGTGCACGCAGACCGTGGCCGTGAAGCCGAACTCCACCTACGCGCTCAGCTCCTGGGTGCAGGGCGGTTACGCCTACATCGGCGCGAGCGGCACCGGCACGACGGATGTCTCCACCTGGTCGCCCGGCTCCAGCAGCTGGACCCAGCTGAAGACGTCCTTCACCACCGGCCCCTCCACCACCTCGGTGACCGTCTACACCCACGGGTGGTACGGCCAGGCCGCCTACTACGCGGACGACGTCCAGGTGTCCGGCCCCGACGGCGGCGGCGGCACCGACCCGGAGCCCTCCGTCCCCGCAGCCCCCGCCGGGCTGACCGTGGGTACGGCGACCAGCTCGTCGCTGGCCCTGAACTGGAACGCCGTCTCCGGCGCCACCGGGTACACCGTGTACCGCAACGGTACGAAGGCGACCACCTCCAGCGGCACCTCGGCGACCGTGACCGGGCTGGCCGCGGACACCTCGTACCAGTTCTCCGTCAGCGCCACCAACGCCGCCGGTGAGTCGGCCAAGTCCGCCACGGTGACCGGCCGTACGGCGAAGGCCACCGAGCCGGGCGGCCCTTCGACCTCGGTGCCCAAGCACGCGGTGACCGGCTACTGGCAGAACTTCAACAACGGCGCCACCGTCCAGAAGCTCAGCGACGTCCCCGCGAACTACGACATCATCGCCGTCTCCTTCGCGGACGCCACGGCCACGCCGGGCGCCGTCACCTTCAACCTCGACTCGGCCGGCCTGAACGGCTACACCGTCGCCCAGTTCAAGGCCGACATCAAGGCCAAGCAGGCCGCCGGGAAGAACGTGATCATCTCGGTCGGCGGTGAGAAGGGATCCGTCGCGGTCAACAGCGACGCCTCCGCGAACGCCTTCGCCGACTCGGTGTACGCCCTCATCCAGGAGTACGGCTTCAACGGCGTCGACATCGACCTGGAGAACGGCCTCAACTCCACCTACATGACGAAGGCGCTGCGCTCCCTGTCGTCGAAGGCAGGCTCCGGCCTCGTCATCACGATGGCGCCGCAGACCATCGACATGCAGTCGACCTCCGGTGAGTACTTCAAGACGGCTCTGAACATCAAGGACATCCTGACCGTCGTCAACATGCAGTACTACAACAGCGGTTCGATGCTCGGCTGCGACGGCAAGGTCTACTCCCAGGGGTCGGTGGACTTCCTCACCGCCCTCGCCTGCATCCAGCTGGAGGGCGGCCTCGCCCCGTCCCAGGTCGGTCTCGGTGTTCCCGCCTCCACCCGTGGCGCGGGCAGCGGCTACGTCGCCCCGTCCGTCGTGAACGCGGCCCTGGACTGCCTGGCCAAGGGCACGAGCTGCGGTTCGTTCAAGCCCTCCAGGACCTACCCGGACCTGCGGGGCGCGATGACCTGGTCCACGAACTGGGACGCCACGGCGGGCAACGCCTGGTCCAACGCGGTCGGCCCGCACGTCCACGGTCTCCCGTAACCGGGGGCCGCACGGCCTCCCCTGACCGGGGGCCGCACGGCCTCCCCTGACCGGGGCCGGCACGGTCCGCCCGGACCGCCGCCACCGCCCGTCCACGGGAGGCCGTGACCACCGGCACCGCGATCCCGTCGGGCCACCGATCCAGCAGCGCCGCCGCTCCCCCGGCGGCGCTGCTGCGTCCGTACCACCGTGTGCGGGTCCGTCACCAGGGCAGGTCGCGCACCTGCTGGACGCACAGCACGACGAAGAGCAGTCCCGCCGCACCCAGCATCCCGTTGCTGAGCAGGCCGTTGCGCCATTCCCGTGGGGTGCGCTCCGAGTTGAGGAGCCAGATCAGGGTCAGGGCCAGGAACGGCATGAAGAAGGCGCCGAGCACTCCGTAGCCGATGACCAGCCCGAAGGGCTCGTCCAGCCAGAGCAGCGTCATGGGCGGGAAGGTCAGCCAGAGCAGATACGCGCGGAAGGGCACGGACCGCTCCTGACGGCCGACGGTCTCGCGGCCGGCCGTCCCCGCGATCCCTGGCTCCGCGATCGCCGTCCCCGTGCTCCCCGTGGCGCGGCCGGCCCGTATCCGTTCCACGAAATCGGCGAACATCAGGCTCACGCCGTGCCACACGCCGATGAGGGACGAGAACGACGTCGCGAAGAAGCCGACCAGGAACAGCTTGGCCGTGCCCGCCCCGAAGCGGTCCTCCAGGATCTGACCGAGGTCGATCAGCCCCCGGTCGCCCTTCGTCAGGGCGATCTGGGAGGAGTGCAGCAGTTCCGCGCCGACGACGAGCATCGCCACGACGAAGATTCCCGTGGTGATGTAGGCGACCCGGTTGTCGATCCGCATCACCTTCATCCAGGACGAGTTGGACCACCCCTTGGCGTTCACCCAGTATCCGTACGCCGCCATCGTGATGGTGCCGCCGACTCCGCCGATCAGCCCGAGCGTGTAGACCAGCGAACCGTCAGGGAGCACGGGGGCCAGCCCCGCGAAGGAGGCGCCGACGTCGGGTCCGACACGGATCGCGACGTACACCACGACGACGAACATGATGCCGATCAGGACCGTCATGACCTTCTCGAAGACGGCGTACTGGTTGAACCAGACGAAGACCAGGCCGACGAGCCCGGTGATGATCGCCCACGCCTTCAGCCCCGGTCCGTCCGGGAACAGGGCCACGATGGGCAGGGCGCTGGAGGACATGGCCGTCGCGCCGTACACGAAGCCCCAGATGACGACGTACACCGCGAAGTAGCCCGTGGTCCACCCGCCGAGGCTGCGCCAGCCGTCGAAGAGGGTGCGGCCCGTCGCGAGATGCCAGCGGCCGACGGCCTCCGCGAGGGAGATCTTGACGAGGCAGCCGATGACGGCCGCCCACATGAGGGTGTAGCCGAATTTGCTTCCCGCGATGAGCGTCGCGACCAGGTCTCCGGCTCCCACCCCGGTCGCCGCGACGACGATGCCGGGTCCGATGTAGCGCCAGCTGGACCTACGCGGCGGGGAGCCTGGCTCCCCGGTTTCCATGGTCTCGCTTGTCTCCGCCATTCGATCAACGAAGCGCATCGTGCCCGTTCGCACAAGAGGGCGCGGCGTACCCCCGTCATGCCCCCTCGTGGCGCAGACAGCTGTGGATGTTCCGTGACAGCGGACTGTGGTGCGAACCCCCACGACCCGTGGGACGCTTGGCCCGCTGGACGGTAGGGGCTGGACGGGGGAAGTGGCATGACAGGCGCGCAAGTTGATCCGCTGGGAAGCGGGGATCCGGCGACGCTCGGCAGGTACGAGCTGCTCGGCAGGCTGGCGTCCGGCGGCATGGGGCGGATCTATCTCGCCAGGGACGCCGGGGGGCAGCTCGTGGCGGTGAAGACGCTGCTCGCCGAGGGGGTCGTCAGCGACGTCGAGCGGCGGCGCTTCACCCGGGAGGTGGGGCTCGCCCAGCGCGTCGACAGCACGTTCACCGCGCGGGTCCGCGAGGCCGCGCCGCAGGCGGAACGGCCGTGGATGGCGATCGACTACATCGCCGCGCCGTCGCTCTCCGAACTGGTGCGCACGGCCGGTGTGCTGCCCGCCTCGGCCGTGCAGTGGCTCGCCGCGGGCACGGCGGAGGCGCTGGTCACCCTCCACCGCGAGGGCATCATCCACCGGGACCTCAAGCCGCAGAACATCCTGCTGCCGCTGCCGGGTCCCCGGGTGATCGACTTCGGCATCTCGCACGCGAACGACCTCACCCGGACGAGCCTCACCCTGGGGACGATCGCCTTCACCTCGCCGGAACAGGCGCGCGGGGAGCCGTCGACCGAGGCGTCGGACGTGTACTCGCTCGGGGCGACCCTCTTCCACCTGGCGCTCGGCAGGCCCCCGTACCGGGCCGACAGTGACACGCTCGGCCTGCTCGCCCAGGTCCAGCGGGGTCAGCTCGACCTCGACGGCCTGCCGAAGGAACTGACAAACCTGATCCGCCCCTGCCTGGCGGCCGATCCCGCCGAGCGCCCCGTCCCGGCCGAGATGCTGGCACGCTTCCGGCAGTCGCTGGCCGGGCTCCCGGTGTCGCAGGGCGGCGGCCGCTGGCTGCCGCCGCGCTGGACGGATCTGATCGGCGCGTACGAGCGTCACGGACGGGACCTGGCGCGCGGGGCCGGCATCGGTGTCGGCGCTCCGGACCCCGGGGCGGTCAGGATCGATCAGCCCACGGGAGTCGTCCCGCCGCCCGGGCCGACCCTGGTGCTCCCGGAGCAGCGCGAGCAGGCCGAGCGGGAGCGGGCCGAACAGGCCGCACGGGCTGCACGCGAACAGGACCAGCAGGAGAAGGCCCGGCGCGCACGCGAGCGTCGGCGCGAGGAGGAGCGGACGAAGCAGCAGCGGAAGGAGCGCAAGAGGGCGCAGCAGGAGGCGGAGCAGAAGGAGCGCGAACGCGCCGGGCAGGAGCAGCGGGAGCGTGCGGAGAAGGAGGCCGCCCGGCTGAGAGCCGCCGAGGCCAGCGCCCGCCGGCGTGCCTCACGGACGCCCGCCGCCTCAGCTCCCGCGGGGGTGCCGCCCAGGACGCCCCGCCCGTCGTCCGGCCCCGTTCCGCCCCGGCCCCCCGCGCCCGGGCCGGTCAGGAAGAAGTCCTCCGTCGTGACCTGGCTGGTGGTGCTGGCGGTCGTCGCGTTGGCGGTCTGGCTGATCAGGTAGCCGGGCCGGGCCGGGGGGGCTCCGGCCGCGTCGGGGCGGCTGCACGGCCGTCGCAACCACCGCAGGCACGGCTCCGGGGAGCCGTGCCTGCGGTGGTTGCGACGCGTACGGGGTTTCCGTCCGGACCGGGAGGCGGGGCTAGATCACCAGGCTCAGCGCCGCCGCGACGACGAAGCCCGCGACCGAGAGGACCGTCTCCAGGACCGTCCAGGTCTTCAGGGTGTCGCGCTCGGAGATGCCGAAGTACTTCGACACCATCCAGAACCCGCCGTCGTTGACGTGCGAGGCGAAGATGGAGCCCGCGGAGATCGCCATGATGATCAGCGCGAGGTGGGCCTGCGACATGTCCTGGCCCTCGACGAGCGGGACGACGATGCCGGCGGTGGTGACGATCGCGACCGTCGCGGAGCCCTGGGCGACGCGCAGGACGACGGAGATCAGCCAGGCGAGCAGGATGACGGGCAGGCCGACGTCGTTGAAGGTGTCGGCGAGGGCGTCGGCGATGCCGCTCCCCTTGAGCACGGCTCCGAAGATGCCGCCGGCGCCGACGACCAGCAGGATGTTGCCGACGGGCTTCAGCGAGGCGGTGGAGACCGATTCGAGGGACTTGCGGGACCAGCCGCGCCGGATGCCCAGCAGGTAGTAGGCGAGGAACAGCGCGATCGTCAGCGCGACGAACGGGTTGCCGAAGAACTCGACGACGGAGCGCAGGGTCGACGGGTCCAGCGCGATGGAGGAGAACGTCGCGGCGAGGATGAGGATCAGCGGGGTGCCGATGATCGCCAGCACGGTGCCCAGGGAGACGGGCTCCTCGTGCGGGGTGACACCGGCGGCGCGCTGTTCGGCGACGACCGCGGCCTTGGACTCCTCGGCGGCCTCGACCATGTCCTGCGGGACGTCGACGAAGACGCGCTTGCCGATCCAGGCGGCGTAGCCCCAGGCGGCGAGGACGGACGGGATGCCGACGACGGCGCCCATCAGGATGACCCAGCCGAGGGAGACGTTGAAGAGGCCCGCGGCGGCGACCGGTCCGGGGTGCGGCGGGAGGAACGCGTGGGTCATGGAGAGGCCGGCCAGCAGCGGCATCGCGTACAGGATGATCGACTTGCCGGAGCGCTTGGCGGCGGCGTAGACGATCGGCGCGAGGACGAAGATGCCGACGTCGAAGAAGACCGGGATGCCGAAGATGAGGCCGGTGAGGCCCATGGCGAGCGGGGCGCGCTTCTCACCGAAGAGGTTCAGCAGGCGGGCGCTCAGGACCTCCGCCCCGCCGGACACCTCCAGGATCGCGCCGAGCATCGTGCCCAGGCCGATGATGATCGCGACGTGCCCGAGGATGCCGCCCATGCCGGATTCGATGACGGACACCGCGGCGGACTTCTGGACCGTGCCGAAGAGTTCGGTGACGGAGAGTCCGGCACCCAGGCCGACGGCTATGGACACGGCGAGCAGCGCGACGAACGGCTGCAGCCTGACCTTGATGATCAGGAAGAGCAGGAGCGCGATCCCGAGGGCGGCGACGGTCAGCAGACCGGGCGTTCCGCCGATCAGGAGGAGCAGTCCACCGGTGTGGGGTGGCGCCTCGGGTGCGGGGGCGGCGGCGAGCAGCATGAGCGGTCAACTCCGGTGGTGACAGGGGGTCCTTCGGGGCAGGGGGGAGCGCGGCACGGCGCCCCTGTGCGAGAACGGGGGACGGGGCACCGTGCCGTGGTGCGAGTACTGCGAGCGGCTCGGGGGAACCGCGGTCCGGGCCGCGGACCGGATGGTCGGCGCGGCACCGGGGCGTCCGGGCCGGTGGTCAGCCGAGGACCGCCAGGGCGTCGATCTCGATGAGCAGCCCCTTGGGCAGGCCGACGTACACCGTCGTACGTGCGGAGGCGGGGGCCTTGAGGCCCTGCTCCTCGAAGTACTCGTTGTAGATGGCGTTCATCTCGGCGAAGTGGTCGACGTCCGTGAGGTAGACGCGCATCATCATCACGTCGTCCCAGCTCGCGCCGCCCTCCTCCAGGATCGCCTTGACGTTGGCGAAGGTCTGGAGGGTCTGCTCGCGCAGCGTCGGCCCGGCCGGGGTGGGCGCCTGTCCCTCGACGGCGGGCAGGAAGCCGACCTGACCGGCGACCTGGAGGATGTTCCCCTTCTTCACGCCGTGCGAGAACTTGGCCGGCGGGGCGGTGTGGGTGCTGGGGGTGAGGGCGGTCTTCTCGGTCATGGCGGTTCAGGCTTTCTTGGTGGGGGTGGTGCCGGAGTACTCCCGGCTGATGGTGTCCGCGGTGCGGCGCACCAGCGGGAGCAGGGTGAGGAGTTCCTCGGCCGTGACGACCACGTTCGGCGCGGACACCGACATGGCGGCGACGACGCGCCCGTCCGCGCCCCGGATGGGGGCGCCGACGCAGTTGATGGACTCCTCGTGGCCGCCGAGGTCGGTGGCCCAGCCCTGTTCGCGTACGACGGCGAGTTCCTTGAGGAAGGCGCCGGCGTTCGGGAGCGAACGGGACGTGTACATGGGGTAGTCGAGCCGTTCGGCGATCGCGCGCCGCTCGGGCTCGGTGAGGTCGGCGAGGAGCAGCTTGGCGACCGCGGCGACGGTGATCGCGACGGGCTTGCCGATCCGTGAGTACATCCGCACGGGGTAGCGGCTCTCGACCTTGTCGATGTAGAGGACCTCGTTCTCCTCGTACACCGCGAGGTGGACGGTGTGCCCGCACTGCTCGTTGAGCGCGACGAGGTGGCTGTGGGCGATCTCGCGCACGTCGAGGTTCTCGACGGCCTCCTGGGCGAGGGCGAAGAGCCGGGCGCCGAGGCGGTAGCGCTGGTCCTCCTGGCGGTAGACCAGGCCGTGTTCGTGGAGCGTACGGAGCAGGCGCAGGGCCGTGGACTTGTGGACTCCGAGCCGCTCGGCGACCTGGCCGAGGTCGGCGGGGCCCTGGGCGAGCAGCGGCAGGATGCTCAGCGCGCGGTCGACGGTCTGGCTCATGTGACTCGTACCTCCTCGTTCGCCCCGGCGGCGGCTGTCCACCCGGGGCCGAGACGAAGTGTGCCCCAGGCCGTGTCGTCCAGGGCGGCGAGCCGGTCCGCGTACGCGCGGGGCGGGGGGCCGGTGAGGTCGCCGGGGACGGTGAGGACGGCGGCGGCCATGAGGTGCCCGTGCCGGGCCCGGTCGCGTACGGGCAGGTCGCGCAGGGTGGCGGAGAGGAACCCGGCGGCGAAGGCGTCACCGGCGCCGACCGCGGCGACGACGTCGACGCGGAGGGAGGGGACGGTGGTGACCGTGTCCGGTCCGCCGCTCGCGGTGCGCGAGAAGACGGTCACGCCGTCGGCACCCCGCTTGACGACCAGGACGTCGGGTTCGGGCAGGGCCGCGCGTACGGCGTCGGCGCCGTGGAGCCCCCACGCCTCCTCCGCCTCGTCGTCCCCGACGAAGACGAGGTCGCAGCGGCGGGCGAGGGCGAGCAGGACCTCCGGGCCCTCCTCGCCGTCACGCCAGAGGCCGGGGCGGTGGTTGACGTCGAAGGAGATCAGCGGGCGGCCGTCGCGGGGTGCGGTGAGGTCGTGGAGGAGCGCGAGGCAGTCGGCGGAGAGCGCGGCCGTGATCCCGGACAGGTGCAGGACGCGGGCGGCGAGGAGGTCCTCGTACGGGACGTTGCGCGGGGACATCGCGGAGGCCGCGGATCCAGCGCGGTAGTAGGCCACCTCATGGGTGTCGGTGGCCCGGTCCGTCGCCGTGCGGAAGTAGATACCGGTGGGGCGGTCGGGGTCGCGGCGCACGGCGGAGGTGTCCACGCCGTATCCGGCGATGGTGTCGACGAGGTGGTCGCCGAAGCCGTCGGCGCCGACCCGGCCGACCCATTTCGCCCGGTGGCCGGCGGCGGCGAGCGCGCAGGCGACGTTGGACTCGGCGCCACCGATGCCCCGGCCGAAGGAGGGGACGTCGGCGAGGCGGCCCGGCTGCGAGGGCAGGAACGTCACCATGGACTCGCCGAGGCAGACGACGTCCGCGGTGGCTGTCCTGGCTGCGGATCCGGACACTCTGGGCTCCTCTTGGTCGGCCGTGGGCGCCGGTGCTCACCATTGACCCGGCATCGGCGAGGATGTTAGACAGCGTTAAGCGATATGCGCAATGGCCGTTGCAGACAATGCAACGTTCACGTTCCCGAGGAGGATCCCTTGGCCGCCCAGCAGTCCCCCGAGCAGTCCGTGACGGCACTCGCCGCCGAGCGGGTCGACCACCGCTTCAAGGCACTGCCGCCCGACGCGGAAGGGCTCACCGTGGGCGCGCTGGCCGCCGAGCGCCGCAACCTCTTCACGGGAGGCTTCACCACACCCGTGCTGGCGCTGTCCGCCGAGTCGCTGGAGGCGAACCTCGCGCTCCTGGAGACGTATGCCGAACGTCACGGCCTCGCCTTCGCCCCGCACGGCAAGACCTCGATGGCCCCTCAGCTCTTCGCCCGCCAGCTGGAGCACGGCGCCTGGGGCATCACCGCCGCCGTCCCCCACCAGGCCCGGGTCTACCGCGCCCACGGCATCCGCCGGATCTTCCTGGCCAACGAACTCGTCGACGCGGTGGCGCTGCGCTGGCTGGCCGGCGAGCTGGACGCCGACCCCGACTTCACGTTCGCCTGTTACGTGGACTCCGTGCGCGGCGTCGAGCTGATGGACGAGGCCCTGCGCGCGGCGGGCGCGGTGCGCCCCGTCGACGTCGTCGTGGAACTGGGGGCGGGAGCGGGCGCCCGCACCGGTGCCCGCACGGACGCCGACTGCGCGGCCGTCGCCGACGCGGTGGCCGCCGCGCCCGCCCTGCGCCTGGTGGGCGTCGCCGGTTACGAGGGCGAGGTGCCGGACGCCTCCCCCGAGCGGGTCCGGGAGTGGCTGCGCCGGCTCGTCGCGCTGGCCGCCGCGTTCGACGCGGCCGGCCGCTTCGACGCGCTCGCCGACGGCGAGGAGATCCTGGTCAGCGCCGGCGGCAGCGCCTGGTTCGACGCGGTGGCCGACGTCTTCGCCGGGATCCCCGCCCTGAGCCGCCCCGTCTGCAAACTGCTGCGCTCCGGCGCGTACGTCAGCCATGACGACGGCCACTACCGCCACCTCACCCCCTTCAACCGGGTCCCCGAGGAGGGCGCCCTGCAGCCCGCCTTCCGCCTCTGGGCGCAGGTCGTCTCGCGGCCCACGCCCGAGCAGGCCTTCGTCAACGCCGGCAAGCGCGACGCCGCCTACGACCTCGACCTGCCCGAGGCGCAGGTCGTCCGCTCCGGGCGCGACGGTTCGGTGCGGCCGGCCACCGGCATCACCGTCAGCGGGCTCTCCGACCAGCACGGCTGGGTGCGCACGGAGGCGGGCGCAGAGCTGGAGGTCGGCGACTGGATCGGGATGGGCCTCTCACACCCCTGCACCTCCTTCGACAAGTGGCAGCTGATCCCGCTGGTGGAGGCGGACGGCACCGTCACCGACTACATCCGCACCTTCTTCTGATCCCGGCGGACCGTTCCCCACCCCGAAAGGCGACATCCCATGGACCTGGTCATCCGCGACGCCCGCGTCGTCGACGGCACCGGCGCCCCCTCCTACCGGGCCGACGTAGGCATCACGGACGGCCGGATCACGGAGATCCGCGGGGAGGGCGAGGGCCCCCGGCCCACCGCCGCCCGCACCGTGGAGGCCGACGGCCTCGCGCTCTCGCCGGGCTTCATCGACATGCACGCGCACAGCGACCTCGCCCTGCTGCGCGACCCCGACCACAGTGCGAAGGCCGCCCAGGGCGTCACCCTGGAGGTCCTGGGCCAGGACGGCCTGTCGTACGCCCCCGCCGACGACCGCACCCTCGCCGAGGTCCGCAGCTCCATCGCGGGCTGGAACGGCGACGGCAGCGACATCGACTTCGACTGGCGCACCGTCGGCGGCTACCTGGACCGCCTCGACCGCAACTTCGGCGGTCAGGGCATCGCCGTCAACGCCGCCTACCTCATCCCCCAGGGCACGGTCCGGATGCTCGCCGTCGGCTGGGACGACCGCCCCGCCACCCACGCCGAGCTGGAGCGGATGAAGGAGCTCGTCGCACAGGGCATGGCCGAGGGTGCGGTCGGCATGTCCTCGGGCCTGACGTACACCCCCGGGATGTACGCGAAGGACGCCGAACTCACCGAGCTCTGCCGGGTGGTGGCCGCCCACGGCGGCTACTACTGCCCGCACCACCGCTCGTACGGCGCGGGGGCGCTCGCCGCCTACGAGGAGATGGTGCAGCTCACCCGCGACGCGGGCTGCCCCCTCCATCTCGCGCACGCCACCATGAACTTCGGGGTGAACAAGGGGAAGGCGCCCGAGCTCCTCGCCCTCCTCGACGACGCCCTCGCGGCGGGCGCCGACATCTCCCTCGACACCTATCCGTACACCCCCGGCTGCACCACCCTGGTCGCGATGCTGCCCAGCTGGGCGAACGAGGGCGGACCCCAGTCGGTCCTGGACCGGCTGGCCGACGAGGAGACGTCCGAGCGGATGCGGCACGTCGTCGAGGTCGTCGGCTCGGACGGCTGCCACGGCGTCCCCATCGAGTGGGACAGGATCGAGATCTCCGGCGTCGGCTCGTCCGAGCTGTCGTCGTACGTCGGCCGTACGGTGGCGGAGTCCGCCCGGCTGCGCGGCGAGGAGCCGTGGGTGACGGCCCGCCGGCTGCTCGTCGAGGACCGGCTCGGCACGACGATCCTCCAGCACGTCGGCCACGAGGAGAACGTGCGGCAGATCATGCGCCACCGGGTGCACACCGGCGGCAGCGACGGCATCCTCCAGGGCGACAAGCCGCATCCGCGCGCCTACGGCACGTTCCCCCAGTACCTCGGCCGGTACGCGCGTGAGCTGGGCATCCTCTCGCTGGAGGAGTGCGTCGCCCACCTCACGTCCCGCCCGGCCGCCCGCCTGCGCCTGCCGGACCGCGGGTACGTCCGCGAGGGCTACCGCGCGGACCTGGTCCTCTTCGATCCGGCCACCGTGGCGGCCGGATCGACCTTCGAGGAGCCGCGCACCCTGCCGGTCGGCATCCCGCACGTCCTGATCGACGGCCGCTTCGTCATCGAGGACGGCAGGCGCACCTCCACCCTGGCGGGCCGGGCGGTACGGGGCAGCGGGAGCCGGGCGGCCTGAGCGGCGCCGTCAGGGCCTGGGCAGTGCGCAGCCCGCGCGGTTCAGGTCGATCTGACTGCCGGTGCCGACGCACGGCACGATGCCGTAGGTCTGCTGGGCGTAGTTGATGCCCTTGCGGACGGTGACGGTGCCGTTCTCGTCGACCTCGCACGGGTTGTTGTCCGTGCACCGCTGCCCGTCCTCGTTCCCGGTGTTGTTGACGGCGACGACCTTGCCCGTCGCGTCGTCGATCACCGGGGACCCGGACGTGCCGCCGATGGTCTGGCAGGCCGAAGTGTAGCGGACCGAGTCCTTCCAGGTCCAGGCACCTTCCTTGAGGCGGTACGCGAACCCGTCGACGGCACAGCTGTACATGCGCTTCCAGTAGCCGGAGGCGACCGTGATCGCGGTGCCCTTCACCGGGTGCGCGGCGGAGAGCTCCAGGGCCTTGATGCCGTACGTGCTCTCGATCTGGGCGTAGGTGCGCGTGAGCTGGTACAGCGAGACGTCGGTGTCCGTCATCGTCCCGTACGCGATCTTGGAGGCGCGCAGGGTGCCGACACCGCTGCCCGCGGCGTTCAGCAGGGTGAAGCTTCGGGTCGACGCCTTGTTGAGCACGACCTCGCCCGGGCCCGGGAAGCCCGTCTCCAGGCAGTGGCCGTTGGACAGCACGAGCGCGGGGTCGCCGGGCTGCGCCGTGGGCACCCGGACGACCGATCCGGAGCAGTTGCTGAGCGCGACCGTGCCGGCGAACGTGACCGCCTTGGCGCGGACCTCGGCCGTGTCCGGCCGGGTGGCGGTGTCCGTACGCGTGACCGTCTCCGGGCCCGTGGACGCTGCCGCGGGCGCGACGCCCGCCCCGAGCAGCAGGACGGAAAGAAGTGCGCCGACGAGAGGCTTGTTCATGTGGGGTCCCCTCCAGATGCGCCAGTGACCGGAGTTCTTCCGGTTTGACATGCGCATGCTTGCGTACCGGGAGGAGATCCAACAAGGGGCGAAATCAAGCCGCGGGACGGCGCCGCCACACGCACCGGCGGCAGGGCGCGCGGGGGCCGCCTTCCCGCGTCTTCTGTGCCGTCAGGGCACGTGGGAAACCCCTGAGGTGTCTGCGTAGTGTCGGGGCATGACACTCGACCTCGACGCCTACTTCGCCCGCATCGGACGGGCGGGAGAAGCGGACCGCCGTCCCACCGTGGAGGTGCTGCGGTCCGTGCACCGCGCCCACATGCTGGGCATCCCGTTCGAGAATCTGGAGCCCCTCCTCGGCAGTGCCCCCTCCCTCGCGCTGCCGGACCTGGAGAGGAAACTCGTCCGCAGCGAGCGCGGCGGGTACTGCTACGAGCACAACACCCTCCTGGCCGCCGTCCTGACCCGGCTGGGGTTCCGGGTGACACTGCTGACCGCACGGGTGGTGGTGGGCGCCGCGCCCGGTGACGTCCGGCCCCGGACGCACATGCTCATGCAGGTGGACGTGGAGGGGGAGCCTGCCTCCTGGCTGGCCGATGTCGGCTTCGGTTCGCACGGGGCGCTGCTGGAGCCGATCCCGCTGGTGGTGGACACCGAACTGCTCGACACCCCGCGCCGCCACCGGCTGGTGCACGCCCCGCACGACGGACCTCTGGAGATGTGGGAGCTCCAGACGGACAAGGGCGGGTACTGGGAACCGCAGTACGAGTTCACCCTGGAGCCGTTCGAGGCCCCGGACTACGAGGTCATCAACTGGCACATCGCCACGCATCCGCGCTCGCCGTTCCGGCAGGCGGTCTACGCCCAGCGCACTTTGCCGGGCCTGCACCGCGCCCTGTCCGGACGGACGCTCGTGGAGACCGCCGACGACGGCACGGTCGAGGAACGCGAGCTGAGCGGCCCCGACGAGGTGCTGAGGGTGCTCGCCGAGGACTTCGGCGTACGCATGCCCGAGGGGACGGTCCTGCCCGGCTGAGCCGGCCGGCACCCGCCCCGCTCCCGCGTCCGAGCGGGGCGGGTACAGGTCGGGCGCGCCCCGCACCCCCGCGTGGCGCATCTCACCCGGCCCCGCACCCGACGCCCGCATTCCAAGCCTCACCGGCGCCCCGACCGGCCGTTCCCACGGTGCGCGGCCGGGGCCGCATGCCGATGGAAGACCCGGCGCGCCGCCGCGCACCCCCGGAGGGAGCAGACGTCGCGTGAACCGGGCGCACCGCGCGGGGCGCGGTCGTAAGCTCACAGCCATGCAGGTCACCCAGTCCACGAAGCTCTCCGGCGTCTGTTACGAAATCCGCGGCCCCGTGCTCGAGGAGGCGATGCGGCTCGAAGCCGCAGGTCATCGCATCCTCAAGCTCAACACGGGCAACCCGGCGGCGTTCGGGTTCGAGTGCCCGCCGGAGATCCTCGAGGACATCCTGCGCAACCTCTCGGGCGCGCACGGCTACGGCGACGCGAAGGGCCTGCTCTCCGCCCGCCGTGCGGTGATGCAGCACTACCAGACCAAGGGGATCGACCTCGACGTCGAGGACGTCTACCTGGGCAACGGCGTCTCCGAGCTGATCCAGATGTCGATGCAGGCGCTGCTCGACGACGGCGACGAGGTGCTCGTCCCCGCTCCGGACTATCCGCTGTGGACGGCGTCGGTCTCGCTGGCCGGCGGCACGGCCGTGCACTACCGGTGCGACGAGCAGGCCGACTGGATGCCCGACCTCGCCGACATCGAGCGGAAGATCACCGACCGCACCAAGGCGATCGTGATCATCAACCCGAACAACCCGACGGGCGCCGTCTACGACGACGAGATGCTGCGCGGGCTGACGGAGATCGCCCGGCGCCACAACCTGGTCGTCTGCTCCGACGAGATCTACGACCGGATCCTCTACGACGGCGCGACGCACACCCCGACCGCCGCCATCGCCCCGGATCTGATGGTGCTCACCTTCAACGGGCTCTCCAAGAACTACCGGATCGCCGGATACCGCTCCGGCTGGATGGCGGTGTGCGGCCCCAAGGCCCACGCCTCGTCGTACATCGAGGGCCTGACGATCCTGGCCAACATGCGCCTGTGCGCCAACATGCCGGCGCAGCACGCGGTGGCCACCGCCCTCGGCGGCCGTCAGTCGATCAACGATCTGGTGCTGCCGGGCGGGCGGATCCTGGAGCAGCGGGACGTGGCGTACGACCTGCTCACACAGATCCCCGGGGTCACCTGCGTGAAGCCGAAGGGGGCGCTGTACCTCTTCCCGAGGCTCGACCCCAAGGTCTTCAAGATCAAGGACGACCGGCAGATGGTCCTCGACCTGCTGCGGGCCGAGAAGATCATGGTGGTGCAGGGCACGGGCTTCAACTGGCCGGAACCCGATCACTTCCGGGTGGTCACCCTGCCGCCCGCCAAGGACCTCACCGACGCGGTGACGCGCATCGGGAACTTCCTGGACGGATACAGCCAGCCGTAGGGCCCGCGCCGTGCGGCCGGCACCAAGATCTTCGGATCCGTCACAACTTTAGACTGAATCCAAGATAGGATGGCCTTACAGCAACAGCAGGAGGCCACCCATGTACGAGCCGATCCGCACCAAGTCGGTCCACACATCGGCCGACGGCGCCGATTTCCCGCACCGCAGCCGCGAGGACGAGCTGGACATCCAGCTCGCCGGGCATCTCGCGGCCCTCCTCGCCGTCACCGACGAACTGGGCCTGGAGGCCATGGGCGACCGCATCGCCCAGCAGGTGGCACGGCTGCGTGCCGCGCCGCCGGCCCGGCACGCCGGGCGGAGCGAGGCGTCCCCGGCCGCCCTGCACCGCCGGGCCCACGCCCTCGCGGGCCGGGCCCTGGTCGTCGCCGCGTCCCGCGCGGACACCGCCGCGGCGATCCTCGCGGCCGAGGCCATGGACACGCACACCGCGGCTCTCGCCGCTCCCACCGCGCCGACCGTGCTGGTCGGCGCCCCCTGACGCACCCGGTCCACGGGTCGCGAAGACGCGTGGACCGGGTGCCACACACCGCGGACCCTCCGCACGGCCGGCCACAGGCCCTGGCCGGGGCCGGGCTCCTGCCGGGCCCCGGCGGGGCCACGCGCCGGATGTGACGGTCCTGTGCGCACCTTGTCGGCGACGCATGGACATTCCCCCGACGTGCGGCGGCGGCTCTCCGGAAGCGCTCTCCTGGAAAGGAGCGGCACCCGGAACCATGAGGGGGCTCCGGGTGCCGTGCCGCGGCGGGCCGCTGACCCCACAGGTCAGGGCGGATGTCGGAGTGGCCCGGCCGCGGGGAGGGTGAGGGGATCAGCCCAGGCGCTGGACCAGCGCGCGGTACTCGTCCCACAGCTCCTTCGGCGTGTGGTCGCCGAAGGTGTTGAGGTGCTCGGGGATCAGTGCCGCCTCCTCGCGCCAGACCTCCTTGTCCACGGTGAGCAGGAAGTCGAGGTCGGACTCGGAGAGGTCCAGGCCCTCGGCGTCGATCGAGCCCTTGGCGGGCAGGACGCCGATCGGCGTCTCGACGCCCTCGGCCGTGCCCTCCAGCCTCTCGACGATCCACTTGAGGACGCGGCTGTTCTCGCCGAAGCCGGGCCAGACGAACTCGCCGGCCTCGTTCTTGCGGAACCAGTTCACGTAGTAGATCTTCGGGAGCTTGGACTGGTCGGCCTTGTCGGCGCCGACCTCGACCCAGTGCTTCATGTAGTCGCCCATGTTGTAGCCGCAGAACGGCAGCATGGCGAACGGGTCGCGGCGCAGCTCGCCGACCTTGCCCTCGGCGGCGGCGGTCTTCTCGGAGGCGACGTTGGCCCCGAGGAAGACACCGTGCTGCCAGGTGAAGGACTCGGTGACCAGCGGGACGGCGGAGGCGCGGCGGCCGCCGAACAGGATGGCCGAGATCGGCACGCCCTTCGGGTCCTCCCACTCCGGCGCGATGGTCGGGCACTGACCGGCCGGCACGGTGAAGCGGGCGTTGGGGTGCGCGGCGGGCGTCGCGGACTCGGGCGTCCAGTCGTTGCCCTTCCAGTCCGTGAGGTGCGCGGGCGCCTCCTCGGTCATGCCCTCCCACCACACGTCGCCGTCGTCGGTGAGCGCGACGTTGGTGAAGACGGAGTTGCCCCACATCGTCTTCATGGCGTTGGCGTTGGTGTGCTCGCCGGTGCCCGGCGCGACACCGAAGAAGCCCGCTTCCGGGTTGATGGCGTACAGCCGGCCGTCCTCACCGAACCGCATCCAGGCGATGTCGTCGCCGATGGTCTCGACGGTCCAGCCGGGGATCGTGGGCTCCAGCATGGCGAGGTTGGTCTTGCCGCACGCGCTCGGGAACGCGGCCGCGACGTACCTCGACTCCCCGCGCGGCGGCGTGAGCTTCAGGATCAGCATGTGCTCGGCGAGCCAGCCCTCGTCGCGTGCCATCACCGAGGCGATGCGGAGCGCGTAACACTTCTTGCCCAGCAGGGCGTTGCCGCCGTAGCCGGATCCGTAGGACCAGATCTCACGGTCCTCGGGGAAGTGCGAGATGTACTTGGTGGAGTTGCAGGGCCACGGCACGTCGGCCTCGCCCTCGGCCAGGGGAGCACCGAGGGTGTGGACGGCCTTGACGAAGAACCCGTCGGTACCGAGCTCGTCGAGGACCGCCCGGCCCATGCGCGTCATCGTGCGCATCGAGACGGCCACGTACGCGGAGTCGGTGATCTCCACGCCGATCGCGGAGAGCGGCGAACCGACGGGGCCCATGCAGAACGGGACGACGTACATCGTGCGGCCGCGCATCGAGCCGCGGAAGACGCCCTTCTCCCCCACGAAGATCTCCCGCATCTCGGCAGGGTCCTTCCAGTGGTTCGTCGGACCGGCGTCCTCCTCCTTCGCGGAGCAGATGAACGTCCGGGTCTCGACGCGCGCGACATCGCTCGGGTCGGAGGCGGCGTAGTACGAGTTGGGGCGCTTGACCGGGTCCAGCGCGGTGAAGGTGCCCTTGGCGACGAGCTCCTCGCACAGGCGCTCGTACTCGGCTTCGGAGCCGTCGCACCAGACCACGCGGTCCGGCTGGGTGAGGGCGGCGATCTCGTCCACCCAGGAGGCCAGCTCCTGGTGCCGAGTGGGAACAGTGAGGGGAGCCGCGATGTCTCGCGCCACGATCGCTCCTTGTGAAGAGGGTGTGTTGTCAGGCCCCGTGGGGGCTGCGACCCGGATGCTGACCCCTTCGAATTCCCCTGGCGCTCATCCGGTGCCGACCGCACTCATTTGATCATCCGACCATCCCGCCCATATGTCCAGAGGGCCGCACACGTGAGCATCGCCACTCGTATCCGTTACCTACGGAAGCGTAGGTAGCATGCGGATATGACTTCTGCCGCCGCGTCCGGACCCGTCGAGCTCACCGACCCCGTCCCGGTCAAACCACGGATGCGCGGCTGGCTGCACGCGGGGATGTTCCCCGCGGTGGTCGTCGCGGGCATCACCCTGATCGCCCTGGCGGACAGCACGCGGGCGCGGGTCGCCTGCGCCGTCTACATCCTGAGCGCCTGCCTGCTGTTCGGTGTGAGCGCGGTCTACCACCGCGGTACGTGGGGCCCGCGCGGCGAGGCGGTGCTGCGCCGGCTCGACCACGCGAACATCTTCCTGATCATCGCGGGCACCTACACCCCGCTGACGCTCCTCCTGCTGCCCGACGCCACCGGCCGGCCGCTCATGTGGGCGGTCTGGGGCGCCGCAGCGGCCGGTATAGCCTTCCGGGTCTTCTGGGTCGGCGCCCCGCGCTGGCTCTACACCCCGTGCTACATCGCCATGGGCTGGGCCGCGGTGTTCTTCCTGCCGGACTTCATGCGCGCCGGAGGCATCGCGGTACTGGTCCTGGTCGTCGTCGGGGGCCTGCTCTACAGCGCGGGGGGCGTCATCTACGGCATCAAGCGCCCGAACCCCTCACCGCGCCTCTTCGGCTTCCACGAGGTCTTCCACTCGCTGACGCTCGCGGCGTTCATCGTGCACTACGTCGGCATCTCCCTGGTCGCCTACCAGCAGTGACCCACCCGTACGGCGAAGGGCCCGGCCACCCCGGCCGGGCCCTTCGCCGTACGGCCGTCAGCCGCCCAGCTTCGCCGCCAGCTCCCCCGCGTCCGTGGTCGGCGCGTCGCACACGAAGTGCCGGCAGACGTACGCGGCCGGCTCACCGCCCACCAGCGGCCGGTCCACCAGCAGAGGGAACTCGGTGCCGGCGTCCGGTCCCTCACCCACCGCGACGACCGCCCCGGGGGCCCGTCCCAGCAGCGCCGCACGGTGCAGCTCCCCGCCGACCGGGCCGGCCACCGCGACCTCGCGCGGGCCGTCCAGCAGCGCCTCGGCGACCGCCAGCCCCCACCCGGTGAACCGGGGCGCCTTCGGGCCGAGCGCCCCGACGATCCCGAGGGCACCCTCGGCCGCCGTGCGGTGCGGTTCGGAGGCGGTGTGCGCCGCGTAGGAGAGCAGCGCACCCGCGGCGGCGGTCCAGCCGGCCGGAGTGGCGCTGTCGGTGGGGTCCTGGGGGCGCCGGATCAGCTGCTCCGCGTCGTCGGCGGTGTCGAACAGCTGGCCGCCCTCGCCCGAGAAGTGCTCCAGCACGATGTCCAGCAGGAAGCCCGCGAACTCCAGCCAGGTGCCCTCACCGGTGACGGAGGCGAGGGCGAGGAAGCCCTCGGCGACGTCGCCGTAGTCCTCCAGGACCCCGGAGTTGGCCCCCGCGCGGCCGTCCTTCGATGTGCGGCAGAGCCGGGCGACGTCACCCATGTGCACCCGCACCAGCAGGTCGGCGGCCTCGGTGGCCCGCTCGACCAGATCCGGGCGGTCGAAGTAGGCACCGGTCTCGGCGAGGGCGGCGATCGCCAGCCCGTTCCAGGCAGCAACGATCTTGTCGTCGCGCTCCGGGCGCACCCGCAGATCACGCGCCGCCAGCAGCCGGGCCCGCACATCGGCGACGCGCCCGGCGTCGGCGGGCCCCGTCTCCCCGGTTCCCACGAGCCGCAGGACGGAGGAACCCTCCTCGAAGGTGCCCTCCTCGGTCACCCCGAAGTACGCGGCGGCGAAGGCGGCGTCCTCCTCGCCCAGCACCTCGCGCAGCTGCGCGGGCGTCCAGACGTAGAACGCGCCCTCGACGTGCCGGCCCTGCGCGTCCGCGCTGTCGGCGTCCAGCGCGGAGGCGAAGCCGCCCTCGGCGGTGCGCAGTTCGCGCACCATGAAGTCGGCCGTCTCCAGGGCCACCCGGCGCGCCAGGTCCGATCCGGTGGCCCGCCACAGATGGGCGTAGACGCGGCACAGCAGGGCGTTGTCGTAGAGCATCTTCTCGAAGTGCGGGACCACCCACTCCCGGTCCACCGCGTAGCGGGCGAAGCCGCCGCCGAGCTGGTCGTAGATCCCGCCGTGCGCCATCGCCGCGCAGCTGTCGGCGGCCATCTGCAGGGCGCCCTCGGCCCCCGTACGGGCGTGGTGGCGCAGCAGGAACTCGATGACCATGGACGGCGGGAACTTGGGCGCCCCGCCGAAGCCGCCGTGCGTCTCGTCGTAGTCCCGGGTCAGCCTCAGCAGGGCCTGCGCCAGCTCCGGCTCGCCCGGGAGGGCCCCCTCGGCGGCGGTGAGGGAGCGGCCGGCCAGGTCGCGGACGATGCGCCCGGCCACCTCGGCGACCTCCTCGCGCCGGTCGGACCAGGCGGCCACGACCCCTTCGAGAACCTGGGGGAAGGAGGGCATGCCGTGGCGGGGCTCGGGCGGGAAGTACGTACCGAAGTAGAAGGGTTCGGCCTCCGGGGTCAGGAAGACGGTCATCGGCCAGCCGCCCTGGCCGGTCGCGGCCTGCACGGCCTCCATGTACACGGCGTCGACGTCGGGCCGCTCCTCGCGGTCGACCTTCACGGGCACGAAGTGCGCGTTGAGGTAGTCGGCGGTGGCCGCGTCCTCGAAGGATTCGTGGGCCATGACATGGCACCAGTGGCAGCTGGCGTAGCCGACGCTGAGCAGCACCGGGACACCGCGCCGCCGGGCCTCCTCGAAGGCCTCGGGCGACCACGGCCACCAGTCGACCGGGTTGTCGGCGTGCTGCAGGAGGTACGGGGACGTGGTCTGCGCAAGTCGGTTGGCCATACACCCCATCCTCGCGCACCCTCCTCAGCGAGACCCGCGCGCCACGGGGCGGGGTGGGAAGGGACAGGCGGGACGGGTGGGAGCTGTCTGTACCGGGCGGCGTGGCATCGGCGGACAGTAGGCTGGCCTGAGCAGCACCGGGACTGCTGAGGCTCCTCGAAGGAGGCACACCATGACCGCCGAGATGGTGACGCCCGCGTAAATGCACGCACAGATCAGCGCGGAGCAGTACGACTCCTGGTCCGAGGAGCAGTGCGCCGGCATCGAGATCGTGGACGGGATGGTCGTCGCGAGCCCGAGCGCCTCCAAGCGCCACAACCGGCTGGCCCGCATCCTGGCCAACGCCCTGGACGCCGCCGCGGGCCCGGACTGGAACGCGGACACGGACTGCGACGTCCGTCTACAGGACGTCCCCCTCACCAACCGCCGCCCTGACGTCATCGTCTACCGGGCGGAGACCATCGACCTCACGCCCACCCGCCCCGAGCACGTACTCCTGGTCGTCGAGGTCGTGTCGCCCGGTTCGGAAACCACGGACCGGATCGTGAAGGTCGACCAGTACGCCAAGTCCGGCATCCCCTTCTACTGGCGGGTCGAGCAGGCCGCCACCGGGGTCCCGATCGTCTACACGTACGTCCTCGACCCCGCCACCAAGGCTTACAGGGACGGCGAGATGTTCACCGGCACGATCAAGACCGCTGCTCCGTTCCCCGTCACTGTCGACCTCGGAACCAACTGAGAGACGAAAGACCTCACGTCTGCATCGGCGCTTCTCGCCTCAGGTGGTGCCGTTACTCACGGCTGCCGAGACCGTCGTGGTCACGGCTCCGATCACCGGCGTGCTGCAGGAGGTACGGGGACGTGGTCTGCGCAAGTCGGTTGGCCATGCCCCAATCCTCGCGCACCGGGGGACGGCGTCGGGGGACGGGCTCACCGAAGGGAGGAGGAGGTCGGGCCGTATCACCGGTGCACGGCGAACACCCGGGCCGGGAAGCCGGAACCGCCGTACGGCTTGGGCCAGGTGGCGACGATCAGGGCGCCCGCCTCGGGGAGCCCGTCCAGATGGGCCAGCAGTTCGATCTGCCACCGCCCCTGCCCCAGAACGTACGCCTCCAGTCCGTGGTCGCCCGCGGAGGCGGCGAGCCCCGGGTCGGTGTCGGACTGCTCGTGGCCGATGGCCGTCACGCCCGCGTCCTCGATCAGGTACCGCAGGACCTCGGCCGACCAGCCCGGCCGGTGGCTGACGCCCGCCTCGTCCTCGTTGGCCATCGCCGCCGCGTCCGGCCATCGCCGGCTCCATCCGGTGCGCAGGGCGACGAACGAGCCTGCCGGGACGGGGCCGTTGCGGCGCTCCCAGGACTCCACGTCGTCCGGTGTGGGGGTGGCGTCGGGGTCGGCGTCCACCCGGGCGGTGATGTCGAGGACCACCAGCGGGAGGATCATCTCCTCGACCGGGATCCGGTCCAGCGTCCGGGCCCCGGCCACGAAGTGGGCGGGCGGGTCGACATGGGTGCCCCACTGGCCCACCAGGTGGTAGCGGTCGACGGTGAATCCGTCCCCCCGGTCCAGGTCGAACACCTTCTCGCGCCGCTCGTCGCCGAAGCCCGCCCAATGCGGCTGCCCCGGCCGGAAGGCATGGGTGAGGTCCGTGAAGACGGCCTTCCCGGTCAGCTCGCGGTGGGCCTGCCACAGCCCGGGCAGGGGTTCGCCGGTGGTCATCGGACGTCCTCCAGGTCGGTGCGCAGGGCGGCGTCCGGCCGGTCGGCGGCCACTCCCCCGGCGGCCGCTCCACCGACGGCCGCTCCACCGGCGGCCGCTTCACCGACGGCCGGGGAGTCGACGGCCGAGGGGTCGACGGCCGGTTCGCCCGCCGTCCCCTCCCCGGTGGCCGCCGCCGGGCCCTGCCGCCGCGTCAGTCCGACGCCGACGAGGACGACGGCCATCCCCAGCACCACCCGCACGCCGATCTCCTCGCCCAGGACGACCGCTCCGAGCAGTACGGAGACGACGGGCAGGAGATAGCCGACCACGGCGGCGCTGGTGGCGCCCTCGTCGTTGATGATCCGGTAGGTGAGGTGGAAGGTGATCGCGGTGCAGAAGACGCTGAGGACTACGGCGGCGACGATCACCGTCGGACCGGGGTCGATGGACTGCATGCCTCCGATCGGCACCGCCACCGCGGTCAGGCCGCTCGCGGCGACGAGCTGCGCGGCGGAGAGCGAGATGGTGGGGGTGCCCTTCCGGACCAGGGTGCGGCCCATGTAGGTGAACGCGACGGCGTAGCTGGCGGCCGCGCCGATGATGGCGAGGGCGCCCCAGCTCGCGGCGCCGGCCGTCCGCCAGGGGGCGAAGATGAGGATCGTGCCGGCGAAGCCGAGCAGCAGGCCCGCCAGGCGCACGGGGCGGAGTCCGCGTTCGGAGCCGAGGGCGAGCCCCAGGGCGAGCGACCAGAGCGGGGTCGTGGCGTTCAGGACGCCCGCGAGACCGGAGCCGACGCTCTGCTGGCCCAGACTGAAGAGGGCGAACGGCAGGGCGTTGCAGAAGAAGGCCGCGACGACGATGTGCCGCCATGCGGCGATGCCCCGGGGCAGCCGGTGGCCCGCCACCCGGCAGGCGACGACGAGGACGAGCGCGCCCAGGACGCAGCGGGCGAACGTGACCTGGAGCGGGGAGAGGCCCCGCAGGGCCAGCTCGATCCAGAGGAAGGTCGAGCCCCACAGCAGGGCGAGCACGGCCACCCGCAATCCGCCCCGGAGACTCCGCGTACTGCCGTTCGTCATGCTTCCTCCACTCGGTTCGGCACACGGTCCGTGCAGGCTTCCGGGGTGCCGCCGTCGGGCGTTCCGTCCATCCCGGCTCTTCGAAGGTGCCCCAGCCGAGCTGTGATGACAAGCAAATGGTTCTACCTGATCTGTTAAGCTGTGCTACATGCTCGATGTGAGGAGACTGCAGGTCCTGCGCGCGGTGGTCACCAGCGGTACGGTCACCGCCGCCGCGGCGCACCTCGGCTACACGCCGTCCGCCGTCAGCCAGCAGATGGCGGCACTGGAGAAGCAGGCCGGCACGGCGCTGCTGGAGCGGGTGGGCCGCGGGGTGCGGCCCACGGCCGCGGGCCTGCTGCTGACCGAGCACGCCGCGCTGATCAGTTCAGCGGTCGCCCAGGCGGAGACCGCACTCGCCGACCTACGCGCCGGACGCACCGGGCGCCTATCGGTCCGCTACTTCGCCACGGCCGGCTCCACACTGGTGGCGCCCGCCCTGGCCGGGCTCCGCACCGCACACCCCGGCATCCGCATCGACGCCGAACTCACCGATCCGGAGGACCCGTTCCAGGAGCTGGTGCGGGGCCGGGCCGACGTGGCCGTGGTCGTCCAGGCGTCGGGCCGTATCGGCAAGGGTTTCGAGCTCGTCCACCTCCTCGACGA
Source organism: Streptomyces sp. NPDC055962 (assembly GCF_042270185.1). Taxonomy (NCBI): domain Bacteria; kingdom Bacillati; phylum Actinomycetota; class Actinomycetes; order Kitasatosporales; family Streptomycetaceae; genus Streptomyces; species Streptomyces sp. NPDC055962. The sequence goes on from NZ_JBHJYN010000001.1 coordinate 859,128, forward strand.
CCCGTACGCCGCCGTGCTGCCGCTCGGCCATCCGCTCGCCGGCCAGGACGTCGTCGACCTGCACGACCTCTCCGGCGAGCAGTGGGTCGGCTGCGAACCGCCCGGCCCCTGCCTGGAAGCGGTGACCGAGTCCTGCGCGGCGGCCGGTTTCAGCCCCGACTTCGTCATCCGGAGCGAGGACTACGCCACCGCGCAGGGTTTCGTCGCCGCCGGACTCGGCGTGAGCCTGATGCCGGGTCTGGGGCTGCGCAACCGGCACCCGGGTGTCGTCGTGCGCCCGGTCCGCAACCCCGAGCCCGTCCGCGTGATCTCGGCGGCCGCACGCGAGGTGTCCCTCGAACAGCCCGCCCTGCGTGACCTGCTGGACGCCCTCCAGGAGGCGGCCGTCACCGCCGGCCCGCCCGGGACGGACTGAGACCCGCCGCCGGGCGCGCGCCGGCGCCGGGAGCCACCGGCACGCACGTCGCGGCTCGGCGCGGCAACCGGCCTCCGCGGGCCGGGGACACGCGTCAGGCGGCACGGGCGGAGTGCACGACGGGCGGGGCCTCCAGGGTCACGACGCTGGAGAAGATCTCCCTGCCGCTCTGCCGGGCGCTGATCCGGACCCTGCCGGGGTCCGCCGTCCACTCGGCCTCCAGGTCGCAGGCGATGTCCATCTCGGCGTACTTCACGAACTCGGTCTCCATGCCGGTGACGACCATCGGCCGCGGGTGCGCCGCCGCCAGGGCGGCCTGGCGGGCGGCCTCCAGCAGGAGCATGCCCGGGGCGTGGTCGACGAGGTGGTCGAAGAGGACGGGGTGGGTCGTGTCGACCCGCAGCTGCCAGCGGTCGGGCCGGTCCGTGGCGGCCAGCACCACGTCCTCGAAGCGGTCGCGGCCGAAGGGCGTGAGACCTGCCGGAGGTGACAGCGGCAGGGCCCGCGCGGTGGCCGCGCCGGCGTCGGCGTAGACCCCGCGCAGCCGGTTGTAGACCGTGCGGTCCTGGATGGTGAAGCGCGAGCGGGCGGTGGCCATCGGGCGCCCCCCGCGCTCCACGTCGGCTCTGAGCGATATCGCTGCCGCGCGGTCGCGACGGTACGTCACCTCGTCGCAGGTGATGTGCAGTTCCAGCTCGGCCGGGCCGCCGTCGGCGAACGTGGCCTCCGGGTCGAGCGTCCAGCTGAAGTCCTTCCAGAGCAGCTGGTGCCCGAAGGGGACCTGGTAGGCGCCGTGGGACAGCAGGGGCAGCGTCTGGCGTACCGTTTCGCTCAGCAGAAGCGGGTCGTGCAGGCCATGGCGGTCGGTGTAGAACGGGTGCGCGGAGGGCCAGGCAGCCGTGACGGTGAAGGCGTCGGGCGCCGTACGCCGCCAGCTGCGCAACAGCATCTCGTCCTGGTTCACCTTGTGCGTCAAAGTAGCCGAAACCATCTCAAACCGGCTCTCGGCGGCGCGCTGAACGAGGCTTACGGGCATGGCTGGTCTCCCTGATGTGGTGGCTCTCGACTGGGCACACACAGATGGAGCGACGACGCCCGTAGTGACACGGGAGCGCCGACGTGAATAAAATAGAGGTCGTTCTTTTTGTTTGTCTACAGGTACTAGGGAGACTGCCGATGGCACGGCAACGGCAGGAGCGCGCCGAGCGGACTCGGGCCGCGCTCATCCGCGCGGCAGCGGAGATGTTCGACCAGGTCGGCTACCACGGAGCGGGTCTGAACGCGATCCTGCAGAAGGCAGGCATCACGACCGGAGCCATGTACTTCCACTTCAAGTCGAAGGAAGATCTGGCCCGCGCGGTCATCGTCGAGCAGGCCGCCGAGTTGCGGTGGCCCGACGAGGGGAAGGGCCTGCAGCAGCTGATCGACGTCTGCCAGTACCTGTCCGTGGAGATGCGCTCCAACGTCCTCTTCCGGGCGGGCGTCCGGCTCGCCGTCGAGCAGAGCGAGGTGAATTTGCTCGACTACTCGGTCTACGACTGGTGGGGCGATCAGTTCCGCGCCCATCTGACCGAGGCACGCGAACTGGGCCAGCTGTACCCGGACGTCGACGAGTACGCGTACCCCCAGGTGATCGTGGCCGCGTACACCGGTACGCAGATCATGTCGCGGCTCGCCACCAACCGGGCCGACCTGCCCGCACTCATAGAGAACGTGCTGCGATGTCTGCTCCCCGCCCTGGCGCCGCCCGAGGTGATCGCCACACTGGAGTTCTCGCGGAACGGCGCCGGGGCGAAGCCGGCGAAGAGCACGACGCGTACGGAGGCGGAACCTCCCGGGGACGGAGCGCGGTGAGCCCCGTCCGGGTGCTGCTGACCGGCTCGACCGGATTCGTCGGACGGGCGGTGCTCCGCCGGCTGCTGGACGAGCGCGCCGAGGGCAGGGACGTCGAGGTGCGCGCCGTCACCCGCGGGGACCCCGCCGCCGGGCCGGTGGCGGATGGGGTGGAGCGGGTCCGCGCGGACCTGTCGGACCCCGGCTCGCTCACCGTGGCGGCGCGCGGCACGGACGTCCTCGTCCATCTCGCCTGCCGGGTCGAGGGCGACGCCGAGGAGTGCGAGCGGACGAACGTCGGCGGCACCCGGGCGGTCGTCGACGCGGCCCGGCGCGCCGGGGTGGGCCGGATCGTGCAGCTGTCCACGGCGGCGGTGTACGGCCCCGGACCGCACCGGGGCATCTCCGTCGACGAGGTCACGCCCGCCCCCGTGTCGGCGGCCAGCCGGACCCGGCTGGCCGCCGAGCGGATCGTGCTCGACGCGGGCGGTGTCGTGCTCCGGCCCGGTCTCGTCCTCGGCGCCGGGGACCGCTGGGTCGTGCCCGCACTCGGCGAGCTGCTCCGGCGGGTGCCGGCCCGCTGGGACGGCGGGCGCGGACGGTCCTCGGTCGTCGACGTCGGCGACCTGGCGCGTCTCCTCACCACCCTGGCCGCGGCACCGGACGCCCTGCCCGCAGGGGTCCACCACGCCGGCCATCCGGTGCCGGTGCGCAACCACGACCTCATGACGAGACTCGCGGACCTGGCCGTGCTGGACCGGGCGTCCGGCGATCTGTCCTGGGACTCGTGCCTGGCGCGCCTGCGGGAGACCCCGGGCCGCATCAGCGAGAGGCAGTTCACGCTGCTGGCACGCGACCACTGGTACGCGAGCGAGGAGATCTGGCGGCTCACGGGCTGCGAGCCGGGCCCGGGTCCGCTGGACCGGCTGGCCGGGGCGGCGGCCTGGTACCGGGAGCACCTCGCGGCCCTGTGAGACGGGTCCCGCGGGCCGGTGCCGCGCTCCCGCGCGGGCGGTCGCGCACCGCCCGCGGGACGCCGGATCGTACACAACCGACTTGGCGAAATCGTTCCGGCGTCGGGAACGGGCGGTGTCGGTGGGGGGTTCGGGCGGTACGTTCGCAGGACTGGGGGCCGTGCCCTCCCGGACTCCGCCCGGAGCGTGGGCGGGCGGGAGTGCGACGGAGGATCCCCACCCCCGGCACCCGGCGCGCACCTCTCCGTCCGGTCGGCCCGTGGGGTTCAGTTCCCGTCACGGATACCGAGGTCGAGCCCATGGTGAAGCAGGTGAGAGCGGAACGCACCCGACAGGCCCTGATCGCCGCGGCAGCCGTCGAGTTCGACCGGCAGGGGTACGCCGGGACCTCGCTGTCCGCCGTGCACCGGGCCTGCGGGATGACGATGGGAGCGCTCAGCTTCCACTTCCCCACCAAGGCGGAACTGGCCCGCGCGGTCTTCCACGAGGCCGAGGACATCACCCGGGAGGCGCTGGCACGGATCTCCCCCTGCCCGGTCCCGCCGGTCGCCGAGTTCACCCTCACCCTCGCCACCCTGCTGGACGAGGAGGCCAGTGTCCGGGCGACGGCCAGGCTCACCCACGAGCAGGCGGTCCCCTCCCTCTGGCCGACCCTGTGGCGGACCGCCCTCCAGGACCTGATGGCCCCGGCCCGTGAGCGGCCCGGCCCCGGCCCCGAACCCGACCGCCTGGAGCTGCTGGCCGTCTATCTGACGGCGGGCGCCGAGGCGGCCCTGCGGGCGGGCCGCACGGGCGCGGAGGTCCGGGCTCAACTGGAGTGCCTGTGGTCCCTGGTGCTCGCCCCCGCCCCGCACCCGGCCGGGGAGCCCCTCCGGCTCCCCGGCGAGGACTGTCCGGCCGGCATCGCTCCCACGCCGACCTGATCCGATTCCCCCCTCCCGTGCAGCTGTGCACGGAATCGCACCCCTACGACGAAAAGGCTCTCCCCATGACTCGACGCTGCGCGCTCGTCACCGGTGGTTCCCGAGGGATCGGGGCCGCCGTCGCCACCGAACTCGCCGCCACCGGGCACCGGGTGGCCGTGCACTGCCGCGCCGGCTCCGCGTCCGCGAAGGCCGTGCTGGACGCCCTGCCCGGCACCGGCCACGCCCTGGTCACCGGCGATCTCGGCACACCCGGCGCGTCCCGCGAGATCATCGCGTCCGCGGTGGAACAACTGGGCGCGGTGGACGTGCTCGTCAACAACGCCGGCGTCTACGCCGAACAGCCCGTCGCGACCACCTCCTACGAGGACTGGCAGGCCGACTGGCGACGCCTCGTCGACGTCAACCTCATCGCACCGGCCGACCTGATCTGGCACCTCGTCGAGCACCTCCAGCGCCGGGTCCAGGGACCGCAGGGTGCGCGCATCGTCAACGTCGGCTCGCGGGGCGCCAGTCGGGGCGAGCCCGACGCCCCCGCCTACGGGGCGACCAAGGCCGCGCTCCACGCGCTGACCCAGTCGCTCGCCCAGTCGCTGGGCCCGCTCGGCATCGCGGTGACCGCCGTCGCCCCCGGGTTCGTCCGCACCGACCTCACGGAGCCCATGCTCGTCGGGCCGGCCGAGGAGCAGGTGCGCAGTCAGAGCCCGCTCGGCAGGATCGCGGCGCCCTCGGACGTCGCGGCTGCCGTGTCCTGGCTGAGCAGCGCGCCCGCGGAATGGTGCAGCGGCGCCGTGCTCGACGTCAACGGCGCCTCCCACCTGCGCTGACCGCCCACCCACCGACCGACCACGAACGGAGACACCGTGCGCGCCGCGCTCCTGCAGATCGCCGTACGACCGGACGAGACCGTCACCGCGCGCCGGACGCGCGCGGCGGATCTCGTCCGCGAGCAGCACACCGCCGACCTGGTGGTCCTTCCGGAACTCTGGACCGTCGGCGCGTTCTCCTTCGACGCGTTCCACGACCACGCGGAGCCCCTGGACGGGCCCACGGCCCGGGTCATGGGCCGGGCCGCGGCCTCGGCACGGGTCTGGCTGCACGCCGGCTCGATCATCGAGCGCGGCCGGGACGGCACCCTGTACAACACCTCCCTGGTATTCGCGCCCGACGGGACACCGCACCGGACGTACCGGAAGATCCACCGCTTCGGCTTCGACCGGGGCGAGGCGGCCCTGCTGGCCAGGGGCGAGGAGACCGTCACGCTCACGCTGGGCGAAGGCGGGCCGACGGCGGGACTCGCCACCTGCTACGACCTGCGGTTCCCCGAGCAGTTCCGGGCGCTGGTGGACGCCGGTGCCGAGATGTTCGTCGTCCCGGCCGGCTGGCCCGCCGCCCGCCGCGCCCACTGGTCCCTGCTGGCCCGTGCCCGGGCCGTCGAGTCCCAGGCGTACGTTCTCGCCTGCGGGACGGCGGGCACGCACGCCGGGGTGGAACAGGCCGGCCACAGTGTGGTGGTCGACCCGTGGGGTGAGGTCGTCGCCGAGGCGGGGGCCGGGGAGGAGACGCTCGTCGTCGACCTCGACCCGGCGCTCGTCACGCGGACACGTGCGGATTTCCCCACCCTGCGCGATCGGGTCCTCGGTGTGCCGGCGCCCCGCTGACGGGCCCCTACGGCAGGTGCCGCTCACTCCCGCGGGCGCGGGGGCGGGCGGCACCTGCCGTCTGTGCCCTCCCGGGCCGACGGCGCCCGTACGCACCGCCAACTCCCCTCTGGGACAACGGAGTCGATTGATCCGCCGGGAACTCTTGCGGCCGACCCGGCAGACGTGTAACACTCTTTCGCGAGGCAGTCTGCCCTCTTCGAGGAGCCTTCGCACTGCCATCGCGTCGCCATCAGGCGGCGCTTTTTTATTTCCCCGCCACGGTCCTTTTCTCCCGAAGGTGAGGCGACCCGTGCCCATGGACGACCCGACCCCCTCGCAGTCCCTCCCGGAGCAGTGCGCGTCGAGCCGTTGCCGTCGCGCTGCCCGCTCCGACGCCCTGCGGCGCAGGCGCGCCGCCCCCGGTGCGCGGCTCTGCGGATCCTGCACGCGCGCGCTGGTGGCCGATCTGGCCGCGCTGCCCGCGCTCCACCACGAGAGCGAGCAGCAGCTCGTCCTCCCCGCACGCCGAGGGGGCCCGGCCCGGGTCACCGGCCACCGCCCGGACGCACCGCCCGTGAACGACGCGGCGCTGGAGGCCCGGCACGACGCGGTCGTACGGCTGACCTCCTGGGCCCGTCTCGTGCTCGACGAGGCCGGGCCCGCCGGGGCGCCGCCGGAGAGGACCGTCCCCGCACTGGCGTCCTTCCTCGGCCGGCACGCCGGTTTCCTGGCCGCCCATCCCGCCGCCGGTCCGGCGGCCGACGAGATCGGGCAGGTGGCCACCGCCCTGCGCACGCTGGTGGCGCCGCCCCGGGCGGAGCTCGTGCCGCTCGGCCGGTGCGTCGAGCCGGACTGCGACGCCGAGGTCTCCCTTCCCGCGCGGGGCGGCGACGACCTGGTGCTGCGCGGACCGATGTGCGGCGCGGGACACGTCCTCACACCGCGCCAGTGGCTCCTCATGACCCGCCACCGGACGGATCAGGCGAAGGAGCCGGCATGAACAGCGCGCGCACGGCACGCGGCACACGCGTGCCCACCTCCCTCGCGGCCCTCGCCCTCGGAGTGCCCGAGGGCACGATCCGCCAGTGGGCCCGCCGCGGCAGGATCACCCGGTACGGGACCAAGCGCCAGGCCCTGTACGACCTGAACGAGCTGGCCGCGCTCGCGGCCGGGGAGGGCGGCACGACGGCCGCCTCTCCCCGCACGCACGGCGCCTGACCGACCGCGCCGCACTCCCCATCCACCCGACCGCCCGGCCACCGCCGTGCGGCGCCGACGCATGCCCGGATCCGGGCCGTCGGACCAGTACCGAGGAGACAGAGACATGCGAGCACCGCAGGAATCGCAGGAATCGCAGTGGCAGCAGCACTGGCAGGCGCGGCGTGACCCCTTCGTCGACGAGTGCTTCCGGGCACGCGAGAGCCTGCTCGCCGACCTGAAGGACCCGGGAGCCGCCCAGGCCCGCGTCCTCGACGACCTCATCGACATCGGCACCAGCTCACTGCACTGGAAGGAGCAGGGGTACGACGCGGTCGCCGCCGACCCGGCCACCTTCCGTTCGGTCCTCCCGGTCATGCGCTACAACGACTTCACCCAGGAGATAGACCGGGAGACCCGCACCAAGGGCGGGATCCTGTCGTGCAGCCCCGTCCTGCGCTGGCTCAAGACCAGCGGGACGACGGGCACGCCCAAACGCGTCCCGTACACGCTGCACTGGCTGCTGACGTACCGCATCCCCGCGATGAAGGCCATGTGGGGCACCTACCTGGAGCACCACCCGGAGATCCTCGCGCACCCCTGGGCGACGCTCGACACCCAGACCGTCCGCGAGGACGTGTACGACTTCGTGCACGGGGTCGAGCACCAGGCGATCAGCAACCGGCACCCGCAGATCAACAGCCGCGACTGGAACCCGCCGTGGTACGAGTCCCCGTGGTTCGGCCCCGGCACGCCCACCGACCACGCCGGTCGCATGTACCACCGCATACGGCACCTTGTCGGCAAGGACCTGCACTACATCTCGGCGATCAACCCGAGCACCCTGGTCTCGCTGCGCGACCTGATCGCCCGGCACGGCGACGAGCTGGTGCGCGACGTGCGTGCGGGCACCCTCCAGGGCAGGCCGTGGACGGAACCCGACGAGGACACCGCGCTGCGGCTCGAACGGACCCTGGAGAAGGACGACTTCAGCCTGGTCGACATCTGGCCCTCGCTGACCCTGTACAGCTGCTGGCTGTCGGCGTCCGCACAGCTGTACCGGCCGCGCCTGGACGCCGTGCTGCCGGGCGTCGCCAAGCTGCCGTTCATGAGCTGCGGGACCGAGGGCGTCACCACCATTCCCGTGGACGACACCCTGGACAGCCAGCCGCTCGCCGTCAGTCAGGCCTACTTCGAGTTCGTCCCCGCCGACGTCCCCCTGGGCTCGCTCCTGGACGCGGGCGGGACGGTCGAGACACTGCTGTACGACGAGGTCGAGGCCGGCCGCGACTACCACTTGATCATGTCCCAGGGGAACGGCCTCTACCGGCTGTGGACCGGGGACATCTACCGCGTCGACCGGATCGTGGACGGCACTCCCTGGGTCCACTTCACCCATCGCGACGGGCTCTTCCACTCCTTCACCGGCGAGAAGATCACCGAGGGGCAGGTCACGCAGGCCATCCGCCAGGGGCTGGAGGCCTGCGGGCTCGACACCGGGCTGTACATGTGCGGCCCGCGCTGGGACGAGCTGCCGTCCTACACGGTCGTCGTCGAAGTGCCCTCGCCGGGGGCGGAGCTGGACGGCGAGCTGTCCGCGGCGATCGATCGCGAGCTGTCCGTCATCAACATCGAGTACGCCTCGAAGCGGGACAGCGGACGGCTCGCCGCCCTCCAGGTCCGGACCGTCGCGCAGGGGGCGATCGCCACCTACGTGGAGTCGCGCCGGCAGAAGGGCAACGCCACCCAGTACAAGTACACGCCGTTCCAGAAGGACATCGACTTCGTCGACACCGTCCTCGCCGGCTGACGTACGCCGGATCGTCCGGCCACCGCTCCGTCGCACCACCTCGCACCCCACCTCGCACCCCGATGCACCACCAAGGAGAACCGACCATGATCGAGACCCTGAGGCCCCCGCAGAACACCCGCCGCGAAATCATCGACCTGCCGTGCGGCGACGCCCGGCTCGCCATGCACGTGTGGCGGCCGGAGCAGATCAAGGGAGCCGTCTTCTACTTCCACGGACTCCAGAGCCACGCCGGCTGGCTGTGGGAGGTGGGGCCGCAGTTCGCCGACAACGACATCGCGTTCTTCGTCCTCGACCGCCGCGGCAGCGGCATCAGCCCCGGGACGCCGGGCGAGATCCCGGACGCCGACACGGTCCTCGGGGACTACGCGCGGGCCGTCGCGACCGTACGGGAGATGATCGGCGACGACGTGCCCCTGTCGCTCTTCGGGCACTGCCTCGGCGGCTCCTTCATGGCGGCCCTGATGGGCCACGAGGGGTTCACCACCTCGTACGACGCGGCCGTGTTCTGCTCCTCCTGGCTCGGCCGGATGCACGCCACCCTCACCCCGGAGGCACGGGCGGCCCTCGCTGCGGACACGAGCGCCGAGCCGTGGGACGCGGGGCTGGAGGCCGCCGACTTCACCGACGAGGCCAAGTACCGGCACTTCATCGACCACGACGACCTGGCCGTGCGGCAGCTGACGCGCAGGTCGCGGGCGGTGCTCCTCGACCTGGAGCGGCGTTACCTCGCGCCGGGACGGGTACGGCCGCAGGTGCCGGCCGCGACCTTCGTCTCCGGGATGACCGACCCGATCGTGGACCTCGACGCGGCGCACTCCGTCTTCCAGGACCTGGTGGCCGGGCGTGGCGCGATCATGAAGTTCCCGACCGCCAAGCACTACCTCTTCTACACCGACGTCAGCGGCGACCTGGTCGACTGGACGTCGACGTACACCCTGCTCCAGGGGCTGAACCGTGGCGCCTGAGCCGGGGAGGGCCCGGCTGTACCACGTCGAGCTGCCCATGCGGACGCCGTTCGACCATCCCGCCGCCCGCCGCCGTACGTCGGACAGCCTGGTCCTGAGGCTCTCGGCCGGCGGGGTGGACGGGATCGGGGAGTGCGCGCCACGGCCGTACGTCACGGGCGAGACGACCACGGGGGTGCGCGCCGCGCTCGAACAGGCCGACGTCGGCCCGGTCCTCGCGCAGCTGACCGGCCGGGACCCCGCGGAGCTGCTCGGCGTGCTGCACCGGGACGGTTTCGCGCGGACCTTCGGCGTCGTCGGCGGCAACAATCTGCTCTGTCTGCTGGAGACAGCGGTGCTCGACTGGCTGGGGCACCGGCTCGGGGAGGGCGCGGGCAGGCTGCTGCCCGGCGGGACCTCCCGGGAGCCGGACTCGCTCGCCGTCTCGCAGGTGCTCGATCTGAGCCTGGACGCCGAGGAGTTCCTGGCGACGCGCGGGCCGTTCCACTTCGTGAAGATCAAGGCCTCGGACGACATCGGGCGTGACGTCCGTACCGTCCGCACGATCCGCGACAAGGTCGCCGACGACGTGCCGGTCATGATCGACGCCAACATGTGCTGGACCCCCGCGAACGCGGTCGGCCATGCCCGCCGGCTGGCGGACGCCGGCGTCGACTACGTGGAGGAGCCCCTGCCCAAGGGCTCCTGGGAGGCGCTGCGCGTGCTCCGGCGTGACGGCGGGGTCCGGATCATGCTGGACGAGTCGGTCTGCACCTCCCGGGACGCCCGTACGGCGGTCGAGTCGGGGGCCTGCGACGCCTTCAACATCCGGGTGTCGAAGAACGGCGGCCCGCTGCCGGCCGCCGGGCTCGCCGCCTACGCCCGGGAGCACGGGGTCCGCTTCCAGTTCGGTGTCCAGGTCGCCGAGGTGGGCCCGCTCATCAACGCGGGCCGTGCGCTGGCCTTCGGCCGTCCCGGGGCGCTCACCGTCGAGGCCGGGCAGTCCGACCGCTTCTTCCCGGAGATGATCGTCGCGCCGCCCCCCGCGGTCGACCGCGGCACCAACACCCTGTCGCCCGCGCGCGGCACCGGATGGGGCATGGCCCTCGCCGGCAGCGCGGAGCGCTGGGCCGTGCGCGACTTCTGACGGGTCCTCCGTACCGGGCCCGCGGCACACAGCCGCCCGCGTACCGGACTCTCCGCGGCACACAGCCGCCTGCGTACCGGACTCTCCGCGGTCCGGCACCACCGGGCGGGCCGCCCGCCGCAGGTGGCTCCGCCTCTCCCCTCCCCCACACCATCCGTGCACACCCATGCCCGAAAGGCGGGAACTCACATGACCGTACTGTTCGAATGCACCTACCGGAACGAGCGTTACTTCGGCCTCGGCCTCCCCGAGGCCGACGAGCCGCTGCTCCTCACCCCGCTCGGCGGTGTCGACCTGAGGAAGCTGCTGCTCGCGCGGGGGGACGTCGCCGTCCTGCGTGCCGCCTCCGGGACGGTGACCGTCCCCGTGGGCGAACGCGACGCGGTGTCCTTCCGTCCGCCCCTGCTGCCCGATCACCTCGGGGACGCCATGGTCGGCGGCTTCATGCAGACCCACAACGTGAAGGTGGACGCGGACACCCCGTCCCAGCCCAACTGGTTCCTCAAGGGGCTCGGTGACGTGCTGAGGACCTCCGGGGAGGAACTGCGCGCACCGGCCGGCGCGGTCGCGCTGACCGAGGAGGCGGAGATCGTCCTGGTGTACGTCACGGACGACGACCACCGGCCCCGGTACGTCGGCCACACCTTCGGCAACGACCTCACCGACATCGGCCGCTTCCGCCGCCACCGGGGACACCTCTCGTACGCCAAGCTGTGCGACGCGGCCGTGGCACCCTGGCTGTTCCTGGACGAACCGCCGCGCCACGTCACCGGGCACGTCACGATCGAACGGGACGGCGATCCCTGCTGGCGGGGCGAGTTCACCACCGGCGTCAAGGCCCTGCACTACGGGCTCGACGCCATCATGTCCGAACTCTTCTCCCACGACGCCCTGCTCGCCCCCGGTCGCGTCCACTACGTCTACATCGGCGCCGACCGCAGCAGCTTCCACGACGGATTCCGCATGGCCGACCGCGATCGCGTCACGCTGGACTTCACGAGCCACGGCGTCACCCTGTCCAACACCGTGCGCTGCGCGTCCCCGGCTCTCGCGGCCGGCGCGTCCGGACGCTCGTGAGCAGGGGCGAGGGGGCGCGTGAACGCGGGAGGGACGTGCGCGGGCTCAGCGACACCGAGGCCGCGTCCGCCTACTCCCACGCGCTCCTGGGCGGAAGCGGCCGGCTCACCGCTTCCTTCGACGTGGACGGTGTCGTCCCGCTGGAGCAGGTGGGGCGGGCCGTGGAGCCGTGGATCCGGTGGCTCGCTCCCCTGTCGCTGCGGATCGAGGACACCGGGGGCGACGGGCTGCGGTTCCGGCGCGGGGCGCCGGGGCCGTGCCCCGTCCAGGCGTACCCGGCCGTGGACGAGGGGGAGGACACGCTGGCCGAGGGCGGGCGGCTGTGGCGGCTGCGGGCCGGGCACGACCGCGGGGGTTCGACCCGCTTCCGGCTGACCCTCCACCCCGCGATCTGCGACGGCTACTCCACGGCTCGCTACGTACGGCCCCTGCTGGACGCCCTGTTCGCGCCCCCCGGCCACGACGCCGGCCAGGTCCGCGGGCAGGCGCTCCCGCCCGGCACCGACGCCCTCACCTACGAGGGCGGGGGCGCGTGTACGTGCGGCGTCTGCATGCCTTCCGGGTCGCCGCGGCGGGTCCGGCGGACCACGACCCCGTACGCGGGGCACGGCCCGTACGGCGGCGGGCGCCGGGAGCTGCGCGACGGGCCGGGACCGGGGCGGGCGGGCGACGCCGTGACCCTGGCGCTGACCTCGTACGAGAGCCGCCGGCTGCGCGACTGGTGCGAGGCCCGGCAGTTGACGGTGAGCGGGTTCCTCTCGACCGTGCTGGCCGACGCGCTCGCACGGGAGACCGGCTTCGAGGAGGTCACCGTGGCGACGTCGGTGTCCCTGCGGCGGCGGTACGCGGAGCGGACGCTGATCGCCGAACCCGGGTGCGTGACGGGGACGGTGAGGGTGCCGCTGCGCTCCGGGGCGGGCGGCGATCCCGTGAGCCGGGCCGGGGCGCACGCGGCGGCGCTGTGTGCGGCGGCGCGTGCCTGGTGTCCGGACCGGCGGGCGCACGCCGTGATCCGCCGGTCCGTCGAGCGGGAGGCGGCGGGCACGGGCATCCCGGAGCTGCGGGTCACCGACGCCGGTTCGGTGGACACCGCGCTCGGCCCGCACACCGGGCGGATGACGGGGTTCCGGGCCGCCGCGGCCCCCGGCGCCGGGCAGCCCGGAGGCACGCTCCACCTGTCGTCGTTCAAGGGCGCGTTGACCCTCGCACTCACCTCCCGGGGGCTCGGGACGGGGTGGCCGGCGGTCGCGGAGCGGGAGCTCGCCGAGGCGGCGCTTCTGAGGCCCGCACTCCTGCCCGCATAGAACCGCAGGTGGGCGGCCATGCGGAAGCGCGTACTCCTCGAAGTCGTAGCCGGGCTGCCTCCCGGCCTTGAAAACAAAGAAGTCGTTCTCTATTTTTTTAGGGCGGGCTTCGGACAGGCGGACCCGCGGAACGCGACCAGTCCACAGGAAGGGAAGGCGCCATGGCGAGGACCTTGTCCACGACGGCTCCCGGTTCCACCGTGGCGGCGGCCACGATCACCGCCGTACGCTCTCCGCGCAGCCGGACGGGATCCGCGGTGAACCGCCCGGCGTTCGACGCCTTCGTCGCGGAGGTCTTCGAAGCCCTGCCCCGCGCGGACCAGCGCAGGTGGGCCCATGTCCACACACGCGGCCTGCTGGTGACTCCGGGCCGCAAGACCGTACGGCGGCTCGCGGCCTCCGTGTCGGACTCGGCCACGGCGGCCCAGGCGCTGCACCAGTTCGTCAACGCCAGCCCCTGGAGCTGGGAGCCGGTCCGCGGCCGTCTGGCCGACTGGGTCGTACGGCGCTCCCGGCCCCGCGCCCTGGTCATCGGCACGGCGGTGCTGCCGAAGCGGGGGGACCGCTCCTGCGGAGTGCACCGGCGCTTCGTCCCGCAGGGCGGACGCACCGTCAACTGCCAGGTCGGCATCGGCGCTTTCCTCGCCACCGACGACGCAACCGTCCCCGTCGGCTGGCGGCTTCTCCTGCCCGGCCCGTGGTCCGAGGACCGGGAACTGCGCGACAGGGCCCGCGTCCCCGACGGTGCTCCCGGCACCCGGGGACCGGCCGACGCCCAGGTGCTCGACCTGGTCGACGGGACCGGCCGGAACACGACGGATCCGGCGGCGGACGGTCTGCCCGTCGTCGCCGACCTGGCCGGCTTCGCGGACACCACCGCACTGGTCTCGGGACTCGCCGCGAGGCGGCGCCGGTTCGTCGTGTCGGTACCCGGTGGCCTCGTCGTCCTCCCGGACCGCGCCGGCCCCGGCACGTCCGGCTCGCGGGGCGGCTCGGGGCCCGTCCGCGCGCGGGACCTCCTTGCGGCACACCCGTCCCGTCCGGCGCCGCGCCCCCCGTCGGCGGCGGACGGGGCGCCCGGAGGGGCGACGGGGGTGGTACGCCTCCCCGGTGTCCCCGTCCCCCTCCGGCTCGTCGGCGGGCGGGCACCGGACGGTTCCGGTGACGGCCGGATCTGGCTCACCGACCTCGTGGAACGGCCGCCCCGCGAGGTGTGGGCGACGGCCGGACTGGCCGCACGCGCCGCCGACACGACGGAGCGGCTGGCCGACGACTTCGGCCTGCGTGACTTCGAGGGGCGGTCCTACCCCGGCTGGCACCACCACATGACCCTGGTCTCCGCCGCCTTCGCCTACGGCGCACTCGGCTCCGCCGCACCGCCGGCCTCCCCCGCCCGGTCCGCACACGGACCGCGGGCCGGACGGCCGCCCCGTGGGGCGCGGACCGCAGCGGGTCCCGCACGCGGTTCCGCGGGCTCGGCCCGGGGATCGGCGGGTTCGTCCCCGGAGACGTCGACGCGGGCTCCGTCGGCTCCGACGCGGTCCGCGGCGGCACCGTCGCGGACCCTCACGCCCCCGACACGAACGGACTGCTCCTGATGAACCTCCCCAAAGCGTTCTGGCTGCTGTGGTGCGGGCAGACCGCCAGCCGGCTCGGGACGCTCGCCCCCGCCTTCCTCGTCCTCTACCTGGAGGACAACGGGCTCGTGGCCCCCGGCACCACCCCGCTCGTCGTCGGCCTCTTCGGAGCCGGTGTGGTCCTGTCCGGGCTGGTGGGAGGGGCGGTCGCCGATCTCATCGGGCCGCGCCGCACCATCATCGCCGCCCAGCCGGTCGCCGCCGCGATGGCCCTGCTGTTCGCCGTCGCCGACCACGTGGCCGTGCTGTGTGCGCTGTCGCTGATCACCGGGTTCCTCTCGTCGGTCGACCGGCCGGCCGGAGCCGGGCTGATCTCCTCGATCGTCCCCAAGGAGCAGTTCTCGAAGGCGTACAGCCTCTTCCTGGTGGGCTTCAACATCGGGATGTCGCTGAGTCCGGTCCTCTCCGGGTTCCTGCTCGAGGTCAGCCCCACCGCCCTCTTCGTCGTCTGGGCGGCGTCCAGCCTGGTCTACGCGGCCCTGGTCTTCGCGGTACCCGCCGATCCGCCGCCGGTACGGGACTCCGACCGGCCCGCAGGGGTCCCGGCCGCCCTCAGGTCGGCCGCGCGTGACATCGCCGAACCCTTCCGCACCCCCGTCCTGGTCGCCTTCCTCCTGCTGACCTTCCTGCTGGCCTGCGTCTATCTCCAGGTCAACTCCGCGCTTCCGCTGGACATGCGGGGCAGCGGACTGACCAGCGGGAACATCGGGTTCGTCCTCGCGGTCAACGCGGTGCTCTCGATCCTGCTGCTGCCCCTCGTGCCCCGCCTCGTCGGCGGGATGCGGGCCCACGTCCCGCTGATCCTGGCCGCCGGGTTCATGGCGCTCGGCTTCGGCGGCAACTTCTTCGCCCACAGCATGATCTCCTTCACGCTCGCCACCGTCGTGTGGACGCTCGGAGAGGTCCTGTGGGCCCCGATGTCCGCGACCTTCATCGCGGACCGGGCCCCCGCCGGACGTGCCGGCACCTACCAGGGCTCGTACTTCTTCGCCTGGAACGCCGCGTTCGTCATCGGCGGCCCCGCAGGGCTCGCACTCGCCCACGCCCGTGGCTACGGGGCTCTGTGGATGTCCGTCCTCGCCCTCGGCCTCGCCGTGGCCCTCGGCTTCGCGCTGCTGCCGCGGCTGACGGGCTTCGCAGCCGGGTCCGGCTCCGGAGCCGCCCCCCGCACACCCACCGACACCACCACTCTCACACCGGAAACCAGGTGACCAGTCATGTCCGCACCCACCCCCCGCACCGCACTGCTGATCGGCGCGGCCGGAGGCATCCTCACGGAGGTCTCCCGCCAGCTCGCCGAGGAAGGCCACACGCTCGTCCTGTTCGACCGGGACCCCGAGGCCCTGGGCCGGCTCGCCGAGGAGCTGTCCCAGGTCACCAAGGTCGAGGCGGTCGTCGGTGACATCACCGACATCCCCGCCGCGGAGGCCCAATTGACCGACATCGTCGACCGGTTCGCCCCGTCGATCCTCGTCAACGGCGTCGGCGGCGACACCCGGGTGATCAACTACGCCGAACTGACCCCGGCCCACTTCGACCAGTCGTTCCTGGAGAACGTGGTCAGCAGCTGGATAGCGGTCAAGGTGTGCGCCCCGCGCATGGCCGCCGACGGCTACGGCCGCATCGTCAACTTCGCCTCGGCGGGCGGCCGTACGTACAGCCACTTCAACAACGCCGCGTACGTCGCGTCCAAGGCAGCCGTGATCGGCATGACCAAGCAGATGGCGTACGAGCTCGCGGCCGACGGCGTCGTCCTCAACGTCGTCGCCCACGGCCCGATCGCGACCGAGCGGGTCGCCGGTGCCTGGGAGCGGCGCGACCCGGCGCAGAAGGAGGCCGTGCTCTCCAGGCTGCCGATGGGGCGCATGGGCACCGTGGCGGAGGCGGTCGGCAGCGTGCTCCACCTCTGCTCCGAGAGCGCCGGCTACTCGACCGGTTCGGTCATCGACATCAACGGCGGCCTCTACATGTGAGCCCCGCCCGCCCCCCACTTCACGACCTGCCCAGGAGGCATCCCATGGCGACGTTCGTCGTCGAGTTCGAGTACACCGTCGACCGCGCGGGCCGGGACCACCTGCACCGCGCCCACACCGAGTACCTGCGCTCCCTCACCGACCGGGGCGTCCTGCTCCTGGCCGGTCCGCTCCAGGACGCCAACGCCGGTCTCCTCGTCTACGAGGCCGAGGACCGCGACCACCTCCAGGACATCCTGGACGCCGAGCCCTACGTCGACGGCGGCATCGTCGGGGACGTCCGCGTCCGCCGGTGGGCGCCCGGGAAGGGCACGGGGATCGCGCCCCAGCCGTCAGCCGCCTGATCCAGAGGCCCTTCGACCCCCGATCCGCACAGGTTCCCGAAAGGACCACCTGACGTGCCCGTAACGACCGCTCAGCCAGACACCGCCCTGCGCCGGGAAGCGCTGCACGCCGGCATCGTCGACCCGGACATGGACTCGATGCGCCTGCTCAGCGAGACGGCGATGAGGTTCCCCGACGCCCTGTCCTTCTCGTCGGGCGCCCCCCACGACGGTACGCACGACCTGTCGAAGCTCTCGCTCCACATCGACCGGTACATCGCGCACCTGCGGGAGAAGGGGGTGCCCGAACAGCGCATCACCCGGCTGCTCTTCCAGTACGGACCCGTCAACGGGTTCATCCAGGAGGAGGTCGCCCTCATGCTCGCCCGGGACGAGGACATCGATGTCACCCCCGAGGCGATCATGATCACGCACGGCTTCCAGGAGGCGGCACTCGTCGCCCTGCGTGGCCTGTTCCGCTCGCCCGACGACGTGCTGCTGTCCGTCTCCCCGGCGTACGTCGGCATCCGGGGCGCCGCCCGCATGCTGGACATCCCGGTGAAGGGCATCACGGAGGGGCCCCTCGGCCTCGAACCGGAGGCAGTGGCCGCCGCCGTGCGCGCCGTACGCGCCGAGGGCAGGCGTCCCGCCGCGCTGTACCTGGTCCCCGACTTCTCCAACCCCTCGGGCACGGTCGTCCCGCTCGACGCCCGCCGCCGGCTGCTGGAACTGGCCGCCGAGGAGGGGTTCACCATCCTGGAGGACAACCCGTACGGGCTGTTCGCGAGCGACGAGGAGCGGCTGCCGACGCTGAAGTCGCTGGACACCCGCGGTGACGTCGTCTACCTCGGCTCCTTCGCCAAGTCCGCGTTCCCCGGAGCCCGCCTCGGCTACCTGGTCGGCGACCGCACGGTCGTCGGCGAGGACGGCGTCCGGCGCACCCTCGCCCAGGAACTCTCCAAGGCCAAGGCGATGTTCACGGTCGGTTCGTCCTCGCTCTCCCAGGCGGCGATCGGCGGCATCCTCGTGGACGCCGGCCACGACCTGCGTTCCGTCACCCGCGACCTGGCCGCCGTCTACCAGGAGCGGCTCGCCGCCACCCTCGACGCCCTCGCCGCACACTTCCCGCCCGAGCGGTACGCCGAGCACGGGGTGCGCTGGAACCGGCCGCGCGGCGGCTTCTTCCTGGTCGTCGAGGTGCCCTTCGAGGCCGACCTCGCCGCCATGGAACGGTCCGCACGCGACCACGCGGTGAGCTGGGCGCCGATGACCATGTTCCACCTCGACGGCAGCGGCGAACGGGCCCTGCGCCTGGGCTTCAGCAACCTGGCCCCCGCCGCGATCCGTGAGGGCGTCGCCCGTCTGGCCCGCTTCATCGACTCCGAGTCGGAGGCCCACTCATGAGCAGCACCACCAGCACCGGATCCCGCCCCGTCGCCGTGATCGTCGACGGCTACTCCGCCGGCAACTTCTACCCCGCCGCGTTCGCGGCCCACGGCACGGACGTCGTCCACGTCCAGAGCACGCCCGAGCTCATCCCCGCGATGGCACCGCCGGACCTCTCCGCGTACACGAGGAACATCGTGGGCGAGGACGAGTCCGCCCTCGTCGGCCTGTTGCACGACCTCGGCCCGGTCTGCGTGATCGCCGGCCAGGAGTCGTCGGTGCCGCTCGCCGACCGGCTGAGCGAAGCGGTCGGGGTCCCCTCCAACGGCTCGGCGCTGTCCCCGGCCCGCCGCGACAAGTACGAGATGATCGAGGCGCTGCGCCGGGCGGGGGTGCGCTGCGCACAGCAGTTCAAGACCGACGCCCCGGACGCGGCGGTGGCCTGGGCCGAGGGCCAGGGGCAGTACCCCGTGGTCGTCAAGCCGCTCAGCTCGGCGGCCTCCGACGGAGTCTTCGTCTGCGACGGTCCCGACGCCGTACGCACGGCGGCCCGGACGGTGCTCGACGCCCCGAACATGTTCGGCCTCGCCAACACCGAGGTCCTCGTGCAGTCCTACCTCAAGGGCACCGAGTACATCGTCGACACCGTCAGCTGCGACGGCGAGCGCTACGTGTGCGGCGTCTGGGAGTACGAGAAGACGCTGCTGCCGTCCGGCAAGAACATCTACAACCGCGATCTCCTCGCCGACCCGCACGACAACCCCGTGGTCGCCGGCCTCACCTCGTACGTCGACGAGGTGCTCGCCGCGCTCGGCATCGCCTGGGGACCGTCCCACGCCGAGGTCATCGTCACCGACGAGGGCCCCGTCCTGGTCGAGATCGGCACCCGCCTCAACGGCAACCTCAACGCCCCCTTCCACGACGTGTGCCTCGGCCACAACCAGGCGGCGCTCACCGCGCAGGCGTACACGCGGCCCGACGAGTTCCGCGCACGGTACGCCGGAAGGACCTACTCCCGCAGGCAGCCCGCCGTCGTCTACAACACGCCGACCGAGCTGGACGGCGTGGTGGAGTCCGTCGACGGGACGGCCGTGGAGGAGATCCGCGCCCGGGAGAGCGTCTTCCTGGCGACGGTCAAGTTCGCGCCCGGCTCCCGCATCAGGCCGACGGTCGACCTGCTGACCAGTTCGATGCGTGTGTTCCTCACCGCGCCCGCCGAGGCGACGCTGACGGCCGACTACGAGAAGGTCCGCTCGCTGAAGGACGCGGTGTACCGGGTCGTCTGACCCTGCGCCGGCCACCCCCCACCACCGCCCGTCACCACACCTTTCCCTTTTTCGGAGGCTCGCTGTGCACAGCCGTATCGGTATCTTCCTCTCCCCCGTCCACGAGACCGGCCAGGACCCGCACCTGGCGATACGCCGGAACCTGGACCTCGTCGAGTACGTCGACGACCTGAACTTCGACGAGGCGTGGTTCGGCGAGCACCACACGCTGGGCTGGGGCCTCGTCGGGGCGCCCGAGGCGATGATCGCCGCCGCCTCGCAGCGCACCAGCCAGATCAAGCTGGCCCACGGCGTCGTACCCCTGTCCGGGCACCACCCCTTCCACGTCGCCAGCCGGGCGGTCCACCTCGACCACCTCACCCGGGGCCGCTACATCCTGGGGGTCGGCCCGGGCGTGCCGTTCGACGCGAAGATGTTCGGCCTGGAGCAGCCGGTGCAGCGGCGCCGTCTGGAGGAGGCCCTGCCGACCGTCCTGGAGCTCGTCAACGGCGATGAGCGGATCACCCAGCAGACGGACTGGTTCGACCTGCGCGACGCCAAGATCCAGCTGCCGCGGTTCAGTCCGCAGGGCATCGAGGTCGCCGTCGCCACCTCCGGCACCTCGCAGTCCAGCCCGCGGCTGATCGGGCAGTACGGGCTGAGCATGACCTCGTTCGCGCTTCCCTTCGCCCTGCTGACGCCGGGCGCCCCCGCGCACATCAACCTCGCCCACCAGTGGAAGTACGCCACGGAGGCCGCCGAGGAGCACGGGCAGACCCTCGACCGCGACAAGTGGCGCATCGCCCTGCCGGTGCACGTGGCCGAGACCCGCGAGGAGGCGTACGCGGACGTGCGCGAGGGCTACGACCGCTGGCTGTTCGAGTACTTCGGGAAGGCGGCCGGCCGCGAGGTGCTCAGCCCCGACGTGCCGCGCGAGAGGGCTTTGGAGGCCCGGGTGGAGGCCGGTGGCGCGCTCGTCGGCTCGGTGGACGACGTGGTCGCGGGGATCGAGCGGCTGCACGAGATCACCGGCGGCTTCGGCTCGCTGCTCGTCTACGTCGCCGACTGGTGCTCGTGGGAGAAGACGAACCGCAGCATGGAGCTGCTCGCCCGTCATGTCGCGCCCCGCATCACGGGTTCCGCGAAGCGCCCCCAGGAGGCCGTCGACTTCGCGATCGCCGCCCGCAACCGGTAGGTCCCGCGCGCACGGCTCCGGGAAACCCTCCGGGAAGCGTTCCAGGAGGGTTTCCGGGAGGCGTTCCCGGAAGCAGTCCGCCACGCCCGGGCCGTGCCGGCCCGGCGGCCGTCCTCTTCGATCGGAAAGAACTCATGCTGGAGCAACGCTCGTTCCGCGACATACTCGGCCGCTTCACCACAGGAGTGGTCCTGGTCACCGCCGACACGGCCGAGGGCCCCAAGGGCATGGCGGTCAACTCCTTCACCTCCGTCTCCCTGGACCCGCCGCTGGTCGCCCTGTGCGCCGCGGACACCTCCGCCACCTGGCCGGCCATCCGCGGCGCCGGGTCCTTCGCCGTGACGATCCTCGGCGACCGGCACGCGGAGCTGTGCCGCCTGTTCAGCGCCAAGGGCGTCGACCGGTTCGCCGGCGGCGAGTGGTCGACGACCCGCGCCGGACACCCGATTCCCGCCGACGGTCTCGGCTGGCTTGACTGCCGCATCAGCACGCTCCACCCGGCCGGTGACCACGAACTGGTCATCGCCGAGGCCCTGGACGGCTCCCTGACGGACCAGGCGGGCCCCCTGGTCTTCCACGCGGGCCGCTTCACCGCACTGGCCGCTGCCTGACACCGGTCGGGCCGGGGGTGGGGGGGGGCCCCCCCCCGGGGGGCCCCCCCCCCCCCCCCCCCCCCCCCCCCGCCCGCGGCCCCGGCCCCCCCCCCCCCGAACACCCCCCCCCCCCCCCCCCCCGCGCGCCCCCCCCCCCCCCC
>NZ_JBHJYN010000001.1:880940-1113800 GCF_042270185.1 Streptomyces sp. NPDC055962
GCACCGGGGGCGCCCCCTCTTACACCCCGGGCCCCGCTCCACCCCCCGCCCGGCGCCCTCACCCCGGTCGGGCGGGGGGGGGCGGGCCCCCCGGCGGGGGGACCCGCCACCCCGGGAGCCCGCCCCGGGCATGACGGCGGCCGGCTGCCCGCCACGCGTTTCACCGCCTGCCGCGCGCCGGGCCGAGGCCACCGGCGTCCTCGGCCCGCTCCGGCCGGCCCCGGCACCCTCACCGGTACGCGACCCCGCCTCGTCGCCCACGAGAAAGGCAACCTGCGTGTCCCCCACCGATTCCACGCTCACCCTGCCCCTGCCGCCGGATGCCAGGGACGAGGCCGGCCTCCGCTTCGTCCGGAGCGCGCCACGCCATCTCGTCGACCGGAGCGCGGTGACGGAGGTGCTGATCACGGACTGGCGGCGGCTGGGACCCGACGCGTTCCGGCTGGGCGCGCAGTGGCCGCGCGGGCACCACTTCTACGCGCCCGTCGCCGGTGCCTGGTACGACCCCCTGCTCGCGGCGGAGTCGCTCCGGCAGGCGTCGGTCCTGGTCGGGCAGACGTACTACGGGGCTCCGGCCGATCACCGCTTCACCATAACCGAACTGGAGTTCGAGATAGTGCCGGGCGCCATCCTGCTGGGCACCCGGCCCGCCGAGATGCGTCTGGAGGCGGCCACCACCGACGTCCGGCGCCGCCGGGACAGCCTCACCGCCCTCACCCTGGAGGCCGATCTGCTGCGCGGCGGCGACTTCGCCGGCGCGGGACGGCTGACGCTGCACGCGTCGGCCCCCGTCGGTCCCGCCACCCGGAAGGACGGCGCGTACCCGCCCCTGCCCGACCCCGTGCCGCCCGAGATCGTGGGACGCCTCGACGAGCGCGACGTCGTCCTCGGCATCCCCCGCAGCGCCGCGGCCCGCCGCGGCCTGACCTGGGACCTGCGGGTCGACCCCGGCCATCCGGTGCTCTTCGACCACCCCACGGACGAGATCCCCGGCATGGTCCTCGTGGAGGCCGCCCGCCAGGCCGTCCAGGCCGCCTGCGCCCCCTACCGCGTCCTCCCCGTCGAACTGCGCAGCGCCTTCCACGCCCCCCTCGACCTGGCCACCCCCTGCCGCATCTCCGCGACCAGACTCCCCGCACAGGACGCGGGCGAGGACGCCGCGGTCCGGGTCACCGCGTGGCAGTCCGGCCGCCTCGCCTTCGACAGCCTCGTGGTCGCGAGCCTGTGCGACTGAGCGGCCCCGGGGCCGGCCCGGCCGGTCGCTCTCTCGCGCTGACGGTCCGTACGCAGGACACTGGGTGCGTGTGACAGCTGGTCGGGTCGACGTTGCCGGAACCCTGGGGGGACACATGCGGGACAGCCATCGGGCGGAAGCCGAACGGCTGTTGGTACGCGCCGTGGAGGAAGAGACACGACGGACAGGCGGCCGGACGGACTCCGGCGCGCTGCTGGCGCGTGCGCGGGGCGCGCTCGACGCCATCTCCGCGGGCGCGGCCGACGAGTACGCCGCCTACACGCAGGCGCTGGACGCGGCGGAGGCCGGGCGGCAGCCATGGGCGGCACAGTTCAGCAGAGCGACGCTGGGAACCCCGCTGCTGGTCACGGGAGTTGCCGCCGCGGCGGCCTTCGGGGCGGACCTGGCGCTCGGCACCGCGACCGGTCTCGCCCTCGGCGCGGGCGCCGTCGTCGCCGTGGCGGGCACGACGGCGACGGTGGCCCGGGTGACGGCCTCCCACTGGCCCGCCGCACACCGCAGGGCGGGCGAGCTGAGCCGGCCCGGCGGCCCCGAACAGCTGCGGCTGGCGTGGCTGACGGCCCTGGAGGTCCGCGGCATCCGCCCGTTCCTCGACCAGCAGCGCGTACTGACCGCCTCCACCCGCCCGCCGAAGAAGAAGGCGGGAGCGTCGGTGGTGCCGCAACTGCGCGGCGGGGACCGCAGCGCGGCCGCCCGCACCCGCTCACTCCTCGAACAGTCCTTCGGTCATCTGCCCTCCGCGGACGGCCCGTTCGCCGGCCGCCGCACCGAACTGGCGCGGATCGGCCAGTGGGTGCACGCGGCACGTGCCGCCACCGAGACCAGGCCGACCGTCGTCGTCCTGCACGGCGCCCCGGGCTCCGGACGCACGGCCCTCGCCGTACGGGCGGCTCACGAGCTCAGGGACCAGTTCCGCGGGGCGTGCGTGGTCGACCTGCGCGGCGACGTCTCCGGCGAGGCACCGCTGCCGACCCGGGACGCCCTGCTGCACCTGCTCAACCGGCTGGGCGCGCCGCGCGAACAGCTCCTCTTCCGTGAGCGCTCCTCCCCCGACCAGCAGGTACGCCGGCTGAGCGAGCTCTACCACCAGCACCTGACGGGGACGCCCGTGACGATCGTCCTGGACGACGCCACCGACGCCGCCCAGGTCCGCACGCTCGTCCCCGAGCGCTCCGACAGCCTCGTCCTGGTCACGTCACGCGAACCGCTGGACCTGCCCGGCGACACCCCGGCCCGGGTGCACCACCTGGCCGTCGGGGCTCTGGACGCGGCGGGCGCCGAGGAACTGCTGCGCGCATCGGCCCACGACGCGGAGGCCGGCCCGTACGACTACCCGTCGACCGACGCCGTCACCGAGCTGTGCGGCGGCCTGCCGCTCGCCCTGCGCGTCGCGGGGTCCTCACTCGGCGCGCGTACCCGGGCGGAGCTCGCGGCCGCCCTCGGGGCGTACGGTCCCGTCGCCCCCGTGGAGCGGGCCCTGTGGCTGCGCTACACCGACCAGTCGGAGGCCGGCCGCCGGCTGCTGCGGCGGCTCGCCCTGGCCGGACGCTCCAGCCTCGGGGCGGCCGCCGCGGCCTCGCTGCTCTCCTCCGACGAGCAGGAGGCCGGCCGCCTCCTGGAGTCACTGGCCGGGGCCGGGCTCCTCGTCCATGTGCGGGGCGCGCGCTACCGGCTGCACGACCTCGTGCGGGACTTCGCCCAGGCACGGCTGCTGGACGAGGAACCTGCGACGGACCGTACGGCGGCGCAGGAGCGCCTCATCCAGAACTACGCGGAGCTCGCCGACTCCGTGATCCGCATGGTGGACGGCAAGATGTCCACCCGCGCCGGCCAGTTCGGCTCGCACGGCTTCAGCTCGCTGGACGCCGCCCTGCGCTGGCTGGACGACGAGTCGAGCTTCATCACCTCGGCGCTGCGGCACACGGAGGGCGTCGACCAGGGGGCGGTGCTCCACCTCCTGGGCGCCCTGTGCGACTACTGCCTGCTGCGCGGGGACCTCTACCGGCTCGGCGAGATCAGCGAGCTGACACGCGCCGTCGACCAGGGGCTCCTGGAGCGGTCCGTCCAGTGGCGCACGGGCATCGCGGCCCGGCAGCTCGGCGAGCTGGACAAGGCCCGCACCACGCTGTCCTCCGTCGTCGGCCTCTACCGCGAGGCGCAGAACGACGCGGGCGCCGCCCTCGCGCTCTGCTCGCTCGGCATCACACTGCACCACCAGGGCAATCTGCGGGAGGCATCCGCGCGGCTGCGGGAGGCCCTCGGCCTCCAGGCCTCGCCGGAGCAGGCCGAGGACCGCGCCTGGTCCCTGCACGCCCTCGCCGCCGTCGAGCGCGACCGGGGCGATCTGGCGGAGGCCCTGACCCTGCTGGACACCGCGCTGGCCCTGCACCGTGAGGGCGAGTCGCTGCACGGCGAGGCGTGGACGCACTTCCAGCTCGGCCAGGTCTGCCTGCGGATGGGCGAGGTCGCGCGGGCCGATGAGGAGCTGTCCATCGCGCTGGACCTGTACGGCCGCACCCGGGACGAGCGCGGGGAGGCCTGGGCCCTGACCCAGCTGGCCCGCGCCCGGCTGATGGACGGGGAGGCCGGCAGCACGGCTCCCGCGGTGGAGCAGCTGCGCGGGGCCCTCGCCCGGCACCGGGGCAACGAGGACGCGCGGGGCGAGGCCTGGACCCGGTACTACCTGGGGCAGGCCCTGGAGGAGGACGGCGACACCGACCAGGCCGTACGGGAGCTGGAGCGGGCCCGCACGATGTTCTCCCGGATGCGGGACGTCTACGGGCTGGCCTGCGCCCGCCACCACTCGGGACGCGTCACCCGCGACCAGCGGGCCGCGCAGACGGGCAACCTGCGCAACTCCGGCTTCGCCCGGCAGCTCCTGATGGACGCCCGGGCCGACTTCCGGCGGATCGGGGTGGCCCACGGCGAGGCCTGGACCTGCCTGGAGCTGGCGCTGGTCGACGGGGGCAACAACCGCGCGGCGCAGGCGCTGGATCTCTGCGGCGAGGCGATCACCCTGTTCGCGTCGTACGGCGACGTCCGGGGCGGCGACTGGGCGGCGTTCCTGCGGTGCACCCTGCTGCCGTACGCCTCACCCGGCGGCAGCGAGGTGGGCACGGCGGTGGCCCAGCAGGAGCTCGCGGACCTGCTGGAGGCCGCCCACCCGCTGCGCGACGCGAAGCTGGAGGACTGCGCCGAGGCCTTCCGGGTCGTCCTGAACCGCGGGGTCGACCTGGACGAGGGCTGGCAGGCATGGCGCCTCGGCCTGACGCCGTCCCGGCACGCCCGCGAGGTGATGGGGGTGCCGGTCGGCGTACGGCCCTGAGCGCACGGGCGCCGGGCGGGCGGGGCGGGCCCGCAGGCCGCCCGGCCCGGTGCGCCGGCCGCGCCGCGCCGGCCTGCCCGCGTCAGTCCTGGCCGGAGGGGCCCGCCTTCGTCGCACCGGAGGCGGCCGCCTCGGTCCTGCCGTCGGTGCCCTCGGGCTCCGCGGCCGGGTCGGGGGCCTCCTCGAAGTCGACCCTGCCCATGTGGCGGTTCATCGACTTCATCAGGAACCACACCCCGACGGCCAGCGCCGCGAAGACGAGGAAGCCGAGGACCCCTGGGGTCACCTTGTTCTTGTCGAGCTCGTCGGCGGCGAGCGGAACGAGCTGCGTCAGTGCCTGGGTCGCGTACATATCAGGCATTGTCGCGGATGCCCGCGAAGAGGTCGCTCTCGGGGAGGGAGGTGTCGACCAGGGACTTGGCGAGCTCGTACTCCTCGGTCGGCCAGACCTCCCGCTGGACGTCCATCGGGACCCGGAACCAGCCGCCGTCCGGATCGATCTGCGTCGCGTGCGCGATCAGCGCCTTGTCACGGATCTCGAAGAAGTCGTCGCACGGGATGTGCGTGGTCAGCGTGCGTTCGGCGCGCCCGAACTCCTTCCAGCGCTCCAGCCAGTCGCCGTACGGGGACTCCAGCCCACGGGCCAGCAGCGCCTCGTGGAGGGCGACCGTGCGCGGCTTGTTGAAGCCCTGGTTGTAGTACAGCTTCTGCGGCTGCCAGGCCGGGCCGAACTCCGCCTCGGGGAACCTCTCGGTGTCCGCGGCGGCCTCGAACGCGATCATCGAGATCGTGTGCGTCTTGATGTGGTCGGGGTGCGGGTACCCGCCGTTCTCGTCGTAGGTGGTGATCACCTGCGGCCGGAACGCCCGGATCTTCGCGACGAGGCGGCCCGCCGCCGTCTCGTCGTCCTCCAGCGCGAAGCAGCCCTCGGGCAGCGGCGGCAGCGGGTCGCCCTCGGGCAGACCGGAGTCGACGAAGCCCAGCCACTCCTGCCCGACGCCGAGGATCTCCCGGGCCTCGTCCATCTCCTTGCGGCGCACCTCGTGGATGTTCGCCTCGATGTACGCGTCCCCCTGGAGCTTCGGGTTCAGAATGGAGCCCCGCTCGCCCCCTGTGCAGGTGACGACCAGGACGTCCACCCCCTCGGACACGTACTTGGCCATGGTGGCCGCGCCCTTGCTCGACTCGTCGTCGGGGTGGGCGTGCACGGCCATCAGTCTCAGCTGCTCGGTCAAGACTCGGTCCTCAGTGATTGGTCGCAGTGGTCGGCTTCTATAGTGACTGAACCGGGGGGTGGAAAATTCCTCGATCCCCGGTACGGGAGGAACGATCATGGCAGCGGTTCGCGAGGCCTTGCCCGAGGGGCGCTACGGCCGGTCGCAGGACGAACGCGCGGACCGCACGCTGAAGATCACCGGCTCCGTCCTGGGGGTGCTCTTCCTGGCCATGATCGGCTGGTTCGGCTACGACTACGTGGCCGGCCAGGACGTCAGCGCGGAGCTCATCAAGTCCAAGGTCGTCTCGGACAGCCGCGCGGAGGCCCACCTCGAGGTCCGCAAGGACCGGGACGCCGACGGGCACTGCACGCTCCGCGCCCTCAGCGAGGACGGCGGCGAGGTCGGCCGGGCGGACTTCCGCTTCGACGAGCGCTCCGAGCGGATCGACGAGGTCGTCTCCCTGCGCACCACCTCCAGGGCCACGGCGGTGGAGCTGAAGGGGTGCTCCGCGGACGGCTGACCGCGCGGGGCGCGCGCCGCCCCTGATGCCCGCGCTCCCGCCCCGACCTGCAGGAACGCGCGTGTGACGTTTTACCTTCTCCCCCTTTTCGCGCGGAATTGTTAGGCTCGTTGTTTCGCCCACCCGTGGCAGCGCATGCTTGGGGTAGGGCGTTGCTTTGTATTCCCAGCACCGACGAGGAGCACCCTGTGACCCAGACCAGCGATAACGTCACCTGGCTCACGCCGGAGGCGTACAACCAGCTGAAGGCGGAGCTGGAGTACCTGTCTGGTCCCGCGCGCACGGAGATCTCCGTCAAGATCGCGGCGGCCCGCGAGGAGGGTGACCTCCGCGAGAACGGCGGGTACCACGCGGCCAAGGAGGAGCAGGGCAAGATGGAGCTCCGGGTCCGTCAGCTGACCCAGCTCCTGGAGCACGCGAAGGTCGGCGAGGCCCCCGCCGACGACGGCGTGGTCGAGCCCGGCATGGTCGTGACCATCGCCTTCGACGGCGACCTGGACGACACGGTCACCTTCCTGCTCGCCTCCCGCGAGTACGCGAGCACCGACATCGAGACCTACTCCCCCCAGTCCCCGCTCGGCACCGGCGTGAACGGCAAGCGGGTGGGCGACGACGCGGAGTACGAGCTCCCGAACGGCAAGAAGGCCACCGTGAAGATCGTCTCCGCCAAGCCGTACCAGGGCTGATCCCGGAGTCCACGAAGGAGCCCCGGCCGCGTGCGCGGCCGGGGCTCCTTCGTGCGCGGGGTCAGGCGGTGGCCGAGCGGTACCTGCGGACCGCGAGCGTCCGGAAGACCACGACGATCACGACCGACCAGATCACCGAGGCG
The DNA here is from genome assembly GCF_042270185.1 of Streptomyces sp. NPDC055962. Lineage (NCBI taxonomy): Bacteria > Bacillati > Actinomycetota > Actinomycetes > Kitasatosporales > Streptomycetaceae > Streptomyces > Streptomyces sp. NPDC055962. The sequence goes on from NZ_JBHJYN010000001.1 coordinate 888,087, forward strand.
AGGATCGGGTGCTGCATCGGCCAGGCGTCGGGGGTGACGAACCCCGGCGGCAGGTTGCCGAACAGCTCACGGCAGGCCTGCACGGTGGCGCTGAAGGGGTTCCACTCCGCGATGTGACGCAGGACCGTCGGCATCTGGTTGGCGTCCACGAAGGCGTTCGAGATGAACGTCAGCGGGAAGAGCCAGATCAGCCCGCCGGACGTCGCCGCCTCCGGGGTGCGCACGACCAGGCCGATCAGCGCGCCGATCCAGGAGAAGGCGTAGCCGAGCAGGAGCAGCAGCAGGAAGCCGAGCAGCACCTTCCCGAGGTTCTCGTGGGTCCGCCACCCGATGATGAGGGCGACCCCGGCGAGCACGACGAGGGTGAGCGCGGTCTGCACGAGGTCGGCGAGGGTACGTCCGGTGAGGACGGCGCCCCGGGCCATCGGCAGGGACCTGAAGCGGTCGATCAGCCCCTTGTGCATGTCGTCGGCGATGCCCGCACCGGCGCCCGCGGTCGCGAAGGTGACGGTCTGGGCGAAGATGCCGGCCATCAGGAACTCTTTGTAGGCCGTCGACGACAGGGAGCCGCCGACCTTGATGGAGCCCCCGAAGACGTAGGTGAAGAGCACCACGAACATGATCGGCTGGACCAGTCCGAAGATCACCATCTCGGGGATCCTGGCCATGCGGATCAGGTTGCGCCTGGCGACGACGAGGGAGTCGGCGACGGACCGGCCGATCGTCCCCCGGGTCTTCAGCGGCATGACGTCCGGCGTGTCCGTGACGGCGGTCACCGGCTGTCCTCCTTCCGGCCTTCTTCGGCCTCGGTCGGTGCGTCGGACGGGACCGACGGGTCCTGGCCGTTCTTCTCCAGCTCGGCGGCGTGACCGGTCAGCGAGATGAAGACGTCGTCCAGGGTGGGGCGGCGCAGACCGATGTCGTCGATCTCCACACCGTGGGTGTCCAGGTCGCGGATGACCTCGGCGAGCAGCTTGGCGCCGCCGGTGACCGGCACGGTCAGCTTGCGGGTGTGCTCGGCGACGGAGATCTCCCCCTTGCCGTACGCGGCGAGCACCGAGCGGGCCGGTTCGATCTCGTCGGGCCGGTGCACGACGACCTCGACGCGCTCGCCGCCGGTACGGGCCTTGAGCTCGTCGGACGTACCGCGGGCGATGACCTTGCCGTGGTCGATGACGCAGATGTCGTGGGCGAGGTGGTCGGCCTCCTCCAGGTACTGCGTGGTCAGCAGGAGCGTCGTGCCGCCGGCGACGAGTTCCTGGATGACCTCCCACAGCTGCTGCCGGTTGCGCGGGTCGAGTCCCGTGGTGGGTTCGTCCATGAACATGACCGGCGGGGAGACGACGAGCGCCGCCGCCAGGTCGAGACGGCGGCGCATGCCGCCGGAGTACGTCTTCGCGGTGCGGTCGGCCGCGTCGGCGAGGTTGAACTTCTCCAGGAGCACGGCGGCGCGCTTCTTCGCGTCGCGCGCACTCATCTGGTAGAGCTGCCCGACCATCTGGAGGTTCTCACGGCCCGTCAGGTATTCGTCGACGGCGGCGAACTGGCCGGAGAGGCCGATCGAGCGGCGCACCTCGTCGGGATTCTTCAGCACGTCGATGCCTGCCACGACGGCCCGCCCGCTGTCGGGCTGGAGCAGGGTGGTCAGGACGCGTACCGCGGTGGTCTTGCCGGCACCGTTGGGCCCCAGCAGCCCGAGGACGGTGCCTTCGGGTACGTCGAGGTCGACGCCGCCCAGTGCTCGTACATCGCCGAAGGTCTTCACCAGGCCTTCGGCGTAAATGGCGCCTGGCATACGGGATTCCCCCAGTTGCTTTCGCGTGAATTCCTGAGCGGATCGTAGAGTTTCCGGCTGCTGCGAGCCGGGAACACCGGGATGTTCGGCGATGCACAGTAAAGGCCGTGCGCAGCCGCCGACAACAGGTTTTGCCGGGAGATCCCGCCGCTCAGATCCTCACCAGGTAACCTGCGGAACGCAGTTCGGAGGCCACCTCGTCGCAGTGCCCGGGCCCCTTGGTCTCCAGGTGGAGTTCTACCTCGGCCTCGCTGAGCCCCAGCCGGGGATCGGTCCGCACGTGCTGGATGTCCAGCACGTTGGCGTCGGCGACGGTCAGGGTGGCGAGCAGGGCGGCCAGCGCCCCGGGACGGTCGGTGAGCCGGAGCCGCAGGCTCAGGTAGCGGCCCGCCGCGACCATGCCGTGCGTCAGGATGCGCTGTATCAGCAGGGGGTCCACGTTGCCGCCCGACAGCACGGCGACGACGGGTCCGCGGAAGGCCCCCGGGTCGCTCAGCAGCGCCGCGACGGGGCTCGCCCCGGCGGGCTCGACGACCATCTTCGCCCGTTCCAGGCACAGCAGCAGCGCACTGGAGAGCTCGTCCTCGGAGACCGTGCGGACCTCGTCCACCAGCTCCTGGACCAGCGGGAACGTGAGGTCGCCGGGCCGCCCCACCTTGATCCCGTCGGCCATGGTCTGCACCGCGTCGAGCGCCACCGGGTGCCCTGCGGACAGCGAGGGAGGGAAGGCGGCCGCGCCCGCCGCCTGGACGCCGACGATCCGGACGTCGGGGCGCAGCGCCTTCACGGCGACCGCGATGCCCGCGGCGAGACCGCCCCCGCCGATGCCGACGACGATCGTGCGGACCTCGGGGCACTGCTCCAGGATCTCCAGGCCCACGGTGCCCTGGCCCGCGATGATGTCCGGGTGGTCGAAGGGGTGGATGAAGACGGCGCCGGTCTCCTCGGCGTACTCCTGGGCGGCGGCGAGCGTCTCGTCGACGACGTGCCCGTGCAGCCGGACCTCGGCACCGTACTCGCGGGTCGCCGCCACCTTCGGCAGGGGCGCGCCCACGGGCATGAAGACCGTCGAACGTACGCCGAGCAGCGAGGAGGCGAGTGCTACACCCTGCGCATGGTTTCCGGCACTCGCGGCCACCACGCCGGACGCCCGCTCGACAGGGCTGAGACCGGAGATCCGCACGTACGCGCCACGCAGCTTGAAGGAACCGGTGCGCTGGAGGTTCTCGCACTTGAGGTGGACCGGTGCGCCGACGAGGGAGCTGAGATGGCGGCTGCCCTCCATCCCGGTCGTTCGGGCCACCCCGGACAGCATCTTCTGCGCCCCTCGGACGTCGTCGAGGATCAGCGGAGGAAAGGGGCCTGACGTACGGAAGGTCATGACAGCAAGTCTTGCAGCTCGGAGCGGTCCGGGCCGTCGCATCTCATGGCGGCCTGCGGTGGTGTCCACAGGTTTGTGCAGCGCTGGTACACGTTGCCCCGTGGCCGCGTACTCTGTCCCCCACCCATCCGACACTCGCACGAAGAGAGCCCACGGCCATGCCCCCTCAGGACATGACGACTGCTGCGTCTCCTTCCGGGGGCGCGGCCCCCGGACATCCGGGAACGGACCACCTCCTCGACGCGCTCCAGCACCAGGTGGCCGTCTTCGCCCGGCGTGCCGAGCAGACCCGCCTCGGTGGTGTCGGCCAGGTCCGCAACTCGATGGACCGGGCGGCCTACCTGCTGCTCAACCGCCTCGACGTGGAAGGCCCCATGGGCGTCAAGGCGCTGGCCGCGGGGATGGGGATCGACTCCTCGACCGTGACCCGGCAGGTCGCGCCGCTCGTCGACACCGGTCTGGTCAAGCGCACCTCGCACCCGGAGGACGGGCGCGCCGTCGTGCTGCAGCTGTCGCCGCGCGGCCAGGCCCGGCTCGACGAGGTCCGCGCCTCGCGGCGTGAGCTGATGTCCCAGGTGACCGACGGGTGGAGCGAGGAGGAGCGGGACACCTTCTGCGCCCTGCTGACCCGGTTCAACTCCTCGCTGGCGGCCCGGCAGGCGGCGAACCAGCCGGCCCAGGACAGCTGAGGGACACTCCCGGCCTGTGGGCGCGGCGTTTCGGACCTACGCTTGAAGTGCGTGCACTCGTCCATCGAGGAGGCCGCCATGACACGGAAAGTCGCCGACTGCCGCAAGTACCCGAGTGTGTCGAACTGTTCCCTCACCATCTCCGGTGAGGAGGACGAAGTGGTCCGGGCCGCGGTGGAGCACGCGGTATCGGTCCACGAGCACCAGGACAGCCCCGAGATGCGTGAGCAGATCCGGGCTTCGCTGGAGGACGAGAAGGTAGCGGTCTGAGGCCGCACGGTCCGCCCGGCCGGGAGATCCCGGCCGGGCGGACTCCTGCCGTCAGCCCAGTGCCTGCGTGAGGTCGGCCAGCAGGTCGTCGGCGTTCTCGATGCCGACGGAGAGCCGGACGAGGTCGGCCGGCACCTCCAGGGGGGAACCCGCGGCGGAGGCGTGCGTCATGCGGCCCGGGTGCTCCAGGAGCGACTCGACACCGCCGAGCGATTCGCCGAGCGTGAAGAGCCTGGCGCGGTTGCAGACCTCGACCGCCGCCTCCTCGCCGCCCGCGACCCGGAACGACACCATCCCGCCGAACGCCTTCATCTGCTTGGCGGCGATCTCGTGGCCGGGGTGCTCCGGGAGGCCCGGGTAGAGGACCTGGGTCACCTTCGGGTGCCGGGTGAGGAGGTCGGCGACCTTGGTGGCGTTCTCGTCGTGACGGTCCATGCGGACCGCGAGGGTCTTGATGCCGCGCAGCACCAGCCACGCGTCGAACGGTCCGGCCACGGCGCCCATCGCGTTCTGGTGGTACGCCAGTTCCTCGGCCAGCTCCGGGTCGCTGACGACGAGCGCGCCACCGACGACGTCCGAGTGACCGCCCATGTACTTGGTGGTGGAGTGCACCACGACGTCGGCGCCGAGCGCGAGCGGCTGCTGGAGGTAGGGGCTGGCGAAGGTGTTGTCGACGACCAGCCGGGCGCCCGCCTGGCGGGCCACTCCGGCGACGGCCGCGATGTCGGTGATGCCGAGCAGCGGGTTCGACGGCGTCTCCACCCAGATCGCCTTGGTGCGCGGGGTGAGCGCCGCCCGTACCGCGCTCACGTCCGAGGTGTCGGCGACCGAGAACTCCACACCCCAGCGGGAGGCGACCTTCGCGAACAGCCGGAACGTGCCGCCGTACGCGTCGTTCGGGATGACGACGTGGTCACCGGGGGTCAGCAGCGTACGAAGGAGGCAGTCCTCCGCGGCGAGGCCCGACGCGAAGGCGAGTCCGCGTCGGCCGCCCTCCAGCGCCGCGAGGTTCTCCTCCAGCGCGGTGCGGGTGGGGTTGGCGCTGCGGCTGTACTCGTAGCCGCCGCGCAGTCCGCCGACGCCGTCCTGCTTGTACGTGGACACCTGGTAGATCGGCGGGACCACGGCGCCGGTGAGGGGATCCGCCGTGTTGCCGGCGTGGATCGCAAGGGTCTCGAAGCTGTGCTGGTCGCTCATGGGGCCCGAGCGTAGTTCGTCGGGAGGGGAGTTGAAGGCCACTCGCCGCCCGCTCTGCCGTCCGGGGACAATGGACCGCATGGAGATTCTGTGGTTCCTGCTCGCCCTGTGCATGCTCGTCGCCGTCGCCGGCCCGCTCGTGCTGCGCCGCCGTGGCGGTATCCGCCAGGTGGCGCCCGGCTCGCCCGACGCCGCCGACCCGGACACCTACGGCTTCGCGCGCCAGGAGGAGCTGGACGTCCGGATGCCGGGTCCTGACCAGGACCTCCTCGACGTGCTGGACGTCGTGCAGGGAACCGGGAGCTGGCGAGCCGCCTCCCAGCTGCTCGCGGGGACGCCCGAGGAGAGCGAGATCCGCTGGCAGCGGGTGCAGGCGTTCGCCGGCGCGGCGTCGCTGGAGCTGGCCCGGCAGCCCGGTACGGGCGGGGCGTGGCTGCGGGCGTGGCGGGCCGAGGCCCCGAAGGACGCGGGCGCGGCGGCGGTGCACGCGGAGTTCCTGGTGCAGCAGGCGTGGCGCACGGGCACCGTGGGCACCGACGACTTCCGGATCATCCTGGAGGAGGCCCGTACGGTCTGCGGCGAGGCCGCCCTGCTCGCTCCGGGCGATCCCGTCCCGTACCTCGTGGAGCTCGCCGTGGCCCGTGGGCTGGGGTACTCCCACGAGCAGTTCGACCAGCTCTGGGCGAAGATCATCGACCGTGCCCCCGCGCACATGGGCGCCCACATCGCCGCCCTGCACTTCTGGTGCGAGAAGTGGCACGGCTCCCGCGAGGAGGCCGACCGTTTCGCGACGGCGGCCGCCGCCCGCGCCCCGCAGGGCTCGCTGCTCGCCGCGCTGCCGCTGTTCGCCGTGTACGAGCACCTGCCCGAGGTCAATCTGGTGCAGGGCTTCTACCGGGGTGCCGTCGTGACGAAGGCGGTCGAGGGCGCGATGTTCGCAGTGCACGCGGCCCGCGCCGACGACCCGATGCTCGCGCACGTCCGGCACCTGCTGGTCCTCTTCCTCGTCCGCATGGAACGCTGGTCGGAGGCGATGCACCAGCTCGTCCACATCGACGGCCACGTGGGGGCGCTGCCCTGGACCCAGAACGCCGACCCGGCCGCCGAGTACACGGTGTACCGGGCGCTGGCCGTCGCCGGGTACGAGGCCAACGGCGGCAGCCCCGCGACCCTGCTCCACTGACCCGGCACACCCGCCCTCCCCGGATTGGACCGGCACACCCATGGCACGACTGATCCCGCTGATCCTGATAGCCCTCGCCGTCTGGTTCTGGCTGCGGGCGCGCAGGAAGACGGCCTCCTACCTGTCCTCCTACGAGACCCCGGAGGCCGGGGGCCGCAAGGACGACGAAGGGCGCGGTCCCCGGGCCCCGGCGGCCTGACGTCATGGAATCCCCGGCACCCCCACCGCGTTGTACGGGGTGGACCACGACCCCAGGAGGAGCCCCCGCATGTTCCTGACCCGCCGCACCCCGCAGCTCCCCACCCCGGAGGAGGCCCTGCGCGGCCGCCCCACCCCCGAATTCACGGTGCCGGACCGCCACACCGTCCTCGGCAACCCGCTGACGGGCCCGTACCCGCAGGGCCTGGAGGTCGCCGACTTCGCGCTGGGCTGTTTCTGGGGCGCCGAGCGCAAGTTCTGGCAGACGGAGGGCGTCTGGACGACGCTCGTCGGCTACCAGGGCGGCTACACCGAGAATCCCTCGTACGAGGAGACCTGCTCGGGCCTGACCGGCCACACGGAGGCGGTCCGAGTCGTCTTCGACCCGAAGGTCGTCAGCTACGCGGACCTGCTGAAGCTCTTCTGGGAGTCCCACAACCCGACCCAGGGCTTCCGCCAGGGCAACGACGTGGGTACGCAGTACCGCTCGGCGCTCTACACCCACTCCCCCGAGCAGGCGGAGGCCGCCGAGGCCTCCCGCGAGGCGTACCAGCAGGTGCTGACGGGTGCCGGCTTCGGCACGATCAGCACGGAGATCCTCCCGGCCGAGGGCCGCACCTTCTGGCCCGCGGAGGCGTACCACCAGCAGTACCTCGACAAGAACCCCGACGGCTACTGCGGCATCGGCGGCACGGGCGCCACGCTGGAGTCCCCCTCCGAGACGAACTGGGGCCGCGCCTGCCCGACGGGCATCGCACCGGCGCCGACGGAGGGCTGAGCCCCGCCCTCCGTGACCACGTGATCGCTGCCCTGTTCCCCCGCCCGGCTGCGGGCGGGGGAAGCTCCGGAGGGCCGTGACCGCGTCACCGGTGGAGTAGAAGGCTCCGCCCCCCGGCCCGTGCGCGGGCGGGCGGTCAGGCGGCCAGCCGCACCTCACCCGCCGAGGAGCGGGCCGGGGACACGCGGGAGGAGACGTTCCGGCGGGCGAGCTCTCGTTGCGCCAGGGAGAGCACGTCGGCCAGCCCGAGCCCGAGCGAGCCCGCCGCCGCAGCGAGCACCTCGGACGAGGCTTCCTTACGGCCGCGCTCCACCTCGGAGAGGTACGGCACGGAGATCTGCGCGGCCTCGGCCACGTCCCTGAGGGTCCGCTCCTGCGCGCGCCGCTCGCGGCGCAGGACGTCGCCGACGACGTCACGCCAGAGGGGCTCACGCACGGCGGGGACAGGACGCAGGGGTGTGACCCGGGCGTATTCCGGGGTGTGGCTGCTCATCGTCCGAGCGTAGGAACGATCCGCCCGGAGCGGGAGGGGAAACCCTTCCGCTCCGGGCGGATCTGCTGTCGGCAGAAGAGCTGTCGAGGAACGCGGTCGAGACGGGCGGTCGCCCGCCCCAGGGACCGCGGGAAAGTCAGCGGTCGCGCCCCCGCAGCCACGACAGCAGACTGATGTGACGGGCGGGGGCCTCCGGGCCCCGTCGCCGGAACGGACCTCCGGAGGCGTCACCATGCAGGTCATGAAGGCAGCGGTCGTCAAGGACTTCTCCGCTCCCCTCGTCGTCGAGGACGTGGAACTCCCGGTGCCCGGGCCGGGGCAGGCCCTCGTCGAGGTGCGCTACTCCGGCGTGTGCCACACCGACCTGCACGCGGCGCACGGCGACTGGCCCGTGAAGCCGGCCGTTCCCTTCGTCCCCGGCCACGAAGGGGTGGGGAAGGTCGTCGCCGTCGGTGACGGGTGCTCGCGCCTCGCGGTCGGCGACACCGTCGGCAACGCGTGGTTCTGGTCCGCCTGCGGGGCGTGCGAGTTCTGCGGGACGGGCCGGGAGACCCTCTGCCCGGACCAGCGGAACGGCGGCTACTCGGTCGACGGTTCGTTCGGCCGGTACATGCTGGTGGACTCCGCGTACGCCCCCGTGATCCCGGAGGGCGTGGACCTGGCCGCCGCGGCGCCGATCCTCTGCGCGGGGGTGACCGTCTACAAGGGGCTCAAGGAGTCCGAGGTCAGGCCGGGGCAGTGGGTGCTCGTCTCGGGTATCGGCGGTCTGGGGCACATCGCCGTGCAGTACGCGCGCGCCATGGGCATGCGGGTGGTCGCCGTCGACGTGTCCGACGAGAAGTGCGCGCTGGCCCGCCGCCACGGTGCGGAGCTTGCGGTCAACGCCCTGACCGACACGGACGCGGCGGCCACGATCGCGGAGTTCACCGGCGGCGGGGTGCACGGCGGGCTGGTGACCGCCGTCAACGGGGCGGCGTTCTCCCAGGCCGTGGGCGCCCTGCGCAGGGGCGGGACGCTGGCCCTGGTGGGACTGCCGCCCGAGCAGTTCCCCCTGGACATCTTCTCCACGGTGCTGTTCGGCCTGACGGTCCGGGGCTCCATCGTGGGGACGCGCACAGATCTGGCCGAGGCCCTCGACTTCTTCGCCCGGGGGCTCATCGAGCCGACGTACACGCTCCGCCCGCTCACCGACATCAACCAGATCTTCGACGAGATGACCGCCGGCCGCATCGACGGCCGTGTGGTGATGGACATGAGCCTCTGAGCGTCCCGGGGCAACGGCGCCTCCCGCGCGTACGATTCCGGCCCTTCCGCGCCCGGCGGAGGGGGCGGAACCGTACGCTGACGCCGGGCCGGTTGCCGGTGGTCGTCTGCGGCCCCGTGCTGTCCGGGCAGCGCCGGGACGTCCGCGGCCGGGTCGACACCCTCCTGGAACCGTCCGGTACCGCACCGGGCACCCGTACGGCGCCCCTGGGCACAGCCCCTGAGGGGGCCGGGACACGAGAGGACTCCGTATGACGGCAGGCGACGACCACGGCCCTGTCCCGTGGGACCGCCCCTGGTTCGCGGCGAACGAGGTGCTCGCGTTCGTCCTCGAACTGGTCGCGATCGGCGCTCTGGCCTGGTGGGGCTTCACGGCGCCGGAGGGTGCGGCGGCGTCGTCGGCGCTCGGGATCGGGGCGCCCGCGGCGGCAGTCGTGCTGTGGGGCCTGTTCGCCGCACCCCGCGCCCGTATCCCCCTGCCGCTCCCGGGGGTGCTGGCCGTGAAGACCGTGGTGCTCGGAGGCGGCGCGGCAGCGGTGTACGCGACGGGGCACCCGGCGGCGGCCGTGGTCCTGGCCGCGGTGACGGTGGCGAACACCGGCTGCGCCGAGTACTACCGACGCCGGTAGCACCCACCGGCGCCCTCCGCACAGCGGCCCGGCAGCACCCCCGGCGCCCTCGCACACCGGCCCGGTGGTGCCCACCGGGCCTCGCGCACCGTCCCGGTCCGCAGTCGCGGGGGCGGGGCGCGCCGCCCCGGCCCCGCATCGCGGCACCGTCAGATCAGGCCCTGCGCGAGCATCGCGTCCGCGACGATCTCGAAGCCCGCGATGTTCGCGCCGACCACGTAGTTGCCCGGGCTGCCGTACTTCTCCGCCGTGGTGTGGCAGGAGTCGTGGATGTGCCGCATGATCTGCGCGAGGCGCTCCTCGGTGTGGGCGAAGGTCCAGGAGTCGCGGGAGGCGTTCTGCTGCATCTCCAGCGCGCTGGTGGCCACGCCGCCCGCGTTGGCCGCCTTGCCGGGGGCGAAGGCGACACCCGCCTCCTGGAGGATGTGGACGGCTTCCGGGGTGGTGGGCATGTTGGCGCCCTCGGCGACCGCCTTGACCCCGTTGCGCACAAGGGCCAGCGCGTCGGCCTCGTGGAGTTCGTTCTGGGTGGCGCAGGGCAGGGCCACGTCCACGGGGACGCTCCAGACGCCTGTGCCCTCGACGTACCGCACGTGATCGCCGCGCCGCTCGGCGTACTCGGAGATCCGGCCGCGGCCGTTCTCCTTGATCTCCTTGAGCAGGTCGAGGTCGATGCCCTTCTCGTCGACGACGTAACCGCCGGAGTCGGAACAGGTCACGACGGTCGCGCCGAGCTGCTGGGCCTTCTCGATCGCGTAGATGGCCACGTTGCCGGAGCCCGACACCGCGATGCGCTGGCCGTCGAGGGACTCGCCGCGTACGCGCAGCATCTCGGCGGTGAACAGGACGCAGCCGTAGCCGGTCGCCTCGGTACGGGCCTGGGCGCCGCCCCAGCCGAGGCCCTTCCCGGTGAGCACACCGGACTCGTAGCGGTTGGTGATCCGCTTGTACTGGCCGAAGAGGTAGCCGATCTCCCGGCCGCCGACGCCGATGTCACCGGCGGGGACGTCGGTGTACTCGCCCAGGTGGCGGTGGAGTTCGGTCATGAAGGACTGGCAGAAGCGCATGACCTCGGCGTCGGACCGCCCCTTGGGGTCGAAGTCCGCGCCGCCCTTGCCGCCGCCGATCGGCATGCCGGTGAGGGCGTTCTTGAAGATCTGCTCGAAACCGAGGAACTTCACGATGCCGAGGTTGACCGAGGGGTGGAAGCGCAGCCCTCCCTTGTACGGGCCGAGCGAGCTGGAGAACTCGACGCGGAAGCCGCGGTTGACGTGGATGTCGCCGGCGTCGTCCGACCACGGCACCCGGAAGATGAGCTGGCGTTCGGGCTCGCAGACCCGTTCGATGATGCGGGCGTCGACGAGCTCCGGGCGCTGCGCCAGCACGGGGCCGAGGGTTTCGAGGACCTCACGCACCGCCTGGTGGAACTCGCCCTCGCCCTGGTTGCGCCGCAGGATCTCCGCGTAGAGGGGTTCGATGACGCGGTTCCCGGCGGTGCGCGGGGTCAGGATTTCGGAACTGGCCGGCATCTGATCAAGACCTTCCGTGGGTGGGCTCGTGCGCGTCGGCGCCCCCTGTCCCCGGAGGCGCCTACGGCCCGTGGGGGCCGTTGCACCCGGCAAGTCTCGCAGCGCGGCCCGGCCTCGCCCGGGCGACATCCACGGAACGGACGGGGTTGTTCGCCCCGGTAGGTTCCTTTCTGCACCCGTACGCCCGTCGGCGCGGGGCCGTACGGCGCCCGCCCCGCGGGGCCGTACGGGTGGCGAACCTCACAGCCGGAGGAGGACGGCCGTGAGGTCCGCGCGCCGGTGCGGATTCACGCCGCCGCGTTCTCCGTGACCGTGACCTTTCCCTTGCGGATGGTCGCCACCCGGGGTGCCTTGCGGGCGAGGGAGCTGTCGTGGGTGACCATCACGAAGGTCAGTCCGTGCTCCTTCCACAGGCCGTCGAGCAGTTCCATGATCTCGTCGCGCATGGACTCGTCGAGGTTGCCGGTCGGTTCGTCGGCGAGCAGGACCTTCGGCCGCTTCACCAGGGCCCTGGCGATCGCGACCCGCTGCTGCTGGCCGCCGGACATCTCGCTCGGCAGGTGGGTGGGCCGGTCGCCCAGGCCCACCGACTCCAGCGCCTCCGCCGCGCGTTCGCGGCGGGTCTTCGCCCCGAGGCCGAGGGGGACGAGCGCCGTCTCGACGTTCTCCTGGGCGGTGAGCGTCGGGATCAGGTTGAAGCTCTGGAAGACGAATCCGATGGACTCGGCACGGACCTTGGTCAGCCGGGACTCGGGGAGCTTGGCCAGGTCGACACCGTCGAGCTCGATGGTGCCCGAGGTCGGCCGGTCCAGTCCGCCGAGCATCTGCAGCAGCGTGGACTTGCCTCCGCCCGTCGGGCCCTGGATGACGAGCCGTCCGCCGTCCTCGATGGTCAGATCGACGCCGGCGAGCGCGTCGACGGGGTTCTTGCCGCGCATGTAGCGCTTGGTGACGCCCTTGAGCTGGTACACGTGTGGACTCCTGCTGTACGTACGGGAGGGGTGGGGCGGGGCGGTGTTACGCGACGCGGCGCAGTGCGTCGGCCGGCCGCAGCCGCGACGCCCGCCAGCCGCCGAAGGCCCCCGCGGTCAGCCCGCCCGCCACGGCCAGGCCGACGGCGATGAGGATCGTGGTGAGGGAGACCGGGGCGGTCAGCGCGATGTCGAGGGTCTTGGACGCGGTCTGGCGGCCGGGGCCGCCGCCGCCCATCGGGCCGCCGCCCATGCCGCCGCCGCCCATGCCGCCGCCTCCGCCCGTGGAGCCGAGCTGGGCGCTGAGGGTGGGGCTGACGGCGGTCACCGCGTAGGCGCCCGCGAGGCCGACGGCGATGCCGAGGACACCGCCCATCAGGCCGTTGACGAGGGCTTCGCCGACGACCTGGCGGGTGACGCGGCCGCTCTTCCAGCCGAGGGCCTTGAGGGTGCCGAACTCGCGCACACGGCGGCTGACGGCGGAGGAGGTGAGCAGTCCGGCGACGAGGAACGCGGCGGCCAGGACGGCGACGGAGAGCCACGTGCCGACACTGGAGGCCAGGTCGGAGGCGGTGGAGAGGGAACCGGAGACCGTGTCGGCGAGATCCGCGGAGGTGGTGACCGTCGTGCCCGAGATGTTCTTCTGGATGGCGGCCTTGACGGTGTCGATCTGCTGGGAGTCGGCGGCCTTGACGTAGACCGTGGTGACCTTGTCCTTGGAGTCGGCGACGGTCTGCGCCTGCTTCAGCGGGATGTAGACGTTGGCGGCCGCGTCACCGCTGTCCGCCGTGGAGACGCCCACGATCGAGTACGTGGTGCCGGAGATGGCGACGGTCTTGCCGACCGCGAGCGACTTCTCCTTGGCGTAGGCGGAGTCGACGACCGCGACCTCGGCGTCGGTCTCGGCCGCCTTGAAGGTCCGGCCCTTGGTGATCTTGGAGGAGGTCAGCGGGCCGAGGTCCTGCTGGGTGACGTCGGTGCCGTAGACGGTGAAGGAGTTGACGTCGAAGGATGCTCCGCCGCCCTCGACCCGGCCCTGCGGCTGGCCGCCGCCGCCCTGGCCGCCCCCCGGGCCGCCCTGCCCGCTCTGCCCCGAGCTCTCGTCCTGCTTGAACTCGCCGCGCTTGAACTGGCCGTCCACCTTCATGACCGTCAGGCTCAGTCCGCCGACGGCGTCGGCGACGCCGTCCTGCTCGCCCACCTTGCCGACGGTGCTGGAGGCCAGCGTCTGGAAGCCCTGGACCATGACCCGGTCGGTGCTCTGGGTCGCGTCCTCGTCGTCCTTGGCGTCGAACTCGAACCGGGGGCGTCCGGTGCCGCCGGAGCTCTGCGCGGCGGCCGCCTTGGTCACCGTCATGTCGGTGCCGAGGCCGTACAGCGATTCGAGGACCTTGTCCTGGGCCTTGCTCATGCCCGAGGAGACGGAGCTGACGATGATGACCAGCGCAATACCGAGGGCGAGCCCCGAGGCGACGACGAGCGCCGCCTTTCTGCGGCGGCGCAGCTCGCGCCGGAGGTAGGTGAAGAACATGGCGCGAAGCTATGGAGCGGGCGTGATGAGGAGTTAAGGGCCCGATGAGAGCTGGATGAGAACCCTGGCGCCCCGTGTACGCCGAAGGCGGCGGCACCCGGGGGAATCCGGGTGCCGCCGCCTTCGGAGGGGGAAAGGGCGGGGATCAGGCGGCGGAGCCCGCCGTCCACTCCGACCAGCTCATGTTCCAGCCGTTGAGGCCGTTGTCGGGGGCGATGGTCTTGTCGGGGCTGTTCGTGACGATGACCAGGTCGCCGATCAGCGAGTTGTTGTACAGCCAGGCGGCAGGGGTGCCGGAGTCGCCGGCGCCCTTCGTGTCGGACAGGCCGACGCAGCCGTGGCTGGTGTTCGCGCTGCCGAAGATCGACTTGGCGCCCCAGTAGTTGCCGTGGATGAACGTGCCCGACGTGGACAGCCGCATGGCGTGCGGGACGTCCTTGATGTCGTACTCGCCCTTGCCGTCGTCGTCCGTGAAGCCGACCGTCGAACCGTCCATGCGGGTCTCCTTGAACTTCTCGGAGATCACCATCTGGCCGTTGTACGTCGGGTTGTCGGCGGAGCCGGCGGAGATCGGGATGGTCTTCACGGTCTTGCCGTCCCGGGTGACCGTCATGGTGTGCGCCTTGGCGTCCACGGTCGAGACCTGGTTGCGGCCGACCTTGAAGGTGACCGTCTTCTGCTGCACACCGACGACGCCGTCGGCGCCCTCGACGCCGTCCAGGGCCAGCTTCAGCGTGACGGTGGAGCCGCCCTGCCAGTAGTCCTCGGGGCGCAGGTCGAGGCGCTGGTTGTTGAACCAGTGACCGACCACTTCCTGGCCGCTGCTCGACGTCACCTTGATGCCGTCCTGGACGGCCTTCCTGTTGGTGATCGCCTTGTTGAAGTTGATCGAGACCGGCATGCCGACGCCGACGGTGGAGCCGTCCTCGGGCGTGAAGTTCCCGATGAAGCTGTTCTCGGGCGACACCGTGGTGAAGGAGCTGTTGGCGTGTGCCTCGCGGTCCTTCGAGTCGGCCGCCGTGGCGCTGATCTTGTACGTCGTCGAGCGTTCGAGCTGGCCGCTGGGCTTCCAGCTGGACCCGTCGGCGGCGAGGGTGCCCTCGACGGCGTCGCCGTCGGCCGTGGTCATGGTGACCTCGGTCAGCTTGCCCTTGGCGACGGTGACCATCGCGGCGTTGTTGATGCTCGCGTTGGTCGCCCCGTTCTTCGGGGCGATCGTTATCTGCGCCTCGGAGGTGTCCTTGGCGGCCGCCTCGTCCACCTGCGCCTGTGACGTCTTCGGGCTGTCGGCACCTGCACCGGTGTTCCCGCCGTCGTCGCTACAGGCCGACAGCACCAGAACGCCGCCGAGCAGTGCGGACGCGGCCATGAGGCCCTTGCGCCGCTTGCTGTCCGTGATCACACGCTTCTCCATCGTTGCCGATTCCCCAAGATCCCCGGACAGGGTCGCCCGACGGCGATGCCCCGTCAATGTTCCAAGAACACCGCGACCGGGTCTTCCGTTCCACATCCGCCGGGGATGTGGGGAACACCACTCATCGACGCATCCGGGACCGCGGCGGTTCCCGCCACCAGTGAGGAGTGCCCCGAGGGCGTCAGCGTTCCGTGTGTCCGCCACCTTCTTCGTCGTCCGTCTCATTGTCCTCGATCCCGTAGTACGCCTCGTCCCCGTCCTCTCCGGCGGCCCATTCCTCGGCATCGGGGTCGTAGTCGATCGTCTCGCTGCTCCAGGAGGCCTGGGCGAGCTCGACCCCGGGCACCTGGCTGACCAGATCGAACGGGTCGATCAGCGAGGCAAGGGCTTCCGCTGCGTCTTCCCTGACCGTCTCCTCGGCATGCGTACGTTCCTCGGCGGACTCGTCGGCGGCCGCGCCGGAGGCGGTGAAATCGGCCGCGATGCTCTCCAGCGCGGTACCGGTCAGGGCGTCCGCGTCGCTGATCTCCAGCACCAACTCCACGCGAAGCCGAACAAATGAGGGTGTCTCCGAAGTGCTCATACGCCGGAGCGTAAGGCTCCCGGGACCCGCGGCTTTCCTCCGACCCGCTGCTTTGCTTAGCATCGGCCCACGGGGCTAACTGATGGTTGTCGCAAGGGGATCGATTCTGTGTCCATCGCTCGTCGCACGCTGCTGACCACCACGGCAGCAGGCACCCTGCTCTGCGCTCTCTGGTTCGTCCCCTCGGCCAACGCGACCGGCGGGTCGGGCGCACACAGTGGGTCCACCGGCTCGTCCGCCGGTTCCTCCACGGAGTTCCGACAAGCCTCGGCCACGGGGGAGTTCACCTCGCAGGACACGCTGGCCGACACCGGTACGGGCGTCGACACGACGCCGTACCTGGTCGGCGGCACGGCGTCGCTGTGCGTCGGCGCGGGGTTCGTCGCGTACTCCGTGCGCCGCGGCGGCATGGCGGCCCGCGGCGTCTGAGACGGTGCGGCCGCCGCAGCCCCGTCACCGGGACGCGGCGGCCCTCCGGTCTCAGGCCAGCGGGCCGGTCACCGCCTCCACCGCCGCGACCAGCTTCCCCTCCCGCACGAACGCGTCGGCAGCGGCCAGGTCCGGGGAGAGGAAGCGGTCCGGGCCGGGCCCCTGGACACCGGCGTCCCGCAGCGCCGCGATGACGGCGAGCGAAGCGGGCCCGGGGGTCAGCCCCTCGGCCACGCGGAGCTCCACGGCGCGCGTGGCGGCGTACAGCTCCACCGCCACGATGCGCGCGAGGCCGGAGACGGCCGTACGCAGCTTCCGCGCGGCCGACCAGCCCATCGAGACGTGGTCCTCCTGCATCGCGGAGGACGGGATCGAGTCGACGGACGCCGGGACGGCGAGCCGCTTCAGCTCGCTGACCAGGGCGGCCTGCGTGTACTGGGCGATCATCAGCCCCGAGTCGACCCCGGCGTCGTCGGCGAGGAACGGCGGCAGCCCGTGCGAGCGGTTCTTGTCCAGCAGCCGGTCCGTGCGGCGCTCGGTGATCGATCCGAGGTCCGCGGCGACGATCGCCAGGAAGTCGAGGACGTAGGCGACGGGCGCCCCGTGGAAGTTTCCGTTGGACTCGACACGGCCGTCGCTCAGGACGACCGGGTTGTCGACGGCGGAGGCCAGTTCGCGGTCGGCGACGAGCCGTCCGTGGGCGAGGGTGTCGCGCCCCGCACCGTTGACCTGGGGGGCGCAGCGCACGGAGTAGGCGTCCTGGACCCGGGGGGCGTCGTCCTGATGGTGGCCGGTGAGGCCCGACCCGGCGAGGACCCGCAGCATGTTGTCGGCGGAGACGCCCTGGCCGGGGTGCGGACGGATGGCGTGCAGCTCAGGGGCGAGGACCCGGTCGGTGCCGAGGAGCGCCTCCAGGGAGAGCGCCGCGGTGATGTCCGCGCCGGTGTAGAGGTTCTTCAGGTCCGCCAAGGCCATCACGAGCATGCCCAGCATGCCGTCGGTGCCGTTGAGGAGGGCGAGGCCCTCCTTCTCGCGGAGTTCGACGGGGGTGATGCCGTGGGCGGCGAGCAGTTCGCCTGCCGGGCGCACGGTGCCGTCGGCGCCCTCCGCCTCGCCCTCTCCCATGAGGGTCAGGGCGCAGTGCGAGAGCGGGGCGAGGTCGCCGGAGCAGCCGAGCGAGCCGTACTCGTGGACGACGGGGGTGATGCCCGCGTTGAGCACGTCGGCCATGGTCTGCGCGACCTCGGGACGCACGCCGGTGTGACCGGAGGCCAGCGTCTTCAGCCGCAGGAACATCAGCGCCCGTACGACCTCGCGCTCGACGTGTGGGCCCATGCCGGCGGCGTGCGAGCGGACGATGTTGCGCTGCAGCTGCGCCCGCAGGCCGGGGCCGATGTGCCGGCTCGCGAGGGCGCCGAAGCCGGTGGAGACGCCGTAGACCGGCTCGGGCTTGGCGGCGAGGGCGTCGACCGTCTCGCGGGCGGCGGCGAGCGCCTCGACCGCGGCTGCGGAGAGCTCCACCCGGGCGCCCTGGCGGGCCACGGCGATGACGTCCTCGGCGGTGGTACCGGACGTCCCCACCACGACTGTATGCATATTCATATTCAGAAGCCTACGGACTGAAACCCGCCATGTCACCAGTGGTCGCCCGGTTGACCCCTTACCGATCGCCGCCGGGCGGGTTGCCGCGCAGCCTCCGGCGGTCGTGGGGGGACCGGGGCGGCGAGTCGGCGAGCCTGATCACGTCACCGTCGCGTCCCGCGACCACCGGCCGCCGCGAGTGCGCCGCCTTCGCCTGGTACTGGGCGGCGTCCGCCAGGCGGAAGAGCCGGCGCGCGGAGTGGACCGGCCCGATGTCGTCGCCCGTGGACGCGACACCGCAGGCGACCCCGTCGCCGAGCTCCAGGGCCACGGCGCGGGCGCAGAGCTCCTCGGAGACCCTGACCACGTCGTCCGCCGCGGGCCCCACGGCCAGCAGACAGAACTCGTCCCCGCCCAGCCGCGCGGAGAGCGCCCCGGGGAGCATCGCACCGCAGAGCGAGAGCACGGAGCCGAAACGTTCCAGCAGCCGGTCTCCGAAGGCGTGGCCGTGGGTGTCGTTGACCGCCTTGAGCCCGTTCAGGTCGCAGACGACCAGGCTGACCACGGCACCTTCGGAACGGTGCAGGTCCACCGCCTCGTCGAGCCTGAGGTCGACGGCCCTGCGGTTGGCGAGGCCCGTCAGCGGGTCCGTGAAGGCCAGCTTGCGGACCTCCTCCAGCCGCTCGGTCTGCGCGATGCCCGCCGCCGCGACGGCGGCCAGCACGGTCGCGAAGTCCGCGTCGTCCCGGTCGAAGACCGGGGCCCCTGCCGGACGGGCCACGTACAGCTCGCCCCAGGCCCGCCCGTGCAGCACGATCGGCGCCACCACGCAGCAGCCCCGCCCGCGCCGGCGCAGCGCGGCGACCCGCTGGTGGCAGTACGGGCGGGCGCCCCGGGCCGGGCCGCCGGAGCCCGGCCCGCCGTCCGCGGTCTCCACCCAGGCATCGGGCTCGCCCCCGCCCGCCCAGCGCTCGTGGAGGAATTCGGTGATCTCCGGGAACTGGTGCACGGGGTAGGACTCGCTCTCGGGGAACTCCTCCTCCCCCTCGGCCCGCTCCCCCGCGTTGACCAGCACGCGCAGTCTGCCCTGCTCCCGCTCCCAGACGGAGAGGGCGGCGAAGCTGCCGCCCAGCGCCTCGCACGCCCCCACCGCGGCGGCATGCCAGGACTCACGTGCGGTGTAGGCCGCCGCCATCGTCTGTGCCAGCGCAACCACTGCGCGCAGGCGCGCATCTTCACCGCCCATTGCCCCAGCTTAGGTAGCTTTACCCAGATTTGAGCAGTTGGCGGCACTGATGATCTTCAGTGGGCCCTCCCGGTCACTCCCCGGGCCAGTCGGGCGTCCGCTTCTCGTTGAACGCGGCCACTCCCTCGGCCCGGTCCCCGGAGAAGGCCACGGAGCGCCAGGCGGCGTCCTCCACCTCCAGCCCGGCCCGCAGGTCGAGCCCCTGGCCCAGCCGCAGCGCCCGCTTGGCGGCGCGGAGCCCCACCGGGGAGTTCGCCGCGATGCGGGCGCCGAGGGCCAGCGCCTCCTCGCGGTCCCGGCCCGCCTCGACCAGCTCGTCGACCAGGCCCAGCTCACGCGCCTCGGCAGCCTCCACCCTCCGGGCGGTGAAGACCAGCTCGGCGGCGCGCGCCGCGCCGATCCTCCGGGGCAGCAGTTGCGTACCGCCACCGCCCGGGATGACGCCGACGGACACCTCGGGCAGGCCGACCACGGCCGTGCGGTCGGCCACGATCACGTCACAGGCCAGCGCGAGCTCGAAACCGCCGCCGAGGGCGAAGCCGTGCACGGCGGCGACCACCGGCATCGGCAGCTCCAGCACACCCGTGTACGCGGCCCTCGTGGTGGGCCGCTGCCGGACGAGCTCGGCGTCGGTGAAGGAGTTCCGCTCCTTGAGGTCCGCGCCCACGCAGAAGGCCCGCTCGTGGCTGGAGGTGAGGACGGTCGCGCGCACACCGCGGTCGGCTCCGAGGGCGGCGCACGCCTCGGCGATGGAGACCGCCATCGCGGTACTCACGGCGTTCATCGCCTTCGGGCGGTCGAGCACCAGCTCGGCCACGTGTTCCCGGTCCTCGTGCCGCCGCACGACGACGAATTCCCCGAACCTCTGCTCGGACGTGACACCCATGACTGCACCCCTGACGGTTAACGAGCGTTACCGGGATCCTAGGCAGTCGGGTGAGTTGCCCTCAACGGGCCGTGGGCGGGAGCCCGGTGCCGGGACCCGCCCACCACGTCAGGACGAGGGCTTGCCCCGCCTGGCCAGGAGCCACGGCTCCACCACGCCCAGTCCGCGCACCGGCCGCTGCCACATCGGCTGCAGCCCGAAGCGGTACGCCGGCAGCGGGGGCTCCTCCGCGTCCGGCCGGCCCTCCTTCTCCGCGAGCCGGGCCCGCTCGGCCGCCGCCGCGGCCTCCTCGGCCGCCTGCGCCTCGGAGGCGGGGGCGTCGCCGTTCCTGATCAGCTCCTCGGCGAAGGCACCGTCCACCAGCACCGCGTCCTTCGGCGCTATCGACGTGAGCCGGCTGGCCAGGTTCACCGTCGTGCCGAACACGTCGCCCATGCGCGTGGTGACCGTGCCGAACGCGATACCGACCCGCAGCGACGGCATCGTCGTGTCCTGGGCCATCGCCTCGACCAGCCGGAGCGCTATCTCGCCCGCCGTGCCCGCGTCGTCCGCGGCGAAGAGCACCTCGTCGCCCAGGGTCTTGATGAGCCGTCCCCCGTGGGCGGCGACCAGGTCCGCGGAGGTCGTCTCGAAGGCCTCGACCAGCTCGCCCAGCTCCTCCTCCTCCAGCCGCCGGGTCAGCCGGGTGAAGCCGACGAGGTCGGCGAAGCCCACGGCGAGCCGGCGGTCGACCATCTCCTCGTCGTCCCCGGTCTGCACGACCCGGCCCGTCGCGGCGGCCAGCTGGCGCCGCCACACGTACACCAGGAACTCCTGCAGCTCGGGCAGGAGCAGCTCGATCAGCGGATACGTGACCTCGGTGCGGGTCATGCCCGGCTCGGGAGGCTCCGTGAGCCCCGCCAGGAAGGAGTCGATCTGCCACTCCGCGAGCCGGGCGGTGGTCTGCCCGGTGGACCGGGCCACCTGGATCGCCATCGGCTCGCTGAGCAGTCCCGCCTCCACGAGCCCGGCGAGCCGGCGGAGCGCCAGCACGTCGGCCTCGGTGAGCGCCTTGGCCTGTCCGATGTCGGCGAAGCCCATGGCACGCCAGAACCGGGACGCGAGGTCCATGGACACCCCGGCCGTCCTGGCCGCCTGGAACGGCGTGTAGCGGCGGTCGGCCCCCAGGATCAGGGCCTCCAGCCGGATGGCCAGCGGGTCGTCGGTCGGTTCCGCCGTGTGGTCGACCTCGTGATGCGGTGTCGAGTGGACCGACGCCCCCGACGAGGGCTCCGCGCCGTCGTCGGAGTTCGTGTCGTCGACGGTCACCGGCCGCCTCCTGCCCGTTCCCTGCGCACTGCCCTGCCGATCTGTCGCTGGATCGCCTCAACGATACGGCAGGTGTGCCCTGGCTCACGTCGCCGGTGGCGCGGTTCTCACCTGTCCGGCGCCCCGCGCGCACGAGACGTCACCCGTATGTGCGCAGCACAGGATCAGGTGAGGCCGCCGGCCTCCCCGCGCAGGTGGACGATGTCTCCGGCCGACACCGGCTCCTGGAGCCCGTCGCCCGTCGCCAGCACGAGGCGTCCGTCCCCGTCGATCGCCACGGCCTCGCCGACGACGGACCGGTCGCCCGGCAGCTCCGCGCGCACCGTCCGGTCGAGGGTGGCGCACCCCGCCGCATAGGCCGCCTGGAGCCCGCTCTCGGCGGCGTCGCCGCCGGCGTCCCGCCACCGGCCGTACCACTGCTCCAGCGACCGCAGGACGGCCCGGAGCAGGGTCTCGCGGTCCGTGGAGACCGCTCCGGCGAGCGCCAGCGAACCGGCGTGCGGGGCGGGCAGCTCGGCCGCCCGCAGCGACACGTTGATCCCGATACCGATGACGACGCCGTCCCCGGCGCGCTCGGCGAGGATGCCGCCGGTCTTGCGTTCGGTGCCGCCGATCGTCACCAGGAGGTCGTTGGGCCATTTCAGTGCCATGTCGACGCCCGCGGCCTGCGCGAGCCCCGTGGCGGCGGCGACCCCGGCCAGCAGCGGAAGCCATCCCCAGCGCTCGGCGGGCACCGTGCCGGGGGTCAGGTGGACGGAGAGGAAGAGGCCGGAGCGCGGCGGTGCCGTCCAGGTCCGGTCGAGCCGCCCGCGGCCCGCCGTCTGCTCCTCGGCGACCAGGACGGCCCCTTCGGCCAGACCTCCGGTCGCGGCCCGCGCGGCGAGGTCGGAGTTGGTGGAGCCGGTCGCCTCGACGATGTCGAGAGAGGTCCACAGGCCGTCGGGCCTCAGCAGTCCGCGGCGCAGCGCAGTGACGTTCAGGGGCGGCCTGTCCAGGTCCGACCAGCGGTTGTGCGGCGCATCGGGAGGTGTCATGCAACCCACATTAGGTGTGGCCAACGACGCACTGCCGAACCGTATCCGCGCCGATACGCTACGGGTCAGTAGCAAGGCCCGCCGACGAGCGGGCCGCCGTCGAGCACGTACCGGTCCAGCACGTCAACCGGATGTACCAGCCGTCCCCGTGACCAGGCAGGGAGCCGCCACCCGATGTCCGAGCCGCAGAGCGACATCCACACCACCGCGGGCAAGATCGCGGACCTGCAGCGCCGTATCGAAGAGGCCACACACGCAGGTTCCGCCCGTGCCGTCGAAAAGCAGCACGCGAAGGGCAAGTTGACCGCCCGTGAGCGGGTCGAGCTCCTGCTCGACGAAGGTTCGTTCGTGGAGCTCGACGAGTTCGCACGGCACCGGTCGACCAACTTCGGCATCGAGAAGAACCGCCCCTACGGGGACGGTGTGGTCACCGGGTACGGCACGGTCGACGGCCGCCCCGTCTGCGTGTACTCGCAGGACTTCACCATCTTCGGCGGTTCGCTCGGCGAGGTCTACGGCGAGAAGATCGTCAAGGTCATGGACTTCGCGATGAAGACCGGCTGCCCGGTGATCGGCATCAACGACGGAGGCGGCGCGCGCATCCAGGAGGGGGTGGCCGCGCTCGGACTGTTCGCGGAGATCTTCCGCCGCAACGTGCACGCCTCCGGCGTCGTCCCGCAGATCTCCCTGATCGTCGGGCCCTGTGCGGGCGGTGCGGTCTACTCCCCCGCCATCACCGACTTCACGGTCATGGTCGACCAGACCTCGCACATGTTCATCACCGGCCCGGACGTCATCAAGACGGTCACCGGTGAGGACGTCGGCTTCGAGGAGCTGGGCGGCGCCCGCACCCACAACACGACGTCCGGCGTCGCCCACCACATGGCGGGCGACGAGAAGGACGCCATCGAGTACGTCAAGTCCCTGCTGTCCTACCTCCCGTCGAACAACCTCTCCGAGGCGCCCGCCTTCCCGGAGGAGGCCGACCTGGGGACCACCGACGAGGACCGCGAGCTCGACACCCTCATCCCGGACTCGGCGAACCAGCCGTACGACATGCACACCGCCATCGAGCACGTGCTCGACGACGGCGAGTTCCTGGAGACGCAGGCCCTGTTCGCGCCGAACATCGTCACCGGCTTCGGGCGGATCGAGGGCTACCCGGTCGGTGTCGTCGCCAACCAGCCGATGCAGTTCGCCGGCTGTCTGGACATCGACGCGAGCGAGAAGGCCGCGCGCTTCGTCCGTACGTGCGACGCGTTCAACGTGCCGGTCCTCACCTTCGTCGACGTGCCGGGCTTCCTGCCGGGTGTCGACCAGGAGTACGGCGGCATCATCCGCCGCGGCGCCAAGCTGATCTACGCGTACGCGGAGGCGACCGTCCCGCTGATCACGGTGATCACCCGCAAGGCGTTCGGCGGCGCGTACGACGTCATGGGGTCCAAGCACCTGGGCGCCGACCTGAACCTGGCCTGGCCGACGGCCCAGATCGCGGTGATGGGCGCCCAGGGCGCAGTGAACATCCTGCACCGGCGCACGATCGCGGCGGCGGAGGATCCCGACGCCACCCGCGCCGAGCTGATGACGGACTACGAGGACGCGCTCCTCAACCCCTACGTCGCGGCCGAGCGCGGGTACGTCGACGCGGTGATCATGCCGTCGGAGACCCGGGCCCACCTGGTGAAGGGCCTGCGCCAGCTCCGTACGAAGCGCGAGTCGCTGCCGCCGAAGAAGCACGGCAACATCCCCCTCTAACCACCGGGAGCCACCATGATCAAGGTCGTACGGGGCAATCCGACCCCGGAGGAGCTCGCCGCGGCCCTCGCCGTGGTCCGGGCGCGCGCCGCGGCGGTGGCCGACGTGCCGTCCGGTGCCCCGCTGCCGCCCGAGCAGTGGTCCGACCCGGGACGGATCGCCCGGCAGGGCGCGCTCAGGCCGGGTCCCCGGTCGTGGGCGCGGACGTACTGGCCCTCCTGAAGCAGGGCTCCGGCGGCGCTTGAGTACGTGTACTCAGGCGCCGCCGCCGTACCGGGAGCACCATCGGAACCATGCTGTGGTCCGACCCCGAGAACAAGCCGCCGAAGGAACTGCGCGACGCCGTGGACATGATGCGTCGCGCAGGACTGCTGCTGGCGCTGGCCATGGTCGTGGCGATGTTCGTCCTGGGGACCCGCTGAGAGCCGTCCCGCCCGGATCCGGGGGCTCCCCCGGTCCCTCCGGCCCCGCCTACGATGGCGGGCATGACTGATCAGCGCCGCCTCGTGCTCGCCTCCGCGTCCCCCGCCCGTCTCGGACTCCTGCGCCAGGCGGGCCTCGCCCCCGAGGTGGTCGTCAGCGGTGTGGACGAGGACGCCGTCACGGCTGCGACCCCGGGCGAGCTGGCGCTCGTCCTGGCCCGGGCGAAGGCCGCCGCGGTGGCCTCCCGCCCGGAGGCCGCCGGCGCGCTCGTCGTCGGGTGCGACTCGGTGCTGGAACTGGACGGCGTGGCGTACGGCAAGCCCGCCGACGCCGAGGAGGCCACCGCCCGCTGGAAGTCGATGCGCGGCCGGTCCGGAATCCTGCAGACGGGCCACAGCGTCGTCGACACGGCCACCGGCCGCACGGCGTCGGCGACCGCGTCCACCGTCGTCCGGTTCGGTGAGCCGACGGACGCCGAGGTGGCGGCCTACGTCGCCTCGGGCGAGCCCCTGCACGTCGCCGGGGCGTTCACCCTGGACGGCCGCTCGGCGCCGTTCGTCGAGGCGATCGAGGGCAGCCACGGCAATGTCATCGGCCTGTCGCTGCCGCTGCTGCGCCGGCTGCTCGGCGAAGTGGGCACGCCGATCACCGACTTGTGGGTCTGAGCGGCGCCCGCCTCACACGGGGGCCGGCGTCCCTCCGACGCCCGCCCCCTCGGCCTTCGTCTCCGGCGCACGCCGCTCGAAGACCACCAGGGTCAGGACGATCAGCGCCAGGACGGCCATCAGGAACGCGAACGCCGCCCACCCGATCAGCCCGACCGCCAGCGCCCCCAGCACCCCGTGCACGACCGCGCACGCGATGAGGGTGATCCGGCCGAAGCGGCCCGGACCCCGGTCCCGTATAGCCGCCAGCAGCGGTATGAACCCGCAGAGCAGGAGCAGGGCACCGAAGACGCCTCCCATCACCCAGGTGCCGGTGACCATGGCGTCAGGATCCATCCCCGCCAGGGACATGCTCTGGTTGTCGGCGACCGTCGCGAGGACACCGTTGACGAGCACGATGCCCACGGCTTCCACGAACAGAACGAGCGCGGTCACGAAGGCCACTGGTCTGCGCACCACGGCGCCACCCCCTGTTACCTGTAGTACGTGCGGTAGCGCGGACCCTACTAACCGGTAATGCTGCGGACAAGGGGATGCGCACAGCTCGTGCACGCAAGGCGGCGCCCCGGGGGCGAAGCAAAGTTTCCCTCGGCCGTTCGTAGGGACTCCACAAAGAAACGCCGCGCGGCGTTGACCGTCCGGACAGAGACTTGGGCCACACTTCGTGGCTACTGTGCGGTTGAGGATCCCGGCGTACCGTGGTGCGACAAGGGATTTCGCGACTCGAGCAAGCCTCGAATCACACTCCGTGTGGGCAAGTTCACTATTGGGGACGGGTCGTACGGCCGTGTCGGTAGTCCCTAAACTCAGCTTGTTCTCAAGGAGGGAGTCATCGTGCGCAAGGTGCTCATCGCCAACCGTGGCGAAATCGCTGTCCGTGTTGCTCGGGCTTGCCGGGATGCCGGAATCGCGAGCGTGGCCGTCTACGCCGATCCGGACCGGGATGCTCTGCATGTGCGCGCGGCGGACGAGGCGTTCGCCCTGGGCGGTGACACCCCGGCCGCCAGCTATCTGGACATGGCCAAGGTGCTGCAGGCCGCGAAGGACTCCGGGGCTGACGCGATCCACCCGGGTTACGGCTTCCTGTCGGAGAACGCGGAGTTCGCCCAGGCCGTGCTGGACGCGGGTCTGACGTGGATCGGCCCGCCGCCGCAGGCGATCCGGGACCTCGGTGACAAGGTCGCCGCCCGTCACATCGCCCAGCGCGCCGGCGCCCCGCTGGTGGCCGGCACACCCGACCCGGTGTCCGGGTCGGGCGAGGTCGTGGAGTTCGCCGAGAAGAACGGCCTGCCGATCGCGATCAAGGCCGCCTTCGGCGGTGGCGGGCGCGGCCTGAAGGTGGCCCGCACCCTCGAGGAGATCCCGGAGCTGTACGACTCGGCGGTCCGTGAGGCCGTCGCGGCGTTCGGCCGCGGTGAGTGCTTCGTGGAGCGCTACCTCGACAAGCCCCGGCACGTGGAGACCCAGTGCCTGGCCGACACCCACGGCAACGTCGTCGTCGTCTCCACCCGTGACTGCTCGCTCCAGCGCCGCCACCAGAAGCTGGTCGAGGAGGCCCCGGCCCCCTTCCTGTCCCAGGCGCAGAACGCCGAGCTGTACGCGGCGTCGAAGGCGATCCTGAAGGAAGCCGGCTACGTCGGCGCCGGCACCGTGGAGTTCCTCGTCGGCCTCGACGGCACGATCAGCTTCCTCGAGGTCAACACCCGCCTCCAGGTCGAGCACCCGGTCACCGAGGAGGTCACCGGCCTCGACCTCGTGCGCGAGATGTTCCGCATCGCCGACGGCGAGGAGCTCGGCTACGGCGACCCGGCCGTGCGCGGCCACTCCTTCGAGTTCCGCATCAACGGCGAGGACCCGGGCCGCGGCTTCCTGCCCGCTCCCGGCACCGTGACCCTCTTCGCCCCGCCGACCGGTCCCGGTGTCCGCCTGGACGCCGGTGTCGAGTCCGGCAGCGTCATCGGCCCTGCGTGGGACTCCCTGCTCGCCAAGCTCGTCATCACCGGCGCCACCCGCGAACAGGCCCTCCAGCGTGCCGCACGCGCCCTGGCCGAGTTCCAGGTCGAGGGCATGGCGACCGCGATCCCCTTCCACCGCGCGGTCGTCACCGACCCCGCGTTCACCTCGGACCCGTTCCGCGTCCACACCCGGTGGATCGAGACGGAGTTCGTCAACGAGATCAAGCCGTTCACGGTCCCCGCCGACCAGGACACCGACGAGGAGTCCGGCCGCGAGACCGTCGTCGTCGAGGTCGGCGGCAAGCGCCTGGAAGTCTCTCTTCCCTCCTCGCTCGGCATGAGCCTGGCCCGCACCGGTCTTGCCGCCGGGGCCAAGCCCAAGCGCCGCGCCGCGAAGAAGGCCGGCTCCGCCGCCTCCGGCGACACGCTCGCCTCCCCGATGCAGGGAACGATCGTGAAGATCGCCGTCGAGGAAGGCCAGGAAGTCAAGGAAGGCGACCTCATCGTCGTCCTCGAAGCGATGAAGATGGAACAGCCCCTCAACGCCCACCGCTCCGGCACGGTGAAGGGCCTGGCTGCGGAGGTCGGCACCTCGGTGTCCTCCGGCGCGGCGATCTGCGAGATCAAGGACTGAGTACCCGCTCCGTCTTCCCCTGGGGGCCCGGCACCTGCCGGGCCCCCAGTGGCATCCTTGGGACGCGGAGCGGACACCAGGAGGACAGGGCGATGGCCATGAGCACGGCACCGGGACCGGCCCGGCCGATGCGCGCCGACGCGCGCCGCAACTACGACCGGCTGCTGCGCGAGGCCCGCACGTCCTTCGCCGACCGGGGCACGGACGCCTCGCTGGAGGACATCGCCCGGCGGGCGGGGGTGGGCATCGGCACGCTGTACCGGCACTTCCCCAATCGCCAGGCCCTGATGAACGCGGTGTTCCAGGAAGCGCTGACCGCCCTGCTCGACCGCTCCCGCGAGCTGGCACAGGCGGACCGGCCGTGCACCGCGCTGGTGGAGTGGCTCGGCGCGATCGTCACTCATGCGGGTGAGTACCGCGGCCTGGCCCAGGCGCTCATGTCGGCCCCGGGCGACGAGACTTCGGCCCTGACGTCCTGCCATGTGCCCTTGCGCCAGGCAGGAGCACGCCTGCTGACCCGCGCCCAGTCGAGCGGCTCGGTGCGGGCGGACGTGTCCATCGACGACCTGTTGCAGCTGACCAACGCGATCGCGCTGGCCGCGGAGCAGACCCCGGCCGATCCCGCGCTGGCCGACCGCCTGCTGCGGCTGACTCTGCGGGGACTGAAGGCCGGTCCGGGCGACTGCGAACCGTCGAGTCCGCCCGGAAGCTGACGGACTCGTCGAGGGCGCTCCCCCCTACCGGCGCCGCAGATCCGCGACCCTGCCCACCGGCCCGTCCGCCAGGGACGCCGCGCTGCGCAGCTGGGGACCGAGGCCCCCAGGCCCTCCGTGGCCGCCCTGGGTGCGCCGCTGACCCGGCAGCGGCATGTCCTGCCGCGTCTGGCGGCCCTGCGGCAGGGCGTCGCCGGCGCCGGACTCGGCGTCGGGCCCCGCCACCGTGATCTCCACCCCCTGGTCGGCGAGGGCCTGGAGCTCGGTGGCGGCCCGCTCGTCGTGGACCGGCGGCTCGTCCGTCACCAGACGGGTGATCAGGTCCGTGGGCACGGTCTGGAACATGGTGTCCGAGCCGAGCTTGGTGTGGTCCGCGAGGACCACCACCTCGGCCGCGGCCTGCACCAGTGCCCGGTCCACACTCGCGGAGAGCATGTTGGACGTGGACAGTCCGCGCTCGGCGGTCAGCCCGCTCCCGGACAGGAACGCCCGGGTCACCCGCAGCCCGTGGAGCGACTGCTCGGCACCACTGCCGACGAGCGCGTAGTTGCTCCCGCGCAGCGTGCCACCGGTCATCACCACTTCCACCCGGTTGGCATGGGCCAACGCCTGGGCGACCAGCAGTGAGTTGGTGACCACGGTCAGGCCGGGCACCCGCGCGAGCCGGCGGGCCAGCTCCTGCGTGGTCGTTCCGGCGCCGACCACGATGGCCTCGCCCTCACCGACCAGACCGGCCGCCAGGTCGGCGATGGCCGTTTTCTCCGCGGTGGAGAGATGGGATTTCTGCGGAAAGCCGGACTCCCGCGTAAAACCGCCCGGCAAGACCGCACCGCCGTGCCGGCGGTCGAGGAGTCCTTCTGCCTCCAGCGCCCGCACGTCCCGCCGTACGGTCACTTCGGAGGTCTGGACGACGCGGGCGAGCTCACGGAGCGATACCGCCCCGTTGGCGCGCACCATTTCGAGGATCAACTGACGACGTTCTGCAGCGAACACGAAACTGACAGTAACCTGGCCGTGCGTTGCTTTTCAGCAGTTTGCGCCGAATAAGAGAAGTTGTACGCAGGCGGGGCCTCCCAGTGGTATACGGAGGCCCCGCCTGTGAACGAACCGGTACGCGCTACGCCTCGCCGGCGCTCTTCCGCGTGTGCAACTGCCGTGCCACTTCGGCGATCGAGCCGGACAGCGACGGGTACACGGTGAAGGCGTTGGCGATCTGCTCCACCGTCAGGTTGTTGTCGACGGCGAGCGAGATCGGGTGGATCAGCTCACTGGCCCTCGGAGCGACGACACAGCCGCCGACGACGATGCCGGTGCCGGGCCGGCAGAAGATCTTGACGAAACCGTCCCTGATGCCCTGCATCTTGGCACGCGGGTTGCGCAGCAGCGGCAGCTTCACGACACGGGCGTCGATCCTGCCGGAGTCGACGTCGGCCTGGCTGTAACCGACGGTGGCGATCTCGGGGTCGGTGAAGACGTTCGCGGAGACCGTCTTCAGGTTCAGCGGCGCCACCGCGTCGCCGAGGAAGTGGTACATGGCGATGCGGCCCTGCATGGCCGCGACCGAGGCCAGGGCGAAGATCCCGGTGACGTCACCGGCCGCGTACACGCCGGGGGCGCTGGTGCGGGAGACCCGGTCGGTCCGGATGTGCCCGGACTCCTTGAGCTGGACTCCGGACTCCTCCAGGCCCATGCCCGCGGTGTTGGGGATCGCGCCGACCGCCATCAGGCAGTGCGTGCCGGAGATGACGCGGCCGTCGGCCAGGGTGACCTCGACCCGGTCGCCGACGCGCTTGGCGGACTGGGCGCGGGAGCGGGCCATGACGTTCATGCCGCGGCGCCGGAAGACGTCCTCCAGGACGGCGGCGGCGTCCGGGTCCTCGCCCGGGAGCACCCGGTCGCGGGAGGAGACGAGGGTCACGCGCGAGCCGAGTGCCTGGTACGCACCGGCGAACTCGGCGCCGGTGACCCCGGAGCCGACCACGATGAGCTCCTCGGGGAGCTCGTCCAGGTCGTAGACCTGGGTCCAGTTCAGGATGCGCTCGCCGTCCGGCTGGGCGTCCGGGATCTCGCGGGGGTGGCCGCCGGTCGCGATCAGGACCGCGTCGGCGGTGAGCCGCTCCTCGGTGCCGTCGGCGGCGGTCACCACGACCTGGCGGGACCCGTCGGCGGCCTGGAGGCCGTCCAGCCGGCCCCGGCCGCGCATGACCCGGGCGCCCGCACGGGTGACGGAGGCGGTGATGTCGTGCGACTGGGCGAGCGCGAGGCGCTTGACCCGCCGGTTGACCTTGCCGAGGTCGACCCCGACCACCCGGGCGGCCTGCTCCAGGTGCGGGGTGTCGTCGGCGACGATGATGCCGAGCTCCTCGTAGGAGGAGTCGAAGGTGGTCATCACCTCGGCCGTCGCGATCAGGGTCTTGGAGGGCACGCAGTCGGTCAGGACCGACGCGCCGCCGAGACCGTCGCAGTCGACGACGGTCACCTCCGCGCCGAGCTGGGCGCCGACCAGTGCCGCCTCGTAGCCGCCGGGGCCGCCGCCGATGATCACGATCCGGGTCACGAAATGTCCGCCTCGCGTGGTGTCATCCCACGGCCGTCTGCCGCCCCGGCCGGGGGTCCGGGGGATCGCCCCGGCGTATGCAGTACGTAGTTCATTGTCCCGCACGCGCCAAGGTGCTTCGCCCCGGGGCCCTCCATACGGGAACGGGCCTGGCCGGGCCACGGTCCCCGCGGCCCGGCGGCCCGCTCACGGCCGGGGACGATCCTCGGCCGAACCCTCGTCCCCCGGGCCGCCTCACGTACCCTCGACCCCATGTCGCTCTACGCCGCGTACGCCGGCAACCTCGACGCGCGGCTGATGACGCGCCGCGCACCGCACTCCCCGCTGCGCGGCACGGGCTGGCTCAGCGGCTGGCGGCTCACCTTCGGCGGGGAGCAGATGGGCTGGGAGGGCGC
Organism: Streptomyces sp. NPDC055962; assembly: GCF_042270185.1. Classification (NCBI taxonomy): domain Bacteria; kingdom Bacillati; phylum Actinomycetota; class Actinomycetes; order Kitasatosporales; family Streptomycetaceae; genus Streptomyces; species Streptomyces sp. NPDC055962. Next base: position 919,572 of record NZ_JBHJYN010000001.1, read on the forward strand.
GCTGGCCACGGTGGTGGAGGCACCCCGTTCCCAGGTGTTCGTCGCGCTGTACGACCTGGCTCCGATGGACGAGGACTCCATGGACCGCTGGGAGGGTGTCGGCCTCGACATCTACCGGCGCATGCGGGTGCGCGTGCACACCCTGGACGGCGAGGAACCGGCCTGGATGTACGTCCTCAACGGCTACGAGGGCGGGCTGCCCTCGGCCCGCTACCTGGGCGAGGTGGCGGACGCCGCCGAGTCCGCGGGCGCACCCCACGACTACGTGATGAACCTCCGCAAGCGCCCCTGCTGAGCCCGGCCCCCGGGGCCCTTCTGTACGAAAGTACGAATACCTCCAGCCAGACTCTCCACGGACACATCTACGCGCGTAGGGAATCAGCGGTTACCCTCATCCGCGTGAACGCATCTGTTATTCCGGACCACATCCAGGGCGACCCGTACGCCGCCGCCGCCGACGCCGCCGCCCGCCTGCGCGAGCTGACCGGCGCCGAGACCCATGACGTCGCTCTCGTGATGGGCTCCGGGTGGGCCCCCGCGGGCGATGCGCTCGGCATTCCGGAGGCCGAGTTCCCGGTCACCGCGCTCCCCGGGTTCCCCGCCCCGGCCGTGGAGGGCCACGGCGGCACGATCCGCTCGTACCGGATCGGGGAGAAGCGCGCCCTGGTGTTCCTGGGCCGCACGCACTACTACGAGGGCCGCGGTGTCGCCGCCGTCGCGCACGGCGTCCGGACGGCCGCCGCCGCGGGGTGCCGGACCGTCATCCTGACGAACGGGTGCGGTGGCCTGCGCGAGGGCATGCGCCCCGGTCAGCCGGTCCTCATCAGCGACCACCTCAACCTCACGGCGGCCTCGCCGATCGTGGGCGCGAACTTCGTCGACCTGACCGACCTGTACTCGCCGCGGCTGCGCGCGCTGTGCAAGGAGATCGACGAGACGCTCGAAGAGGGCGTCTACGTGCAGTTCCCCGGCCCGCACTACGAGACCCCGGCCGAGATCAACATGGTCCGTGTCATGGGGGGCGACCTGGTCGGCATGTCCACGGTCCTGGAGGCGATCGCGGCGCGTGAAGCGGGCGCCGAGGTCCTGGGCATCTCCCTGGTCACGAACCTGGCCGCCGGGCTGAGCGGCGAGCCCCTCAACCACGAAGAGGTCCTCCAAGCAGGCCGCGACTCGGCCACGCGCATGGGCGCGCTGCTGGCGCGGGTGCTCGAGCGGGTCTGAGCCCCTGACCCGGGAAGCGCAGCCGGACCCGTCCGGCCCCGCCGGAACCCGAGACACCGACGGACCCGTCCAGCCCCGCCGGCGTGCGGGGGCCGGGGGCGGAGCCGGTTCCGGGAAGGGGCGGGCAGGGGAACGGTCCACCGCACTCCACCGCCCGCCCCACCCACCACTCCCCGCAGAAAGGCGGACACCGTGCAGCAGGACCTCCTCACCCGCGCCAAGGCCTGGCTGGCCGAGGACCCGGACCCCGAGACCCGCGCGGAGCTCGAAGGGCTCATCGAGGCCGGTGACGAGCCCGCGCTCGCCGACCGCTTCGCGGGCACGCTCCAGTTCGGGACGGCCGGCCTGCGCGGCGAGATCGGTGCGGGCCCGATGCGGATGAACCGGTCCGTCGTGATCCGCGCCGCCGCAGGACTCGCCGCCTACCTGAAGGCGCAGGGGCGGACCGGCGGGCTCGTCGTGATCGGCTACGACGCCCGCTACCGGTCCGCCGACTTCGCCCGCGACACCGCGGCCGTGATGACCGGCGCGGGCCTGCGCGCGGCGGTGCTGCCCCGCCCGCTGCCCACCCCCGTCCTCGCGTACGCCATACGGCACCTGGGGGCCGTCGCCGGTGTGGAGGTCACCGCCAGCCACAACCCGCCGCGCGACAACGGCTACAAGGTCTACCTCGGAGACGGCTCGCAGATCGTGCCTCCGGCCGACGCGGAGATCGCCGCCGCGATCGGGGCGGTGGGCCCGCTCGACGGCGTACCGCGCCCCGAGTCGGGCTGGGAGACCCTCGGCGACGAGGTCCTGGACGCCTACCTCGCGCGTACGGACGCCGTCCTCGCCCCCGGGTCGCCCCGCACCGTGCGGACGGTCTACACCGCCATGCACGGCGTCGGCACCTCCGTGCTCACGGCGGCCTTCGCCCGGGCCGGCTTCCCCGGGCCCGTGCTCGTGGCCGAACAGGCCGAGCCGGACCCGGCGTTCCCCACCGTCGCCTTCCCCAACCCGGAGGAGCCCGGCGCGATGGACCTCGCGTTCGCGACGGCACGCCGGGCGCGGCCCGACGTGATCATCGCCAACGACCCGGACGCGGACCGCTGCGCCGTGGCCGTCCCGGACGCGTCGGCCGAGGGCGGCTGGCGGATGCTGCGCGGCGACGAGGTCGGCGCCCTGCTGGCCGCGCACCTGGTGGACCGGGGTGTCTCCGGCGTGTTCGCCGAGTCGATCGTCTCCTCGTCCCTCCTCGGCCGGATCGCCGGGAAGGCGGGCCTCGGCTACGAGGAGACCCTGACGGGCTTCAAGTGGATCGCCCGCGTCGACGGCCTGCGCTACGGCTACGAGGAGGCGCTGGGCTACTGCGTCGACCCGGAGGGGGTCCGCGACAAGGACGGCATCACGGCCGCCCTGCTGATCGCCGAACTGGCCTCCGTGCTGAAGGAGAAGGGGCGCACGCTCCTCGACCTGCTGGACGATCTCGCCCTGGAGCACGGACTGCACGCCACGGACCAGCTGTCGGTCCGCGTCGAGGACCTCTCGGTCATCGCGGACGCCATGCGCCGTCTGCGGGAGACCCCGCCGACCGCCCTGGCCGGCCTCGCCGTCATCTCGGCCGAGGACCTCTCCCGGGGCACGGACGCCCTGCCGCCCACGGACGGCCTGCGCTACCACCTCACGGGCGCCCGCGTCATCGTCCGCCCGAGCGGCACGGAGCCGAAGCTCAAGTGCTACCTGGAGGCCGTCGTCCCGGTCGCCGACGCGTCCGCCCTCCCGGCGGCGCGCGCTCGGGGCGCGGAACTGCTGGCCGGCATCAAGCGGGACCTGGCGGCGGCTGCGGGGATCTGACGGCGGCACCGGCACGGGACGGCACCGGACGGGGCGCCGCCCCGTCCGGACGGTGTGTCCCCCGGGCCGTTCCGGAGGCGCCCCTGCCCTTCCGGCTTCCGTGCCCCTGCTCCCGGTCGAACCCGGCACGGTCCGGGCACGGTCGGCGGGCGGCGAGCAGGTGCGAGGCGGCCGGCCCGTTCTGGGGCCGGCCGCCTCGTCCGCGACGCGATCGGTCCTCCTGAGCGCTCCCGGGCGGCCCCGGACCTCAGCCGATCGCGAGGAGCACCACGAGCAGCACCGCGCCGACGACGGCCGGGGCGATCACCTCGTAGGCCCAGCGCACGGACGCGGTGACGGTGCCCGGCCGGTTGTGGGCGGTGGCGCGCTCGGCCAGTTCCCTCAGGTCTCCCACCGTCTGGTCGGCGGCCGCCGCCCGGGCCTGGGAATCGCGGACGTCGGCGTGCACGGAGGTCCGGCCGTAGGGGTCGTCGTGCGCCCGCTGGCCGGCCCTCCTGGCTGCGCGCTTGCGCTCACGCAGCGACACGGGGACCGCCCAGAGCTGGTACGTGGCTCCGGAGTGGGTGAGGATCTCGCTCGAGTAGGCGGCGCGCACGGTGGAGACGTCCGTCCAGGGGAGGACGATCGTGCGGAACGGGTTGCGGATCCGGATCCGCTCCTCACCGGCGAACACGGCCGGCCGCAGCGTGAACGCCACGATCAGCGGGACGACCGTCAGCAGCGCGGCCAGCGCGAGCCAGGGCACCCGCCCCTCCCCCTGGGCCACCGCGTCGCCGCCGATCCAGCCGACCAGCAGGATGAGCAGCGCGCCGCTGACCAGCCCTGCTCCCGACCGGTAGGTCCGGTCGGCGTGTGCGGGCTCGGCGGGAGGTGTGGGGCTCGTCATGGTCCCGATTCTGCCTGACGCCGCTCGCCGAGCGGGGCGCGGCCGTGGCCCGCTCGGGGCGGCGCGGAGGGAAGGCACGAAAAGGGGAGGGCCCTGTACAGGTCGCTACGCGCGTAGATATGCTCATGTGGTGACCATGCCCACCACTGCTCCTGCATTCGCCGACGCGACGGCGTCCGACAGTGCGCTGCGCCGCTTCCTGCACGGGCTGCCCGGCGTCGACACGGTCGGTCTCGAAGCGCGGGCCGCCTCCCTCGGCACCCGATCGATCAAGACGACCTCCAAGGCGTACGCCATCGATCTCGCCATCTCGATGATCGACCTGACGACGCTGGAAGGCGCGGACACCCCGGGCAAGGTCCGGGCCCTCGCCGCCAAGGCGGTCAACCCCGACCCCACCGACCGCACGACCCCGCGCACCGCGGCGGTCTGCGTCTACCCCGACATGGCGGCGACCGCCGTCGCCGCGCTGGCCGGCTCCGGGGTGAAGGTGGCGTCCGTCGCGACGGCCTTCCCCGCCGGACGCGCCGCGCTGGACGTCAAGCTCGCGGACGTCCGCGACGCCGTGGCGGCCGGGGCCGACGAGATCGACATGGTGATCGACCGCGGCGCCTTCCTCTCCGGGCGCTACCTCAAGGTGTACGAGGAGATCGTCGCCGTGAAGGCCGAGTGCGGCTCCGCACGGCTGAAGGTGATCTTCGAGACCGGCGAGCTTTCCACCTACGACAACATCCGGCGCGCCTCCTGGCTCGGGATGCTGGCGGGTGCGGACTTCATCAAGACGTCGACCGGCAAGGTCGGCACGAACGCCACCCCGGCGAACACCCTGCTGATGCTGGAGGCCGTGCGCGACTTCCGCGAGCAGACGGGCGTCCAGATCGGCGTGAAGCCCGCGGGCGGCATCCGCACCTCCAAGGACGCCGTCAAGTTCCTCGTCCTGGTGAACGAGACGGCGGGCGAGGACTGGCTGGACAACCACTGGTTCCGCTTCGGCGCCTCCAGCCTGCTGAACGACCTGCTGATGCAGCGCCAGAAGCTCAGCACCGGCCGTTACTCCGGCCCCGATTACGTGACGGTGGACTGATCCCCATGGCATCTGCATTCGACTACGCACCGGCTCCGGAGTCCCGCTCCGTCGTCGACATCGCGCCCTCGTACGGCCTGTTCATCGACGGCGAGTTCACCGAGGCTGCCGACGGCAAGGTCTTCAAGACGGTCAGCCCGTCCACCGAGGAGGTGCTCTCCGAGGTCGCGCGAGCGGGCGCGGAGGACGTGGACCGGGCCGTGAAGGCGGCCCGCAGGGCCTTCGAGAAGTGGTCCGCGCTCCCCGGCTCCGAGCGCGCCAAGTACCTGTTCCGGATCGCCCGGATCATCCAGGAGCGCTCCCGGGAGCTCGCCGTCCTGGAGACCCTGGACAACGGCAAGCCCATCCGGGAGACGCGTGACGCGGACCTCCCGCTGGTCGCCGCGCACTTCTTCTACTACGCGGGATGGGCCGACAAGCTGGACCACGCGGGCTACGGCGCCGACCCGCGCCCGCTCGGCGTGGCCGGCCAGATCATCCCGTGGAACTTCCCGCTGCTCATGCTCGCCTGGAAGATCGCCCCGGCCCTCGCCACCGGCAACACGGTGGTGCTGAAACCGGCGGAGACCACGCCGCTGTCGGCGCTCTTCTTCGCCGACATCTGCCGCCAGGCAGGCCTGCCCAAGGGCGTCGTCAACATCCTGACGGGGTACGGCGACGCGGGCTCGGCCCTCGTCGAGCACCCGGACGTGAACAAGGTGGCCTTCACCGGCTCCACCGCCGTCGGCAAGGCCATCGCCCGGCAGATCGCGGGCACGGAGAAGAAGGCCACGCTCGAACTGGGCGGCAAGGGCGCCAACATCGTCTTCGACGACGCGCCGGTCGACCAGGCGGTCGAGGGCATCGTCACCGGCATCTTCTTCAACCAGGGCCAGGTCTGCTGCGCGGGCTCGCGTCTCCTCGTGCAGGAGTCCGTGCACGACGAGGTGCTGCACTCCCTCAAGCGCCGGCTGTCCACGCTCCGGCTCGGCGACCCGCTGGACAAGAACACGGACATCGGGGCGATCAACTCCGCGGAGCAGCTCTCCCGGATCACCGCGCTCGTCGGGACCGGTGAGGCGGAGGGCGCGGAGCGCTGGACGGCGCCGTGCGAACTGCCCTCCTCGGGATACTGGTTCGCCCCGACGCTCTTCACCGGTGTCACCCAGGCGCACACCGTCGCCCGCGACGAGATCTTCGGCCCGGTGCTGTCGGTGCTGACCTTCCGCACCCCGGACGAGGCGGTCGCCAAGGCCAACAACAGCCAGTACGGCCTCTCCGCGGGCATCTGGACGGAGAAGGGCTCCCGCATCCTCGCGGTGGCGAACAAGCTCCGCGCCGGAGTGGTGTGGGCCAACACGTTCAACAAGTTCGACCCGACCTCGCCGTTCGGCGGATACAAGGAGTCGGGCTTCGGCCGCGAGGGCGGCCGTCACGGTCTGGAGGCCTACCTCGATGTCTGACGGGCGACTGAGCGTCTTCAAGACCTACAAGCTGTACGTCGGGGGCAAGTTCCCCCGCTCCGAGAGCGGCCGGGTGTACGAGGTGACGGACTCGAAGGGCAAGTGGCTGGCGAACGCCCCGCACTCCTCCCGCAAGGACGCGCGGGACGCGGTCGTGGCCGCGCGCAAGGCGTTCGGCGGCTGGTCGGGCGCGACCGCGTACAACCGCGGGCAGGTCCTCTACCGCGTCGCGGAGATGCTGGAGGGCCGCCGGGAGCAGTTCGTGCGGGAGGTGGCGGACGCCGAGGGGCTGTCGAAGTCCAAGGCGGCGGCCGTCGTCGACGCGGCGGTCGACCGCTGGGTCTGGTACGCGGGCTGGACGGACAAGATCGGTCAGGTCGTGGGCGGGGCGAACCCGGTGGCGGGCCCGTTCTTCAACCTCTCCACCCCGGAGCCGACCGGCGTGGTCGCGGTTCTGGCACCGCAGGAGTCGTCGTTCCTGGGCCTGGTCTCGGTGGTCGCCCCGGTGATCGCCACGGGCAACACCGCGGTGGTCGTCGCCTCGGCCGCCGCCCCGCTGCCCGCGCTGTCGCTGGGCGAGGTCCTGGCCACCTCGGACCTGCCGGGCGGTGTGGTGAACATCCTGTCCGGCAGGACGGCCGAGCTCGCGGCTCCGCTCGCGTCCCACCAGGACGTCAACGCGATCGATCTCACGGGTGCCGACGCCGGTCTGGCGACGGAGCTGGAGGTCGCGGCCGCGGACAACCTGAAGCGCGTCGTGCGCTCCCGTCCACAGGCTGTGGACGGAGCGGACTGGTCCGCCGACCCCGGCACGCACCGGATGACGGCCTTCCTGGAGACGAAGACGGTCTGGCACCCGACCGGTGCACTGGGGGCCTCCGGCTCCTCGTACTGACCCCGTGCACGTGTGGGCCGCCCCCCGGGCGGCCCACACGTGTGCGTACGGCAGGTCAGCCGGTGATCAGACCGGTCACCTGTCCGACGACGGGCAGGTCGCCGAGCGCGGCGCCGCTGGTCAGCGGGTCGGTGACCAGCGCCGTGGTCACCGGCTTGAAGTCGGCGATCTGGGCTCCCACCGCGTTGTCCAGCGGGTCCACGCCCGTTCCCGCCAGCGGATCGATCTGGAGATCGGTGATGGGCTTGACCGCCCCGGCGAGGCCGTAGCCGAGCGCGCTGGTCAGCGCGGGCGCCGCGGCATCACCGACCGCCCCCAGCGTGCTGTCCGCGGTGTCCGAGCCGGTGGCGGGCGTCGCGGGCAGCGGCGCCGCCTGGGCCGCCGCACCTCCCGCGCCGAGCGCCGCGCCCAGCGCGGTGAGGGTGAGCCCGGCGCGCAGCAGTGCGCGGTGCCGGGGCTTGGACAGTGCATGACGTGCCATGTTTTCCCACCTGATCGGGACGTGTCGGGTAATCATCCGTGCGCGCAGAGTAGTTGAGGTGTGATGCTCGATACCAACAGGACCTCCCGGGGATCCCCTGCGCGGGTCAATGCCTCACACTTCTGTTCTGTGAGTTCCCAACCGATCCCCACGCGCGTCGTACTGCTCGCCGGTCCGTCCGGCTCCGGCAAGTCGTCCCTCGCCGCCCGCAGCGGTCTGCCGGTCCTGCGCCTGGACGACTTCTACAAGGAGGCGAACGATCCGACACTGCCTCGGGTCACCGGCAGCGCGGACATCGACTGGGACTCACCCCTGTCCTGGGACGAGGACGCGGCCGTGGCGGCCATCACCGAACTGTGCCGCACAGGGCGTACGCACGTCCCGGTGTACGACCTCGCCACGAGTGCCCGGACCGGCCACGAGACGCTCGACATCGAGCGGACCCCCCTGTTCGTCGCCGAGGGCATCTTCGCGGCGGACATCGTGGTGCGCTGCCAGGAGCTGGGACTGCTCGCCGACGCGCTGTGCCTGCGCGGGCGGCCGTCCACGACCTTCCGGCGGCGCCTGGCGCGGGATCTGCGGGAGGGCCGCAAGTCCGTCCCCTTCCTGCTGCGGCGCGGCTGGCGGCTGATGCGGGCCGAGAAGGGCATCGTGGCCCGCCATGCGGCGCTGGGCGCCCATCCCTGCGGCAAGGCCGAGGCCCTCGGCCGTCTGGCCGCCGCGGCGGCTGGGCGCTGCCGGGCTCCGCTCAGCCGGGTGGCGAACTGACGCCTCCCGGCACCGGCCCGCACGCGGTGGAGGCCGCGGCCGTCGGCCGGATCAGCCGAGCGGGAGCTCCAGGCGGGCTCCGCCGTCACCCGGGGAACTGATCGTGGCGGTGCTGCCCTCGGTGCCGGCGAAGGAGTACAGCGCGTCGCGGCTGTTGACCACGAGCGCCAGGCTGTGGCCGTCCGGCAGGTCGCAGGCGCCGGGCCGGAGCCCGGCCACCACTCCTGCCGGGGTGAAGGGCTCGTGGATGCGGTCACGTGCGAACCGACCCGCGCGTAGTCACCCGGTCGAGTGATCAACACCGCGAGAACGACGAGCGGGGGCGGACAGGACCCCCCGGCCTGTCCGCCCCCGCTGCGCGTTCCCCCGTGCCGCCGCCTCCCCCGAAGCCGCGGCCTTCCCCCGTTTCCCCCGTACCCCGTTCCCCCCGTAGACCTCAGGCCACCAGCTCGCCGAAGGACTCCTCCTCGTCACGGCCGAAGCTGAGGACGTCGTCCTCGCGGAGCCGGCGGAGCGACCGCCAGATGCTCGACTTCACCGTGCCGACACTGATGTCGAGGATGGACGCGATCTCCGGGTCCGTGCGGCCCTCGTAGTAGCGGAGCACCAGCATCGTGCGCTGGAGTTCGGGCAGCCGCGCCAGCGCCTGCCAGAGCACCGCGCGCAGTTCGGTGCCCCGCATCGCGTCCGTGTCGCTCACCGTCTCCGGGAGCTCCTCGGTCGGGTATTCGTTGAGCTTGCGCCTGCGCCACGCGCTGATGTGCAGGTTGGTCATGGTGCGGCGGAGGTACCCGCCGACCGCCGCCTTGTCGCTGATCCTGTCCCACGCCCGGTACGTCGAGAAGAGGGCGCTCTGCAGCAGGTCCTCGGCCTCGAACCGGTCGCCGGTCAGGTGGTAGGCGGTCGCGTACAGGGAGGCGCGGCGCTCCTGGACGTAGGCGGTGAACGCCGCTTCGGCGTCCTCGGCCCGGTCCTGGGGCTTCCGCTCCCCCGTGACCTCCCCGTACGCGCTTCCCCCGTGCTCCCCCGTGGGTGCGTCGACCATCGCCAGGTACGACGTGTGCTGACGTACTGCGCCGCGCACGCGCCCCCGTCCCTGGACACCGGCCTTCTCCGGACCCCGCCCGACGTCGTGAAGGCGCGTGACAACTGCGCTTGAGGTGGTGCTGTGCAGTGCGTTCATCTGGCGCCCCCCATCGGTGGAGTCCGTTCGTTCCCTGTGCCAATGAGCTTGCCGGGGCAGTTTCATGGCACTGTCCCCCGACTGTCACAGGCCTGTCACAGGGCATGTCGGCCGATCAAGTCGGGGGGATTGTCGAAACGTGGCAGCACCATGGGCCAGAATGGCCCCCGTGCCTTTCCTGTTGCTGATCGAGGACGACGACGCCATCCGCACAGCCCTCGAACTCTCGCTGTCACGCCAGGGCCACCGTGTGGCCACCGCGGCGACGGGAGAGGACGGCCTGGAGCTGCTCCGGGAGCAGCGGCCCGACCTGGTCGTGCTGGACGTGATGCTGCCCGGGATCGACGGTTTCGAGGTCTGCCGGAGGATCCGGCGCACCGACCAGCTGCCGATCATTCTGCTGACCGCGCGCAGCGACGACATCGACGTCGTGGTGGGGCTGGAGTCCGGCGCGGACGACTACGTCGTGAAACCCGTGCAGGGGCGGGTGCTCGACGCCCGCATCCGCGCGGTCCTGCGCCGGGGGGAGAGGGAGTCCACCGACTCCGCGACGTTCGGGAGCGTGGTCATCGACCGTTCGGCCATGACCGTCACCAAGAACGGGGAGGACCTGCAGCTCACGCCGACCGAGCTGCGGCTCCTGCTCGAACTGAGCCGGCGGCCCGGACAGGCCCTGTCACGGCAGCAGTTGCTGCGACTGGTCTGGGAGCACGACTACCTCGGCGACTCCCGTCTGGTGGACGCGTGTGTGCAGCGGCTTCGGGCGAAGGTGGAGGACGTGCCGTCCTCGCCGACCCTGATCCGCACCGTGCGCGGTGTCGGCTACCGGCTGGATTCGCCTCAGTGAGCGATTCCGCGAAGCGTTCCATACGCGCGGGTCTTCGCTGGACCAGCCTGCGGTTGCGGCTCCTGGTCGTGTTCGCACTGGTGGCCCTGACGGCGGCGGTGTCCGCCTCGGGCATCGCGTACTGGCTGAACCGCGAGGCCGTCCTGACGCGTACCCAGGACGCGGCGCTCGGCGACTTCCGCCGGCAGATGCAGAACCGGGCGGCCTCGCTGCCGCAGCAGCCCACGGCGGACGAACTGCGGGACACGGCCGAGCAGATGGCGAGCAGCAGCCCCGGCTACCACGTGCTGCTGATCGGCACCCATGACGGCAAGCCCGTCACCGGGGCGTCCGACATCGACTCCTTCACCAAGCTCGACGTGCCCGCCTCGCTGCAGAAGCAGGTGAACAAGAAGCAGCCGCTGACGTCGAGCAACACCTACGAGTACCACCTGTTCTGGCAGCGCACCACGCTCGGCAACACCCCGTACCTGGTGGCCGGCACGAAGATCATCGGTGGTGGTCCCGCCGGGTACATGCTCAAGTCGCTCGACCAGGAACGCGAGGACCTCAATTCGCTGGCCTGGTCCCTGGGCATCGCCACCGCGCTGGCTCTGGTCGGCTCGGCGCTCCTCGCCCAGGCCGCGGCGACCACCGTGCTGCGGCCGGTGCAGCGGCTCGGCGACGCGGCCCGCAAGCTCGGCGAGGGCAAGCTCGACACCCGCCTGGTGGTCTCCGGCACCGATGAACTCGCCGATCTCTCGCACACGTTCAACAAGGCCGCGAGCTCCCTGGAGAAGAAGGTCGCGGACATGAGCGCGCGGGAGGAGTCGAGCCGGAGGTTCGTCGCGGACATGTCCCACGAGCTGCGCACCCCGCTGACCGCGATCACGGCGGTCGCCGAGGTGCTGGAGGACGAGGCCGACAGCCTCGACCCGATGATCGCTCCCGCCGTGCACCTGGTGGTGAGCGAGACCCGGCGGCTGAACGACCTGGTCGAGAACCTCATGGAGGTCACCCGCTTCGACGCCGGCACGGCCCGTCTCGTCCTGGACACGGTCGACGTCGCCGACCAGGTGACCGCCTGCATCGACGCCCGCGCCTGGCTCGACGCGGTCGACCTGGACGCGGAGCGCGGCATCATGGTGCGGCTCGATCCGCGCCGGCTCGACGTGATCCTGGCGAACCTGATCGGCAACGCCCTCAAGCACGGCGGATCACCGGTGCGGGTGTCCGTACGGACCGACGAGGACGAGCTGGTCATCGAGGTGCGCGACCACGGTCCGGGGATCCCCGAGGACGTCCTGCCCCATGTGTTCGACCGCTTCTACAAGGCGAGCGCCTCCCGCCCCCGCTCCGAGGGCAGCGGACTCGGCCTGTCGATCGCGGTGGAGAACGCGCACATCCACGGCGGCGACATCACGGCCTCCAACCTGCCGGACGGCGAGGGCGCGATGTTCGTGCTGCGGCTCCCGCGGGACGCGGAGGCACTGACCGGCACCCCGGGGGACGAGGATCTCGACGGGAACGAGAAGGGCGGCGCGAAGTGATCCGCAGCGAGCGGGCGTACGGCGCACCGCGCACGGTCCGGCCGGCCCGGACACCGCGACGCGCCGCCGCCGCGCTGGCCGCGGCCGCGGCCTGTGCGGCACTGACCGCGGGCTGCGGCATCCGCAGCACCTCGGTGCCGGTCGACGCCGGGGCCGCGCCGTCCCGGATGCCGTGCCGGACCGCCTCGGCACAGGAGACCCTGCCACCGGCGGAGAGCGTCTCCGTGCGGGTCTATCTGGTCTGCGCCTCGCAGCTGGTCACCGTGGAGCGCACGGTCGAGGTCGACGAGACGCGTTCCGGCTCCCTCCTGATCGCGCAGGCGCTCCTGAGCGAGTTGCAGGCGGAGCCGGAGGCGGACGAGCGGCGTGCCGGGTTCTCCACCGACGTGCCGGTGGCGCTGCGCGTCTCCGCCGCGCACAAGGGGGACCCGGAGGGCACCCTGCGTCTCAGCGAGCAGCCGGACGACCTGCCGGCGGAGGCGCTCGCGCAGGTGGTGTGCACGTACGCGGACAGCGAGCCGCTCGGTTCCGGGGGCTCGGTGCTGCTCGGCGGGCCGGGGAACTACGCCCCGCGGGGCTATCTGTGCACGTCGGAGACGAAGATCCGGCCCGGGGACGGGCCCGCGCCGGGCGCGCTCGGGCGGGACTGAGAACCGCGCGGGGGCGTCGGCGGGGCGGTCCCGGTACCTGCCAGGGGACCGTGCCACTCGTCACAGCGCCTTCCCGGAACCGTACGGAACCGATCCTGCCGGTCGTGGCGTCTTGGTGGACGTGCGTCACAGTTCGGACGGCCCGGCCGTCATCCGCTTCCGCGCGGCGGGGGTAACCCTCCTCCTCGCGCACCTTCTGTTCGTCGGCTGGCTGACTCTGCGCCCGCTGGACGTTCCCTGGATGACGGCCGCGAACCTCCAGCCGTTCGCCGGGATCAAGGCGGACCTGGCCCTGGGCGCGGCCGAGGCCGGCCGCCGTATCGGTGAGGGCCTGCTGCTGCTGGCACCGCTGGGTGTGCTGCTGCCCATGGCCGGCGGCAGGCTGCTGGTCTCGCCGTGGGCGTCGCTCGCCCGTACGGTCGCGGCCGGGGCCCTGATCTCGATGGCCATCGAACTGGCGCAGACGGGGGTCCCCGGGCAGGTCGTCGACGTCGACTCGCTGCTCCTCAACACCGTCGGCGTCGCGCTGGCCCATCTGCTGGTCGTGCCGCTGTCGCGGTCACGGATGCGGCGGGGCAACCGGGCGGGGGCCGGTGACCTGTCGCGGTTCGGGAACGGGACCCGCTCGCCGCGGGCCGAGGCCCCTCAGGGGTCCACCCCGACGATTACCGGGGTCGGCATCGCCCCGTAGAGCGATGCTTCGTACCCCTTCGCGGAGGGACCATGGACGTATCGGGAGCGCGACGGAGACGCTCCCCGAACGGTTCGCGAAGGAGCCCACCATGGCCGCACTTGTCCGCCCCAGCCAGGGCCGCATGATCGGTGGGGTGTGCGCGGCGCTGGCACAGCGCTTCGGCACCTCCGCAGGGACGATGCGTGTCATCTTCCTCGTGTCGTGCCTGCTCCCCGGCCCCCAGTTCCTGCTCTACCTGGCGCTGTGGGTGCTCCTGCCGTCGGAGAAGAGCCCGGCCGCCACGGCCTGGTGACCGCCGGGACCACGGGGAGGGTGACGACTGTGGGGCGCACACCCGGTCAGGGTGTGCGCCCCACGTGCGTCGTCGGCCGGTCAGCCACCGATCGGCAGGACGCCGGTCAGTCCGCCGGCGGGCAGGCCGCCGAGCAGGTTGGTGCCGGGCGCCGAGAGGGCGCTGCTGCTCCCGCGCTGCTGCTGCTGGTCGAGAAGTCCGCCGGCCGCCTTCTGCACGGCGGGCAGCGCCTCCGTGACGGAGTCGAGCGCGATGTTGGAGGGCAGGCCTCCGGCCAGGGCGTCGACGGGCACGGCGACGGCGGAGGCGCTGCCCGCACCGGCGGCGGCGAAAGCGGCACCGAGAGCGGCGACACCGAGAATCCTGACGGCAGACTGCTTCATGTGACATTCATCCTTGGGGAAGGGGATGTGAGCGGCTCTGCAACGTAGTCAGCCGTGCATCCCTCCCGCAAACATGCCGCGACACGGAAAACGGCCGGAATTCCTTGATCCCGGCCGCTCCGTCGTCCGTTCGCTCAGCCCGCCACGGATGAGGAAGCACTGGTCACAGCGGTCTGACGGAAGAGCCACTCCGATTTCAGCTCGGCGTATCCGGGCTTCACCACGTCGTTGATCATCGCCAGACGTTCATCGAAAGGAATGAACGCTGATTTCATCGCATTGACTGTGAACCACTGCATGTCGTCGAGCGTGTATCCGAAGGTGTCGATCAGCCTCTCGAATTCCCGGCTCATGCTCGTCCCGCTCATCAGCCGGTTGTCCGTGTTCACGGTGGCGCGGAAATGCAGCTTCCGCAGCAGCCCGATGGGGTGTTCGGCGTAGGAGGCGGCTGCACCGGTCTGGAGGTTGGAGGTCGGGCACAGCTCCAGCGGGATCCGCTTGTCCCGCACGTAGGAGGCGAGGCGGCCGAGCGTCACGCCGCCGTCGCCGGCGACCTCGATGTCGTCGATGATGCGGACACCGTGGCCGAGCCGGTCCGCACCGCACCACTGCAGCGCCTGCCAGATCGACGGCAGGCCGAAGGCCTCGCCCGCGTGGATGGTGAAGTGGTTGTTCTCGCGCTTGAGGTACTCGAAGGCGTCCAGGTGGCGGGTGGGAGGGTAGCCCGCCTCGGCGCCGGCGATGTCGAAGCCGACCACGCCCAGATCGCGGTATCGGTTGGCGAGTTCGGCGATCTCCAGCGCGCGGGCGGCGTGCCGCATCGCGGTGAGCAGGGCGCCGACGCGGATGCGGTGGCCGTTCTCGCGGGCCCTGCGCTCACCCTCGCGGAAGCCCTCGTTGACCGCCTCGACGACCTCTTCGAGCGACAGGCCGGCGGTGAGGTGCTGCTCCGGCGCGTACCGGACCTCGGCGTAGACGACACCGTCCTCGGCGAGGTCCTCGGCGCACTCCGCGGCCACCCTGAAGAGGGCGTCACGGGTCTGCATGACGGCGCAGGTGTGGGCGAAGGTCTCCAGATAGCGCTCCAGCGAACCGGAGTCGGCCGCCTCGCGGAACCAGATGCCGAGCTTGTCGGGCTCGGTCTCGGGCAGGGCGTCGTAGCCCTGCGCCAGGGCCAGCTCGACGATCGTGCCGGGGCGCAGGCCGCCGTCGAGATGATCGTGGAGCAACACCTTGGGCGCGCGGCGGATCTGGTCGGGACCGGGGACGTTCAGGGTCTGGCTCGTCATCCCGGCACTCTAGCGCCTACGCGCGTAGAGCGCCGAGCTCCGATGCGTAACAGTGACGGTGAAGCCAGATGGAATACACCTTCCCTTCTGACACTGTTCTGTCATGGCACAGCGCGCACTTCCCCTGCCTGCCGCCAGGCTGGGACGGGCCGTCCTCACGGCCGGAGAAGCACCCGAGGTCAGCGGCGTGGTCCTGCTGCTCCCGGACGGCGGGACGGACTCCCGGCGCCGTCCTTCCGCCCTTTCGTACGCGGCGCAGCTGCCGCTCGCCCGGACCCTGGCCCGCGCGGGCCGGGACGACGGGCTGGCGGTCCACGTCGTGCGCTACCGGACCCGCGGCCGGAACGCCGGCGCGGACCCGGCGGCCGACGCCCACTGGGCGGCCGACGAGGTCGTACGCCGCTACGGTGACGTCCCGGTCTGCCTCGCCGGGCACGGCACGGGGGGCCGGGCCGCCCTGCGCGCCGCCCGGCACGACGCCGTCAACTCCGTGCTGGCGATGGCACCCTGGCTCCCGGAGGACGCGGATCCGGAACCCGAACCGGTGAAGCACCTCGCGGGGCGCCGCGTCCTGATCGTCCACGGCACGAACGATGCGCGCACGGATCCGGAGCTCTCCTACCGGCTGGCGGAACGCGCCAAGAAGGCCAACCGGGACACCTGCCGCTTCGAGGTCCACTCGGACGGGCACGCGCTGCGCCAGCACCGCTCCGAAGTGATGGCGCTGGCCACGGACTTCATCCGGGGCTCGCTGTTCGCCCGGCCGTACGCGCGCCCGGTGGCCGACGCCTTCGCCGCTCCGCCGCCGCTGGGACTGAGGATGCCGCTGGCGGCCGGCTTCGGGCAGTCGCTGAGGCACTGAACCGCGCGGGCCGGCGGGGAGCCCGTCAGTCCGGCAGCAGGCTCCCCCTGCGCGACAGCAGGAAGCGTTTGAAGGCGGCCACCGGCGGCGTGTCGGGGTGGCCGTCCAGCCAGGCGACGCCGATCTCGCGGACCGCACGCGGCGCCGTCACCGAGAGCTCGACCACCCCGGGCCGGGCGACCGCGGGGGGCGGGAGCAGCGCCACGCCGAGCCCTGCCGCGACGAGGCCGCGCAGGGTCTCCGCCTCCTCGCCCTCGAACGCGACCCGCGGGGTGAAGCCTGCCTCGGCACAGAGGTCGTCCGTGATCCGCCGCAGCCCGTAACCGGGTTCGAGGGTGACGAAGGCTTCTTCGGCCGCCTCGGCGAGGCGGACACGACGGCGCCCCGCCAGCCGGTGGTCGTCGGGGACGACCAGGCGCAGCCTCTGTTCGTCGAGGCGCGTGGCGACGAGGTCCGGGGCGTCGGGGACGGGCGAGGTCAGGCAGAGGTCGAGGCCGCCCGCCCGCAGACGGTCGAGCATCGCCTCGGCGTAGTTCTGCACGAGCTGGAAGCGGACCCCGGGGTGATCGGCGCGGAAGGCGCGGATCAAGGCGGGCACGGTCTCGGAACCCATCGTGTGGAGGAAGCCGAAGGCGACCTTGCCCGCGGTGGGGTCGGCGTCGGCGCGTACCGAGTCGGCCGCCTTCTCGACCTCCGCGAGCGCGCGTTCGGCGGAGGCGAGGAAGGTGCGCCCCGCCGGGGTCAGCGAGACCGTGCGGCCCCGGCGGGCGAACAGGGCGACGCCCAGGTCCTGTTCCAGCCGCACCATGGCCCGCGACAGCGTCGACTGCGGGACGCCCAGCTCGTGCGCGGCGCGGGTGACGTGCTCGTGGCGGGCGACCGCCTCGAAGTACGCGAGCCGGGGAGCGAGCACGGCGCGGATGTCTTCTTCGTAACTACTCGGTGACAGCCGAGGCTGTGAGCTGTATTGATGCGCCATGGGAACGATTATGAAGGTTTCATGCATTGGACGCATGAAACCGCGCGGTCTACGTTCGCTGTATGCCTCCTGCCAGTACCGGGGCGTCCACCATCGTGCTGGACGCCGCCGTTCCGTCTGCCCCCGTCGCCGCCCCGTCGACCGTCCCGGACCGCCTCACCCCCGGTGGTCCCGGCTACCGCAGGATGAGCTTCGCGCTCTTCTCGGCGGGGATCGCGACCTTCGCACTCCTCTACTCCACCCAGGCCCTGCTGCCCTCCGTCTCCGCGTCCTTCGGCGCGACCGCCGGGCAGGCGAGCTGGACGGTCTCCGCGGCGACCGGGGCGCTGGCCCTGTGCGTGCTGCCGCTGAGCGCGCTCTCCGAGCGCTTCGGGCGGCGCCAGATGATGACGGCCTCCCTGTCGGTCGCCGTGGTGATCGGGCTGCTCGTGCCCTTCGCCCCGTCGATCGGCTGGCTGATCGCGCTGCGCGCGGTGCAGGGCGCGGCGCTGGCGGGACTGCCCGCGTCCGCGATGGCGTACCTGGCCGAAGAGGTGCGGCCCAAGGCCCTGGTGGCCGCGATCGGGCTGTTCGTGGCGGGCAACAGCATCGGCGGCATGAGCGGCCGTATCCTCGCCGGCTGGATCGCCCAGCTCTGGGGCTGGAGGACGGCGCTCGGCGCGATCGGGCTGCTCGCCGTGGTCTGCGCGGTGGTCTTCCACCTCCTGATCCCCCGGGCCCGTCACTTCAGCCCCGCCTCGCTCAACCCGAAGGCCCTGGCGAAGACCGTCCGCGGCCACCTCTCCGACCCGCTGCTGCGCCGGCTGTACGCGATCGGCGCCCTGTTCATGACGGTGTTCGGCGCGGTCTACACCGTGATCGGCTACCGGCTCGTCGAGGAGCCCTTCGGCCTCCCGCAGGGCGTCGTCGGCTCGATCTTCCTGGTCTACCTCGTCGGCACGGCCTCCTCCGCCGCCGCGGGCCGCCTGGTCGGCCGGCTCGGCCGCCGGGGCGCGCTGTACCTCGCCGTCTCCACGACGGCCGCGGGGCTGCTGCTCTCCCTGGCCGACCAGCTGGCCGCCGTCCTGGCCGGCCTGGTCCTGATCACCGCCGGCTTCTTCGCCGGGCACGCGGTCGCCTCGTCGTCGGTGAGCCGTACGGCGACGTCGGGCCGCGCCCAGGCCTCCGCGCTCTACCAGTCCGCGTACTACCTGGGGTCGAGCGCGGGCGGCACGCTCGGCGCCGTCGCCTTCCACGCGGCCGGCTGGGGCGGAACGGTCGCGCTCGGCGTCCTGGCGGTCCTCGGCGTGCTGTCGATCACCCTCTTCGGGAGCCGGGCGGCCCGGACCGAGCGGCTGCGCGCCGCCTCGCCGGCACCGGTGCACAACTGAGACCTTCCCGCCACAACCGCTGCTCCCCTGCGCGCGTCCAACAAGCGGAGACACCGTCCGCGGGCGAACGCGAAGGGGAGCAGGCGTACATGACGATCATGGGGAACATACGCGGCGTACGGGTACGGCGTGGAGCCGTCCTGTCCGTCGCCGGACTGGTGGCCGCGCCGGCCCTGGTCCTGGGCACGGGGACGTCCGCCCAGGCGGCGTCCTGCACGGCGGCGAAGGGCCCGTACCAGAAGCAGGTCGAGAAGTGGCTGGGGCGGACGGCCGACGGGAAGCAGTCGTCGGCGGACTGCTCGGCGATCCGCTCGTTCCAGGTCGCGAAGGGCATCACCCCGGCCATCGGGTACGCGGGTCCGGTCACTTGGCGCACGATGAAGACGATCACGGCCCAGAAGGCCGCAGGGAAGAACCCGAACGCGGCGAAGAAGTGCCCCACCAACAAGGGCCGCATCGCCTGCGTGGACCTGACCAGGCAGCTGAGCTGGATCCAGGACGGGTCCAAGCTGAAGTTCGGCCCGGTGCCGGTGCGCACGGGGCGCAACGGTGACGAGACGCGGACCGGCTCCAAGAAGATCTACTGGCGCAACATCGACCACTGGTCGACGCTCTACGACGTCAGCATGCCGTACGCCCAGTTCTTCGACGGCGGGCAGGCGTTCCACTCGGTCACCAAGTCCATGTACAACAACCCGGGGTCGGCGGGCTGCGTCAACATGCGCCCCGGGGACGCGAAGTCGTACTGGAACCTCCTGAAGAACGGCGACGACGTCTACGTCTACGGACGCAAGCCCGGCACCTGAGCAGCGGTTTCCACGCTTCCCACCCCGGTTGTCAGTGCCCTGCGGTAGCTTCCAGAGTGCCGGGTGAGCGGTGTCACAGCGCAACTGGGGTGGAGCGATGAGTGATCTGACAGCGACGACGGACATCGACAGCCGTCTGGAGGGACACCGGGTCGAGCTGACCGGTTACTGCTACCGGATGCTCGGCTCGGCCTTCGAGGCGGAGGACGCCGTCCAGGACACGCTCGTGCGCGCCTGGCGCAGCTTCGACACGTTCGAGGGCCGTTCCTCGCTGCGCTCCTGGCTCTACCGCATCGCGACGAACGTCTGTCTGGACATGCTGAACGCGGGCAACAAACGGGCCAGGCCGGTGGATCTGACCGGCCCGACCCCGCTGGCCCAGGCCGCGCTGAACCCCCTTCCGGAGAACACCTGGCTGGAGCCGATGCCCGACGGGCGCATCCTGCCCTCGGTGGCGGACCCGGCGGAGGCCGCGGTGGCCCGCGAGTCGGTGCGCCTGGCGTTCGTGGCCGCCCTCCAGCACCTGCCGCCCAAGCAGCGCGCGGTGCTGATCCTGCGCGAGGTCCTGGCGTGGAAGGCCAGCGAGGTCGCCGAGCTGCTCGACACCTCGGTCGCCTCGGTCAACAGCGCCCTCCAGCGGGCCCGGGCGACTCTGTCGGACACGGAGAACACGGCGCCGGACACCGCGAATCCGCTGGACGACGAGCAGCGCAAGCTGCTGGACCGCTATGTGGCGGCGTTCGAGGGATACGACATGGCGGCGCTGACGGCGCTGCTCCATGAGGACGCGGTGATGACCATGCCGCCGTTCGACCTCTGGCTCCAGGGGCACGACGACATCACCGGTTTCATGCTCAGCATCGGCGCGAGCTGCGCCGGTTCCCGGCTGGTGGCGACGGAGGCCAACGGCACGCCCGCCTTCGCGCACTACAAGCCGAATCCGGACGGGCCGGGTTTTGTGCCGTGGGCGGTGCAGGTCATCGACATCTCGGACGGCGCCATCACGGGGATGCACTGCTTCCTGGACACCCCGCGCTGGTTCCCGCTGTTCGGGCTGCCGGACCACCTGGACGACGCCGCGTGAGGGTGCCGCGCCCGGTGGTGATCGGCTGGTTCCTGCTGGTGGCGGGCGGCTGGGCGGCGACGCTGTGGCTGGGCGAGCCGTCCGCCACGGCGGGCCCGGGCCCCGCTCCGGCCGTCGGCAACCCGGTCCCCGGGCCCCAGCCCGCGGGCTCCTGCGCCTCCCCCGGTGCGGCGGCATCGGCCTCACCGAGTGCCGACCCGGCGCTGACCGTCAAGCTGCCGGACGGGTACCGGGACGGACTCGCGGTTCAGGTCTACTGCTCCTCGGTCACGGTCACGGCCCGCTGAGCCGGGTCCGTCCCGAACGGCACGAGCCGGAGGGGCGTCACTTCGTCCGGAGGCGGACCGGCGGCGTGCCCCCTGTCCGGGCGGTGCGGCGTACCCGCGCGGACGCCGCACGGTCGCCGTGGCGGCTATCCGACATCGCCGTGTTGCGACAGCTCCACCGTCTGTCACCCGGGCGCTAAGCCCTCCTACGGTCACAGGGCACTCACTCTCCGACTCCCTGAGGACCACAGTGAGAACACAGCCATGCCCGCGTCCACCCCGGGCGAGAACGCTCCGCAGAAGTACCGTGGCGATCCTGGCCTGCTGCGCCTTGGTGGGCGTCGCCGTACCCGCCGCCGGTGCACCGGCCGGACCCGCCGGTGTCCCTGCCGCCCTGGCCTCGTCGGGCGAACCGCATGCGGTCACCCTCGTCACCGGGGACCAGGTCCTCGTGCGGGGTGACGAGATCCTCTCGGTGACGGGCGTCGACGGACAGCCCGTCGAGTACCAGACGAGGCAGCAGGGCAGGAGCGTGTTCGTCGTCCCGCTCGCCGCGGCCCCGTACATCGCCCAGGGGCGCGTCGACGAGGCCCTCTTCGACGTGTCCGCCCTGATCGACTACGGCTACGACGATGCCGGCTCGGCATCCATACCGGTGCTGGCGACGTACGGGAAGGGTGCCGCCACGTCACGCGCCGCCGCGCTGCCGGCGTCCGAGGCGACCCGTACCTTCCCCGCGCTCGGCGTCGCCGCCCTGTCGGCCCCGAAGAAGTCCGCTTCCGCTTTCTGGCAGGCCGTGACGGCGACCGGGGGTGCCCGTTCCGCGAGCACCCCCGGCAAGATCTGGCTGGACCGCAAGGTGTCGGCGGCCCTCGACAGGAGCGTCCCTCAGATCGGCGCCCCCGAGGCGTGGAAGGCCGGGCACACCGGCAAGGGCGTCAAGGTGGCGGTCCTGGACACCGGCTGGGACCCCACCCACCCGGACCTGGCCGGACGCGTCTCGGCGTCGAAGGACTTCACGGGCAAGGGAAACACCGTGGACGGCCACGGGCACGGCACGCACGTGGCCTCCACCGTGGGCGGCACCGGTGCGGCTTCCTCGGGGCGGAACAAGGGGGTGGCCCCGGACGCCGACCTGATCGTCGGCAAGGTGCTGGCCGACAACGGCTCGGGACCCACCTCCGCGATCATGGCCGGCATGGAGTGGGCCGTCGCCGAGGGCGCGGACGTCGTCAGCATGAGCCTCGGCTCGGACACCGGTGGAACGTGCGACGACCCACTCGCCACCGCGGTGAACACGCTGTCGGACTCCACGCCCACCCTGTTCGTCATGGCCGCCGGCAACGCGGGCCCCGGCGCCTCGACCGTCGGGACTCCGGGCTGTGCGCGGAGCGCTCTCACCGTGGCCGCGGCGGACCGGGATCTGTCCACCGCCTCGTTCTCCAGCCGGGGCGACGTCCACGACGGCGAGGGCGCGCACTACGGCAAGCCGGACATCACGGCCCCGGGCGTCGGCATCGTCGCGGCCCGCGCCGCCGGCACGTCCATGGGCACTCCCGTCGACGATCGCTACACGGCGGCGAGCGGGACCTCCATGGCCACCCCGCACGTGGCGGGCGCCGCGGCGATCCTCGCCCAGGGGCATCCCGGACTGCGCGGCGCCGCGCTGAAGCGTGCCCTGACCTCGTCGGTGCTCCCTGGAGCGAAGGACTTCCCGCTCGCCCAGGGCGCCGGCTTCCTGGATGTCGCCCAGGGCGACAGCACCACTCTGACGGGTCCGGCGGCGGTGGACGGAGGGACGCTCGCCTGGCCCCACACCAAGGGCCAGCACGTGCAGAGGGAGCTGACGTGGGACAACGCGGGTGACGCGGACGTCACCCTCCACCTGTCCGCGGAGACCTTCGACCACTCGGGGGCGGAAGCCCCGGCGGGCTCGGCCTCGCTCGACCGCGACAGCATCACCGTCCCGGCTCACGGCAGCGCCGGTGCCACCCTGACCATGAGCGCCTCGGACGGCCTCCCGGACGACACGTACGGCGAGATGACCGGCCGGGTGACCGCCACGGGCACCGACGGTGCACGGTCGGTCACGGCGTTCGGCTTCCACGCCGCGCCGCACATGGTGACACTGACGTTCAAGGGCACCAACCGTGCCGGTGACCCCGCGGGACAGGTCAGCTACGTCGACCTGTTGTCCCCGTCCCTGGTCACGGTGCGCCGCGCCTACTTCGAGGACGGCGTCGCCCGGCTGACCGTGCGCGCGGGTACCTACGACATGGACGCCGCGCTGTACGGCTTCGACCCGGGTGTCACGGAGCACGACCTCTACCGCACCACGCGTTCGGTCGCCCAGTACGTACGCCCGGGGCAGAAGTACACCGAGGACGCGACGATCGCCCTGGACGGTCGGACGATCGAGCGGGTCAGGGTCACGGGCGACCGCCCGTCGGAGAACGCGACCACGGCCGTCCTCTACAAGAGGGAGCACTCCGGGGGCGTTTTCGGGACGGGCGTGCACGTGGGCTCCGCCGCGGCCCAGGACGTGGCGATCGCCGCCGCGGAGGACTCCCCCGCCTGGAAGGGGACCCACGTCGGCTACGTGACCCGCGCCTACGCCCCGCTGCTCGACCTGAGGACCACTGACGGCAAACGGATCGACGCCCGCTACGCCGCCTACAGCGCGGTGACGACCGACGGGATCAGCCACCTGCCGGACGCGGGTCACGCGAAGGTCGTGGACGTCGGTCACGGTTCCGCCGAGGAGCTCGCCGCCCACGAGGTGAAGGACAGACTGGTCCTGGCCGACCTCGGTGACAGCGACGCCGGTTCGGTGGAGCGGCTGCGTGTCGTGACGAACGACGCCCTGGAACGGGGGGCCGTCGGCGTCCTGGTGGGGCACGGATTCCCCGGCTCCTGGCAGCCGTTCACCGATGTGGCACTCCCCGTGCTGGGTGTGGACCGGGCGGAGTACGCGCTGCTCGGTGACGCCGCCGCGGCCGGCACCGGACTCCGCTGGAAGGGCGAGGGCTCCAGCCCCTTCGTCTACAACATCGCCCACACGATGGAGCACGGGATCCCCGCCTCGATCGACCTCCGCGTCCGCGAGCGGGACATGAGCCGGGTCACGGAGGTCTGGCACAGCCAGCTGAAGGACGACATCTACGGGGACAGGATGGCCGCGTCCCCGTTCGACGGCCTCGGAACCGAGGTGATCGGTCTCCCGCAGCAGACCGAGGTGCCGTCGGCACGCTCGGCCTTCTACACGACCGGCACCGGGTGGCTGCCCATGGCATCCAGCAACACCTCCTCGTCGCTGGAGCTGATGCTGAGCCGGATCCGGCGGTGGGACAAGCCCTCCAAGGATGTCGAGACCTGGTACCGCGGCCCGGTGACCCCGCAGACGCCGAGCGATGTGAACACGGGCGAGGCCGGCCGGATCGCGGTGCGCGACCGGAGCACCATGGGCGTCGGCATCCCCCTGTTCGGAGACGCCGAGGGCCACTACGCCTTCGGTTCCCTCACCGACCGCCCGACCGTGACCCTGCGCCGCGAGGGCGAGGCCGTCGGCACCGTCACCGGCAGCAGCGGCGAGTGGGCCGTCCCGCAGGAAGAGGCGGAGTACGCGCTGGAGATGGACGTCAAGCGGAACTACGACATCCCGGCGACGCGGGACTGGAAGCTCTCCACCTCGACGCGGACGGAGTGGACGTTCCGGTCCGGCGGGACGGCCGAGGTGTCGTCCCTGCCGCTGCTGATGCCCCGCTACGGGGTTCCGGTGGACACCAGGAACCGGGCGCTGATGGTGCATGCCTTCCCGATCGTGCTGAAGGCCGCGGCACAGCCGGGCTATGACGGGAAGGCGGCCTCCTTCTCCGCGGAGGTCTCGTACGACGACGGCGCGCACTGGGTGAAGGCTCCCGTCACGCGGGTGGCAGGCACGTTCACCGCGTTCGTCGACAACACGCCCGCGGGTCACGGCGGTCACGTCAGCCTGCGGGTCCACGCCACGGCGGCCGACGGTTCCGCGGTCACCCAGACGGTGACCCGGGCGTACGCGGT
Source organism: Streptomyces sp. NPDC055962 (assembly GCF_042270185.1). Taxonomy (NCBI): domain Bacteria; kingdom Bacillati; phylum Actinomycetota; class Actinomycetes; order Kitasatosporales; family Streptomycetaceae; genus Streptomyces; species Streptomyces sp. NPDC055962. Next base: position 944,478 of record NZ_JBHJYN010000001.1, read on the forward strand.
GCGCTGACCGGTCCCCACGGCCGGAGCCCCGACGGGGACCGCGCGCAGCGGCCTCCGTCGGGGCTCCACGCGTTCCGGGTCAGACCCAGTGGTGGTGGCGGGCGTGCCATCCCAGCTGTAGCCGGGTCGAGACCCCGGCGCGGCTCATCAGGGTCTGGACACGCCGCTGCACCGTCCTGGTGGAGAGCCCCAGTTGCTTGGCGGCTGCGGTGTCCGTCAGCCCTGCCAGCAGCAGTTGCAGGAGGCGGGCGTCGGTGTTCTCGCCGGCTCCACGGTTGATCTCCCCGTAGGGAAGGGCCCGTTCCCAGACGGAGTCGAAGAGCGCGCGGGCGACGTTCACGAGTCCGCCGCGCAGCAGGATGCTCGGGTCGACGTCCGTCCCGTGGCCCCGCAGGGGCAGCATCGCCGCCTCGCCGTCGCAGATGATCAGCTTGAGCGGTATGTCCCGCGTGGTGCGTATGGCGGTGCCGTCCGCAACCGCTTCGTCCAGGTTGTCCGTGCCCCGGGGCTGGCGCAGGAAGCTTTCGTCGACGACTCCGCGAAGCTTCACCCCGCGGTGCAGGGCGCGGTGTTCCTGGGTCGTCTCGGGGCCGACGGCTTCGTGGCCGCCCGTCGAAAAGAAGTCGATGGTCCTCCGGGCCGACAGCTGAAGGTGGATGTAGCGTTGCTGGACGGCTTCCACCCCCTCGACGACCTCGACGAGTTCCCGCTGTCCCCGGACCATGCTGCCGGTGCGGTAGGCCTCCACCAGTGCGGACAGGGCGTGTTCGGCGCGCTGGAGACCCTCGCGACGCTCGATCAGCTCGGCACCGAGCGACAGTTCGGGTGAGGCTGCCATGAACCGCCTCCCGTCCGGGTGCGCGGTGACCAGACCTCTCCGTCGGAGCGAGGCGAGCGCCGCGGCGGTGGACCGACCCGTGCCGGGCGGAGCACCATCGGCCATCTCCTCCTCGGTGGCGTCCGCTCGGCCCACCAAGGCCCGGTACACACGCTCCTCCTCGGGCGTCAGCCCGAGATCCTCCAGCACCACTGTCCCCTTCCGGCACCGCTCGCGGGATGTCTCCGCAGGTCCCTGACACGCACGGTGCTCCGGTCCGAACCGTGCGGTCGGGCACCCGAACGCCTGCGACGAGAATAGAACGCTGTGGAAGTGGAGCCGCCCCCGTACCCGTCCTGCGTGCAGGCGGATGCGGGGGCGGGGCCGGGATCGGCGTCATGGTGGGGGCTCAGCGCACCAGGGTGACCTCCGGGGATGTCCAGAACTCCGTTCCGGGTGCGTGGTCACGGTCGCCGAGCGCCTTGTCGAAGACGAGGCGGAGGCGGTAGACACCCGCCGGGGCGGCCGTGCCGTCACCGAGCCGCAGGTCCCAGGAGTAGAACTGGATTCCCGTCCCCGCGCCGGAGTTGCGGGTGATCCAGCTGTCGTCGTACGGGGTCGCCACCACATGACCCGAGGGGTCCAGCACCTGCAGCCGCAGCCGCTCCAGGAGGGGGAAGCCGTGCGACAGCATCACCGCGGCGGAGTCGTTGGCGGTGCTCCCGTCCGTCAGGTCGACCGTCAGCGGCAGGTTCTTGCCGACCGAGGCGGTGTCGGGCCGCAGGGAGGGGTTGTCGGACTTCGTGTTGATGGCCGAGAAGGTGGGGTTGACGGCGCTCACGGCGTCGTAGTCGCCCGCGAGCCCCTGGTAGGGAACCCGCAGGACGGAGTGGTCGGCCCCCGTGGCGGTGAACTCGAACCATCCGCCGAACAGGGTCCCCTCGGGCACCCCTCGGGGCTGGGTGACGAGGATCTGTACACGCGCGCTGGAGTGGGGGCGCACGGTGACGCGGTCAAGGCCCAGGACGTGGCCTCCTGCCTGGGCGTCGGACGCCTTCCACTCCGCGGTGTAGGGGGGCATGGCCGAAACGGCCGTCCGGTGCTTCACCGTGTACGACAGCACGTGGTCGGAGTCGTTGTGCAGGGTGATCCGACGCGTCACGGGCCGGCCTTCGAGATCGCCCAGGGGCAGTTCGGAGGGCGAGGCCGTGACACCCCCGCGCGAGACGGCGGCGACGGCGGCCACCGCGTCGATCCGGCCCGCACCCTGCTGGGCGACGGGCTGGTCGCCGCGGTCCGGGTCACCGGTCATCGCGAGCGGGGTGGCGGTGTTCTGGAGGGCGGTGCGCACCTGGAGCGGGGTGAGCCCCGGGTTCTTCTGGAGCAGCAGGGCGGCGACTCCGGCGGCGTGCGGCGACGCCATCGAGGTGCCGGACGACACCCCGTACCAGCCGAGGGCCTTGGGCAGGGTGGAGAAGATGTAGCCGCCGGGCGCTGCGAGGTCCGGCTTGAACTCCAGTTCGTTGCCGGGGCCCCAGGCGGACCCGTAGTCCATCAGGCCGGCCTGGTCGCCGGGTGCCTTGATCGCCGTGTAGGAACCCCAGTCGAGGTGGGTGCCCTCGGGCGTGGCGAGGATGCGGAGCGCGTCCCTCTCGGCGACGGAGACGAACGGGATCCCGGTGGCGCCGCAGCAGGGCCCTCCGGGAATGGCGTCCGCCGGGATGCCGGGGTCGTGGAGGACGGCCGCGACCGCTCCGGCAGCCTCGGCGGTGCGGGCCAGGTCCATCGGGCGGCAGACCTCGCCGCTTCCCGAGAAGGGTGCGGACGGGAACACCGCGATCCTGCCCCGGAGGCTTCCCTCGGGCAGAGCCGCGCAGCTTCCGGGCATCACGGCGTAGGGGGCGCCGCCCGAGGCCGGGGTGACGGGGCCTCGGCCCGAGACCTCGAAGGCGATCGGTGCGGCATCCCCGTCGACGGTCAGCGCGAGGTGGGGAAGTCCGGTGTTGAAGGTGGAGCCGACCGCTATCGCCTGGTCGGCGACGGCGGGTGACGACGCACGGAAGGGGCCGGCGTATCCGTTGCCGACGGCGATGGTCACGGTGGTGCCGGACGAGACGAGACGGTCGGCGGCCCGGGCCAGGACATCGGTGCTGCGGGAGCCGATCGCGCTGCCCAGGCTCATGTTGACGACGTCCACGCCGTCCTCGGCCGCACGGTCGATGGCGGCGAGGATCACCTCTTCACCGGCCCCCTGGCCGGAGTTGCCGAAGACGCGGTACGAGCGCAGCCGGGCGTCCGGGGCGACACCCCGCACACGGTCGTCGTCCCCGGCGATGATCCCGGCGACGTGGGTGCCGTGTCCGGCGGCCGATCCGGCGGCGTCGTCGTACGGGTCGGCGTCGCCGTCGGCGAAGTCGTAGCCCCCGATGACCTTGGCGTTGGGGAAGGTGCCGGCGCCGAGTGCGGGGTGGTCGTAGGCCACGCCGCTGTCGATGATCCCGACCGTGACCCCGCGGCCGGTGAGGCCGGCGCGGTGGACCTCGGGCACCCCGGTGAGGGTGGTGGCGGTGACGCTCTCCCTCCCGGAGGACGTCCCGCCGGCGCCCTTCGCGGACTTCGCCGCGGCGGCCAGCATCGTACGGGCCTGGTCCTCGGAGACGGGTGTGGGCGGCTCGGGGGCGTCGTAGCGGACCGGGACGGAGACGGAGGCGACACCGGGGAGCGCGGCGAGCCGGGCTTCCTGGGACGCCGGGAGGCGCACGGCGAAGCCGTTGAGCGCGTACCGGTAGCGGCGGGTCACCGTCAGATCGACGCCCGCCCGGCCGGCGGCCTCGATGACCTCCCGCTGCGCGTCGGACACGGCCGCCGTCCCGGCCCGCCGGGCATCGGCGGACCGCCCGGTGACGGAGGGCGCGTTGTCGAGGGTGACGATCCGGGTGACCTGGTCCGCGCCGTCGGAGGCGGGGACCGGTGCGGCGGACGCCGGCGCCACGAGGGGCACGGCGAGGAGCACGGCCAGCAGGGCCGCGGGGGAAGCATGCATGAGCGACATCAGAGCGCTTCACGCGGTACGGGGACAACGCCCCGCGGTGGCGGAGAAGCGACACGTCCCATGTCCGCCAGCCGGACGGGCCGAACCGCTCCTCACCCCCGGTCCTCGGCCAGGCCGACCACCTCGCCCAACCCGACGAGGTCGAGCAGCCGTTGGAGCTCGTCGGGCGTCCCGCGCAGCCTCAGCCGCCGGCCGCCCGCCCGGCGCGCGGCCAGGGCGAGGCGCCCTATCGCCTCGACCACGGCCAGATCAGGGCGCACCACCCCGCCCACGTCGCAGTCGATCACCCCGGCATCGGGGCCGCGTTCGATGAGCGCCTCCAGTTCGGCACAGAGTCCCGGCACATCGGCGCGGGCGATCCGGCCGGTGAGGACGAGGGCGTTCGGAGTCATGGCATCCACACCAGGGAGACCGGCCGGATGCCCGGAACTCATCGCCCCTCCCGGGCGCGTGTGCCTCAGCTCACCGGGAGGATCCCGGTGTCCAGATCCAGGCCGAAGGGCTTGGGCAACGTCAGCGTCTCCCCGTACTCGACCGCTTCCAGGACCCGGTAGGTGCCGTCGCTCGGCTCCCCCTACAGGGTCGCGGTCGGCCGGTTGGTGGTGCCACGGGTCGAGCAGGAGGAACAGCTCGACGCCGGCCTTCGCGTACCCGTGCGCCTTGCCGATGCGGTCGTGGTTGGCGTTGGCCGGGGAGGTGATCTCCACGACGAGCCGGACCTCTTCCGCCGGAACACGATTGCCCGGCCCGGAAGCGACCGCGCGCGGCAGGACGACGAGATCGGGGATGTACAGCCCGGCCCGTCCGGGGACGGAGACGCCGAGCGTCTGGTAGATCCCCCAGTCATCCGGGATGACGGAGTACAGCTTGCGCTGAAGCAGCGCCGCAGTGGTGTTGTGGTCCTTGGACGGCGGTGGCGACACGGTGACGATCCCCTCGATGATCTCCACCTTGCAGCCCTCGGGTGCGTCCGTCTCCTCCCAGATCCGGACCAGGTCGTCCCAGTCCTGGCCGTGGCCCGCCCCGGGGCCGACGGTGAGTACGCTCATGGCTCTGATCGGTGCGCCGTCTGAGGCCGACCCCAGCATGCCGAACGGGACCGGTGGTGGTCCACCGGTCCCGTTCACCCGAAAGGGAAAGCCGCAGGTCAGGCGATACGTTCCCGCACCACCGGCGTGGCGGTGAAGGGCGTGCCGGCCGGGGCGATGTCGTACGAGCCGGGCAGGGCCTTCAGCGCGTACTCGAACTTCTCGGGGGTGTCCGTGTGCAGGGTCAGCAGCGGCTGGCCCTCGGTCACCGTGTCGCCCGGCTTGGCGTGCAGCTCGATGCCGGCGCCCGCCTGCACGGGGTCCTCCTTGCGGGCGCGGCCCGCGCCGAGGCGCCAGGCGGCGACGCCGACGTCGTACGCGTCGAGGCGGGTCAGCACGCCCGAGGACGGGGCGCTGATCACGTGCTGCTCGCGGGCGACGGGGAGCGCGGCGTCCGGGTCGCCGCCCTGGGCGGAGATCATGCGGCGCCAGACGTCCATGGCGGAGCCGTCGGCCAGGGCCTTCTCCGGGTCGGCGTCCTTGAGCCCGGCGGCGTCCAGCATCTCGCGGGCGAGCGCCAGGGTCAGGTCGATCACGTCCTGCGGGCCGCCGCCGGCGAGGACCTCGACGGACTCGCGCACCTCCAGGGCGTTGCCCGCGGTCAGGCCGAGCGGGGTGGCCATGTCGGTGAGCAGCGCGACGGTGCGTACGCCGCTGTCGGTGCCCAGCGCGACCATGGTGGAGGCAAGTTCGCGGGCGTCCTCGATCGTCTTCATGAAGGCGCCGGAGCCGACCTTGACGTCCAGGACGAGCGCGCCGGTGCCCTCCGCGATCTTCTTGGACATGATCGAGCTGGCGATGAGCGGGATCGCCTCGACGGTGCCGGTGACGTCGCGCAGCGCGTACAGCTTCTTGTCGGCGGGTGCCAGACCGTCACCGGCCGCGCAGATCACGGCGCCGGTGGTGTCCAGCACGTCGAGCATCTCGGCGTTGGAGAGGTGGGCCCGCCAGCCGGGGACGGACTCCAGCTTGTCGAGGGTGCCGCCGGTGTGGCCGAGGCCCCGGCCGCTGAGCTGCGGCACCGCGGCGCCGCAGGCGGCGACGAGCGGGGCGAGCGGCAGGGTGATCTTGTCGCCGACTCCACCCGTGGAGTGCTTGTCGGTGGTGGGGCGGGAGAGCGCACCAAAGTCCATCCGCTCGCCGGAGGCGATCATCGCGGCGGTCCAGCGGGCGATCTCCGTGCGGTTCATGCCGTTCAGCAGGATCGCCATGGCCAGCGCGGACATCTGCTCGTCGGCGACCTCGCCGCGGGTGTACGCGTCGATGACCCAGTCGATCTGCTCGGGGCTGAGTTCGCCGCGGTCCCGCTTGGTGCGGATGACGGAGATGGCGTCCATGGGAGGGGAGTCCTTCCGGCCGGATGGATGGGCGAGAGAGTCCCGTTGACTCTACGCGCATAGAGGGAAAACGTTCCGCCGCGCCGTCCGGGCGGCCCGGTCGGGCCCGCCCGGAGAGCGGCGCGGCGGCAGGGGGATCACCCCAGGTGCTGCGGTCCGAACGACTGCGGCAGCATCGCGTCGAGCGTGCGGATGCCGTCCGGCGTCTCCAGCACGAGCTCGGGCCCGCCGAACTCGTACAGCAGCTGCCGGCACCTGCCGCACGGCACGAGCACGGAGCCCGTGCCGTCCACGCAGGTGAAGTGGGTCAGCCGCCCGCCGCCCGTGGCGGCGAGCCGCGAGACCAGCCCGCACTCGGCGCACAGGCTGATGCCGTACGAGGCGTTCTCGACGTTGCACCCGGTGACCGTGCGGCCGTCGTCGACGAGGGCGGCGGCACCGACCGGGTAGCCCGAGTACGGGGCGTACGCCCGGGACATGGCGTCCCGGGCGGCCTCGCGCAGCGCGTCCCAGTCGACGGGCGGCGTGGGGGCCGTCATTTGCCCTCGCCCTTGCGGTACGGCACGCCGTCCGCCTTGGGCATGCGCAGCCTCTGCGCGGACAGGGCGAGCACCAGCAGCGTGGTGACATACGGCGCGGCGTCGACGAACTGGCTGGGCACCTGGTCCGTCAGGCCGTACCAGGTGAACAGCAAGGCCGAGATGACCGCCGAGATCAGCGCGGTCAGGTACTTCTTCCGGTACAGCTGCCAGAACACGACGATCACCAGCAGGATCGCCAGGAGCAGCAGCATCGCGTGGACGTTCTCGGCTCCGCCCCGGAGCTTGAGACTGTCGGTGAAGCCGAAGAGGCCGGCGCCCAGGGCCATGCCACCCGGCATCCAGTTGCCGAAGATCATCGCGGCGAGGCCGATGTATCCGCGGCCGCCGGTCTGGCCCTCCTGGTAGATGCTGGTGGCGACGAGCGAGAGGAAGGCGCCGCCGAGTCCGGCCAGCCCGCCCGAGATCGTCACCGCGATGTACTTGTACTTGTAGACGTTGACGCCGAGGGTCTCGGCCGCGACCGGGCTCTCACCGCAGGAGCGGAGCCGCAGGCCGAACGAGGTGCGCCACAGTACCCACCAGGTGACGGGGATCAGCAGCAGGGCCACGACCGTCAGCAGCGACAGACCGGTGACCAGGCCGCCGATGATGCCGGCGAGGTCGGAGACGAAGAACCAGTGGTGTTGCTGCAGGTCCTGCATCCAGTCCGACAGCCCCGGAATGGTGATCTTGTCGATCTCCTCCAGTCGCGGGGACTGCTTGGAGGACCCGCCCGGCTCCTCGGCGAAGGTGAAGTTGGAGAGGTAGCGGGTGACACCGACGGCGAGGATGTTGACGGCCACACCGGAGACGATGTGGTTCACACCGAAGGTGACGGTGATGATCGCATGGAGCAGCCCGCCGAGCGCGCCGCCGATGATACCGAAGAGAACGCCCATCCAGGGGCCCCACTGGAATCCGGCCCAGGCGCCGAACCAGGTGCCGAGGATCATCATGCCCTCGAGGCCGATGTTGACGACGCCGGCCCGCTCGGCCCACAGTCCGCCGAGACCGGCCAGACCGATCGGGACGGCCAGTTCCAGGGCACCCGCGACCTGCCCGACCGAGGTCACGTCGTCGGCGCCGCTGATGAGGCGCACCAGGGAGACGAGAGCGAGCCCACCGGCGATGATCAGGAGGACGGCGGGCAGGGAGAGCGTGCGCCGGCCTTTGCCCTTCGGGGCGGCGACACGTGCGGCGGAGACTTTGCTGGTGCTCACAGGGCCGCCTCCTTCTCGGTGGTGAGGGCGTGGCCGGCGGCGAGTTCCTCGCCGACCTTCTGCTGCTGACGGCGTGTCCCGTAGCGCCGGACGAGTTCGTAGCTGACGACGACGGAGATCACGATCAGCCCCTGCATGATCGTGGCGATCTCCTTCTCGAAGCCGAACTGGTCGAGCGGCGACGACGCCTTGTCCAGGAAGGCGATCAGCAGCGCGCTGAGAGCGATGCCCAGCGGGTGGTTGCGGCCCAGCAGGGCGATGGTGATGCCGGTGAAGCCGAGGCCGACGGGGAAGTCGAGGCTGTAGGTGTGCGTGTCACCCAGCAGCGTCGGCATGCCGACGAGCCCCGCGATCGCACCGGAGATCAGCATCGAGGTCAGGATCATCTTCTTGGCGTCCACACCGGAGGCCTGGGCGGCGCTCTCGCTGGCGCCCGTGGCGCGCAGGTCGAAGCCGAACCGGGTGCGGTTCAGCACCAGCCAGTAGACGAGGCCGCAGCCGGCCGCGACGAAGGTGAAGCCGTAGATCTCCCCGGCCTCGGGGCTGAGGGACAGGCCCGGGAACCAGCCGGACTCCGGGATCTCACCCGTGGTCAGGTTGTTGGAGCCCGCCGCCTGGTCACCGAAGTTCTTCGGCAGGATCAGCCAGGCGATCAGCGACGTCGAGATGGAGTTGAGCATGATCGTCGCGACGACCTCGCTCACCCCCCGGGTTGTCTTGAGGATGCCTGCGATACCGGCCCAGAAGGCACCGACCAGCATCGCCACGACGACGATGAGGGCAATCTGGAGCGGCCCAGGAAGGGTGACGCTGGCACCGACGAGCGCCGCCACCATCGCCCCGAGGCGGTACTGCCCGTCGACCCCGATGTTGAAGAGGTTCATGCGGAAGCCGACCGCGACCGCGAGAGCGGCGAGGTAGTACGTCCCGGCCTGGTTGATGATCAGGACCTGAACGTCGCTGTACGACACCTGCTCGAACAGCAGGCGGTAGAGCTCGAACGGATCGCGGTTCGAGATGAGCAGCACCAGGGTGCTGAGCACGAAGGCGACGACCAAGGCGAGTACGGGGCCCGCGAAGCCCAGGATCAGCCGGTCCTTGTCGAATTTCCTCATCAGGCCTCGTCCTCCGGTGCCGCTTCGAGGTGACCGGCGGCGGCGCCGGTCATGGCCGAGCCCAGTTCCTCGGGTGTGATGGTGGCGGGGTCGGCGTCCGCGACCAGTTGTCCCCGGTACATGACGCGAAGGGTGTCGGAGAGCCCGATGAGCTCGTCCAGGTCCGCCGAGATGAGCAGGACGGCGAGCCCTTCGCGGCGCGCCTCGCGGATCTGGTCCCAGATCTGCGCCTGCGCGCCGACGTCCACCCCGCGGGTGGGGTGTGCGGCGATCAGCAGTTTCGGGTTGTGGCTCATCTCCCGGCCGACGATCAGCTTCTGCTGGTTGCCGCCGGAGAGGGAGGCGGCGGTGACCTCGATACCGGGGGTGCGGACGTCGTACTCGCGCACGATCCGCTCGGTGTCGGTGCGCGCGGCCCTCGGGTCCAGGAGCCAGCCCTTGCTGTTGGGCTTCTCCGTGACGTGGCCGAGGATGCGGTTCTCCCAGAGCGGGGCGTCCAGCAGGACTCCGTGCCGGTGACGGTCCTCGGGGATGTATCCGATGCCGCTCTCGCGCCGCTTGCGTGTGGGGGCGGACGAGATGTCGTCGGTGTCCAGCGTGATGGTGCCGCTGTCCGGGCTCCGCATCCCGATGAGCGCCTCGATCAGCTCGGTCTGCCCGTTGCCCTCGACGCCTGCGATGCCGAGGACCTCGCCCTTGTGGATCGTGAAGCCGACGTCGGAGAGGACGTCACGCACGACGCCGTCCGGGTCGGTCACACCGAGGGAGAGCCCTTCGATGCGGAGCATCGGTACGTCGGTGACCGTCGACTCGCGGGTCTCCGGCGAGGGGAGCTCACTGCCGACCATGAGCTCGGCGAGCTGCCTGGTCGTGGTGTTCGCGGGGTCGGCGGTTCCCACTGTCGTGCCGCGCCGGATCACCGTGATCTCGTCGGCGACGGAAAGGACCTCGCCGAGCTTGTGGGAGATGAAGATGACAGTGAGGCCCTCGGCCTTGAGCTCGCGGAGGTTCGCGAAGAGCGCATCGACCTCCTGCGGGACGAGCACGGCGGTCGGCTCGTCGAGGATCAGGATGCGGGCACCGCGGTAGAGGACCTTGAGGATCTCCACACGCTGGCGGTCGGCGACCCCGAGATCCTCGACGAGCGCGTCGGGCCTGACCCCCAGGCCGTACGCGTCGGAGATCTCCTTGATCTTCTTCCGGGCGGCTGATCCGATGCCGTGCAGCTTCTCTCCGCCCAGGACGACGTTCTCCAGGACGGTGAAGTTGTCGGCGAGCATGAAGTGCTGGTGGACCATCCCGATACCGCGCGCGATGGCGTCACCGGGGTTGCCGAAAGAAACCTGCTCGCCGTCCACGGCGATGGTGCCCTCGTCCGGCTTCTGCATGCCGTAGAGGATCTTCATCAGGGTGGACTTTCCGGCGCCGTTCTCACCTACGAGGGCGTGGACCGTTCCCTTGCGTACGGTGATGCCGATGTCGTGGTTGGCCACGACGCCGGGGAAGCGCTTGGTGATGCCGTGCAGTTCTACGGCAGGGGGACTGCTGGACGCGTTGATGACGCACTCTCCTTGGCCGGACAGGAGCGGGGGCACAGAGGGCAGGGGGCGGGGTGAAGTTATCGCGCCAGAAGGCTGTCTACACGCGTAGCGCTGCCGAATCGTGAAGCGCAGGCACTCGGCACGGGCGGAACTCCTGGTGCGAAGCCGGTGCGAGCAGGGCACTGCGAGGGGCACAACTTCTTCGATGAGCACCCCACGGGCCCGGAGCGGCGATGGTGCACACTCCGGGCCCACGGGAAACCAGCGCGACGACCGGAGTCGTTACGGGGTGGTCTTGACGGTGATGGTGCCGTCGATGATGCCCTTCTTCGCCTTGTCCACGGCCGCGATGACGTCGGTCATCTTGGTGAAGGCCGGGTTGGACATGGCGAGGCCGACGCCGTCCTTGTCGAGGCCGTAACGGACCTCACCGGACTGCGGCTTGCCGTCCTGGACCGACTTGATCAGGTTGAAGACGGAGTCCTCGACGTCCTTGGTGACCGAGGTCAGGATCGACGCCTTGTAGGCGGCGAGGCCCTCCTGCTTGTACTGGTCGGAGTCGACGCCGATGTTCCACTTGCCGGCCTTGGAGACGGCCTCGATGGCACCGGAACCGGCCAGACCGGCCGCCGAGTAGACGACGTCGGCACCCTTGTCGAGCTGCCCCTGGGCGGCGGCCTTGCCGAGGTCGGGCTTGGAGAAGCCCGAGAAGTCCGGCGGCTGGGTCAGGTACTGCGGAAGGACGTTCACCGACGCGTCGGTGTCCTTGACGCCCTGGATGAAGCCGGCCTCGAACTTCTTGATCAGCGGGGTCTCGACACCACCGATGAAGCCGACCTTTTTGGTCTTGGTGACCTTGGCGGCGGCGACACCCGCCAGGTAGGAGCCCTGCTCCTCGTTGAAGACGATGTTGGCGATGTTGTCGCCGGTCACCGAGGCGTCGTCGATGATGCCGAAGGTGATCTTCGGGAACTTCGGGGCGACCTTCTTGATGGCGGGGGCGTAGGCGAAGCCGACACCGATCACCGGGTTGTTGCCGGCGCGGGCCAGCGAGGTGAGGCGCTGGACCTTGTCCGCGTCCGACTCACCCTCGGAGGGCTCGGCCTCGGTGCCCTTGACACCGAGGTCCTTCTCGGCCTTGGCCAGCCCCGCGTAGGCGGCGTCGTTGAACGACTGGTCGCCGCGGCCACCGATGTCGTAGGCGATGGCCGTCTTGTCGGCCTTGGAGTCGGACGACGTACCGCTGTCCGACGACGAGTCGCCACATGCGCTGACGCTGAGCGCAAGCGCCGCGGACATGACGCCCACGGTGGCAATCCTGGTGATCCGGCGCAAGGGAAGGCTCCTTCAAACCTGACCGAAGCGCCTCTTCCGGCGCTGGTTTCGCGGCGATCGTAACGCGCGTAGATGTCAGATAAGGACCTGTACGGAAGCCGTTATCGGATCGTCGCGAACAAGAGGTGTCCTGGCCGGTTACGACCCGTTACCAGCGGGGAACACGAAGCCGTCACGAGGCCGCTCCCCAGCCTCTCACGCTCCCGGAATCCTCGATCAGCCGTCCAGCAGTGCGGCGGCGGTGAACAGCTCCACCCCGACCGTGATCGCCTCTTCGTCGACGTCGAAGTTCCCCCGGTGCAGGTCCAGGCCGCGGGTGTCGCCCGGTGCCCGTACCCCGAGCCTGGCCATGGCCCCCGGGATCTTCTCCAGGTACCAGGAGAAGTCCTCTCCGCCCAGGCTCTGTTCGGTGTCCTCGATCGCATACGATCCGCGGCGGATGGTCATCGCGGCGTCGAGGAGACCGATCGTCTCCGCCTCGTTCACCACGGGAGGCACGCCCCGGACGTAGTCGATCACCGTCTTGGCCCGGTACATTCCGGCCACCTCGTCGATCGCCGCGTGCACCAGGTCGGGTGCCTGCCGCCAGCTCTCCAGATCGAGGCAGCGGACCGTCCCGGACAGCTCGGCGTGCTGCGGGATGACGTTGGGCGCGTGGCCGGTCTCCAGCCGGCCCCAGGTGACAGCCATCCCCGCCCTGGCGTCGACGCGGCGCGCGAGCAGCGCGGGCACGTCGGTGGCGACCCGGGCGGCTGCGGTGACGAGGTCGGTGGTGAGGTGCGGCCGGGCGGTGTGCCCGCCGGGTCCGTCGAGGGAGATCTCCACGCGGTCGCAGGCCGAGGTGATGGGCCCGATCCGGAGTCCGATCCGGCCCACGTCCACCTTGGGGTCGCAGTGCACCCCGATGATCCGCCCCACGCCGTCCAGCACCCCGGCCGCGACCGCGTCGGAGGCTCCGCCGGGCAGCACCTCCTCGGCGGGCTGGAAGATCAGCCGCACCGGGCGGGGCAGCAGCCCCTGCCGGTCCAGGTCGCTCAGGACGAGCCCGGCCCCCAGGACACAGCTGGTGTGGACGTCGTGTCCGCAGGCGTGGGCCCGGTCGGGCACGGTGGAGCGGTAGGAGACCCCCACCTTGGTGTCCGGGATCGGCAGCGCGTCGATGTCACCCCGCAACGCCAGCATCGGCGTCACACCGTCCCACTCCCCCACGTCACAGACGAGTCCCGTGCCACCGGGCAGCACCTGTGGCTCCAGGCCGGCCTTCTCGAGCCGGGCCTTGATGGCGGCCGTCGTACGGAACTCCTGATTGCCGAGCTCAGGGTGCATGTGCAGATCACGGCGGAACGCGATGAGCTCGGCACGCAGGTCGTCGGGCAGGGTGCCGGGCAGGACGGCCTCTGTGTGGGGCGCACGGGACTTCAACTGGTTCACCCAGTCAAGGGTAGGCCCACCGCACCCGCAACTGGCCACAGATCAACAAAAGTTCAGCCGCATAGAGGAACAATCGGTGGTGCTGCGGCGTGTGACGGAGGGCTTCGGTGGGTAAACTCGGCCGTTTTCCGCCGCGATGGGACGGGTGCGACATGCACGTACGGCGGCGGGGGAGCCGGAGAGGGCGAGGCGGGCATCGCTCCGGCCGAGCCGCGCGAGAGCGAGGTACGCGGGCAAGCACAGCGGCTACCGGGCCGTCGGCCTGTGGGCCGCGGCGGGGTGTCGACCGGCGCCCTCCCCGGGCATGGCCGTCGCCCTCCCCTGCATGCTGGAGTACGACGGCGAGGGCCGGCACGGGCTCGTCAAGGGGCAGGGCCGGCTCCAGACGGTGCGGGACCAGACCGGTCCCGCGTTTCTCCTGCTGTACGCCCCGGCCGGATGGAAACCGCTCGCAGGGCTCACACCCCGACCCGGCGGACGCGCGCCGAGCGCGTCCCGGACACTCCCGAGGTTCTGATGAAGGCGTTCCACCCATCCGATTCGGCGCAGACCACTCATCCCTCCGATGCGCCGTCCACCCTGCTCCACCGCTTCGACCGGACCTTCCGCGTCTGGTACTACGGGGTGGGCCACTCCCGCCTGTTGCTCCGTTCCCGCGCGGACGGCGTGGAGGACACCCGGCTGGACCTCCACTTCGAGGCGGTCGAATCCATGCGGCTCGTGACCTGCTACGAAGGCCTCGAACTCCATACGGTCGGCGACGACGAGTTCGCCCGCGTCTTCGAGGAGACCGGCGTCCCCGCGGCATGGCGGGCGTCCCGGCTCGTGGTCGGGCTGAGGTCCCGCACCGGCACGGGACACGTGCAGTGTGCCCGCGTCATAGCCGACCGGCACCGGGGAAACGAGGACCCGGCCCCCGGTGCCACCGAGATCCGCGACGTGGTCTGGAGCCTACGGCCCTCGGACCTGCGCGCCTCCGGTGCGGCCGACGACGGCCCGGTGGCCCGGCACCATGCGTGAGGCAGGGCTCAGCCCGCCGATGACGGGCGGACCGGCCCGGGGGCGGATCCGGTAACAGGCCCCGCAGGGAATCCACTTAGGCTGCTGCCGTTGGCCGATGCATCGAAGTGGGGGGTACAGGGCTGATGAGCCATGCCGCAGAGGTCTTCCAGCCACTCCGGTCCGACGACCCGCCCTCGGTGGGGAGTTACCGGTTCGCCGCGCGACTGGGGGCCGGCGGGATGGGCCGGGTGTATCTGTCGCACACACAGGGCGGCCGCCCCGTGGCGATCAAGGTGGTCCGGCCGGAGCTGGCCGACGATCCCGGCTTCCGAAGACGGTTCGCCCGGGAGATCAAGGCGGCTCGGCAGGTCAAGGGGGCGTACACCGCCGAGCTGATCGACGCCGACGCCGACGGCGTGCCGCCGTGGCTGGCCACGCTGTACGTGCCCGGGCCGTCGCTGACGGAGGCGGTCACCCGGCGCGGTCCGCTGCCGGTGCCGGCCGTGCTGTGGCTGATGGCCGGGGTGGCGGAGGCGTTGCAGGCCATCCACGCGGCGGGCATCGTGCACCGGGACCTGAAACCGTCGAACGTGCTGCTGGCGCCCGACGGACCCAGGGTGATCGACTTCGGTATCGCGCTGGCCGCCGACGGGACGTCGTACACCGCTCCGGGCAGCACGATCGGCACGCCCTCCTTCATGTCACCGGAGCAGGTGTCCGGGGGTGAGATCACTCCGGCGGCCGACGTCTTCGCGCTCGGCCAGACGGCGGCGTTCGCAGCGCTGGGACGGACGCTGTACGGCGACGGTTCCGCCGTCAACGTCCAGTACCGGATCCTGCACTCCGCACCCGAGCTGGAGCTGCTGCCCGAGCCGCTGCGTCCGCTGTTCGCCCGGTGCCTCGCCACCGAACCGGCGGCGCGTGCCACGCCCGCGGAGATCGTGGAGTGGTGCCGGCAACGCCTCGGGGCGGAGGCCGACACGGGCGGGGGGCCCGTCGTGTGGCGGGAGGTCGCCGGGCCGCAGACGGTGGTCCCCGCACCGGCCCCCGATCCGACCCCGGCCTGCCCGCAGCTGCCGGTGGGCACGCGTACGGCCGTGTCCACCGCCGTCCACGCGCCCCTGCTCCCCCCGCCCTTCCCGCAGCCGCAGTCCGGGTGGCCGCAGAAGCCGCTGACGGTGGAGGAGCGCAGGATCCGCAGGCGGCGCACCGTGCTGGTCACGGCCGCCGCGGTGACGGTGGCGGCGCTGCTGGTGGCGGGGGTGTCGTGGTCCCTGACGGACGCGCTCAGCCGGTTCGGCAACCACGACGCCGCAGGCTCCGGGACGTCCGCGACCGGACCGTCAGCCCGGTCGTCCGCATCCGCGTCCGCGCAGGGATCCTCTCCTGGCCCGTCCGACGGGCGATCGGACGGATCGGGCTCGTCCGGTCCGTCGGCGGTCGGGGCCGGGGACGACGCCACCGGGGACGGCTCGTCCGCACGGGACTCCGACGGGGAGCCGTGGCCCGACGTGTTCGCCCCGGTGACGGTGGACGCCGAGAACCGGCTCAGCCTCGCGCACCCGCCGTCGATGAAGGGCAACAAGGGCGACATCCGCATCAGTTGCGAGACGGTCAGCTGTGAGCTGAAGGGCGACCACACCGTGTTCATGCAGATATTCGGCGGTCACGGCACGGCCCTGGACGAGTGCCGCCTCATGCTCGGCAGCGCCGAGGAGCACAGCTGGACACTGGCCGCGACCGCGGTCGGCACCGAGATCTGCATGAAGGACGACGAGGGCAACATCGGGCTGTTCGTGGTCCAGACGAAGTCCACCTCCCAGCCCGACCGCGCCTTCCTCCAGGGGGACCTGACCGTCTGGCCGGGTGGGGACCGGTAGTGCGGGGAGCCCGTCCCCTCACCCCTCCGTGACCGCCGTGACCCGCCACGGCGCGAGCCGCTGCACGTCCTTGGCCGTCTCCGTGACCCCGCTCAGGAATCCCTGGGCGCGCGGGGACGCGGTGTCGCGGAGCCATTCCGGCTCTATGTTGCAGACGGCGACCTTCACGCCCGTGCCCGTGAGGGCCAGCGGGAGGGTGTGGACGACCGTGGACGGGAAGCTCAGCACCGTGTGGCCGATGGGGCCTCTGCGGGCGATGAGCTCCAGCGGAAGGTCCGGGCGGACGATCTCCAGGCCGGTGGCGGCTTCCAGGGCGTGGAGCTTGTCGGCGGACTCGCGCCGGTGGGCGAAGTAGCGGGTCGCGCCGTGGGTACGGGCGAGGGAGGTGACCGCCTCCTGGTAGGGGACGGGGTCGACCACGCCCGTCTCCACCAGGGAGGTGCCGACCAGGTCGGCGCCCTTGGTGATGAGGGGCGGCCCGAAGCGTTCCCGGGTCCAGGCGAAGGTGTTCGCGGTGACCTCTATGCCGTCCGGGGCCTCCACCGGCATCGCGGTGAACACCTCGACCGTACGGGTCGCCGACGGGGTGAAGCTGCGGCGGGCGGCGGAGGTGACGGGGGCCAGGAGCAGTTCGCGCGGGCCCCCGCTCCCCCGCCGGTGCCACCGCACCAGGCGTTCGCCGCGCGCGAGCTGCGCGACGAACTCCATGGTGGCGGTGCCGTCGTCGACGACCGTGATCCGGCGGGTACGGACCAGGGAGAGGAGCAGTTGCACGTACCGGGAGAACGGGTCCCCGATGACGATGCGGTCGGCCTTGCGGATCAGGCCGGTCAGCGCCCGCAGGGCCTTCAGAGGCGCGCCGTTCTCACCGCGCGCCTCCTGCCAGCGGACGGTGATGCCCTCGTCGCGGGCCAGCTCCGCCATCCTGCGCAGCTGGCCGCGCGACATCGGGTCGACCGGGGGGAGGACGACGACCGTGGTGGCGTCGTTGCCTCCCCTGGTGTGGGTCCACTCCAGGACGTTCAGGAGCTGGACCGGGCTCTCGACGAAGGCGAGGTTCACCGGTCGGCCCGTCAGACCGCGACCGGCTCGGCGGCCGGCGCGTTCTCGCCCTCGGCGACGACGCCCGCGACCCGGCGGAGCTTCTTCATCGGGCCGAGCTCGGACTCGTAGACCTTCTTGACGCCGTCGCCGAGCGAGGCCTCGATGGTGCGGATGTCACGGACGAGGCGGGTGAGGCCCTGCGGCTCGACGGAGGCGGCCTGGTCGGAGCCCCACATGGCGCGGTCCAGGGTGATGTGACGCTCGACGAACGTGGCGCCGAGCGCAACGGCGGCGAGGGTCGTCTGGAGGCCGGTCTCGTGGCCGCTGTAGCCGATCGGGACGTTCGGGTACTCCTGCTGGAGGGTGTTGATGACCCGCAGGTTGAGCTCCTCGGCCTTCGCCGGGTACGTCGAGGTGGCGTGGCAGAGCAGGATGTTGTCGCTGCCGAGGACCTCGACCGCGTGCCGGATCTGCTTGGGCGTCGACATGCCGGTGGAGAGGATGACGGTGCGGCCGGTGGCACGCAGGGCGCGGAGCAGCTCGTCGTCGGTGAGGGAGGCGGAGGCGACCTTGTGCGCGGGGACGTCGAACTTCTCGAGGAAGGCGACGGCCTCGGTGTCCCACGGGGAGGCGAACCAGTCGATGCCGCGCTTGGCGCAGTGCTCGGCGATGGCGGTGTACTCGTCCTCGCCGAACTCCACGCGGTGGCGGTAGTCGATGTAGGTCATGCGGCCCCAGGGGGTGTCCCGCTCGATGTCCCACTGGTCGCGCGGGGTGCAGATCTCCGGGGTGCGCTTCTGGAACTTGACCGCGTCGCAGCCGGCTTCGGCGGCCACGTCGATCAGCGCGAGCGCGTTGTCGAGGGAGCCGTTGTGGTTGATGCCGATCTCGCCGGTGACGTAGACGGGGTGGCCGGGTCCGGCGGTGCGGGTACCGAACGTGCGCAGACGGGAGGTGTTGCTCATGGTGGTGCTTCCTTACGTGGTGGGGGTGTCGGGCGTTTCGTGGGAGACGTTGAGGGTGGGGCCCAGGAGCCAGGCCGCGATCTCGCGGATGGCACCGGAGCCGCCGGGGTTGGTGGTCACGGCCCGCGCGGCGGCGAGGACCGAGTCATGGGCGTTCGCGACGGCGACGGGCCAGCCCGCCAGGCCGAAGCACGCCAGGTCGTTGACGTCGTTGCCGACGTAGAGCACGCGGTCGGGGGCGATGGACTGCTCCTCGCACCACTGCTTGAGCGCCAGGTCCTTGCGGTCGATGCCGTGCAGGACGGGGACCTGGAGTTTGCGGGCGCGGGCGGCGACGACCGGGTTCTGTTCCGTGGAGAGGATCAGGACCGGCATCCCGGCCCGGCGCAGGGCGGCGACACCGAGACCGTCACCCCGGTGCACGGCGACGATCTCGCGGCCGTCGGAGTCGATGAGGACGCGGTCGTCGGTCTGCGTGCCGTCGAAGTCGAGGACGACGGCGTCGACGTCCGCCCGGGTGGGGAACGGCGAGGGGTCCAGGAGCGGCGCGAGGGCGCGGGCGCGGGCCAGGTCGTGCGGGTCGTCGATCTCCAGGACCCGGGCAGGGTCGGTCGGCACGAGCGCGGTGTGGCCGAAGAAGCGGTGGCGGTGGGTGCGGAACCCCTCGACGTCCATGGCGTACGCGGCGCCGGTCTCCAGGTGGTCCTGGGGCCTGTCCTGCCGGCGGGGGCGTACGGCCTTGTCGTGGTTGACGCCGTAGGTGTCGTCCTCGACCGCGCTGCCGTCGCGCCACACGAAGCCGTGGAACGGGGCGACGGTGACGGCGGTGTCGGCTCCCCCGCGGGCGACGGCGGCGGCGACGCCGTCGATGTCGTCCCGGGTGATGAAGGGGCTCGTGCACTGGACCAGGAGGACCACGTCGGCCTTGCGGCCGTGCGCCGCCGTCTCGTAGGAGTGCAGCGCGTGCAGGACCGCCGCCTCGCTGGTCGCGGTGTCCCCGGCGATGGCGGCGGGGCGCTGCACGCAGTGCAGCCGGGCGTGCTCCCCGAGCGCCTCCGCGGCGCTCCGGGCCGCGTCGGCGATGGCCGCGTCGTCGGTCGTCACGACGACGTCCGTGACCTCGGGCGAGGCGAGGCAGGCGCGGACCGCGCGGGCGACGAGCGGTACGCCGCCGACCCGGGCGAGGTTCTTCGCGGGCACGCCCTTGGATCCGCCGCGGGCGGGGATCACGGCGAGCACGGTGGGGGTCGGGGTCATGGTGGCTCCTGAATCGGTGGTCACAGCTCGCCCATCCGCCGGATCACGGGGGCGACCCGCTGGACGCCGTGGCGGTAGGCGCCGCGCGCCGCGTTGCGCACGGTGTCGCGGACCGCGCCCCGGACCCGGCCGGTCTCCTTCGGCGTGACGGCGCCGGGCAGCGGCAGGCCGTCGGGGCCCAGGTGGTGGCGGGCGAGGATGCCGGGGAGGTATCCGGGCGCGGTGGCGGGCGTGTAGTAGGGGGTGAGGGCGGGGAGCGGCCCGGCGTCGAGCAGCTCCGCGACCCGGGCGCGGGCGGTGTCGTAGGCGGTGCCGTAGCTGCCGTCGGCGGCGACGCCCTGGCCGGCCAGCCACTCCTCGTCGGGCTCCGGGCGGAAGCCGCCATCGAGGTGGTCCCAGGAGGTGATCAGCCCCGATCCGATGAAGTGGTGGTTGCCGAGTGCCTCGCGGACGCCGAGGTCGGAGAGGATCGCGGTCGGGATCCTCCGGTGCAGGGATTCCAGCGCCGCGGTCGAGGAGACGGTGACCAGCAGGTCGGTGCGGTCCAGCACCTCGCCCATGTGCCCGTAGACGAGGCGGAAGTTGGGCGGCAGGCCGCCGGGGATCCGCTCGGCGAGGCGCTGGTAGGGCAGTTCCTCGATGTGCGTGGTGTGCTCGCCCGGCTTGGAGCGCAGCTTCAGCAGGACTTCGCGGGCGGGGTGCAGCCGGGCGTGCTCGACGAGCCGGCGCAGCAGGTACATGCGGTCGGCGCGGGATTCCGGGACGGAGGGCTGGGCGGCGAACACGACGGTGTCGCGTCCCTCCACCGCCTCGTGGGGCTCGCCGCCGAGGAACGGCAGGGCGGCTTCCGTGACGGACGATGCGTCGGCGCCGACTCCTTCGTACACCGCGCGGAAGCGCTCGGCGTCGTGGCGGGAGTTGGCGAGGACGATGTCCGCACCGTGGCGCAGCAGCAGGCCGTCCGCGAGCTTCTCGTAGACGACCCCGACGTAACCGGTGACGACGACGGGCCTGCGGGGCAGGTCCAGGGCGGCCAGGCCGTGCAGCATCGCCTGGACCGCTCCGCCGACGAGGGCGAGGACCACGACGTCGTACGCCTCGTCCCGCACCGTGTGCAGGAACTCGACGGCCGTCACCTCGCGCACCCGTCCGGTGTCGACGCCGACGTCGCCGACCTCGGCGAGCTGGCGGGGCGTCGGGGTGGCCCGGCCGCGCAGCAGCAGCCCGCTGATCTCGACGGGGCGCTCGGCCGCACCGGCGTCCGGGGCCCCGGCGATGCGGCGCGCAGTGAGCGCGCCCCATTTCCACCGGGTGTCGGAGTCGGCGAGCACGGCTATGCGGAGCGCCGCACGGTCGGCTGCGGGGGTGGCGGCCGGAGCGGCCGCGTCATCGGTACGAGGGGGCACGTCGTAAAAGCTAGGAAGCCATTTCGATCCGCGGCCCAACGTGATGGCAACAAATGGTTAACAGCCGGTCGACGGTTGGGGATTCACCCCGGAACCGATTCGAATCGGCCTTTCGCGCAGGCGGGTTCACCTTTCGGCCGCGTGCCGTTCACCTTTCGTACGGACGGGGGTCGAGGGAAATGCCGGCACCGCGTCTAGCGTGATGCGGGTGGTTAAGCTCTCCGTCATCGTGCCGTTCTACAACGTCCAGGCATACGCCCCCGATACGCTCAGAAGTCTGCGGGCCAATACCCGCGAGGACTTCGAGTTCATCCTCGTCGACGACTGTTCGACCGACGGGACGGCGGAACTCCTGCGCCGCGCCCAGGACGGCATCGAGGGGGTGATCGTGCGCCGGCACGCCCGCAACGCGGGCCTGGCCACCGCCCGCAACACCGGGCTGGACGCGGCCCGCGGCGAGTACATCGCCTTCCTGGACGGCGACGACTGGCTCGCGCCCGGTCACTACTCCCGCCTGCTGGCGCAGGCCGAGGCCCTGGACTGCGCGTTCGTGCGTACGGACCATGTCCAGGTCACCGGCACGGCCCGCACGGTGCGCCGCGTCCCGCACGGTCCGCGCGGAGTGGTGAGCGACCCCCGGGACGCGATCCTGCCCGCCGGCCGTACGACCTCGGTGGACTACGCGTTCGCCTGGGCGGGGCTCTACCACCGCAGTCTGCTGGACCGGGGGCTTCTGCGTTTCACCGACGGGCTGCGCACCGCCGAGGACCGGCCGTGGATATGGCGGCTGCACCGGGAGGCGGAATCGTTCGCGGTCCTGGGGACGCTGGGCCATTTCTACCGGCGCGGCGTCGCCTCGTCCCTCACCCAGATCGGAGACGAGCGGCAGCTCGATTTCCTTCGCGCGTACGACCAGGTGCTCTCCGACACGGCGGCCGACCGCGACGCGGACATCCTGATGCCTAAAGCGGTGAGGACCTATTGCGCCGTCATTTCCCACCACATGGCGTCGATCGGCAAATTCGAGCCGCCGGTGGCCCGCACCTTGAAATCACGGTGCGCTGCGGCGCTCGGCCGGATGCCCCGTCACGTGCTGGACGACGTCCTGGACTCCATGGACACCGAACGGGCGACCGTGCTGCGCAGGCTGCGCCGCCGGGCCGCCGTCACCGAGGGAGCGGCCGCCGCGTGACCACCCAGATCTTCGTCGCCTCCGGCCTGCGCGGCACCGCGCTGCTGGCCGCGGCACTCGACTCCGGCTGTTTCGACGAGTCCCGTCGCCGCGTGCTGCTCCTCTGCGACACCACGGCGGTCCCGGAGGCTGCGGCCCCGGTCGCCGCGGACCCCGGGTTCGGCCGGCTGCGCGCCCGCTTCGACGAGGTGCGCTCGTGGAACGACGCGGTGTTCCCCCTGCACCCGGCCGCCTGGTCCCCCCGCCCCGACGACGTACCCCTGTGGGAGCGCCATCTGCGCCGCGCGTGGGACCTCGGGGACGAGGAGGTGGAGCTGGCCCTGGAGTCCCCGCACACGGGCCCCTCCCGGGCACTCGCCCAGGTCTTCACGGGCGGTCCGGTGACGGTGTACACGGACGGCCTGACCGGATACGGGCCGACCCCCGGCAAGGTTCCGCCGCTGATCGGCACCCGTGTCCGGCAGCTCCTCCACCCGGATCTCCTCCCGGGCCTGAAGCCGCTGCTGCTGGGTGAGTTCGGCGTGCCGCCCCGGGCCGTGCCCACGAACGCCCTCCGCAAGGTCTTCGGGGAGATGGCCGACGCCGCTGCGGGGACCGGGGCCCCCGAGGGCTGCGCGCTCCTGCTCCTCCCCGAGACGGGCACGCTGCCCGTCGCGGAGGAGGCGGAGCTCCGCCTGCGGATGGTCCGGGGCACCGCCGCGCTCGGCCACACCCGTCTCGTCGTCGTCCCCCACCCCCGCGGCTCGGATCCGGTCCGCCCGGCCCTGCGGGCGGAGGCCGCACGCCTCGGCGCGTCGCTGGCGGTCCCGGAGCCCGGCCCGGCCGAGGTCCTCCTGGAGCGGCTGCGCCCCGCCCTCGTCGTCGGCTGCTCCTCGACGGCGCTGGTCGCGGCGGCGACGCACCACGGCCTGCCGGTGGCCAGGACCGGGACGGGCACCCTCCTGGCGAACCTGACCCCGTACGAGAACCCGGCGAGGGTGCCGGCCACGATCGTCGACGCCCTGCTCCCCGGCCTGGCGGGACCCGAGGACGTCCCGGCCGGGTCACCGGTCACCGCCGCCACGGTGGCGGAGGCGCTCGACGGCCTGCTGCCGGCGGTCGCGTTCGCGATGCAGCCCCGTGTCCGCCCGGACCTGCGTCCGGCGGCGGAGCGCTACCTCTCCGAGCGTCTCGACGCCCGGACCTGGCGGTATTTCAGGCGCCGCCGCCTGGGTTCGCTGGCCCTCCCCGGCGTGGTGCCCGCGCGTCTGGCCTTCGTCCGCCGGAGCCCCGCACTGCGCCGGCTGGCCCGCCGGGCGCGGGCGCTCGGGCGCCGCTGACGGCCGGGGATCAGCCCAGGAGCCGGGTGAGCCCCAGGCGCGTCCAGAGGAGTGCCGCGCCGAAGGAGAGCGCGGTCGTGGCGGCGGTGACACCGAGCACCAGGGCCGCCGCCACGGGCAGGCCCAGGTCCGTGTCCACGAGGACGTCGGTGAGCACGCCCAGGACCAGCACGTGCACCATGTACGCCCCGAACGAGGCTCCCGACAGGCGGGTGAGGGCGGGACGCAGGCGCTCGGGGACGTGCAGCCGGTGCAGGGAGAACAGCACGGCGGCGCTGAGCACGGCCACCAGGACGCTCGCGTACGGGATCGTGTAGTGCACCTCGTGCTGGTACGCGACGATCGCGGCCAGGGCCGCGGCGGCGGGGAGCAGCCACCACAGCCGCCGGCGTCCCGAGGAGACCACGGGCAGCACGAGGACCAGGGCGCCGAGGGCCGCGTAGATCAGCTGGTACGGGCCGAAGCCCCACCCGAAGCGCGGCAGTTCCAGGTCCGTGGTCCGCGACAGGTCGCCGAACATCGTCGGGGCGGCTCCCAGGGCGAGCAGGGCCACCCCCAGGCCCCAGGGACGCGCCCCGGACCTCGCCCCGGTCCTCATCAGGGCGGCGAAGCCGAGAAGCATGATCACCGGGATGTAGGCGTAGAGGTACCAGAGGTGGTAGGCCGGGCGGATCGAGGAGAAGAGCGCGTCGAACGCCAGCTCTCCCGCGGGGGCGTCGTTGGTGCCGCGCAGCCGGCCCCAGGCGATGTAGAGCGCGCTCCACACGGCGAGCGGCACGACGATCCGGACGATCCGCTGCCACAGCTGCCGGCCGTCGCGGACCGGGGCACCGGCCAGGACGACCCAGCCGGCCATCGCGAAGAACAGCGGCACGGCGAAGCGCCCCGCGGAGTCCGCCACCAGGCCCGCCCAGTAGGTGCCGGGGCCGTTCGCGGACTCACGGCCCGCGGTGTTCACGAACGCGGAGCCGGTGTGGCAGAGGATGACGCCGACCGAGCAGAGCAGCCGGATCAGATCGATGTCGTACCGGTGCTCGCGGCGTGGGCTCGGTTCAGGGGCGGGCTGCGGCGCGTGCGCGGAGGAGGGCGCGGCCGAGCCGGCCGGGGAGACGGAGGAAGGCATGGTCATCGCAGGCTACGAACGCGTCGGGCCGGGGTGAACTCCGGCCAGGTGAACAGTCACTTCGTGCGGGTGTCGGGCAGGTGAAGGCCCGGTGCCGGCTCGGCGGTCCGGGGACCGGGGACGTGCGGGGCCGGACGCCCGGCGAAGGGGTCCGGCAGTCCGAAGAGGTCCCGGAGCTCGGCGAGGTTGGCACGGGTGACCGACCAGAGGTGCTCCTGCCGGCCGTGCACGTCGGCCACGGCTGCCCGGTGGTCGTCCAGCACGTGCGCCGCACGCTCGGCGAGACGGGCCCCCAGCGCCCGGTCGTGGACGGACACACCCCAGTCGGGGCGGTCGATGTCCGCGAGGAAGTAGGCGAGCTTGGGGTGCGAGACCAGGCTGATGACCGGTGTGCCGCAGCCGAACGGGATCATTCCCGCGTGGCCGCGCATGCCGATCACCAGGCGGGTCCGCCGGTAGAGCTCACGGATCCGGTCGTTGGAGAACAGGTACAGCGGCTCCACCGGGAGCGCCGTGCCGTGTTCCCGGCGCAGGTCGTGGACGAACTTCTCGTCGGCCGGCATGTGGGCGGCGTAGCGGACCTCGGCGCGTGTCCCGATGGCGCGCACGGCGGCGGCCGTCTCGGCCAGGAAGTGGCCGTAGTCGTGGCCGAAGCGCAGTCCGGCCCGGTCGTAGGCGCAGTTGACCAGCACCGTGTCGTCCCGGTCCGTGCCGTCCTCGCGGCTGTCGTCCAGGGCGGGGTCGAGGTGCCGGGCCACGGTCGTGGGGCACGGCTGGTAGCGCACCCGGTCCCGCAGCTCCTCCGGCAGGAGCTCCCTGACCCGGTCCACGGACCCCTGGTTGCGCAGCCCGAAGAAGGACGACTTCCCGACCAGGGCGCGCAGGCTCGCCGCGAAGCGCTCCCGCCGGTAGCGCTGGCCGTCGAAGACGTTGTAGCCGACCGCGAAGACGGCGAGCGGCGCGGAGATCCGGGGCAGGACGTCGTCGGGGATGTTCCACTGCCAGCCGCTGTTGCTGTTGGGCGCGGTGTCCGGGAGGAAGAGCCCGCCTCCGCCGACCACGATGCCGCGCCGGGCGTTCAGCTCCTCCAGGCCGGCCCCGTCGACCAGCCGGTGCACCGACCGCTCGTGCCAGCGCGAGGGACCGGTGTCGGGTCCGAAGCACATGCGCACCGCTTCGGGGAGCACCTTGTCGCCCGCGTTCTCCTGGCCGTCGGCGAACAGGGCGACGTGAGCCAGCTGTTCGTGCGCGGGCGCGGACGCGGTTCCGCCCGGCGCGGCGGGCACCGGGCGGGTGCGGGTGTACCAGGCATGGCAGTTGCCGTCGGCGGGGTCGGCGTCGAGCCCTTCGCGGGCGTAGGCGTGCGCGTCCTTCTCGCGCCCCAGCAGCCAGGCGAGCCGGGCGAGCTGGCCGTAGGCGCGGGCGGCGAAGTCGGGTGAGACGGTGGCCAGGAGCAGGTGCGCCTCGGCCTCCTCGTAGCGGGACAGGGCCATCAGAGCGATGCCGAGCGTCTCGTGACAGCGCGGCAGGTCGGGCCGGTCCGCCACGGCCGGGGTCAGCAGGGCGACGGCCTCCTCGTAGCGCCCCTGCTGCCGGTGCACCTCGGCGACCTGGCGGACGAGGTCCACCGGCGGGCGCCTCCCCTCGGGAAAGGGCAGGGCGCAGTGCAGGAGCAGCTCGGGGTGCTTGGGCCCTGGCAGGGCGCAGTAGGCGGCGCGGAAGGCCTCGTCGTCCATCTCGTAGCGCTCGCGGACCTCGTGCGCCGGGGTGCCGGGCGCCGGATCCGTACCGAGGTGGAGGACGACGGTGCTCCCGGGCACGGGGGTGTCGTCGTACGGCCGGCCCGCCGGGACGTCGAACCGGGAACCGAGCGGTTCGAGGAGCCCGGCCCCGGTCAGCGCACGGTCCACCGCGTCCTCGCCGCCTTCGGCCAGGGCGTCCAGCAGCGCGGCCGTCACGTCCTGGCGCTGGATCACCAGCAGCCCGCCGTCCCGGACGGTCCGCCCGCCGGCGGGGCCCGGCTGCGGCACGGCGGCCACGCCGGTGCGCAGGGCCAGCAGCGGGCGGAGCGGTCCGAGGACGACCATGCCGGGGCCGAGGGCGACGACCGTGTCGTAGCCCGTCTCCCGGAAGACGTCGAGGCGGCCCTGCGCACGCCGCGGGACGAGGCGCGGATGCAGCCGGCGGGCCGCGTCGAACGCGGAGTCGGGGAGGCCGGGGTGGAGGACGAGGAAGTCCTCGCAGACGGTGGGGTCGGCCAGCGCGAGGCTGCGCAGCAGCACCAGGAGGCCGGGCATCTCGGCCTCGTCGGTCCAGGCGGCGAAGGCGATCCTCCGCCGGCCGGTGACGGCCCGCCTGTCGTCGGCGTCGGGCCCGGCGGCCGTGCCGCCCCCGGCGGGGTCGGTGCGTCTGTCGGCGGAGGTGGTCATCGCAGCGCGGTCCTCATCTCGGTCTCGTCCTCGTGTGTCGCGCGGGCCGTGACCCACGCGCGCTCGCGCGGCTGCAGCTGGCCCGGAAGCCCGAAGCCGATGAGGTCCAGTCGGCCGGCCGCGTCCAGGAAGTCCAGGAGCCGGAGCACGGTGAACGCGGTGCCGGTCCCCGCGCCCCAGCCGTCCTCGCCGAGCAGCGCCGGATCGTCCAGGGGGTGCCGCAGCGAGGCGTCCCCGACGCGGTCCTGCGCACCGGGGACCAGACGGGCGCGCAGCGACCTGCGCCAGTGCGGCAGCGGGTCGCCGAAGACCAGCCGGGTGCCCGTACGGCGGTGCCAGGCGGGCCCCGTCCACGGGGTGTCCCCCCGCAGCGTGACGGCGTGCAGGTCGGTGCGCGGGGCGGTGGCCGGCACGGTGTCGCAGCGCACCACCAGGTCGTACCCCTCGATCAGTGAGGCGAGCGGGCTGCCCGGGTCGCTTTCCTCGTCGGTGATCTGGGGGGCGCCGGCGACCAGGCAGACGGAGCGTCCGGCGACCAGGCGGCGCAGCGCGCCGACGCCGGCCGGTTCGGTGCCGCCGAGCAGCGGGTCGGCGAGCCTGTCCCGGTCCAGCAGCCTGCGGTGGGCGGCGTACAGGGTGTTCAGACGGCGGACGTCCGGGTCGGCCATGCCGCCGCCCTCCGCGGTGCGACGGCGGACGGCCTCGGCGAAGTCCGTGCGGACCTGCCCCGCGGGGGCGTCGTGCAGCGCCCGCAGACGGGTGCCGTCCTCGCCGGGGAGCAGCCCGGCGGCCTCGTCCAGGCAGGAGCGGAGGTCCTCCAGGGTGGCGATCCGGCGCGCGACGTCCTCGGCCGACGACGGGTTCTGCTGGAGCGCCAGATGCCGCTCGTAGGCCCGCACCGCCTCGTCGCGGCGGCCCAGCGCGTCCAGGGCGCCACCGCGCAGCCGCCACGCGCCCTTCGATCTGGTCCGCAGCTCCGTGGCCTCGACGGCGATGTCCAGGGCGAGGCGGGTCTCGGTCTCCCCGCCCGCCTCCAGGGCGCGCTGCCCTGTGCGCAGCAGGGCGTCGAACGCGTCCTCGTCGGTCCCGCAGGCCGTCGTGAGACCGCCGATGGCGGCGACGAGCCTGGTCTGCCGGGCGTCGCTCAGGGGCCCGGCCGCCGCAAGTCCCTCCAGGTAGTCACCGCACAGGCGCAGGGCGGCCGTCGGCGCGGTACGCACCGTGCCGCCCTGCCCGGTTCTCGCCCGTACCGCCTTGAGCAGCCCCGTGAAGGTCTGGCCCATGCTCGTTCCGCCGTTCTGTCATCAGTGGCCGGACGGGGCACGCGCCCCGGTCCCGGATCAGAGGCCGAGGCTGCTGCGGGTGCGCCGTACGGTGCGGCGCAGCCGGATCGCCGCTCCTCGGGGGCCGCCGCCGGGCAGGGTGAGCTTCTGCAGCCGGCGGCGCTTGAAGTAGTGCTGCGTGGTGCTGTCGAGGTGGTCCCGCAGCCAGGACTCCGCCTCGGCGCGCAGCGTGGGGTGGAGCCCGGACTGCATGCAGTAGCCGACCGTCCGGACCAGGGGCGCGAGAGTCTCCGGAGTGGCCGCGTGTGCGGGCACCGGTTCGCCGCCCTGCTCGTCCAGATCGGGCACGAGGTGGTCGACGATCGTCAGCGGGACGCGGTTGCTGTTCTCGTACGGGGTGATGCGGTCCAGGACGAGCCGCGTGCCGACGCGCGCGACGGGGATGCCGTAGTACACGGCGGCGGTGAACATCGCGGTCGAGAAGCAGCCGACGACGAGTGCGGGGGCGCACCGCTCGTAGAGGGTCTCGGCGAGCAGGGGGCCGTCCAGCGTGGTCAGCCGCACCCCGAGCGCGGCGGCGGCGTCGTCGAGTGCCCGGGAGTAGCGCGCCGGTGCGGTGGGGTGGGGCTTGAAGAGGACGGAGGTGTGGCCGGCCCGGGCCGCCCCGCGCAGCATGCGCAGGTGCAGGTCCTCCTCCTCCTCGGCGGTGAGGATGTTCAGGGCGGCGAGGTACTGGCCCAGGAGCACGGCGGTGGGTGCCGCGGCCTCGGCCTCGGCGAGGCGGCGGTCGCCCTCGGCCGCCTCGGCGATCTCACCGAGGACGGTGCGGAAGGCGTCGTTCGGCACGAGTTCGGGCGCGACGCCGTACTCGGCGAGGAGGAGCGGGCGCAGTCCCGGTACGAGGTCCAGATGGAGCACCCGCTGCACGCGGCAGGCGAGGGAACGCGGCACCTTGTTGCGGGTCGGGCCGTAGCTCATCAGGCCGTCCGCGTAGACGTGCACGGCGCTCTCGGAGAAGATCGCGGCCAGCGCGCGGGCCGGGTTGACCTGGATGGATTCGACGGCGAGGTCGACGGGCCCGTCGGGGTCGATGCCCCACGCGAGCCGGAAGGCGCGCTGCCAGAGTTCGGTCTCCTCGGCGCGCGGGCCCCACCCGCTCGGGTGGTGCGGCCTGATGGCGTCGTTCCAGTCGACGACGGAGTCGAAACGGGCGGCGATGCCCCCGTAGCCGCGCATCTCCTCCAGCCGGAGGGCGGTCTCGGGGATCGCCGCGTTGTTGGAGACGAGCAGGACGCGGTGGCTGTCCTGCCCCGGACCGAACTGTCCGGCGTCCAGTGCGGCGGCGAGGGTGGCCGCCCCGTACAGGGTCGACACCTGGAAGATCTGCGTGCGCGTGGGCATGGGTCAGGCGGCCTTCTGCTTGTCACGCAGGCGGTTGAGCAGAGTGCTGCGCCTGGTGTCCATCATCGTCAGGGTCTGGTCGAGCACCTGCTGCGGCATGCGGTGCAGCGCGGCCGCCGACTCGTGGCGCAGGCGCCGGAGGGTGGCGGGCTCGTAGGCGTCCGCCTTCTCGTTGTGGAAGGCGATCATCGCGCAGTAGGTGCGGACCGCCTTGGGGAGGAGGAGTTCCGCGTCCCGGTCCTCGCGGATCTCCTCGATCAGCGTGTCGTAGGCGGGGAAGAAGTCCAGCTGGCGGGAGTCCTTGATCTGGGTGAGGGACGTGGTCACACCGCGCCGGTAGAAGACGCCGTACAGGTTCAGCGCCGCACAGGTACGGGCCCGCAGGTGCAGCTGCCAGATCCACAGCCGGTCCTCCGCGGTGCGCAGCCGGGTCGCGAAGCGGTGGCCGCCGTCCTCGAAGAGCCGCCGGTGGTAGACGCCCGCCCATACGAACGGGTAGTCGACCATCGTCTCCCACTCGGGGGACGCGATGCCTTCGCGCGGGTCCGTCACCGTGTGGCGGAGCCGGGCGGGGGCGCGCCGCACGACCCGGCTGGTCCCGGTGGCCTGGACGTGGTCGGTGCGGGCGAAGTCGCAGTCCAGTTCGGCGGCGGCGTGCAGCAGCCGGGCCAGGTGGCCGGGGGCGTACCAGTCGTCGCCGTCGAGGAAGGTGACGAAGTCGCCGCGGGCCGCGTCGATGCCGCTGTTGCGGGCCGCCGCGATGCCGACGTTCTTCTCGTGCCGGATGACCTCGGCGTGCGGGAGCCGGTCGGCCCAGCGGTCGACGACGGCCGGTGTGTCGTCCGTGGAGCAGTCGTCGACCAGCAGGAACTCGATGTCGGGGCCCGCGTTACGGGCAAGGCTGCCCAGCGTCGTGTCGGCGAAGGGGCCGACATTGTGGAACGGGACGACGACGGACAGTTTCGGCACGCGGGCCCTCACCTTCGATCATGGTCCGGTCACGCTAGTGACGCGGGTGAAGGAGCGGGTGACGGGCAGCCCGACGAACGGTGAACTCTGGGCGTCCTGCGGGGTGCCCCACGGCGGGGCGGCCTGCGCGGGGCGGCCTGCGCGGGGCGGCCTGCGCGGGGCGGGGCGGCTCAGCTCACCCGTACCGCGCCTCGATGCCGGCGACGACGATCCGGAGACCGTCCTCGAAGCGCTCGTCGTAGTTGCCGAAGATCTCGGCCCCGGCCGCCGCCGCCAGCGGATACCGCCCCAGCCGCTCGGCACGCTCGCCGACGTCGTACCCCTCCCGCCGCTCGCCGGGCATCGGCTGGACGCCCTGCTCCTCGGTGACGAAGCCCATCGTGAAGGCGTTCACGGTCGTGCCCGCGCGCACCGCCTGCCACAGCTCGAACCCCGCGTCGACCATGGTGCGCAGATGGGCCTCCAGCCCGTCGGCGTGGTCCGTGCCGGTGAACCGCGCGCCGCTGTAGACCTTGGCCCCGTCGCGGTGGCGCAGCAGCGCCCCGCGCAGCGCGCGCTGGTAGGCGACCATCTGCTCCTGCCAGCTGCGCGGGGCGGGGCCGGGCAGGTCCCTCTCCAGCATCCGGCGGTACATGACCGTCGCCATCTCGTCGAGCAGTTCCTGTTTGTCCTTGAAGTGCCAGTAGAGGGCCGGCGCCTTGACGTCCAGCTCCCTGGCGATGGCGCGCAGCGTGAGCCCGTCGAGGCCCACCTCGTTCAGCAGCTTGAGACCCGCGTCCGCGACGCGCGCCCGGTCGATCTTCGTCGTACCCACCTTGACAATTTAACAGCGTTAAGCACACACTCCCGACCATGGAACTTAACAGCGTTAAGGAAACGGACGTCCTGATCGCCGGAGCAGGCCCCAGCGGCCTCGCCCTGGCCTGCGACCTCGCCCGCCGCGGGGTGCGCGCCCTCGTCGTCGAGCAGGCCGCCTCGCTCTTCCCGGGCTCGCGGGGCAAGGGCATCCAGCCGCGCACCCGGGAGGTGCTCGACGACCTCGGCGTGGGTGAGGCGGTACGGGAACACGGCGGCCCCGCACCGGTCGGGATGACCTGGAAGGACGGGGAGCGGCAGGGCGCGTACGACATGTTCCGCCGCGCCGCGCCCACCGGGGCGGAGCCGTACGGGGAGCCCTGGATGATGCCGCAGTGGCGGACCCAGGAGATCCTGCTCGCCCGCCTGCGGGAACTGGGCGGCGACGTCCTCTTCTCCGCCGCCCTCACCGGCCTGTCGCAGGACGGCGACGGGGTCACGGCCCGGCTCACCACCGGCGCGGTGCGGGCCGCGTACCTGGTCGCGGCGGACGGCGGACGCTCCACGGTCCGGCGCGCGCTCGGCATCACGATGGAGGGCGAGACCGTCGACCCCTCGCCCACCCTGGTGGCCGACGTACGGATCGCGGAGGCGGCCCTCGACCGGGCCGACTGGCACATCTTCCTCGGCGAGACGGGCCTGCTCACGCTGTGCCCGCTGCCCGGCACGGCGGACTTCCAGCTGGTCGCCCAGATCAGGGAAGGAACGCCCGACACCACACCGGAGGGCGTCCGGGCGCTCGTCGCCGCCCGCACCCACCTGGGCGAGGACGACGTCACGGAGGTGCGCTGGTCGTCGGACTTCCGGCCGCGCGCCGCTCTGGCCGACCGGTTCCGCGAGGGCCGGGTCTTCCTCGTCGGCGACGCCGCGCACGTGCACTCCCCGGCCGGCGGCCAGGGGCTGAACACCAGCGTCCAGGACGCCTACAACCTGGGATGGAAGCTGGGCCAGGTGCTGCTGCACGGCGCACCCGCGACCCTGCTGGACACCTACGAGCAGGAACGCCGCCCGGTCGCCGCCGAGATGCTCGGCCTCTCGACCCGCATCCACCGGGGCGAGCAGGAACGCGGCACCGCCGCCCAGCAGCTGGGCCTCGGCTACCGCGAGGGACCCCTGGCGTCCGGCCGCGCAGGGCTCCTGGAGGCCGGCGACCGCGCCCCGGACGGCCCCGCCGGCGAGGGCCGGCGCCTCTTCGACGCCTTCAGGGGGCCGCACTTCACCCTGCTCGCGGTCGGCACGGACGCCCCGCTCCCCGCGTGCGGCGGCACGCTCCTGCACACCCTGCGCACGGAGGCGGCCGAGGCCTACGGCAACGGCCTGTTCCTCGTACGGCCCGACGGCTACGTCGGCTGGGCGGGCGAGGACACCTCGGGGCTCGCCGCGTACGCCGGACGCCTGGGCCTTGACCTCGACTTCGCTTGAGGTCCTACGGTCCGGGACATGGACTACTCACACGACGACGCCGGACTCGCACGACAGCCCATCGGGTACTGGAGCTGGGCCGCCTGGGACTCGGTCGTGACCCACATCCGGGCCGGACTGGCCGAGCACGGCCTGACCCAGCCCCCCTGGTGGGTCCTCAACCAGCTGGTCGACGCGGACGAACAGGGCCGCCCGCGCGCCGAGGTGGTCACGATGCTCAGCGGCTACCTGACCACCGGCGGCTCGATGGAGCCCGAGGTCGACTCCCTCATCTCCCGCGGCCTGGTCACCGAGGACCCCGCCACCCGTCTGCGGCTGACCCCGGCGGGGCACGAGCTGCGCGCCGAGGCCGCCGAACGGGTGGGCCGGGCGCTCGCGGACATCCACGCCGGGATCACGGACGAGGAGTACGTCGCCGCCCTCAAGGTCCTCCAGCGGATGATCCACAACGTCGGCGGCACGGCGTGGCACCACTGAGCCCCGCCGCACCGCCCGTGTCGTGGCACCAGTGAGCCCCGCCGTGCCGGGCGCCGTTCAGATACCGCTGACCGACAGCTTCGCCGCGAAACCGAGGAACAGCACGCCCGCCAGAGACGTGGCCCCGGCCGACAGCCGCTTGCGGCGGCGGAAGGCGGTGGCCAGGCGGGTGCCGCCGAATATGAGCGTCGACAGGTACAGGAAGCTGCCGATCTGGAGCAGCGTGCCGAGCAGCAGGAAGGAGAGCGCCGGGTAGGCGTAGCCCGGATCGACGAACTGCACGAAGAAGGAGATCAGGAACAGGATCGCCTTGGGGTTGAAGAGACTGACCACGAGCGCCCGGCGGTAGGGGTGTTCCACGCCTGCCGCGGGCGCCGCGCTCTCGTCCGAAAGCTCCGCCACCCGCTGGCGCCGCTCGCGCCACATCGACACGGCCGCCCGCATCATCCCGACCGCCAGCCAGGTCAGATAGCCCGCGCCCGCGTACTTGACGACCGCGAACAGCAGCGGCGTCGTCTGCAGCAGGGAGGCGGCACCGAGCGCGGACAGCGTCATGAGGACCGTGTCCCCCGTCCAGACCCCGGCAGCGGCCACATACCCGGTGCGCACCCCGCGCCTGGCGGCGACGGAGAGCACGTACAGCGAATTCGGACCCGGCAGCAGAATGATCAGCACCAGGCCGGC
This sequence comes from Streptomyces sp. NPDC055962, assembly GCF_042270185.1. NCBI lineage: Bacteria > Bacillati > Actinomycetota > Actinomycetes > Kitasatosporales > Streptomycetaceae > Streptomyces > Streptomyces sp. NPDC055962. Next base: position 978,703 of record NZ_JBHJYN010000001.1, read on the forward strand.
GAGATAGGTCGGAAGATCGGTGACACCTAGCATGAACGGAGTGTCGCATGCGGCTACGACACTCCGTTCAGCCGTTCCACATCGCGGAGAACCGCGAAGGGCTCCTCAGAACGCGTCGGTCGGGACGTACGCGCCCCAGACCTCCCGCAGGGCGTCGCAGACCTCGCCCACCGTGGCCCGCGCCGCGAGCGCGTCCTTCATCGGGTAGAGCACGTTGTCCGTCCCCTGCGCAGCCTTCTTGAGCTCCGCGAGCGCCGCGTCCACGGCCCCCTGGTCGCGCTCCGCACGGAGCGTCGCGAGGCGGGCCGCCTGCTGGGCCTCGATCGCCGGGTCGACGCGGAGCGGCTCGTACGGCTCCTCCTCGTCGAGCCGGAAGCGGTTGACGCCGACGACCACACGCTCGCCGCTGTCCGTCTCCTGGGCGATGCGGTACGCGCTGCGCTCGATCTCGCCCTTCTGGAAGCCGCGCTCGATGGCCTCGACCGCGCCCCCCATGTCCTCGACCTTGGCCATCAGCTCCAGGGCGGCCGCCTCGACGTCGTCGGTCATCCGCTCGACGACGTAGCTGCCGGCGAAGGGGTCGACGGTGGCCGTCACGTCCGTCTCGTACGCCAGGACCTGCTGGGTGCGCAGCGCGAGCCGCGCCGACTTGTCCGTCGGCAGGGCGATGGCCTCGTCGAAGGAGTTGGTGTGGAGCGACTGCGTGCCCCCCAGGACCGCGCCCAGCCCCTGCACGGCGACGCGCACCAGGTTGACCTCCGGCTGCTGCGCGGTCAGCTGGACGCCCGCGGTCTGGGTGTGGAAGCGCAGCATCAGCGACTTGGGGTTCTCCGCACCGAACTCCTCCTTCATCACCCGGGCCCAGATCCGGCGCGCGGCACGGAACTTGGCGACCTCTTCGAGGATCGTCGTACGGGCGACGAAGAAGAAGGAGAGCCGCGGTGCGAAGTCGTCCACGTCCATGCCGGCCGCCACCGCGGTGCGGACGTACTCGATGCCGTCCGCGAGGGTGAACGCGATCTCCTGCGCGGGCGAGGCACCCGCCTCCGCCATGTGGTAGCCGGAGATCGAGATGGTGTTCCACTTCGGGATCTCGGCCCGGCAGTACTGGAAGATGTCGGCGATCAGCCGCAGCGAGGGCTTCGGCGGGAAGATGTACGTGCCCCGGGCGATGTACTCCTTGAGCACGTCGTTCTGGATGGTGCCCGTCAACCGGTCGGCCGGCACGCCCTGCTCCTCGGCGACCAGTTGGTAGAGGAGCAGGAGGAGCGCGGCGGGGGCGTTGATGGTCATCGAGGTCGAGACCTCGCCCAGCGGGATCCCGCCGAGGAGGACGCGCATGTCGTCGACCGAGTCGATCGCCACACCGACCTTGCCGACCTCGCCGGAGGCGATGGGGGCGTCCGAGTCGTGGCCCATCTGGGTCGGCAGGTCGAACGCGACGGAGAGACCCGTGGTGCCGTTGGCGATCAGCTGCTTGTAGCGGGCGTTGGACTCGGTGGCGGTGCCGAATCCGGCGTACTGACGCATCGTCCACGGCCGGCCCGTGTACATCGAGGGGTAGACGCCGCGCGTGAACGGGAAGGCACCCGGGGCGCCCAGCTTCTCCTCGGCCCGCCAGCCGTCGAGAGCCTCCGGCCCGTACACCGGCTCGATGGGCAGTCCCGACTCGGACTCACGCGTCATGTGCTGTGCCTCCCGCTCAAGCTACTTATCGGTAACAATTCTCGCGACGGACTCTAGCGGCGGCGCCACGGCCTGCGGGGCACCCTCGCTGGGACCTTGCTCACAGCGCGCACCAGGGACCCGGACGCACGTCCCCCATCATGCGCAGGATTCGGCAACCGGGCAGGACGGGAATCCGTCCCATGAGATGTCCGTGCACGTGCGGCGGGCGGGCGTGACCGGAGCGGCGACGGCGAACCAGGGGGCAGAGGATGGGACGGGTACGGGAGAACAGCCACACGCGCCTCGTGCACACGGCGGCCGCGGCGGCCGCCTGCGCGCTCGCGCTGGCCGCACTGACGACGGGCTGCAAGGTCGAGGGGGTCGGGGCGGCGCAGCCCACCGCCCCGACGACGGAGCCGGTCACGCGCCCCACGGACGACGCCGAGCCGGGCGGCCAGGCGCCTTCCTCGGCCACCGCCGCACGGACCCCGACCGCCCGCCCGGCCCCAGAGCCGAAGACCCTGATGTCCGTGGGCGACCGGAGCGCGCGCGTACGCGAACTCCAGGCCCGGCTGCGCCAGATCGGGCACTTCGACCGCAGCCCCACCGGGTACTACGGCACCGTCACCGTCGCCGCGGTGCAGTCCTTCCAGGGCAAGCGCGGCCTGGCCCGGACAGGCAGGACCGACACGGTCACCTGGGAGCGGCTGCTCGCGATGACCCGGAGGCCCACGGCGAAGGAGCTCGACCCGCCGGCCGCGGGACCGGCGCCCGCGAAGCTCGACTCCCGCTGCCTGAAGGGCCGCGTCCTGTGCATCAGCAAGAACAGCCGCACCCTGTCCTGGGTGATCGACGGCAGGGTCGTCTCCACGATGGACGTGCGGTTCGGCGCGCAGTACACGCCCACGCGTGACGGCGTCTTCTCGGTGTACTGGAAGTCCCGCCACCACGTGTCGACGCTCTACGACTCGCCGATGCCGTACGCCATGTTCTTCAGCGGAGGCCAAGCGGTGCACTACTCGTCGGACTTCGCGGCACGCGGCTACAACGGCGCCTCGCACGGCTGCGTGAACGTCCGGGACGAGGGGAAGATCGCGTCCCTCTTCGCCCAGGTGCGGGACGGCGACAAGGTCGTCGTCCACTGGTAGCGACTGCGACCGGATGAGAGGCGCGGGCGGGACCGGGGGAACGTGTCCCGCCCGCGCCGAGTGCGCTGAGCCGAAGGTACGGGGGGAACCCCGGCTCTGTGCGCGGCCGATGACCAGTCGGCACTCACTACTGCGCCGGAACATCGAAGAACGTTACAGTTGATGCGTTTTCGCAGGTCAGCGCGCTATCGAGGTGCGGGACGGCGAGGTCCCGCCGGGGGCTGCCGCCGGCGTGCGCCGGGAGATGGCGCGCGTCGCACCGTCCTGCGCGCCCTCCGCGGACCGCGTGGGGAAGGTGAGGGAGGGGAGGGCGCCCGCACCCTTCCCGGCATCCTTGCCGCCGTCGTCGCCGTCGCCGCGACCGTCCCCGCCGCTCCCGCCGCCGCGGTCGTCCGCGCCCAGGAGGCGATCGCAGAAGCGGTCCAGGTTCGCCTCTCCGCGGGCCAGTTCCAGGAGCCGGCGCTCGTCGTCCCGGTCCAGGGAGTCCGCGCGGTAGTCACGGCACGCCTTGACCGACTTCCTGTACACCTCGGCCGGGGTTCTGCCCGGCGCCTCCCGGCCTCCCGTGTCGTCCCGGGTGCCACCGCTGTCCCTGTCCTCGCCCTCGGCGTCCGTCCCGCCGCCCTCCGGCCCGGCCGGCCCGTCGCGCGCGGCCGGCCCGCGGTCCGCGCCCTCCGGCGGGACGGGCGTCCCGGAGGCAGGGGGAGGAACAGGCACGCCGGGGGTGACGGAGGGCAGCGGCGACTGCTCACCCGTGTCGGGCGCCTCCGCGCCGAGCTCCTCGGGCGACGCCGCCGCGGAGACGGACGAGGCCGGAACCGGCGAACCGTGACCCCCGAACGGTGCGGGAAGCACGCCCGTGCCCCCGGCGACCGCCACGCCTCCCAGTGCGAACCCGGCGAGCGAGACGGCGAGGCCGTAGCGCACCGGGCGGGTCCAGCGCGGACGCCGCGGCGGGGCCGCGGGCAGCGTCCCGATCCGTACGGTGTGCAGGGCGTCCTGCCGGCCCGCACGCCCGGCAGGGCTCGCGGCTCCCGCCCGGCCTCCGCCCCGGGCCTCTCGGAAGGCGGCCAGGACGGCCTTCTCACCAGGCAGTTCACCGTCCGGGGAGCCCGCGTTCCGCAGCGCGTGCAGCGCGTCCTCGAGGCGCCGGGCCTCGGTTCCCGCGTGATCGTCGACGGGGCCGACGGGCTCGCCGCGGAGCAGCTGCTCCGCCACGTCCGCGTCGAGCCACTCGTGCTGCTCGTCGGCCATCACATGTCCTTCTGCGTCCACGGACGCGAATGCGTCACACCGGCGGGCGCCGTCGCGCCCTGCCGGCCCGGGCGCTGCGCGGGTACGGCACCGAGCTCCGGGCCGGCCGCCGGAATGTCGTCCTCCGGGCCGTGGTCGGCACCGACCAGCTCCGCCAGCCGCTTCAGTCCGCGGTGGGCGGCGGTCCGCACCGCGCCGGGACGCTTCCCGAGCGTCAGGGCGGCGCTCTTGGCGTCCAGCCCGATCACCACCCGGAGCACGACCGCCTCGGCCTGGTCCTGCGGAAGCTGTGCGATGAGCGACATGGCACGTCCGGTCGCCAGCGATTCCAGCGCCTCGCCCGCGGTGTCGGACTCGGCGGGTTCACCCGACAGTTCGCTCTCGTCGCCGCCGATCGCCGGGCGCCTGCCTCTCATCCGTATGTGGTCGAGCGCGCGGTTGCGCGCTATGCGGGCCGCCCAGCCGCGGAACCGGTCGGCGTCCCCGCTGAACCGGTCGAGGTCACGCGCTATCTGCAGCCAGGACTCGGACGCGACGTCCTCCGCGTCCGGTTCGCCGACGAGTGTCCGTATGTAGCCCAGAAGCCGCGGGTGCACGGCGCGGTACACAGTCCGGAAGGCGTCCTCGTCCCCGTCCTGTGCCGCGAGCACCGCGGCGGTCAGCTCCGCGTCGTCCCCCAGCACTCCCTCAACCCGCCCTGCTGATCCGAATCGTAGCTGGTCACCACTACTGCGCCACCCTGCGCGACTCAGCACGCTACGTGGTCGGACGGCGCCCCGTCCATGACTTGTACAACCCGCAACTGTCTCCTGACCCAGTGCGGTGTGACAGAAAACGCATGCACGGCGCTGAGATGAGTACGGGGTCGCTCCGCGGCCCTGTGGAAGACGGCCGGGGCCTCTCCTGTGGGGGGTGGCGGCCCCGGTCGTCGTCCGCTCCCTCCCGTGACGTCACCTCAGGGGGAACCCACGGGGCGGCCACGGCCGCGTGCGTGGCGGGACATCACCGCACGCAGCACCCTCCGGCCCTCGGTCGACAGGTCCAGGATTCTGCGCAGCCCCGCTCCCCCGCCCTGCGTTCCGCCGGTCTCGGCGAGGGTCTCCAGGATGTGGGACTGCCGGCGGAGTTCGCCCGCGACGAGCGGACCGCCGTCCCCGGCACCGGGGCCTCCGGACACCTCCGCACCGCCTGCCGGGACGTCGAACTCCCGGTGGACGTCGAGGGCGAGGAGCGAGCAGGCCTCCGCCCAGGCGCGCAGTGGCACGAGGGAGAAGTCCCGGGGCGCGGCACCGAGCAGCGCCCGGACACGGGCCGCGTGGGGGTCGCTCTCTGCGGCGGCCCGGAGCGACGCGTGCACGCCGTCGAGCCGGTCGGCCCATTCCGCGCCGCTTCCGCAGCTCGCCCAGAGCGGGCGCAACGGCTCCGGGTCGCCCCCGGCCTCCGGCGGCGGGAGGCAGCGGTCCAGGCAGGCGAGCCCGCTCGCCGCCAGACCCCGCTCGTCGGCACGGGCGATCAGCTCCAGAAGACTCATCGACGCCTCCCCCATCGGTCCCTCGGTTGCCGGGAACGCACCACTTCCCGCTTACCGCGTACAGCGCCAGATGGCTGAAAAGCGTCACTCATCCGACACGGAAGATCACAACGGGACTCAGCGGGACAGGCTCTCGATGCCCAGACGGTCCAGGAAAGCGAAGAAAAGTTCCTCCCCGGACCGCTCCGATCCCTCGACGCGCAGCAGTTCGAGCAGGGGCCCTTCGAGGACACCCCGACCGGTTTCGGCCGCCCACTCCACCGCCCGGGCCGCCGCGTCCTCGGGTGGCAGGAAGAAGTCCTCGAGCGTCGCGCCGTCCCGCTCCATGCGCTCCGCCATGGCCGCCCTGCCGAGGCAGGCGTACCAGGAGCCGCTGTGCGGCGCCGCCGCCTCGACGGCCACGCAGACACCGTCCATGACGAAGCCGAGGAGGACGGGCGCCCGCGCGGCGCGGGCGAGCGCGGTCATGCTGCCGAGCGACGGCTCGGTGGGGTGGGACCAGACCTGCCAGCCGTCCGCGCGGTACTCACGCAGCGTCAGCCGCTCCCGCGCGTCCCGCAGCGCGGGATGCCCGATGAGCGGCTCACCACTGCGGCCCACCACGTAGCAGCCCCAGAAACCCACGTCGCGCTCCCCCCGCGGTCCGGGCTGCCATTCTCCCCGCCCGGGACCACGGCGAAGCGCGAAAACGGGTCAACTCAGACGGGGTCCCGGAGGCTCGCCGGGGCGAAGAGGCTCGACACGGCACGCAGAGCCCGCCGGAGCGACGAAGACGGTGACGCGGGAGCCGCGCACCCCTCCCCGGGGATGCGCGGCTCGCGGAATCCAGGCCTTCCTCGCCGTGGTGTCCACGGGGGCGTACCTCGGTCCGGCGCCTCAGTCCGACGAATCGACCTCGTCGGCCAGTGTCTTGAACTCGGCCCAGCTCAGCTCGGGCTTGCCCGGGTCCCACAGCTTCTGGGAGACCGCGTTGAGCGGCATCCGGATGCCGGCCGCCACCTGCGCCTGGGTCTGCGCGTTCGGGAAGTCGCCCCAGACCGCGAAGCGGCCGCCCAGGATCTGCTTCGACCAGCGCTCGGCCACGGGCTCGGTGCCGCGCAGGACGAACGGGGTCCACTGCTCGTAGATCCGCTCGCCCGTCGGGTACGTGAAGTCGTTGGGCTCGCCGAGCACGTAGTAGAGGTACTCGTCGTTGAGGTTGACCACCTTGCGCCCCTCGGCCAGGTACTCCTGGGGCGGCCGGGCACCGATCTCCTTGCCCGTCCAGTACTCGACCTCGATGCCCTTGTCGCCGGTGACCGTCCCGCCGCTGAAGAAGCCGTCGTTCCACGCCTTGGGGATCTTCTTCGCCTCGGTGATCACCGCGGCGCGGTCGTTCAGCCAGCCCTCCGCCAGGTCCTGCACGGTGGCGTCGGCGCCGTACTTCTTCCGGGCGGCCGCGGCCAGCTGCGGGTAGGAGGCGGCCGGGTCGCTCACGGTGAGCGCCTGGTACTCGTCCGCGCCGACGTGGAACCAGTCGCCGGGGAAGAGTTCCGCGTACTCCTTGAGCAGGTCGTCGACGATCTCCGCCGACTCGGGCTTCGAGATGTCGACGGCGCCCTCCCGCACGACCCCCTGCGTGTTCCGCAGCCGCAGGTCGGGGTGGGCCTCCAGGACCGCGCCGAGGTGTCCGGGCGAGTCGATCTCGGCGACGATCGTGATGTGGAGGCTCTGCGCGAGCTTCACGATCCGGCGGACCTCCGCCTTGGTGAGGTGCTCGTCGGAGACCACCTCGGGGTGCGTGTCGGACTCGATCCGGAAGGCCTGGTCGTCGGAGAAGTGGAGGCCGAGCTGGTTGAGCTTGAGGTCGGCCATCTCGTGGAGCCGGTCCTCGATCCACCCGGCGCTGTAGTGCTTGCGCGCGATGTCGAGGTTGAGTCCTCGCTGCGGGCGGTCCGGGGTGTCGCGCACCGTGCCCTCGGGCATGGTGCCGTCGGCGTTCAGCGACTGCTTGAGCGTGCGGGTCCCGTAGAACACGCCTGCCTGGCCGGGGCCGCTGATCGTCACCCGGTCACCCTCGGTCCTCAGGGTGTACGACTCCGGTCCGCCCTTGCCGGAGAGCGCCAGCTCGACGTCGCCCGAGCGGGGTGCCTTCTCGCCCCGGTAGCCGATCTTCAGCTCCTCGGCGAGCAGCTTCGCCTCGTCGGCGAGCCCGGGATCGGCCGCGACGACCGCACTGTCCTTGGCCGGTTTCCAGCCGGGTCCGCGAGCGGGGGTGTGCTCGCGGACCGCGGGTATGGTCCGCGGCGTCGTGGAGAGCGGGTAGCTCCGGCTGGGGGACGGTGCGGCGGAGGTGCGGGACGAGGCCGACGCGCCGCTCTGCGGGCCGGAGCCGGAGCCTTCGGGCCAGACGACGACGGTCAGGGTGACGGCGGCGGCCGCCGCGACGGCCGCGCCGGCCACCAGGGGTGCACGTGAGGGCGACATCAGTCAGAAACCTCCGGATCGAGGGAGAAACAGTTCAAAGAAGATGAGAAAGACGGGCATTTCCCCCACTGATTCGTCCATCAAGCGTTCCGAAACTCTCCCGTCCGGGTGAACTTCGCGCATCCTTCGGCTGTGCGTCGCCCGGTCTCGTTAGCGTGGAGACACAGAAGAATCACCCTTCACTCCCGCCTCCGCACAACCTCTTCGCTCTCCGGCCCCTCTCCAGGGTCACAGATGTCATTCATTCGAGGAGTCCCGCTGTCCAGGTCCAGCGAGTCCCACGCCGACCTGCCGAAACCACCTCAGCAGGCAGGGCGGACGACCTTCCCCGTCCAGCACCGGGGCCCTGCCCCGGCCCTTCGGGAGCCCCTGGTGGAGGCCCCCGTTCCGGAACCAGTGTCGGCGAGTCCGCGCGGAAGTGCCCACTCGAAAGGGCTCGGCCGCTTCAACACCTGGCCCCGCGACCTGGCCGAAGCCGCTCTGCTGGAGTGCTGCGGCAGCAGTCGCTGGGCACAGCGGATGGCCGCCCACCGCCCCTATCCGGACGTGGAGACCCTGCTGGCGGGCGCGGACGAGGCGGGCTACGACCTGGCGCACCCGGATCTCGCCGAGGCCCTCGCCGCGGAGAGCGCGCCCTGCCTGCACCACGACGCGCCGCGCGCCGCCCACCTGGCACTGCGCGCCGCGCACGCCGCGTACGAGAGCCGGTTCGGCCACGCCTTCGTGATCTGCCTCGACGGCGCGCACCCCTCCCAGCACGTCGACCAGGTGCTGGCGGCGATCCGGACCCGCCTGGCGCACGAACCGGACGAGGAGCGGTCCCTCACCGCGGAGGAGATGCGGCGACTCGCCCGGGGCCGCATCATCGAGCTGGTGACGGAGGCGGGCCGGGCGCCCGGCCCGTTCCCCCCGGTGGCATATGACCCGCGGTAGCCCGTCCGTGCCTGTTTGACTGCAGCTTTGATCACACCGGAGGCCCCGCCGCCATGGAACCGACAAAGCGTCGCTACGATGGCCAGGGCCGGTGGACCGTACCCGGCCGGGTCAGACCGACAGTCAAGCCGGCCGACCCCAATCCCCGCTCCCGGAGGGTTCTTCCGTGCCGGCTGGAACGCTGTACCGCGGCCGGGAAGGCATGTGGTCCTGGGTGGCTCATCGAGTCACCGGTGTCCTCATTTTCTTCTTCCTGTTCGTACACGTCCTTGACACCGCACTCGTGCGTGTCTCCCCCGAGGCGTACGACGAGGTCGTGGCCACCTACAAGACCCCGATCGTCGCGCTGCTCGAGTACGGCCTGGTGGCCGCGATCCTCTTCCACGCGCTGAACGGTCTCCGCATCGTCGCCGTGGACTTCTGGGCCAAGGGCCCGCGCTACCAGAAGCAGATGCTCTGGACCGTCCTCGGTATCTGGATCGTGCTGATGGTCGGGGCGCTGTACCCCGTCCTCGGCCACGCCGTACGCGAAGTCTTCGGGAGCTGAGGCCAATGTCAACCGAGACTCCTTCGTCGTCGGCGATCGGCGACGTCGAGGCCGTCAGCCTCTTCGACGTCGACAACCCGGCCCCCGTGATCGAGCCCCCGCGCAAGCGCACGGGCAAGACCCCCAAGGGCTCGCGCACGAACTTCGAGATGTACGCCTGGCTCTTCATGCGCCTGTCGGGCATCGTGCTGGTCGTCCTCGTCCTCGGCCACCTGCTGATCCAGCTGGTGCTCGACGGTGGCGTGTCCAAGATCGGCTTCGCCTTCGTCGCGGGCCGCTGGGCCTCGCCGTTCTGGCAGGTCTGGGACCTGGCGATGCTGTGGCTCGCCATGCTGCACGGCGCCAACGGCCTCCGTACGGTCATCAACGACTACGCCGAACGGGACAACACCCGCTTCTGGCTGAAGATGCTCCTGTACACCGCCACGGTGTTCACCGTCCTGCTGGGCACGCTGGTGATCTTCACCTTCGACCCGAACATCCGCTAGGCGCCGGGACAGAGGGACCAGAGGAAACCATGCAGATCCACAAGTACGACACCGTCATCGTCGGCGCCGGCGGCGCCGGCATGCGCGCGGCCATCGAGTCGACCAAGCGCAGCCGCACCGCCGTGCTGACCAAGCTCTACCCCACCCGCTCCCACACGGGCGCCGCGCAGGGCGGCATGGCCGCCGCGCTGGCCAACGTGGAGGAGGACAACTGGGAGTGGCACACCTTCGACACGATCAAGGGCGGCGACTACCTGGTCGACCAGGACGCCGCCGAGATCCTCGCGAAGGAGGCCATCGACGCCGTCCTCGACCTGGAGAAGATGGGCCTGCCGTTCGGCCGTACGCCCGAGGGGAAGATCGACCAGCGCCGGTTCGGCGGTCACTCCCGCAACCACGGTGAGGCCCCCGTCCGCCGCGCCTGCTACTCGGGCGACCGCACCGGCCACATGATCCTCCAGACGCTCTACCAGAACTGCGTCAAGGAGGGCGTGGAGTTCTTCAACGAGTTCTACGTCCTGGACCAGCTGGTCGTCGAGCACGACGGCGTCAGGAAGTCGGCCGGCGTCGTCGCCTACGAGCTGGCCACCGGCGAGATCCACGTCTTCCAGGCGAAGTCGGTCATCTACGCGTCGGGCGGCACCGGCAAGTTCTTCAAGGTGACGTCGAACGCGCACACCCTGACCGGTGACGGCCAGGCCGCCTGCTACCGCCGGGGCCTGCCGCTGGAGGACATGGAGTTCTTCCAGTTCCACCCGACGGGCATCTGGCGCATGGGCATCCTGCTGACGGAGGGCGCCCGCGGTGAGGGCGGCATCCTCCGCAACAAGGACGGCGAGCGCTTCATGGAGAAGTACGCGCCGGTCATGAAGGACCTCGCGTCCCGTGACGTCGTGTCCCGCTCCATCTACACGGAGATCCGTGAGGGCCGCGGCTGCGGCCCCGAGGGCGACCACGTCTACCTCGACCTCACGCACCTCCCGCCGGAGCAGCTGGACGCGAAGCTCCCGGACATCACCGAGTTCGCGCGTACGTACCTCGGCATCGAGCCCTACACGGACCCGATCCCGATCCAGCCGACCGCGCACTACGCCATGGGCGGCATCCCGACGAACGTCGAGGGTGAGGTGCTGGCCGACAACACCACCGTCGTCCCGGGCCTGTACGCCGCAGGCGAGGTCGCCTGTGTCTCCGTGCACGGCGCCAACCGCCTGGGCACCAACTCGCTGCTCGACATCAACGTCTTCGGGCGCCGTTCGGGCATCGCCGCCGCCGAGTACTCCGCGAAGAACGACTTCGTCGAGCTTCCCGACAACCCGGCGCAGCTGGTCCAGGAGCAGGTCGAGCGGCTGCGCAACTCGACGGGCACCGAGCGGGTCCACGCGCTCCGCACGGAGCTGCAGGAGTGCATGGACGCCAACGTGATGGTGTTCCGCACCGAGCAGACCATCAAGACCGCGGTCGACAAGATCGCCGAGCTGCGCGCGCGGTATCTCAACGTGTCCATCCAGGACAAGGGCAAGCGGTTCAACACCGACCTGCTGGAGGCCATCGAGCTGGGCAACCTGCTCGACCTGGCCGAGGTCATGGCGACCTCCGCGCTGGCCCGCAAGGAGTCCCGCGGCGGCCACTACCGCGAGGACTACCCGAACCGCGACGACGTCAACTTCATGCGCCACACCATGGCGTACCGCGAGGTCGCGGACGACGGCACCGAGTCGATCCGGCTCGACTACAAGCCGGTCGTCACGACCCGCTACCAGCCGATGGAGCGTAAGTACTGATGGCAACCCCCACCCTGGAGAAGTCGGACAAGGCTCCCGAGCCCGAGGCCGGCTTCGCCGACACCCCGTACATCACGGCGACGTTCCGGATCCGCCGCTTCAACCCCGAGGTCTCCGACGAGGCCGAGTGGCAGGACTTCCAGATCTCGATCGACCCGAAGGAGCGTGTGCTCGACGCCCTTCACAAGATCAAGTGGGAGCAGGACGGCACTCTGACGTTCCGGCGCTCCTGCGCGCACGGCATCTGCGGCTCCGACGCGATGCGGATCAACGGCAAGAACAGGCTCGCCTGCAAGACGCTGATCAAGGACATCAACCCGGAGAAGCCGATCACGGTCGAGGCCATCAAGGGCCTCACGGTCCTGAAGGACCTCGTGGTCGACATGGACCCGTTCTTCCAGGCCTACCGCGATGTCATGCCCTTCCTCGTCACCAAGGGGAACGAGCCGACGCGTGAGCGCCTGCAGTCCCCCGAGGACCGCGAGCGCTTCGACGACACCACCAAGTGCATCCTGTGCGCCGCGTGCACGTCCTCGTGCCCGGTGTTCTGGAACGACGGCCAGTACTTCGGCCCGGCGGCCATCGTCAACGCGCACCGCTTCATCTTCGACTCGCGCGACGAAGCCGGTGAGCAGCGCCTGGAGATCCTCAACGACCGTGACGGCGTGTGGCGTTGCCGCACCACGTTCAACTGCACGGACGCCTGCCCGCGTGGCATCGAGGTCACCAAGGCGATCCAGGAAGTGAAGCGCGCGCTCATCACCCGCCGCTTCTGACCCGAGGGTCGCACCGGGAGGCCCCGTTCCCCGCACGGTCCGTGCGGGGAACGGGGCCTCCTCGTGCATCGGAGGGGCCGGGACGGTACGGTCGTGCGGAGCCGGTGACCGGCTCGCGTCTCCCGGTGCAGCACAGCGCGGGAGCAGATGGCTTGATGGAGAACGGGGAACGTTGTGAGCGATCCGAATCCGTACGCGGACGACTCATACAAGTGGGGCCCGCCCCAGCCGCCGGGCAACCCGCCCACGATGCCGGACGGCCAGGGCTACGGCTATCCGGCGCCGGGCGCCACTCCCGCGTACGGCTACCCGCAGCCCCTGCCCGACGGCGCGGCGCAGCCCGGCCCCGGCTACGGCTACCCGGGCCCCGGCCAACCGACCGAGCCCGGCTTCAACCTGCCGGTGCAGCAGGGCGGCGGGGTGCCGATGCTCTCGCTCGGTGACATCACGGTGATGAGCGACGGCATCGTGACCCCGTCCGGCACCCTGCCGCTCAAGGGCGCGGTGTGGACGGCGACCGACATGTCGCGCACCGAGGAGAAGATCCCGACGGTGGGCATCGTGCTGGCGATCGTCTTCGCGCTGTTCTGCCTCATCGGACTGCTGTTCCTCCTGATGAAGGAGAAGCGCACCACCGGCTTCGTGCAGATCACGGTCACCAGCGGCGGCCGGCACCACCAGACGATGATCCCGGCGACGGGTCCGGAGACCTTCCAGTGGGTCATGTCCCAGGTCAACACCGCGCGTTCGATGAGCGCCTGAGACGAGCAAGCGGTGCCCCGGGGCCAGGAGGCGGCCGCCCGCGCCTTCCTGGGCCCTCAGGCGCTTCTCCGGGGCCCTCCCCGCTCTCCGGGGCCCGGCTCCGGCACGGCGCACTCCCGGCTAGCCTGGGGACCGTGGTGGAGCAGGAGAAACACGTGACGGACGCGGACGGATCGAAGCCGGCCGGAGGCGACCGGGCGGCAGGGAAGGCGGGGGCGCCGAAGAGTGAGCAGACCCGCACCCGCATCCTGGAGACCGCGCTCCGGCTCTTCGAGGAGCGCGGGTACGACAGGACGACGATGAGGGCGATCGCCCAGGAGGCGGGCGTCTCCGTCGGGAACGCCTACTACTACTTCTCGTCGAAGGAACACCTGGTCCAGGGCTTCTACGACCGTCTCGCCACCGACCACGAGACCGCTGTGCAGCCCGTACTGGCCGGGGACAGGGATCTTGCCGTACGCATCCGGGGCGTGCTGCTCACCTGGCTGGACGTGGCCGGCCCCCACCACCGCTTCGCCGCGCAGTTCTTCAAGAACGCCGCGGACCCGGACAGCCCGCTCTCCCCCTTCTCGGAGGAGTCGGCGGCGGCCCGGGACGCGGTCATCTCCGTGCACGAGCGCTGCCTTGCGGGCTCCTCCGTCAAGGCGGATCCGGAACTGGCCGCACTGCTGCCGCAGTTGATGTGGCTGATGCAGATGGGGCTCGTGCTGTTCTGGGTCTACGACCGGTCCGAGGGCACCGAACGCAGCCGCCGGCTCGTCGAGCGCACCGCCCCGATCGCCGCGCGGGCGATCGCGCTCTCCCGCTTCCGGGTGCTGCGGCCGCTCGTGCGGCAGATCCACGACGTACTGGTCGAGTTCCTGCCCCGCCGGTCGTCCGGCCCACGGGACGTCGCACCGGGCTGACTCCGGCGCCGGACCCCGGCCCGGGGCGCCGCGTCCCCGAGCGCGGCCCCCCGAGACCTCGTCGACTCCTGCACCGGTCGTCCGATCAGGCCGGCTCCGGCGCCGCACCTCGGATCGGGCCGGCCCGGGGCGCCGGGCCTCAGATCCGGCCGCCGGGCCTGCTGCCGGGCGTCAGATCCACTTGAGTTCCCACAGCCGCCAGAGCCCCGTGCCGTCGGAGAGGTACTGGGAGCCGGACACGGACTGCTTGCTGACGACGTAGTCCTTCTTCTGCCACAGCGGCACCAGCGGCACGTCCTTGCCGACCAGCTCCTGGAGCTCCTTGAAGTCGGCCGAGGTCCGGCCACGGTCGCTGTACTGCTGGGTGGCGGCGATCAGCGCGTCCATCTTGGTGCTGGTGTAGCCGTTGTGCAGGGAGCTGTCGCGGCCGACCAGCGGCTGGCTGAAGGTGTCGGGGTCCGGGAAGTCGGGAAGCCAGCCCAGGGTGTACGCGTCGTACTCGCCGGCCGCGTACCCCTTCTGGAACGCCTGCCATTCCACGGCCTTCTCCGTGACGTCGAACAGTCCGTCCTTCTCCAGCTGGCGGACCAGTTCGGTGGACTCCTCCTTGTTGGCGTCGTCGTCGCGGTGGGCGAAGGTGATGTGCAGGGGGAGCTGCACGCCCGCCTCCTGCATGAGCGCCTTCGCCCGGGCCGGGTCCGACTGCGGGTAGGAGTCGAAGAAGGGGGTGCTGTGCCCGATGTATCCCTGCGGGATCAGCGAGTAGAGCGGTTCCACGGTGTTCCGGTAGACCTTGGTGACCAGCGGTCCGCGGTCGATGAGCCAGGCGATGGCCTGGCGCACCTTCTTGTCCGCGAGCGGCGATCCCTCACGGACGTTGAAGACGAGGTTGCGGATCTCGGCGCTGTCCGCCTCGGTGACGCGCTGTTCGCTCGCGCCCGGGTCGAGCTCGGCGAGCGTCTCGGCGGGAAGCTGACGGTGCGTGACATCGACGTCCCCGGCCGTCCAGGCCGCCTGGAGCGCCTCGGACCCCTCGAAGTAGCGGATGTCGACGGGACCGCCCGTCTGCTTCAGCGCGCCCTTGTACGACGGGTTGGGCACCAGCTCCGCCTGGACACCGGGCTCGAACGACTTGAGGGTGTACGGGCCGGAGCCGTCGGCCTGGTTGCCGGCGCGCAGCTTGTCCTTCGGGTACAGGGTGGGATCGACGATGGATCCGGCGCCCGTCGCGAGCTTCTGAGGGAACGTCGCGTCCCGCGCGGAGAGGTTGAAGGTGATCGTCCGGCCCTCGGACACGACGGTGTCGAGGCTGGGGAACAGCACGGAGGGCCCGGCGTCGGCCTTGATCCTCAGCATCCGCTCGAAGGAGTACCGGACGTCCGCGGCCGTGATCTTGCGGCCGTTGGAGAAGGTCAGGTCGTCCCGCAGCTCGCACTGGTAGGTCTGGAGCTTCTGGCCGATGAAGCCGCAGCTCTTGGCCGCGTCCGGTTCCGGCACGACCGCCCCGGACTTGAAGGTCATCAGCGACTGGTAGAGGTTGCTGTAGATCGCCCACGAGCCTGCGTCGTACGCGCCTGCCGGGTCGAGCGAGGTCACTTCGTCGGACGTGCCCACCGTGATCGGGGACTCGTTCACCTCGTCCGAGGGGAGCAGTTGCCAGGCGCCGACGCCTGCGATGACCAATACCGCCAGAATCGCGAGAATCCGTAGACGGATGAACCGCATTGCCGTGCTCCCTTGCCAACCCACCCCCGGCTCGCGTGCATGGAGAGGTGCCTCATCGCATCACGGCCGCATGTTCACCGTCACTCAATCACACGATATTCACATACGGAAGGTCAGACTGGCCTTTCACAGGTTTCGCGCTCAGGCCTGCGGGGAAGCGAGTTGCACCACGGTGATGTCGGAGGGAGCCCCGACGCGTACGGGCGGACCCCATGCGCCCGCGCCGCGCGAGACGTACAGCTGGGTGTCGCCGTAGCGTTCGTACCCGGCGACGGTCGGGTTGGCGAGCTCGGCCACCAGGTTGCCGGGCCAGAGCTGGCCCCCGTGGGTGTGGCCGGAGAGCTGGAGACCCACGCCGTACTCGACGGCGTCGTCGATGACGACGGGCTGGTGGGCGAGGAGGACGGAGGCACGGCTGCGGTCCCGGTCGCCGAGCGCGCGGGCGAAGTCGGGTCCCTGGCCCTCGCTCTCGCCCGCCACGTCGTTGACCCCGGCGAGGTCGAAGCCGGCGACCTCGATTCGGGCGTTCTCCAGCGGGTGCAGACCCAGTTCGCGTACGTGGTCGACCCACTCGGCGGCACCGGAGAAGTACTCGTGGTTGCCGGTGACGAAGTAACTGCCGTGCCGGGACTCGATCTGCGCGAGCGGCTCGGCCGCGGGCCCGAGGTCGGCGACGGATCCGTCGACGAGGTCTCCCACCACGGCGACCAGGTCGGGGCTGGTGGCGTTGATCGCGTCGACGACGCGCCGGGTGTGGGCGCGGCCCAGGAGGGGGCCCAGGTGGATGTCGCTCACCATCGTGATCCGGAAGCCGTGGGCGGAGCGCGGCAGTCCGGCGAGCGGGATGGTGATCCGCTTGGTGCGGGGACCGCGGAGCACCCCGTAGGTGCCGTTCCCGACGATGCCGAGCCCGGCAAGGGCGGCGGCCCCGCCGACCGTGCGGGCGACGAACAGCCGGCGGGAGGGGTCGGCGACGGCCGGGGCGGTGGCCCCGGGGTCCGGCGCGACGTCCGTACGGGTGCTGCCCGTGCCGGAACCGGCGTCGTCCGCCACGGCCCGGTCCACCCGCTCGGCGGCCGGCTCCGTCGTCCGGCCCGGGTGCGCAGCGGCCGCGGCGTCGGTCCGGTCCGCCTCCTCGGCCGCTCCGGCCCTGCGGGCGAGCACCCGGCGCAGCAGGGGGCGTACGGCCTCTCCCACCAGCAGGGCCAGCGTCAGGTAGAGCAGGGCGGCCAGCCACAGGTAGCCGGGCCAGGCGAGCGCCTGCTGCACCGGGAAGGGCACTCCCGCACGGCTGGAGACGAGGGCTCCGACGCTCAGCAGCGGCAGCACGAAGGCGGCGACGGTCCCCGCCCGGCGGGCGGGGCTCCCCTTCCGCGTCGTGTCACCGATCAGCCGGCGCCACACATAGCGGTGCACTCCGGCGAGCAGGGCGAGAACCGCCACCGCCACGAGCACGAAGACCACGATCACGTACGCTCCCCCGCTGAAACGATCTTGCCCCGACGCCCGCCCTTACGCGGGGTGTCATCCGCCGTCGCGACGCAGGGCCCTGACTCCACGGAACCCGATGACCCCCACAGCCGTCCCCAGAAGAAACGAGGTGACGGCGAGCAGCAGATGGACCCAGAAGTAGGCGGTCGGGTCGCCCGCGTCGTCGAACGCGAGCCCGCTGCCGTCCTTCCACAGATTCTTGACAAAGGTGACCCAGATGACCCAGCTCCACGCTCCGAAAACGAGCAGGAACCAGGAGACGGGGCGGCTGAGCTTCATGGAATCAGTATCGCCGCCGCCTTCCCGCCCTCACGCCCGGGGTGGGCCGACCCGGCGGTATGCACGGCGGGTCAGGCCATCCGTGTCCCCATCCTCAGCAACGCCCTGTACGTTTCCGACCGTGCCTGCTCTGAAAAAGACCGTAATGACGGTCCTCTCTGCCGCATTGCTGTCCGTATGTGTCGTCAGTCCCGCGGGGGCGGCCGACAAGGACAAGACCGACGACAAGCAGCCGGTACCGACGGGTCGGATGTCGACCGTGGGCGGCAACCGGCTGGGCGAGGTGGGCACCCAGGTCGAACTGGGACCGGGCGCCCCCGTCCTGCCCAAGGAGCTCACCGCGCGGTCGTGGATCGTCGCCGACGCGGAGGACGGGAAGGTGCTCGCGTCGCACAACGCGCACTGGCGGCTCCCGCCCGCCTCCACCCTGAAGATGCTCTTCGCCGACACGGTGCTGCCCGCCCTGCAGCCGAAGACGATGACCCACCTGGTGACCGAGGACGAGCTCGCGGGCGTCGGCGAGGGAAGCAGCCTGGTGGGCGTCAAGGAGGACCATTCCTACACGGTCCACGACCTGTGGCTCGGCGTGTTCCTCCGTTCCGGCAACGACGCGGTGCACGTGCTGTCCGAGATGTACGGCGGCGTGCCCGCGACGGTCGCGGCGATGCAGCGGCACGCGGAGGAACTGCAGGCCCTGGACACGACGGTCGTCTCGCCCGACGGCTACGACGCGCCGACGCAGGTCTCCAGCGCGTACGACCTGACCCTGTTCGCCCGGAGCGGCATGCAGAAGGCCGACTTCCGCGAGTACGCCGCGACGGCGACGGCGGAGTTCCCCGGCGACCAGAAGAAGGGCAAGAAGCGGGAGACCTTCGAGATCCAGAACACCAACCGGCTGATCACCGGGGACATCGGGGTGGATCCGTACCAGGGCATCGCGGGCGTCAAGAACGGCTACACCACCCACGCGGGCAACACCTTCACGGGCATCGCCGAACGCGACGGCAAGGTGCTCCTCGTGACGGTCATGAACCCCTCGTCCGAGGAGAGCCACGCCGTCTACAAGGAGGCTGCACACCTGCTCGACTGGGGCTTCTCGGCCGAGGGCAAGGTGACCCCCGTGGGCGAGCTGGTGCCGCCGAGGTCCGCCCTGCCCGCGAAGGACTCGACACCGGCCGCGGGTGCGGACAAGGCAGAGAAGAAGCACGCGGCCGCCGCGGCCGCCGCCGGACCGGCCGGCACCAACGGCGCCTGGACGGCCCTGTCCATCGCCGGCGGTGTACTGGTGGTCCTGGCGGGCGGCGTGTTCCTGGTCAACCGGCGCTGGCCGCTGCCGGACCTGGTGCGCCGTCTTCCCCGTCACTGATGGCAGCGGCCTCCTCGTCCGCCGGTTCCTCGTCCTTGCTGGGTGTCGCCGTCCAGGCGGCACAGACCAGCAGCAGCTTCGCGCTGAAGTTGATCCACAGGAGGAGGGCGATCGGCACGCCGAAGGCGCCGTACATGCTCTTCCCGGCGACGTCCCGCATGTAGCTGCCGAGCAGCAGCTTGAGCAGCTCGAAGCCGACGGCGCCGACCAGACCGGCCACGATCAGCCGGCGGCGCGGCGGCTCCACCCCGGGCAGCAGGGTCAGCAGGTAGAGCAGGATCAGGAAGTCGGCGAAGGCCGCCACGGCCACGGCGGCCACCTGGAGCAGCACCCCGCCCACGCCGTTCTCGGGGATGCCCAGGCGGTCGACCGTCCAGCCGATGGCCGTGGAGGCGACGGTGGACACGGCGAGCGTCACGAGGACCGCGCCGCCCAGGCCGAGGAGCAGGCCCGCGTCCTTCAGCTTGCGGACGACGGGGTTGCCCTCGTCCACGTCGTCCTTGTCCCACACGGCCCGCAGGCAGTCCCGCATGGAGCCGACCCACCCGATGCCGGTGAAGAGCAGCAGCAGACCGGCGACGACCCCCACCGTGCCCGCGTGGGCCACGAGGCTGTCGATGCCGAGCTGGTCCGAGATGCCCGGCACCTGGTCGGCCAGCTTGTCCTCGATCGTGTCGAGCTGCTGGGGCGAGAGCAGCGCGGCACCGACCGCGGCGCCGACCGCGATCAGCGGGAAGAGCGCGAGGAAGCTGAGGAAGGTGATCGCCGCGGCGAGCCTCGTCCAATGGACCCGGTCCAGCGTCTCGTAGGAGCGCCAGGCGTGCGTCATCATCAGCCGCGCGACGAGCGGCCCGATGACGGGAAGTTTTTTCAGCCAGTCCATGACGTACGCGTACCCCTCCGCGCGCAGAAAACCGGTGTCCGGAGCCTCCCGGAACACCAATCACCCATTTCGGTGAGTGCTGTAACAAATCCCTCAAAAGGGTTTTGCAGGACGATACGGTCACGTTCATGTCCGTCGACACGGTGTCCTTGACCGGCTGGGGCCGCACCGCCCCGACGACCGCGCTGCGGTTCCGCCCCCGTACGTACGAAGACGCCGCGGTCGCCGTACGGGGCCGCGGGCCCCGTGGGGTCGTCGCCCGGGGCCTGGGCCGCGCCCACGGGGACGCCGCGCAGAACGCCGGCGGATCCGTGGTCGACATGACGGCGCTGGACAGGATCCGGGCGGTCGACGCCGTCGCGGGGACGGTGGTCTGCGACGCCGGGGTGAGCCTGCACCGTCTGATGGCGACCCTGCTCCCCCTCGGCTGGTTCCTCCCGGTCACCCCGGCGACCCGGCAGGTCACCGTCGGCGGCGCCATCGGTTCCGACGTGCACGGCAGGAACCACCGGACGGCGGGCTCCTTCGCCCGGCACGTGCGCTCCCTGGAGCTGCTGACCGCGGACGGTGCGGTCCGTACGGTCCTGCCGGGCACCGACCTGTTCGCCGCGACCACCGGCGGCCTGGGGCTGACCGGCGTGATCCTCTCCGCCACCCTCGGCCTGCGCCCCGTCGCCACCTCCCTGATGTCGGTCGACACCGCACGGGCGGCCGATCTGGACGGGGCACTGGCCCGGCTGAGCGCCTGCGGCGACCACACCCCGTACGCCGCCGCCTGGATCGATCTCCTGGCCCGCGGCAGGTCGACGGGGCGCGCAATCGTGACGCGCGGGGAGCACACGCCCCTCGACGCGCTCCCGGCGCGCGCCCGGCGCACCGCGCTCGCCTTCCGCCCGGGGAAGCTCCCTCCCGCAGCCGCCCTCGTCCCCGAGGGGCTGCTCGGCCGCACCCCGGCGGCGCTCCTGAACGAGCTCCGTCACCGTGGGGCCCCCGCTTCGCGGACCGGGGAGCTGCAGAAGGTCTCCACCTTCTTCCACCCCATGGACGCCGCCCCTGCGTGGGCCCGTGTCCCCGGCAGGTCCGGCTCCGTGCAGTACCAGTTCGTCCTCGGGCACGGCCACGAGGAGACCCTGCACCGCATCGTCCGGCAGATCACCCTGCGCCGGGCCCCCGCCTTCCACGCCGTGCTCAAGCGGTTCGGCGAAGGCGGTCCGGGCTGGCTGTCGTTCCCGGCCCCCGGCTGGACGCTCTCGTTCGGGCTGCCGGCCGGCCTGCCCGGTCTGGCGCGCCTCCTGGACGGGCTCGACGCGGAGGTGGCGGCGGCCGGCGGCCGGGTCTGCCTGGCGAAGGACGCGCGGATGCGGCCCGGGCTGCTGGCCGCCATGTACCCGCGGCTCCCGGAGTTCCGGGCCCTGCGCGAGGAGCTGGACCCTACGGGAGCCTTCCGCTCCGACCTGTCCCGCCGCCTCGCGCTCTGACCGTCCGGGCCGCGTGGGGCGGTGTCCCCGGCGCCACGTCGCCCCGGCACGGCCCGGCCGTCCGCGGCCCCGTCCCCGCGGCTCCCCCGCCCGTTCCGCGCTTCCGCGCTTCCGCTCCTCCGTTCGCTCGACAGCGCTCTCCGTCATCCCCGCTAGGAGTAATCCCGTGAAGGACGCCTTCGGTGCCCCGCAGTCCCTGCTCGTCCTCGGTGGCACCTCGGAGATCGGCCTGGCCACCGCGCGGCGGCTGATCGCCCGCCGCACCCGGACCGTGCGGCTCGCCGGGCGGCCCTCCCCGGCCCTGGAGCGGGCCGCGGCGGACCTCCGCGAGCTGGGCGCCGACGTCCGCACCGTCGCCTTCGACGCGCTCGATTCCGCGTCCCACGAGGAGGTGCTCGGGAAGCTCTTCACCGAGGGCGACATCGACATGGTGCTGCTGGCCTTCGGCGTCCTGGGCGACCAGGCCCGTGACGAGGAGGAGCCCCTCTCCGCCGTGCGCGTCGCGCAGACCAACTACACCGGGGCGGTCTCCGCCGGGCTGGTGTGCGCCGGCGCGCTGCAGGCGCAGGGGCACGGGTCGCTGGTGGTGCTCTCGTCCGTGGCCGGTGAACGCGCCCGGCGCGCCGACTTCATCTACGGCTCCAGCAAGGCGGGCCTGGATACCTTCGCGCAGGGGCTGGGCGACGCGCTGCACGGGACGGGGGTGCACGTGATGGTGGTGCGTCCGGGCTTCGTGCGCTCACGCATGACGGCGGGACGCGAGGAGGCACCGCTCGCCACGACACCCGGCGCGGTCGCGGACGCCATCGTGACGGGGCTGAGGAGGCGCTCGGAGACCGTCTGGGTTCCCGGGGCGTTGCGGGTGGTGATGTCGGCTCTGCGGCACGTACCGCGCCCGCTCTTCCGGCGCCTGCCGGTGCGGTAGGGCCTTGCCCCGGCGGCGGCCGCGGGCGGACCCGGGTCGTGATCGGCCGGTGAGATCGGGCAGGTGCGGACCCGCGTCGTGATCGGGCCGGTGCGGTGCCGGCCCGATCGGACCGGTACCGGGCTCAGGGGCGCAGGGAGGGCTGGTCCATGGAGCTGCCGCCCTGGGCCGGCACGGCGGGCGCGCCCCCGCCGGCGCCGAACGGGAACTCGTTGATCTTGCGCCAGACGGCGTCCGCGCCCTGCTCGTACAACGCGAAGGAGCCGCAGGTCCAGGCCGCCTCGTACGAGGAGAGCTCCTCGTACGCACGGTCCATCGCCTCTTCCGCGATGCCGTGCGCCACGGTCACGTGCGGGTGGTACGGGAACTGGAGCTCGCGCACGAGCGGCCCGGAGGCCTCCCGGACCCGCTTCTGGAGCCAGGAGCAGGCCGAGGCCCCCTCGACGACCTGGACGTAGACGACCGGCGAGAGCGGCCGGAAGGTGCCCGTGCCGGACAGCCTCATCGGGAAGGCGCGGCCGGCCGTGGCGATCTGGGAGAGGTGGGTCTCGATGGCCGGCAGATCGGCCGCCTCGGCCTCGGTCGGCGGGAGAAGGGTGACGTGGGTGGGGATGCCGTACGCGGCAGGGTCCCCGAAGCTCGCGCGCCGCTCCTGGAGCAGGCTGCCGTACGGCTCCGGGACCGCGATCGAAACGCCGAGCGTTACGGTCCCCACATCGTTCTCCTCAATCCTCGAAGTGCGTTCTTCGGTCGTGCCGACGCCAGTGTGGCCCCTCCGGCCCTGCTCTCGCCAGGGTCCTTGGACTCAGTGCTTCGCGGGCAGAAGACCCATCCGGTCGTAGGTCTGCGCCAGGGTCTCCGCGGCGACGGTCCTGGCCTTCTCCGCCCCCTTGGCGAGGAGGGCGTCCAGGGTCTCCGGGTCGTCCAGGTACTGCTGGGTCCGGGTCCGGAAGGGGGTGACGAACTCCACCATGACCTCGGCGAGGTCGGTCTTGAGCGCGCCGTACCCCTTGCCCTCGTACTTCTGTTCCAGGTCCGTGACGGCGGTACCGGTGAGGGTGGAGTAGATGCTCAGCAGGTTGCTGACCCCGGGCTTCTTCTCCGTGTCGTAGCGGATGACGGTGTCCGTGTCGGTGACCGCGCTCCTGACCTTCTTGGCGGTGGCCTTCGGGTCGTCGAGGAGGTTGATCAGGCCCTTCGGCGTGGACGCCGACTTGCTCATTTTGACCGCCGGGTCCTGCAGGTCGAAGATCTTGGCCGTCTCCTTGAGGATGTACGGCGCCGGGATGGTGAAGGTCGCGCCGTAACGGCCGTTGAATCGCTCGGCGAGGTCGCGGGTGAGCTCGATGTGCTGGCGCTGGTCCTCGCCGACCGGGACCTGGTTGGCCTGGTAGAGGAGGATGTCGGCGACCTGGAGGACCGGGTAGGTGAACAGGCCCACGGTCGCACGGTCCGCGCCCTGCTTGGCGGACTTGTCCTTGAACTGCGTCATGCGGGACGCCTCGCCGAAGCCGGTGAGGCAGTTCATGATCCAGCCGAGCTGGGCGTGTTCGGGCACGTGGCTCTGCACGAAGAGGGTGCAGCGCTCCGGATCGAGCCCGGCCGCCAGCAACTGGGCGACGGCGAGCCGGGTGTTGGCCCGGAGCTCCTTCGGATCCTGCGGCACGGTGATCGCGTGCAGGTCCACGACCATGTAGAAGGCGTCGTGGGACTCCTGCAGCGCCACCCACTGGCGGACCGCACCGAGATAGTTGCCGAGGTGGAACGAGCCTGCGGTGGGCTGGATTCCGGAAAGCACGCGGGGTCGATCAGAGGCCATGCACTCATTGTCTCAGGTGCGGAACCGATCTCCGGCAACCGGTGTAGGAAAGATGTGAGGACGCTGGAGGGGGCTCTGGAGCCGGGCCCGGAGGAGAGCTGTGCCGCCGGGACCGGGGGCGGGAGCGGTGCTGTCGGGCGTGCCGGAGGACCGTCGGGGGATGGTGCCGACGGCGAGGCCGCGGTGATCGCCCGCGTGCGCGCGGGGGACGTCGAGGCATACGCGCAGCTCGTGCGTGCCCACACGGGCGTCGCGTTGCGGGCGGCTGTCGCCTTCGGAGCGGGGGCTGACGCGGAGGATGTGGTGCAGGCGGCCTTCTTCAAGGCGTACCGGGCCCTGGGCCGTTTCCGGGACGGCGCCCCGTTCAGGCCGTGGCTGCTGCGCATCGTGATGAATGAGACGAGAAACACGGTCCGCTCGGCAGGGCGTGCGCGAGCGGTGGCCGGACGCGAGGCCTGCTACCGGGGGGCGGATCCGGTGATACCCGATGCGGCGGACCCGGCCGCGGTGGCCCTCGCGCAGGAACGCAGGACGCTGCTGGCGGCGGCGCTGGACGAGCTGAGCGAGGAGCAGCGCCAGGTGGTGACGTGTCGGTACCTCCTGGAGATGGGCGAGGCGGAGACGGCGCAGACCCTCGGCTGGCCCCGGGGGACGGTGAAGTCCCGGCTGAACCGTGCGCTGAAGAAGCTGGAGCGGCGGCTCGGCGGACAGCTGGGCCCTGATCGGGACGGCCGGATCTCAGGGGAAAGCGGGGAGAAGCGGTGAGCGGTGCGAGGGACACGGACGGGCCCGGACGCCTCGGGCGTCCGGAGGACGGGAGCCGGGCGCGGCTGCGGGCGGAGCTCATGGCGCTGGGCGGCGGGCCGGGGGTGCCGGAGACCGACGGCGCCACGATGGCCGAGCGGGTCATGGCGCAGATCGTCGCCGAGGGGGTGCCCGTGCCCGTGCGGGAGCCCGCGCGGCTCCGGGAGCGGATCCGCGCAGGGTGCCGACGGCGTCTCCGGGTCCTGGCCGCTGCCTGCTCGGGTCTGCTGGTCGTGCTGGTGCTGACGCCGCCGGTGCGGGCCGTGGCCGTCGAGTGGTTCGCCTTCGGCGGGGTCGAGGTGCAGTGGGCCCCGGAACCACTGGACGGCCTTCCGGGCCGGGCGACGGGGCGGGACTGCGGCGTCCCGGTGTCCGCTCCCGAGGCGGCCCCGGTCCGGCGTGCGGGCTTCCGGCCGGTCGAGCCCGGCGCGCTCGGCCCACCGGGCGCGGTCGCGGTGACAGGTCTGCCGGAGGGCCGGTCGACGGTCACGCCGTGCCGGCGGGAGGACGGGCGGGCGATAGGTCTCGACGCCTTCCCGGCCCGGGCTCAGGAGACAACCGGGTACGCCCCCTGAGCAGTCCCCGAGGTGCGGGCGTATCGGGCGGAACCTCCGCCCGCCGGCCGGTGTATCCGAGGTGATGCTGTCCGGGGAGGCCGGCCGGCCTGCGGAGGGGACGACATGCGAGAGCGGCCGACGTCGAGGGGAGGGCGGCCGAGGGCAGGGCCGCCGAGGGCCTCCGGCCCCTCGGTGCTCCTGGACCGCTGGTGGCGGGCGGGACCCGGTCCGGCTGTGGGATCGGGGCTGACGGCAGCTGCCCTGCGGTCCGGAGCGCGACGGCGGGAGCCCGGCCGGCGCCGGGAGCTCCTCGCCGGCTGATCGGCGCGTGAACCGGCGGGGCGAGGCCCGGGGAGGGGGCCCGTGAGGCGCGCCGCGCACGGAAGGTTTCCGTGTCCCGCATCCGACCGACGATACAAAGTGGGCACCACCCGCGCCCACGCCGCACGACGAACGGAGATCCCGTGTCGACCACGGAAACCGCCATTGCCTCCGCCGAGGCGCACAGCGCACACAACTACCACCCGTTGCCGGTCGTCGTCGCCTCGGCGGACGGCGCCTGGATGACCGACGTGGAGGGGCGCCGCTACCTCGACATGCTCGCCGGCTACTCGGCACTCAACTTCGGACACGGCAACCGTCGTCTGATCGACGCGGCCAAGGCGCAGCTCGACCGTGTGACGCTGACGTCGCGGGCCTTCCACCACGACCGGTTCGCCGAGTTCTGCGCGCAGCTCGCCGACCTCTGCGGCATGGAGATGGTCCTCCCCATGAACACGGGGGCGGAGGCGGTCGAGACGGCGGTGAAGACGGCCCGCAAGTGGGGGTACCGCGTCAAGGGCGTACCGGACGGAATGGCGAAGATCATCGTGGCCGCGGACAACTTCCACGGCAGGACGACCACGATCGTGAGCTTCTCCACGGACGCCGAGGCGCGGGCCGACTTCGGCCCGTACACACCGGGGTTCGAGATCGTGCCGTACGGGGACCTGACCGCGCTCTCCGAGGCGATGACGGAGAACACCGTCGCGGTGCTCATGGAACCGATCCAGGGCGAGGCCGGGGTGCTGGTCCCGCCCCCCGGCTATCTCGCCGGGGTGCGGGACATGACGCGGGAGCGGAACGTGCTGTTCATCGCGGACGAGATCCAGTCGGGTCTGGGACGCACGGGCCGGACGTTCGCCTGTGAGCACGAGGGCGTCGTGCCCGACATGTACGTCCTGGGCAAGGCGCTGGGCGGTGGTGTCGTGCCCGTCTCTGCCGTGGTGTCGTCCGCCGCCGTCCTCGGTGTCCACAGGCCGGGCGAGCACGGGTCGACGTTCGGTGGGAATCCGCTGGCCTGCGCGGTCGCCCTGGAGGTGATCGCGATGCTCCGCACCGGTGAGTTCCAGCAGCGCGCGGCGGAGCTGGGCGACCACCTCCACCGTGAGCTGGGCCTGCTGACGGGCGGCGGCGCGGTCGAGGCCGTGCGGGGCCGGGGGCTCTGGGCGGGGATCGACATCGCCCCGGCTCTCGGGACCGGCCGGGAGATCTCGGAGAAGCTGATGGACCGCGGTGTGCTGGTCAAGGACACCCATGGCTCGACGATCCGGATCGCCCCGCCCCTGGTGATCAGCAAGGAGGATCTGGACTGGGGGCTGGAACAGCTCCGTGGCGTGCTGGCGGGGTCGCCTGCCGACCGGGTGGCGGGCTGACCGGCAGACCCGGCTGATCTGAGGGCCGGTGCCCCGGGGCGGCCGGGGTGCCAGTTCGGCTGTGGCAGCCGGGCCTCCGGTCGCCCCGGTCGGGGCTGCCGGTCGCCGGATCAGAGGATGACGTGGGGCAGGAAGCGGGCGTACTCGTCCGTGATCAGCCCCGCCGATTCCCGGATCCCGAGTCCGGCGGACTCGTTCTCCACCACCCAGGCGCCGAGCACCACACGGTTGCCCGAGAAGTCGGGCAGGGGTGCCAGCTCCTGGTAGCAGCAGGGCTCGTCGCGCAGCACCGGGGCGCTGCCCGGTTCGTGGACGGTGACCCCGGCCCCCTCACGGCCGAGCAGCGGCTTGGCGACGTACCCCGCGGCCCCGGCGCCGGCCAGTTCGCGGGGGCCGTCGAGGTAGGCGGGCAGGAGGTTGGGGTGGCCCGGGTACAGCTCCCAGAGGATGGCCAGCAGCGCCTTGTTGGAGAGCAGCATCTTCCAGGCGGGTTCGATCCAGCAGGTGCTGCCGGTGCCACCGCCGTTGTCGAGGGTGTCCAGCACATGGGGACCGAAGCGGTCCGTCGCCAGCCACTCCCAGGGGTACAGCTTGAAGCAGCTGCGGATGAAGCGGAGCCGCTCGTCGACGAAACGGCCGGACAGCCGGTCCCAGCCGATCCGTTCGACGGAGAGCGCCTCGGTGGCGATCCCCGCCTGTTCGGCGGTCTCCCTCAGGTACGCGACCGTCATCAGGTCCTCGCCCAGCTCGTCGCCGTCGGAGTGGGCGAAATGCAGCGGGCCGGGTGGCAGCAGCGGCGCCTGGCGCTTCCAGGCATCGACGAGACGCTCGTGCAGCGAGTTCCACTGGTCCGCCCCGGGGAAGCGGTCCTCCATCCAGAACCACTGGGGGCTGGCCGCCTCCACCAGCGAGGTGGGGGTGTCGGCGTTGTACTCCAGCATCTTGGCCGGGCCGTCCCCGTCGTACCGCAGATCGAACCTGCCGTACAGGGAGGGCAGTTCGGCACGGCGCCGCCAGGACTCGGCTATCAGCCGCGCGAGGCGGGGGTCCGTGATCCCGAGATCGGCGAAGCGGTCGCGGTCGACGATGTGCGCAGCTGCGGCCAGGCACATCCCGTGGAGCTCCTCCACGACCTCCTCGAGAGCCTCGACCTCGGGCAGGGAGAAGACGTAGTAGGCGCTCTCGTCCCAGTAGGGGCGCAGGGACCCGTCCGGGTAGCGGGTCAGGGGGTAGATCAGCCCCTGTTCCTCGACGGTCTCCTGCCAGCCCGGGCGCGGGTCCGTGGTGCGGCGTTCCATGAAGGTGTCAGCCGCCGCTGGAGCCGGAGGAGCCGAATCCGTGGCGTTCGACCGCGGACTTGTCGAAACTGCCCCCGGACATCCGGTTCTTGTGGCTGCTGCCACCGTAGTAGTACTTACCGCTGCCGTTGCCGTCCTCGCACTCGTAGCTCGGCAGGATCTCCTGTGTCACGGGGTCGACGCACCGCTCGTCCGGTTCCGAACTGCAAGCGGTGAGCGTCGCCGCGAGCATCCCCATGCCGCCGAGCACGACGGTGCTCGACCTCAGCCGGCGCCTGCGCGTGTCCATGTGGTGTCTCCCCGTCGTACCGACACGCCGGCGTCTGCCCGCCTGCGAACCGCCAGTCAGATTAGATGCACGGCAGGCGCGACTGAAACCCGGTGTCGCGCGTTCCTCCGCGACGGCGGCGCCCCGGCTACGGGAGCACCCGGCACAGCGCGTCCAGCGCGCCCGCCCAGCCGCTCTCCGACGGCGTGCCGTAACCGATGACCAGCCCGTCACGCCCCGGCTCCGCGTCCTGGTGCCGGAAACGCGAGAGCCTCTCCAGCGCGAGCCCCTGCCAGGTGGCCGCCTGGACGACCGACTGCTCCGTCCCTTCGGGGAGTTCGAGCACGGCGTGCAGCCCCGCGGCGATGCCGCTCACCCGGAAGTCCGGTGCCCGCTCGGCGAGCGCCTCGACGAGCTGGTCGCGGCGGCGCCGGTAGCGCAGCCGCATGGCCCGCACATGCCGGTCGTACGCTCCCGACGTGATGAACTCGGCGAGCGTCAGCTGGTCCGTCACTCCGGACATCCAGTCGAAGCCGCCCTTCGCCGCGCACACCTCCTCCACCAGCTCTTCGGGCAGCACCATCCACGCCAGCCGCAGGCCGGGGGCCAGTGACTTGCTCGCCGTCCCCATGTAGACGACCCGTTCCGGATCGAGCCCCTGCAGCGCACCCACCGGCTGGCGGTCGTAGCGGAACTCACCGTCGTAGTCGTCCTCGAGGATCAGTCCGCCGGAGGAACGCGCCCAGTCGACCGCCGCGGCCCGTCGGTCGGGATGGAGCGGGACACCCGTGGGGAACTGGTGGGCGGGGGTCAGCAGCGCAGCCCCCACGCCCGGCACCTCTCCCAGCGCCCCGGTCCTGGCCCCGAGCCCGTCCACCGGGATGCACGGGGTGGCCAGCCCCGCCTCGGCCAGGAGATTCCAGTGGATGTCGAGCCCGTAGGACTCGACGGCCGTCCCCCGTACCTTGTGGCGCCGCAGCACCTTGCCCATCAGGGTCAGCCCGTGGACGAACCCGGAGCAGACGACGATGCGTTCGGGATCCGCGTACACACCGCGGGCCCGTGCCAGATAGTCCGCCAGCGCGGTCCTCAGCTCGACGCGCCCCCGCGGGTCGTCGTACCCGAAGGCCAGGTCGGGTGCGGCCGTGAGGGCACGCCGGCCGGCCTTGAGCCATTCCGCGCGCGGGAAGGCCGAGAGGTCCGGAGACCCCGGCATCAGATTGTGGGCGGGTCGCCGCCGCACCGGCCTGGCCCGGGGATCCCGGCCCACGGGCCCGGGCGCTTCGGCCCGCCGGGCGACCCTGGTGCCCGAGCCCTGCCGTGCCGTGAGCCAGCCCTCGGCGACGAGTTCGGCGTAGGCGTCGGCGACCGTGTTGCGCGCGATCCCGAGATCGGCAGCCAGTGTGCGGGAGGAGGGCAGCCGGGTGCCGGGCGTCAGCCGCCCCGTCCGTACGGCTTCCCGCAGCGCGTCCATCAGCCCGCTGCGGAGGCCCGAACCGACGGGCTCGATGTGCAGGTCGGCACCGAAAGCGGCCCAGGAATCTGTCATGGAAGTGGACCATACCGGTGCGCCACCCGGCCATTAGCGTCGATCGCATGACGACGCACACGCATCACACCCCCAGCGCCAACGCCCCCGAACACCCCGCCCGTCTGCAGTGGGCCCAGCTCGCCCCCGATGTCTACAAGGCCATGGTCCGGCTGGACGCGGCGTCCCGTAAGGGACTCGACCCGGTCCTGCTCGAACTGGTGAAGATCCGCGCCTCGCAGCTCAACCACTGCGCCTTCTGCCTGGACATGCACAGCAAGGACGCCCTCGCGGCGGGCGAGTCCGTCGAGCGGATCATCCAGCTCAGCGCCTGGGAGGAGTCGCAGCACTTCTACACGGAGAAGGAGCTGGCGGCGATCGAGCTGACGGAGGCGGTGACCGTCCTCACCGACGGTTTCGTGCCCGACGAGGTCTACGCGAAGGCAGCCAAGCACTTCGAGGAGGCCGAGCTCGCCCAGCTGATCGCCGCGATCACGGTGATCAATGCCTGGAACCGGTTCGGCGTGACCGCACGGCTGACCCCGGGGCACTACACGCCCGGCGACATCAAGCACTGATCCCGAGCCACCGGGGCCCGTGTCGCCGGGACCCGTGTCGCTGGACCGTCGGTCCAGGGACCGGCGGACCAGCGGACCGGCGGACCGGCGGACCAGCGGACGGTGGCGGACGGCGGACCAGCGGTCGGCCGTCGGCGGTCCCCGGTCCGCGGTCCGCGGTCCCCGGTCCGCAGTCCGCAGACCTGCGGCACCGTCCGCAGTCCCCAGTCCGCACCACCAGGCCCGCGAAGCCACCTGAGGCACCGTCCGCTGTCCGCCCCACGGCGCCCGGGAAGCCGACCTGAGGCACCGGCACGGGACAGGCAGGGCGGCGGATCCTGGCCCCTGCCGCCCCGCTGCCGACCGCCCGCCACCTCGCCGTTCCGCCGTCGCCCGGCCGTGCCACCCGCACCCCTCCAGCACCGGAGCCCTGATGAACGACCCCGTCTCCGTCTTCCGCGCCCTCCACCACGGCAGGGCCCCGGACGACCCGCTCCTCCTGCCCGGCCCATGGGACGCCGCGAGCGCTCGCGCGTTCGAGGCCGCCGGATTCCCCGCTCTCGCCACTCCGAGCGCGGGTATCGCCGCCTCCCTCGGCCACGCCGACGGAAACACGCCCGCCGCCGAGATGTTCGCGGCCGTGGCCCGGATCGCCCGGTCCGTGTCCGTTCCGGTGTCGGCGGACATCGAGGACGGCTACGGGCTGGCCCCCGGCGAACTCGTCGAGCGCCTCCTGGAGGCCGGCGCGATCGGCTGCAATCTGGAGGACTCGACCGACGGCGTGCTCGTCGACCCGCAGAGGCAGGCCGACCGGCTCGCGGCGGTGTGCGCGGCGGCGGGCGGGCGTCTCTTCGTCAACGCCCGCGTCGACACCTACATCCACGGGGACCCCGCCGCCGTGGACGTGGTCGCGGACACGATCGCCCGCGCGCGCCTCTACGCCGACGCCGGCGCGGACTGCGTCTACCCGATCAAGGCCCCGGCGGAGGTCCTCCCGCGTCTGGCCGCGGCGGTCCCGGTCCCGCTCAACGCGCTGGGCACGCCCGACGGCCCGTCCGTCACCCGGCGGCTCGGCGAGCTGGGCGCGGCACGGATCACCTTCGGCCCCCAGTTGCAGCACAGGGCCACGGACGCCGTACGCGGCCTCGCCGACCGGCTGCTCGGCAGCTGAACGCACAAGGGAGACGCAGCGGGGCACGCGACGGGACAGAGCTGGGCGCGCAACTGCGCACACGCACACACGAGGGCGCCCCCCGCAGCAGATGCTGACGGGGGGCGCCCTCGTACGGTCCGGGGCCCGGCCGGTGGCCGGACTCCGTCAGATCAGGCCGAGCTCGCGAACCGCGTCGCGCTCCTCGGTGAGCTCCTTCACCGACGCGTCGATGCGCGCACGGGAGAACTCGTTGATGTCCAGGCCCTGGACGATCTCGAACTTTCCGTCCTTCGTGGTGACCGGGAAGGAGGAGATGATGCCCTCGGGCACGCCGTAGGAGCCGTCCGACGGGATACCCATCGAGGTCCAGTCGCCCTCGGCCGTGCCGTTGACCCAGGTGTGCACGTGGTCGATGGCGGCGTTGGCGGCCGAGGCGGCCGAGGACGCGCCACGGGCCTCGATGATCGCGGCGCCGCGCTTGGCGACGGTCGGGATGAAGGTGTCGGCCAGCCATGCCTCGTCGTTGACGACCTCGGCGGCGTTCTTGCCGGCGATCTCCGCGTGGAAGATGTCCGGGTACTGGGTCGCCGAGTGGTTGCCCCAGATCGTCAGGCGCTTGATGTCGGAGACGGCGGCGCCGGTCTTGGCGGCCAGCTGCGAGATCGCGCGGTTGTGGTCCAGGCGGGTCATCGCGGTGAAGCGCTCGGCCGGTACGTCCGGGGCGGCGGCCTGGGCGATGAGGGCGTTGGTGTTGGCCGGGTTGCCGACGACGAGGACCTTGATGTCGTCCGCGGCGTTGTCGTTGATGGCCTTGCCCTGCGGCTTGAAGATGCCGCCGTTGGCGGACAGCAGGTCTCCGCGCTCCATGCCCTTGGTGCGCGGGCGGGCGCCGACCAGGAGGGCGACGTTGGCGCCGGCGAAGCCGACGTTGGCGTCGTCCGTGATCTCGATGTTGCGCAGCAGCGGGAAGGCGCAGTCGTCGAGCTCCATGGCGGTGCCCTCGGCGGCCTTCAGGCCCTGCGGGATCTCGAGGAGTCGCAGGTTGACCGGCACGTCCGGGCCGAGCAGGTGGCCGGAGGCGATGCGGAAGAGCAGCGCGTAGCCGATCTGGCCGGCTGCGCCGGTCACGGTGACATTCACGGGAGTGCGGGTCATGGCGATCTCCGTTAGACAGCTGGCGGTGGGGGTCCCTGCCCCTGGTGCTGGATACCTCTGAATCTTGACGTGAAGAGATATCCAGCGGTCAGGCTATCCGACCCTCGTCCCCCGGACCGCCCGCCCCCCTGTGGGACCGCACACAGTCGGTTACGTTGCGCATCCGCGCCGTCCCGTCACTCCGGAGTGGTGCAGCCTGTCGCGCCGGAGGCGAGGGTGGCGCAGGCTTCCGCGTCGGAGGCCTGCTTCACGGCGACCATCGGGGTGTACGCGTCGGCGTCCCCGCTCCCCTCCACCGTGCCGACCTGCTCGGACGGGCCGGAGGTGATCCGGACGGTGTCGCCCGGCGACGCCTGGGTGATACGGGCCCACGCGGCCCCGCAGGTCCTGCTGTAGCGGACCTCGACGAGGCCACCGCCGACGGCCGCCCTGGCGACGGTGCCGGCGAACCGGCCGCCGCAGCCCATCGCCTCCGGGTCCTGTCCGTCGCAGTCGGCACCGCTGCACCCGACTCCGGCCGGCCGGGCGACCGTGCTGGTGGCGGGATCGGCGGACGGGGTGACCGCCGCGGCACCAGCACCGTCGTCGCCGCCCGGATCGATGACCAGGACGGCCCCGGCGGTCAGCAGGAGCACCCCCAGGATTGCCGCCGGCAGCAGGGGCAGCCGCCGCCGGCCGCCCTGCCGCTCCCCCGGACCGGCGTCGGCGGGGAGTGCGCTCCCGCCGGGATCCGGTGCCGCGCCCCGCCGCGGCTGCTGAGGAATCCGCGGGAGCGTGCCGCGCTGGACGGGGACGGACGGCTTACGGCCGAAGTCCTGGCTCCCCGCCCCGGCAGCAGGGTCGTTGGAGACTCCCCTGCCGATCGGGACTCCCGTGCCGGCGGGGACTCCCGTGCCGGCGGGGACTCCCGTGCCGCCGCCCGCCACGGGAGCCGCGGCCACGCCCGCCTCGCCGAGCGCCGCCCGCGCCTGGGAGATCCGGATGGCTTCCATGGTCATGTCGTGGCGCATCTCGGAGCGGCTCCAGGCCTGCTCGGCCAGTTCCCACATGGTCGTCAGGTGGTGCTGCGGAGCGCCCGTCACCTCGGCGAGCGCGACGATCGCCCCCTTGGGGGCGAGCAGCCTGCCGTTGAGATAGCGCTCCCACGACGTCTTGCTGTAGCCGGTGCGGTCGGCGACCGCTGCCAGGCTCAGACCGCCCCGGTCCACCAGTCCGCGCAGCTGGCCGACGAACTCCCGCATCTGCGGATCGAGTTCTTCCGGTAGCACCTTCCAACGAGGCATTGCTTCCCCCCAGTCGAGTCCCCCGGGCCCGCCCGGCGCGCCCCCGTCCCGGCGCCGGGCCTTCCCCTGCCGTCCGTCCCGCACTCCGGACTACCCAGAAGGATGCACGGATCCAGGCCTCCAGTTCCGGAGAACCGGGCGCACGGGTGCATGTCCGTTGCACGCCGTAGGACACACCGAGCCGGCTTCACGCCGTTGCGTGACGATCACAGGGTGGCGGAATGGTCACTTCCGTGCCACAGGCGGCGGGCATCCCTTGAACCCGGTACCGCATGTCCATGACGCTTGACCCAGGACAGGGCAAGGCGGCCCAAGTCGCCGCATTCCGGCGCTTGTCGCACCGGTGCCCCGTCCGGTGTCCGTCCCTTCTCGGGGGTGGGGACGGACACCCTTCGGACACAGGGACCTAGCGGATCGTGAAGTGGACCACGTCCTGCAGGATCGGCACCCGCAGCCACGGATCGGGCTGCGCCATCATCGCGAGCAGCACGATCAGCGCACCCATCAGGCCGTACGTGACCAGATCGGTGAACCGCGACCGTACGGCGAGCATGCCGACGGAGGGGACCACCCAGCGCAGCACCGCACCGGCGAGCAGGGCGACGCCCATCAGTATCGCGCCGACCCTGAACGCCTGGTCGAAGGCGTTGGTCCCCACGATCAGCAGCCCGAGGCCGGCGGTGCAGAGCACCGTGAGCAGGGGCCACTGGCGCGCGGGCGCGGGGGCGCCCCCCGGTGCCGCGCGGCCGCCGCCCTCGGGGCGCGCGGTGTCACGGGTCAGCGAGAAACGGCGCGAGGGCGCCCAGGTCGAGCCGCCGGCCCCGCCTCCCGCCGTGGCTCCTTCCGCTTCGGCGACAGGCTCACCGGGTGCCTCGGCGACAGGTTCCCCGGTCGCCTCGGCCTTCCCGGGCTCCTGCGCCGCGACGGCTTCCCCGGTCTCCTCGGACACCACGTCCTCCTCGGGGCCCTGTGCCTCCGCGGCCGGCCCGGCCGCGTGCGTACCGTCCGCCGGACTCGTACCAGCACCCATGACGCTCCTCCGGTTCAGGTCAGCCGGCGGACACGGCGGCGGCGCGTTCGGCTGCCTCGACCACGTTGACGAGCAACTGGGCCCGGGTCATGGGGCCGACGCCGCCCGGGTTCGGGGCGACCCAGGCCGCCACCTCGGCGACGCCGGGATGGACGTCGCCGACGATCTTTCCGTTCTCGTCGCGGCTGACGCCGACGTCCAGCACGGCGGCGCCCGGCTTGACGTCCTCGGGCTTGATCAGGTGGGGCACACCGGCGGCCGCGACGATGATGTCCGCCTGCCGCAGGTGCGCCGAGAGGTCACGGGTGCCGGTGTGGCACTGGGTCACGGTCGCGTTCTCGGACCTGCGCGTCAGCAGCAGCGGGAGGGGGCGGCCGATGGTGACACCCCGGCCGACCACGACCACGTGGGCCCCGTTGATCTCCACGCCGTGGCGGCGGAGCAGGGTGACGACGCCCTGCGGGGTGCAGGGGAGCGGGCCCGACTCGTTGAGCACGAGCTTGCCCAGGTTCATGGGGTGCAGCCCGTCCGCGTCCTTGGCCGGGTCCATCAGTTCCAGGATGCGGTTGGTGTCGATGCCCTTGGGGAGGGGGAGCTGCACGATGTAACCCGTGCAGTCGGGGTTGGCGTTGAGTTCCCGTACGACCTCCTCGATCTCCTCCTGCGTGGCGGTGTCGGGGAGTTCGCGCTGGATGGATCCCATGCCGACCTGGGCGCAGTCACGGTGCTTGCCGTTCACGTACCAGCGGCTGCCCGGGTCGTCCCCGACGAGCAGGGTCCCCAGGCCGGGGGTGATGCCCTGTGCCTTGAGGGCCGCCACGCGGACGGTCAGATCGGATTTGATCGCAGCTGCGGTGGCCTTGCCATCGAGAATCTGGGCAGTCATGGCACCCATCCTCGCGGATGACCCCGCCCAGGTACCAATCGTGGCTTGCCACGTGGACACGAGATTGCACTTGCACAACGCATTCGGCAATCAGCTGGACAAAAAGCCGATGTCACGACGACGATAAGGCCCGCATCACCGCGGACAGTGTCGGGGGGACCACCGTTCTGAGTGCACACGATTCCTCCGCCCGGGCCGCGTCGTCCCCGCATATCCACAACGGAGGAATCTCGCCATGAGCTTCGGCGACCCCAACAACCCCTACGGCCAGCAGCAGGGCCAGCAGCAGGGCCAGCAGCAGGGCGGCCAGCCGGGCTACGGCTACCCGCAGCAGGCCCCCCAGGGTGTCCCCCAGCAGGGCTACGGCTACCCGCAGGCCCCGCCGGTCCAGGGCGGTTACGGCTACCCGGGCGGCCCCACGGAGATGCCCGGCGGCGTGAAGGCCTCGCGCGTCCTGCTCTACGTGATAGCCGGCCTCCAGGTCATCGGCGCGATCTTCGTCGCGCTCGCCGCCGCGGCCGTGAACGCGGCCAAGAACGACGCGACGCTCAAGGAGGACGTCCAGTTCCAGCAGCTCGCCGACTACTCGGGCGCAGCGCTGTGGGCCATCGTCGTCTTCGCGATCCTGTGGGGCGTCCTGGCCGTCTTCCTCGCCGCCAAGTTCGGCAAGGGCGGCAACGGGATCCGCATCACCGCCATCGTGTTCGGAGTGATCACCGCGATCCTGGGCATCTACCCCTTCATCGTGATCGGCCTCATCCACACGGTCCTGGCCATCCTGGTCGTCGTCTTCGTGGCCAAGTCCGACGGTGGCGCCTGGTTCAACCGCCAGCAGCAGCACTGACACCCCGGCGCACCCGCGCTCGAAGGCCGTGGCACCCGCTCAGCAGCGGGTGGGCGGCCTTCAGCCGTTTCCGGGCACCGGCGTGGTCCGCTCCATGACGACGAAGGAGCCGGCCTCGCGGGTGATCCGGTACTTCGCCTCGGGATGCAGTTGCTCGGCGTACTTCACCGGGTCGTCGATGGGCCGCGACCAGCCGAAGTCCAGGTTGATCGCGACGACGTCGGGCGCGGTGCCGGGTGCCCCGCCGACCCAGTAGACGGTGCGGTCCGCGGTCAGGTGTGCCATCAGCGTGATGTCCGTCTCGACCCGTGCCCCCACGGGGATGGCGTCCAGCGCCTGTTCGGCGGCGTAGGTGCGCGCGTCGGAGCGGTACGTCTCCGGGCGCAGCAGGTCGCGCAGCGGAAGGTGCTGGGTGAGGGCCACGGCGATGGCTGCGGCCATCGGGACGGCGACGTTCGCGTACGAGACGAGCCAGGGCCGCTTCGAGCCCTGGCTGCGGCGGACGCCGTCGGCCATGGCGAGGAAGACCACCGGCATCAGGATCGCGCTGTAGTGCCAGACCATGCCCCAGTGGTTGGAGTCCTGGGAGAGCAGACGCCAGCCGATCGTGGGCAGGACGAGCAGGATCAGGGGAGAGCGCAGCGCCATGAAGGCGGTGATGCCGACCAGGAAGACCAGCATCTCCAGTTTGACGGAGGAGTTGAACACGCCGAGGACGGAGTCGAGCAGGGAGACCTCCTGCCCGCCGTTCTCCTCGATCTTCTTCCAGTAGTCGTACTCCCCCGCGCTGCTGGCCGCCGGGATGAGCACGAGCACGGTCAGCGCGAACGCGACGATCCCGAAGGCCGCCAGCAGGAAGCCCTGGAGCCGCCGGCCGTACAGCGCGAGGAGTCCGCCGACGACGGCGACGGTGACCCCGAGGTCCTCCTTGACCAGGACCAGCGGCAGCGACCACAGGACGACCGCCCGCCAGCGCTCCATGAGCAGGGCCCTGCACACCAGGGCCAGCAGCGGGACGGCCAGGGCTATCTCGTGGAAGTCCGACTTCACCGCCTCCTGCAGTCCCCAGGACAGCCCGTACGCGACGGTGACGCAGAGGCCGGACCGGCCGCCCAGCATCTGCTGGACGGTGCGGCCGACGACCACCGCGGAGACGGCGAACAGCACGGCCTGGGCGAACAGCAGGGCCACGGCGGACGGCCAGATCCAGTAGAGCGGGACGAGGAGCGCGACCACGGGGCTGAAGTGGTCGCCGAGTATCAGGAAGCCCGGGCCCTTGATGTCGACGACCGGGGCGTCGAAACCGGCGTACGCCCGCACCTCCTGCTCGAAGATGCCCAGGTCCCAGGAGGGTGACTGGAAGTGGCTGAAGCGCAGGTATCCGTAGAGGAAGTAGAGCGCGCAGAGGATCACGGCGGCGATCAGGTACGGACGCAGGGGCGCCGGGTGCCTCGTGCCTCCGGCCGGTCCGGGCGCCTGCTCCCCGGGCGCGTCGGTCTCACTCTGGTTCAGGTCAAGCACGGTGCCCCCGCAACGGAATCCCTCAGTGGTCACTGCCGGTCGCGCCCGTCCCGCCGTCACGGCCCGACAAGCCATTCATTAGAACAGAGGGGCGACTGGTCGCAGGAAGCCGGACGCACCGCAGGCCGCACCCGTGATCGGGTGCGGCCTGCGGTGGCGCCTTGACCTGGGCGTCAGTGGAAGAAGTGGCGCGTGCCGGTGAAGTACATGGTCACGCCCGCCTTCTTCGCGGCCTCGACGACCAGCTCGTCACGGACGGACCCGCCCGGCTGGGCGACGGCCTTGATGCCGGCGGCGGTCAGGATCTCCAGACCGTCGGGGAAGGGGAAGAAGGCGTCGGACGCGGCGTAGGAGCCCCGGGCCCGCTCCTCGCCGGCCCGCTCGACGGCGAGCTTCGCGGAGTCGACGCGGTTGACCTGGCCCATGCCGACGCCGACCGAGGCACCGTCCTTGGCGAGCAGGATGGCGTTGGACTTGACCGCGCGGCACGCCTTCCACGCGAACTCGAGCTCCCTGAGCTCGGCCGCGGAGAGCGCCTCGCCGGTGGCGAGGGTCCAGTTGGCCGGGTCGTCGCCGTCGGCCTGGAGCCGGTCGGTGACCTGGAGCAGCGCACCGCCGTCGATCGGCTTGACCTCGACCGTCGAGGCCGGGGCGTCGGGGCAGCGCAGCACCCGGATGTTCTTCTTGCGGGCCAGCACCTCGACGGCGCCGTCCTCGTAGGCCGGGGCGACGATGACCTCGGTGAAGATCTCCGCGACCTGCTCGGCCATCGCGACGGTCACCGGACGGTTGACGGCGATGACGCCGCCGAACGCGGACAGCGGATCGCAGGCGTGCGCGTTGCGGTGCGCCGTCGCGACGTCGTCGGCGATGGCGATGCCGCACGGGTTGGCGTGCTTGATGATCGCGACGCACGGCTCGGCGTGGTCGTAGGCGGCACGGCGCGCGGCGTCGGTGTCCGTGTAGTTGTTGTAGGACATCTCCTTGCCGTGCAGCTGCTCGGCCTCGGCGAGGCCGCCCTCGCCCGAGGTGTAGAGCGCGGCGGGCTGGTGCGGGTTCTCGCCGTAGCGCAGGACGTTCTTGCGCGCGTACGTCGCACCGGAGAAGTCCGGGAAGCCGGAGTCGTCGGCGGCCGCGTAGCCGTCCGCGAACCAGGCGGCCACGGCCACGTCGTACGCGGCCGTGTGCTGGAAGGCCTCGGCCGCGAGCCGCTTGCGGGCGGTCAGGTCGAACCCGCCCTCCTTGACCGCGGCGAGGACGTCGGCGTAACGCTCCGGGCTGGTCACGACCGCCACGGACGGGTGGTTCTTGGCGGCGGCGCGGACCATCGAGGGGCCGCCGATGTCGATCTGCTCCACGCACTCGTCGTCCGAGGCGCCGGAGGCGACGGTCGCCTTGAACGGGTAGAGGTTGACGACCACGAGGTCGAACGGCTCCACGCCGAGCTCGGCGAGCTGCTCGCGGTGGGCGTCCAGACGCAGGTCGGCGAGGATGCCGGCGTGCACGCGGGGGTGCAGCGTCTTGACGCGGCCGTCGAGGCACTCGGGGAAGCCGGTGAGCTCCTCGACCTTGGTGACCGGCACTCCGGCGGCTGCGATCCTCCCGGCGGTGGAGCCGGTGGACACCAGCTCGACACCCGCCTCGTGCAGACCGCGGGCGAGGTCTTCGAGCCCCGTCTTGTCGTAGACACTGACCAGGGCGCGACGGATGGGCTTATTCACCGACATGACCGAGATGAACCTTTCGTCCCTCAATGCGATAGCCGTCACGGGCGAGCCGCCCCACGGCCTCGACGAGCAGCTTGCGCTCGACTTCCTTGATGCGTTCATGGAGGGCGGCTTCGCCCTCCGCCGTTTCCTCTTCGGTCACCTCGACCACGCCCTGCGCGATGATCGGACCGGTGTCGACGCCGTCGTCGACGAAGTGGACGGTGCACCCGGTGACCTTCACGCCGTACGCGAGCGCGTCGCGTACGCCGTGAGCACCGGGAAAGCTGGGGAGCAGGGCGGGGTGGGTGTTGACGACGCGGCCGCCGAACTCGGCGAGGAAGCCCTTGCCCACGATCTTCATGAACCCCGCCGAGACCACGAGGTCCGGGCGGTGCTCCGCCACGGCCGCGGTCAGGGCCTCGTCCCAGGCGTCACGGCTCGCGTACTCACCGAGCTTGCGGACGAAGGTGGGGAGCCCGGCGCGCTCCGCGCGCTCGATGCCGACGGTGCCGTAGCGGTCCGCGCCGACCGCGACGATCCGGGCGCCGTAGCCCTCGGGGTCGTCACCGATCGCGTCGAGGAGTGCCTGGAGGTTCGTGCCTGAGCCGGAGACGAGCACGACCACACGGGCCGGAGCGGCGGAGGGGGGCGGCGAGGCCACAACAGGGCCCTTTCTCGCGTGATGGAGCCGGTACGCGATGTACAGGAGGTGCGTTTGTATGGTCGTACGAAAGAAGCTCGCCTCGGGATACGGGGAACTCTACGAACGGTCCGACCGTCAGCAACGATACCGGCACACCCGGCGGCCCCCACGGGACGGGGGCGTGACCGGGAGGTAGCGTCAGGGGACAGGGAACCGCCCCCGGGCGGAAATGACGAGATGGGGAAGACGTTCACCACATGCCGGACCGCCTCCGCACCGCCCTTGGCCACCCGCTGCCCGCGCGGGCATCCACGCTGATGCGGGAACGCCAGTCCTCATCGCCGGACTCCTCGTCGGGGTCGGGGTCCTCCTCGGGACCGGGATCCTCGTCCGGCTCCTCGAAGCCGTCGGGGTCGTCCGGGTCGTCCGGGTCGTCCGACGACAATCCGTTCGCGGCGCCGCCCGAGGACCGTCCCGACCAGCCCTGGCAGCCCCGCCACCCTTCCCGTACGCCAGGGAACCGGAGCAACGGCGGCAGCGGGGGCGACGCCGACGGGCAGTCCGACGACCGTCCCGTCTGGGGCAGTCAGTGGAGTGACCAGCAGCCGGGGCGCCAGAACGGCGGCTTCGGTGGCCGTCCGGCCGGTACCGGCGGACCGGGCGGACAGAGCGGTGGCCCCGAGGGAAATCCCGGCGGACTGCGCTGGGACCCGACCGACCCGGCCCAGCGGCGCGCCCGCTACGCGGTGCTGGGCGGCATGTGGGCGTTCTTCTTCGCCCTCTTCGACTTCCCCGAGATCGCGATGCTGCTCGGCGCCCTCGCCGTGTACTGGTCGATCAGCGCCCTCCGCGGCGGCCCGCGCCCGCCCCGGGCGTCCGGCTCGGGATCGCCCGCGGCGACCGGTGGCACCCCCGACAGGCCGGCCGCTCCCCCGGCTCCGGGCACCGCGCCCGGAACGGCTCCCGGTGCCGCGCAGATCAGCAGCCGGCAGCAGACGACGGCGGCCGTGAGCGGCCTGGTCACGGCGCTGCTGGCCCTGGCGATCGTGGCCACCGGCTACACGGTCCAGCTGGTCTACCGCGACTACTACACCTGCGTGAACGACGCGCTCACCAAGTCCGGCGCGCTCGCCTGCAACGACAAGCTGCCCGACCCGCTGGAGCCCTTCTTCGGCGTGAAGAAGTAGCCCACCCGCACCAGGACGCGCCCTACGCGCCGTCCTCTCGGCCGGATTCCGAGCGCCCCTGGGCCTCAGGAACCCGGCCGGTCGGCGTATCGGGCCGGGCATCGGAGTCAGGCGCGGGGTCAGGCGCCGACGCGGGGCCGGGTGACGGCTCGATGCCGGACGCCGGCGCGGGGCCGGGTGACGGCACGGGGTCGGGAGCGTCCGCGTCCGAGGCTTCCGCGTCCCGTGCGTCAGGGCCCGATGCGTCCGCGTCCCGTGCGTCAGGGCCCGATGCGTCCGCGTCCCGTGCGCCCGCGTCCGGTGCGGGTCGGGGCGTGGGTGCTCCGGTGGGCGCCGGCCCGGAGGAAGGCGCGGGGACCGACGGGGGCTCAGGAACCGACGGAGGCTCAGGAACCGACGGAGGCTCAAGGGCCGCGGAGGCACCCGGCCCGGGGGCGGGCGGGGGTGCCTGGGCGGACGCCGGCGACGGGACGGCCGGAGGCGGCTGCGCCGCCCCGGAGGCCGCCGGGAAGTCGGCCATCAGCCCGCCCGAGTTCTTCTTCAGCGCGGCCCAGCGGGCCTCCCGTGCACCGTCCTCGTGCCAGGGGCCGGCCGAGAGGAAGTCGTACGGCTCCGCGTCCTCGCCCTTGCTCCCGGGCTCCTGCGCCCCTCCCTGCTCGGGCTTCGGGTCCGGATCCCGCCCCGGCTCCGCCGTCCGCGACTCCCCCTTCACCGCGTCCCACCTCCATCCCCACCTGCGTTCCCGCAGCCGCCATGCCCTGAGCAGCAGGGCCGCCGGTACGCCGACGAGGGCCGACCACACGAGGGCCGCCGGGCCCACCAGCCACCACACGGGGCCGAACTCGGCCAGTGCGCCGGTGCCCAGCGGGCCGCCCGACGCCGCCGCCAGCACGGCCGCACCCGCCCCGCACCCGACGGCCGCCACTCCCGCGACCAGCGCCGTCGTCCCCTGCCCCCAGGCGTCCTCGCGCGCACCGGGCACCGGAGCCGCCCCCCGCCCCACGAACCTGGCGACGGTCAGGCCGGCCACGAGCGGCACCGCTGCCGCGGCCCAGTTCGCCGCCGCGCCGGGACCGTGGGACGGCACCGCGGCAAGCAGCGGGAAGTCCGGCAGCGCGGGAGGTCCCGTGAGAGCGAGCGGGGTCGCCAGCGACGTCGTACCGAGGGCGAATCCGGGCCCGAGGCCGTAGGACGCTCCCCACATCGCCGCGTTCGGTACCAGCGCCGCCGCCAGCAGGAGGACGGAGACGCGGCCCGCCCAGTCGCCGGACAGCCCGAGGAACGACTCCCTGGCCGCCCCGGAATGCCAGACCAGCGCCACCGCCACGAGCAGCGCCCCGCCTCCGAGGAGTGTCAGGACACCGGCGGCGGCCGACCGCAGGGCCACCCCGGCCGCGGACCGGAAACGGGATCGGGCAGCCGCCTCCTGGAGCCGCAACGGCGCCCAGACCAGGAGTGAGGCCATCGGACGTCCGCGTCCGGCCCACACCCCCGCGGCGGCCGCACCGGCCACCACGGCGGTGAGCGGAAAGGCCAGCGACGCCCGGTCGGCGGGCAGCGCGCCTCCCCGCGCGTACGCCGCCGCGGCGAGCACCACCAGCAGGTAACCGGCGCTCACCGCGCAGAACGCCCCGGCCGCCGAGTGGCCGGTCCC
Organism: Streptomyces sp. NPDC055962; assembly: GCF_042270185.1. NCBI lineage: Bacteria > Bacillati > Actinomycetota > Actinomycetes > Kitasatosporales > Streptomycetaceae > Streptomyces > Streptomyces sp. NPDC055962. The sequence goes on from NZ_JBHJYN010000001.1 coordinate 1,022,702, forward strand.
GGTCTCACCGCCGGGCTCCGCCGAGTCCCGGGCGGCACGGTGCACCAGCCACACCGGCAGCACACCGAGCAGCAGCGGAACGACGGCCACGGGGGCGGGGTGTCCTCCGATCGTGTCGGCCCTGACGAGTTCGGCCCCGTGGGCGAGCAGCCAGAGCCCGGCCGCCACATGAAGAGCGCCGCTCGGCCCGCTGTCCGGGTACGGGGAGCTGATCCACAGCATCGTGACCAGGACGGCCAGCGAGCCGAGCCCGAGCCCCGCCGCGAGCACCCCGCGCACGAAGGCGGAGGCCAGAGCGGCGGACCTGCTCCGCTCGGCAGGCAACATCGGGCTGCACTCGGTCACTTGGGTCACGCGGCCATGCTGCCAACGACACGCCCTTATTCCGTGTAACGGGCGAATGGCCGCTGTGTCGCCCAATATACGTTTATGTGCTTTTTCACCCAGTGCAGTGTCCTCGGGTACGGAGGCCGGGCATGACACGGAGCGCCACCGGTCCGGCCCCCGCAGCCGCGCTGCCCTCTCCCGTGGAGCGCCGCAGGCTGCGCGAGGCCAGGGGTCTGACTGAGGAACAGGTCGCGGCCGCCGTGGGCGTCACGGCCGCCACCGTCCGCGCCTGGGAAACAGGGCGCGCCAGCCCGCGGGGCCGCCGGCGCACGGCCTACGCGAGGCTGATCGGCTGCGCCGAGGACCGCCCCGCACCGCCCTCCTCCGTCGAAGCCAACGGGAGCAGCACGATGTCCCCGACCGAGCCCGGCACCACCCCTGCCCCCACCGTCCTCACCGGCGCCGCCCGGACCGCGTCCACCGGGCAGACGCCGGCGCCGGCCTCCCCCGCACCCGTGCCCCCACCCGCCACGGACACCCCGGTGCGTGAACGCCCTCCCGGGCCGGACGGGCACGGCGCCGTCCCGCAGCCCCGTGAGGGCCTGACGGCGGAGGAGGCGTTCGACGCCCTGTACAGCGACGCGGCCCCTGGACTCACCCGCCAGATGTACCTGCTGACGGGCCGTCGGCGGCTCTCCCGGGAGGCGGTCGAGCACGCGTTCAGGATCGCCTGGCAGCGCTGGCCGGAGGTGGCGAGGGACCGTGATCCGGCGGGCTGGGTACGAGCGGCGGCGTACGAGTACGCGATGTCGCCCTGGCACCGGCTGCGCCGCGCCCACCGCCGGGCGGACGCACTGCCCGAGGACCCGGCGCGGCACGCCCTGCTCGACGCGCTGCTCGATCTGCCCCCCTCGTACCGTCGCACGCTGCTGCTGCACGACGGTGTGGGGCTGGGCCTGCCGGAGACGGCCGCCGAGACGGAGGCGAGCACCCTCGCCGCGGCGAACCGGCTGGTGCACGCCCGGGCGGCCGTCGTGGAACGGCTGGCCGGGCCGTCGGAGCCCGCGGACCCCGGTCGCGGGGCCCCGCGGCTCCACGGGCGGCTGAGCGCGCTCGCCCTCGCCGAAGAGGTGCCCGCCCCGCCGCCGGCCCCGGCGGTCCGGGCAGGCAGTGAGCGCATCGCGGAGCTCTGGACCCGGGCGGCGGTCTGCTTCGGGGTGCTGCTCGTCAGCGCGACGGCGTTCACCCTCCACACCGCGCCCACCCGGTACGAGCAGCCGTTGTCACCCGCCCAGCGCGTCGGCGGCGTCCCGCCGCGGGGCGGGCCGGAGCATCTGACACCGCAGGACCTGGAGCTGCAGAAGGCGCTGCGGGGCGAGCTCGCCCACGGCCCGGAGCGCCTGGTCCCGCGGATTCCCTGACACGTCCGCCCCGGAGGCGCACGGAAACGCGCGAGGCGCACGGAAACGGCGCGGGTCCGCACCCCCTTCGACAGAGGGGGTGCGGACCCGCGCCGGTTCCGCGTGAAGCGGTGATCCGTGCGAGGCGGGCGGTCAGCCGCCGAGGATCTCGCGCGCCAGCTTGGCGGTCTCGGTCGGCGTCTTGCCGACCTTGACGCCGGCGGCCTCGAGGGCCTCCTTCTTGGCGGCGGCGGTGCCGGAGGAGCCGGAGACGATGGCGCCGGCGTGGCCCATGGTCTTGCCCTCGGGCGCGGTGAAGCCCGCGACGTAGCCGACGACCGGCTTCGTGACGTTCTTCGCGATGTAGTCGGCGGCACGCTCCTCGGCGTCGCCACCGATCTCGCCGATCATCACGATGAGGTCGGTGTCGGGGTCCGCCTCGAACGCCGCGAGGGCGTCGATGTGCGTGGTGCCGATGACCGGGTCGCCACCGATGCCGACGGCGGACGAGAAGCCGATGTCACGGAGCTCGTACATCATCTGGTAGGTCAGCGTGCCGGACTTGGACACGAGACCGATGCGGCCGGGCTTGGTGATGTCGCCCGGGATGATGCCGGCGTTGGACTGGCCGGGGGTGATCAGACCGGGGCAGTTCGGACCGATGATCCGGGTCTTGTTGCCCTTCGAGCCGGCGTACGCCCAGAAGGCGGCCGAGTCGTGGACGGCGATGCCCTCGGTGATCACGACGGCCAGCGGGATCTCGGCGTCGATCGCCTCGACGACGGCGGCCTTCGCGAAGGCCGGCGGCACGAAGAGAACGGACACGTCGGCGCCGGTCTTCTCCATCGCCTCGGCGACGGATCCGAACACGGGTACCTCGGTGCCGTCGAAGTCGACGGAGGTGCCCGCCTTGCGGGGGTTCACGCCACCGACGATGTTGGTGCCGTCGGCCAGCATGAGCTTGGTGTGCTTCATGCCCGTGGCGCCGGTCATCCCCTGGACGATGACCTTGCTGTCCTTGGTGAGGAAGATAGCCATGGTGTTGGAGTCCCTCGTCCCTTACTTCGCAGCCGCGGCGAGCTCGGCGGCCTTGTCGGCCGCGCCGTCCATGGTGTCCACACGCTGCACGAGCGGGTGGTTGGCGTCGGAGAGGATCTTGCGACCCAGCTCCGCGTTGTTGCCGTCGAGGCGCACGACCAGCGGCTTGGTGACGTCCTCGCCCTTGGACTTGAGCAGCTCCAGGGCCTGGACGATGCCGTTGGCGACCTCGTCACAGGCGGTGATGCCACCGAAGACGTTGACGAAGACGGACTTGACGTCCGGGTCGCCGAGGATGATCTCCAGGCCGTTCGCCATGACCTCTGCGGAGGCGCCGCCACCGATGTCGAGGAAGTTGGCGGGCTTCACGTTGCCGTGGTTCTCACCGGCGTACGCGACGACGTCCAGGGTCGACATGACCAGACCGGCACCGTTACCGATGATGCCGACCTCGCCCTCGAGCTTGACGTAGTTGAGGTTCTTGGCCTTGGCGGCGGCCTCGAGGGGGTTGGCCGCGGCCTTGTCCTCGAGCGCCTCGTGGTCGGCCTGGCGGAAGTCGGCGTTCTCGTCGAGAGACACCTTTCCGTCCAGCGCCAGGATGCGGCCGTCCTTGGTCTTCACCAGCGGGTTGACCTCGACGAGGAGCGCGTCCTCGGCGACGAAGGTGTCCCACAGGGTCACCATGGCCTCGGCGACACCCTCGGCCACGTCGGCCGGGAACTTCGCCTGGGCCACGATCTCGCGGGCCTTCTCGATGTCCACGCCGTCGACGGCGTTGACCGGGACCTTCGCGAGGGCCTCGGGGGTCTTCTCCGCGACCTCCTCGATGTCCATGCCGCCCTGCACCGACGCCATGGCGAGGAAGGTGCGGTTGGTGCGGTCGAGGAGGTACGAGACGTAGTACTCCGCCTCGATCTCCGGGGAGAGCTCGGCGATCATCACCTTGTGGACCGTGTGGCCCTTGATGTCCATGCCGAGGATGTCGGTCGCGCGGGCGACCGCCTCGTCGGCGTCCGCCGCCAGCTTCACGCCGCCGGCCTTGCCTCGGCCACCGACCTTCACCTGCGCCTTGACGACGGACTTGCCGCCCAGCCGCTCGGTCGCCTCGCGGGCTGCCTCAGGCGTGTCGATGACTTCACCGGCCAGCACCGGTACACCGTGCTTGGCGAAGAGGTCCCTCGCCTGGTACTCGAACAGGTCCACGCGCGTCCGTCCCTTTTAGTGGTCTCGCGGTTGGTTTTCTGCGTGGGCGTGCCGCGAGGGCAACGTGACTGCGCGGTCACAAGGGAGGCGCACACGGTGACCGGGTACGCGGCATGTCCATCCGGCAGGTTATCCCCCGTGCCGCACCGGACCCTAAATTGCAGATCACACATGAGCGGTGATACCGGTCACAGACCGCGCTGGTGGCCGGGGTACGGAGGACAAAACGGCACGTCCGCGGTGGGGTCCCGGTGGCCCCGGTCCTGCGGCGGGACCGGGGCGCCGGTGTCACCGGCCGGCGTCCGGCACCGGCAGCGGCCGCTTCTCGATCGCCGCCGCCATGACCTCGGGAAAGAGGTCCGGGGTGCAGGCGAAGGCTGGTGCGCCGAGCTCCGCCAGCGCGGCAGCGTGCGCCCGGTCGTAGGAGGGAGCGCCCTCGTCGGAGAGCGCGAGCAGGGTCACGAACCGCACGCCGGACGCCGTCATCGCGGCGGCCCGTCCGACCATCTCGTCGCGGATCCCACCCTCGTGGAGATCGCTGATGAGGACGACGACGGTGTCCGCCGGACGGGTGATTCTCGACTGGCAGTAGGCGAGCGCGCGGTTGATGTCCGTCCCGCCGCCGAGCTGGGTGCCGAACAGGACGTCGACCGGATCGTCGAGCTGGTCGGTGAGATCGACGACGGCCGTGTCGAACACGACGAGCCGCGTCGACACGGTCCGCATCGAGGCGAGCACCGCGCCGAAGACCGCGGCGTGGACGACGGAGGCGGCCATGGACGCCGACTGGTCGACACAGAGGATGACCTCCTTCCTCACCGACCGGTCCGCCCGCCCGTACCCGACGAGGCGCTCGGGCACCACCGTGCCGGAACCCTCCCCGCCGGGCCGGGGCACGTGGTGCTTGAGGTTGGCCCGGATCGTGCGGTCCCAGTCGATGTCCCGGTGACGCGGCCGGCGGGACCTGGCCGAGCGGTCCAGCGCGCCGGTGAGCGTCGCCCTCGTGCGCGTGGCCAGCCTCCGCTCCAGATCCTCGACGACCGTGCGCACGACGGCCCGGGCCGTCTCCCTCGTGGTCTCCGGCATGGCCTTGCCGAGCGAGAGCAGGGTGCCGACCATGTGCACGTCGGGCTCGACGGCCTTCAGCATCTCCGGTTCCAGCAGCAGGGCGACGAGGCCGAGACGCTCGATCGCGTCGCGCTGCATGACCTGGACGACGGAGCTCGGGAAGTACGTGCGGATGTCGCCGAGCCAGCGGGCCATGGCCGGGGCGGAAGCCCCGAGCCCCGCGGAACGCTCGGCTCCGCCCCGGCCTCCCGGCGGCCTCCCGTCGTACAGCGCGGTCAGCGCTCCGTCCATGGCTGCGTCACGTCCGGTGAGCTCACAGCCCGTGCGCTCGCCGCCGTCCGCTCCGAGCACCATGCGCCAGCGCCGCAGCCGCTCGTCGGCGGATGTCCCGTCCATCGTGTTCTGCCCTTCCCCGGGGTCCACGCGGTCCTCACTCATCCGGTCGCCCCCGCGCACGCCGGCCCGTCCGTACCGAGCAGCAACCGGAGCACCGGGACCACCGCGTCCGCGCGCTCCTCGTCGAGTGCCTCCCCGAAGCCGGGCGCGGCGGGCACGCCCTCGTCGCGCGGGGTCCCGGGGCCGCGGCGCACGAGCTCGCCGAGGGTGCGCCGCACTCCGGGCTCGTACGCCGAGAACGTGCGGCGCAGCAGGGGCAGGACGTCGGTGAACGTGTCGGCCGGTACGCCCGTGAGCCAGGTGTCGACGAGCCCGAGGAGCCGCTCGTCGTGGACGAGCAGCAGGCCGCCGCCCGCCGCCCCGCCCACGAAGCCGTCGATCCAGGCCGCAGCACGGGCGGGCGGTGTGCCGGGCGAGAGGGCCAGCCCCATGAGCCGCGCGGCCTCGCTCCCGGAGAGCCGCCCGTCGTCCAGCAGCAGCCGTGCGGCGCGGCCCCGGATCACGCCGGCGACCGCGTCCCCGCCGGTGAGCCTGCGCAGGACGGTGGCCCACCGCTCGGGCAGCCCGTCCGCCTGTACGGCGCCGGCGAGCAGGGCGATCGCGCCGTGCACGGCGTCCATCCGACGGCGCGCCTCGGCGGCGGCGTCCTCGTCGAGGCCGGTGCAGGCGTACGGCAGGCCCACACAGACACGCTCGGCGAGGCCGGCGGCCACCTCGGCGAGGGCGGAGGTGTCGGTGGCCCGCACGTCCCCGTACCGCAGGGAGCGGGCCAGGGCGGGCAGCGCGTCGGCGAGGTGGCCGACGTCCGTGTCGAGGGCCGCCCGGTCGGCGAGGGCCCTCATCACGACGGGCAGCGCCTCGGGCAGACCGGCCAGGAGGCACTGCTCGGCGAGGGCCGTGACCCGGGCGAGCGAGGACGCCGCCAAGGCTTCGGACTCGGCCCTGGCGGTCGCGGCCTCCACCACGGTGGTGCCCCACACCCCGGCTTCGGCGGTCCGGACGAACAGCTCGGGTTCCCAGCGCAGCCGCCAGCTCTCCCGGAACGTACCCGTGCTGCCCCGGCCGGCGGCGGGTTCGCCCCACTCCACTCCGAGGAGCCGCAGCCGGTGCAGCAGCCTGCTGCGGGCCGCGTCGGTCTCCTTGCGCAGGTCGAGCTCCAGCTCGCGCTTCTCCGCCTCCGGTCTCAGCCGCAGGGTGCGCTGCTGCTTGTCCAGGTCGCGCTGGAGGGGCACGGCGGGGGCGGTCTCCGGGACCTCGCCGAGGATCTCGCCGACGACGAGCCGGTCCCGCACGAGGGCGAGCGGCACGTCGGAGCCCCCGCACATGACGGCCCGGACCGCGTCGGTGGCCTCGTCCAGGCCGACGGCCGGGCGGCCCCGCAGGGCGGCCAGCGTCGCGGCGAGCCGGACGGCTTCGATGACATCCGACGAGGAGACCGCCATGTCCGCGTCGCGCAGCAGCCCGGCGGTCTTCGTCATCCAGCGCTCGACGGGCCGGTCGGGGGCGCCGAACAGGTGCCCGTACCAGCCGGGCGACTCGATCCCCGCGCCGTACCCGCTGTACCGGGCCAGCCGGCGGTGGGTCCAGGGCACCCAGGTCAGCTCCGCCCTGACCTTGGGCATCCCCTTGAGGAGGGCCCGGTCCGCGGCGACCGTCGTACGCGCGGCGAGCGCGGGCACGTGCCACGCGCCGCAGACGACGGCGACGCCGTCGCCGAACTCCCTGCGGGCGGCGCGCAGCTGGAGGCGCATGGAGGCCTCCCGGACGGCGTCCTGCGGATGGCCTCCGTCCCCGTGCGCCTCACGCAGGGCCGTCATCGCCTCGGCGAGCGCGGCGAACGGGGCGCACGGGTCGGCGGGCCCTCCGTCCGCCGCGCGGTGCTCGACGACGTCCTCCCACCAGCGCTCGGGGTCGTCGTAGCCCGCAGTCCCGGCGAGGAGGCCGATCGGGTCGATGCCGCGCCCCTCCCCCTCCCTCTCCGCGGCGTCCTCCTGCCGGTCCGTCAGCGCCAGGGAGTGCGCGACCGGCAGGTCGACGAAGCGGACGGGGACACCGTGGGCGAGGGCCCACCGGATCGCCACCCACTCGGGCGAGAAGTCGGCCATCGGCCAGAACGCGGCGCGCCCCGGGTCGTCCACGGCGTGGGCGAGCAGCGCGACCGGTGGACGCATCCTGCCGTGCGCGGCGAGCGGCAGCAGGGCGTCGCCCTCGGGCGGCCCCTCGACGAGCACCGCGCTCGGCCGTGCGGATTCCAGGGCTGCCAGGACCGCGCGGGCGGAGCCGGGGCCGTGGTGGCGCACCCCCAGCAGCAGCGGGCCGTCCGCAGGGGCGTGCCCCGCGGTGCGCGAGGTCATTCGGCGGCCTCACGGCAGGCGCGGTAGAAGTCCTTCCAGCCGTCCCGCTCGCGGACGACGGTCTCCACGTACTCCTGCCAGACCACCCGGTCGGCTGCCTGGTCGCGGATCACCGCCCCCAGGACGCCCGCCGCCACGTCACCGGGGCGCAGGACCCCGTCGCCGAAGTGCGCGGCGAGCGCGAGGCCCCCGGTGACGACGGAGATGGCCTCGGCCGTGGACAGCGTCCCGGAGGGCGACTTGAGCGTGGTGCGGCCGTCCGTGGTGATGCCGTCGCGCAGTTCACGGAAGACCGTGACGACGCGCCGGATCTCGGCCATGCCGTCGGGCGCCGGCGGCAGGTCGAGCGCGCGTCCGATCTGGGCCACGCGCCGGGACACGATGTCCACCTCGGCCTCGGGTGTCGCGGGCAGCGGCAGCACGACGGTGTTGAACCGGCGGCGCAGGGCGCTGGAGAGCTCGTTGACCCCGCGGTCCCGGTCGTTGGCCGTGGCGACGAGGTTGAACCCCCGGACCGCCTGGACCTCCTGTCCCAGCTCCGGGACGGGGAGCGTCTTCTCCGAAAGGATCGTGATGAGCGCGTCCTGCACGTCCGCGGGGATGCGGGTGAGTTCCTCGACGCGGGCGGTCATGCCCTCGGCCATGGCCCGCATGACGGGGCTCGGCACCAGGGCCGCGCGGCTGGGGCCGTCGGCCAGCAGCCGCGCGTAGTTCCATCCGTAGCGGACGGCTTCCTCGGGGGTGCCGGCCGTGCCCTGGACGAGGAGGGTCGAGTCCCCGCTGACGGCTGCGGCGAGGTGCTCGGACACCCAGGTCTTCGCGGTCCCCGGGACACCGAGGAGCAGCAGGGCCCGGTCCGTGGCGAGCGTGGTCACGGCGACCTCGACGAGGCGGCGCGGCCCCACGTACTTCGGTGTGATCACGGTGCCGTCGGGAAGTGTCCCGCCCAGCAGATAAGTGGAGACGGCCCACGGGGAGAGCTTCCAACGGGCGGGCCTGGGACGGTCGTCGGCGGCGGCGAGCGCCTTGAGCTCGTCGGCGAAGGCGTGCTCGGCATGCGGCCTCAGGACTTCGCCGCCGGCTGCGTCGGTCTGTACGGACACGGTCATGGTTCCCCCTCCGGATCGGTCGGTCCGATGCGGTTTCCACCGTGCACCACGCCACTGACAATCGGCCCCGGCGGCCGCCGGGGCCGATTGTCAGTGGCACCCTCTACCGTCGTTTGCATGGTGCTATCTCACGGGGGAGAGGCCGGGCGCCCCAAGGGCCCGGTGGAGCGTCGGACGGCGGACCGGGTGGCGTCACCCGGCCCGGACGAGGTGTCGGACACGGCGGATCAGGTGCGGGAGACCGTTCCTGACGAGACGTCACGCACGGCGGGCGGACCGCCCCCGGACTCCGCGGGCCGGGCCGCGGCGGCCCGCCGCGCCGCCCGCAGGGCCGAGCGCGTCACGGGTGGCGCGCAGGAGCTGGAGCAGCGTCTCGCCGATCTGCTCCGCGGCGGACTCGCCGCGACGGACCGGCCCGGGTACGGGCTGTGGGAGGAGACCGCGGCCCGCATGGTCGACGCCCAGGCACCCGGACTCGCGCACCGGGTCCGCGAGTTGGGGTCCGTGGCCGCGTCGGGGCCCGGCTGGCCGGTACGGCTGCTCGAGGAGTGCGCGCTCCTGCATCTGCTGGACGCGGCCTGGCTGAGGCTCGACGGGCTTCCCGGCCCCCTGGCGGCGACGGTCCGTTCGAGAGTGGGGCTGACGGCCTCCGCGGAGGGCCCCGCCGTCCGCGACCGCTGGGCGGTCCTCGCGCAGTACGACACACCGGACGGCAGGATCACGGCCCGCCGCATCTGGCTGCACGGCGAGGAGTCGGGACGCACGGCGCTCCTGCTGTCCTACGGTGCGCCCGGGCGCACCCCCGCGTGGACGCTTCCGGTGGGCACGGTGATCGACGCCGAGGTGACGCCGTATCCGGGCGGCGGCGGACTGCGGGCGGAGCTGGGACAGCGGTTCGGCGATCCCGTCGCCACGGCTGCCCCGCCACGGGGCGGCACGACGGCCGATGCCGTCGGCGCGTACGGGCGTGCCCTGCGGGACGACCCCTGGCTGGACGGCTGGCCGGCCACCCTGCGCGATGTCATACCCGCGCCGTCCGGGGACGGCTGGCAACTGATCGGCGCGGAGGACGGATCCGCCCTGCCGATCGCACCCCCGGCGGTGTCCAGGCCGGGTTGGTGGAAGCTCGTCGCCCTCTCCGGCGGCGCCCCCGTGACGGTGTTCGGGGAGTGCGGACACCGCGGCTTCGACCCGCTCGCGGCCTGGTGCGCGGAGTCCTCGGACGGCCTCGACGCGGGAGCGGCCGTGGCGCTCGCCTGACGCGGGCACCGCAACGACCCGTCCCCCACCTCCCCTCCACCCGGATCTCCCTCTCCGCAAGCTGAGCCCCGCCACCCACCACGTCCTCCCGATCCGTCCCGTCCCCGACCCTCCTACGGTCCCGATCCACCCCGTTCCGACCCACCACCCCGTTCCCGACCCCTCCCGCGGTCCCGATCCACCCGCGCTCCCCGGCCCATCGCATTCCCGACCCACCGCATCCCCGACCCCACCGCACCCCTGATCCACCGCATTCCTCGAACCGCGACCGCTGGACCACAGGAAGGGATCCGATGCCCACCACCGCCACGACGACCGGCGTGCCCGTGGACGCCCCGTGGGAGGACCTCGTCACCTCGGCTCTGCTCGGCACCGACCGGCGCCCCCTCCGGGCCGAGGACGGGGCCGCGCTCGGACCGGCGGCGCTGCTCGAAGCGGCGGCCGTCCATACCGTGCGGCGCCGGGCGGGCCTTCGTCCTGCCACCGGGACCACCCCACCGGAGCCGGCACCCGCCGACCTCCGCCCGCCGCTGCCCGGCGCCGCGCGCCGCCGGCTCGCCCAGCTGCTCGCCGACCGTTCGGCCCCGCCCGGCGGGGGACGCCGGGGCACGGCCCCCGATCTCACCGAGCTCATCCCCCAGTGGCTGGCCTCCGCCGGTGCGCGGGGCTACCGGGCACCGGCGGACCTGCTGCCCGCCCTGCTGGACGCGGCGCGGGCGCGCACGGATCTGCGTCCGCACGTCCTCGCCTTCGCCGGGCCGCGCGGAATCTGGCTGGCCGGGCTGAATCCGGAGTGGAGGTTCGCGCTGCGCGCCCACGCACGCGGAGCACGACGGCCGGACACGGGCGACCCGGAAGCGGTGCGCCGGCTCTGGGAGGAGGGCCTCTTCGCCGAACGGGTCGCCCTGCTCGGGGCGTTGCGGGAGCGGGATGCCTCGGCGGCCCGGTCCCTGCTCGCCACCACGTGGGCCGCGGAGCGTGCGGAGGACCGGCTGATGTTCCTCGACTCCCTGCGCTCCGGCCTCTCCGGTGAGGACGAGGCCTTCCTGGAGGACGCCCTGTCGGACCGCAGCCGCAATGTGCGCGCCACGGCCGCCGAACTGCTGTCGGCACTGCCCGGTTCGGCACTCGCGCTCCGGATGGCCGACCGCGCCACGTCCTGCGTGAACCCCGACCGTACGGGCGGCGCCGTCTCCATAGCCGTGGAAGCACCGCACGAGTGCGACGCGGCGATGCAGCGGGACGGTGTGACTCCCGCACCTCCCTCCGGACGAGGCGAACGGTCGTGGTGGCTGGGCCAGTTGGTGGAGGCGACCCCGCTGGGTGTCTGGCGGGACGGATTCGACGGCCGGACCGCCCACGAGCTCGTCACGCTGCCCGTCGCCGACGGCTGGGCAGCTGAGCTGCACGCCGCCTGGTGCCGCGCCGCGGTGCGGCAGCAGGATCCCGAGTGGGCGCGGGCGCTGCTCGGCACCCCCGCGACACCGCCGGCGAACGGCCCGGGGACGGCATCGCTGGCGGAGCGGTCCAAGCTCCTCGCCATCCTGCCGCCGGCCGAACGGGCGCTCTGGGTCGCCGGTTTCATAGCCGCACACGGCTTGTCCGAGGCCTTCCAGCTGCTGGGTGTCTGCTCCGTGCCCTGGGACGGACCGCTCGGCCGGGCGGTGGTCGACGCGCTGGACATCGCCCGGGACGCGGGGAGTTACCCCTGGAGCTTCAGCGGAGTGATGGGCCTCGCCGAGCGCTGTCTGAACCCTGCCGAGGCGGACCGGCTCGCGGTGCTGACCACCACGCCCGACGAACCCGAGGGCGCTTCACCGGGCGCGGGGGGCTACTGGTCGGAGGCGTTCCAGCGCCTCGTCTCCACCCTGCGGCTGCGCGCCGCCATGGATGCGGAACTGCTGGCCGAGGACGGCACGCGGTGACCGGCACGGCCGCTCAGGCACCGCCCCCGCGCACCGCACCCGGGACCGGCCCGGCGGGTTCGGGCCTCCGCAGGCCGGCCCGGCAGGTTCAGGCCTCCGCAGGCTGGCGGACGTGGGCGTTGACCCAGTCGACGATCGAGGCCGTCGTGGCGCCCGGGGTGAAGATCTCGGCGACGCCCTGCTCCTTGAGCGGAGCGATGTCCGCCTCGGGGATGATGCCGCCGCCGAACACCTTGATGTCCTCCGCCTCGCGCTCCCTGAGCAGCTCGATGACCTTGGCGAAGAGCGTGTTGTGGGCGCCGGAGAGGATGGAGAGGCCGATGGCGTCGGCGTCCTCCTGGATCGCCGTGTCCACGATCTGCTCGGGGGTCTGGTGGAGCCCCGTGTAGATGACCTCCATGCCCGCGTCCCGCAGCGCCCGCGCGATCACCTTCGCCCCGCGGTCATGGCCGTCGAGGCCCGGCTTGGCCACCACCACACGGATCGGACCGGTCACACCCATCAATGCCTCCACATGCGTCTCCCGTGCCCGGAGGGCCGGTGATGTGAACGAACGTTATCCACAGCATCCCGCACCTCGTCGTTTCGCGGTGGACCGGGAGGGGGAAATCACACATGGGACATGTTCGCCGGCGTCGTTCCCGGCACCGTGCGGCCCACCGGCCGCGCGGGGAGCGTCGCCAGGGGAGCCGCAACGAGGTCGTCGTACCACCGTGCCGCCAGCCGCACGGCACGGTGGTACGACCCCCGGCCGCATCAGGGCCGCCGGTCACCTCCGCAGCGTCTCCCGTGAGGGCGTACGGGGCAGGGAGCCGCCTCCCCGCGTGCCAGTGCAGGAGGTCGGCCATGAAGGTCCTGTCCTTCCTACCCCTACTGCTGCGCAGGCCGTGTCTGCGCCCCGCCTGGTTGTCGTCGACGCTGATCAGAGCCACCGCGCTGGAGCTGGTGATCCTCGCCGGACACGTGCTGATCTACCCGTCGGGCCTGACCCCGGAGCGCAGGGCGCCGGCGTCCCCGCCCGCACCCGGCACCGGTACCGGCACCGGGCCCGAGGAAGACGTCCGCGCGACACCGGACACCGGCACCGCCCCGCACGCACACCCGGCCCCGCCCCCGGACTCCGACGGAATCACCCGTTCGGCGGATGCCACGGTGCTGCCCACCGCGGCCGGCGACCGGCCGCCCGTCGTCCTCCTGCACGGGTTCATCGACAACCGCTCGGTCTTCGTCCTGCTCCGCCGCTCCCTGGCCCGGCACGGCTGGCACCATCTCGAGTCGCTCAACTACTCACCCCTGACCTGCGACATCCGCACCGCGGCCGAGCTGCTGGAACGCCATGTGGAGGAGATCTGCGCCCGCACCGGGCATCGCGAGATCGACATCGTCGGGCACAGTCTCGGCGGGCTCATCGCGCGGTACTACGTGCAGCGGCTCGGCGGGGACCGCCGGGTGCGCACGCTCGTCACTCTCGGTACGCCGCACGGCGGCACGGCGGCCGCCCCCCTCGCGGGTGCCCACCCCATCGTCCGCCAGATGCGCGGCGGCTCCGATCTGATCGAGGAGCTGCGCCGCCCTGCTCCGGGCTGCCGGACGCGGTTCGTCAGTTTCTGGAGCGAGCTGGACCGGGTGATGCTTCCTGTCGAGACGGCCTGTATCGACCACCCGGACCTCGACGCGCTGAACGTGCGTGTCACCGGTATCGGCCACCTGGCCCTTCCGGTGCACCCCGCGGTGGCGTCCGCGATCCGTCAGGCGCTCGAGTCCGACGGCGCGGTGGCCGGCACTCCGGGAGCCGCCCCGGGAGCCGCCCCTGGTGCCGCCTCGGTCGCCTGATCTCCGCCGGCTGAACGACCGCACGGCGCACGTCGAATAGAACGAATTTCGAACATAGAGCCAAGCATGTACGCCCGGTCCGCCGAAAGGCGGCCGATTGCCCGTTTCCTTCGGTGCCGGAGGCCTCCGAAGATTGTCGTCCCCTCCTACCGCCGGGTACAGTCGCGGCCACCACTCACCCCGGGATCCCCCCCACCGGACCCCGGAACAGGTCCTGCTGCCGAGGCGAGAGAGAAGTTGGTGAACGACCAGCACCCCCACGCCGGGTATGCCGGATACGACGGCCAGTCCACCGGCAGCTTCGACACCGATCCACTCTTCGGAAGTCTGCCCGGTCAGCACGACACCACGCACGAGGTCACGTACGGCGAGGGCTACGCCCCGGCGTACGACAGTGGTTACGGCGGCTACGACACGAACCAGTGGGACACCGGAGCGCATCAACAGGCGGCCCCGTACGACGCCTACGGCGTCCAGGGGCAACCGCAGGCGCCCCAGGGCTACGACACCACCGCCACCTGGATGCCCGAGGCCGGAATCCCGCCCCAGGCCGGAATCCCTGACGCGACGGGCCAGTGGGACACCACAGGCTGGAACCAGACCGGGCAGGACACGCAGTGGGCGGCGGGCGACACCGGCGCCTTCCCCACCACCACGTTCGACACCACGGCCTACACGACCGGCACCTATACCGCCCCCGTCTTCGACACCGCGGGGTACGAGAGCTACGCGGCCGCCGACACCGGCGCCTACGACGCCACCGCCTGGAACACCGGCGCCACGCCCGAGAGCCCCGCGTACGCATCCGAACAGACGTCGTATCCCTCGTACGAACACGAGTCGGCCGCCTACGAGCCGTACGAGACAGCCCAGTTCGCCGCGCACGACGGCATCGGCTCCCACGACCTGCACGAATCCACCGGCCTCCTCGACCACCCCGAGGACGCCGGCGCCGAAGCCGGAACGACGCGGACGGACGCGCACACCGGCGCCGACGCCTACACCGACGCGTACGGCGACGGCCCCGGGGCCGGCAGCCACACCGACAGCCACGGGACCGACGGGCCCGAGCCCCTGCCGGACCTCGTCGACGTGACCGCGGAGACCGCGTCCGTGACGGCCGCCGCGCACCCCGTGAGCCGGTCCGCCGCCCCGCGCGGCGGGGGCAGGGGCCGGCGCCGCACCCCCGCGAAGCGTTCCGCCCTCCTCACCGTCGCCGTCCCCTCCGCCTGCGTCATGAGCGTCGCGGGCATCGCCGCAGCCTCGGTGAGCGGGGTGGGCGCCGAGGAGACGAAGGACGAGACCACGTCCATGGCCGCCGCGGAGACGGTCAAGCCGGCGGTGGCCAACAACAAGCTGGACACCCAGCTCGCTGCGCTCAGCGCCGACGCCGAGAACTTCGCCGACCGGGCCAGCCGCACCCAGGAGCGCATCGACCTGAAGGAGCGTCAGGCTGCCGAGAAGAAGAAGCGCGAGGAGGAGGCGGCGCGCCGCGAGGCCCTGCGCCCCAAGTTCGTCCTGCCGGTGAAGCAGCACGGACTCAGCGCCACCTACGGCCAGGCCGGGGTGAACTGGATGTCCGTGCACACGGGCATCGACTTCCCCGTCTCGTACGGCACCCCCGTGATGGCGGCGACGGACGGCACCGTGCGCACCCAGTGGAACAGCGCCTACGGCAACATGGCCATCGTCACCGCGGCCGACGGCACCGAGACGTGGTACTGCCACCTCAGCACCACCAAGATCCGTTCGGGCTCGGTCAAGGCCGGCGACGTCATCGCCTACTCCGGGAACTCCGGCAACTCCACCGGCCCGCACCTCCACTTCGAGGTACGGCCGGGCGGCGGCTCGGCGATCGACCCGATGCCCTGGCTCCGCAGCCACGGGATCAACCCGTACTGATCCCGCGTCCCGAGGCCCGAAGAGCCCCGGCCCCCGATGTCCCGCGCAGGGACGTCGGGGGCCGGGGCTCCTCCGTGCCCGGTGGCCGGATCTAGAGCTTCTCGACCGGGGCGTAGCGCAGGAGCAGCTTCTTTGGACGCTCGTCCCCGAAGTCGACCGTCGCCTTGGCCTGGTCGCCGAAGCCCTCGACCGCCGTCACCGTGCCCAGTCCGAACTGGTCGTGCGTGACGCGGTCCCCCACGACGAGGGTGACCACGGGCTTGTCGGAGGTGCGCCGGGTCGCGAATCCCGACGGCCCGGACTTCGCGCGCGACGAGGACAGCGACGAGGTGATGCCGGACGTCGGACCCGCCGGGGCGGCCATCGGCCCCTTGCGCTTCCACTCCAGGTGCTGGTCCGGGATCTCCTCCAGGAAGCGCGACGGCGGGTTGTACGAGGGCTGGCCCCACGCACTCCGCATCGACGCCCGGGTGAGGTAGAGGCGCTCGCGGGCGCGCGTGATGCCCACGTAGGCGAGCCGGCGCTCCTCCTCCAGCTCCTTCACCTGTCCCAGCGCGCGCATGTGCGGGAAGACGCCGTCCTCCATGCCCGTAAGGAACACGACGGGGAACTCCAGGCCCTTCGCGGTGTGCAGCGTCATCAGCGTGACGACGCCGGAGCCGTCCTCGTCCTCGTCGGGGATCTGGTCGGCGTCGGCGACGAGCGCGACCTTCTCCAGGAACTCGGCGAGGGTGCCCGCACCCTCCTCCTCCGCCCGCTCCTGCTCGAATTCGAGAGCGACGGAGGCGAGCTCCTGGAGGTTCTCGATACGGGTCTCGTCCTGCGGGTCGGTGGACGCCTGGAGCTCGGCGAGATAGCCGGTCCGCTCCATGACGGCCTCCACCACGACCGCCGGGCCCGCGCCGGACTCCACGATCGTGCGGAGCTCCTCCATCAGTGTGTTGAAGCGCTTCACGGCGTTCGCCGACCGGGCCGCCATGCCGTACGCCTCGTCGACACGGCGCAGCGCCTGCGGGAAGGAGATCTTCTCGCGCATGGACAGGGCGTCGATCATCGCCTCGGCCCGGTCCCCGATGCCGCGCTTGGGCACGTTGAGGATGCGCCGCAGCGGGACGGTGTCCTCGGGGTTGGACAGCACCCGGAGGTAGGCCAGGACGTCCCTGACCTCCTTGCGCTCGTAGAAGCGCACTCCGCCGACGACCTTGTAGGGCAGTCCGACGCGGATGAAGATCTCCTCGAAGACACGGGACTGGGCGTTGGTGCGGTAGAAGACGGCGACGTCGCCCGCCTTCGCGTCGCCCGCGTCCGTCAGCCGGTCGATCTCGTCGGCGACGAACTGCGCCTCGTCGTGCTCGGTGTCGGCGACGTAGCCGGTGATCCGGGTGCCGGTGCCCGCGTTGGTCCAGAGGTTCTTGGGGCGGCGGCTCTCGTTGCGCTCGATGACGGCGTTGGCCGCCGAGAGGATCGTCTGCGTGGAGCGGTAGTTCTGCTCCAGCATGATCGTCGTCGCATCCGGATAGTCCTCCTCGAACTGGAGGATGTTGCGGATGGTCGCGCCGCGGAAGGCGTAGATCGACTGGTCCGCGTCACCGACGACGCACAGCTCGCCCGGGGCGTCGGCCTCGCCCGCCGGGCCCACCAGCTCGCGCACGAGGGTGTACTGCGCGTGGTTGGTGTCCTGGTACTCGTCGACCATGACGTGCCGGAAGCGGCGGCGGTAGTGCTCGGCGACGTCGGGGAACGCCTGGAGCAGGTGGACCGTCGTCATGATGATGTCGTCGAAGTCGAGGGCGTTGGCCTCCCGCAGCCGCGCCTGGTAGAGCGCGTAGGCCTGGGCCAGCGTCTTCTCGAAGCCGTCGGCGGCCTGCCCGGCGAAGGTCTCCTCGTCGATCAGCTCGTTCTTCAGGTTCGAGACCTTCGCCGTGAACGACTTCGGCGGGTAGCGCTTCGGGTCGAGGTCCAGATCCCGGCAGACCAGGGCCATCAGCCGCTTGGAGTCGGCGGCGTCGTAGATCGAGAACGACGAGGTGAAGCCGAGGCGCTTCGACTCCCGGCGCAGGATCCGCACGCAGGCGCTGTGGAAGGTCATGACCCACATGGCGTTGGCGCGCGGGCCGACGAGGTCTCCGACGCGCTCCTTCATCTCGCCGGCGGCCTTGTTCGTGAAGGTGATGGCGAGGATCTGCCCCGGGTGCACCCCGCGCTCGGCGAGGAGGTGGGCGATCCGGTGGGTGAGCACCCGAGTCTTGCCGGACCCGGCCCCGGCGACGATGAGCAGCGGGGAGCCGGCGTGCACGACGGCGGCGCGCTGCTCGGTGTTCAGCCCGTCGAGCAGCGCGGCGGAGTCGACCACGGGGCGCGGGGCGCCGTCGCGGTAGTAGGCGTCGCGCGGCGGCGGAGGGGCGTCGAAGACGTCCTCGAAGAGGCCCTCCGGCACCGCTTCGGGTGCGTGCTCCTCGGGGGGCGGCGGGGGGCCGTCCTCCGCTCGCTGGAGGCCGGTCAGGAAACTGTCGTCAAAGAGGCTGCTCATCGCCTCACGAGTCTAGGCGGCCGCACCGACAGCCCGGGCCGCATCGGCGACAAGGACCCCGGACCGTGCGCACAACGCGAGGGCGCGCCCACGGTCCGTGAGCTCCAGGGAGTGGTTCCGGCCACAGGGACCGCCACTCCGAAAAGGTCACGGAAATGTATCGGGCATATCGCACATCAACCTTCACAGGGACGCCACGGGTTGGCTAGCGTGCTC
The DNA here is from genome assembly GCF_042270185.1 of Streptomyces sp. NPDC055962. Lineage (NCBI taxonomy): Bacteria > Bacillati > Actinomycetota > Actinomycetes > Kitasatosporales > Streptomycetaceae > Streptomyces > Streptomyces sp. NPDC055962. The sequence continues at coordinate 1,041,263 of NZ_JBHJYN010000001.1, forward strand.
CGACGGGTGCCCCGTACCCCCTTGAGGCGAACCGCGCCGCACGGGTGCCCCCGCCGAATCCGTACTCCCCCGAAGGGAGCCCGGAACCGGGGACCCACACGCAGCACCGGGGTGAATCGGCCCGTCTCCACCGGACCGTAGGGCAGCCTTCCGTTCCGCCCGAACCCGACAGCTAACCCGGTAGGCGGTCCACGGAAGGAGATGCCGGCCTTGGCGTCGCATCGCAAGCCGCGCACACGCATGCGCACCACCACCCCCGCCGTCGGTCTCACGACCGTGGCGCTCGCCTCCGTCACCCTGCTCTCCACGCAGAGCGCGACGGCGGCTCCCGCCGAGCCGAAGCCCGGTATCGAGGAAGTGCAGAAGAAGGTCGACGCCCTCTACCGGCAGGCCGGCACCGCGACGCAGCAGTACAACAAGGCGAGGACCGCCTCGGCCGAGCAGCGCTCCGAGGTCGACGCACTCCTGGAGGCGGCTGCGAAGCGGGCCGACAAGCTCAACGAGACGCGCCGCGAGCTGGGCAACTACGCGGCCGCGCAGTACCGCACCGGCTCGATCGCCCCGACGGCCACGTTCTTCCTCGCGGACGACCCCCAGTCGTACTTCGACCAGGACCAGCTGATGGCGCGGATGACCAGCCGCCAGCAGAAGTCGGTGGCCGACTTCCGTACGCAGCAGAAGGAAGCGGCGGAGAAGCGCGTCGAGGCGACGAAGAGCCTGGAGAAGCTCACCGAGTCGCAGGCCGCGCTGCGCACCAGCAAGCAGCAGGTGCAGACGAAGCTCACCGAGGCGCGCACCCTGCTGTCGAAGCTCACCGCCGAGGAGAAGGCGCGGCTCGCGGAGCTGGAGCGCAAGAAGGAGGCCGAGGCCCGGCGCAAGGCCGAGGAGCTCGCCAGGCAGCAGGCCGCCGCCGCGAAGGAGAAGGCGGAGCAGGCCGACGCGGACGAGGCGGCGCAGGGGGGCACCGGGACGGGAGGCACGGGCTCCGGCAGCGGGTACGCCTCGAAGGCGGAGCAGGTCCTGTCCTTCGCCCGCGCCCAGATCGGCAAGCCGTACGTGTGGGGGGCGACGGGCCCGTCGTCGTACGACTGCTCGGGGCTGACCCAGGCGGCCTGGAAGGCCGCCGGTGTCGATCTCCCGCGCACCACCTGGGACCAGGTCGAGGTCGGCACCCGGGTGGCCACGGCGGACCTGCAGCCGGGGGACCTTGTCTTCTTCTACGACGACATCAGCCACGTCGGCATCTACAAGGGCGACGGCATGATGATCCACGCGCCGAAGCCGGGCGCGAACGTCCGCGAGGAGTCGATCTACTACATGCCGATCTACGGCAGCGTGCGCCCGGCCTGACGCGCGCCCGCAGCGGACACCGAGGACGTACCGGCGGGGCCGGTCCGGGGGCGACCCCCGGACCGGCCCCGTTCCGCTCAGGTCCAGAGGGTGGCGATGAAGATGTTGGCGACCGTCAGTCCGCCGACCGCGGCGAAGGCGCCCTTGCCCGCCTTCTCGTCGTCCCGCTTCACATAGACGAGGGCGAGGATCACGACCAGGACCAGCAGTTTCACGCCGATCTTGACGTTGTTCACGCTCTGGTCGTCGGCCTGGTTCAGCCCGACCAGGGCGATGCCCGTGACGAGCATGGTGAGCGCGCCGTGCAGCATGGCCGGGACGAAGCGGGCCGTACCCGCCCCCATGGCCTTCATCTGGGTCAGGAAACCACCCAGCAGGGAGGCGATCCCGATGATGTGCAGGGCCACGAAGACATTGATGAGTACGTCCATGGCCGCAGCCTAACTGCGGCCATATCACCACTCTTCGGCAAGGTACGACTTACCGATGAGTTCACTTCATGCTTGCGCGAATTGCCTGACTCCGGTTGATTTTTCCGGTCATCCGACGGAAGCGAAACAGCACATGCAGGCAATACCTGTCATTACGCCTCTTCCCTGTGCCCCGGGTTTAGCGTCCCTCCCAGGTGACCGGCTCCGCATCACCGCCTCCGTACCGGGCGGCGTGCCGGTCGCCCCGCCAGGAATCCGGCGGCGGGCCGCTCCCCCCTGTGGTGGCCCGCCGCCGGACCCCGGCGGGCCCGCCGGTATCCCCGGCGGGCAGTCGAACGGAAGGACGCACCACCCCCGTGCCCGCCCATCGAGAAGCCGCTCACCGCAAGCCCAAGCAGCGCCTGTTCACCGGGCCTGCTGCCCGCACCGCAGCGACCCTCGCCCTCGCCGGGGCAGCCACGGCGACCGCTCTCGAAGGTGCCGCCCAGGCGGACCCCCGGCCCACCGCGGCCGAGGTGAAGGCCCAGGTCGACCGGCTGTACCACGACGCCGAGGTCGCCACCGAGAAGTACAACGGCGCGAAGGAGCAGACCGCCGCCTCCGAGAAGGCGCTGGACACCCTGCGCGACGAGGCCGCCCGCAGGACCGAGCGCCTCAACACCGCACGCGACGCCCTCGGCGCGTACGCCACCGCCCAGTACCGCAGCGCCGGCCTCGACCCCGCCGTACGGCTGGCCCTCTCCTCGGACCCCGACCAGTATCTGGAGCGCGCCTCCTACGAGGCCCGGGCGGGCGACCGCCAGGCGGGTGCGATCAACGGGGTACGGCGGCAGATCGGGGACATCGCCCAACTGCGTGCCAGGGCCGAGGACGAGCTCGCGGTGCTCGCCTCCCGCCGGGCCGCCCTGCAGAAGCACAAGGACGAGGTCCGCTCCAAGCTCGCCAACGCCCGCAAGCTCCTGGCCACACTCACCGCCGAACAGCGCGCCGGTTACGAGCGCTCGGCCGACGCCGCGCACGGCGGCAGCGCCACCCGTGCCGACCGGAGCGCCCCCCGCGGCTCCGTCGCCGCCCCCAACGCCCGCGCGGCGCAGGCCGTCGACTTCGCGTACGGGGCGCTCGGCAAGCCGTACGTCTGGGGAGCCACCGGGCCCTCGTCCTTCGACTGCTCCGGCCTCACCCAGGCCGCCTGGCGCGCGGCAGGAATCTCCCTGCCCCGCACGACGTACACCCAGATCAACGCGGGCCAGCGCGTCTCACGCTCCGAACTCGCCCCGGGCGACCTGGTGTTCTTCTACCCCGGGGTCACCCACGTCGGGCTCTACATCGGCGGCGGCCGGATGATCCACGCCCCGCGCCCCGGAGCCCCTGTCCGGATCGCGCCGATCAGCGAAATGCCCTTCGCGGGAGCCACCCGCGTCGCATAGGCTCCCGGCCTCATGGACACAGCCATCCAGAAATACGTGCGTACGCTCACGCTCAGTTCCCCGGACCACTACCGGGTGGGACCGTTCACGGTGCGCCACAATCCGGGCTGGGAGCTGAAGTTCGCCAACTACGCCATCCCCGACCAGGACGCCGAACCCACGGAGCGGGACATCGCCGACCTGGTCGAGGCGTTCCGCTCGCGCGAACGGCTGCCCAGACTGGAGTTCCTGCCCTCCTGGGCACCCGCCGTCGAACCCGCCCTGCTGGCGGCGGGGTTCACGGTGGAGCTCCGCGCCCCGGTCATGGCCTGCACCGCGGACGACCTCCTCGCGCCGAAGCCGGTCGACGGCCTCCGCATCACCGAGCCCGTCACCGACGCCGAGTTCGCCTCGGCGGCCGCCGTCCAGCACACGGGTTTCGGCGGCGAGGGCGGGCCGGACGAGGGAGAGATCGCCTGGCTGCGGGGAGCGACGGCCGGAGGCGGCGTCTCGGCCCTGGCCACCGTGGACGGACGCCCGGCCGGAGCGGGCGGCTGCTCCACCCCGTCCGACGGAATCGGCGAACTGGCGGGCCTGGCCGTCGCCGACGCCTTCCGCCGCCGGGGCGTGGGCGCGGCGCTCTCCGTCTGGCTGACCCGCACCGCCTTCGACCGCGGCTTCGACACCGTCTGGCTGGAGCCGGGCGGCCCCGACGTCGAGCGGATCTACGCGGGCGTCGGCTACCGCAGGACCGGCGAGAAGCTCAACATCTCGCTCGATCCCGCCTGAGGAGGCCTGCGGCTCAGACCAGCCGTCGCGCCGTCGCCCACCGGGTCAGCTCGTGGCGGTTGGAGAGCTGGAGCTTGCGCAGCACGGCCGAGACATGGGACTCGACCGTCTTCACCGAGATGAACAGCTGCTTGGCGATCTCCTTGTACGCGTATCCCCTGGCGATCAGCCGCAGCACCTCGCGCTCGCGCTGTGTCAGCCGGTCCAGGTCCTCGTCGACCGGCGGGGCGTCCGTCGAGGCGAAGGCGTCGAGGACGAACCCGGCCAGCCGCGGCGAGAACACCGCGTCGCCGTCCTGGACGCGGAAGACGGAGTCGACGAGATCGGCACCGGTGATGGTCTTCGTGACATAGCCCCGGGCACCGCCGCGGATGACTCCGATGACGTCCTCGGCGGCGTCCGAGACGGACAGCGCCAGGAAGCGCACCGGGTTCTCGGCCGCGCCCATCATCGGGGCGCAGCGCCGCAGCACCTCGACACCGCCGCCTCCGGGGAGGTGGACGTCGAGGAGCACGACCTCGGGCCGGGTCGCGGTGATCACGGTGACCGCCTGGTCGACGTCGGCGGCCTCACCGACGACCTCGACCCCGGTCTCCTCGGTGCGGCCGATCTCGGCCTGGACCCCGGTGCGGAACATCCGGTGGTCGTCGACGAGCACGACCCGTACCCGGCGCTCCGGGCCCCCGGTCGCTTCGGTGTTCTCGGTCATTCGCTCGCCCTCTCCATCTCCAGCTCGACCTCCGTGCCCCCGCCGGGCACCGAACGCAACCGGGCCGTACCGCCGTTGCGCTGCATCCGGCCGATGATTGATTCTCGTACGCCCATCCTGTCGCCCGGGACGGAATCCAGGTCGAATCCCGGCCCCCTGTCCCGTACGGAGACGAAGACGGTGCGGCCCTCGACCTCCGCGAAGACCTGGACGGCACCGCCCTCGCCACCGTACTTGGCGGCATTGACCATCGCCTCGCGTGCGGCCTGCATCTGCGCCGCGAGCTTCTCGTCGAGCGGGCAGTCGCCGACGACCACGACCTCCAGCGGGACCCCGTGCTTGTCCTCGACCTCGGCGGCGGCGCGCTTGACGGCCTCGGCGAGGCTCGACGGCTCCTCGGCCTCGTCCTTGCCGGTGCCCTCGGGGTTGTACAGCCAGTTGCGCAGCTCGCGTTCCTGGGCGCGGGCGAGCCTGCGGACCTCGCCGCCGTCGTCCGCGTTGCGCTGGATCAGCGTGAGGGTGTGCAGGACGGAGTCGTGGACGTGTGCGGCGACCTCGGCGCGCTCCTGGGCCCGGATGCGCATCAGCCGCTCCTCGGAGAGGTCCTGCGTCATCCGCACGAGATAGGGGCCCGCGAGGAGTGCGATGCCGGTCAGCACGGCGATGGCCGCGGTCAGCGCGGTGCCCAGCTGGGCCGCCGAGCCGCGCACCACCATGAAGGCGGCGAGGCCGAGACCGACGAGCGCGACGCCGGCCAGTCCGCGGGCCAGGTGCAGCACACGGCGGCGGCGGCCGACCTCCATCCACCGGGCGCGCCGGGCGTTGTCGGCCTGCCGCCACACGAGGACGGAGCCTGCTCCGATCAGCAGCGCCGGCCAGACGTAGCGGTCCGCCTTGCTGCCCATGTCGACGTTGCCGACGAAGGTCACGGCGCCGACGAGCAGGGCGACCAGGGCGAAGACCTGTCCCTTGTCGGGCTTGCGCAGTCTGCGACGGCCGTCCGGGGCGGTCTCGAAGAGGGACCGGTTCTCCACCCCGCCGACCCCGCCGACCCCGAGCGGCACGACGATCCAGAACACGGCGTAGAGCAGGGCGCCCAGGCCGTCGGCGAAGAACAGTCCGAGGAAGACGAACCGGACCCACGCGACGGGCAGTCCCAGATGCCCGGCGAGCCCGCGCGCGACACCGCCGAGCATCCGTCCGTCGGCGCTGCGGTACAGCTTGCGCGGCGCCGGCTCCTCCGGGTCCGGGGCGTGGGAGCTCGCGGCTCGGGTCGTGGCTGCTGGCATGCACCGATCGTCACACGTTCCGGCGGGCCGTGGCATCAGGGTCTGCCCGGACTCGACCCTGAGGCCCCGCACGGGCCCGGCCGCCCCGGACCGGCCGGGCCCGTGCGGGGCGGCCGGGGACCCCAGGGGCCTCCGGCACGCAATATCAGGGACGGGCCAGGGTCGTCGCGGGTCCCACACGGGCGTACGGGCCGTCACCATGGAGCCATGACCGTTCCCCAGGACGCCTCCCCCGGCGTCGCTCCGCCCCCCGAACCGGCACCGCGGCTGCGGCGCAGCAAGCGGCAGAAGGTGGTGGCCGGGGTGTGCGGCGGGCTCGGCCGGTACTGCGACGTGGACCCGGTGATCTTCCGGATCGTGCTGGGTGTCCTCGCGGTGACGGGCGGCATCGGCCTGATCTTCTACGGCTTCGCGTGGCTGCTGCTCCCCGTCGACGGGGAGGACGAGAACGAGGCGCGCCGGCTGCTGTCCGGCCGGGTCGAGGGCGCGTCGCTGGTCGCCCTGCTGCTGGCCCTGGTCGGCTGCGGGCTGCTGCTGTCGATGCTGCACAACGGCGGGATGCTCGCCTTCGCCGCGATGCTCTCGCTGACCGTGGTCGGCTTCTCCGTCTGGACGCAGCACCGCGGGACGGAACCGCCCGAGGACGCCCAGGGGCCGGCGGCGCACATCCCGAAGAGCGCGGCGCACACCGCCGGCCACGGGGCGCCCCCCGAGGTGAAGGCGCCGCCCACGACGGGCAGCCCGTCCTGGTGGCGGGATCCGATCGTCAAGGACGGCACGACGGGGCCGTCCGGCACCGGCTATCTGTGGGGCCCCGCGAGCGCGGTGGCCGAGGCGGCGGAGCCCCGCGGGAGAGGAGCGGCACACGCGCCGTCCCGGTCTCCCCGCCGCGCGGCGGGCACCCGGGGGCCGCGTTCGATCAGCGGCCTCGTCCTCCTGACCGCCCTCGTCGCGGGCGGTCTGGGCACGGGGCTGAGCTGGGGGTCGCAGCCGCTGGGGACCAGCCTTCAGATCGGGCTCGCCGCCGCTCTCGGGGTGTTCGGCCTCGGCCTGCTGCTCGCCTCGGTCATCGGCAGGACCGGCTTCGGCACGATCATGCTGGCCATGATCACGGCGGGGCTCCTCGCGGGGGCCTCCGTGGTCCCCCGGGACATCGGCACCGACTGGGTTCGGGAGGAGTGGAGCCCGGCCTCCGTCGCCGCGGTCCGCCCCCTGTACAAGCTGGACCTCGGCGACGCGAGGCTCGACCTGTCCCGGGTCGCCGTCCCGAACGGCGGGACCCTGCGGACCCGCGTCGAGGTCGCCGCCGGCCGGGCGGTCGTCGTCGTCCCGGCCGGGGTGACGGTGAAGGTGGACGCCGAAGCGGGCCTGGGCGACATCCAGTTCCCGTCCGACGTGCGCAAGGACGTGGACATCGCCCCCGACCGGCATACGCGCCGGACCGTCCTTCCCTCCGGCGACGGCCCGTCCGCCGGCACGATCGAGCTGGGCGTGGGCATCGGCATCGGCATCGGACAGCTGGAGGTCACCCGTGATGCGTCATGAGATCCTGCCGGGCCGGGCGGTGGCGGGCCTGGTCATGCTGACCCTGGCGGTCGGCTACGCGGCGGACGCGGCAGGGGCGTGGAACGCACCCTGGACGTTCTTCGTCCCCGTGCTCGCCGGCGGCCTGTGGCTCGCGGCCACGGTGACCTGGGTGAACTACCGGCTGCGCCGGCGGCGGTCGGCGCGCAGGGCGTCCGCCCCGGCCATGTCCCCGTAGAGGCCGGGGCTCGGAACGTCTCCTCGTGGAGACCCGGGCCTCGGAGTGTCTCCTCGTGGGCGCCGCGGCCCCGGATCGTCCAGGCCCGCGGGTGCTCAGATCCTCCCCGGGCGGCGGCTCCCCCTCAGGGCGTCCAGGGACCAGTAGGGCGCGCCCGCCAGCAGCAGCGGCAGCCAGGCCATCAGGTAGACCAGGTCGTTGCCGTAGTAGTACGGCGTGCTCTGCCAGCTGACGGTCAGCCACAGGCTCAGGGAGATCAGGGCGCCACCGAGGGCGGCGAGGCGGGCCCAGAGGCCGGCGAGGGTGCCGAGGCCGACGAGGAGCTCACCGATCGCGATGGCGTAGCCGAAGCCCTCGGGGCTTTTCAGCGCCAGGTCGACGAGGCCGGGGATCGCCGCGCTGTCGCGTACGCCGTGCATCATCTCGCCGATGGATCCGGGGCCGCTCGCCGACAGGAACGCGCTGTCGGTGAGCTTGTCGAGCCCCGCGTAGACGAAGGTGACGCCGAGGAAGATCCGCAGGGGCAGGAGCGCGTGATCCCGCGCCCGGTCCCGCAGACCCCTCGGCTCGTCCAGCCCGTACGAACCGCCCCTGTACCCGCTCATCACTGCCCCGCTCTCCGTCGGCCCTTGGACAGACCATACGTACGCCGGTTCGGTGCCGCTCACCGGGTGCGCGGTTCAGTCCGTGACGTCGATGAGGCAGGAGTTCGTCTCCACGCCCGCGGCCGTGACGACCTGCACCTCCACCGTGCCCGGTTCGACCTCCACGGGCACGGGCACGGTGAGCACGGTGTCCGACGGGTTGGCGAAGCCTCCGGTGACCGGGATCAGAGGGACGTGCACATGCACACGGCCGATCCTGACGACCACCCGCGCCAGCCTGTCGGGGCTGCCGGCGCCCGGCGGGACGAATCCGGCGCCGCGGATCTCGATGTCGTCGCCGGTACGGATCGGGGCGTCCAGGTCCCCCGCTTCCCGGGCCCGCACCACCGACAGGATGACGGGCCGGCCGCCCTCCGCGTACTTCCCGGCGAAGTACGTCGCCGCCGAGACGGCCACCAGGACCGCCAGACCCCACGGCAGGTCCGGGAGCTGCTCGGGCCGGCGGGCCAGGCGGACCGCGGAGAACAGCACGGCGACGGCGCTGACCAGCACGTACTGCACGTCGGTGAAGCTGCCGCGCCCGGAGTCGTCGGTGAGCAGGTCGGCCGCGCGGGGCCGGTCCGCCCGCAGCTTCTGCAACCGCTGGGCGAGCACCCGTACGGTCACCACCCGGCGTACGACGACGGCGACGGCGCACACCAGCGCGAGCACGGTGAGCACGCCGGCCGAGCGGACCAGGTCGAGGCCCTCGATCAGGGCGTCGCGGTCGGCGTGGTCGGACGCCCCGGCCAGTTGCAGCGCGAGGACGAGGACGGCGAAGACGGCGAGGAGCACCCAGGAAGCGGCGACCGTGCGAGAGGTGGAGAGCCGGTTGTCCTCGCCGATCAGCGGGGCGAGAAGGCCGCCGCGGGCCCGGTGGACGCGGGCGGCGCCGGTCAGGAGGCCCGCGGTGACGAACGCCGCGACGAGACCGGCGGTGCGGGCCGTGGACCAGCCCGCGCCGATCGCGGTCACCGCCTCACCGACGACCAGCAGCGCGACACCGCCCCAGACCACCACCAGGGTGCGCTGCCAGAGCGTGTGGAGCCAGGCGTCCCCGGCCTCGCGGCTGCGCTCGGCGACGGCACGGGCCGACTCGGTCAGCTCGTCGGACACCCACTGGCGGGACGCGGACACCGACTGGGCGACGCCGGCGGGCAGGCCCTGCCCGGCGGCGAGTTCGTCCCGTTTGGCGAGGAAGGCCGCCACCGCGCGCCGGTGTCCTTCGTGTGCCCCGTGCGGGCAGTCGCCGCACGTACAGCCACCGCCGTGCGCACTCTTCGCCCTCGCCTCGTCCAACGCCACGGAGAACGCCGCCCTTTCCCGCCCCAGTAGAACCAACTCGCCTCTGATTTCTGCGAATTGTGCCGTACGTGGCGGGCTCGCCCCACATCGGGGCGGGCCGGGAGCGCCTGTCGTAGAAATGTGCGATTTTCAGGCGCTGAGCACGAGGTAGGCGAGGCCCAGTGTCCCCCGGTATCCCCCGTAGTACCCGGTGCGGCGGGCGTCGACGGTCTCGGTCATCTCCGCGTGCAGCGGGTGCCCCGGGTTGGCCAGCGCCCAGCGCTCACCGCGTCCGATGTTGGCCGCCGACTCGAAGAGGTCCCACTCGCGCCGGTCGGCGACGGTCACCTGGAGCGGCCTCAGCCCCACGGCCTCCGCCTGCCGGATCAGCCCCAGGAGCGAGCCGAAGTCGCCGGGCTCGGCGCCCAGACCCTCCAGCGCGGCCGCCGAGGGCTCGCGCTCCCAGAAGCCGTCGCCGAACAGCACCCGCCCGCCCGGGCGTACGGCTGCCCGCAGGGCCTTCAGCGCGTCCGGGGTACCGCCGGGCCATGCGTGCGAGGAGCCGATGGAGACGGCGAGGTCGTAGCCGGTGTCCTGATGGCCGGCGGCGGACACCTCGTGGAAGCGGACCCGGTCCGCGAGCCCTCGCTCCTGCGCGAGCCGCAGGCCGCGCGCGACGGCTTCCGGGTCGGTCTCGATGCCGTCCCCGGTGGATCCGGGCGCCGCTTCGACCAGGCGCATGAGCAGTTCGCCCCAGCCGCTGCCGAAGTCGGCGATGCGGGCACCGGGGGGCGGCTCGCAGGCGGCGATCAGCCGGCCCGCGTGTTCCTCGGAGAGGGGGGTGTTCCACGTGAGGCGGTCGTTCCCGGGGGCGGACATGAGGGCGCGGATCTCGTCGGCGGACATGGAGACGGACCATTCCACGGGTGCCGCACCTCTGCCACCGAATTAGTGGAGACGTCGCCGGTTCACGGCAGGAAGACGAGACTCGCGTCGATCAGCTCGGTGCGCCGCGGCAGGTCCGGAAGCCGATCGAGCTCCTCCGCAACCCAGCCCTGGGGCGGGGGCACGGGACAGCGGCAGTGCTCGGTCGGTTCGTCGTCGGGTGCGGCACCCATGGTTGCTCCCAGGGGGCTGAGTCTCGTCTCCTCGGTCAGCGTACCCAGCGGATACGACGATGCCGCCGCCCAAACACATGGGCGACGGCATCGGCATCGGCCTCAGGGAGCAGGGGTCACTCCCACTCGATCGTCCCCGGCGGCTTGCTCGTCACGTCGAGGACCACGCGGTTGACGTCGGCGACCTCGTTGGTGATGCGGGTGGAGATCTTCGCCAGCGTCTCGTACGGCAGGCGCGACCAGTCGGCCGTCATGGCGTCCTCGGAGGAGACCGGGCGCAGCACGATCGGGTGGCCGTAGGTACGGCCGTCGCCCTGGACGCCGACGCTGCGGACGTCCGCGAGCAGGACCACGGGGCACTGCCAGATGTCACGGTCGAGGCCGGCCGCGGTCAGCTCCTCGCGGGCGATGGCGTCGGCCTCGCGCAGCAGGTCGAGCCGCTCCTTGGTGACGTCGCCCACGATGCGGATCCCGAGGCCGGGGCCGGGGAACGGCTGGCGCTGGACGATCTCCTCGGGCAGGCCGAGCTCCTGGCCGACCATCCGGACCTCGTCCTTGAACAGCTGGCGCAGCGGCTCGACGAGCTGGAACTCGATGTCGTCGGGGAGCCCGCCCACGTTGTGGTGGGACTTGATGTTGGCGGTGCCGGTGCCGCCGCCGGACTCGACGACGTCCGGGTAGAGGGTGCCCTGCACGAGGAAGGCGACCTCGGGGCCGTCCTCCTGGAGGATCTCCAGCTGGGCCTGCTCGAAGACGCGGATGAACTCGCGGCCGATGATCTTCCGCTTCTGCTCCGGGTCGGACACACCGGCCAGGGCGTCCAGGAAGCGCTTCTCCGCGTCGACGACCTTGAGCTTCGCACCGGTCGCGGCGACGAAGTCCTTCTCGACCTGCTCGGTCTCGCCCTTGCGCATCAGGCCGTGGTCGACGTAGACGCAGGTGAGCTGGGAACCGATGGCCTTCTGCACGAGGGCCGCGGCGACCGCGGAGTCCACGCCGCCGGAGAGGCCGCAGATGGCGCGCTTGTCGCCGACCTGCTCGCGGATGAGGGCGATCTGCTCCTCGACGACGTTGGTGGTCGTCCAGGTCGGCTCGATGCCGGCGCCCCGGTAGAGGAAGTGCTCCAGGACCTGCTGGCCGTAGGTCGAGTGCATGACCTCCGGGTGGTACTGGACGCCGTAGAGCTTCTTCTCGTCGTTCTCGAAGGCGGCGACCGGGACGACGTCCGTGGACGCGGTGACGGTGAAGCCCTCGGGTGCGGCGGAGCAGGCGTCGCCGTGCGACATCCAGACCGGCTGCTCGGTGGGCGTGCCCTCGAAGAGGGTGGAGCCGGCCTTGGACACGGTGAGCGGGGTGCGGCCGTACTCGCGGGCACCGTTGTCGTCGACCGTGCCGCCGAGGGTGGTGGCCATGATCTGGAAGCCGTAGCACATGCCGAAGACCGGGACCCCGGCTTCGAACAGCGAACGGTCGAGGCTGGGCGCGCCCTCCGCGTACACCGAGGACGGACCGCCGGAGAGGATGATCGCCCGGGGGTTCTTCGCCAGCATCTCGGCCACCGGCATCGTGGACGGGACGATCTCGCTGTAGACCCGGGCCTCACGGACGCGACGGGCGATGAGCTGGGCGTACTGGGCGCCGAAGTCGACAACCAGGACGACGTCGGTCGTGGTGTCGGGGGCGGCGGGGGGTGCTGCTGGCACGGGGCGGCCTTCCGGCGGTGGAGAGGGGGTCGGTCCTCCCAATTCTACCGGCCGTGGAGCGCCGCCCCGCCGGGCTCCCGTCTCACGATCCGGGCCCTGCGTGGACCCGGGCCGGGGACGGGGTCCATACTTGCCCTCATGCGTCAGCACACGATCTTCGTCTTTACCTATGGCACCCGGCCCGCCGGCTGCCATGGTCGTGCTGCTTGAGCAACTGACAAGCACTTTCCAAGGCGCCCCGGGCCGACAGGCCCGGGGCGCCTTCGGCGTTCCGGACCCGTCGCTCCTGAGGCCCCGCCCACCAGGAGTCACAGATGACCAGCACCGCATCCACGAAGACGGCCGCCGAGCGGACCGGCGCGCACACCGACGAGGCCGCGTCCCTGATCGGGGGCGCCCGGACGCGCATCGACGCGCTGGACGACCGGATCATCGGCCTCGTGCAGGAACGGATGGCCGTCTCGGCGGTCATCCAGGAGGCCAGGATCACGTCCGGCGGCCGCAGGGTGAACCTGTCCCGGGAGATGGACGTCCTCAGCCACTACAGCGACGCCCTGGGAAAGCCGGGCACGGCCCTCGCCATGACGCTGCTGGAGCTGTGCCGCGGCCGGGTGTGACGTCCGGGAAGGCTGTACGGCCGCACCCGCGTTCGGTCCCGGTCTCACCCGTACGGCGCGTGACCGGGCCCCGGACGGCTTCGTTGATCCGGGTGTCCGTGCCAGCCAGGGGCGGCATCGGCAGAAATCCACGCGTGGCTCCGCCGGACCGTGTGACGTGCCTCGGGCACGTCGTGGGACCACGGCCCGGCGCGTGTGACCGGTCGGCAGGGGACAGCAGCCCGGTCACCCATGCGGCCGGCCCCGGGGACGCCCGGGACCGGCCGCTCTCGGACCGTCGCCGAGGCGGTCCGTCTCGGCGGATGTGCCGGCCCCGCAGGGCCGAGGAGTGCGACCGGTCCGGTCGCCCGAGTTCTCCCGGAACGGTTCTCAGGACAGCGCGGCGGGGCACCTGGTGCCGTGTGCCGGCAGGGTGGGGCCGGTCAGGTATCCGTCGACGGCGTCCTCCATGCAGGAGCCGCTGGTGACACTCCCGTGGCCCCGGCCCTCGTACGTGAGGAGCACGCCGCGGCGGCATCCCGGCTGATCGCGCACGGGCAGGTGCCGGTCGGCGCAGAGGACCGGGCCGCGGGCGGCAGCGGTAGTCCCCTGCCGCCGTCGACGCCGGCAGGGTCGTGACGGAAGGGCACCTCGGGTCGGGGTGTGGCCGACACCACATAAAGATTCTGTGAATCATCCATGGCGAACACACCGGCTTCGTTCCGTGCCCCACAACGGCAGGCCCGTTCACCCGTTCCTTTCGCCGTACCGCGGCCACGCGGTACCACGGACCTGCTGAGGCTCCAGATGAAGCTCCGCCGCACCCTGGCACTCGCTGCCGCCACCGCCGTCATAGGCCCGGTCGTCCTGCTCTCGGCGCCCGCCGCGTTCGCGGAGACCGAGACCACGACGACCGGGACCGCCTCCCCGACGCCGACCGGGACGACGGACACGGCGCCGACCGGGACGGCGTCCCCGGAGAACACCGAGTCCGCCTCGCCGTCCGAGACGCCGGAGGCCACGGAGTCGTCCGAGGGCATCGCACCGGAGACCACCTCCCCCACGCCGACCGACACCGAGTCGGAGACGGCGTCCGCGACGCCGACGCCCACCGCCACGGAGACCGAGGACGAGGGCGACGGGGACGAGCCCACCCCGGCGTGCGAGCCGCGTCCGCTGAAGCTCGCCATCAACGGCCTCTCCGGAAAGATCGTCCGGGGCAGCGGCTGGGACCGCTTCACCTTCAACATCTACAACGACTCGAAGAAGACCGTGAAGAACGTGGTGTTCTTCGCGGGTGCCGCCGCCGACAAGGCGGGCGAGCAGCTCTTCACCTCCAAGCAGGTCCGCCTCCAGGCGCTCAACGAGTCCGAGGGCACCTGGGAGGACCTGGACGAGCTGGGCACCTCGTCCGGTTACGTCGGCGAGACCGAGGGGATCAAGCCGGGCTACGAGGTCGACATCGCTCTGCGCCTCAAGGTGGAGGCGAGCGCACCCGTCGGAACGGGCTTCAGCCTCGGTGGCGGGCTCGTCTTCGGCGACGACTTCGAGTCGGAGCCGTGCTTCTCGGACGTCGCCTACAAGTTCCAGATCGTCGAGGCCGGTGACGACGACGGCGCGAAGCCCCAGGAGGGCGGCAAGATCCCCGTGCCTTCGGGGAAGCCGTCCGGCACCACCAACCAGGTGACCGGCAGCCTCGCCGAGACCGGTTCGTCCTCCAGCACCCCGGTGTTCGCCCTCGCGGGCGCCACGGCCGTGGTGCTGGGTGCCGGCGCGCTGTTCGTCGCGCGGCGCCGCAAGAACGGTGACGCCGCCGCGTAAGGCGCGTCACCGCGAGGTACGTGGAGGGGCTGCACTCGGAGGGGGGTGCAGCCCCTCGGCGTTCCCGGGGTCAGGCGTCCGACGCCGCCTTCTTCGGCGGCACCGCCGGTATGCCCAGGAACGGCAGCTTCAGCGCGCCGAACGCTTCCTTCGGCACCGCGGGCGAGGCCGGTTCGACCGCGGAGAGCCGCTCGTACGACGCGTCCTGCGCCGGGCGCGGGTCCTCCTCGCCCTTGTTGGGCCAGAACGACATGGCGCGTTCCGCCTGCGCGGTGATGGTCAGCGACGGATTGACGCCGAGGTTGGCGGAGACCGCCGAGCCGTCGACCACGGAGATGCCGGGGTGGCCGTACAGCCGGTGGTAGGGGTCGATGACCCCCTCCTCCGGGCTCGCACCGATCGGGCAGCCTCCGAGGAAGTGGGCCGTGAGCGGCGTGCCCATCAGCTCCCCGATGTTCGATCCGGCGAAGCCGTTGATCTCCTGGGCGAGCAGCGTCGCGCCCTGGGTCGCCTCGGCTATCTGGGTGGGGTTGGGCGAGCCGTGGCCCTGCCGGGCGGTGAGCAGCCCCTTGCCGACGCCGCCGGGCTTGCGGTACGCGGTCAGCGAGTTGTCCAGCGACTGCATGACGAGGCCGATGATGGTCCGCTCCGACCAGCGCAGGTTGGACAGGGACCGCACGGTCAGCACCGGGTGCCTGGCCACGTTGCCGAACCAGCTCAGTACCCGGTGGGTGCTGTAGGGCACCTGGAGGATGGTCAGCGCGCCCATCGCGTTGGAACCCTTGCCGTAGCGCACCGGCTCGATGTGGGTGTTCTCGTCGGGGTGGATGGACGAGGTGATGGCGACGCCCCGGGTGAAGTCCGCCTTGGCCGTGCCGTGCTTCTTCCGGTAGCGGCGGTCACTGGTCTGCGCCCCCACCAGGCCCTCGGAGTTGGTCCGGGTCAGCTCACCGAGGCGGGACGAGATCCGGGGCAGCAGCCCTTCGTCCTTCATGGTGTGCAGCAGGGTCTGGGTGCCGTACGTGCCTGCGGCGACGACCACCTTCCGGGCGCGCAGCACGGACGGCTTCGCCTTGCGGCGCCGGTTCGTGGGGACGGTCGACACCCGGTAGCCGCCGTCCGGGCCGTCCGTGACGGCGGTGACGGACGTCATCGGGTGGATGACGGCCCCGGCCTTCTCCGCGAGGTACAGGTAGTTCTCGTTGAGGGTGTTCTTCGCGCCGTGACGGCAGCCCGTCATGCATTCGCCGCACTGGGAGCAGGCCGTGCGCGCGGGACCCGCGCCACCGAAGTAGGGGTCGGCCGCCTCCGCCCCGGGCTTCGCGTCCACCGTGCCGTCGGCGTCCTTCCCGTCGCCGAAGAAGACGCCGACGGGGGCGAGGTGGAAGGTGTCGCCGACGCCCATGGTCTCGGCCACCGCCTTGAGGTGGACGTCCGCCGGGGTCACCGTCGGGTTGAGCCGCACCCCGAGCATCCGCTTCGCCTGGTCGTAGTAGGGCGCCAGCTCGTCCTTCCAGTCGGTGATGCCGGACCACTGGCGGTCCTCGAAGAACGGCGCGGGCGGCACGTACAGGGTGTTGGCGTAGTTGAGGGAGCCACCGCCGACGCCGGCGCCCGCCAGCACCATCACCTTGCCCAGCAGATGCACCCGCTGGATGCCGAACAGGCCGAGCGCCGGCGCCCAGAGGTAGTTCTTGATGTCCCAGGAGTTCTTGGGGAGCGTCGCCCGCGTGAAGCGGCGGCCCGCCTCCAGGACGCCGACCCGGTACCCCTTCTCGCTCAGCCTCAGGGCCGAGACCGCGCCGCCGAAGCCCGAACCGACGACGATGACGTCGTAGTCGTACGCGTCGTCGGGCGCCGCAGGAGCGGCCGGTGCGGCCTGGTTCTGGGCATGGCTGTCCTGGGACATGGCTCTCCTCGGCACGAAAAGGGCAGGTGGGAGGGGGCGTCGGGGGTCAGCGCAGCCGGAAGGCCTTCATCGCCTTGAGGCTGCGGCTCATGAAGGCCGTGTACGTCGCGTCGTCCATCCCGAAGGCCGGCGCGAGGGGCATCAGCCGCTGCTGGGCGACCGTCTGGGCCTCGGTGTACTTGAGGATGCCCTCGGAGCCGTGCCGCCGGCCGAGCCCGGACTCCTTCATGCCGCCCATGGGCGACTGGACGCTGCCGTACGCGGGCGCGTACCCCTCGTTGATGTTGACGGTGCCGGCCCGCAGCCGGGCCGCGATCCGGTGGCCGCGCCGGGCGTCCTTGGTCCAGACGCTCGCGTTGAGGCCGTAGGGGGTGGCGTTGGCGAGGCCGACCGCCTCGTCCTCGTCGGTGAAGCGGTAGAGGGAGACGACCGGGCCGAAGGTCTCCTGGGCGCAGACGGCCATCGGCTCCTGGACGTTGTCGAGGATGGTCGGCTCGTAGAAGAGCGGGCCGATGTCGGGGCGGGCGACGCCGCCCGCGACGAGCGTGGCACCCTTCTCGACGGCTTCCGCCACGTGCCGGCTCACGGTCTCCAGCTGGCGTTCGCCCACGAGCGAGCCCATGTCGGCCCCGTACGCCAGGGAGGCACCGAGCCGCATGGCCTTGGTGCGGGCGGCGAAGCGCTCCACGAAGGCGTCCGCGACGGACGCGTGGACGTACAGCCTCTCGATGGAGATGCAGAGCTGTCCGGCCGAGGAGAAGCAGGCGCGCACGGCGCCCTCGGCGGCCTTCTCGACGTCGGCGTCCGCCAGGACCAGCATGGGGTTCTTGCCGCCGAGCTCCAGCGAGACGCCGACCAGCCGTGCCGCGGCGCGCTGGGCCACGTCGCGGCCCGTGGCGGTCGAGCCGGTGAAGGAGACGTAGTCGGCGCGCTGGACGACCTCCGGCCCGACGACGGGTCCCTCGCCGAGGACGACCTGGAACACCTCGGCGGGCAGTCCGGCCTCGATCAGCAGGTCACGGGCCCACAGCGCGGTCAGCGCGGTCTCCGTGTCGGGCTTCATCACGACGGCGTTGCCGGAGACGAAGGCGGGGAGCGCGTCGCCGACGGAGAGTTCGAGCGGGTAGTTCCAGGGGGCGATCTGGCCGACGACACCGCGCGGCTGGCGCAGTTCGGTGACCTTGGTCAGCGCGGGGACGACCCCGGTGTGGCGCTTCGGCTTCAGGTACGCGGCGGCCCTGCGCCCGTAGTGCCGGGCCGAGACGGCGACGGCCTGCACCTCCTCGTGGGCGTGCAGCCGCGCCTTGCCGGTCTCCAGCTGGATGAGGTCGAGGACCTCGGACTGGCGCTGAAGGATCAGGTCGTGGAAGCGCAGCAGCACCGCCGCCCTGGCCCTGACCGGCGTCGCGGCCCAGACGGGCTGGGCGGCCCGGGCCCGGTCGAAGGCGGTCTGTACGTCCTCGGGGGTGGACTCGGGGAGGTCCGCCAGCTTGTCCCCGGTGAAGGGGCTGTGGTTCGACGTGCGGCCGGAGCCCACGACGCCACGGGTCAGCCGGGCGATCACCTCGGGAGTGACCACGTCCGCGGCGGTGCGCGCCCCTGCGGGGGCGGCGGCCACCGGATTGGTGCCGACGCGGCTGCCGGAGGCGGCGGAGGTGGTCGAGGAAGCCTGCGAGTCCGTCATGAGGGCGAGAGTATGTCCACCCGACGACTTTGGGTACCCGTGGGTAACAGGTTTTCACAGACCCCGCCAGAGACTCCTGCCCCGCCCAGCCATACAGCCAGCGATCACTGGCGGTATAACCGCTGATCAGGGGCGATCCACCCTCGTTCGCGGGGATCGGGCGTCAGGAACAGTGAATCTTCGGCGGTTCGCCCGGCGCCGGGCCGGTGTCCTCGCCGCGCGCCGCCGCCGGACC
Organism: Streptomyces sp. NPDC055962; assembly: GCF_042270185.1. Taxonomy (NCBI): domain Bacteria; kingdom Bacillati; phylum Actinomycetota; class Actinomycetes; order Kitasatosporales; family Streptomycetaceae; genus Streptomyces; species Streptomyces sp. NPDC055962. Next base: position 1,059,993 of record NZ_JBHJYN010000001.1, read on the forward strand.
CGCCGCGGGTGCCCCCGGAGCGCCCCTCAGCCCTCGCGCTCCGGCGGTGTCCAGCTGCGCAGCATGGTCTCGAAGAGCTGCCGGGTCTCGTCCTGTTCCCCCTCGGGACCGGTCAGGTAGAACGCGTACTCCGGCCCGCCCGTCTCGGCGAAGTACATCTGGTCGATGCCGTGGCGCGGGCCGGGCTGACCCTGGGACTCGATCCAGGTGAACTCCCACCGTGAACCGGGACGGTCACGGAAGACGTTCTCCTCCAGCGTGAGCCGTTCGTACTCCGGAAGGCGCCGGGACAGGTCCTTCTCGATGCTCTGCATGTGCGCGTACGAGCTGTCGAAGTCGGGCTGCGGATCGATGCTGATCCGGAGGCTGTGCGCCCCGTTGTCGGGGCTGTACTCGATCCGGTCGCCGCCCGTCTGCCGCTCCCAGCCCTCCGGGAGCAGGAGGCCGAACCCCTCGGGGGCGTCGACCCGCTTCCAGCCGTCGGGGGTCTTCCCCGCGGCGGGCTCTCCCTCTCCCGCCGGGTACGCCGACGGGTCCCCGGCGGCGTCCCCGGAGGAGGACGCGGAGGGCGCCGGGCTCCCGGTGCTTCGCTCCGAGGCCTCGCCGGACGTCCCCCCTCCGGCATCCCCGGTGTACCGGATGACCAGGCCCACACCGCTGCCGATCAGCGCGGCGACCGCGAGGATTACCAGGACGGTGCGCCAGGGCTTCCGGCCGCGCCCGGTGGCGGACGCCGTGGTGTACGCGGGCCCGGCCGGCTCCGGCAGCGGCCGGGGGATGTGGGTGGTGGAACCCTCCGGGGCGGAGAAGGAGTTCAGCTCCTCCTCCGAGACCCGCTGCGTGGGCACGTGCGCCTGCGCGGCGCGGGGTCTGCGCCCCTCCATCGCGTCCAGCAGCATGCGCTCGGTCTCCTCGGCCGTCGGACGGTCCGCGGGGTCCTTGCGCAGCAGGGCGGTGATCACGGGCGCCAGCGCACCGCCGCGCGCCGGCGGGAGCGGTTCCTCCGTGACCACGGCCTGCATGGTGGAGATGGGGGACGTGCGCCGGAAGGGCGAGGTGCCCTCGACCGCCGTGTAGAGCGTGGCACCGAGCGACCAGAGGTCGGAGGCGGGGCCCGGGTCGCCGCCCCGGACCCGCTCGGGCGCCAGATAGTCGATGGAGCCGACCAGTTCACCGGTCCTGGTGATGGTGGAGTCGCCCTCGATCGCGGCGATCCCGAAGTCCGTCAGCAGGACCTGGCCGTCGCGGGCGAGCAGGACGTTGGCGGGTTTCACGTCCCGGTGCAGGACCCCCGCGCCGTGTGCGGCCCGCAGCGCGCTCAGCACATGGAGGCCGATCCTGGCGGCTTCGCGGGGATCGACCTCGCCGGACTCCTTCGCCGCGTCGGCGAGCGAGGGCCCGTCGACGTACTGCATGACGATCCAGGGGCGGTTGTCGTACTCGATGACGTCGTGGACGGTGACGACCCCGGGGTGCGTGATCCGGGCCGCCGCGCGCGCCTCCTTCTGCGTGCGGGCGTGGAGCACGGCACGGTCCGCCTCGGCGACGTACAGCCCGGCCGTCAGTTCCTTGACTGCCACCGTCCGGTGGAGCACCTCGTCCTGGGCGCGCCAGACCTTGCCCATGCCACCACGCCCCAGGACGTCACCCAGTCGGTATCGTCCGGCCAGTACGATCCCCGCGTCCGTGCCCTGCGCGTGTTCCACGTGTGTCCTCGCCCCGTTTTCCTTGGGACGACAGGGTACGGACGGGAGGCGGTGTCACGGAACCTCGCATCGCCCACGAATCCGCACTGTGATGCTTGTCGCGTTTCGCTGTCGCGCCGTCAGGAGTTCACGCGGTAGGAGGAGATGGCCTGTTCGTAGATCTCGGAGATCTTGTCCCGCTCGTTCTCCGGGCCGATGACCTGGACGATGTGGTACCTGCCGTCCACGATCATGGCGAGGTTGCGGACGTACACCTGGCGCCCGTCGCTCTCCTGCCAGGTGAACTGCCCCTCCGCCATGGCCTGTCGGCCGACGTCGACACGGCGCAGACCGGTGGACGTGGCCCAGCTCGACTCCCGGAAGGGCTTCAACTCCGGTTCCTTGGTCCGCTGGTAGTCGAGCGGATCGCCGCCGTTGGCCTTCACGGTGTCCCGGCCGGGGACCACCAGCACGCTGAACCCGTCGCTCCCGTAACGGACCTGACGGTCCGCCCCGGTCGCGCTGCGCTGCCAGCCCTTCGGCACACCGATCTCGAAGCCCTCCGCGTCCTTCCGCAGCGTGTAGCCCGGCGCGAGGGCGACGGCGGAGCGGCTGGTCTGCGGCTTCTCGGAGCCCGACGAGCCCCCGGAGTCCGGGGAGCCGGAGGAACGCGACGGCTCGGGCGAGCCGGACGACGACGCCTCCCCGCCGGAGCCCGGCTCCGCCGGTGCGACGGAGTCCGACGGCGCTGCGCCCGTCCCCGAACCGTCCTTGGGCATGAACAGCATGGCGTAGGCGATGGCTGCGGCCATCGCCAGCAGGATCAGCACCAGCAGCAGACGTCCGAGCCGCCGCGGCGCCCGGCCGCCGGGCTGCGGCTGGCGGAGCACCTTGGGACCCTTGGGTTCGCGGGGCGGGCGCGACGGCTTCTCGTACGCCTGGGGCTGTTCGTAGGCCTGCTGCCGATCGCGGCGCTGCGGCTTCCCCTGACGGTGACGGCCGTGGGACGTGCCCCGGCCGCGGCGCCGGCGCACGAGTTCGCCGCGGCGGCGTACGACGGGCAGGCGGGTGGCGTCGGCGGGCGGCATCGTGACGATGTCGGTGCCGACCTCCGGCTCGGGGGCCGAACGCACGAGGGAGCGGAGCCAGCCGCGCAGCTCCTCGAAGTCGGGCCTTTCCGTGGGGTCCTGACGCAGCAGCGACTCGACGACGGGGCGGAGCGGGCCGCACTCCTCCGCGAAGGCGGGCGGTTCGCCGCAGACCATCTGGACGAGCTCGGAGGCGTTCTCCTCCGGGTACGGGGCGTGGCCCTGCACGGCACGGTAGAGAAGCGCACCGAGCGCCCACAGATCGGTGGAGGGGCCGATGGGCGGGGCGAGCTGCCAGTTGTCGTGGACCGGGCCCGCCTGTTCGGGCGCCCAGCGCTCCGTGACGGCACCGACGACGGCTATCCGGGCCTGCCGGGCGCGTTCGGCGGCGAGAGGGGTGGCCGGGCCCCGGTAGGCGGGGGTGTCACCGCGTCCCGCGACGACCTCGTCCCACCCTCCGGCGGGGCCTCGCGCGGCGACCGGCCGGGGCAGCCGGTCCGGGCGCTCCGCGGGGCCGCTGCCGACGCGCCTGGCGTCGGCGCGCAGCGCGTCCTCGCCGGAGCGGCCCGGGCCTCCGGAGCCGCCTGCGGGCACGGGTCGGCCGGAGCCGTCGCCCCAGGTGCCGGCGAGGTGGACGCGCCGGCCGGCGGGCGGCGGGCCGCCCGGGCCCTCGTCGTCGTCCTCGTCGTCGTCCTCGTCGTCCTCGTCGTCGTACGGGTACGGATACGGGGCCTCGGCCGGCCGGCCCCAGGCGGCCGTCAGCTGCGGCGGGCCGGAAGACGCCGGGGTGGCCGGTTCCTCGGTCCCGTCCGCCTCCTGGCCGCCGTCGTGGTCGCGCTCCTCGCGCCGGCGCTCCTCACCGGCGCGGGCGGCGGCGCGGGCCCCAGCCCGGTAGGCCGCGATGGCTCCGGCACGGGCGGCGCGCAGCTGCGCCGCGCTCCCCGCCCCGGGCTCCGCCGGGGGCAGGGCGGGAGGCGCCGCCTCGATCTCGCCACGGGTGGCGGGGGCCGGCCCGCCGTCGCCGGGCGTCCTGGGCGCCGGGAGCGCCTCCGTGGCGGGGAGCGCTCCCGGCCCGGGCGGCGCGAGGTCCGGCCGGTACGGCAGGGGAGGCTCGTAGGGGCCCGGTCCGACGGCGGGAGGCTCGTAGGCGCCCGGTTCGACAGCAGGAGCCTCGTAGGCGCCCGGTTCGACAGCAGGAGCCTCGTAGGCGCCCGACTCGACAGCAGGAGCCTCGTAGGCGCCCGACTCGACGGCAGGGGGCTCGTACGGGCCCGACTCGACGGCAGGGGGCTCGTACGGGCCCGACTCGACGGCGGGGGGCTCGTACGGGCCGGTGGGGCCCGATTCGACCGCCGGAGGCCCGTAGGCGTTCTCCTGGTCCGGCTGCGGTGCCGGAACGTATCCGCACAGCGCTTCCTCCGCCGCGCCCGCCGCGAGCCCGGTCAGCACCACGCGGCCGTCGTCGCAGACGAGCACCGTGCGGACCGTGATGTTGCGGTGCGTCCAGCCGTGCGCGTGCAGTACCCGCAGCGCCGTCAGGACGTCGGAGCCGATCTCGGCGGCCCGGTACGGATTGAGGGGCCGCTCCGCGAGCAGCGCGGCGAGCGGCCGGGCTGCGACCAGCTCGCTCACGATCCAGAGCGATCCCGCCTCGGCGAACACGTCGAAGACCTGGTCCAGGCGCGGGTGGTCGGGCACCTGCGCCGCCGCCTGCGCGGCCTCGATCGCCCGCCGGACCGCGGGGTCCGTGGACCGTCGCACCGCACGGCCGGTGGCGCGCCTGGCCGAGGGGACACCGTCGGCGTCGAGCACCTCGGCGTCCACGACCTCCGGCAACGGCACCTGCCGCACCAGGACTTCCTGTCCGCTGTACGTGTCGAACGCCCGTGTCTCGGCCAGTTCGTACGCATCGGACGGAGGCAGCGGAAGGCGGTAGCGGTCGGCAAGCACCCGACCCGCGTAGTCGTCCACGACGCCTCCCCAGAGCGCGCTGTCCCCCGGTCACCGAGACCGCATCAATCCGTCAATTGCGGTCACTTGCCGTGCAATCGATCCTGATTCCGGCTGCGTACGGTCCTCGGTCTCTCACCATACGTGGCAAGGGGCGGCAGCGCGGCCGGGTCACGCCAACCCGGCCGCTCGAACCCGGTCAGGACCGGTCAGCCGGTCGGCTCGAACGTGGCGAAGGCCGTCTCGCGCAGGGTCTTGCACGCGTCGCCGTCCCACTCGTCCGCCTTGCAGCTGATCATGATCGAGTAGCCGTGGGTGGCGTCGGCCTTGAAGCCACGGTTGAGGACCCTGACCCGCATGCCCTGCTGGTTGCGCGTGAACTCCCAGTCCGCGACGGTCGGGTAGCCGTTGTACTCGACCTTCTTTATCCCGATGTGCGAGTAGCCGCTGCTGCTCGCGGCGACCGCTCCCATCAGACCGCGCCATGCGGCGGCGGCGTCGTCCCCGGGCGAGGAGTTGTAGTCGATCTGGACGCGCGGGAAGCCGCCGCCGTCGTTGTAGATGCCGCCCGAGTTGCTTCCCGCTATGGCGTTGCGCTTGAAGCCCTCGGGCATCGCCATCGAGAAGTGGAACCGCTCGTCGGTGACCTTCTTGTACCCGGCGGGCAGCGCGTCCGGGTCGGCGGAAGGCTTCCCGGTCTCCGGTGAGGGCGAGGTGTCGCCCGACGCCTCACCCGTGTCCTTCCCCTGGCCGTCCTTGCCGCCGTCCTGCTTCCCGCTCTCCTCGTCCTTGCCGGAGCCGCCTCCGGTGGCCCGCTCACCGTCGGCCGTGGCCCCGGCCGACGCGGCGGTGCCGCCCTTGGAGCCGCCGCCCTGGTTGCCCGTGTCGTCGTCGCCGAGCGTGAGCGCGAGGATCGTGCCGAGCACGGCGAGCACGACGACGCCGGCGATGACCGCCAGCGTGCGGCGCGGGACGACGTCGGTGATCGACGCGCGGGCCGCGGCCGGACGTCCGGCCGGCGCGGCCGGGCCGGAGGCCGAGGCGGTGGCGGCCAGGGTCCTGGCGTTGCGTACCGACCGAAGGGCGTCGCGCAGCCGGTCCTTGGTGCCCTCCGCGATCCCCGCCACGCCCGCCGGAGCGGTCGTCGAGGAGGGCTCCGGAGCGGCGGGGGAGCCGTGCACCCGGCTGCCGGAAGCCTTGTCTCCGGACTCTCCGGGGGTGTCGGCCGCGGCGGCGGAGACGGGTGCGGCGGCAGCGGCGGCCGCCTTCTTCGGGCCGCCCTTGCCGCTCCGGCCGCCCTTGTCGCTCCCGGCGTCACCGATCGCGGGCAGCGCCATGACCTGGGTGCGCTCGGCCGGAGGGACGGCAGGCTCTTCCGGGGCGTTGATCACGGCGTTGAGCAGGGTGCGCGCGCCGGCGTCGTCCAGTCGCCGGTCGGGGTCCCTGGCCAGCAGGCCGTAGATGACCTCCTCCAGCGGACCGGCGTGGACGGGCGTCTCCACCGGCTCGGTCATCACCGCCGTCAGGGTGGCGATCGCCGACCCCTTGTCGTACGGCGGCCGGCCCTCGACGCTCGCGTACAGCAGCCCGCCGAGGGACCAGAGGTCGGCGGGCGGTCCGGGCTTGTGACCGCGGGCCCGTTCGGGCGAGATGTACGACGGGGCGCCGACGAGCATGCCCGTCGAGGTGACCGAGGGGTCGCCCTCGACCTGCGCGATCCCGAAGTCCGTCAGGACGACCCGGCCGTCCTCCGAGATCAGGACGTTGGACGGCTTCACGTCCCGGTGCAGGATGCCCTCGCGGTGCGCCGAGCGCAGCACGTCGAGGATGGCCAGGCCGACCTCCGCCGCACGCCGCGGCGTCAGCGTCCCGTCCTCACGGATCACCTCGGCGAGGGACTTGCCCTCGATGAGCTCCATGACGATCCACGGCCGGTCGTCCTCGTCGACCACGTCGTAGACCGTCACCGCGCTGGTGTTGCGGATCCTTGCGATCGCCTTCGCCTCACGCAGCGTCCGCGTGATGAGGCGCCGCTTCTCCTCCTCGTCGATGGACGAGGGGAACCGCAGTTCCTTGACCGCGACCGTGCGCCCCAGCGTCTCGTCGGCAGCACGCCAGACCGTGCCCATGCCGCCCCGGCCGAGCACCTCCCCGAGGCGGTACCGTCCCGCCAGAAGACGTCCGTCCTTGTCCCCTTGGGGCTCCCGCGCCTGCTCCGCCTCCGACATGCGTCCCCTCTGCGATCAACCCGCCCTGGCAGAGCGTTCATTGTCCCTCACCCCGGGACCACCCGTGGTCCCGGGTCCGGGTCGGCCATGATGTGACCGGAGGAAGGAACCCCTCGCCATGCCGATATCCAGGGCGCTGCCCGTCGCCCCGCTGCTGCTGACTCTGCTCGCCCCGGGAACCGCGAGCCTGCCCAGCGAACCACACCCCACGCCCGCATCGTCCTACCTCCCCCGGCTCGTCGTCGAGGGCGGCGCCCCCGCAGCCGCCTTTCTGGCACGCGGCCACACCCCCGCCGAAGGGGAGACCTTCGGCTCCGCGGGCCCCGGCATCGGGGCGGAGGACCACTTCCGGGCCGGCAGCATCACCAAGACGTTCGTGGCGACGGTGGTCCTCCAACTCGCCCACGAGGGACGGCTCGGGCTGGACGACGGCGTCGAGGAGTACCTGCCCGGACTCGTACGGGATGACGGTGGCGAGGGCTCCTTCCTCACCCTTCGCACGCTCCTGACCCACACCAGCGGGCTGCCCGACTACATGACGGCCCTCCCCCCGACGGATCCCGCGCTCACGGGGGCGGCCGGCCCGTCGGCCCGGCCGGTCACCCCCGCCGCCGCGGTCCGCGCGGCCGTGGCCCGCCCCCCGGTGACCGCGCACGGCGTGTACGCGTACTCCAACACCAACTACGCGCTGCTCGGCATGGTCGTACGGCGCGTCACCGGGCACCCGTACGCCGCCGAGATACGGCGCCGCATCCTCGGCCCCCTCCGGCTGACCGGCACCTCGCTTCCCGGCGCCCGGACGACCCTGCCCCTGCCCCGCTCCCGCGGCTACCACCGCTCCCCCGCCGACGGCACGGTGCGCGACGTCACGGACGCCGACCCGCGGTTCGCCGGGGCGGCCGGGGAACTGGTCTCCACGCTGGACGACCTGGACGCCTTCTACGCGGCGCTGCTGGGCGGGCGGCTGCTGGCCCCCGCCGAGCTGGCCACCCTCCTCGACACCCGGCCCACGGGCGGTCGGTACGGCATGGGGATCTATCCGCAGGAGCTCTCGTGCGGCACCACCGTCTGGGGCCACAACGGGCACATCACCGGAAGTTACGCGCGGACCGCCGCGACCCGCGACGGGCGGCACGTCCTCACCTTCCGCGTCAACACGGACGCGCCGCCCGGCGCGGCCCTCGAAACGGGGCTGCTGGAGGCGGAGTTCTGTCCGCCCGCCCGCTCCGAGGTCCTGCGGGACTAGAGCGGCACGATGTCCGGGGCGCCCAGCCGCGCCGCGTCCGCCGTCAGGTCGTCGGGCTGGCGCTGCGACTCACGCTCCGCCTCCACCCGCTTGCGGTAGTGCTCCACCTCCCGCTCGATCTGGTCCGTGTCCCAGCCGAGGACCGGTGCCATCAGGTCGGCGCACTCACGGGCGCACCGGGTGCCCCGGTCGAAGGTCTCGATGGAGATCCGGGTGCGCCGTGTCAGGACGTCGTCGAGGTGGCGGGCCCCCTCGTGGGAGGCGGCGTAGACGACTTCCGCCCGGAGGTAGTCCTCGGCCCCGGCCAGCGGCTCCCCCAGCGACGCGTCGGCCTTCACGAGGTCGAGGAGTTCCTCGGTCATCGAGCCGTACCGGTTGAGCAGGTGCTCCACCCGTACGACGTGCAGCCCGGTGCGGGCGGCGATCCTGGCGCGGGCGTTCCACAGGGCCCGGTACCCCTCGGCGCCCAGCAGCGGGACGTCCTCGGTGACGCAGTCCGCCACCCGCTGGTCCAGGGCGTGGACCGCCTCGTCCACGGCGTCCTTCGCCATCACGCGGTACGTCGTGTACTTGCCGCCCGCCACCACGACGAGTCCGGGCGCCGGGTGGGCCACGGTGTGCTCGCGCGAGAGCTTGCTCGTGGCGTCCGACTCGCCGGCCAGCAGCGGCCGGAGCCCGGCGTAGACGCCCTCGACGTCGTCCCTGCCGAGCGGGGTGTTCAGCACCGCGTTGACGTGTTCGAGCAGGTAGTCGATGTCGGCACTGGAGGCGGCCGGGTGGGCCTTGTCCAGGTCCCAGTCGGTGTCGGTCGTGCCGATGATCCAGTGGCGCCCCCACGGGATCACGAAGAGCACGGACTTCTCGGTCCGCAGGATGAGCCCCGTCGAGGAGTGGATCCGGTCCTTGGGCACGACGAGGTGGATCCCCTTCGACGCCCGGACGTGGAACTGTCCGCGCTCACCGATCAGGGCCTGGGTGTCGTCGGTCCAGACGCCGGTCGCGTTGACCACCTGCTTGGCCCTCACCACGTACTCGCCGCCGCCCTCGACGTCCTGCACCCGCGCGCCGACGACCCGCTCGCCCTCCCGGAGGAAGCCGGTGACCCGGGCCCGGTTGGCCACGTGCGCGCCGTAGCCGGCGGCCGTGCGGACGAGCGTCGCCACGTAGCGCGCGTCGTCCATCTGGGCGTCGTAGTACTGGAGGGCTCCGACCAGGGCGTCCTTCTTGAGGGCCGGGGCGACCCGGAGGGCGCGGCGGCGGGAGAGGTGCCGGTGCACGGGCAGGCCGCGGCCGTGCCCGGAGGACACCGACATGGCGTCGTAGAGGGCGACGCCCGAGCCCGCGTAGAGCCGCTCCCACCCCTTGTGCTGCAACGGGTAGAGGAAGGGCACGGGCTTCACCAGGTGCGGTGCCAGCCGCTCCAGCAGCAGCCCCCGCTCCTTCAGCGCCTCCCGTACGAGGGCGAAGTCCAGCATCTCCAGATAGCGCAGCCCGCCGTGGACCAGCTTGCTGGAGCGGCTGGACGTGCCCGACGCCCAGTCGCGTGCCTCGACCAGCCCGGTCGAGAGTCCTCTCGTGACCGCGTCCAACGCGGTCCCGGCGCCGACCACGCCCGCTCCCACGACCAGTACGTCCAGTTCGCGCTCGGCCATCGCGGTCAGCGCCTCGGCGCGCTCCGCGGGTCCCAGTGTCGCTGTCCTCACTGCTGCCTCCCGGTAATCCCGGTGCATCGGGGGTGGTACGGCACGGGAGCGGGGGCCGGCCGGAAGGCCGGGCGCCCGTGCCCACCTCTCGATTCTGTCCGCGGACCACGACTTCAGCCACCGGCTGTGGACAACACCCGCCCCACACGCGTCACAGAATGCGACATATAGGTCATATTTACGCCTAGTCTGACATTGCGCTGTCCCCAGCAGTTGCACTTTCTGTCTTTTGGCCTTAGGGAAAGGACGGCTCACATGCCCGCAGACCTCGCCGTCATCGGACTCGGTCACCTCGGTCTGCCACTCGCCCAAGCAGCCGTCGGCGCGGGGATCCACACCGTCGGCTACGACACCGACCCACGCCCCTTCGCCGAACTCTCCGCGGGCCGTACGCCGGTCGAGGGATCCCTCAGCGCCTCCGACATCCGGCGGATGCTCTCGGGCGGCTTCCGGCCCACAGCCGACCCGGCCGCGCTGGGCCGGGTCCGCACCGCCGCCATCTGCGCCCCCACCCCCCTCGGGCCGGACCGCACCCTCGACCTCCGCGCCGTGACCGACGCGGCCCGGGCGCTCGCCGCCCGGCTGCGGCCGCACACCACCGTCCTCGTGGAGTCCGCCGTACCTCCCGGCACCACCGAGAACGTCGTACGCCCCCTGCTGGAGGAGGGCTCGGGGCTGCGCGCCGGGCGCGACTTCCACCTCGCCCACTCCCCCGGCCGCCTGGACCCCGGGAACCGCACCCACGTCCTCGGCAACACCCCGAAGGTCATCGGAGGCCTCACCCCCGCGTGCACCGAGTCGGCAGCCGCCTTCTACGGACGGCTCACCGACAAGGTCGTCCGGGCCCGGGGACCGCGCGAGGCGGAGATGACGAAGGTCCTGGAGACCAACTTCCGGCATGTGAACATCGCGCTGGTCAACGAGATGGCGGTGCTCTGCCACGACCTCGGCGTCGACCTCTGGGACGTCATCAGGTGCGCCGAGACGAAACCGTTCGGCTTCGAGGCGTTCCGCCCCGGCCCCGGTGTCGGCGGCCACGGCGCCCCGGTGGATCCCGTCTGCTTCCCGTACGACAGCCGTACGCCCGGCCACCCGTTGCGCATGGTCTCGCTGGCCAAGGAGATCAACGACCGGATGCCGAGCTATGTGATCCAGCGCTGCGCGACCCTGCTCAACGAACACGGCAAGTCGGTGCGCGGGGCCCGGGTCCTGCTGCTCGGGGTCACGTACAAGCCGGACCTCGCCGACCAGGAGGCCTCCCCCGCGCGCGAGATCGCGACCCGGCTCATGGACATGGGAGCCCAGATCGGCTACCACGACCCGCACGTCCTGGACTGGCGGGTGCGCGACCTGCCCGTGCCACGCGCCGATTCGCTCTACGAGGCCGCCGCCGGGGCGGATCTGACGGTACTGCTGCAACATCACCGCACCTACGACCTCCAGGGGCTCGCGGTGAAGGCACAGCTCCTCCTGGACACCCGGGGGGCCACTCCGGCTGGGGCCGCCCATCGCCTCTGACCTGCTCCGCGGCAGGTCCGCCGGGATTCCGGTGGGCGGTGTCGGCACGGGCTGCTAGCCTGCGGCGTCACTTCTCGCACATCCGTGCGCACCGCTTCCCAGGGGGGAACCCGTATGAGCCAGCCCGTGCAGCCGCCGAACCCACCGCAGCAGCCCTACGGCGGCGGTCAGCCGACCGACGGCAACCCGTACGCCGCGCAGCAGCCGCCGGCGACGGGCAACCCGTTCGCGGGCCAGCAGCCCCCTGCGCCGACGGGCAACCCGTTCGCGGGCCAGCAGCCGGGCCAGTTCGGCGGCGGCGCCCCGTTCGCCCCGGCCCCGGCGGCACGCAACAACCTGGTCGTGGGCCTCCTGGTCGCCCTCGGCGCAGCCGTCGTCGCCGCCGTCCTCTACGGCGTCATCATCGGAGCGATCGAGCGCGAGGTCGGTTACGCGGCCATCGGAGTGGGCTTCCTGATCGGCTTCGCGGCGAGCAAGGTCGGCGGACCGCTCCCGGCCCTCGGCATCGCCGCAGCCGCCCTGTCCCTGGGCGCGGTCTTCCTCGGCCAGCTCATCGGCGCGTCGATGATCGCGTCGGACGCCGCGGGCGTCGGCTTCTCCGAGGTCTTCGTCGACCACTTCGGCGACCTGGTCACCATCTGGAAGGAAGAGTTCGACTTCATGAGCTTCGTCTTCTTCGTCCTGGGCCCGGTCGGCGCCTTCGCGGGCGTCAAGAAGGCCGGCTGAGCCTCACGCGCACGGACGACGGCCCGCACCACCTCGGTGGTGCGGGCCGTCGTCCGTGCGGGCGGAACCTCAGCGGCGGTGCTGCGAGTCCGCCACCGTCACCTCGACGCGCTGGAACTCCTTGAGGTCGCTGTAGCCCGTGGTGGCCATCGCCCGGCGCAGGGCGCCGAAGATGTTCATCGAGCCGTCGGGGGTGTGCGAGGGGCCGGTGAGGACCTCCTCGGTCGTCCCGACGGAGCCCAGGTCGACCAGCTTGCCGCGCGGCACGTCCTCGTGGACGGCCTCCATGCCCCAGTGCCGGCCGCGGCCGGGCGCGTCCGTGGCACGGGCCAGCGGAGAGCCCATCATCACGGCGTCCGCACCGCAGGCGATGGCCTTCGGCAGGTCGCCGGACCAGCCGACGCCGCCGTCCGCGATGACGTGCACGTACCGGCCGCCGGACTCGTCCATGTAGTCGCGGCGGGCACCGGCCACATCGGCGACCGCGGTCGCCATCGGGACCTGGATGCCGAAGACGTTGCGCGTGGTGTGCGCGGCGCCGCCGCCGAAGCCGACGAGGACACCGGCCGCACCGGTCCGCATCAGGTGCAGGGCGGCGGTGTACGTGGCGCAGCCGCCCACGATGACCGGGACGTCCAGCTCGTAGATGAACTGCTTGAGGTTGAGCGGCTCGGCGGCGCCGGAGACGTGCTCGGCGGAGACCGTCGTACCGCGGATGACGAAGATGTCGACACCCGCGTCGACGACCGCCTTGGAGAACTGCGCGGTGCGCTGCGGCGACAGCGCGGCGGCGGTGACGACACCGGAGTCGCGCACCTCCTTGATGCGCTGCCCGATCAGCTCCTCCTGGATGGGGGCGGAGTAGATCTCCTGCAGCCGCGGGGTGGCGGCCTCGACGGGCATCTCGGCGATCTCGTCGAGGAGCGCCTGCGGGTCGGCGTGCCGGGTCCACAGCCCCTCGAGGTTGAGGACTCCGAGGCCGCCCAGCTCACCGATGCGGATGGCGGTCTGCGGGGAGACCACCGAGTCCATCGGCGCGGCCAGGAAGGGCAGCTCGAACCGGTAGGCGTCGATCTGCCAGGCGATCGAGACCTCCTTCGGGTCACGGGTACGGCGGCTCGGGACGACGGCGATGTCGTCGAACGCGTATGCCCTGCGGCCGCGCTTGCCGCGCCCGATCTCGATCTCAGTCACGATGGTGTGGCCTTTCCCTCTACGTCTGCGCTGACCAGTATCCCCGACGCACGCGTGAGGGGCGGTCCCGAAAAGCCGGTCCGCCCCTCACCTGCGCTGATGTCTTACTTCCTGCTGTAGTTCGGTGCTTCCACCGTCATCTGGATGTCGTGCGGGTGGCTCTCCTTGAGACCCGCCGAGGTGATCCGGACGAAGCGGCCCTTGCTCTCCATCTCGTCGACGGTCGCGGCGCCGACGTAGCCCATGGTCTGGCGGAGGCCGCCGACCAGCTGGTGGAGGACGTTGGCCAGCGGGCCCCGGTAGGGCACCTGGCCCTCGATGCCCTCGGGGACGAGCTTGTCGTCCGAGGACACCTCCGCCTGGAAGTAACGGTCCTTGGAGTACGACCGGCCCTGTCCGCGGGACTGCATGGCACCCAGCGAACCCATGCCGCGGTACGACTTGAACTGCTTGCCGTTGATGAACATCAGCTCGCCCGGCGACTCCTCGCAGCCCGCGAGGAGACTGCCCAGCATCACGCTGTCGGCACCGGCGGACAGCGCCTTGCCGATGTCGCCGGAGTACTGGAGACCGCCGTCGCCGATCACCGGGACACCCGCGGCACGTGCGGCGAGCGCGGCCTCGTAGATCGCGGTGACCTGCGGGACGCCGATACCGGCGACCACGCGGGTCGTGCAGATCGAACCGGGTCCGACGCCGACCTTCACGCCGTCGACGCCCGCGTCGATCAGCGCCTGGGCGCCGTCGCGGGTCGCGACGTTGCCGCCGATGACGTCGATGCCGACGCTCGACTTGATCTTCGCCATCCAGTCGAGGGCGTTGCGATTGTGCCCGTGCGAGGTGTCGACGATCAGGAAGTCGACCCCGGCGGCGGTGAGTGCCTGCGCGCGGTCCAGCGCCTCGGGGCTGGCGCCCACGGCCGCGCCGACCAGCAGACGGCCTTCCGCGTCCTTGGCGGCGTTCGGGTACTGCTCGGCCTTCTTGAAGTCCTTGACCGTGATGAGGCCCTTGAGGATGCCGGCGTCGTCGACCAGGGGCAGCTTCTCGATCTTGTGGCGGCGCAGCAGCTCCATGGCCTCCACACCCGAGATCCCGACACGGCCGGTGACCAGCGGCATCGGCGTCATGACCTCGCGCACCTGGCGCGACCGGTCCGACTCGAAGGCCATGTCACGGTTGGTCACGATGCCGAGGAGCTTCCCCGCGGGGTCGGTGACCGGCACGCCGCTGATGCGGAACTTCGCGCAGAGCGCGTCCGCCTCGCCCAGCGTGGCGTCCGGGTGCACGGTGATCGGGTCGGTGACCATCCCCGACTCGGACCGCTTGACCAGGTCGACCTGGTTCACCTGGTCCTCGATCGAGAGGTTGCGGTGCAGCACGCCGACGCCGCCCTGGCGGGCCATGGCGATGGCCATCCGTGCCTCGGTCACCTTGTCCATGGCGGCCGACAGCAGGGGGATGTTCACCCGCACGTTGCGCGAGATGAGGGACGAGGTGTCGACCGCGTTGGGCAGGACCTCTGACGCGCCCGGCAGCAGCAGCACGTCGTCGTATGTCAGCCCGAGCGTCGCGAACTTCTCAGGCACTCCGTCGACGTTTGCAGTCATGACACCTTCCCCAAATGGTCTTGATCGGTGCGGATGTCCATGCTAACGGGCTCCACGGGTGTCTCATTCCACGATCAAGATCACCTGGCGGTTCTGTGGCTTCCTCCACACCGCGCGGACCTCCGGGACCGGACCCTACTGGCCCGCGAGGGCCCGCAGTCTGCTCAGGGCACGGTGCTGGGCGACGCGGACCGCTCCGGGTGACATTCCGAGCATCTGCCCGGTCTCCTCGGCGGTCAGCCCGACCGCGACGCGGAGCACCAGCAGCTCGCGCTGGTTGTCCGGGAGGTTGGCGAGCAGCTTCTTGGCCCAGGCCGCGTCACTGCTGAGCAGTGCCCGCTCCTCGGGGCCGAGCGAGTCGTCGGGCCGCTCCGGCATCTCGTCGGAGGGCACGGCCGTCGATCCGGGGTGCCGCATCGCGGCCCGCTGGAGGTCGGCGACCTTGTGTCCGGCGATGGCGAAGACGAAGGCCTCGAAGGGCCTGCCGGTGTCCTTGTACCGCGGCAGCGCCATCAGCACGGCGACGCAGACCTCCTGCGCGAGGTCCTCCACGAAGTGACGGGCATCACCGGGCAGGCGGTTCAGACGGGACCTGCAGTAGCGCAGGGCGAGGGGGTGTACGTGGGCGAGCAGGTCGTGCGTGGCCTGCGCGTCACCGTCGACGGCACGGTGCACCAGAGCACCGATCACCGTCGTCCCGTCCTCACGCATCGGACCATGGTGCCCCGGGCCCGTCCGATCCGAGGCATCGCGTCCTGAGTTGTGCACCGAAGCGTTATCAGCGTGCTTCGCCGATCCGCCGCCGGCGGGTGCGCCGGCGTGGCCGACGGCCGCGCCTCCACGGCCCGCCGCCGTGTCGGGACGGCCGGCCGGTGCTTCGGGTCGTGCGTCCTGGCCGCTGTGAGCGAGTGCTCCAGCGTTCTGAGCGGGTGCGCCGGATGTCATGTCCTGCGCCCTCCCCTTCCGCTCGACCGAATGTTCCCCGAGGAACTCCACAACCCCAAGGATGCGGCATCGGCCGGGAAGCGTCACCTGGCGCTGGTGGGGAGGGCCCGGCCGCAGGTCCACCGCCCACCGTCACCCCGTCCGCCGGCATGCGGACGGGATCGCACGGCTACGGGCCGCGCCGCGGCATCAGCGGACCAGGCCCCAGCGGAATCCGAGCGCGACGGCGTGCGCGCGGTCCGAGGCCCCGAGCTTCTTGAACAGACGCCTCGCGTGCGTCTTGACCGTGTCCTCGGAAAGGAAGAGCTCGCGCCCGATCTCCGCGTTGGAGCGGCCGTGGCTCATGCCTTCGAGCACCTGGATCTCCCGCGCGGTGAGCGTCGGCGCCGCCCCCATCTCGGCGGACCGGAGCCGGCGCGGGGCGAGCCGCCACGTCGGGTCGGCGAGCGCCTGGGTCACGGTCGCCCGCAGCTCGGCGCGCGAGGCGTCCTTGTGCAGATAGCCGCGGGCCCCGGCGGCGACCGCGAGCGCGACACCGTCGAGGTCCTCGGCGACGGTCAGCATGATGATCCGGGCGCCGGGGTCCGCCGAGAGCAGCCGCCTGACCGTCTCCACACCCCCCAGACCGGGCATGCGTACGTCCATCAGAATCAGATCCGAACGGTCGGCCCCCCAGCGGCGGAGGACTTCCTCGCCGTTGGCCGCCGTCGTCACGCGCTCGACGCCGGGAACGGTCGCAACCGCGCGGCGGAGCGCTTCTCGGGCAAGCGGGGAGTCGTCGCAGACGAGGACGGATGTCATGACCGTCCTCCGCAGCTGATGCGCGTCACCTTGAGCCTCCAGGCTGATACAAGTCGTCACCTGTGCGGTTGACCCCCTCGGACATCTGCCCGAGCTCGATCTCCGTCAACCGCCTCCCCCTCATCAACGACGGTCACTCGAAAGAGTTACGGGCCAAAGCATCCGGTTCGGCACTCTAAGTGAGGGGGTGTGCACGGAGAAGAGCGACACGGAATCCTTCACCCTTCAACCGGCCCCCCACTCCACGACCTGCCCCATTTAGCGGGATTTCTTCCCTTTTGCTGGCGTCTGCGGCTAGATTCGCAATCAGTCATATTTACATCTACTAACACCGTAGATGTACGGTCGGGATTCCGGTCACCGACACCGACGGACGAGCACCAACGGTCGAGGAAGCCGTTTCCGAACCAGCAAGGTTTCGAGGGGACACGCAATGGCAGATTTCTCCCGCCTTCCCGGACCCAACGCGGACCTGTGGGACTGGCAGCTGCTGGCCGCCTGCCGCGGGGTCGACAGTTCGCTGTTCTTCCATCCCGAAGGAGAACGGGGAGCAGCCCGGAGCGCCCGTGAGACCTCGGCGAAGGAGGTCTGCATGCGCTGCCCGGTACGCGCCGAGTGCGCGGCGCACGCGCTCGCCGTACGGGAGCCCTACGGCGTGTGGGGCGGCCTGACCGAGGACGAGCGCGAGGAGCTCATGGGCCGCGCACGCAACCGTCTGATCTCCGCACACACGGGCCCCGCCCCGGACCCCGGTCACACCTGACGGTCCGCACGGCACATCGAACGCAGAAACGTTTTTTCACACCGGACGCCCACCACGGACCCCACGCCCCGGCCGCCGCGGGCCGGGCGGTTCCGCATGCCGACGGCCCACCGCGCGCCCGGAACCACCCACGACGGAATCACCACGCGACCGGACTCGCCGCGCGACCGGCACGCCGCGCGACCGGGGTCACGGTACGCCCGGACCCGTCGCGCGGCCCCGGCTCAGCGCGCGGCGGCCAGGGAGAGCTGGTCGAGGGTCGCCGCCACCGCCGGTACCCGGGCGAGGTCGGGCAGGGTGAGGGCGACGATCTCCCGCTCCACGGCCGGCTCCACCGCCACCGTGCGCGCCCCCTTGGCCCGTACGGACTCGAGGGCCAGCTCCGGCAGGACGGCGACGCCGAGACCCGCCCCGACGAGCCCGATCACCGCCGGGTAGTCGTCCGTGGCGAAGTCGATCCTCGGGGTGAAGCCGGATGCCTCGCAGACCTCCACCAGCTGCCGCCTGCAACGCGGGCAGCCGGCGATCCACGGCTCGTCGGCCAGGTCACCGATGCCCACCGTGTCCGTACCCGCCAGCCGGTGCCCCTCGGGGACCAGCCCGACCAGCCGGTCCCGCAGCAGCGGCCGCACGACCAGGTCGTCCCACTCGCCGCAGGTGGCCCCGTAGCGGAACGCCAGGGCGATGTCGCAGTCGCCGTCGCGCAGCATCTCCACCGAACGCGGCGGTTCCGCCTCGACGAGTGAGACCCGCGTGCCCGGGTGCGCGGCGCGCAGGGCGGCGAGGGCGCCGGGGACCAGGCTGGAGCTCCCGCTCGGGAAGGACACCAGCCGGACCCGGCCGGCCCGCAGCCCGGCGATCGCGGCGATCTCCTCCTCCGCGGCGGTCAGCCCCGCGAGGATGCCCGACGCGTGGCGCACCAGCGCCTCACCCGCCTGGGTGAGGCGCATCTCGCGCCCCGTACGGATCAGCAGCGGAGTGCCCGCGGAACTCTCCAGGGCCTTCATCTGCTGGCTGACGGCAGGCTGGGTGCACCCCAGCTCACGCGCGGCGGCGGAGAACGAACCGGTGGTGGCCACAGCGCGCAGGACACGGAGATGACGGGCTTCGATCACCCCTCAACCATAAGCGACTCTTGCAGAAAGAGTCGATTAATCATGAGCACCTTTGAGTGCCCCGCGATTAGTCTGTCCGGTCATGAAGGTGCTCACCGTGAATCTCGGCCGTCCCACGCCCTCTCCCCACTCCGACGGGGCCTCCGGGCTCACCGGGATCGGCAAGCGTCCGTCGGACGGCCCCGTGCGGGTCGCGGACCCCGGCCCCAAGGGCAGCGGCGGCAGCGGTCTGAGCGGTGACGCGGTGTGCGACCTCCGGCACCACGGAGGATCGGACCAGGCGGTCTACGCGTACGCCCGTGAGGAGCTCGACGCCTGGGAGAAGGAGCTCGGCCGGCCCCTGCCCAACGGTGCGTTCGGCGAGAACCTGACCACGGTCGGCCTCACCGTGAGCCACGCGCGCATCGGTGAGCGCTGGCGGATCGGCGACGAGCTGGTCCTGGAGGTGACGTCGGGGCGCATTCCGTGCCGTACGTTCGCGGGCCACCTGGGCGAGCACGGCTGGGTGAAGCGGTTCACGCGCGAGGGCGCGACCGGTGCGTACCTCCGGGTGATCGAACCGGGGACGATCCGCTCCGGCGACCCGGTCGAGGTGGTGCACGTGCCCGGCCACGGGATCACCGCGGCCATCGAGTTCCGGGCGACGACCACGCAGCGGGAGCTGCTCCCGGGCCTGCTCGACGCCGGGGACGCCCTGCACACCGAGACGCTGCGCGCCGCACGGGCGTACGTGGCACAGCGGGACTCCGCCTCCTGACCACCCCGGTGACGCGGACGCGCGCGGAGCCGTACGGGGGTACCGTCCGGCTCCGCCCCGGCGCCGTGGGTTGCAGCCCAGGGTGAGGGTGCCGTCGACGCGGCGGGGGATGCCGTACGGGTTGTCGTCATCAAGCGCCTTCACCTCAGGGTTGTGTGCGAGCGCCGTCGCTGACGCGGGGTTCGACGCCCGCCGGCAGACGGCGCACGACATCGGCCGGGCCGTCCGTGCGGTCCTCCGTCCGGCCGACCGGCCTGAGGGAGAAGCCGGGTCGGCCGCCCGCACACGCGGGCACTAACGTGCCGCCTATGACGACTGCACTGATTACGGGCGCGACGGCGGGGATCGGGGCCGCCTTCGCACGGCGGCTCGCGGGTGACGGGCACAATCTGGTGCTGGTGGCCCGCGACACGGAACGGCTTCGGGCCCAGGCCACGGAGCTGCACGACGGGCACGGCATCGAGGCCGAGGTGCTGACGGCCGACCTGTCCACGGACGCCGGGATCGAGGCGGTCGAAGCGCGGCTGGCGGACCGCGTGAGCCCCGTCGACCTGCTGGTGAACAACGCCGGCTTCGGCAACAAGGGGCGCTACCTGGACGTCTCGATGGCCGACGAGCTGACGATGCTGAAGGTCCACTGCGAGGCGGTTCTCCGGCTCACCTCGGCGGCCGCGGGCCCGATGCGGGAGCGCGGCCGCGGCGGCGTGGTGAACGTGGCGTCCGTCGCCGCCTTCCTGCCGCGGGGGACGTACGGGGCGTCGAAGGCGTGGGTCGTCCAGTTCACCCAGGGCGCCGCGAAGGACCTGGCGGGTTCGGGGGTGCGGCTGATGGCCCTGTGCCCGGGCTTCGTGCGCACCGAGTTCCACCAGCGGGCCGGGATGGGGACGGGCAACATCCCGGACTGGATGTGGCTCGACGCCGACAAGCTGGTGGCCGCGGCACTGGCGGACCTGGCACGGGGCAGGACGGTGTCGATCCCGGACCCCCGCTACAAGGCGATGATGGGCCTGGTGAAGCTGGCGCCCCGCGGCCTGCTCGGTGGAGTGACCTCCCGTGCCGGCCGGACGTACGGCCCGAAGTAGCCGCCCGGACCGGCCCCGGGCAGCCGCCGGACCGACGGTCCGGAGCAGACGCCCGGGACGCGGTCCCGCACACGCACCGAGGCCCGGTGCCCCCGCGACGGGGGTACCGGGCCTCGGTGTCGTACGGAGCCGTACTAGTGGGAGTGGCCGTGGCCGCCGTGACCGGCGTCGCCCTCTTCCTCGGCCGGCTTCTCGACGACCAGGGTCTCGGTCGTGAGCAGCAGCGACGCGATGGACGCGGCGTTCTCCAGGGCGGAGCGGGTGACCTTGACCGGGTCGATGACGCCGGCCTTCACCAGGTCGCCGTACTCACCGGTCGCGGCGTTGAAGCCCTGGCCCTTGTCGAGCTCGGCGACCTTCGAGGTGATGACGTAGCCCTCGAGGCCCGCGTTCTCCGCGATCCAGCGGAGCGGCTCGACGGCGGCGCGGCGCACGACCGCGACACCCGTGGCCTCGTCGCCGGTCTTGCCGAGGTTGCCCTCGAGGACCTTGACGGCGTGGACGATGGCGGAGCCACCACCGGAGACGATGCCCTCCTCGACCGCGGCGCGGGTCGCGGAGATGGCGTCCTCCAGACGGTGCTTCTTCTCCTTGAGCTCCACCTCGGTGGCGGCACCGACGCGGATCACGCAGACGCCGCCGGCCAGCTTCGCGAGACGCTCCTGGAGCTTCTCACGGTCCCAGTCGGAGTCCGTGGACTCGATCTCGGCCTTGATCTGGTTGACGCGGCCCTTGACGTCGGCGGAGTCGCCGCCGCCGTCGACGATGGTCGTGTCGTCCTTGGAGACCGTGACGCGGCGGGCCGTGCCGAGCACGTCCAGACCGGCCTGGTCGAGCTTGAGGCCGACCTCCTCGGCGATGACGGTCGCACCCGTGAGGGTGGCGATGTCGCCGAGCATGGCCTTGCGGCGGTCACCGAAGCCGGGGGCCTTCACCGCGACGGCGTTGAAGGTGCCACGGATCTTGTTGACGACGAGGGTGGAGAGCGCCTCGCCCTCGACGTCCTCGGCGATGATCAGGAGCGGCTTGGAGGCGCCGGCCTGGATGACCTTCTCCAGCAGCGGGAGCAGCTCCTGGATCGAGCCGATCTTGCCCTGGTGGATCAGGATGTACGGGTCGTCGAGGACGGCCTCCATACGCTCCTGGTCGGTCACCATGTACGGGGACAGGTAGCCCTTGTCGAAGGCCATGCCCTCGGTGAACTCGAGGTCCAGACCGAAGGTGTTGGACTCCTCGACGGTGATGACGCCGTCCTTGCCGACCTTGTCCATCGCGTCCGCGATGAGCTCGCCGACCTGCGGGTCCTGCGCGGAGAGCGCGGCCACGGCGGCGATGTCGGCCTTGTCGTCGATCGGGCGGGCGGTCGCGAGGAGCTCCTCGGACACGGCCTTCACGGCGGCGTCGATGCCCTTCTTCAGGGCGGCCGGGGACGCGCCCGCGGCGACGTTGCGCAGACCTTCGCGGACGAGGGCCTGGGCGAGCACGGTGGCGGTGGTGGTGCCGTCACCCGCCACGTCGTTGGTCTTGGTCGCCACCTCCTTCACCAGCTGGGCACCGAGGTTCTCGTACGGGTCGTCGAGCTCGACCTCGCGCGCGATGGTGACACCGTCGTTGGTGATGGTGGGAGCGCCGAACTTCTTGTCGATGACGACGTTGCGGCCCTTCGGACCGATCGTCACCTTCACCGTGTCGGCAAGCTTGTTGACGCCGCGCTCAAGGGCGCGACGGGCGTCCTCGTCGAACTTCAGAATCTTCGCCATGGGCTGTTTTCTTCCCTCTCAAAACGAACTGCGCCCCTCGCCGCCCGGCTAGTCATCTCGCAGGGGGCCAGGGGCGCAGAACAGAAGCAAACGTGGGTGAATTACTTCTCGACGATCGCGAGGACGTCGCGCGCCGAGAGGACGAGGTACTCCTCGCCGTTGTACTTCACCTCGGTGCCGCCGTACTTGCTGTACAGCACGACATCGCCGGTCTTGACGTCGAGCGGAAGGCGCTCGCCGTTCTCGAAGCGGCCCGGGCCCACGGCCAGGACGACGCCCTCCTGGGGCTTCTCCTTGGCGGTGTCCGGAATGACCAGGCCGGAAGCCGTGGTCTGCTCGGCGTCGAGCGGCTGGACCACAATGCGGTCCTCGAGCGGCTTGATCGCAACCTTGGAGCTGGTGGTCGACACGATCCGGTCTCCCCCTTCGGAGATCTCACGGGGTTTAACAGTCTGTGGGGTGGCGACCAGGTCGATCCGTCGTCGCGGGTGCCGGACCTGCCCTGTCGCGCAGTGGTGCTGGCACTCTCCCTCGGGGAGTGCCAGCACTGAGACTATGACCGCGATTAGCACTCGGTCAAGCGGAGTGCCAATTCACCACCCTCGCGTGGCGCCGCGGGGCCGGCCCGCCCCCGGGACAACGCGGGAGACCTCCACGCCGTTCCGGTGCCGGGCGGGCCGGTGCGCGGACCGCTCCCGTCAGACGTAGTCCTCCAGCCTGGCCACCGCGTACCCCTTGTCCGTGACCGTCTTCATGACGCGCCGGACCATGTCGGCCATGGAGCCCTCCCAGTCCTCGTCACCCCGGAAGTGGGTGAGGATGATGTCTCCGGGATGCAGGTCCCTGTCCCACTCGCGCCACTCCATGTGGTCGGGGAACGCCTCGGCCGCCCACAGGGGCACGGCCTTGATGCCGCAGGACTTCGCGACGCGCAGGGTGTCGCCGTTGTAGTTGCCGTACGGCGGCCGGAAGAGCGTGGGCCGCTTCCCGAAGAACCTCTCGATCTTGTCCTGCTCGCCACAGATCTCCCGCCGCTGCTCGGACGCCGAGAGCCCTGGGAGGTAGCGGTGGTTGAGCGTGTGGTTGTTGAGGGTGACGCCCCGGGCCTGCATGTCCTTGAAGTAGCCGTAGTCGTCGCTCACCACGTAGTCGCTGAGGAACGCGCTGTACGGGATCTTCAGTTCCGTCATCATCCGGAGCAGTTCGGGGTCCTTCTCCGCCCCGTCGTCCATCGTCAGGAAGACGATCCGCTCCTTGGTGGGCACGGTGGTGAAGACCGGCGGCAGCTTCTCCCCGCCCTCCACCTCGAACCCCTCGCGGGTGGTGATGTGCGGCTTCGCGGCAGGCGGCGCGGGAGCGGCGAGCGGGACCTTGGCCAGCCCCCACTTCTTCGCGACGGCGACGCGTGCGGCCAGCTCCCGCTTCAGGCGCTCCGCCTCGGCCCTGGCCCTGGCCTCGGCGGCCGCGGGGCCCGCCTGCGCCGCGGCGGCTCCCGGCTGCCCGGCGGCCGGCCCGCCCCGGCCGGCGGCCGCTTCGTCACCACCGTCTGCACATCCGGAGGCGGCGGCGCCGATCAGCAGGGCGGCCACGACCGCACAGACCGCTCTGTGGCGCTTCATGACAGATTTTTCTTTTTGTCGTACTAGCTGCATGGCGCCGCATCCTGCCACCGGGTCACCGGCGGTCTCCCGCGACACCTCCGGGGGATCCGCCGGGTCCCCCGGCTGGCTCACAATGGACGGGTGAACGACCTTCCCCCCGCAGATCAGGCCGATCCGCTCGCCGCCTTCGCCGCCCTGCGCACCCCCGAGGGCACGGCGCTCCTGGACGAGCTGCGTGACCACGACCCCGCCCGTGAACTGGCGACCGCGACCCGTCTGCGCCGTACGCACCCGGCCGCCCTGGTCTCGGCGGCGCTCGGCCAGGCGCGGCTGAGGCAGCGCGCGGTCGCCAAGTTCGGGGCGGCGGACGCGTACCGCATGTTCTTCACCCCGAACGGCGTGGAACAGGCGACCCGCACCTCGGTCGCCTCCTACCGCGCCGGGCGGTTCGCGGAGCTCGGCGTGCGGAGCGTGGCCGACCTGTGCTGCGGGATCGGCGGCGACGCGATCGCCCTGGCCCGGGCGGGCATCCGGGTCCTGGCCGTGGACCGGGACCCGCTCACCGCTCAGGTCGCCCGGGCCAACGCCGAGGCGCTCGGCCTCCAGGACCTCGTCGAGGTGCGGTGCGCCGACGTCACGGAGATCGACACGTCCCCGTACGACGCGGTCTTCGTCGACCCCGCCCGGCGCGGCGGACGCGGCCGGATCTTCGACCCCGAGGCCTACTCACCGCCCCTGTCCTGGGCGACGGAGGCCGCGCTCAGGGCCCCCCGCGCGGCGCTGAAGATCGCCCCCGGCGTCCCGCACGAGGCGATCGGACCGCAGGCCGAGGCCGAGTGGATCTCGGACGGCGGCGACGTGAAGGAGGCGGTGCTCTGGTTCGGCGAGGGCTTCGCACCGGGTGCCTACCGGGCCACGCTGCTGCCGTCGCGTGCGACGCTCGTCTCCGACGGACCTCTCCCCGCCCCGCCGGTGGGCCCCGTCGGTCGGTATCTGTACGAGCCGGACGGCGCCGTCATCCGTGCCCATCTGGTGGCGGACGTCGTCGAGCGGTGCGGCGGCAGGCTGGTCGACGAGACGATCGCCTACGTCACGAGCGACACGCCCTACGCGTCGGACGCCACGGCCGCGTACGAGATCACCGACCAGATGCCCTTCAACATGAAGAAGCTCAAAGCACTGCTGAGAGAGCGT
The DNA here is from genome assembly GCF_042270185.1 of Streptomyces sp. NPDC055962. NCBI lineage: Bacteria > Bacillati > Actinomycetota > Actinomycetes > Kitasatosporales > Streptomycetaceae > Streptomyces > Streptomyces sp. NPDC055962. The sequence continues at coordinate 1,084,956 of NZ_JBHJYN010000001.1, forward strand.
CAGGTCGGTGTCCTGACCGTCAAGAAGCGCGGCTCGGCGGTCGAACCGGAGGAACTGCGCCGGAAGATGAAGCTCCAGGGGCCCCACTCGGCCACCGTCTTCCTGACCCGGGTGGCCGGGGCCCCGACGATGCTGATCGGGCAGCCGGTGAAGCTGCCCTGACCAGCAGTCCGCGCTGGCGGTCAGCCGCCCGCAGCGACGGGCTGTCCCGCCCTCGTCCCGGCCAGCACCCGCAGTACCCAGCGCCGGTGGGCGAACGCCTTGACGAAGCCGGTCAGCCCGGTCAGCCAGGCGAGGAATCCCAGCCCCATCAGCCAGGCCACCATGCCGTACGTCTCCTGGCCCGCACGGGCGGTCGCCGGCACGACGACGCAGCCGAAGAGCCCGGCCGCGCAGAGCGCGGACGACGTCAGCAGCCAGGCGACGTTCGCCCGCGGCATCCGCAGCGGCAGATCCCCCACGGGGTCGCTCTCCAGCGCCCCCCACTGCACGAGGAGCCGGTGGACCCGCACGTCCCGTGCCGCACCGACGGCCATGAAGGCGGCACCGGGGATCAGCACGGCCGCGCCGATGGCGAGGCTGATGACCCCGGGGATCGTGTCGAAGGGCCCCTGCGCCTCCTCGAACATGACGAACGCGGCGCCAGCGAGCGACCAGCCCAGCGCCGTGATGCCGGCCCACGTCCAGTGGAGACCGAGCCGGCCGGGGCCGACGAACATCCTGACCAGTTCGCCCAGGACGACCGCCCGGTCCCGCAGCAGCGCGTCACGGTCGGGCCAGGTGCGTATCTCCGCGGGCGGGGGCGGTGGCGGCAGGGGTGAACTACGTGGCATGGCCCAGACATTACCGAGCGGGCAACACACCCCGGCACCGACGTCCGCCGGTTGCCCGGCAGGTCAGGTCAGGTCGGGTCAGGCCAGTTCAGGCCACATGGGCGTCAGGTCAGGTCAGTGGGTACGACGTGCGGCCCGACGCGTCGTCGATCTCGTCGTGCGCCTTGGTGAGCAGCTTCATCGCGAGCTCGTTCAGCGCGCGGGCCCCGGCGATCTCCTCGCCCACCCGCGGCTGCTCCGCATCGGAGGGATGACGGCTGGCGTATCCGTGGGCCCGTACCTCGGTCCCGTCGCTGAGCCGAACGAGGGCCGCCGCGCGGGTGCGGTGGGAGTCCTCCTCGAATTCCAGCTCGATATGCCATCCGACGGTGGTCTCCATCATGACGGTCACCTCCCGGATTCCCTGTTTCCAGGGTGCGCCCCTTCCCCCGCCCGCGCACGGCGTGGCCGGGGGTTCAGGCGTCCCGCAGGGCCTGGACGTCGAGCTTCCGCATCCCCATCATGGCCTTCATCGCCCGTTCCGCACGGGCCCGGTCGGGGCCGCCGAGCAGCTCGGGCAGCTCGCGCGGGACGATCTGCCAGGACAGCCCGTACTTGTCCTTCAGCCATCCGCACTGGCTCTCCTCACCGTCCTCGGTGAACTTCGCCCACAGCCGGTCGACCTCCTCCTGGTCCGCGCAGTCCACGCTCAGCGAGACGGCCTCGTCGAAGGTGAACTGCGGGCCGCCGTTGAGGCCGAGGTACTCCTGGCCGGCGAGCACGAAGTCGACGGTCAGCACCGATCCGGCCGAATCGGTCCCCTCGGGCCAGCGGGTGACGTTCTCGATGCGGGAGTCACCACCGAAGACCGAGACGTAGAACTCGGCCGCTTCCTCCGCCTGGTTGTCGAACCACAGACAGGGCCTGATCTTCTGCATGGTCTGCTCCTTCGCTCGCAACGCCGTCGTTCGCGTGCAAGGTAGACCGGTTCCGGGCCGGAAACTCATCGGAACACCCGGGGCACGGCCCCCGTCAGCCACCCGCCGGACCGGGCGCTGTCAGCCGCCCGCCGGACCGGGCGCTGTCAGCCGCCCGCAGGACCGAGCGACTCGAAGCGCCACCGGTGCACCGGGCGGCTGATCAGCCCGGCCTCCGGCTCGGGCAGCTCCGGCAGCTCCCCGTCGTACGCCGCGTCCCACCAGGTCAGGACGAGCACCCGGTCCCCCGGGGCGCACAGCAGCTCGTCGCGCAGCGGCTGCCGGGCGAGCTCGGCCGTCCGCGCCCTGGCCCACTCCAGCAGCTCCGCGCCCCGGCCCTCCGCCGCACGGGCCTCCCACATCAGGGCGACGGTCATGAGTAGAGGTTGTCCTTGCTGATCTCGTGCACGTGGTCGTGGCCGTGACTGTGGCCGCCCGCACCCGGGACGTGGGTCTCGGTGACCGGGAGCGAGGAGTCCGCGGAGAGGTCCAGGTCGGACACGGGACGGTTGCGTGCCACCATCTCGGCGCCCAGCGCGGCGACCATGGCCCCGTTGTCCGTGCAGAGCCCCGGCCTGGGGACCCGCAGCCTGATCCCGGCCTTCTCGCACCGCTCCTGGGCGAGCGCCCTCAGCCGCGAGTTCGCCGCGACGCCTCCGCCGATCATCAGGTGGTCGACGCCCTCGTCCTTGCAGGCGCGGACGGCCTTACGGGTGAGGACGTCCACGACGGCCTCCTGGAAGGACGCCGCCACGTCCCGCACCGGGACCTCCTCACCGGCGGCGCGCTTCGCCTCGATCCAGCGCGCCACGGACGTCTTGAGGCCGGAGAACGAGAAGTCGTACGCGGGATCGCGCGAGCCGCTCAGTCCGCGCGGGAACGCGATCGCCTTCGGGTCGCCCTCCCGCGCCAGCCGGTCGATGACCGGCCCGCCGGGGAAGCCGAGGTCCAGGACCCGGGCGATCTTGTCGAAGGCCTCGCCCGCCGCGTCGTCGATGGTCGCGCCCAGCGGCCGCACGTCGTTGGTGATGTCCGGGGCCAGCAGCAGCGAGGAGTGCCCGCCGCTCACCAGCAGCGCCATCGTCGGCTCGGGGAGCGGCCCGTGCTCCAGCTGGTCGACGCAGATGTGCGAGGCGAGGTGGTTGACCCCGTAGAGCGGCTTGTTCAGGGCGTACGCGTACGCCTTGGCGGCCGAGACGCCGACGAGCAGCGCGCCGGCGAGCCCGGGGCCGGCGGTGACCGCGATGCCGTCGAGGTCACGGGCGCTGATCCCGGCGTCCTTCAGGGCGCGCTCGATGGTGGGGACCATCGCCTCCAGGTGGGCGCGGGAGGCGATCTCGGGGACGACACCCCCGAAGCGGGCGTGCGTGTCGACGCTGGAGGCGACGGCGTCGGCGAGGAGCGTCGTGCCGCGCACGATGCCGACGCCGGTCTCGTCGCAGGAGGTCTCGATACCGAGTACGAGCGGTTCGTCAGCCATCAGTCTGTCTCTGTTCCTTGTACGGTCAGGCGCATGACGAGTGCGTCGATGTTCCCCGGCTGGTAGTACCCCCGGCGGAAGCCGATGGGTTCGAAGCCGAAGCGTTCGTAGAGCTTCTGCGCGCGGGTGTTGTCGACACGGACCTCCAGGAGCACCGCGGTGCACTCGAAGGCGGTGGCGTGCCGGAGCAGATCGGTCAGGAGCTCGGAGCCCAGGCCGCCGCCCCACTGACCGCGGCTGACCGCGATCGTCTGGACGTCGGCGAGGTCACCGGCGGAGGCGAGGCCCGCGTAGCCGACGATCCGGCCGTCCGCGGGGTCCTCGGCCACGACGTAGCGGTGGGTCGCGCGCGGCCCACGGGCACGGGCCAGCTCGGACCAGAACATGCCCGCCGACCAGGCGTCGTCGGGGAACAGCTCGTGTTCCAGCTCCAGCACCGGCGCGATGTCCCACCAGCGCATCTCGCGGAGCACTGCGGTCGCGGTGGTCACTTGGGGGTGACCACCTTGTAGTTCTTGGGGACCTGGGCGTCCGGCCTGCGCAGGTAGAGCGGCTGCGGCGGGAGCAGCGCGGCGCCGGCGGCCAGCCGCTCGGCGGCCAGGGCGGCGAGGGCTCCGGCGGAGACGTGCTCCGGGCCGCGGGCCTCCGGGAAGGCCTCGGGGTAGAGCAGCGCGCCCGCGCCGGCGACGGGCAGTCCGGCGAGCCGGTCCGCGATGTCGGCGGGCCGGTCGACGGCGGGTTCGCCGTCCCGGCTGCGGAAGTCCCCGTACCGCGCCCAGTAGACCTCCTTGCGGCGTGCGTCCGTCGCGACGGCGAACGGGCCTTCGAGGCCCTCCTGTCCGGCGGCGTAGGCGAGGGCGTCGAGCGTGCACAGCCCGTGCACGGGCACGGAGAGCGCGGAGCCGAAGGTCGCCGCGGTGACCAGGCCGACACGCAGCCCGGTGTAGGGGCCGGGTCCGACCCCGACGACCACGTCGGTCACGGCGTCGAGTGTCACCCCGGCCTCGGTGAGGACCCGGTCGACGGCGGGGAGCAGCAGTTCCCCGTGCCTGCGGGCGTCGACCTGTCCGGTCTCGGCGACGACGGAGACGCCGTCGTGGAGGGCGACGGTGACGGCGGGGGTGGCGGTATCCATGGCGAGCAGCAGCACACAAACAGCCTACGGCTCCGCCGACTCGGCCACGGCAGCCCGTACGTCGTCCCGGCCTCCCCTTCCGCTGCTGGTACCGTCGCCGGGTATACGCGTGTACGACGTAAATGCTTGTACGACATGCGACGGACGGCATGTGAAAGGGGACCTCACGGTGGCAAGGGGCAGCTCGGGAATGGTGGCCGGGCTCACCGCCGCGGCGGTGGCCGCGGTCTGTTTCCTCGCCTACCAGGCGTCGGCGAACGCGCCCGACTCGGTCGCCGTCCCGTCGGCCGGGGCTTCGCGGCCGACGACCGCTGCCCCCTCCAAGAAGCCTGCGGCCCCCGAGGCGCCCCTCGCCGTCCCGGAGGACTCCGACACCGGGGCCCGCGTGGTGTACGCGCTGAAGGACCGCCGCGTGTGGATCGTGGACGACAAGGAGAAGGCGGTCCGGACGTTCACCGTGATGCCCAGCTCCGTGAGCCCGCTGCCCGGTGTGTACCGGGTGACGTCGCGCTCCGGCAGCATCAAGGGCTCCGACGGTGTCCTGATCGAGCACGTGGTGCGCTTCGCGGACGTCGGCGACGTCTCCGTGGGCTTCAGTGCCGCCCAGGACGGCTCGATGGAGACCCCCGACCCGACCAGGAAGACCGGCGGGGTGCGGATGAAGCGGGCCGACGGCGACGCCGTGTGGACCTTCGCCACGGTCGGCGTGAAGGTCGTCGTCGTCCCGTAGCGGCACCCTTCGGCACGCGTCGTCCCGACAGGGCACCCCCCCTCGGCGCGCGGCGTCCCGTACGGCGCACCCTCGGAGTCGCGTCGCCCTTGTGGCGCACCCCTCGGCACGTCCCCGTGGCGCGCTCCTCGGCGCAGCCGCTCCGGGGAGGTCAGGCCGCGTCGCGCTCCGCGGCGGGCGGCACGTCCTGCGCGGCGTCCTCGTCCGCCTGCGCGTCGCGGGGCGGGGTCGACACCGCCGTCGCGGCGGCGCAGGAGGCCAGCAGATCCCTCATCGACACCGCGGACACCGCCGGTGTCTCCGCCGGTGACGCCTGCGACGGCTGCGGGTGCACTTCACGCTCGGGTGCCGGCATGGATGCCTCCTCGGGCTTCGGTGAGAGGCGTGGTTAGGTAGACCTAACCATGTCCCTGTGTCCCATGTGACCACGGCGGACCGCCCCGGCGCAACATTTTACCGACGCCTTGTCGGAAAAGGTGGGTGAACGAGGGTACGGAGACCTCGCGGAGCCCCGGTACGGAGGGCGCCGCACCCGTCCGCCGGCGTCCGCCCTCAGAGCGCCGCCAGCTCCCCGCCCAGCTCTGCCCAGCGCGCCCCGATCCCCACCAGGGTCACCGTGCGGCGTTCGTCGTCCGTGTCGCCGACGGCGCGGTCGATCACCACGCGCAGCCGGTCCTCGGACAGTTCCTCGACCTTGCCGTCGCCCCACTCCACGACGATCACCGAATCCGGCAGGGACACGTCCAGGTCGAGGTCCTCCATCTCGTCGAGGCCACCGCCCAGGCGGTACGCGTCGACGTGGACCAGGGCGGGGCCGTCGCCCAGCGGCGGATGGACCCGGGCGATCACGAAGGTCGGCGAGGTGACGGCACCCCGCACCCCGAGGCCTTCACCGAGACCGCGGGTCAGGGTGGTCTTGCCCGCGCCGAGCTCACCGGTGAGCATGACCAGGTCGCCGGGGGCCAGCACACCGGCGATCCGGCGGCCCAGCTCCTTCATTTCTTCGGGGGACTCTACGGCGACGTCCAGGGTGACGGCGCCCGGTGTGACGGGACCGGCCACCGGGCCGTTGTGCGCTGCTTCCATGCCGACCAACGTTAGAGGATCAGCGCGCCTCGGCCGGAACGGCGCCGATCCGCACCAGCAGGTCCGCGAGCCGGTCGGTGACGGTCTCCGGGTGCTCCAGCATCACCAGGTGCCCGGCATCCGGCACGATGACCAGCTCGGCGTCCGGAAGCTCGTCCGCGATGGCCTCGCTGTGCGAGCTGGGTGTCACGAGGTCCTTGTCCCCGGCCAGGATGAGCACCGGGATGTCGCGGAAGGCGGGCAGGGCGCCGCTCTTGTCGTGCTCGGTGAACGCCGGGTAGAACTCGGCGACCACATCGATCGGGGTCGACTCGATGAGCCGCTCGGCGAACCGCGCGACCGCGGGGTCCACGTCCCGCGAACCGAACGAGTACCGCTTGATCAGCCCCGCGAACAGGTCCGCCGTCGCCCGCCGCCCGCGCTCCACCAGCTCCGCCTGCGAGCCGAGCGCCTTCAGCACCCCGGGCAGCACCCGGCGCACCGCGTTCACGCCCGCCACCGGGAGCCCGAAGTTCACCTCGCCGAGCTTGCCGCTCGACGTGCCGACGAACGCGACGGCGGCCACCCGGTCGCGGATCAGCTCCGGATACCGGTCGGCGAGCGCCATCATCGTCATCCCGCCCATGGAGTGCCCCACGAGCACCAGCGGGCCCTCGGGCGCAGCCGCGTCGAGGACCGCCTTGAGATCGCGGCCGAGCTGGTCGATGCCGACCGGCACCCCCTCCGCCTGGGCCCTGCCCCGCTCGGACCGGCCGTGGCTGCGCTGGTCCCAGTGGACCGTGCGCACCAACCCGCGCAGGGCCGCCCGCTGGAAGTGCCAGGAGTCCTGGCCCAGGCAGTAGCCGTGGCTGAAGACGACGGTCAGAGGCGCGGGGTCCTTGCTGCCGAAGAGCCTGCGCCTGCGCCCTTTGGAGCCCGCGGGGGTGCTCGCCCCGGCGCCCCTGCCCGGACGGCTCGCCCCGCCGTCCGGCTCGATCTCGTCGACCTCGTAGTACAGCTCGGTGCCGTCGTCGGCGACCGCCCGGCCGGGCAGCCCCCGCAGGGACCCGTACGGGCCGGAGGCGTCCAGCGCGAGACGGGCCTTCTTGCGCATGCCGCGGCCCACGGTGAGCCGCTCGACGGCGACGCCCGCGGCCGCGCCCGCGGCGATGACGCCTATCGCCGCCCCGGCGAAGCCCGCCCGGCGCCAGCCGGCCGCCGCGACGGCCGCCGTCGCCACCACGTCCTCCGCGCTGGTCTCGCTCACGGTGCCGTGCTCCTTCGTCGTCGTTGTCGTCGTCGTCGGACCATGATCCTGGCCGGACCGGGCTCAGTCCCGGCCGGAGGCCCCGTGCAGATGGACGCGGGGGACGCGGGGGCCGATGCGCGTGACGATCTCGTACGCGATCGTGTCCGCCGCCCGGGCCCAGTCCTCCGCGCTCGGCTCACCCCGGTCACCCGGCCCGAAGAGCACCGCTTCCGCGCCCGCCTCCAGGGCGTCGCCCCCGAGGTCGACCACGAACTGGTCCATCGCGACCCGGCCCGCGACCGTGCGGACGGCCCCGCCCACCAGGACCGGTCCCCGGCCCGAGGCGTGGCGCGGGATGCCGTCCGCGTAGCCGACCGGCACCAGGGCCAGCGTCGTCTCGGCGGACGTCGTGTAGTGGTGCCCGTAGCTGATGCCGTGGCCCGGCGGCACCTGCTTGACCAGGGCGACGGACGCCGCGAGCGTCATCACGGGGCGCAGCCCGAAGTCGGCCGCGGTGCCCAGTTCGGGGCTGGGCGAGATGCCGTACATCGCGATCCCGGTGCGCACCAGGTCGAAGTGGGACTCGGGCACCGTGAGCGTCGCCGGGGAGTTGGCGATGTGCCGCACCTCGGGCCGGACGCCTTCCTTCTCGGCGTACGCCACCATGTCCCGGAAGACGTCCAGCTGGGCCGCGATCGACGGATGGCCGGGCTCGTCGGCACAGGCGAAGTGCGACCAGAGCCCGGTGACCCGCAGGATCCCCGCCTCCTCGGCGGCGCGCGCGGCGGTGACCAGCTCGGGCCAGTCCGCGGGCTGGCAGCCGTTGCGGCCGAGGCCCGTGTCGGCCTTGAGCTGGACCCGGGCCGGGCGTCCGGCCTCCGTCGCCGCGGCGACGACCTCGCCGAGGGCCCACATCCCGCTGACCGAGACGTCGATGTCCGCCTCGACCGCCTCGCGCCAGGGCCCTCCGGGGGTCCACAGCCAGCACATCACCCGTCCGCCGATACCGGCGGCCCGCAGCGCGAGCGCCTCCTGCGGCGTGGCGGTGCCCAGCCAGGTCGCGCCGGCCTCGCGTGCCGCCCTGGCGCAGGGCACCGCTCCGTGCCCGTACGCGTCGGACTTCACCACGGCCATGAGCTGCGCCCCGGACGCCCGCGCACGCAGGGCGCGCACGTTGGCGCGCAGCGCGTCGAGGTCGATCTCGGCACGGGCTCTCAGGGTCGCTGTCTCGTTCATCGCGCCCAGTCTCTCAGAGCCGTACGCCTGTGCCCTCGACCTCCTGTGCCCGGTGAGGCGGTCAGCGGTGGTCGAGGGCCTGCTCCAGGTGCGCGACGAGGACCGGGACATGGCTGGCCGGGACGTCCTTCACGGAGGTGACGAGGGTGACGGCGCCGCCCTTGCGCAGCAGCGCGAGCAGTCCCTCGACGGCCTCGGTGTGGGCGGGGTCGCGGAGCTCGGCGCGGTAGCGGTCCGCGAAGGCGTCGTACCGCTCGCCCGTGCGGTCCTCGTGGTACCAGGTGCGGAGCTCCTTCGACGGCGTCACGTCCTTGGCCCAGAGGTCGACCGCCGCGTGCTCCTTGGAGATCCCGCGCGGCCAGAGCCGGTCGACCAGGACGCGGGTGCCGTCGTCCTCCTCCGGCGGGTCGTACACCCTGCGTACGCGTATGCCGCTGCCGCTGGCCACGACCGATCACCGTCCGTTCCCGTCGCTCGGGGCCCGGTTCCTCCCGCGCCTTGCGTCCAGCCTGGATCAGGCCCGCACGTCCCGCCACGCCGCCGGCAGGGCGCCCGCCACGTCCTGCGCGGAGACCGGTGCCCCGTCGGACGCCCGGCGCGCCGCGAGGCCGTGCAGATAGGCGCCCGCCGACGCGGCGTCACGCGGTGCGAGACCCGCCGCCAGCAGCGAGCCCGTCAGCCCGGACAGCACGTCGCCGCTGCCCGCCGTGGCCAGCCAGGACGTGCCGGTCGGGTTGACCCGCACCGGCGTGTCCGCGGCGTCCGCCACGAGGGTCGTCGAGCCCTTCAGCAGCACGGTGGCGCGGTACCTCGCGGCGAGCTCCCGTACGGCGGCGAGCCGGCCCGCCTCGACCTCCTCGCGCGGTACGCCGAGCAGGGCGGCGGCCTCGCCCGCGTGGGGGGTGAGGACGGTCGGGGCGGTCCGGGAGCGTACGGCGCCCTCGTCCATCAGCCGCAGCCCGTCCGCGTCGACGAGCACCGGGACGTCCGCGCCCAGCACGTCGGCCACCGCACCGGCCGCCGCCGAGGAGTCGCCGAGCCCCGGCCCGACCACCCAGGCCTGCACCCGGCCGGCCCGCGACGGCGGTCCCGAGTGCACGAGGGTCTCCGGGAAGCGGGCGATCACCGCGTCGGCGCCGGGGCCCGCGTACCGGACGGCCCCCGCGCCGCCGTGCAGCGCACCGGCGACCGCGAGCACGGCCGCGCCCGGGTACCGCTCGGAGCCCGCTGCGATCCCGACGACCCCGCGGCGGTACTTGTCGCTCTCGGCGTCCGGCTCGGGCAGCAGGGCGGCGACGTCGGCGTACTGGAGGGCCTCCAGGTCCGGGCGCGCGGGCAGCTGCGCCGTCAGGCCGATGTCGACGAGCCGGAGCGCGCCCGCGTGCTCGGCGGCCGGGTCGATGAGCAGCCCCGGCTTGTACGTGCCGAAGGTGACGGTCGCGTCCGCCCGCACGGCCGCGCCGAGCACCTGCCCGGTGTCCGCCTCGACCCCGCTCGGCAGGTCCACCGCCAGGACGGGCGCGTGGCCGCGGGTCACCGCGCGCACCAGTTCCGCCGCCTCGGGCCGCAGGCCTCCGCGGCCCCCGATCCCGGTGATGCCGTCGACGACGAGGTCGACGGGGCCCAGCCCGTCGGGGGTGTCCAGGACCTGCCCGCCCGCCGCGAGCAGGGCCGCCAGCCCGGCCCGGTGGACCGTGTCCGGTGAGGTCAGCAGGGCCCGTACGCCTGTTCCTCGCCTGGCCAGCCGGGCTCCCGCGTGGAGCGTGTCCCCGCCGTTGTCGCCGCTGCCGACGAGGAGGAGCACCCGGGAGCCGTACACCCGTCCGTTGCGCCGGAGCAGATCACCGCAGGCCACCGCGAGGCCGGCCGCGGCACGCTGCATCAGCGCCCCGTCCGGCAGCCGTTCCATGAGGGCCTTCTCGGCGGCCCGTACGGTCTCGACGCTGTAGGCATGTCGCATGCCTCAACCCTCCGCGATCACCACGGCCGACGCCACCCCCGCGTCGTGGCTGAGCGACACGTGCCAGCTGCGTACGCCGAGCTCCGCCGCCCTCGCGGCGACGGTGCCGCGGACCTCCAGCCGGGGCCTGCCGCTCTCCTCGACGCAGACCTCGGCGTCGGTCCAGAGCAGTCCGCCCGGTGCGCCGAGCGCCTTGGCCAGGGCCTCCTTGGCGGCGAAGCGGGCCGCCAGCGACGCGATTCCGCGTCGCTCCCCGCCCGGCAGCAGCACCTCACGCTCCAGGAAGAGCCGATCGGCCAGCTGGGGCGTGCGCTCCAGCGCGGCGCCGAAGCGTTCGATCTCCGCCACGTCGATCCCGACCCCAATGATCACGCTTCACTCACTCACTCACTCGACTGTCACGGACTTCGCCAGATTGCGCGGCTGGTCCACCTCGTTGCCCCGGGCGGTCGCCAGCTCGCAGGCGAAGACCTGCAACGGCACCGTGGCGACCAGCGGTTGGAGCAGCGTAGGCGTGACCGGGATCCTGATGAGGTGGTCCGCGTACGGGACGACCTCCTCGTCACCCTCCTCCGCGATGACGACGGTACGGGCTCCGCGGGCCCTGATCTCCTGGATGTTCGACACGATCTTGTCGTGCAGCACCGAACGGCCGCGCGGGGACGGCACGATCACCACGACGGGCAGGCCCTCCTCGATGAGCGCGATCGGCCCGTGCTTGAGCTCCCCCGCGGCGAAGCCCTCGGCGTGCATGTACGCGAGCTCCTTGAGCTTCAGCGCACCCTCCATGGCCACCGGGTAGCCCACGTGCCGCCCCACGAAGAGCACCGTGTCGTGGCCGGAGAGCGAGCGGGCCAGCTCGCGCACCGGCTCCATCGTGCCCAGCACGCGTTCGACCGCGCCGGACATCTCGGAGAGCTGGCGCACGACGGTGCGGATCTCGTCGCCCCACTTGGTACCCCGCACCTGCCCCAGGTACAGCGCGACGAGGTAGCAGGCGACGAGCTGCGTCAGGAACGCCTTGGTGGAGGCGACGGCGACCTCCGGCCCCGCGTGCGTGTAGAGGACGGCGTCGGACTCCCTCGGGATGGTCGAACCGTTCGTGTTGCAGATGGCGAGGACCTTCGCCCCCTGCTCGCGGGCGTGCCGGACAGCCATCAGCGTGTCCATCGTCTCGCCCGACTGCGAGATGGCGACGACGAGGGTGCGCTGGTCCAGGATCGGATCGCGGTAGCGGAACTCGCTGGCGAGCTCGGTCTCGCAGGGCAGCCTGGTCCAGTGCTCGATGGCGTACTTGGCGATCATCCCGGCGTGGAAGGCGGTCCCGCAGGCCACGACGACGACCTTGGTCACCTCCCGGAGCACGCTCGGCGGGATGCGCACCTCGTCGAGGTGGAGCGTGCCCGAACCGTCGACACGGCCGAGCAGCGTGTCGGCGACGGCCTTGGGCTGGTCGGCGATCTCCTTCAGCATGAAGGACGCGTAGCCGCCCTTCTCCGCGGCCGACGCGTCCCAGTCCACGTGGTACGCGCGTACGTCGGCGGGCCGTCCGTCGAAGCCGGTGACCGTCGCCCCGTCCCGCCGCAGCTCGACCACCTGGTCCTGGCCCAGCTCGATCGCGTCCCTGGTGTGCGCGATGAACGCGGCCACGTCGGAGGCGAGGAACATCTCCCCCTCCCCCACCCCGACGACGAGCGGTGAGTTCCGCCGGGCCCCCACCACCACGTCCGGCTCGTCGGCGTGGACGGCGACCAGGGTGAACGCGCCCTCCAGCTGCCGGCACACCTGCCGCATGGCCTCCGCCGGGTCACCGCAGGACGAGTACGCCTCGGCCAGCAGATGGGCCACCACCTCGGTGTCGGTCTCGGAGGCCAGATCGTGCCCCCGGCCCGCCAACTCCTCGCGCAGCGCCGCGAAGTTCTCGATGATCCCGTTGTGCACCACGGCGACCCGGCCCGCGTTGTCCAGGTGCGGGTGCGCGTTGGCGTCGGTGGGCCCGCCGTGCGTGGCCCAACGGGTGTGCCCGATCCCGGTGTTCCCGGCCGGCAGCGGCCGGTCCTTGAGCTCCTTCTCCAGGTTGAGGAGCTTCCCCGCCTTCTTCGCGGAGGCCAGCCCCCCGTCCGCGAGGACAGCGACCCCGGCGGAGTCGTACCCCCTGTACTCCAGCCGCTTCAGCCCCGCGACCACGACATCCTGCGCCGACTGCGTCCCGACGTAACCCACGATTCCGCACATATCGCCACCTTAAGGCCGGTGTCCTCGGCCGGGGCGGCGCCGAAGCGCCCGCCACTGCGCCAAACGTGTCTGTCACCCTGTCGGTCCGGACCTCCGGCCCGCCCCCGTGAACCTTTTCGGCCGCCGCGGGCAACAGCGGGAGGAACCGGTGCGCTCCGGGGAGGGACGGCCCTACGCTCCGGGGTCATGACGACCTCTGGGTGTTACGCGTGCGACAGGGAAGCGCGGTTCGGGGATCTGCCGCCCCGGGAGTGCGTCGCCTCCGACGAGCACTGGCGGGTGGCCCACTCCTTCACCACCTCCGTACCGGGCTGGCTCGTGCTGCTGCCCCGCCGCCACGTCACGGCGGTGCACGACCTCACCGACGCGGAGGCCGCCACGCTGGGAGCGTGGCAGATCGGCCTCTCCCGGGCGCTCCGGGGCGTGACCGGCTGCGAGAAGACGTACGTCGTCCAGTTCGCCGAGGCGGAAGGCTTCGCCCATGTGCACTTCCACATCGTGCCGCGCCCGGCGGACCTGGCGCCGGAACACCGCGGCCCGGGGGTCTTCGGACTGCTCCGGGCCCCGGAGCACGAGCGCGTGACGGCCGCTCAGGCCGACCGGACGGCGCTGTCGCTCCGCGCCCGCCTCCGCGGGCGTCCGGCCGGCGGGTGATGTCCACGGCGGCCGGAGCTGCCGGCGCCACTCCCCCGAGGCGGGCCGCCGACCGGCCGGCGGCGGCCGAGGCCCTCCGACCGGATGGCGCAGCCGTTCCACAGGGACCGGGATCCGTTCCCGCCGGGCAGCACGACGGGGGCCGCCCCGGTGGGGGGATCCGGCCCCGGAGTCCCCGGGGGACGGGCGTGAGGCCCCGCCGGCCGCGCGCGGGCCACCGGTCGCTCCCCCACGTGACCGACCCCACCCCCCACTCCGTTGAAACTCCCGCAACAATGAGTACGTGATCACTTCGCCCGCACGGAGCACCCGCCGCACCGAGCACGCGCCGACGCCCTACGTCGACCTGACCCGGGCCGAGTGGAGCGCCCTGCGTGACAAGACCCCCCTGCCGCTGACCGCCGAGGAGGTCGAGAAGCTGAGAGGGCTCGGCGACGTCATCGACCTCGACGAGGTCCGGGACGTCTATCTGCCGCTCTCGCGGCTGCTCAACCTCTACGTGCAGGCCACGTCCGGTCTGCGCGGCGCGCTGAACACCTTCCTGGGCGACGCGGGCAACGGGCACGGCGAGCAGCGCGGCACCCCGTTCGTCATAGGGGTCGCGGGCAGTGTCGCCGTCGGCAAGTCCACCAGCGCCCGCATCCTCCAGGCGCTGCTGGCGCGCTGGCCCGAGCACCCCCGGGTCGAGCTCGTGACGACCGACGGGTTCCTGCTGCCGATGAAGGAGCTGGAGGCGCGCGGCCTGATGTCGCGCAAGGGGTTTCCCGAGTCGTACGACCGGCGGGCGCTGACCCGGTTCGTCGCCGACATCAAGGCCGGCAAGGACGAGGTGACGGCCCCGGTCTACTCCCACCTGATCTACGACATCGTGCCAGGCGAGAGGCTGACCGTACGGCGCCCCGACATCCTCATCGTCGAAGGGCTGAACGTGCTGCAGCCGGCCCTGCCCGGCAAGGACGGCCGGACCAGGGTGGGGCTCGCGGACTACTTCGACTTCAGCGTGTACGTCGACGCGCGCGCCGAGGACATCGAGAACTGGTACCTCCACCGCTTCCGCAGGCTGCGCGAGACGGCCTTCCAGAACCCGTTCTCGTACTTCCGGAAGTACACCCAGGTCTCCGAGGCGGAGGCGCTGGACTACGCGCGCACCATGTGGCGGACGATCAACAAGCCCAATCTCCTGGAGAACGTGGCGCCGACGCGCGGCCGTGCCACCCTGGTGCTGCGCAAGGGGCCGGACCACAAGGTCCAGCGCCTTTCGTTGCGCAAGCTCTGATCCCGGAAAGGGTGCACCGTGCTGCATCTGCGCCTCATCGTGCCGTCCGACCGCACCGATGAGGTGGTCGAGCTGATCGAGCGGACCGTGGGGACCGCCCATCTCGCGGTGCTCGAAGGCGCCGCCCGGAGCCCGGCGGGCGACGTCGTCCTGTGCGACGTGGCACGTGAGGCGGGCGACGAGCTCATCGGCGGTCTGCGGAAGCTGGGGATCGACGACTGCGGCTCGATCACCGTCGAGGACATAGATCTCACCCTCTCCAAGCGCGCCGACGAGGCGGAACGGGCGGCGCCGGGCGAGGGGGCGGACGCGGTGCTCTGGGAGGAGCTGACCGAGGTCACGCACGAGGAGTCGACCTTCAGCGTCACCTATGTGGCCTTCCTCGCCATCGCGACGATGCTCGCCGCGTGCGGCGTGATGCTGGACAACGCGGTCCTGATCGTGGGCGCGATGGCGGTGGGCCCGGAGTTCGGCCCTCTGGCGGGGATCTCGACGGCGCTGGTGCAGCGGGCGCCGAGGCTGGTGGGGCGGTCGCTGTGGGCGCTGATCGGCGGATTCGTGGTGGCCATGGCCCTCACGGCGGGCTTCGCCTGGCTCATGGACGTGCTCGGGCTGTTCACCGCGGACATGGTCGAGGCCGACCGGCCGAACACCGGCTTCATCTGGCACCCGGACTGGATGTCCTTCGTCGTGGCGGTCCTGGCGGGCATCGCCGGGACGCTCTCGCTGACCTCGGCCAAGTCGGGGGCGCTGATCGGCGTGGCGATCTCGGTGACCACGGTTCCGGCGGCGGCCAACGCCGCGGTCGCGTTCAGCTACCAGGACCTCCCGCAGACCTGGGGATCCACGGGACAGCTGCTGGCCAACCTGGGAGGCATCGTCCTCGCCGGGACGGTGACGCTGCTGGTGCAGAGGATGCTGTGGGCCTGGCAGCGCCGGCGGGGGCCCGGCCGGCCGGCGGGCGCCGAGCAGTCACAGCGGCCCAGTCCGACCCCGCGCCGGGGCGGGTGACGGGCCGCCCGCGGTGACGCCCCACCCCGGCCCGGGCAGGTTCGCGGCGAGACGGATACCGGTGGAGCGCCTCACCGTGACGGGCGTGCGGCGCGTCCGGGGCAGCGACGGCGACACCGTCAGCGCGGGCCGGCACATCGCCGAACTCGACGACGCGGGTGGGCCCGTCCGCCTCGCGGCCGCCCCCGCCGACCTGACCCGCATCGTCCAGGAGCTGGAGGCAGCACGCAGGACGGCCCCGGCGGTGGAGCCGGGGCCGTCCGTCCGACCGCTGGTCCGTCAGCCGAGCGCGGACTTCACCACGTCGGCCAACTGCCCGGCCACGGCACGCGCCTGCTCCAGGTCGGCGGCCTCGACCATGACCCGTACGAGCGGCTCGGTGCCCGACTTCCGCAGGAGTACGCGCCCGGTGTCACCCAGGTCGTGCTCGGCCCGCGCCACCGCGGAGGCGATCTCGGGCGAGGTCTCCACGCGGGACTTGTCGACGTCCGGCACGTTGACGAGGACCTGCGGGAGGCGCTGCATCACACCCGCCAGGTCGGCGAGGGTACGTCCGGTGGCGGCGACCCGGGCCGCGAGCATCAGCCCCGTCAGCGTGCCGTCACCCGTGGTCGCGTGATCCAGGACGATGACGTGGCCGGACTGCTCGCCGCCCAGCGCGAAGCCCTCGGCCTTCATCGACTCCAGGACGTAGCGGTCACCGACGGCGGTCTCGACGAGGTGGATGCCCTCCCGCTCCATCGCCGTCTTGAAGCCGAGGTTCGACATGACGGTGCCGACGACGGTGTCCTTGCGCAGCTGGCCGGCCTCGCGCATGGCGAGGGCGAGCACGGCCAGGATCTGGTCGCCGTCGATCTCCTCGCCGGCCGCGTCCACGGCCAGGCAGCGGTCCGCGTCACCGTCGTGGGCGATGCCGAGGTCGGCGCGGTGCTCGACGACGGCGGCCCGCAGCAGCTCCAGGTGGGTGGAGCCGCACCCGTCGTTGATGTTCAGGCCGTCCGGTTCGGCACCGATGGTGACGACCTCGGCCCCGGCCCGGGCGAACGCCTCCGGCGAGACGCGGGCGGCGGCGCCGTGTGCCTCGTCGAGGACGACCTTCAGGCCGTCGAGCCGGTTCGGCAGGACGCCGATGAGGTGGGCGACGTAACGGTCGAAGCCCTCGGCGTAGTCGGTGACCCGGCCGACTCCGGCGCCGGTCGGGCGCGCCCAGGGCTCGCCGGTGCGGTGCTGGTCGTAGACCGTCTCGATGCGGTCCTCCAGCTCGTCGGCGAGCTTGTGGCCGCCGCGCGCGAAGAACTTGATGCCGTTGTCCGGCATGGCGTTGTGACTGGCCGAGAGCATGACACCGATGTCGGCGCCGAGCGAGCCGGTGAGGTAGGCGACGGCCGGCGTGGGCAGCACCCCGACACGCAGGACGTCCACACCGGCGCTGGCCAGGCCCGCCACGACGGCGGCCTCCAGGAACTCTCCGGACGCCCGTGGGTCACGGCCCACCACGGCGGTCGGCCGGTGCCCCTCGAAGGTGCCCGCCTCGGCCAGTACGTGCGCCGCCGCGACCGAGAGCCCGAGCGCGAGCTCGGCCGTCAGGTCCGCGTTGGCGACACCGCGCACGCCGTCGGTGCCGAAGAGTCGTCCCACTGGTGTCCTCCGAAGGTGCTCCGAAAACCGCAAAACCAAAGTAATCAAATCAGGGCAAAGCGAGGCAAGGCACAACAAGGAAGGGCGCGCCCGAAGCTTCCAGCCCTATAAACGTGCAAACGTCTTAAGCCGTTATACGCCCGCGAGGGCTGATAAACGAACGCCCCAGCAGCACGGTGTGTGCCGCCGGGGCGAACGTGTAAAGCAGGCGAGATTTAGCGCTTGCTGTACTGCGGGGCCTTACGGGCCTTCTTGAGACCGGCCTTCTTGCGCTCGACCGCACGGTCGTCGCGGGAGAGGAAGCCGGCCTTCTTCAGCGTGGCGCGGTTGTTGTCCACGTCCGCCTCGTTCAGCGCGCGGGCCACGCCGAGGCGCAGGGCGCCGGCCTGACCGGAGACGCCGCCACCCGAGATGCGGGCGATGACGTCGTAGCGGCCGTCGAGCTCGAGCACCTTGAAGGGCTCGTTGACTTCCTGCTGGTGCACCTTGTTGGGGAAGTAGTCCTCAAGGGTGCGACCGTTGATCTTCCACTTGCCGGTGCCCGGGACGATCCGGACGCGGGCGATGGCGTTCTTGCGACGGCCAAGGCCGGCCGCGGGCTGCGGGTCGCCGAAGCGGCCTGCGAGCGACTCGGAGGTGTACTCACCCTCGACGGGGACCTCCGACTCGAAGGTGGTCACCTCGGCGAAGGTCTCTTCGCCCTCGGTGCCCTCGACGGGCGTCTCAACAGTGGTCTCGGCCACGATTCTCCTCAGATCTTTCTGTACGTCTTAGGGGGGAGGCCGGAACTACTGCGCGACCTGGGTGATCTCGAACGGGACCGGCTGCTGCGCAGCGTGCGGGTGCTGGTCGCCCGCGTAGACCTTGAGCTTCGAGATCATCTGACGACCCAGGGTGTTCTTGGGGATCATGCCCTTGATGGCCTTCTCGACAGCCTTCTCGGGGTTCTTCGCGAGGAGCTCGTCGTAACGCACCGAACGGAGACCGCCCGGGAAGCCCGAGTGGCGGTACGCCATCTTCTGGGTCTTCTTGTTGCCGGACAGGTGAACCTTGTCGGCGTTGATGATGATGACGAAGTCGCCCATGTCCATGTGGGGGGCGTAGATCGCCTTGTGCTTGCCTCGGAGGAGGTTCGCGGCCGTGGTGGCCAGACGGCCGAGGACGATGTCCTCAGCGTCGATGATGTGCCACTGGCGAGTGACATCGCCGGGCTTGGGGCTGTACGTACGCACTTCGTAGCCTTCGCTTCTTCAGTGGATGAGGTCCAGACACATGGCACCCCTGAAGCGATCATGCAGCTGGGGCTCACAGCGCCGGGGACACTGCCCGTATGCGAGCCACTGGTAACTGCTCCAGAGAACCTACGTACGGGCCCTTCGCGTGAGAACGCCGTGGCCCATACGTATAACAACCCCCGACAGTACCCGTCCCGCCCGGGACGGGTCAAAACGCGCCGCCCCTACCGCTTCCGCTCGACCCTGCGCTCGTCCCAGACCGGTTCCGCGGACTCCCGCACCACCCCGTCCGAGCCGAAGACCAGGTACCGGTCGAAGGACTTCGCGAACCAGCGGTCGTGCGTGACGGCCATCACCGTGCCGTCGTACACCTCCAGCCCGTCCTGGAGCGCCTCGGCCGACTCCAGGTCCAGGTTGTCCGTCGGCTCGTCCAGCAGCAGCGCTGTCGTGCCGGCCAGCTCCAGGAGCAGGATCTGGAACCGTGCCTGCTGCCCGCCCGACAGCCTCTCGAAGGCCTGGTCGCCCTGGCGCTCCAGCTCGTAGCGCCGCAGCACCCCCATCGCGCCGCCCCGGTCCTTGGCGTGCTCGGTCCAGAGGATCTCCACCAGCGTCTTGCCGAGCAGCTCCGGGTGGGCGTGCGTCTGGGCGAAGTGCCCCGGCACGACGCGTGCGCCGAGCTTCCACTCCCCGGTGTGCGCCACCGGCTCCCCCGCCAGCAGCCGCAGGAAGTGCGACTTCCCCGAGCCGTTGGAGCCGAGCACGGCGACCCGCTCCCCGTAGTAGATCTCCAGGTCGAACGGCTTCATCAGGCCGGTCAGCTCCAGGTTCGTGCAGGTCACCGCCCGCACCCCGGTCCGGCCGCCGCGCAGCCGCATCCTGATGTCCTGCTCGCGCGGCGGCTCCGGCGGCGGCCCCGCCTCCTCGAACTTCTTGAAGCGGGTCTGCATCGCGTGGTAGCGGTTGGCCATGTCGGGGCTGTTCGCCGCCTGCTGCCGCATCCGCAGGACCAGCGCCTTCAGCCGGGCGTGCTCCTCCTCCCAGCGCCGCAGGAGCTCCTCGAAGCGCGCGAACCGCTCCTTGCGGGCCTCGTGGTACGTACCGAATCCACCACCGTGCACCCAGACGTCCGAGCCCGCCGCGCTGGGCTCCACGCTCACGATCTTCTCGGCGGCCCGCGAGAGCAGCTCCCGGTCGTGGGAGACGAAGAGCACCGTCTTGCGGGTCTCCCTGAGCTTCTCCTCCAGCCACCGCTTGCCGGGGACGTCCAGGTAGTTGTCCGGCTCGTCGAGCAGCAGCACCTCGTCCGGGCCCCGGAGCAGCGCCTCCAGGACGAGCCGCTTCTGCTCGCCGCCGCTGAGCGTGCGCACCTCGCGCCACTGCGCCTTCTCGTACGGGACCCCGAGCGCGGCCGTGGTGCACATGTCCCAGAGCGTCTCGGCCTCGTACCCGCGCGCCTCGGCCCAGTCGCTCAGGGCCTGCGCGTACGCCATCTGCGCGGCCTCGTCGTCCACGGCGAGGATGCGCGCCTCCGCCGCGTCGACGGCCTCGGCCGCCTCCTTGATGCGGGGCTGCGCCACGGAGACCAGCAGGTCACGGACGGTGCGCTCGTCCCGTACGGAGCCCACGAACTGGGCCATCACGCCGAGCCCCCCGCTCACCGAGACCGAGCCGCCGTGCGGCTGGAGCTCCCCGGCGAGCAGCTTCAGGAGGGTCGTCTTGCCCGCCCCGTTCGCCCCGACGAGGGCGACCACCGCGCCGTCCGCCACCCGGAACGAGGCGTCGCCGAGCAGCACCCGTCCGTCCGGCAGGTAGTACTCCAGGTGGCCCGCTTCAAGATGTCCCATGCAGAGCATTGTCACGGCAGGACAACCCTTGGCCCAACCCGATTACGGTCGGTCTAGGATTCGCCGCATGAGCTTTGGGCAAGGGGGGCCCTCCTGGGGGCCGGGAGAGAGCCGGACTCCGGACTGGGCGGCACTGGCGGAGGCGTCCGCCACACGTGCCAGGCGCAGGAGGTGGCTGCTGATCGGCGGTGGCGCGGTGGCCACCGCCGCCGTGGCCGCGATCGTGGCCACCGCCGTCATCACGACGGGCGGAGGCGGCGGCTCCGGGTCGGACAAGAACGCCGGCGAGCTGCCCACCCCCGCCGACCTGCCCTCGGAGAGCTCCGCGCCGGGGCCCTCCTTCTCCTCGGTCGCCCCTCCGCCCCCGCCGGACCCGAAGGACTACATAGCCGACGAGAAGAAGGACAAGGGCCCGGTCACCGTCGACTCCTTCTTCCCCGGCCGGAAGCTGACCATGGGCGACCGCGTCTACGCCAAGGGCGCCACCGCCCGCACGGCGAACTGCGCCACGACGACCCAGGGCGCCCTCGGCGGCATCCTCGACGGCAACGGCTGCGACCAGGTCATCCGCGCCACGTACAGCAAGGGCGGCGTCGCGGTCACCATCGGCCTCGCCGTCTTCGGCACCGAGGCGGAAGCCCGGAAGGCCGCCCAGCAGGCGTCCGGCGGCCTGGCCTCGCTGAGCGGCTCGGGAGTCCCCACCTTCTGCCGCGGCGGATCCGTCTGCCGGCGTACCGCCAACTCCTACGGCCGCTACGCCTACTTCACGGTCGGCGGCTACACCAGCGGGAAGGACGTCACCACGGCGTCCAAGGACGTCTACGCGGTCGGTGACGACCTGACCGACTTCACCTTCCGGCAGATCCGCCACCGTGGCGAGGTCCAGGCCTCGGCCGCCGCAGGGGCCCCCGTCGCCTGACCGCCCCTCCCCCCACGCACCAGCCCCGTCCCTCCCCTCCACCGAGGACCCGTCGCCGTGCGTCTGACCACCCTCCTCACCCTCCCGCGCGTCCTGCGCCACAGCGACGCGGTCGGCGCCGACCTGCCCCCGGACGAGGCGGTCGTCCTCGACGCCCCGGACCCCTCACTGCGGGAGGCCCTCGCCGCCGCAGCGGCGGGCGACCACATCCCCGCCGCGGAACTGCTCGCGGGCACCCGCGAGCACGCCCAGTGGGAACGCCGGGACACCTGCGTCTCCCGCCTCGCGCGGGCCTCCCTGCACCACCCCGGGTGGCTGGACAGCTGGCTGGCGGACTCCCCGGACGACCCCGACGCGGTCCTGGTCAAGGCCGACCAGTACATCTGCCAGGCCTGGCAGATACGGACCGGCGCCCGGGCCAGGCACGTCGAGGCCGACCAGTTCCGGGCGTTCCACGCGGTGCTGCGGGACGCGGTGCCGGTGATCTCCGAGGCCGCCGAGCTCAACCCCGACGACCCGGTGCCGTGGCGTATCGCGCTGACCCAGGCCCGGGGCATCCAGGCCCCGCGTGAGGTGTTCGACACCTATCTGGCCGAGGCGAACGCCCGCGACCCCCACCACGAGGGCTGCCACGTCCAGGCGCTCCAGTACCTCTGCGGCAAGTGGTACGGCTCGCACGAGGAGATGTTCGCCTTCGCCGAGCGGGCGGCCGACCAGGCACCGCCCGGCTCACGGCTCCACGCGCTGCCGCTCCAGGCCGTCGTGGAGTACCTGATCGCCGACGAGGAGACCCCGGACCCCGACCCGTACGCACCCGGCGCCGAAGCCGCGGTGACCCGCGCCCAGGCCCTGTCGGACAGCTACGCCCCGGGCGACCGTGAGGCCGCCGGCTTCCGCAACCACCTGGCCCTGGTCCTGTGGTC
Source organism: Streptomyces sp. NPDC055962 (assembly GCF_042270185.1). Classification (NCBI taxonomy): domain Bacteria; kingdom Bacillati; phylum Actinomycetota; class Actinomycetes; order Kitasatosporales; family Streptomycetaceae; genus Streptomyces; species Streptomyces sp. NPDC055962. Next base: position 1,107,335 of record NZ_JBHJYN010000001.1, read on the forward strand.
GATGAGCCGCTACGAGGAGGCCCTCACCGCCTTCCGCAGCATCGGGGTGCACGCCACGACCTTCCCCTGGACCTACTTCGGCGACGCCCGCGCCGAATTCCTGGAGGCCCGCTCCGACACCCGTGTGGAGCTGGCGATGAGGATCCCCTTCTTCCGCCCGTCCCCCAGGCCCCCGGTCACCGGCGCGGCCGACTGGGAGCGCGAGCTCGCGCCCCGGTCGCTCGCGATCGCCTCCACCGGCCCCACCGAGGTCGCCCAGGCCGCCCTGATCTGCGGCCACAGTCTGCGTACGGCCCCCGCGGGCAGCCGGCACACCTACGTCGAGATCGTCCCCGACCCCGTACGCGGCAAGCGCGCTGCCCTGCTCCCCGACGACCCGCTCACCTCGGCAGCGGACAACTTCACCACCGCCGAGGACTGGCCCGCCCTGGTCCTGCACCGCACCCCGGAACGCGGCAGCTTCACGCTCCTGCACCGGGGCAGGAAGGTGACGGAACACTCCTGGGAGACCGCCGCCCCCGCCGCCGACCACACCGAGGCGACCGCCAAGGCGGCCGCCCTGGCACGGGTCTACAAGATCACCGACCCGCGCCCGCTGGCCCACATCCTGCGGGCCGCCGGCGACCCCGCACGCCACCAGGACGAGCTGGTGGCCGCTCTGGGCCTCCCCCCGCTGCCCGAGGGGTACGGCGGCGAGCAGGAGGTCCTCGCGGCACTCCCCGGCGCCCGGGTGCTGGCCCGGCGGGGCTTCCTCGCGGGCATGCGGGACACCCTGACCGCCAAGGACGGCGTCCACCCGAAGACCCCCCGCCCCGACGAGCCCCGTACCGCCCGCTGGTGGGTCCTGCGCAGCCTGGGCCTGCTGCTCTTCACCGCGGCCGCGGTCTACGCCTGGTGGACCCCCGACATCGGCTGGTACCGCTCCACGGCCTCCAGCGCCGTCGCCCTGTACTTCGCGGCCGGGCTGCTCCGCGCCGTGCGCCGCAGACCCGTCAGCAGCAGCCCGCCCCCGGCAGCGTCCTGACGTTCCGGGCCTCCACGGCCCTGGCCGCCAGCAGCCCGTCCGCCGGATACGCCACTTCCTCCAGCGTCAGACCGTGCGGGCGCACCACGTGCACGCCCGGGTCCCGCACCTTCGCCGCCAGCACTTCGGCCGGCCACCCCGCAGGACGGCGGCCGTCCCCGACGAACAGGGCCGCGCCGATCAGCGCCCGCACCATGTTGTGGCAGAAGGCGTCCGCCTGCACGGTCGCCTCCAGCACCCCGGACCCCGCGTCGCGCACCCAGTGCAGCTTCTGCAGCGTCCGGATGGTCGTGGCGCCCTCCCGCTTCTTGCAGTAGGCGGCGAAGTCGTGCTCCCCCACCATCAGGGCGGCGGCCTCGTTCATCGCGTCCAGGTCCAGCGGCCTGTCGTGCCAGAGCACATGGCCCCGCAACAGCGGGTCCACACCGCCGGGCCGGTCCCCCACCCGGTACGCGTACCGCCGCCAGAGCGCGGAGAAGCGCGCGTTGAAGCCCGCGGGGGCCTCGGCCGCCCGCCAGATCCGCACGTCCAGCGGCAGCCGCCCCGCCATCCGCCGCAGCAGCTTCTCCTGGTGCTCGGCCCACACCCCGGCCGGCAGGTCCACGTGCGCCACCTGCCCGCGCGCGTGCACCCCCGCGTCGGTGCGCCCCGCGACCGTCAGGTCGTACGTCACCGACGACCGCGTCACGGTGCGCAGCGCGTCCTCGATCTCGCCCTGCACGGTGCGCCTGCTGGTCTGCTTCGCCCAGCCGGAGAAGTCCTTGCCGTCATAGGAAAGGTCCAGCCGTACCCGTACGAATCCGGGCTCTGCCTCGTCACTCACCGGAAGATCCTCTCAAAACCGAACGGGCCCGCACCGCCCCGAAGGGAGATGCGGGCCCGTACCTGGGTCTCAGGACGCTCAGGCGTCCTTGGACTCCTCGGCGGCGTCGGCCGGCTTGGCGTCCTCGACGGTCTCGGCCGGAGCCTCGTCCTTCTTGAGGGCGTCTTCCTTGACGGCGCGCTTCGTCGCGGCCTCGGCCTCACCGGTGGCCTGCTGGGCCACGGTCAGCGCCTCGACCAGCTCGATGACGGCCATCGGGGCGTTGTCGCCACGACGGTTGCCGATCTTGGTGATGCGGGTATAACCACCGGGGCGGTTCTCGTACCGCGGGGCGATCTCGGTGAAGAGCGTGTGCACGATGCCCTTGTCCGTGATCGACTGCAGCACCAGGCGACGGTTGTGGATGTCGCCCTTCTTCGCCTTGGTGATGAAACGCTCGGCGACCGGACGCAGGCGGCGGGCCTTGGCCTCGGTCGTGGTGATGCGGCCGTGCTCGAACAGCGACTTCGCGAGGTTGATGAGAAGAAGCTTCTCGTGCGCAGCGCTGCCGCCCAGACGGGCGCCCTTCGCGGGCTTCGGCATGGTGTTTCTCCTTGTGTGCTGCACCGGCCGTATCAGGTACCGGTGTCAGTTCCCGCGAGGCGGCCGCCCCGCGGAAGTCTCCTGCTGGCCTGCGGCCCGGCCGGGGGCCCGTCGGAACGGGTACCCCCTGCCGGGATCGGGCTCAGTACTGCTCGGTCTCCACGAAACCGGCGTCCGCGTCGTCGTCGGCGCCGAAGGCGTCGGCGGCGGCGGTCGGGTCGAAGCCGGGAGGCGAGTCCTTCAGCGCCAGGCCCATACCGGCCAGCTTCGCCTTGACCTCGTCGATCGACTTCGCACCGAAGTTGCGGATGTCGAGCAGGTCCGCCTCGGAGCGCGCCACGAGCTCACCCACGGAGTGGATGCCCTCGCGCTTGAGGCAGTTGTACGAACGGACCGTGAGCTCGAGCTCCTCGATCGGCAGGGCCAGATCGGCGGCGAGCGCGGCGTCCGTCGGGGACGGGCCCATGTCGATGCCCTCGGCGTCGATGTTGAGCTCGCGCGCCAGACCGAACAGCTCGACCAGGGTCTTGCCGGCCGACGCCATGGCGTCACGGGGACGCATGGCCTGCTTGGTCTCGACGTCGACGATCAGCTTGTCGAAGTCGGTGCGCTGCTCGACACGGGTCGCCTCGACCTTGTACGTGACCTTGAGCACCGGCGAGTAGATGGAGTCGACCGGGATCCGGCCGATCTCCTGGCCCACCTGCTTGTTCTGGACGGCGGAGACGTAGCCGCGACCGCGCTCGACGGTCAGCTCCATCTCCAGCTTGCCCTTGCCGTTCAGCGTCGCCAGGACGAGGTCCGGGTTGTGGACCTCGACACCGGCCGGCGGGGCGATGTCAGCAGCGGTGACCAGGCCGGGACCCTGCTTGCGCAGGTACATCACGACCGGCTCGTCGTGCTCCGAGGAGACGACCAGCTGCTTGATGTTGAGGATGAGGTCGGTCACGTCCTCCTTGACGCCCGGCACGGTGGTGAACTCGTGCAGGACACCGTCGATCCGGATGCTGGTGACAGCGGCACCGGGGATCGAGGAGAGGAGGGTGCGACGCAGGGAGTTGCCGAGGGTGTAACCGAAGCCCGGCTCCAGCGGCTCGATCACGAACCGGGAGCGGAACTCGTCGACGACCTCTTCGGTCAGCGACGGACGCTGAGCGATAAGCATGAAGGAATCCTTCAGTCGTGGGCACCCACTATTTGATGCCCGACAGATGAAACAAGGGTACGGGCGGCACGCCCCGAAAGAGGCGTACCGCCCGGACCCACGCTACTGACGCACGGCCGTCACCGGCCGCGGCGGATCAGACGCGGCGACGCTTCGGCGGACGGCAGCCGTTGTGCGGCGTCGGGGTGACGTCCTGGATCGAACCGACCTCGAGGCCCGTGGCCTGGAGGGAGCGGATCGCGGTCTCACGGCCGGAGCCGGGACCCTTGACGAAGACGTCGACCTTGCGCATGCCGTGCTCCTGCGCGCGGCGGGCGGCCGACTCGGCGGCCATCTGCGCGGCGAAGGGGGTGGACTTGCGCGAGCCCTTGAAGCCGACGTGGCCGGCGGAGGCCCAGGAGATCACGTTGCCCGAGGGGTCCGTGATCGAGACGATGGTGTTGTTGAACGTGCTCTTGATGTGCGCGTGGCCGTGAGCGACGTTCTTCTTTTCCTTGCGACGCACCTTCTTGGCTGCGCCCTGACGACCCTTGGGGGGCATGTCTTGACTCCAGATGGAGAGGGGAGGTGATCGGTCCTACAGCGAAGACCGCTGGTTTCCGCGAACGTCCGGTGGCCCGGATGCCCGCAGTGCGTCCGCTGAGGACTACTTCTTGCCCGGCTTCTTCTTACCGGCGATGGCGCGACGCGGGCCCTTACGGGTACGCGCGTTGGTGCTGGTGCGCTGACCGTGGACCGGCAGACCGCGACGGTGCCGGATGCCCTGGTAGCAGCCGATCTCGATCTTGCGGCGGATGTCGCCCTGGATCTCGCGGCGAAGGTCACCCTCGGTGCGGAGGTTGGCGTCCACGTACTCGCGGATCTTGACCAGGTCCTCTTCGGCCAGGTCGCGAACGCGGGTGTTGGGGTTCACGCCGGTGGTGGCGAGGATCTCCTTGGACCGGGTGCGCCCGATGCCGAAGACGTAGGTGAGGGCAACCTCCACGCGCTTTTCGCGCGGGATGTCAACACCTGAAACGCGTGCCATTCAATGGCTCCAGTTGTTATGTCGGGGGTCTTCCGCAGTGCCACTCCGGGACGCCGACCCCGACCGCGTGGGAGGAGGTGGTACGCCCAGGTCCCCGGCCCCCGCCGGAGGTGTCGTCAGCCGAAGCTTGGACGGGCTCTGCGTATGTACGTTTACGTGCGTCGCGCGAAGAACTGCGAGATGCAGGGGGTCGTGCGTCAGCCCTGGCGCTGCTTGTGGCGCAGGTTGTCGCAGATGACCATGACCCGGCCGTGACGGCGGATCACCTTGCACTTGTCGCAGATCTTCTTGACGCTCGGCTTGACCTTCATGGGATGTCAGGTTCTCCGGGTCAGTGCCCTCACCACGCCGAAGCGTGATGCTGGCAAGATCTACTTGTACCGGTAGACGATCCGGCCACGCGTCAGGTCGTACGGAGAGAGCTCCACGACGACCCGGTCATCCGGGAGGATACGGATGTAGTGCATCCGCATCTTGCCGCTGATGTGCGCGAGGACTTTGTGACCGTTCTGGAGTTCCACCTTGAACATGGCGTTCGGGAGGGACTCGATCACGGTGCCCTCAATTTCGATGGCACCTTGCTTCTTGGCCACGCTTCGCCTTTCGAATCGGCTACCTTGATCGACTCCCACCACCGCATGCAGACACACGGATGCACGAGAGCCGACGAGTCAGTCTACGTCAGCGGACCCCAAAAGACGAATCCGTCAAGTTTGCCCACTTCCCCTGATCCTTAGACACGGATCAGCCGGACAGTCCTGCGAGCGGTCCCGCCCGGGCTCCGCCCGGGACCCGGGCGGAGGGGGAACTCAGCCCAGCGGGTCCGGCGCCGCCTCCACTCCGTACTGGGCGAGCTTCGCGCGGCCGCAGTCGGGGGCGGTCAGGACCAGCGGTCCCTGCTCCGTGAGGGCGATCGAGTGCTCCCAGTGCGAGGACCAGGTGCCGTCGGTCGTGAGGACCGTCCACTCGTCGGAGAGGACCTTGGTCTGCGCCGTGCCCAGCGACACCATGGGCTCGATGGCCAGGCAGACGCCCGGGACCAGCTTGATGCCCTTGCCGCGCTTACGGGAGACGTAGTTCAGCAGGTGCGGGTCCATGTGCATCTCGGTGCCGATGCCGTGGCCGCCGTAGTCCTCGATGATCCCGTACTTGCCGGTCGCCGGACGGGGCTGGCGGCGGATGTAGGACTCGATGGCCTTCGAGATGTCGACGAGCCGGTTGTTCACCTTCATCGCGGCGATCCCGGCCCACATGGACTCCTCGGTCACCCGGGAGAGCTCGACCAGCTCCGGAGCGTGGCCGGTGCCCACGAAGGCCGTGTACGCCGCGTCGCCGTGCCAGCCGTCGATGATCGCGCCGGCGTCGATCGAGATGATGTCGCCGTCCTTGAGGACGGTCTTCTCGTCGGGGATGCCGTGGACGACGACCTCGTTGACCGAGGTGCAGATCGTGGCCGGGAACCCGCCGTACCCCAGGAAGTTCGACTTCGCCCCGTGATCGGCGATCACCTTGCGTGCGACCTCGTCCAGGTCCTTCGTGGTGGCGCCGGGGACGGCCGCCTCGCGCGTGGCGGCGTGAATGGCAGCGACCACGAGGCCCGCCTCGCGCATCTTCGCGATCTGCTCGGGGGTCTTGATCTGCACCATCGCTGGGCGCCTCTCTGCGTACGAAGGGGGAACGGACTGCGGCCGTACTCCACGATACGGCGCAAACAGTCGGCCGCGGCGCCCCCGGGGGGCCCCGGGCGGGGGCGGTGGGGGGACGGCGGGGCGCAGCCCCCCGGGGTCGGGTTTTGAGGCCCCCAAGCCCCCGCGGGGGCCCACGGGGACAGGGCGCGCGGCGCAA